>NZ_JAESVP010000001.1 GCF_016765795.1 Fuscibacter oryzae
CCTGTTCCCTGATCATCCCGATAATCTGCGCCTCGGTGAAACGGCTTTTCCTCATGTCGTCTGCTCCTTCTCAGGTTGGGCAGACTCTACATCACAGCGAGGGAACTTCCGGGGGGCAGGTCAACACTGATGAAGTAACTCAATTCGTGAACATGCCACTCGCTCCATAGCGCAGGCACAAATCACACGCTCGCCACATATAGCGGCGAGCGTGTGAATTTAGTAACTTAGAGCGACGCTCACATCACCTCAGCCACCTTCACCACCCTGCCCTCGGTCACCGACTTCACCGCCGCATCGGCCAGCGCCAGCGCGATCAGGCCATCCTCGCCCGAGGGCTCGGCCTTGCCCTTCCCGGCCACCGCGTTGATGAAGGCGGCAATTTCGGCGGCATAGGCGTCGGTATAGCGGGTCATGAAGAAATCATGCAGCGGGGGGCGGGTGTAGCCCTTGGCCCCTGCGACCTCAATCGACACCGGGCGCTGGTTTTCCGCGCTGGCAAGGCCTTCCGAGCCATGCACCTCAATCCGCTGGTCATAGCCATAGGTCGCGCGGCGCGAGTTGGAAATCATCGCCTGCTTGCCCGAAGCCGTCTTGAGCAGCACTTGAACCGAGTCAAAATCGCCCGCCTTGCCAATCGCCGGGTCAACCAGAACCGCCGCCGTAGCGACAACTTCGGTCACCTCTTCGACCAACAGGAACCGCGCCATGTCGAAATCATGGATCGTCATGTCGCGGAAGATGCCGCCGGAGCGTTTGATATAGTCAACCGGAGGCGCGCCGGGGTCGCGGCTGGTGATCACCACCATCTCCACATCGCCAATGGTGCCCTTGTCAATCTCGGCCCGCACCGCCTTGAAATGCGGGTCGAACCGGCGATTGAAGCCCACCATCAGCGTGCCTTTATGGGCGCGCACCACATCGAGACAGGCCTTCACACGCGCCAGCGACAGGTCGATGGGCTTTTCGCAGAACACGGCCTTGCCGGCCTTCACGAACCGCTCGATCAGGTCGGCATGCGTATCGGTCGGGGTGCAGATCACCACCGCGTCGATGTCTTTCGCCGTTTCAATCGCCTCGATCGTCCGCACATCGCAGCCGTATTGCGCCGCAATGGCATCCGCCGCCGCCGGGAAGGCATCGGCCACCGCCACCAGTTTCGCCTGCGCGTCGCCCGTCACCGCCTTGGCATGCACCTTGCCGATGCGCCCGGCGCCCAAAAGCCCGAACCGAACCGTCATGTCTTTCTCCTTCCGGGCCTTGCGCCCGTTCTTGCAAATTCAGGCAACGGCGGCGTCAGCGCCGCCTTTGACCCCGGTAATATAGGACACGATGTCATTGCCATCGGTCTCGTGCTTGTTCAGGCTGGCCACGATCCGGCCCCGGCGGAACACGACAATCCGGTCCACCAGATCGAAGACCTGCCGCAGGTTGTGCGAAATCAGGATCATCGGGATGCCCCGGTCCTTCAAACCCCGGATGATGTTTTCCACCTGCGCGGTTTCCTGAACGCCCAGCGCTGCCGTGGGTTCATCCATGATCACCAGTTTGGAGGCGAATGCCGCCGTCCGCGCGATGGACACGCATTGCCGCTGCCCGCCCGACATGTTGCGGATGGGGTTATCGACGTTGGGAATTTTCACCGCCGTGGTCTTCAGCGCCTCTAGCGTGCGGTCGCGCATCGCCTTGCGGTCCAGCCAGGAAAACGGGCCAAGGCGGAACTTGTACAGCTCTCGGCCCAGAAACAGGTTCGACGGCACGTCCAGATCATCGGCCAGCGCCAGGGTCTGGAACACGGTTTCAATGCCTGCCTCACGCGCCTCCAAGGGGCCGGTGTGGTTCACCTCTTGCCCGTCGAAAAAGATCTGGCCGCCGGATTTCTGTTCAACCCCGGTCACCTGACGCACGAAGGTGGATTTGCCCGCCCCGTTGTCGCCGACCACCGCCACATGCTCGCCCTGACGCAGGATGAAATTGGCGTCTTCCAGCGCGTGAACCCCGCCATAGCGTTTGGTCAGACCGCGCGTTTCAAGAATGATATCGCTCATCTTTGCCCCCCTCAGCCGCGCGCGCGGCTGCGTTGCCGCCATTGGTCCAGAACCACGGCACCGACGATGATCACCCCTTTGACCATCTCTTGATAATACGCATCCAGCCGGATCGAGGTGAAGCCAGAGATGATGACCGAAAAGATCGCCGCCCCCAGAACCGTGCCCACCATCGACCCGCGGCCACCCGACAGGGAAACCCCGCCGATCACCGCCATGGCGATGGCATCAAGTTCGTACATCACCCCCATGCCCGCCTGAGCCGTCAGGTTTTTTGAGGTGAGAAGGATCGCCGCCACCGCCGCAAGGGCCCCCGCGATCATGTAAACCAGCACCTTGTGCCGATCGACCGCGATGCCCGACATCCGCGCCGCCGCCTCGTTAGAGCCGATGGCATAGGTGCGCTTGCCGTAGACCGTGCGGATCATCACCACCTGAAACAGCACCGTCAGCAGGGCAAAAACCACTGCCGGGTTCTGGCCGGGCCAATGCAACAGGCCAAAGGTCAGCGTGCCGAGCAGGTCGCCATTGGCAAGGCCCGCATAGCTTTCGGTTGGGAAAGAAACCGGCTGGCCGTTCGACCACCACCGCGCCACACCGCGCGCCGAAACCATCATGCCCAGCGTGGCGATAAAGGGTGGAATTCTGGTATAGGCAATCAGCAAGCCGTTGATCATTCCGGCGAAAAGCCCGCAAGCAAGGCCCACAAGTATCGGGGCCAGTACCGGCAAATCCATCGCCCATTCGCCCAGAACCGCCTTGGGGTTGGGGTTGCCGTTGACCAGCGCCGTCTGGGCAAAGCTCATCACGATCATCGCCGTGGCCCCCACGACAGAGCCGGAGGACAGATCGATCCCGCCCAGAATGATGACCTGCGTCACCCCCAGCGCGATGATCCCGGTGATCGACACCTGCAACAGCATGATGTCGATGCGCTGCTGGTTGAACAGGCCGGGCACATTGTCACGCAGATTGAACAGAAAACTGGTTCCGTTCAGGCGGTTCAGCACCTCGAAAATGATGGTGATGACCACAAGCGCCACCAGAACATTCAACTCTGGCGGCCGTGCTTTCTTGGCCGGATCGTATTTGAGGCCCCCAAGGCCATGCGTCCCCTGCGACACGGGCGTGCCCCCCATTTGCTTGAAATCTGGATAAATCCGGCTGTTGCCGGCGTGTGGTGTGGGGCGGCCACGCGGGCCGCCCCTCTGCCCAAAGGCAGGCTTAGTTCTTCGACAGATACTCGGCCACATTGGCCGGGGTCACCAGTTCGAACGGCACCCAGACCTTCTTTTCCACCGCTTCGCCCTTGGCCAGCTTCAGCGCGGCATCAAGCGCGCCTGCGCCCTGACCGGCGGCATTCTGGAACACGGTCACGTCCAGATCGCCCGCCTGCATCGCGGCCAGTGCGTCTTGCGTGGCATCCACACCGCCGACGACCACGGTCGCCATGTCGATGTTGGCGGCCTTCATCGCCTGAACCGCACCAATCGCCATTTCGTCGTTGTTGGCGATAACGCCATCAAACGCAGTGCCGGTGGACAGCCAGTTGGTCATCATGTTCTGGGCCTCATCGCGGCTCCAGTTGGCGGTCTGCTCGTCGATGATGTTGATCTTCACGCCGCAATCCGGCCCGCCGATCACATCATGGATGTCCGCAGTGCGCTGCACGGCGGCCTGGTTCGACAATTCGCCCATCATGACATAGACATTGGCTTCGGTCTTGCCGGCTTCCTTGAACAGACGGCAGACCTCTTTGGTTTCCAGCGTGCCGGAATCGACCTCGTTCGAGGCGACAAAGGCTTGCTTGTCGGGCAGGCTGTCCACGTTGACCGGCTGGCGGTTCACATAGACCAGCGCCACACCGGCAGCAGCAGCCGCATCGCTCATCGCTTGCGTGGCCGAGGTATCGACCGGGTTCACCACGATCGCATCGACGCCCGAGGCGATGAAGTTCTTGATCTGGTCAAGCTGCTTGGCCACATCGTTCTGCGCATCTTCGATCTGAACCGTCACGCCGCCCGCATCGGCCGACTTCTGGATGCCGTTACGCAGCACGGTCAGGAAGTTGTCGTCGAACTTGGCCATCGAAACGCCGACCGTCTCGGCCGTCGCGGTGGTGCCCAGAAGGGCCGCAAAGCCCGCGATCAAAAGGGTCTTCTTCATGGTTTCTCCTCCACATCGGTGCCGGCTCACCTGTTCTCCCCGCCGGGCCGCCCGAAGGCGGATATTCTTTCGCCTCAGGCCTCCACGCCTTGGCGAATGAATTCCATCGATGCGGCCAAGGCCGCCTGCGGAGTGTCCAGCGCATGGACAGACTCCGCGAAAGGTTCGTAAGACACCGGGCCAGCATAGCCCGCCGCGCGCAGGGCGCGGATCTGCGCCACATTGCCCAGCACGTCATTTGGCCCCACCAGAACCCGGTGACTGTCACGCATGTCATCCAGATAGATCGGGTCTTCGACACCGGAAACGTGAACGATTCCTGTCAGTTCCGGGAAGATCGGACCGAAACCGGCCAGCGCGTGGTGGAACGTGTCATGCACCATGTAATAAGTGCCCACTCCGCCCACCGCGTCAATGCAATCGGCCAGAACATCTTTGTAACGCAAAGAGCAGACCGCAAAGCCCAAAGGTTCCACCATCGCCTTCAGACCATGAGCCTTCAGCATCGGCAGAATTTCCCGCAGCGCCAGTTCGCTGACTTTGCGGCTGTCGGCACGGTCTGTCGCCACACCGTCATTGCGCGGAATCAGGCTGACCGCTTCAGCCCCCGCCGCCACTGCGATTTTCATCAGCGCCTCGGCCTCTGCCGCCTTGGCATCGGACCAGTCATTGAACATCTTCACTTCGGCCAATGCCAGAAACCGCAGGCCACGGACGCGGGTTGCCGCCCCCACCGCCGCCGGATCGGCCCCGCCGAACAGCGGGCCTTTCAGGTCATTGCGAAACTCGACCCCGACGCAGCCCAAGGCTTTGGACAGGTCAAGAAATGCTTCCCACCCCAAACGGGGTGCCGTCATGTGATTTAGCGCGAAGGGTAGCATCGCGGGTCGGTATCCTTGAAGACTCAGGCGCTCTCCACATCGCCTGATGGAATTGATATTCTATTTTTGTCGCGTTTCAACCGAAACTTTCCAGAAAACAGAAAATTTATTCCATTCACGGAACGGCAGGCCTACAGCGTTTCAGGCAAGGTATAGGCGGGCGGCAGGAACATCACATCTCCCCCTACGGGGGCCGGGCGCGCCAGAGCAGCCCCGGCCATCCGCTCCATCAACGCGCGGCACAGCGCCTCCAGCGGCGTGTCGATCACCAGTGTCACCTGACCCTCTGCCAGCCCCTTGCGCGATTCGGGCGTCAGCGCGCTGACCACCAACGCAACCCGCCCACCCGCGCCCGAATCGCGCAGCGCCGCCACCGCCCCCTCCATCCCGCCGCCCGCCACATAGATGCCGCGCAGCTCGGGGTGGCGTGCCAGCAGGCCGCGCACCGCCTCGTAAGTCACGGCCTTGGTCTCCAGATTGACGCGGGTTTCCAGGACCCGCAGCCCCGGCCCATGCTGGCGCAACCCGTCGCGAAAGCCTTGGTCGCGCAACTCGTGGCCATGCCAGCGGTGGCCGCCGACGAACACCGCCACTTCGCCCGGCGCGTGGGAATGGGTGGCCAGCATCCAGGCTGCCGTGCGCCCGACCTTAAGGTTGTCCAGACCCAGATAGCCCGCCCGCAGGCCAATCGCGAATTCCGACAGCAGCGCAAAAACCGCAATGCCCCGCGCGCGCAGCGTTTCCACCGCTGCCGTCACCTCGGGGTGGTTCACCGCCGTTGCGGCCACCACATCGCAGCGCGCGCCCACCTCCAGCAGCTTGGCCGCCATCTCGCCCGGTGCCTGCCCGGTGGAAAACTCCAGCACCAGCCGCCCCTCGATACCCGGAGCCGTCGCCACCGCGCGCCGCAACTCCTCGGCAAAGGCCTTGTAGAACCCCTGCCCCTGCTTGTGCAGCACCACGCCAAACCGCACCACAGGCCGCGCACCTTCGGCCCCGGCAAAGCGGTAAGCCGCCGGATGCCCGATGCGCCGCGCCACCTCGGCAATATGGGTGACCGTATCGGCCCGCACCTTTTGCCGCCCGTTCAGCGCACGATCCACGGTGGCCATGGAAACCCCCGCCGCCTTTGCCAGTTCCTCGAACCCCGGTTTCTTCATCGCATCCTCCCCCCTCAACATGACGAGAAATGACGAAGAATGAAAGTGCCGCCGTTGCCCAACATGGAACACAAATTCTATTCTTACTCCAACAGGGAGGATGCCATGACCAAACGCGATTACAGCCTGCTTGGCCCGGACGGGGCCCGCGCCGTGGAAACCGGCCTTGCCGCCGCCCAATGGTATCACACCGAGGTGCCGCGCAAGGTGATGAAAGACCTGATGCAGCGCTCAGACACCCCCGCCATCCGCGACACGGTCATTCTTTACGGCTGCATGATCCTGTTCGCGGGCCTTGGCATTGCGCTGTGGCCGTCGTGGTGGTCGGCGCCGTTCTGGCTGGCCTACGGCGTGCTTTACGGCTCGGCGATGGACAGCCGCTGGCACGAATGCAGCCACGGCACCGCCTTCAAGACGCCGTGGATGAACAACGTGGTCTATGAAATCGCCTCTTTCATGATGATGCGCAATTCCGCCACCTGGCGGTGGAGCCACGCGCGCCACCACACTGACACCTATATCGTTGGCCGCGACCCTGAGATCGCGGTGATGCGCCCGCCCGTACTGTTCAAGCTGATTGGCAATTTCTTTGGCGTTTTCGATGCCTGGGCGGCGCTGCAACGCATGGTTTACAACAGCTTTCTTGGCATTCATCCCGAAGAAAAAACCTTCGTCCCCCAGTCAGAATGGCCCAAGGTCGTGCGCACCGCCCGCATTCACCTTGCGATCTATGTCGTTACCCTCGCCGCGGCTTGGGCGCTGCACTCGGTCCTGCCGCTGATGCTGATCGGCCTGCCCCGGCTTTATGGCGCCTGGCATCATGTGATGACCGGCCTTTTGCAACATGGCGGTCTGGCCGACAACGTGACCGACCACCGCCTGAACAGCCGCACCGTCTATATGAACCCGGTCAGCCGCTTCATTTACTGGAACATGAACTACCACGTCGAACACCACATGTTCCCGATGGTGCCCTATCACGCCCTGCCCCGCCTGCATGAGACGATCCGGCACGACCTGCCCGCGCCCAGCCGCTCTATCGCTGCGGCCTTTGCCGAGATGTGGCCCGCCCTGATCCGCCAGCTTCGGTACGAGGATTACTTCATCAAGCGCGAACTGCCCGGCACCGCCAAACCTTACCGCGACGAATTTCATGCCGAGGTTCCCGTGGGCGGAACCGTCGCCGCTGAATAATGACCCTTTGGGAGGAAAATCATGCCTTGGATCAACGCCTGCGCCACCGATGACATCGACGAAGAAGACCTGATCCGGTTCGATCACGGTGCCCAAACCTTTGCCATCTACCACTCGCCCGAGGGCGATTTCTACGCCACCGCCGGGTTGTGCAGCCACGAAAACGTCCATCTGTGCGACGGGCTGGTAATGGGTCACCTGATCGAATGCCCCAAGCACAACGGCCAGTTTGATTACAGGAATGGCGAGGCGATGCGCGCCCCGGTCTGCGTCAACCTGAAAACCTTCCCTGTGAAGGTCGAAGACGGTCGCGTCTTTATCGAGGTCGCCTGATGCCCCGCCCCACTGTTCACGACCTGCGCGCCAACCGCGGCAAGCATCAATACGCCATGCTGCGTGTCGAAACCCTGGTCGAGGCCGAAGCGGCCGCCAAAGCCGGGGTCGAGATGTTCTCGGTTCCCCCCGCCATGGTCTTTGACCGCCGCTTTCGCGAAGTGGCCCCCGACGCTTTCATCTTTCCGGGCGAGAATTACTTTGAAATCGGCGGAACCGAGGATTTCCTGCGTTGGGCCATGCCGCTGATGAAGCACGGGGCCGATGCGGTCTATTGCTCGGGTTCTTTGCGCACCGTGCGCGAACTGGCCGATCATGGCATTCCGGTTTGCGGCCATGTCGGGCTGATCCCGTCCAAGGCCACCTGGACCGGCGGCTTCAAGGCGGTGGGCAAGACGCTGGGACTGGCGCAGCACGTCTGGACCCAGTGCAAGGCGCTGGAGGATGCGGGGGCCTTTGCAGTGGAGATTGAGGTGGTGCCCCATGCCATCACCCAGGCCATCGCCGAAAAGACCGACCTGTTCCTGATCTCCATGGGCGCGGGCCCCGCAGGCCATGCGCAATATCTGTTCACCGATGACGTGCTGGGCCAGAACCGGGGCCGCGTGCCGCGCCATGCCAAGGTCTATGCCGATTTCGCCGCCGAGGAGGATCGTCTGCAGGCCCTGCGGATTGAGGCGATGGGCCGCTTTGCGATCGAAGTGCACGAAGGCCTGTACCCCGCCCCGCAGCATCTGGTGGACAGCCAGACCGAGGTGGTCGAAGCCTTCCGCGACTGGCTGGATCAGAACGCCTGACAGAAAGGTGCGTGCAAAGCACGCACCCTACCCCTTATCTCCATGCATCCTACCACCCGCAGAGTGCGTGTTTTGCATGCACCGTCAAAGGGCGATCCGCTTGCCGCCATCACGCGCCGAATCCGCCATGGCATGGATGGCGCGCTCAATCTCATAGCCCGCCGCAAAATCGGGCCAGCACGGTTCCAGCCCGGCAATCGCGCGCAGGAACTCTGCCGCCTCGATCACCTTCAGATCGTTGAACCCGATCTGGTGCCCCGGCGCGGGACAAAAGCGGTCATATGGCGCGTGGGCAGGCCCGGTCAGGATGGTCTTGAACCCCTGCTCGCCCACCGGCCCCCGGTTCTGGTAAAGCTGCAGTTCATTCATCCGTTCCTGATCGTAAACGATCATGCCCTCGGTGCCATGCACCTCATAGCCCAGCCGCGATTTGCGGCCCCAGGCGCTGCGCGACATCACCATTGAACCCTGCGCGCCGCTGGCAAAGCGGATCAGGGCCGATGCCGCATCCTCATTCTCCACCCGGCCCACGCCCTTGCCATCGGGCATCGGGCGGGTTTCATGGATGGTCTGCATATCGGCTTGCAGGCTGGCAATCGGCCCCATCACCCCATGGGCAAGGCTGACCAGATGGCAACCGATATCACCCAGCGCCCCAAGGCCCGCCTGCGCGATGGTGCCGCGCCAGGTCCAGGGCAGGTTCGGGTCGGCCTGATAATCCTCATCCACCCAGCCGCGGAACTGCACCACGCGGCCAATAGCCCCCGATGCCACCAACCGGCAGGCATGGGCATGCGCCGGGTTGCGGGTGTAGTTATAGCCCAGCATCGTGGCCTTGCCCGCCTCCGCCGCCACCTGCCGCATCGCGCCCGCATCTTCCAGCGTCAGCGCCATCGGCTTTTCGCACCAGACATGCTTGCCCGCCAGCAGCGCGGCCGTCGCCATTTCGCGGTGCATCCCGTTGGGCGTGGTGATCGACACCACATCCACCTCGGGGTCATTGACCAGCGCTTTCCAGTCATCGGTCACGCGGGTAAAACCGAACTCGCGCCCGATCTGGCTGGCCTTGGCCAAGGGGGTCTCGCACAGCAGTGCCAGCTCCACCTCTGGCACCTCGCCCAGCGTATGCCCGAACACCGGCCAGACGTTGCGCCACGCCAGCGCATGGGCCTTGCCCATGAAGCCGGTTCCGATAAGACCAATGCGCAAAGCCTGCATGACGGCCCCTTTGCTTTCATGTTGGAATATTTGTTCCATGTGCTAGCCTGAACCATGGGGCAGTCGTCAAGAGGAAATGATGCCGGACGATCACATCATCGAAACCGCACCCGCCACGGTCGAGGAATTCCGCGAACGCCTGACCGCGATGCTGGACACGCTGCCCAAACGCCTGCGGCAATGCGCCGATTACATCGCCACCAACACCGACCGGATTGCGGTATCGACCGTGGCCGATATGGCCACCGGCGCGGGGGTGCCTCCCTCGGCGCTGATGAGGTTCTGCCAGATTCTGGGCTTTACCGGCTTTTCCGAAATGCAAAAGCTGTTCCGCGATGCCTATGTGCCCGGCTGGCCAGATTATGCGACCCGGCTGGAAAACCTGAAATCCTCTGCCACCGGCAGCCCCGCGGCCTTGGTGGCCGAATTCATCGAGGCCGGGCGCTTGTCCTTGGAATCCTTGGCCAAGAGTTTCGACGAAATCGCGCTGAATCAGGCGGTTTCCACACTGGCGGCAGCCAAGATGGTGCATATCGTCGGCTTGCGCCGCGCCTTTCCGGTGGCCAGCTATCTGGCCTATGTCTTTGAAAAAATGTCGGTTCCGGCCATGCTGCATGATGGTGTAGGCAAGCTGGACCACCGCCACGCCCTGCGCTCTGGCGATGCGCTCTTGGCCATCACCTTTGCGCCCTATTCCGAAGAAACCATCGCCATGGCGCAAGATGCGCATGACCGTGGCCTGCCCGTCGTTGCCCTGACCGACCGGCTGACCGGCCCCCTTGCCCGCGCCGCCACCACCACCATCACCGTGACTGAGGTGGATTTTGGCGCCTTCCGTTCACTCTCCGCCACCATCGCGCTGGCGATTTCGCTGGCCGTCGCGGTCGGTTCGGCCCGCGGCTGACACCGCAGCTAAATACCCCCTTCCCCCGGCGAATAAAATGGAATAAATATTCTAAAAATGCGGCACAGGCCTGAGTCTCGCCTGACCGGCCCAAGGGAGGGGACCATATGAAGACGCTGGATGTGATCACGATCGGTCGATCCTCGGTCGATCTTTATGGCGCGCAGGTGGGCGGCCGTCTGGAAGACATGGGGTCGTTTCAGAAGTATATCGGTGGTAGCCCCACCAACATCGCCGCCGGAACCGCGCGTCTGGGCCTGAAATCGGCGCTGATCACCCGTGTGGGCGACGAACACATGGGCCGTTTCATCCGCGAAGAGCTGGCGAAAGAGGGCGTCGATGTACGGGGGGTGAAAACCGACCCAGAGCGTCTGACCGCACTGGTCCTTCTGGGCATCCGCGATGACAAGCAGTTCCCGCTGATTTTCTATCGGGAAAACTGCGCCGATATGGCGCTGTGCGAAGATGACATCGACGAAGATTTCATCGCAGCCTCGAAATCCGTCGTCGCAACCGGCACCCACCTATCGCACCCGAAAACCGAAGCCGCCACGCTGAAGGCGCTGCACCTTGCCCGCAAGCATGGCTCGCAAACCGCGCTGGATATCGACTATCGCCCGAACCTCTGGGGTCTTGCGGGCCATGGCGACGGCGAAAGCCGGTTCATCGAAAGCGCCGCCGTCACCGCCAAGCTGCAATCGACCCTGCATCTGTTCGACCTGATCGTCGGCACAGAAGAGGAATTCCACATCGCCGGCGGCACCACCGACACCATCGCCGCGCTGCGCGCGGTGCGGGCGGTCTCCAAAGCCACGCTGGTCTGCAAACGCGGGCCGATGGGAGCCGTGGCCTTCACCGGCGCGGTGCCTGACAGCCTTGATGATGGCGAATCCGGCCCCGGTTTCCCCATCGAAGTCTTCAACGTCCTTGGCGCAGGCGACGGCTTCATGTCGGGCCTGATCAAGGGCTGGATCGACGGCGAACCTTGGCCCACCGCGCTGAAATACGCCAATGCCTGCGGGGCCTTTGCCGTTTCGCGCCACGGCTGCACCCCGGCCTATCCTTCGTGGGAGGAGCTGCAATTCTTCCTGAACCGTGGCGTCAAGGAACGCGCCCTGCGCAAAGATGCCGCCTTGGAGCAGGTGCATTGGGCGACCAACCGCCACAAGGACTGGTCAACCATGCGGGTCTTTGCCTTTGACCACCGCATGCAGCTTGAGGCGATGGACGGCGCGACCCCCGAAAAGATCGGCGCCTTCAAGGAACTCTGCCTGAAGGCGGCGTTGCAGGTGCAGGGCGGCAAGCCCGGCTATGGCATTTTGTGCGATAGCCGCCTTGGCCGCGATGCGCTGTTTCAGGCGGCCGGTTCGGGTCTGTGGATCGGTCATCCGGTGGAATGGCCCGGCTCTCGCCCGCTGACGCTGGAACCCGAGATCGGCCCCGATTTCGGCGGGCTGTCGGAATGGCCGTTGGAGCATGTGGTCAAGGTTCTGTGCTTTTACCACACCGACGATGACGCCGCGACCAAGGCCGCGCAGGAAGATACCGTGCGCCGCCTGTTCCACGCCTGCCGCCGCAACCGTCTGGAAATGCTGCTGGAAATCATTCCGTCCAAGGTGGCCCCGGTCAATGATGACACCTCGGCCCGGATCATCCAGCGGTTCTACGACATCGGCGTCTACCCCGACTGGTGGAAGCTGGAGCCGTTTACCACCGATGCCGCCTATGAAAAGGCCTGCGCCGCAATTACCGCCAATGACCCGCATACCCGTGGTGTCGTTGTGCTGGGCCTCGATGCGCCTGCCGAAGAACTGGCCGCCTCGCTTGCCATCGCCGCGCGGCATGACCTTGTGAAGGGCTTCGCCGTTGGCCGCACCATCTTTGGCGATGCCGCGCGCGGCTGGCTGGCGGGCACCCTTGGCGATGAGGCTGCCGTTGAGATGATGGTTCAGAAATACGCGGGCCTCTGCGCCGTCTGGGACAAGGTTCGCGCCAAGAAGGAGATCGCGGCATGACCACCATCCGTCTTACCGCCGCCCAAGCCATGATGCGTTGGCTGTCGGTGCAGATGACACCCGAGGGCGAGCGCTTTATCGAAGGCGTCTGGGCGATTTTCGGCCATGGCAACGTCGCCGGCATTGGTGAGGCGCTGCATGCCCACCGCGATGTGCTGCCCACCTGGCGCGGCCATAACGAACAGACTATGGCGCACACCGCGATTGCTTATGCAAAAACGCACAAGCGTCGCCGCGCGATGGCCGTCACCACCTCGATCGGGCCGGGGGCACTGAACCTTGTCACCGCCGCCGCGCTGGCCCATGTGAACCGCCTGCCCGTGCTGTTCATTCCGGGCGATGTGTTCACCAGCCGCGCACCGGACCCCGTTCTGCAACAGATCGAGGATTTTGACGACGGCACGGTTTCGGCCAACGACTGCTTCCGCCCCGTGGTGCGCTATTTCGACCGGATCACCCGGCCCGAACACCTGCTGTCGGCCCTGCCCCGCGCCTTCCGCGTGATGCACGATCCGGCGAATTGCGGGCCGGTTTGTCTGGCGTTCTGTCAGGACACCCAAGCCATGGCCTGGGATTATCCCGTTGAATTCTTTGAGCCAACCGTCTGGCACATCCGCCGCCCCGAACCCGACCGGCGCGAGCTGGAGGCGGCCGTGGCCGCGATCAGGGCGGCAAAGAAACCGCTGATCGTGACCGGCGGCGGCGTGATCTATTCCGGCGCGGAAGCCACGCTGCGTGATTTTGCGGTGAAGCACAACATCCCCATGGTCGAAACCCAGTCCGGCAAGGGCGCGGTCGATTGGGAGGAGCAACTGCACTTCGGCTCGCCCGGCGTGACCGGCACCGGCTGCGGCAACAAACTGGCGGCAGAGGCCGATCTGGTGATCGGCGTCGGCACGCGGTTTCAGGATTTCACCACGGGGTCGTGGACCGTGTTTTCCGCGCCGAACCGCAAGCTGCTGTCGATCAACATCCACGGCTATGACGCCGCCAAGCGCGGGGCGCAAAGCCTTGTGGGCGATGCAAAAATCTGCCTTGAAAAGATCGCCGCCGCCCTTGGCACGCACCGCTTCGCCGACCCCGATTTTGCCGCCCGCAAGGACTGGTTCCGCACCACCGATGCGCTACTGGCGGCCCCTACGGCGAACACTCTGCCCACCGACGCCCAGGTGATTGGTGCTGTGCAGCGCAACACCGGCAAGCAATCGGTCGTGATGTGCGCGGCTGGCACCATGCCCGGCGCGCTGCATGTGCTGTGGCGCGCGGCCCAAGGCGGCTATCATATGGAGTATGGCTTTAGCTGCATGGGCTATGAGGTTGCCGGGGCCTTGGGCATCAAGATGGCTGCACCTGAAAAGGATGTGGTCTGCATGGTCGGCGACGGCAGCTATATGATGGCCAACAGCGAGTTGGCGACGGCGGTGATGATGGGCGTGCCCTTTACCGTCGTCTTGACCGACAACCGCGGTTACGGCTGCATCGGGCGGCTGCAAACCTCAACCGGATCGGCGCCGTTCAACAACCTGCTGGACGACAGCTATCATGTGAACCCCGCCAACATCGACTTTGCGGCGCATGCGGGCAGCATGGGGGCGAATGTGGTCAAGGTGGGCAGCATCGCCGATCTGGAGGCCGAGATGCAAAAGGCCAAATCGGCCACCATCCCCACCGTGATCGTGATCGACACCGATCCGATCCCCGGCACCGGCGCGGGCGGCACCTGGTGGGATGTGGCCGTGCCCGAAGTGTCGGACCGTCCGCAGGTCAACGCGGCGCGCGAGAATTACGAACAGAACACCGCCCGGCAGTGGCTGGGTAACTGAGGTAGCAGACATGATCCAATTCGGAACCAACCCGATCGCCTGGGCGAATGACGACGACCAGTCGATCGGCGCCGACCTCCCCACCGCCCGCATCCTTGACGAAGCGGGCCGCCAGATCGGCTTTGACGGCATCGAGAACGGCCACCGCTGGCCGGATGAGCCAGAGGCTTTGCGCGCCCTGCTGGCTGCGAACGGGCTGAAGTTCATCTCTGGCTGGTATTCGACCGAACTGCTGGTGCGGTCGGTGGAAGACGAGATTAAGGCGGTTCAGCATCACCTTGCGAAGCTGAAGCACAACGGCTGCAAGGTCTGCATCGTCTGCGAAACCTCGAACGCGATCCACGGCGATGCGAAAAGGCCGGTGAATGACCGGTCCCGCCTGACTGCTGCCGAAATGGTGGCATTCGGGGCCAAGCTGGAGGCTTTCGCCGCCTATCTGGCGGGTGAGGGCGTGACGCTGGTGTATCATCACCACATGGGCACCATCGTTGAATCGCCTGAAGAAATCGACGCGCTGATGGCCGCGACCGGCCCGCACACCCACCTGCTGTTTGATGCCGGCCACTGCACCTTTGGCGGCGGCGATCCGGTCGCCGTGCTGACCAAACACGCCGCCCGCGTGCGCCATTTCCACGCCAAGAACATCCGCCAGGCGATCACCGCCAAGGTGCGCGCCGAGGGCTGGTCCTTCCTGCAAGGGGTCATCGGCGGGGCCTTCACAGTGCCGGGCGATCAGGAGGGCGGGGTGGACTTCGGGCCCTTGCTGAAGATCCTGAAAGGTGCAGGCTATGACGGCTGGATCGTGATCGAGGCGGAGCAAGACCCCAAAGTGCGCAACCCGCTGCTCTATCAGACTCTAGGTCTGGCGACGCTCAAGCGGCTGGCGAAAGAGGCCGGGTTGATCTGATGCAAGGCCGGGGGCTAGCCCCCGGACCCCAAGAGTATTTCTGCCAAGAGGAAGGGCAACAGGATGGCCGATCTGCTGGTGAAACCGTCGGGGACGGTGGGCAAGGTGCATGACGTCACGCCCTCCAGCGCGGGCTGGGGCTATGTGGGGTTTGGCCTCTATCGGTTGCAGCCCGGTGAGGTGGCGGCCGAGGTGACGGGGGATACCGAGGTTATTCTGGTGCTGGTCGAGGGCAAGGCACGCGTCGAGGCCGCCGGGCAGGACTGGGGCGAGATGGGCGATCGGATGGATGTGTTTGAGAAAACCCCGCCGCATTGCCTGTATGTGCCGAACGGCAGCGACTGGCGCGCGGTGGCGACCACGGCCTGCACGCTGGCGGTTTGCACCGCGCCGGGCAAAGGCAGCCATGCAGCGCAACGGCTGGGGCCGGAGGGGATTGAGCTGACGCCCCGTGGGCGCGGCACCAACACCCGCTATGTCAACAACATCGCGATGGAAGGCCGCGACGTGGCCGACAGCCTGCTGGTGACCGAAGTGTTCACGCCCGCTGGCAACTGGTCCAGCTATCCAAGCCACCGGCATGATGAGGATGACTTCCCCCGGATGACCTATCTGGAGGAGACCTATTACCACCGCCTGAACCCCGCGCAGGGCTTTGGCATCCAGCGGGTTTATACCGAGGACGGATCGCTGGACGAGACGATGGCAGTGAAGAACCACGATGTGACGCTGGTGCCCAAAGGTCACCACCCCTGCGGTGCGCCCTATGGCTATGAATTGTATTACCTGAACGTCATGGCCGGGCCACTGCGGAAATGGCGGTTTGGGAATGACCCGGATCATGCGTGGATTGCGGAACGGGATGCATGAGGGGGGGGCTGGGCCTTAATCTCTCAAGTCTTGGACGCACGTTTGAAGATCAAGTCTTGGAATTCGCCCGTTTGGAGATAGAGAGCCATGGCCTCACGGGCTTGGCTCATTCCCTCGGCCCAACTGCATAAATCGGAATGGGCCTGACCGACGCGCTCAAGGGAATCCATCAGAACCCGTTGCGCCGTGAGGCAGCCACTGAGCGTGCCTAGATCATGCTGTTCTAGGAAGTGATGAACAAGAAAATTTCGTAGCACGACGAGGTCGCGCAGATCGGCCGTGGTTTGGGCGAAATCTTCGGGGGGAAGTGTGATCCCCATTCTGATATCAACGGCAGAAAGACGTTCAGACGCGGCGACCGCATCCTGCCCTACGTCGGATGCAAGGAAAGAACCGGTCATCTCGCCGATCAGCGTCCCAAGCGTATGATGGTTGGTTTGGGCTACGCGGTTGGTGCGCGCCCTCTCGATATCAGCCTCTGAAACGGCGGAGGCGGGTATGGAGATGCGATGCGCCGCTATGAGCGATTTCAGCGAGATCTCGTAGTGCTGTAATTGCAAGATACATTGCCCGAATAGGCGAAACACCTCGTTCCGCTCAAATGTCAGGCCGTCGCTGCCGGGTGCTGTCACATTCTGTCCCTGTCGAAACTAAAGAAGAGTTTTGCCCCCG
The DNA here is from genome assembly GCF_016765795.1 of Fuscibacter oryzae. Classification (GTDB taxonomy): domain Bacteria; phylum Pseudomonadota; class Alphaproteobacteria; order Rhodobacterales; family Rhodobacteraceae; genus Fuscibacter; species Fuscibacter oryzae. Next base: position 16,989 of record NZ_JAESVP010000001.1, read on the forward strand.
GCGCAAAGGCCATCACTGGCTCCAGCGCCCGCAAGACAGACCCTTTGCTTTGCCAACACACTGCCAAAAAGCATCTGGTTCTGCAACGCATGAGGACGCGGCTGTTTCCAGCAGAAACCCATCGATTTTTCAGGCCAACTCTGCAAAATCGGCCTAAAGGCCCCACTCAGCGGGGCCTTCTCTCACCTCGCTACCCCCTCACTTCCCCACAACAAACCCCTGCGCCTCAAACGCTGCATCCGCCTCAGCCCCGGACAGTGCCTCATAGAACGCTTTGTCCGCCGCATCCTTGCCACCTGTCAGCAAGGCGGCGGGGTAGATGATCGGTTTGTGGCTGTCTTCGGGGAAGGTGCCGACCACGGTGACATTCTCATCGGCCACAGCATCGGACGCATAGACGATGCCATAGGGGGCCTCGCCCGACGACACCAGCGCAAGGGCTGCACGGACGTTTTCGGATTGCGCCACGCTGCCCTCAACCGACGACCAGACACCAAGGCTTTCCAGCGAGGCCTTGCCATATTGCCCGGCGGGCACGGAATCGACCATGCCCATCGCCAGCTTGCCGTCACCCAGAAGGGATTTCAGGTCGAAGCCCTTGGCAATATCTACCGCCTTGGCATCCTTGCCATGGGCCACCAGCACCAGCGAGTTGCCCAGCAGATCCTGCCGCGCGCCATCGGCGATCAGGCCGGCCTCGCCCACCTTGTCCATCCAGTTGACGGCGGCCGAGATGAACACATCGGCCGGCGCGCCCTCGATGATCTGCTTGGCCAGTTGGTTCGAGCCGCCATAGGAAATCGTCACAGTATTGCCGGTTTCGGCCTGCCACTTGGCGGCAAAGTCATCCAGCCCGTTTTTCAGCGAAGCGGCCGCGAAAACCACCACCTCTTCGGCGGCGGCAAACTGGGGGGTTGCGACGGCCAAAGCAGCCGCAAGCAGGGGGGCGAAACGCATGGGAACCACCTCGATATGTTTGGCGAAACATATCTGCCGCGCCCCGAAAGGCAACCGCTATTTCCCGTCAGACATATCCCCCGCCCGCAGCATCGCCTGCAACTGCGCAATCTCATCCGCCCCAGCCTGGGCCGCGCGGGCCGTAACAGATTGATAAAGCTGCAAGACCCGTTGGCCTGCCGGGGTCAGTGAGGCCCCTCCCCCACCCGCCCCGCCGCGCGCGCTGGCCACCAGCGGCTCGGCAAATGCGGCGTTCATCTCTTCCACCAGCGACCATGCGCGCTTGTAGCTCATCGTCATCGCCCGCCCTGCGGCCGAGATTGATCCGGTATCGCGGATGCCTTGCAACAGTTGCGCCTTGCCGGGGCCAAGCATGGCGGCATCCCCGAACAGGATGCGCAGGAACAGGCGGGGAGAGGTGGGTTCGCTCATCCGCCGATCATCCCGCCCTGCGTGGCGGCTGGCAAGGGTCTTGTCAGACGGCGCGGCGCTTGCGATATTTCCATCTGGAAATATCGCTATATAAACCAAAGTCGCACTTCTCGTGGCAGCCGGGCTGGGGCAGAGAACACTGGCTGCCGCAAGCGGCAGTAAGGAGGAGGGGATGACGCCAAAATCGACGGCCAGCGCCCATGTGGCGCATGTGTCGGCGGCCCTTGCCGCCAATCTGGCGGCGCGGTCGGCCATCGTGGCGTCATGGGCGCGCTCTGCCCAGATGCACGGGCTGGACCCGCAGCGGCAAATCCGGCCCGACCGGCTGACAGCCGCCGAGTTCACCGCGCTGTGCCAACGGATGGAGCCGGTGTCGCGCGCGGCGCGCCCCGCGCTGGAGCGGCTGTTTCAAGCGGTGGGCGGCCTTGGGGCCTGCGTCATCCTTGCCGCCGACAATGGCGTTCCGGTTGAACGGCTGGGCCGCGATGCCGAGAACCGCGACTTTTCCGATGCGGGCCTGTGGACCGGTGCCCTGTGGACCGAGGCCGCCGTTGGCACCAATGGCATCGGCACCTGTCTGGCCGAGGGACGCCCCGTGATCATTCACCGCGACCAGCATTTTCTGTCCACTAACATCGGGCTGACCTGCGCCTCATCACCCGTGCATGACGACGAAGGGCGTCTGGTCGCGGTGCTGGATGTGTCAACCGCGCGCCAGGACGTGTCCGAAGGGATCGCGGGCCTGATCAGCCATTCGGTGCTGGAAGCTGCCCGCAAGATCGAGAGCGACCTGTTTCACGCCCGCCACCCCGATGCCCGCATGGTTCTGGTGCCGGGGCATGACCGGGCGGGGTCAGCGCTGTTGGCGGTGGATGCCGATGATCTGGTGGTGGGGGCCACGCGCGCCGCCCGCGCCCATCTGGGCCTGTCGGGCGATCTGATGCGCAGCCCCCTGCCCGTCGCCGACCTGTTGGGCCTGTCCAGCCATGACCGGCCAGAAGATGGCGAACGCGCCGTGCTGACCCGCGCCGTGGCCCGCGCCGGGGGCAATGTGTCTGCCGCCGCCCGCGCCCTTGGTATCAGCCGGGCAACCCTGCACCGCAAACTGGGGCGCGGCTGAATTTCCGCCGCCGACCTGTCTCAGATCTGCGACAGGTCGATGCCCTGGCCTTGCCTGCCCCTGCTGACGCAAGGCCAAACCGCCCCCACACTCCTTCTATTCGCCGCGGGAGACGGCGCTTGGAGGAGAGATCATGACCAAAGTCGAACAATTCGGCCTGAAGGCCACCCCGTTCAAGACACGCTATGACAATTACATCGGTGGCCAATGGGTCGCCCCGCGTTCGGGCCGCTATATGCCCAACATCTCGCCCGTCACCGGCGAAGTCATCTGCGAAGTGCCGCGTTCTGACGCCGCCGATATCGAGCTGGCACTGGACGCCGCCCATGCCGCGCGCCGCAAATGGGGTGCCACCTCGGCCACCGAACGGTCGAACATCCTGCTGAAAATCGCCGACCGGATCGAGACCAACCTCGAATCCATCGCCATCGCCGAAACCTGGGACAACGGCAAACCCCTGCGTGAGACGCTGGCCGCCGACATTCCGCTGGCCGTGGACCATTTCCGTTACTTCGCGGGCGCCATCCGCGCGCAGGAAGGCAGCATTGGCCAGATCGACAATGACACCGTGGCCTATCACTTCCACGAACCGCTGGGCGTTGTCGGCCAGATCATCCCGTGGAACTTCCCGATCCTGATGGCGGCGTGGAAGGTTGCCCCCGCGCTGGCCGCGGGCAACTGCATCGTGCTGAAACCGGCCGAACAGACCCCGGCCTCGATCCTGTATCTTTTGTCGTTCATCGAAGACCTGCTGCCCCCCGGTGTGCTGAACATCGTCAACGGCACGGGGATTGAGGCGGGCGCACCGCTGGCAGCCTCCCCCCGCATCGCCAAAATCGCCTTTACCGGCTCGACCCCGGTTGGCAAAGCGATCATGAAGGCCGCCGCCGACAACCTGACCAACATCACGCTGGAGCTGGGCGGCAAATCGCCGAACATCTTCTTTGAAGACGTGATGCGCGAGGATGACGAGTTTTTCGACAAGGCGCTGGAAGGCTTTGCCCTGTTCGCACTGAACCAGGGTGAGGTCTGCACCTGCCCGTCGCGCGCGCTGGTGCAGGAATCGATCTATGACCGCTTCATGGAACGCGCCCTGAAACGGGTGGAGGCGATTGTCGCGGGCGACCCGCGCGCCGCCAACACCATGATCGGCGCCCAAGCCAGCAAGCAGCAGTTTGACAAGATCAGCAGCTATCTGGAAATCGGCCGCGCCGAAGGCGCCAAGGTGCTGACCGGCGGTTCCGCCCAAAGCTTCGATGGCGATCTTGCCAAAGGCTTCTACATCCAGCCCACCGTCTTTGAAGGCCATAACAAGATGCGGGTTTTCCAAGAGGAAATCTTTGGGCCGGTCTGCTCTGTCACCACCTTCAAGACCGCCGATGAAGCGATCGAGATCGCCAATGACACGGTGTTCGGCCTTGGTGCTGGCGTGTGGAGCCGCGACATGAACCTGGCCTACCGCGCCGGTCGCGGGATCGAGGCGGGCCGCGTCTGGACCAACTGCTACCACGCCTATCCGGCGGGCGCGGCCTTTGGCGGCTATAAACAGTCGGGCATCGGGCGCGAAACCCACAAGATGATGCTGGACCATTATCAGGAAACCAAGAACCTGCTGGTCAGCTATAACCCCAACAAGCTGGGCTTTTTCTGATCCGGCAAAGCAGGGGGGCTGTCTGCCCCCCTGCACCCCCCGAGAGTATTTTTGCCAAGAGGAACAGGGAAAGGCTGCTTTCCCTTCATCTTGGCAGAAATATCCTGGGGGTCCGGGGGCAACGCCCCCGGCCTTTGATGCCGGAACGGGGGCACCTCCTCCCTCGAACCGCAACCGCGCGCGCGCCCCGAGCCTCCTCTCAGGGCGCGCGCAATCGTTTCAGCGATCGGCCTCGCAGACCTGACGCTGGCTGCCCAGACCTTCGATGCCCAGTTCCACCACATCGCCCGCCTTTAGATACCGCGGCGGTTTCATTCCCATGCCTACACCGGGGGGCGTGCCGGTCGAAATCACATCGCCCGGATGCAGGGTGAAGAACTGCGACAGATAGCTGACAAGGAACGGCACCTTGTAAACCATCGTCGCGGTCGATCCGTTCTGCATGGTCTGGCCGTTCACCGTCAGCCACATCGGCAGCGCGCCGGGGTCGCCCGCCTCATCCGCCGTCACCAGCCACGGCCCGATGGGGCCGAAATTGTCCGACGACTTGCCTTTGGACCATTGGCCAGCGCGCTCGGTCTGAAAGGCCCGCTCGCTGACATCGTTGCAGATGAAATAACCCGCGACATGATCCATCGCATCGGCCTCGGCAATGTATTTGCCGGGCTTGCCGATGACGAAGGCCAGTTCCACCTCCCAGTCGGTCTTTTCGCTGCCGCGCGGTATCAGGATGGGGTCATTCGGGCCGCAGACGGCGCTGGTGTATTTGGCAAAGATCACCGGTTCCGGCGGCACGGCCATGCCGCTTTCGGCGGCGTGATCGGCATAGTTCAGCCCGATGCAGATGAACTTGCCGATCCCGCCGACGCAGGCCCCAAGGCGGGGATTGCCCGCCACCAAGGGCAGGCTGGCCGGGTCAATCGCCTGCAGCGCCCCCAGATCGGCCAGCACCGCGCCCGCAATATCGGGCACATGGGCCGACAGGTCGCGCAAGGCCCCCGCAGCATCGATCAGCCCCGGCTTTTCCGCGCCGCGCGCACCGTAACGGACAAGTTTCATCGCATTTCTCCTCAGGTGGTCCAGCCGCCGTCAATCACATGCTCGGTGCCGGTGGTAAAGCCCGCCTCATCCGAGGCGAGATAGCAGACCAGCGCCGCAATCTCTTCGACCCGGCCCAGCCGCCCCATCGCCTGCCGGGCGATGAAGGCTTTCATCGCGCCCTCATAGTCACCGGTCGCGCGCAGCCGCTCATGCAGGCTGGGGCTGTCTACCGTGCCGGGGCAGATGGCGTTGCAGCGGATACCTTGGGTCACATGGTCGGCGGCAACCGCGCGGGTCAGGCCCACCACGGCGGCCTTCGACGCCGAATAGACCGCCCGGTTGACCGGCCCCTTCTTTGGCCCCGCGACCGAAGACATGTTGATGATCGAGCCCGCCCCCTTGGCCAGCATGCCCGGCAAAACGGCGCGGATCATGCGGAACTGTGCCTTGACGTTCAGATCGAACGCCAGATCCCATTCCGCCTCGGTCGCCTGCAGCACGGTGCCGGCATGGACCACACCGGCACAGTTGAACAGAATGTCAACCGGCCCGACCTGCTCGGCCAATGCGGCAATCGCCGCCCCGTCCAGCACGTTCAGAACATGCGCTTCGATCCCCGGCACCAAGGCCAGTTCGACCACCAGCGCGGGGGCCACATCGGTCGCAATCACCCGCGCCCCTTCGCGCGCCATCCGTTCGGCCGTGGCCCGCCCGATGCCCTGCCCCGCCGCCGTGATCAGCGCCACCTTGCCCTGCAACCGTTCCATCTTGCCCCTCAATGCTGCCCCGGCGATGTTAGCGCCCGAACCACCGCAGTGTCACGGGTCAGCTCAGGTAATAATCCACCGGTTTCAACGGGGCGGGCGGCACCTCGCCCAGATGGGGTGCCAGCGAGATTTCAGCCGCCCGGCAGATCGCACTCAGCGGTAATCCGTTCGCCGTAGTCGCGAAGGGATGGCTCAATTCCTCGGTCACTTCGGCCAGTCCAAGAAACACATAGGCCACGATGCCCACGATCAGCGGCGTCATCCACCCCGCAGGCCCCGCGAGAACAAGGGGCAACAGCAGGCAGTAAAGATAGGTTGTCCGATAGATCAGCAGTGAATAGACGAAGGGCAAGGGGCTGTTGGCAATCCGCTCGCATCCTGCCTGTTGCAGGCTGATCTGGCCCAGACGCGCCGTCAGACTGCGTGCGCCGTATCCGTCAACCGTGCCTGCGCGATAAGCCTCGGCCAGCATCGCATTCAGCCGGTCCATCGCGGCGCAGGCGGGCAGCGGGTCATGCAGCACGGCTTGCGTTTCGGCCGGAGCCGCCGGATCGGCTGTCATCTTGCGCAGGCTCATCCGGTGGGCATGCAGAAACCCCAGCGACTGGCGTAGCATTGCATGGCGCAAGGCCACATCAGGCACGAACACCTCGACCTCGCGCGCAAAGGCGCGCAGATCGGCCAGAAGGCCGCCCCACAGCTTCCTCGCCTCCCACCAGCGGTCATAGGCGGCGTTGTTGCGAAAGCCCAAAAACAGCGACAGCCCGATGCCGAACACCGTCACCGCCGTGCCTTCCAGATGCGGCAGAACCTTCAGCCAATGGTCCAGAAGGACCAACAGCACCGTCAGCAGCACCAAAGCCAGCAGCGCCCGCCAGATCTGTGGCAGAACCGACCCGCGCAGCGCGGTAAACAGGTCGGCAACGGTGGGTTTTTCTCGAACTATCATGGGCGCCTCTGTATACGGGCAATCCTGCCCCGGCGCGCGAATGGGTGCCGGGCCGTTTCCGCCGCCTTTCGGCAGCCAAACGCCGCCGCCTCAGTTGGCTTGCAGCGTTTTCAAATATTCAGCCAGCGCCACCAGCCGCACCGGAGTGGGTGTCATGATGCCGTCGCCGCCATCGTAGGGCACCATCTCGCCCGCCATCAGCGGCGCGAAATCGGGCATCACGCCCTGTCCCTTTGCTCCGGCATAGCCCCAGATCTGAGCCATGACGCGGGTAGTGGGGAAAGCCCCGTGGTTCGTCTTTGACAGAACGGTAAGATCGGCGGGCTTTTTTTTAAGCCCCGCAGCGGCAACCCCGTCACCCTTGCCCGATACGCCATGACAGGCCGCGCAGTAATCGGCGAAATCCTGTTTCGGATCAGGGGTTTCCTTGCCCTTGGGCAAACATCCCGCCAAAACCAGCCCTGCCAAAGCGGCAACCACCACGCCCCGCATCACCTTTGCCATCACACGACCCTGCCCTGATCCAGCCGAACCACCCGGTCCATCCGGGCGGCAAGTTCCATGTTATGGGTGGCGATCAGAGCTGCAAGCCCCGTTTCACGCACCAACGCCATCAGTGCCCCGAACACCTGATCAGAGGTAGCCGGATCAAGGTTGCCCGTCGGCTCATCGGCCAGCAAAAGACGCGGCTGATTGGCCAACGCCCGGCAAAAAGCCACCCGCTGCTGTTCACCCCCCGAAAGGGCCGCAGGCCGGTGGGTGGCACGCGGGGCGACGCCAACGCGGCCCAACAGGTCCATCGCCCGCGCCTCGGCCTCGGCCTGTCCAGCCCCATTGGCCAGTTGCGGGATCATCACATTTTCCAGCGCGGTGAATTCCGGCAGCAGGTGGTGGAACTGATAGACAAAGCCCACCTCCTCGCGCCGCGCCTCGGTGCGCGCCTTGTCCGACAGGCCCACCATGTTCCGCCCGCCAAGGGCGACCGACCCGTGGTCGGGCGTGTCCAGCAGCCCGGCAATATGCAGCAGCGTCGATTTCCCGGCACCCGAGGGAGCGACCAGCGCCACCACCTCGCCACGCTTGACCTCCAGCGTGGCGCCGCGCAGCACCGACACCTCTGACGGCTTGCCCCGGTTGTAAACCTTTTCCAGACCGGCCAGTTCCAGCGCAAACTCACTCATAGCGCAGCGCCTCCACCGGGTTCATGCGGGCCGCGCGGCGGGCCGGAAAGATCGTGACGGCAAAGGACAGGATCAGCGACAGGATCGCCGCCGACATCACATCATGCCACTGCAACTTGGCGCTTAAATGATAGATCGGCCGGACCGAAGGGTCCCAGACCCCGCCGCCCGCAACCCAGTTGATCCAGTCGAAAATCGCGGTAAAGTTCAGCGCGAACAGGCAGCCCAGCACGATCCCCATGATCGTACCCGCCAGCCCGGTGACCGCCCCGCACAGAAAGAACACCCGCAGAATGGCGCCCTCTGTCAGCCCCATTGTGCGCAAGATGCCGATGTCACGGCCCTTGTTTTTCACCAGCATCACAAGCCCTGAAATGATGTTCATCGAGGCGATCAGCACCAGAATCGACATCAGGATGAACATCATGTTGTCTTCCACCGTCAGGGCGCGCAGGTAATTGCCCGCGCCATCCTTCCACGTCCAGACCATCGCGTTCTGGCCGCCCGCAGCCAGCAGGGTATCGCCATATTTTTCTACGTTTTCGGGGTCTTCGACCATGACCTCAAATTCATCGGCCCGGCCTTCGGCGTTGAAATAGGCCTGCGCCTCGGCAAAGGGCAGATAAGCGCGGGTGCGGTCGATGTCGGGGCTGCCGGTGGTGAAGACATAGGTCACGGTATAGGCGTTGACGCGGGGGGACGTGCCAAACGCGGTCTTGACCCCATCTGCCGAAATCAGCCGCACCTTGTCGCCCACACCCACGTTCAGATCGCGCGCAATGCCCGCGCCCAAGGCGATGCCGTTCGGAAACTGCGCCAAATCGCCCATGTCATCACCACCGCCCGCAATGCTGGGAATGGTCGCCACATCCTCGGGCTTCATGCCAAAGATTTCTGCGCCCGAGTTTTGCCCGTTGGCCGAAATCATCACCTGCCCGCGCACCACGGGCGCGGCCCGCGTCACCCCCGGCACGGCGGCCAGTTGTGCGGCCACCGCGTCATAATCGGCAAAGCCGCGGCTCATCTGGCCCTGCGCGTCCATCTGACCCGATGAATACACCGTCACATGGGCATTGGCCCCCAGAATGGTGTTGACGAATTCCGACCGGAACCCCGCGCGCACCGCCATGGTGGCAATCAGCGCAAAAACCGCCAACGTGATGCCGATCACGCTGATCCAGGTCATCACCGATACCCCGCCTTCGGCCCTCCGGGCGCGCAAATAGCGCCAGGCAATCATGAATTCAAAGCGCGAAAAGGGGCGGGTGCTGGCCAAGGTTCTGCTCTTTCGTTTTGCCGCGCACAGTGATGCGGGGGGGGCGAAAGGTCAAGGCAAGCAAGCCCTGCCCCGATTGACGCGCGATCACGCCTTGGTCATCCTGTCCAAGTTGGGCAGAACCATCAGACAGGGGCCTATGCGATGAAAATGGACCTGCACCGCAGTTCTGCCGCGCCCGATGGCATCTGGATCACCAACGAATATTTCTCGGGGCATCTGCATCAAACCCTGCCCAGCGTGTTCCGGTCGATCGCGACGATCTGCAACAGCAATTCTGGCGTCAGCGATTTCTACATCGGCGTGGCCAGCGGGATCGACTATTTCGAGGCGCTGAAAAGCCGGATTGATGCCCGCAAGATCGCCTGGGGCGTGACGCATATGTATCTGCTTTATGGCTCCTCTAGCGAACGGTACACCCGCGCCATGGAACATGCGATCGAGGCGCATTTCAGCGGCAAAGAACAGCGCGCCAATATCCGGCCCGAGGCGTTTTCTGGCTTCAACCACCCGCCCGCCACCTTTCGCAACGCCACCGGCGGTGGGGGCGGCCGACGCGGGCAATCTGGCAACTATTTTCTTTATCTGGCGTTTCGCAAGGCCTGACCTCAAGCCACGCCGCGCCGCCGGAAGGGCATCAGCAGCAGGCCCAGAATGCCGCCCGTTCCCAGCCAGCCGCCCAGATAGCCTGCCACGGCGCATAAGGCGCCATCCATCGTCACCGGCATGGCCGGGCGAAAATCATCCCAGGTGGCGGCAAGGGTCTGCGGGTCGGCCAGACGCTGCGGCATGGTCAGGCGGGCCAGCGGCGTCGCCTCGCGCAGCGCCGCCAGATTGGCCGACAGCCGGTCATAGCGGGCAAAGGTCTGCGCCACATCGGCACGCTGATCGTCCAGAAAGGCCGTGCCCGTGATCTGCGCCAGCGCCGCCTCGCGGCTTAACCCATTCGCTGCCGCCGTCGCGTCAAACCCCACTACCACCAGCCGCAAGGCATCCACCTGCCCAGCCAGTCGTTGCAGATATTGCTGCGAAAACTCGGGAAACTGCGACAATCCCGCCGCTCCCGCCACGCCGCCCACCACCGCCAGAACCCGGATCATCGCGCACCCCGCCTTTGGCACAAGGCTGACCCCGGCCAGCCGGATTGTCAAACACTGCCGCCCTGCAACTGCCGTCGCTTGCCCCTCTGGCCCCGCTGGCGCATTGGCTGTTGAACATGCGCCCGACGGGCGAACACCGGGGTGGCATGTTCATCGAGGCGACTGGCACCGCCGATAACCGCCCCGTCACCCGCAGCTGGCATCTGCTGGCCGAAGGTGATGACGGCCCCCTTATCCCCTCGATGACGGTGGAGCGGATCATCCGCCACTGGCTGAACGGTCAGCCCCCCGCCCCCGGTGCTCGCGCCGCCCTTGGCGCCCTGACCCTTGCCGATTACGAAGCGGCCTTCGCCCGCCGCACCATCACCACCGGCTGGCGCGACGACGCGCCCGATGCGCTTTATCCCACCACCCTTGGCCCCGCCTTCGCCCATCTGCCCGAAACGCTGCGACGCCTGCACCAACCCGGTGCGCGCGCCATATGGCAAGGTCAGGCGCAGGTCACGCGCGGCAAGGGGCGCATCGCCGCCCTTGTCGCCCGCCTGTTCGGCTTTCCCGCCGCAGGGGTGCAGCCTGTCACCGTGACATTCACCACCGACGAGACCGGCCGCGAAAGCTGGAGCCGCGTTTTCGGCACGTCCCGCATGCGCTCTACCCAAGAGGCCGGACGCGGCGCGATGCGCCACCTTGTCGTTGAACGCTTCGGCCCGTTTGCCTTTGGCCTTGCCCTGCAACTGCGGGAAAGGCGGCTGAACATTATCCCTCGCAGGTGGTCACTGTTCGGCTTGCCCCTGCCCCGCGCCCAGCTGCCCGGTGGCGACGCGTGGGAGGAAGAGACTGATGGCACATTCCGCTTTCATGTGGAAATCACCTTGCCGCTGATCGGCCCGGTGGTGACCTATGAAGGCTGGCTGGAGTCGCAAGGTGGTGCGTGAAATCACACACCCTACTCTGCGGCAATGTTTGGAGTAGACGGCATGATTCACACGCAGCCCCAAAAACAAAAGGGCTGGCGAAACCTTAGTAAGTCACGCCAACCCTATTTACTTCAATACCTTACCTCAGATTTCACGCGTGAAATCTGAGGGGAAACAGGGTCAGACGCCTGCGTAAATCTGCGCGATGCGGTCCACTGCCGCCTCGGGCGACATCTCTTCGGACTCCCCGGTCCGCCGGCTGGTCAGCTCCACCACGCCATTGGCCAACCCGCGCGGGCCGACCGTGATGCGCCAGGGCAGGCCGATCAGGTCCATCGTGGCGAATTTCGCGCCTGCGCGTTCGTCGCGGTCGTCGTAAAGCGGCTCCAGCCCCTTGGCCAGCAGCGCTTTTTCCAGACCGGCACAGGCGGCATCGGCGGCCCCGTCACCCTGTTTCAGGTTCACGATCCCCACCGGGAATGGGGTCACCCCTTCGGGCCAGATGATGCCCTTGTCGTCATGGCTGGCTTCGATGATCGCGCCCAGCAGGCGGGAAACGCCGATACCGTGGCTGCCCATTTCGACCGGAACCTTGTTGCCCTCTTTGGTGACAACCGTGGCGCCCATGGCTTCGGAATATTTGGTGCCGAAATAGAAGATCTGGCCCACCTCAATCCCGCGGGCGACCTTGCGGCGCTCTTCGGGGATGGCGTCGAACAGGGCGGCATCGTGGGTTTCATCGGTGCGGGCGTAAAGGGTGGTGAACTCTTTGCAGACCGCTGCCACCTGTTCGCGGTTGTCATAATCAACGTCGCGGTTGCCCAGCTTCAGCTCGGTCACGGCGCTGTCGAAGAACACCTCCGACTCGCCCGTGCTGGCCAGAACCAGAAACTCATGCGTGTCATCGCCGCCAATCGGGCCGGAATCGGCGCGCATCGGAATCGCGGTCAGGCCCATCCGTTCATAGGTGCGCAGATAGCTGACCATGTGGCGGTTATAGGCGTGCAGCGCCGACTCGCGGTCCACATCAAAGTTATAGCCGTCCTTCATCAGGAACTCGCGGCCCCGCATCACGCCGAACCGGGGGCGCATCTCATCGCGGAACTTCCACTGGATGTGATACAGCGTCATCGGCAGATCTTTGTAGCTGTTCACATGGCTGCGGAAGATGTCGGTGATCATCTCCTCGTTCGTCGGGCCATACAGCATCTCGCGGTCTTGCCGGTCCTTGATGCGCAGCATTTCCTGACCGTAATCGTCATAACGGCCCGACTCTCGCCACAGGTCAGCCGGTTGCAGCGTGGGCATCAGCAGCGGAATATGCCCGGCGCGCACCTGTTCTTCATGCACGATCTGCTCGATCCGCTTCAGCACGCGGTAGCCCAAGGGCAGCCAGGAATAAATACCCGCCGCCTGCTGCTTGATCATCCCCGCCCGCAGCATGTAGCGGTGCGAGACGATCTGCGCCTCGGCGGGGTTTTCCTTCAGGACGGGCAGAAAATAGCGGGACAGACGCATCGGAAACCTCATCAGACCGGGTTGGCCGTTCCTAGCCCCTAGGCGGCGCGCAGGCAAGCGGGGCCGGGATCAGTCGCGCGGATTGCCCCGGAAAAGCCAGCCCGCAAAGCCCGCCGCCAGCAGGGCTCCCGCCACTTGGGCCAGCGCAAAGCCCGGCACGTCCTGCGGGCGGATACCGGCAAAGCTGTTGGTCAGGCTGCGCGCAATCGTCACCGCCGGGTTGGCAAAGCTGGTCGAGGCGGTGAACCAATAGGCCCCAACGATATACAGCGCCACCAGTCGCGGCAGGTCGGCACGGTGCAGGCCACCCAGAATGACGGCGATCAGGCCGAAACTTGCCACCCCCTCGGCCAGCCATTGCGCCCCGCCCGTGCGCACGGTTTCGCCAATCTGCACCAGCGGCAGGCCGAACATCGCATGCGCCAACAGGGTTCCGGCAACCGCCCCCATGATCTGCGCCGCCACATAGCCCAGCGCCAGACCGGGGCGGATTGCCCGCCGCAGCGCGAACACCAGCGTTACCGCCGGGTTCAGATGCGCGCCCGACACCGGCGCCAGCAGGCTGATCAGTACGATCAGAACCGCCCCCGTCGCCAGCGCATTTGCCAAGAGCGCCAGCGCCTGATCCCCGGTCATCGCGGTTGCCATCAGCCCCGATCCGACCACGGTTGCCACCAGCAGACAACTGCCGAAACCTTCGGCCACCAAGGCGCGGGCGGTCATGCCCCGGCCTGACCGATCTGATCCAGATGCTGCTTCAGCGACATGGCATCCAGCGTGGCAATCGGCAGGCTGGTGAACAGCAGTATCCGGTTGCGCAGCGCGCGGTAGGTATCGGCAAAGGCCAGATGTATGTCGATGTCGCTGCCCGTCACCGCGGCCGGATCGGGCAGGCCCCAATGGGCGGTCATCGGCTGGCCGGGCCAGTAGGGGCATTCCTCGGCCGCGGCGGAATCGCAGACGGTAAAGACAAAATCCATCTTGGGTGCCTCGGGCGCGGCAAATTCATCCCAGCTTTTCGAGCGGGCAAAGCCGATGTCATGGCCGTTTCCCGCCAGCACCTGCAAGGCAACGGGATGGGGTTCGCCCTTGGGCCACGATCCGGCTGAATAGGCGTTGAACCGGCCTGCACCCTCGGCGTTCAGGATGCCTTCGGCAAGGATCGACCGGGCAGAATTGCCCGTGCAAAGAAACAGGACGTTGTAGGGCATGAAATCCTCAGCAGGTGGTGCAGTTGGCTAGGGCCAGCCCGTCGATCAACGGGCGGCAAAGATCTGGCTGACCGCCGCAGCAATCCTCCATCAGGAACCCCAACAGGCGGCCCATGCCCTCCATGTCGGCGAAATAGCGGATCGAGCGGCCTTCGCGCTGCGCCCGCACCATTCCGGCCTGCGCCAGAATGGCCAGATTGCTGGACAGGCTGTTCTGCCGCTGGCCCAGCGCCTCGGCGATTTCCCCGGCGCAAAGCCCCCCCTGACCGGTGCGCACCAACAGGCGGAAAACATCCAGCCGGGCTTCCTGACCAAGGGCCGACAGCGCGGCAAGGGCGATTCTTTTATCCATAAATCGAGAATACTCGATATATTGATATACAGCAATCTACCTTGACCACCGCCGCCCCGCTTGCCAAATCAGAACCCAGCCGCGAGGAGAGCGCCCTTGTCCCTTACCGTCCGCGAACAGGTTCGATACTGGGGCATCGCCGCCGTGGTGTTCCTCGTCACACTGTGGCTGTTGGGCGATGTGATGCTGCCCTTCGTGGTGGGCGGGGCGATGGCCTATTTCCTCGACCCAGTCGCCGACCGGCTGGAACGGGCTGGCCTTGGCCGGACGGCAGCCACCTCGGTCATCACGCTGGTGGCGGTGCTGCTGATGGGACTTTTGGTGCTGGCGGTCATTCCCACGCTGATCAACCAGTTGATCGCACTGGTCAACGCCGCGCCAGAAATTGCCCGCAAGCTGCAAACCCTGCTGACCGAGAAATTCCCCAGCCTGAATGACGACACCTCTGCCATTCGCGAAACGCTGGCCAAGATTGCCACCACCATCCAGTCCAAGGGCGGCGCACTGGCCGAGGGGCTGATCGCCTCGATCATGGGGGTGATTTCGGCGGCGGTGTTCATTCTGGTGGTGCCGGTGGTGGCCTTTTATCTGCTGCTGGACTGGGACCACATGGTCGAGCGTGTCGACAGCATGCTGCCGCGCGATCATGCGCCCGTGGTGCGGCGCCTTGCGCGCGAGATCGACGGCGTGCTGTCCTCGTTCATTCGGGGCCAGTTGTCGGTGTGTCTGGTGCTGGGGCTGTATTACTCGGTCGCGCTGATGCTGGCGGGGTTGCAGTTCGGGTTGGTGGTCGGGGCGATTGCCGGAATGATCACCTTCATCCCCTATATCGGGGCCATCGTCGGCGGGGCGCTGGCGATTGGTCTGGCGCTGTTCCAGTTCTGGGGCGACTGGGTTTCCATCGGCATTGTCGCGGGCATTTTTGGTGTGGGCCAGTTTCTGGAAGGCAACGTGCTGACGCCCAAGCTGGTCGGCCATTCGGTCGGACTGCATCCGGTCTGGCTGCTGTTCGCTTTGTCAGCCTTTGGCACCTTGTTCGGTTTTGTCGGCATGCTGGTGGCGGTGCCGGTCGCGGCCAGCCTGGGGGTGCTGATCCGCTTTGGCCTTGGGCGTTATAAGGACAGCATCCTGTATCGCGGCACCCATCCCGCAGATGGACCCGCCAACGAGGATGCGGCGTGAGCCCACGACAGATGGCCTTCGATCTGGGACATGGCGAAAGCTATGACCGCGCGGGGTTTTTCCCGTCGCCCGCCAATGCCGGGGCGCTGGCGATGATTGGCGATGATGCAGCATGGCCGGGTGGCAAATTGCTGCTGGTGGGGCCAGAGGGCGCGGGCAAGACCCATCTGGCCCATATTTGGGCGCTGAATGGTGGGCGCATCGTCGCCTCGCACGACCTGCCGGGGCTGGACCTGCGCAGCCTTGGGCCGCGTGTCGCGGTAGAGGATGCCGAACTGATCGGCGGCAACCGGGCGGCGGAAGAGGCGCTGTTTCACCTGCACAACCTGATCCTGTCCGCCGCACAGCCCTCTGGTCGCCTGCTGATCACCGCCCGCACGGCCCCGCGCGACTGGAACCTGCACCTCCCCGACCTGCTGTCGCGGATGCAAGCCACCGCCATCGCCCGGCTGGCCCCGCCCGATGATGCCCTGCTGGCCGCCGTTCTGGTCAAGCTGTTCGCCGACCGCCAGATTTCGGTGCCACCCAACCTGATCCCCTATCTGGTTGCCCGGATGGAACGCTCCATCGCCGCCGCGCGCAATCTGGTGGCGCAGCTGGACCGGCTGGCACTGGCAGAGGGACGAGGTGTCACACGCCAACTTGCCGCCGAGATTCTGGACAGTGCCGGGCGTGAGTGAAACACTGTCCCCGCAACCGTCACATATTCGCCAAAGGCCGCCGGTATCAGCCGCACCATGATCAACACCGATTTCCTCAAAGCTCCGTTCCCCGCGCCGGTCACCTTGCCCGAGGCCGAAACCCACGGCCCGCGCCGGTTCTTCAACCGCGAACTGTCGTGGCTGGCCTTCAACTGGCGCGTGCTGGAAGAGGCGGCAAACCCGGCGGTGCCGCTGCTGGAACGGCTGCGGTTCCTGTCGATTTCGGCAACCAACCTTGATGAATTCTATACCGTCCGCGTGGCGGGCCTGCGCGAACTGGTCAAAACCGGCAACACCACGCCGTCAGAAGATGGCCGCACCCCCGCCGATCAGTTGCGCCTGATACATGCCGATGCCCGCAAGCTGATGAAAATGCAGCAGATCGTCTATAAAAAGTTGAAACGCGCGATGGAGGCGGAGGGTATCATCATCGCCTCACGGTCCAAGCTGACGGCACGCGATCTGAAATTTCTGGAAGATCACTTTCTGGCCAAGGTTTTTCCGGTTCTTTCACCGCTTGCCATCGACCCGGCGCACCCTTTCCCGTTCATCCCGAACACCGGCTTCTCGCTGGCGCTGGAACTGGAACGCACCCGCGACCACCGCACGCTGAAGGCGCTGCTGCCGATTCCGCAGCAGATTGCCCGCTTTATCCCCCTGCCGGGGCGCGAGGGCGAAGACCGCTTTCTGCCCCTGGAAGAACTGCTGCTGCTGCATCTGGATATGCTGTTCCCCGGCTATACCGACCGGGGCCATTGCACATTCCGCGTGCTGCGCGACAGCGATCTGGAGGTGGAGGACGAGGCCGAGGATCTGGTGCGCGAATTCGAGGTTGCGCTGAAACGCCGCCGCCGGGGCGAGGTGATCCGCATGAAAATGTCGGCCGGCGCCCCGGCCGAATTGCGCGCGCTGATCATGGAGGAACTGGCCGTCACCGGCGATGAGGTGGTCGAAGTGCGGGGCCTTCTGGGCGTGGCAGACCTGAAAGAACTGGTCCTCTCGTCACGCCCCGACCTTTTGTGGCCCCCCTTCACCCCGCGCATTCCCGAACGGGTGCAGGACCATGACGGCGACATGTTCGCCGCGATCCGGCAAAAGGACATGCTGCTGCATCACCCGTACGAAACCTTCGACATGGTGATCCGCTTTCTGGAACAGGCGGCGCGCGACCCGAATGTTCTGGCGATCAAACAGACACTTTACCGCACCAGTTGGGACAGCCCGGTGGTCTCTGCCCTGTGCGAGGCGGCGGAATCGGGCAAGTCTGTTACCGCGCTGGTGGAACTGAAGGCGCGGTTCGACGAGGCTGCCAATATCCGCCAGTCGCGCCGGCTGGAACGCGCGGGTGCGCATGTCGTGTATGGGTTCATGAATCAGAAAACCCATGCCAAGATTTCCACCGTCGTCCGCCGAGAGGGCGAAAATCTGGTGACCTATACCCACTATGGCACCGGCAACTATCACCCCATTACCGCGCGCATCTATACTGATGTCAGCCTGTTCACCTGTGATCCGGCTTTGGGGCGCGATGCGACCAAGGTTTTCAACTATCTGTCGGGCTATGTGCAGCCGCAGGGTCTTGAAAACCTGGCGATTTCGCCGATTGGGCTGAAACCGCGTCTTCTGTCGCTGATCGCGGCAGAGGCGGACCATGCCCGCGCGGGTCGCCCCGCCGCGATCTGGGCCAAGATGAATAGCCTGATCGAAGGCGAGGTGATCGACGCGCTTTACGCGGCATCTCAGGCCGGGGTGAAGATCAACCTTGTCATCCGTGGCATCTGCGGCATCCGCCCCGGTGTGGCGGGCCTGTCGGAAAACATCCGCGTCAAATCCATCGTCGGGCGCTTTCTGGAACACAGCCGGATCATGTGTTTCGGCAATGGCGGCGACCTGCCGGGCAAATCTGCCCGTGTCTTCATCTCTTCCGCCGACTGGATGGACAGAAACCTGTCGCGCCGGGTGGAAACCTTGGTCGAGATTCACAACGAAACCGTACGCTCGCAGATTGTCAGCCAGATCATGGCGGCAAACCTCGCCGATACCGCGCAAAGCTGGATCATGGCGGCGGATGGCACGTTCCACCGCAATCTGGCCGACCCTGACATCAACCGTTTCAACTGCCACCGCTTCTTTATGGAGAACCCTTCGCTGTCCGGCCGTGGTACGGCTGGCGCCAAAGACGTTCCCCGCATCGCCTGAAAGGACAAACCATGAGCGAGACCGACGACGACCATGGCCCCTTTGGCAAACCCCTGTTCGATGATCCGTCAACCCGCGCGCTCAGCCGTGTGGGGGTGGTGGATGTGGGGTCGAACTCGGTCCGGATGGTGGTGTTTGATGGTGCGGCCCGCAGCCCGGCCTATTTTTACAACGAAAAAATCATGTGCGGTCTGGGCAAGGGGCTTGCAGAAACCGGCCGCCTGAACCCCGAGGGGCGCAAGCGCGCGCTGTCCGCGCTGAAACGGTTTTCGTTGCTGGCCAAGGGGATGGAAGTGCAAAGCATGACCGTCGTCGCCACCGCCGCCACACGAGAGGCCGAGGATGGCCCAGAGTTTCAGTTGCAGGTGGTGCGCGAAACCGGCCTGAAACTGTGGGTGATCGACGGGGGAGAGGAGGCGCGACTTTCGGCCCAAGGCGTGCTGCTGGGCTGGCCCGATGCCAAGGGGATCGTCTGCGACATCGGCGGCAACTCGATGGAGCTGGCGCGGATCGGCGATGGCAAGGTAGGCAAGCGCGTGTCCACCCCGCTGGGCCCGTTCCGCCTGCAACAGGCCGCCGATACGCAGAAAAAGCGCGCGGTCCACATCGACCGCGTGCTGAAAGATGCGCAGGCCGAGATGCGGTCAGAAGGGGAACGCATCTATCTGGTGGGCGGGTCGTGGCGCGTCATCGCCCGGCTGGATATGGAGCGGCGGAACTACCCGCTGACGGTGCTGCACGAATACCGCATGACGCCGCAGGGCCTGCTGGACACGCTGGACTGGATCGCCTCGTCCGACCTTGCGCTGCTGCGCGCCCGCACCGGGGTGTCACCCGAACGGATGGAACTGGTGCCCTTGGCCTGCGAGGTGCTGCGCGAGCTGATCAAGATGCTGAAACCGTCGGAAATCGACGTGTCGGCCTATGGCATCCGCGAAGGGCTGTTGTTCGAACAGATGCCAGACCGCCTGCGCCAGCGCGATCCGCTGATCGAGGCGGCCCGCATGGCCGAACAGTTGCAGGCCCGGATGCCCGGTTTCGGCAAAAAGCTGTTCGAGTTTCTGGAGCCCCTGTTCAAAGGCGTGCCCGATGACCGCCTGCGCCTGATCAAGGCCGCCTGCCTGCTGCATGACACCACCTGGCGCGCGCACCCCGATTACCGGGCTGAGGCCTGTTTTGACAACGCCACCCGCGCCAATCTGGGCGGGCTGGATCATCCGGGCCGGGTGTTCCTGGGCCTGTCGCTGCTGCACCGGTACAAAAACAGCCGCTCTGGCAGCCGGATGGAACGGCTGTTCACCCTGCTGGGCGAAGAAGATCTGATGGCGGCAGAGGTTCTGGGCAAGGCCATGCGGTTCGGCGCGATGTTTTCGGTCGGCGATCCGGCCCGCGCCGGGCGGCTGAACTGGCAGCCCAAGAAAAAGGTGCTGGAACTGCAATTGACGCCCGATGGCCTTGGCCTGTTCGGAGAGGTGGCGGCTGCGCGCTTTGCCTCGCTGGCGCTGGCCTTGAAGGCCACCACCAAAGTATCAGAGATTGCCGCCTGATGCTGACCTTCGACCATCTGGCCGTATCGGCCACCACGCTGAAGGAAGGTGTCGAAGCGGTTGAGGCCGCCCTTGGCGTGGCGCTGGCAGGTGGCGGCAAGCACCCCTACATGTCCACCCACAACCGCCTGCTGGGTCTTGGCGATTTGTATCTGGAGGTGATTGCCGCCGACCCGGATGCCCCTGCCCCGCAATGGCCGCGCTGGTTCGATCTGGATAACTTTACCGGCCGCCCGCGCCTGACCAACTGGATCGCCCGCACCGATGATCTGGCGGGCGCACTGGCCGCAGCCCCTGCCGGCTGTGGCGTGCCGGTGGCACTGGAACGCGGCGATTACCGCTGGCAAATGGCGGTGCCCGCCGATGGCAAGCTGCCCTATGACAGTTGCTTTCCCGCGCTGATACAATGGTTTGGCACATTGCACCCCGCCCGCGCCCTGCCAGATACGGGCGTGCGCCTGACCCGGTTCGAGATTGCCCACCCCGAAGCCGCCGCCCTGCGCGCCGCCCTTGCGCCCCTGTTCACCGACCCGCGCGTGGTGATCGTCGATGGCCCGGCCAAGGCAATGCGCGCCACGTTTCAGACAGCGGCAGGCATCCGGGTTCTGGAATGATCCGCCCTGCCCTGCCCCAAGATGCCCCGGCCATCGCCGAGATCTGGAACCGTGTGATCCGCGAGACGACCCAAACCTTTACCACGGTCGAGAAATCGGCCGATGACATCGCCACCCGCATCGCCCAAGGCGCGCCATGGTGGGTGGCCGAGGCTGATGGCACGATTCTGGGCCATGCGACCTATGGCCCCTTTCGCAGCGGCCCCGGCTATGCGCAGACGATGGAACATTCGGTCCACCTGACCGATGCCGCCAAGGGCAAGGGCCTTGGCCGCGCCCTGATGGCTGCGCTGGAAGATCACGCCCACGCGGCAGGCATCCATGTGATGGTTGCCGGAATTTCGGGCGGCAATGCCGCCGGATTGGCCTTTCACAGCGCCCTTGGCTATGCCGAGGTGGGCCGGATGCCCGAGGTGGGCCAAAAATGGGGCCAGCGTCTTCACCTTGTGCTGATGCAGAAAATCCTCTCCTGACACGGGCGCAAGGGGTCGCTATTGTGCCGGTCATGTCGATCTGGACCCGCATCGCCGAAGCTCTTTCCGCCCTTGCCCACGGCCAACCGCTGGAGCAGGTGTTTGATCTGTTGCGCGGGCGGGCCGACCCGGAACGCTCGGTCGGGTTTACCATTGCCGTCATCGCACTGGGGGCGAAAATGGCCAAGGCCGACGGTCAGGTGACCAAGGACGAGGTGACCGCCTTTCGCCGTGTCTTCACCATCGCCCCCGAGGAAGAAGCCAACGCCGCCCGCGTCTTCAACCTTGCCCGGCAGGATGTGGCCGGGTTCGACATTTACGCCCGCAAGATCGCCAATATGTTCAGCGACCGCCCGCAGGCCGAAAACCGAGCCCTGTTCATCGACCTGATCGAAGGGCTGTTTCACATCGCATTGGCCGATGACATCCTGCATGAGAATGAAGACACCTTTCTGGCCCATGTCGCCGAAATTTTCGGGCTGGATCAGCGTTGCTATCTGTCCATCCGCGCCCGGCTGGTTGAAGGCGGGCGGCGCGACCCCTATGACCTTCTGGGCCTGACGCCGCCGGTATCGCTAGAAGCGGCCCGCGCCGCCTGGCGCGCCGCGGTCAAGGAAAACCACCCCGATGCGATGATTGCGCGGGGTGTCCCACCAGAGGCCGCCAAGATGGCTGAACGCCGCCTGATCGCCATAAACGAAGCCTGGGACGAGATTCGCGTAAGGCTGGCGGCATGACAGATCGCCCCCTCCGGCTGGCCAGTTACAACGTCGAATGGTTCAACGCCCTGTTCGATGATCGCGGACATCTCTTGGAGGATGCCACCCTTTCGGCGCGCTATCAGGTGACACGCGCCGACCAACTGACCGCACTTGGCATCGTGTTCAATGCGCTGGATGCCGATGGCGTGATGGTGATCGAGGCCCCCGATCAGGGATCGAAACGCTCCACCGTAGTCGCGTTGCAGAATTTCGCCGTGAAATACGGGTTGCGGGCGCGCAAGGCAGTGATCGGCTTTGCATCGGAAACCGAGCAGGAGATTGCCTTTCTCTATGACCCGGACCGGCTGACCCTGCACCACGATCCGCAAGGCGAACCCTCGACAAGCGCGGGTGCCCCCGGTGCGCCAAGATTTGATACCGGCCTGCGCGCAGATCTGGACAATGACGGTACTGATGAGCTGATCCGGTTTTCCAAGCCGCCGCTGGAACTAGCCGTCTCCTTTGGCAACCATGGCTTTCGACTGATCGGAGTTCATGCCAAATCCAAGGCCCCGCATGGTGTGGTGTCACCCGCCGAATTCAAACGGATTTCCATTGAAAACCGCCGCAAGCAACTGGCCGAATGTGTCTGGCTGCGTCGCCGGATCGACGGGCATCTGGCGACAGGGGAAACCATCCTCGTGATGGGTGACTTCAACGATGGCCCGGGTCTGGATGAATACGAGCGGCTTTTCGGTCATTCGGGCGTCGAAGTGGCGCTTGGCCTGCACTGCACGCCCGACATGCGGATGTATGACCCGCATGCCGATATGGCGCTGACCAGCCGCATCGGCCTGTCGCCCACCACGGCGCGGTTCTGGCTGGCTCCGAAGAAACGCTATTTCGAGGCGCTGTTGGATTTCATCATGGTCTCGCCGGACCTCGCGGCGAAATCGCCCGACTGGCGCATCTGGCACCCGTTCAATGACCCCGGCGTCATGGCCGTGCCGGAACTGCGAGAGGCGCTGCTGGCAGCATCTGACCACTTTCCGGTGACGATCGACATTCCGCTTTGAGTCGCCCCACCCCCTGCCGCATACTCGCGGCATGAGATATTTCATCCTTGCATTGACCCTTGCCGCCACACCCCTTGCCGCGCAGGACGCGCCAAAGGACGAAGGCCCCAGCCTGATGGAACAGGGCGCGCGCCTGTTTTTGCGCGGCCTGATGTCGGAAATGGAACCCGCGTTGACCGATATGCAGGGCGCGCTGGAAGAGATCGGGCCAAAACTGGCCGAGTTGAAACCCCAGATCGACCAGTTGATCGCCATGGTCGATGACGTGCGCAACTATCACATGCCGGAAAAGCTGCCGAACGGTGACATCCTCATCCGCCGCAAGACGCCCGAGGAGTTGGAAAAGGAAAAGGCGGCACCCGTGGCGCCGCCCGAGATCGAACTTTAGTGCCAAGCAATTTCTTTCAAGAAATCGCATCGAAGCCTTGAAGGCTCCGGGCCGGAATTTTTCAAAATTCCGGCCTCAGGTGCGGCTCAGGTCCGGGTCTGCCGGATCAGGTCCAGAATGTTCCGCGCGGCAGAGGGGATATTGGTGCCCGGCCCGAAGATTGCCTTCACCCCCGCGCTTTCCAGAAAGGCGTAATCCTGCTGCGGAATGACCCCGCCGCAGATCACCAGAATGTCGCCTGCGCCCTTGGCCTTCAGCGCCTCGATCAGCTTTGGGGCAAGGGTCTTGTGGCCCGCCGCCTGACTGGAGATGCCGACGACATGCACATCATTGTCGATGGCATCCTGCGCGGCTTCCTCGGGCGTCTGGAACAGCGGCCCCACATCCACATCAAACCCAATGTCGGCAAAGGCGGTGGCAATCACCTTGGCGCCCCGGTCGTGGCCGTCCTGCCCCATCTTGACCACCAGCATCCGGGGGCGGCGGCCCTCTTCTTCGGCAAAGGTCTCGACATCCTTCTGGATGGCGGCAAAGCCCGCATCGCCCTCATAAGCCGCGCCATAGACGCCAGCCAGAGTTTTCACTTCCGCCCGGTGACGACCGAATACCTTTTCCATGGCGTCCGAAATCTCCCCTACGCTGGCCCGCGCGCGGGCGGCTTCAACGGCAGCTTCCAGCAGGTTCCCGCCTTCGCTGGCGCGGCGGGTCAGTTCGGCAAGTGCGGCTTGGGTGCGCGCCTCGTCCCGCGCGGCGCGGGTGGATTTCAGGCGCGCGATCTGCGCCTCGCGCACCGCCACATTGTCGATGTCGAGGATGTCGATCGCGTCTTCCTTGGCCTTGCGGTATTTGTTGACGCCAACAATCACCTCTTCGCCCCGGTCAATCATCGCCTGTCGCTTGGCCGCAGATTCCTCGATCCGCAGTTTGGGCATGCCGGTGGCGACGGCCTTGGTCATGCCGCCCATCGCCTCGACCTCTTCGATCAGCGCCCAGGCCTTTTCGGCCAGTTCCGCCGTCAGGCTTTCGACATAGTAAGACCCGGCCAAAGGATCGACGACATGGGTAATGCCGGTTTCCTCTTGCAGGATCAACTGGGTGTTGCGCGCGATGCGGGCTGAAAATTCTGTTGGCAAAGCAATGGCTTCGTCCAGCGCATTGGTGTGCAGCGATTGCGTGCCCCCCAGCGCCGCCGCCATCGCCTCATAAGCCGTGCGGATGACGTTGTTATAGGGATCGGCTTCTTGCAAGGACACGCCCGAGGTCTGGCAATGGGTGCGCAGCATCAGGCTGCCGGATTTCTTCGGGTTGAACTCTTGCATGATGCGCGTCCACAACTGGCGCGCGGCGCGCAGCTTGGCCGCCTCCATGAAGAAATTCATGCCGATGGCGAAAAAGAACGACAGGCGGCCCGCGAAGTCATCCACATTCATGCCGCGCTCAATCGCTGCGCGCACATATTCGCGCCCGTCGGCCAGCGTATAGGCCAGCTCTTGCACTAGGTTCGCGCCCGCCTCTTGCATATGATAGCCAGAGATCGAGATGCTGTTGAACTTTGGCATCTCTTTGGCGGTGTATTCGATGATATCCGCGATGATCCGCATCGAGGGTTCGGGCGGATAGACATAGGTGTTGCGCACCATGAATTCCTTCAGAATGTCGTTCTGAATGGTGCCCGACAGCTCGGCGCGCGGCACGCCCTGCTCTTCACCCGTGACGATGAAATTGGCAAGGATCGGGATCACCGCACCATTCATCGTCATGGAAACGCTGACTTTTTCCAGGGGGATGCCGTCAAACAGCACCTTCATATCTTCAACGCTGTCGATCGCCACCCCGGCCTTGCCCACATCCCCCACCACGCGCGGATGGTCACTGTCGTAACCGCGATGGGTGGCAAGGTCGAAGGCCACGGAAACGCCCTGCTGCCCGGCGGCCAGCGCCTTGCGGTAAAAGGCGTTGCTTTCTTCGGCGGTGGAAAAACCCGCATACTGCCGGATCGTCCAGGGGCGGCCCGCATACATCGTGGCACGCACGCCGCGCGTGAACGGTGCAACGCCCGGCACCTCGCCCATCTGGGGCAGGCCCGCCACATCGGCGGCGGTATACAGCGGCTTGACCGTGATGCCTTCCAGCGTCTGCCAGTTCAGGCTGTCCAGCGGCTTGTCGCGCAGTTCCTTGGCAGCCAGTGCCGCCCATGCCTTGGTGTCCGTCATGCCATCCTCCGTCCCGCCGCGGCAATCGCCCGGCGCAATTGGGTTTCAGGGGCGGCCAGCGCCCCCGCACATCTGCCCTGTCGGGCGGTTATTCCAGAAAATCCTCGGCCACCGGAATGCGGCCAAAGGCGATCTTGGCCCCGGTGTAGGGCACGCGGTGCGGGGGCAATTGCCCGAACCGCACCGTATCCTGCCCGAACCGCTGGTTCAGCGCGTCGATGGCGCGGCACAGGTCGGCGCGCGGCGGCTGCGGGTCTGGGGCCGGGTCGAACAGATCGCCCGTTTCCTGCCCCACCGGCAGCAGGCCGCCCAGCACCACATTGACCGCCTTGGGCCGATGCACCGCCAGGTTTTCCCAATACCGATCCAGCGTTTGCAGCAGGAAAAACGTGTCCTGCGTGGCCTTTATCTGCCCCTCGGCCCCAGGACGGTCGCCATTGTCCAGCCGCAGCCCGACATGCAAGCTGCGGGCGAAAAACCCCTCGCGCCGCAACCGCGCCGCCGCCTTGACCAGCAGCCGTCGCGCCACCAGCCGCGCGCCCTCGGGTGTTTTGTTGCCCGCCGTCAGCACTTGCCCATGGCCGATCATGCCGCGCCTTGTGTCCGGCCAGACCACGGTTTCGCCGCGCAGCTCGCGCAGGAACCGCTCGCCCGAGACGCTGCCCCACAGGGCGCGCGCCCGCTTGGGGTCCAGCGCATAGAGCGCAGCCACATCGGCAATGCCTGCCGCCTCCAGCCGCGCCTTCATCCGCCAAGAGATCCCCGGCAGATCGTCCAGCGCCAGATGCGCGATGCGGTCGGGCAGCACATGCGGCAACAACCAGTGCAACCCGCCCGGCTTTTGCAAGCCCGCCGCCACCTTGGCCAGAAGCCGCGTCGGCGCAAGGCCGACCGAGCAGCGCAACGCCGGGCTGACCTGCGCCAGCACCGCCGCCTGCAAGGCAGCCCCGATCTCCAGCGCGCGGGGCAATTCCTGTTCCGAACCCATCAGCAAGCAGGAACATTCGTCGATCGACCACACCCGATGCACCGGCACCACGGTTTCCACTGCCGCCAGGATCGCATGGTGATAGCGCACGCAGACATCGTGTTTCACCGCGCGAAAGACGATGCCGGGGCACAGTTTCCGCGCCTCGTCCTGCCGCGTGCCCATGCCAACGCCCGCCCGCTTGGCGTCGATACTGGCCGCGATGCAGCCCGCATTCGGCGCGTCCGTGGTCAGCACACCCACCGGGCGGCCCATCAGCGCAGGCTCCTCGGCCTGCGCGACCGAGGCATAGAAACTGTTCATGTCGAAGAACAGGGTCGAGACGCGATGGCGCATGGCGGGCCGACTCGGGGCAGCGAGAACAAGGCGTCACACTAGAACAAATAAGGAACATTTGTCCAGCCTCCCGTCCATTCGCCCCGGCCCGCCACGTCATGGGTTATTCAAACTCCATGATGATCTCATCGACCTTCAGGCTGGCGCCGGGGCTGGCCTTGATCGCCTTGACCACGCCGCGCCGTTCGGCCTTGAGGATGTTTTCCATCTTCATCGCCTCTACCGTAGCCAGTGCCTGCCCTTCCTGCACCTCATCCCCCGCCTCGACGCTGATCTTCACGATCAGGCCGGGCATCGGGCACAAGAGGTATTTGGACGTGTCGGGCGGCAGCTTTTCCAGCATCAGACCGGCCAGTTCCTTTTGGCGCGGCGTTTGCACATGCACCTTCAGGTCGGCCCCGCGCAGGCGCATGCGGAACCCCATCGGGATCTTGGCGGTCTTGATCACCACCGGCTCGCCGCCCACCGACAGGCGGGCAAGGGGCTGGCCCGGCTCCCAATCCGACTCGACGCGCAGGGACTGGCCATCGGCAAAGCGCACGGTCGAGCCATGGGCATCGGCGGCGATCTTCACCGGAAAGGCCGCGCCCTGCAGTGTCACCACCCAGTCATCGCCCACGCGGCGGGTGTGGTTGTCCATCGTGCCCGAAATCTTGGTGCGGCGAATTTCGGCAACCCGGTTCATCGCGGCAGCAGCGGCAGCCACCTTGCGCAAGGACGCATCATCCAGCACGGCACCCTGGAAGCCTTCGGGGTATTCTTCAGCGATGAAAGCGGTGGTGATATTGCCGCTGACAAAGCGCGGATGATCCATCACCGCGCCGACGAAGGGCAGGTTGTGGCCGATGCCTTCCACCTCGAACGTGTCCAGCGCCAGCCGCATCTCTTCAATCGCCTTGTCTCGGGTGGGGGCCCAGGTACACAGCTTGGCGATCATCGGGTCGTAGAACATGCTGATCTCGCCCCCTTCGAACACACCGGTATCGTTCCTGACGATGCCGCCACGGGGCGTCTGCCCTTCGACCGGGGGCCGATAGCGGGTCAGACGGCCGATCGATGGCAGGAAGTTGCGATAGGGGTCTTCGGCATAAAGGCGGCTTTCCATCGCCCAGCCGTTGATTTTCAGGTCTTCCTGCTTGAAGGGCAGCGGTTCGCCACTGGCGACACGGATCATCTGTTCCACCAGATCGATGCCGGTGATCAGCTCGGTGACGGGGTGTTCCACCTGAAGGCGGGTGTTCATTTCCAGGAAGTAGAAATTGCGGTTGCCATCGACGATGAACTCCACCGTCCCCGCGCTGGTATAGCCCACCGCCTTGGCCAGCGCGCAGGCCTGTTCGCCCATCGCCTTGCGGGTCGCCTCATCCAGGAACGGCGAGGGGGCCTCTTCAATCACCTTCTGGTTCCGGCGTTGGATGCTGCATTCGCGTTCGTGCAGGTAGACACAGTTGCCGTGTTTGTCGGCCAGCACCTGAATTTCGATGTGGCGGGGCTGCGTCACGAATTTCTCAATGAAGATCCGGTCATCGCCAAAACTGTTCGCGGCCTCGTTCTTGGACGATTCAAAGCCTTCCTTGACCTCGGCCTCGCTCCACGCGATGCGCATCCCTTTGCCACCGCCGCCAGCGGAAGCCTTGATCATCACCGGGTAGCCGATCTGGTTCGAGATCTTCACCGCCTCATCGGCATCGGCGATCAGGCCCATATAGCCCGGAACGGTCGAAACCCCCGCCTCCATGGCGATTTTCTTGCTGGTGATCTTGTCACCCATCGCCTCAATCGCCGGGCTTGGGGGGCCGACAAAGACGACGCCTTCTTTTTCCAGCGCGGCGGCAAAGTTCATGTTTTCCGACAGGAAGCCATAGCCGGGGTGAACCGCCTGCGCGCCGGTCTTGCGCACCGCCTCCATGATCTTGTCGATCACGATATAGGACTGGTTGGCAGGGGGCGGCCCGATATGCACCGCCTCATCCGCCATCGACACATGCAGCGCGTTGCGGTCGGCGTCGGAATAGACCGCCACGGTCTGAATGCCCATCTTGCGGGCGGTCTTGATCACCCGGCAGGCGATCTCTCCACGGTTGGCGATCAGGATTTTCTGGAACATGGCGCTCTCCCCTCGTGTCGGCCGGGCCGGGGCCGATGTGCAAAATGAAAAAGGGCCAACCGGGCGGTTAGCCCGATTGACCCTTGCTGGATTTGGTCAGACGCCGCCGAAGCGGCGGTCAGATCAGTAGTAGCCAGCCTGACGGCACTGTGCCGCAGGCAGCGAGCAGGATGCAGCGCCCGCAAGGCCGCCGATGACGGCACCGGTAAGGGCGTTGTTGTCGGTTGCATCGGCAACGACGGCGCCCGCAGCCGCACCGGCCAGACCGCGCGACGCGGGGTCTTGCATGCAGCCGGCGACCGGCATGGTGAGAAGAGCGATGAAGAGGATGGTTTTCCGCATGGGAGGCTGCCTCGATTGGTTATGGTTATTGCGCTGGATTCTACCCTATCCGGCGCGAATGCAAACCCAAAAAACCGCGAGGTCGATGCATCGGCAAGCCCCCGCCGGACGGCCCCGGCGGCGCAATCCCTGTTGCAGAAAAATGGCCCGACCCACAGGGGGCCAGGCCAAGGGGAAGGGAAAGGGTAACAGTCACGGCAAGCGGGGGTGGTAGGATCGCTCCCCCGCACCACAAGGTCACCATGGCCCATGGCCCGAGTCGCCGCAAAGCCCGTTTCGCCCTGCCCCCAAAGGGCGGCGAAGTCCTGCCGGAACGGTTGGGCCTTGCGCGGAAACATGCCTAGTCGTCTCCCTCGTCATCCCAGTCGTCAAAGCTGACGGCGGGGGCATCCGGGGCGAACACCTCTGGAAACGCGGCTTCGGCGCGCTTCAGGTCGATGCGCAGCAGCGCCTCATACGAGGCTGGATCAAACGGGTCTTCGGCGGGCACAACCTCGCGCCCGAACAGCCACGACAGCCGCCCGGCATCCAGATTGCCGCGCTCGAACGGTTCTTCACCAAAGGCGGCCCACAGGGCAGCCATAAAAGCGCTGTCCGCCTTTTTGTCTACAGATTTGCGATCTTTGAACCGTTCACGACGGATGATCTTGGTGGCGCCTTCCTTGACGTTGGCGCGACGGATCGTGAACTGGAAATCGGTGCCGGTAAGACGGCTGGGGATTCCGCGATGCTTCAGCATGGCCACTCCTTCGGCGAAGGGCGGCCGCAGGCGACGGGGCGCGGTTGCGACGCGCCCCGCGCTGTCGTGTTACTTGTACTTGCCGGTGTAGGTCGGCTCGGTCGAAACCGCAGGAGCGGGCTCAACAGGAGCGGGCTTTTTGGCGCAAGCTGCGACGGTGGCAAGGGCCAGCATGGCGATGAGGGCAGTGTTCCGCATATCAACCTCCAGTATGAATCGGTGCGAGTGGCGGCACCATATGTGGGGAGGCCGAAAAGGGCAAACGGGTATCCACCCGATTGGCCCTGCATTGCCGATGGGTCGGCCATGCAAAGAATAAGGGCGGGCCGGGGCTGAACAGCCCCTTTGGCCCGCCCCGAAGTGTTACTTGTACTTGCCGGTGTAGGTCGGCTCGGTGGTGACGGCCGCCGGTTCGGTGTAGACAACTTCTTCTTTTTTGGCGCAGGCCGCGACGAAAGCAACGGCGCACAGAGCCAGGATGATCTTGGTGCTCGACATTCTTTTCTCCTGTTTTCTTGGAGGGTGGCTGCCCACCCCCTGTACGAAGCATAGGCCGCGTTAAGGCGGCCTGCCTCAACAATAGCCGACAAAGCCCCGCCTTGACACGAAAATCCGGGATTTGTCCGCGATTGTGGCAGGAAGGCATCACCTTCGCGGCAAGAAGCTGTACAGATGTGCATATCGGCCCGCGCCATCAGAACGCCTCCCAGATGCACTGGCCGTCTTCCAGACGATAAGCCTCAAAGAACTGGGTCGCTTCCTCATCGGCCTGACCGAAGGGAATGTCGCGGTCGGCCAGCGAAATGATCACCTGCTGCGGCGCAGGCCCCAGCGTTGAAATCCGTTCAATCGCGAAGTTTTGACACAGCCACAGCATATCCGCCGAGGCTGCCTCAAAATTCACCGTTCCACCGCTCCGCGCGATCTGGGGCGCCAGAAACCGGAACCGCGCCGCCAGCCCATCCGGCCCCGGCACGTTCCACAGCACCTCTTGCAGCGTCACGGCCTGCCCCGACGGCACGGCCACCTGCTGCCCGTTACCGGGCAACACCTCGCCGCCCTCGGCGGTGATCGGCACGGGTCCGGTCATGCCCGCCCCCTTCTGATCGCGGTTCGCCACATCATCCCTCTCCTCTTTTGGGTGTCAGAGGGGGATATTGTCGTGTTTCTTCCACGGATTGGACAGCTTTTTACCCCGCAAAGAAGCAAAAGCCCGCGCCACGCGCCGCCGGGTCGAGCGGGGCTGGATCACCTCGTCGATAAAGCCCTTTTCCGCCGCCACGAACGGGTTGGCGAAACGGTCTTCGTATTCCTTGGTCAGACGGGCGATTTCCTCGGGCGATTTGCCACGATGGATGATCTCGGTCGCCCCCTTGGCCCCCATCACGGCAATTTCCGCCGTGGGCCAGGCATAGTTGAAATCGCCGCGCAGGTGCTTTGACGCCATCACGTCATAGGCCCCGCCATAGGCCTTGCGGGTGATCACCGTCACCTTCGGCACCGTCGCCTCGCCATAGGCGAACAGCAGTTTCGCGCCATGCTTGATCACGCCACCATATTCTTGGCCTGTGCCCGGCAGAAAGCCCGGCACATCGACAAAGGTCAGGATCGGAATTTCAAACGCATCGCAAAACCGCACGAACCGCGCGGCCTTGCGGCTGCTGTCGATGTCCAGACAGCCCGCCAGCACCATCGGCTGGTTGGCCACAACGCCCACGGTCTGCCCCTCGACCCGGACAAAGCCGATGATGATGTTGCCCGCGTAATCCTTTTGCACCTCGAAGAAATCGCCCTCATCGGCGATCTTCAGGATCAGCTCTTTCATGTCATAGGGCTGATTGGGATTATCGGGGATCAGCGTATCCAGGCTGGATTCCACCCGCGCCGGATCGTCAAAGAACGGACGCACCGGAGCTTTTTCGCGGTTGTTCAGCGGCAGGAAGTCGAACAGGCGGCGAATCTCGGCCAGCGCCTCGACATCGTTTTCAAAGGCGCCATCGGCAACCGAGGATTTTTTGGTATGGGTCGAGGCGCCGCCCAGCTCTTCAGCCGTCACCACCTCATTCGTCACGGTTTTCACCACATCGGGGCCGGTGACGAACATATAGCTGCTGTCCTTCACCATATAGATGAAGTCGGTCATCGCAGGCGAATAGACCGCGCCCCCCGCGCAAGGCCCCATGATCACGCTGATTTGCGGCACCACGCCAGAGGCCATGATGTTGCGCTGAAACACCTCGGCATAGCCGGCCAGCGAGGCGACGCCTTCTTGAATCCGCGCCCCACCGGAATCGTTCAACCCGATCACCGGCGCGCCGTTCTGCATCGCCATATCCATGATCTTGCAGATCTTTTGCGCATGGGTTTCCGACAGTGACCCACCGAAGACGGTGAAATCCTGCGAAAAGACATAGACCATGCGGCCGTTGATCGTGCCCCAGCCGGTCACCACGCCATCGCCTGCGGGCCGGTCCGCCTCCATTCCAAAGTCGGTGCAGCGATGGGCGACGAACATGTCGAACTCTTCAAAGCTGCCTTCGTCCAACAGCAGGTCGATCCGCTCGCGCGCGGTCAGCTTGCCCTTGGAATGCTGCGCATCGATCCGGCGTTGCCCGCCCCCCGCGCGTGCGGTGTTCCGGCGGTCCTCAAGCTGTTGCAGGATGTCCTTCATGGCGGCCCCCTCCCATGGATGCGGCGGGACCATAGGGGCACGCAGGCTGCAAACAAAGTGGAATCCCGCAACTTTGCAAATAATTGGCAGTGATATGATTGCAAATTGAATACATGCAAATTCACCTGTATTCCCAATTCCCCCGCCGCGCGCTATGTCGAAAGCAACCCAACAGGAGCGCGCAATGCCTGCAATTCCCGTACCCGTCCTGACCATCGGCCTCTTGCTGGCCTCGAATATCTTCATGACCTTCGCCTGGTATGGCCACCTGAAGTTCAAGACCGCACCCCTGCTGACGGCCATTCTGGTAAGCTGGGGCATCGCGTTTTTTGAATACCTGTTGCAGGTGCCTGCCAACCGCATCGGCTATGGCCATTTCAACGCGGCCCAGTTGAAGACCATACAAGAGGTCATCACCCTTTCCGTTTTCGCCGTCTTCTCCTGGCTTTACCTGAAAGAACCCATGTCGTGGAACCATCTGGTCGGCTTTGCCTTCATCGCCGCCGGGGCGTTTTTCATCTTTCACAAGTGGGCTTGACGTGCGGCCTTTGCAAAGCCCATCGTGACTTTGCAAAGGGGACACCATGGCAACGCAGAAACTTTACGCGGGGGCAAAGCTGCGCGAATTGCGCGGGCGGCTTGGCCTGACCCAGCGGGTCTTTTCCGACAAGTTGGGCGTGTCCCTGCCCTATCTGAACCAGATGGAGAACAACCACCGCCCGGTCTCGGCCGGGGTGGTTCTGGCTTTGGCACAAGAGTTCGGGCTGGATGTCACCGAACTGACCGTGGGCGAAGGCGAACGCTTGGTCAGCGACATGAGAGAGGCGCTGGCCGACCCGGTGTTCGCCAAGGCCGCCCCCCCGCTGGCCGACCTGCGGCTGGCGGCGTCAAACGCCCCTGCCCTGGCCCGCGCGTTCCTTGATCTGCACCGCGCCTATCGCCAAACCCATGAAAGACTGGCCTCGTTGGATGAGGCTTTGGGCCGCGAAGACGCCTCCCTGCGGTCGTCCCCATGGGAAGAGGTGCGCGACTTCTTTCACTATTGCGACAATTACGTCGATGCCATCGACCGGGCCGCCGAACATTTCATATCCAGCGCAGGCCCCGGAAAAGACCCGCTTTTCACCGCTGCCGACGCCTTGCGCAAGCGGGGGGTGGATGTGCAGTTTTCCGATACCGGCCCCCTGCGTGCCTTTAACGCCGCGCAAAAGCGGCTGGACCTGTCGGCCCGCGCCGCAGCCCCCACCCAACGCTTTCAACTGCTCTATCAGGTCGCGCTGCAAACCCAGAATGAGCTGCTGGAGGCGACGCTGGATCTGGCCCGTTTCGCCACGCCAGAGGCGCGCGACATCGCCAAGATCGGCCTGGCAAATTACTTCGCAGGCGCCGCGCTGATGCCCTATCGCGCCTTTCTGGAGGCCGCCCAAGCCACCCGCCACGATCTGGAACGGCTGTCCGATATGTTCGGCGCCAGTATCGAACAGGTCGCCCACCGCCTTTCCACCCTGCAACGGCCTGGCGCAAAGGGGGTACCGTTCTTCTTCGTGCGCGTCGATCAGGCGGGCACGATAACCAAGCGGCATTCGGCGACCCGCCTGCAATTCGCGCGCTTTGGCGGCGCTTGCCCGCTCTGGAACGTGCATCGCGCCTTTGAAACGCCGGGACAGTTCCTGCGGCAACTGGCCGAAACCCCTGATGGCGTTCGGTATTTCTGCCTGTCGCGCGATGTGACCAAGCCGGGGGGCGCTTTCCTTGCGCCCGTACGCCGCTATGCCATCGGCCTTGGGTGTGAGGTGACGCATGCCCCCAGCCTGGTTTATGCCGACGGGCTGGACCTGAAAGGGCGGTTCGAGCCGATCGGCATTTCCTGCCGGATCTGCGAGCGGCGAGACTGCCACCAAAGGTCGGTCCCGCCGCTGGAGCGTCGGCTGAAGGTCGACCCCGACAGGCGCGGCCTTCTACCCTATGATATTGCAGATTAGGCGCCTGCGCGCCGGGGCCGATTAGGCGGTTTCGCGCAGCATCCGGGCGATTTCATCCTTGATATGGCTGCGCTTCTTGCGCAGGTCGGCTTCTTCCGCCTCTGACAGCAGGTCGATCCGGGTTTCGGCGCGGTGAACCTTGTCATTCACCGTGTCATAGTCGGCCAAAAGCCGTGCGAAATGCCCGTTCGACACCTTCAACGCGCTGATCTTTTCAGCTTCGTTCGGAAATTCGGCGTGCAGGGTATGGGGCGTGTTCGACATAGGCGTCTCCTTCTTTGCCCATCCACCCTATCCCCGCACCGACAGGCCGACTTTGATGCGGATCAACTCATCGCTCACCAATCACCGCTGACTGGTGCGCCAGTTCGGGTTCATCACCGGTTCCAGATTCGATTTCGGCAGCTTGCGCCCCAGAATATGATCCGCCGCCTTTTCGCCCGTCATGATCGACGGCCCGTTCAGGTTGCCATTTGTCACCTGCGGGAAGATCGAGCTGTCGGCCACCCGCAACCCCTCAACCCCGATCACCCTGCATTCCGGGTCAACCACTGCCATCGGATCATCGGCGCGCCCCATACGGCAGGTGCCACAAGGGTGATAGGCGCTCTCCACATGTTCTTGCAGAAATGCGTCAAGTTCGGCGTCAGTTTGCGCAGCCAAGCCCGGCTGAATTTCACTTTTCACATATGGCTGCATCGCGGGCTGGCCAAACACCTCTCGCGTAAGGCGGATGCAGCGGCGGAATTCGTCCCAGTCATCGGGATGCGACATATAATTGAACAGAATGCGCGGCGCATCCGCCGGATCGGCCGACCGTAGGGTAACGGCCCCGCGCGATTTCGACCGCATTGGACCGACATGCACCTGAAACCCGTGCCCCCCCGCCGCCGCCTTGCCATCATAGCGCACGGCGATGGGCAGAAAGTGGTATTCGATGTCGGGATAGTCGATTCCCTCGCGCGTGCGGATAAAGGCGCAAGCCTCGAACTGGTTACTGGCACCAAGCCCGGTCTTGGTGAACAGCCACTGCGCCCCGATGATCCCCTTGCCCCAGAGGTTCCAGTATTTATACAAGGTCACCGGCTTGGCCGATTGATATTGCATATAAATTTCAAGGTGATCCTGCAAATTCTGCCCCACGCCGGGCCGATCTGCCACCAGCGGAATCCCCATTTCGGACAGATGTGCAGCAGGCCCAATGCCCGACAGCATCAACAGTTTGGGCGAGTTGATGGACGAGGCCGCCACGATCACCTCTGCCCCGGCGCGGATCACCTCAACCTTGTCACCGCGCGACACCTCGACCCCGACGGCACGACCGTTTTCGATCACAATCTTGCGGGCAAAGGCGCGGACAAGTTGCACATTGCCCTGTTTCAGCGCCGGGCGCAGATAGGCGTTGGCGGCGGACCAACGACGGCCCTTCCAGATCGTCGCCTCCATCGCGCCAAAGCCTTCCTGCGCGGCGCCATTATAGTCGGCAGTCGTCGGGTAACCGGCCTGCTGACCGGCCTTGATGAAGGCGTTGAACAAGGGGTTCTTGCGCGGCCCGCGGGTGATGTGCAGCGGGCCATCGGTGCCGCGCCATTCGGCATCGCCCTCGTCCCCGTGCCAGGTTTCCATCCGCTTGAAATAGGGCAGCACGTCCGCGAAAGACCAGCCCTGCGCGCCCATCTCTTCCCAGGTATCATAGTCGCGGGCATGACCGCGCACATAGACCATGCCGTTGATGCTGGAAGACCCGCCAATCACCTTGCCGCGTGGCGTGGCAAGGCGGCGGCCGCCCAAATAGGGTTCCGGTTCCGACTGAAACCCCCAGTCGTAGATGCCCATGTTCATCGGATAGGACAGCGCGGCCGGCATCTGGATGAACGGCCCGGCATCGGTGCCGCCCTGTTCGATCACCACCACGCGCTTGCCCGCCTGCCCCAGACGGTAGGCCATTGCCGACCCGGCCGACCCGGAACCGATGATCACATAATCTGCCGTCATGATCCAAACCGCCCGCAGCGGCCCTTCTTGCAAAGGGGCGAAAGCCCTTGTTTTCGTTCGTTTTCAGAAGGTATCAGTAGGGCGCGTCAACCGGGCCCATACCGACATAGACACTTTTTACCTGACTATAATGTTCCACCGCCGCATGGCCGTTTTCACGCCCTACGCCAGAGTGTTTCGACCCACCGAACGGCATTTCCACCGGGGTCAGGTTATAGGCGTTGATCCAGCAGGTGCCCGCCTGAAGGCCCGCAATCACCCGATGCGCGCGCGTCATGTCGGCGGTGAAGACCCCCGCCGCAAGGCCAAAGTCGGTTGCATTGGCGCGGGCCAGCACCTCGTCCTCATCGTCGAAATCAAGGACCGCCATCACCGGGCCAAAGATTTCCTCGCGGGCAATCGTCATGCCATCGGTCACATCGGCAAAGACGGTGGGCTGCACGAAAAAGCCGGTATTCAGGCTGGCCCGGTCGCCGCCCGTCACCAGCCGCGCGCCCTCGGCCTTGCCGGTTGCGATATAGCCCAGCACCTTGTCCAACTGACCCGACGAGACCAAAGGCCCCATCTGGGTCGCCTCGTCCAGCGGATCGCCCAAGCTGATCGCCTTGGTGCGGTCGGCCAGCCGGGCCAGAAACCGCTCCTTGATACCCTTTTGCACAAACACCCGGGTGCCGTTGCTGCACACCTGACCGGCGGAATAGAAATTCGCCATCATCGCGGCACCCACGGCATCCTCGACCGATGCGTCATCAAAGATGATCAGGGGCGATTTGCCTCCCAGTTCCATCGTGACATGGCGCATTCCGGCAGCCGCAGCGGTGTAAACCTTTTGCCCCGTCGGCACCGATCCGGTCAGCGATACCTTGTCCACCCGTGGGTCGGTCACCAGCGCACCGCCCACGGCCCCACGGCCTTGAACCACGTTGAACAGGCCCGCAGGCAGACCGGCTTCGATATAGATTTCAGCCAGTTGCAGGGCACCCAACGGCGTCACCTCGGACGGTTTGAACACCATCGCATTGCCCAGAGCCAGCGCCGGGGCGGACTTCCAGCAGGCGATCTGGCTGGGATAGTTCCACGCGCCGATACCCACACAAACGCCAAGAGGTTCGCGAATCGTATAGGCGAAATCGCGGCCAAGGGGGATGGTTTCGCCGGTAATCGAAGGGATAAGGCCCGCGAAATATTCCAGACAATCGGCCCCCGAGGGCCAGTCAGCGACCAAGGTTTCCTGAATCGGCTTGCCCGTATCCAGTGTTTCCAGACGGGCCAGCGCGGGATTACGGTCGCGGATGATGTCGGCAGCGCGGCGCAGAATGCGGGCACGCTCGACCGGGCGGGTCACGGCCCAGGCGGCTTGCGCGGCCTTTGCACTGGCCAGCGCGGCCTCGATCACCGCGGGCGTCGCTTCATGCACCACAGCGATCACCTCGCCCGTGGCGGGGTAAATCACCTCGATCGGCGCGCCAGCCGTATCTTCAACATAGGCGCCATTCACAAAATGGCTGGCTTTCGGCTGCGCCTTCATGCGCCTTTTCCCTTCAGTTCCGTGTTCAGATAATCCAGCACCACGGCCACAGCCGCCGCACTGTCCGGTGGCCCGGATTTCAGTACTTCGCGCAGGTAAACCCCGTCGATCAGCGCGCCCAGACCATCGGCCATCGCCCCGGCCCGGTTGCCCGCCAAGGGGCGCAACCCCGCCAGCAGGTTTGACCGCAGCCGCCGCTGATAAACCGCCAGCAGGCGCTTGGCCTCTGGCACGGTTTGCGCCAGAACCCAGAAATTCAGCCACGCCCCCACCGCCTCACGGCGAAAGTTGCCAGGGCTGAAACTGGCGCGCAGCACGGCGTGCAACCGCCCCTCGGGCCCTTCGGCGGTGGCCAAGGCCCCCCGCACCTCGGCGCCATAGAGCGTCAGCACATGGCGCATCGCGGCCAGAAACATCTCTTCCTTCGAGCCAAAGTAGTGATGGGCCAGCGCGCTGGACATGCCCGCCCGCTTGGCGATCTGGCTGACGGTCACGTCAAGCGAACCGGCCCGCCCGATCTCGACGATCGTGGCTTTGACCAGTGCCGCCTTTCGGATAGGCTCCATCCCAAGCTTCGGCATGTCGGAAAACCTGCAAAATACTTCTTGCTTTTTTCAACCTGTCCGAAGTTTATTGACTCGTCAATCAACAAAAAACAGGGAGCCCACCATGAAACTTCGTTCTGCGCTTCTGGCCAGCGCCGTCGCCTTTGCCTTTGCGGGCACCGCCCATGCCGAAGGCTGCGACAAAATCACCTTCTCGGATGTTGGCTGGACCGACATCACCGCCACCACGGCCGCCACGACGCTGGTGCTGGAAGCGCTTGGCTACACCACGGAAACCCAGGTGCTGGGCGTTCCGGTGACCTATGAGGGCCTGGCTTCGGGCGATATCGACGTGTTCCTGGGCAACTGGATGCCCACGATGGAATCGAACATCGCGCCCTACCGCGAAGCAAAAACCGTCGATACCGTGCGCGCTAACCTGGAAGGGGCCAAATACACGCTGGCCACCAATGCCAAGGGTGCCGAACTGGGCATCAAGGATTTCAAAGACATCGCCCCCCATGCCGCCGATCTGGAAAACCACATCTACGGCATCGAGGCCGGTAATGACGGCAACAAGCTGATCCTCGACATGATCGACAAGGACGCCTTTGGCCTGAAAGCCGCCGGGGTTGAACTGGTCGAAAGCAGCGAACAGGGCATGTTGGCCGAAGTGCAGCGCGCCGATGCGGGCGGCAAGCCGATCATCTTCCTTGGCTGGGAACCCCACCCGATGAACGCCAACTTCAAGATGACCTATCTGACCGGCGGCGATGACTTTTTCGGCCCGAACTTTGGCGGGGCGACGGTGTTCACCAACACCCGCGCGGGCTATGCCACCGAATGCGCCAACACCGGCAAGCTGTTGAACAACCTCGTCTTCTCGCTGCCGATGGAGAATGAGATCATGGGCGCCATCCTGAATGACGGCACCGACGCGCGTGAAGCCGCCAAGACCTGGCTGGCCGCGCACCCCGATGCCTGGAAGCCCTGGCTGGACGGCGTGACCACCAAGGATGGCGGCGATGCTGTCGCGGCGGTTGAAGCGGCGCTGAAGTAAGCCATTAAAAGGCCCCGACCCGCGTTCGGGGCCTTTTCATATCCAAAGGGGCGGCAGCATGGACTGGATGACGGCATACAAGATTCCCATCGGCGCATGGGCAAAGGTGATTTTCGACTGGATGAAGGCCAATCTGGGGCCGCTGTTCGATGCGATTTCAACGGTATTGGAGGGGCTGATCGCTGGCATCCTGTGGCTGTTGCAAGCCCCGCCCGCCCTTGTCGTGATTGCGGTGTTCATTGCGCTGACCTGGTATCTGCAACGCAACTGGAAGATCTGCCTCGGCATCTTCCTTGGATTCCTTTTCATTCTGAACCAAGGCTACTGGAAGGAAACCACCGAAAGCCTGACGCTGATCCTTGCAGCCTGCGTTGTCTGCATGGGCGTCGGCGTGCCGGTCGGCATTGCCGCCGCCCACCGCCCCCGTCTTTACGCGGCGATGAGCCCGGTTCTTGACCTGATGCAGACGCTGCCAACCTTTGTCTACCTGATCCCGGCCATCGTGTTCTTTGGCCTTGGCATGGTGCCCGGCCTGATCGCCACGGTGATCTTTGTTCTGCCGGCGCCGATTCGCCTGACGCAACTGGGTGTCTCGTCCACCCCGGTGGCCCTGGTCGAGGCTGCGACCGCCTTTGGCGCCACCCCCAGCCAAAAGCTGTGGAAGGTCGAACTGCCCTGGGCCTTGCCGCAGATCATGGCGGGCCTGAACCAGACCATCATGCTGTCGCTGTCGATGGTCGTCATCTCGGCCATGGTGGGGGCGAACGGCCTTGGCATCCCGGTGATGCGCGCCCTGCAATCGGTGAATGCCGCCAAGGGCTTTGAATCCGGCTTCGTCATCGTCGTCGTCGCCATCATTCTGGACCGCATGTTGCGCCGCGAGGTGAAGTGATGACCACGGCTGTCGAATTTGATCGTGTTTCCATCGTCTTTGGCGACAACCCCGACCGCGCCTTGCCCCTGATGGACCGCGGCCTGTCGCGGGGCGAGGTGCAGACCCAGACCGGCCAGATTCTGGGCGTGCATGACTGCGACCTCAAGGTGGCCGAGGGCGAGATTCTGGTGCTGATGGGGCTGTCCGGTTCGGGCAAATCCACCCTGTTGCGCGGCGTCAATGCCCTGAACCCCGTGGTGCGGGGCGAGGTGCGGGTGAACGACGGCAACAAGATGGTATCTGTCACCAAGGCCGACCCAGAAACCCTGCGCCGTTTGCGCCTTTCCCGCATCGCCATGGTGTTTCAGCAATTCGGCCTGCTGCCCTGGCGCACCGTGCGCGAGAATGTGGGCCTTGGGCTGGAACTGGCTGGCATGACGCCCGAGCAGCGCAAGCCCCTTGTGGACGAGCAACTGGAGCTGGTGAACCTGACGCCCGCCGCCGAACGCAAGGTCGGCGAGTTGTCGGGCGGCATGCAGCAGCGCGTGGGCCTTGCCCGCGCCTTTGTAACCAAAGCCCCGATCCTGTTGATGGATGAACCCTTTTCAGCGCTTGACCCGCTGATCCGCACCAAGTTGCAGGATGAATTGCTGGACCTGCAAGCCAAGCTGAAAAAGACCATCATCTTCGTCAGCCACGATCTGGACGAGGCGTTCAAGATCGGCAACCGCATCGCTTTGATGGAAGGGGGTCGCATCGTGCAATGCGGCACGGCGCGCGAAATCATCGCCAATCCGGTTTCAGACTATGTGGCTGATTTCGTGGCCCATATGAATCCCTTGGGCGTGCTGACCGCAGGCGATGTGATGTCGCGCGACACTGTTTCCGTCGATCGGGCAGTGGACACGGAAACCCCGGTCAAACTGGTGATGCAGATGCTGCGCGACGGCATCGATACGCTGGCGGTAACCGACGCGGGCCAGCAGATCGGCTCTATCCGGGCGACGGATCTGCTGGCGAAACTGCTGGACCCGCGCGGCGCGGCGTAAACAGCAGGCGGAAACGCCCCCCTCCCCCGCGTGGGGAGGGAGAGGGTGGGAGGATGGCTGCGCCTCAGCCGCCTTCGTCGTCGAGTATCCGGGTAAAGGCCACCTCGCCCCCGTCCCCTTTGGCGTCCTGCACCACAAGATGGCCGTCATCGGCCAACTTGACCTTCCAGCACGCATCCTCGGGCGCATCGCCGCCATAGCGTTTCAAGGACAGCACCACCCCGCTCTGATCCACCCCATCGGCGCAGGCCGTGCCGGGGGCAATCTGGTAGCTGTCCGACATTTCGCCGTCCTTGTAGGTCATCCAGTCCAGCCCGATCACCGAAATCTGCTGGCTGGAGTCCTGACTGGCCTCCTCAGGCCGCCAATCGCCTTGCAAGGCATGCAAGGTCGCCTCGAAAGGGTCGCCCGCAACGGGTTCCAGCTTGGTCAGCACCAGATCAGACGAGGTTTCGCCCGTGTCCTCGACCTGCCCTTCAAAGCTGACCGCGCCCATCAACGGCAAGGCCGACAGCGTATCAAACAAGCCCGGCGCGCTGGCGCCATCCTCGCCCACCGCATAGCTGAACCCAACTGCCCCGATATAGCAGTAGATCGGGTCGCCCTCGGCGTCGCAGCCGGTGAAATATCCGCGCCCCGACACGGGCTTGTCCTCGGCCTGAACGGACAGGGGCGCAATCAGCAGAACCGCAAGGGCGGCACGGGCCAGCATGAAACACTCCGCAAACAGGAATCGCCGCACCATCCTAATCGGCCCGCCGCATGGTGTCAGCGGGGCCGCGTGTCAAACCTTTGCGACCTTGGCGGCGGCTTTGGGGGCCGCCTTGGGCTTTGTCGCAGCCTTTGCCTTTGGCGCGGCCTTGGGTTTCGCCGCAGCCTTGGGTTTCGCAGCAGCTTTGGGGGCCGCCTTCTTGGCCTTACCGCCCTTGCCCGCCTTTTCGGCGATCAGAACCAGCGCCTCTTCCAGCGTGACCGTCTCAGGCGCCAGTTCCTTGGGCAGGGTCGCATTGATCTTTTCCCATTTGACATAAGGCCCATAGCGCCCCGGCATCACCTGCACCTCACCCCCATCGGGATGCGCGCCCAGCACCTTCAGCGGCCCGGCAGGCGCGGCACGCCCCGCCCCGCGCGATGTCTTTTGCGCCAACACTTCAACCGCACGGTTCATGCCGACGGTGAACACCTCTTCGACATCGGGCAGGTTGGCATAGGTGGTGCCATGCTTGATGAAGGGGCCAAAGCGGCCGATCCCGGCCTGCACCTCTTGCCCGTCTTCGGGATGGGTGCCGACCAGACGCGGCAGGCCCAGAAGGTCCAGCGCGCGGTCCAGCGTCAGCGCCTCGGGCGCCCAGCCTTTGGGCAGGCTGGCGCGGTCGGGCTTTGGAATTTCCGCCGTCGCCTCGCCGCGCTGCACATAGGGGCCGAACCGGCCAGAGCGCAGGGAAATCGGGTTGCCGTTTTCATCCTGCCCCAAAATCTTGCCGTCAACCGAGGACATGCCACTGTCTTCGGTCACCGATATGGGCCGGGTATAGCGGCATTCCGGGTAGTTGCCGCAACCGATGAAGGCCCCGCCCGACCGCGCGGTTTTCAGATGCAGGCGGCCATTGCCGCAGACCGGGCAAATGCGCGGATCGCCCCCGTCGGCGCGCGGTGGGTAAAGATGCGGCGACAGGAAATCATCAATCTTGTCCAGCACTTCGGTAATGCGCAGATCGGCGGTTTCGGCCACGGCAGCCGAAAAATCGCGCCAGAACCGGCGCAAAACCTCCAGATACTCCCGTTCGCCCGCCGACACGTCGTCGAGTTCCGATTCCAGTTCGGCGGTGAAATCATATTCCACATAACGGCGGAAAAAGTTGGTCAGAAAGGCCGTGACCAGCCGCCCCTT
This sequence comes from Fuscibacter oryzae, assembly GCF_016765795.1. Lineage (GTDB taxonomy): Bacteria > Pseudomonadota > Alphaproteobacteria > Rhodobacterales > Rhodobacteraceae > Fuscibacter > Fuscibacter oryzae. The sequence goes on from NZ_JAESVP010000001.1 coordinate 60,662, forward strand.
GTCTTCGGGGAACAGGCGGTTCTTGTCTTTGCGCACATATTCGCGGTCAACAATCGTGGTCAGGATCGAGGCATAGGTCGATGGTCGTCCGATGCCCAGTTCTTCCATCCGCTTGACCAGGGTCGCCTCGGTATACCGGGGCGGCGGCTGGGTGAAACTCTGGCTGGCCAGAACGCCGCCTTCGGGCGAAAGAACAGCGGCGTCGGACCGGCGGAACCCGTCTTTGGATATCACCTCGACTACCGCATCCGATTTCGCGGCGGCCTTGTCATAGGCTTGGGTCAGCGCGGCCTTGGCCAGCACTGCCGGTTCGCCTTGCATGATCTGCGGCAGGCGGCCTTCGTCGTCGTCTTCCTCATCCCGGCCCTGATCGTAGATTTTCAGGAACCCGTCGAACAGCACCACCTGCCCGTTGGCGCGCAGGCCCACCTGACCATCGGGGCTGGCGATATCGACCGTGGTCCGTTCCATCCGCGCCGCTGCCATCTGGCTGGCAAGCGTGCGCTTCCAGATCAGGTCGTAAAGCTTGCGCTGATCATCCTCGACCCGCAGTTTTTCGGGCGAGGCGGCCATGTCGGTCGGGCGAATGCACTCATGTGCCTCTTGCGCGTTCTTGGCCTTGTTCTTGTACATCCGCGGGCTGTCGGGAACGTAAGATTTCCCGAACCGCCGCTCGATCTCGGCCCGCGCGGCCATCACCGCCTCAGGGGCCATGTCGATGCCGTCGGTCCGCATATAGGTGATGTGCCCGGCCTCATAGAGACGCTGTGCGGCGTTCATCGTCTGCTTGGCGCCCATGCCGTATTTGCGGGATGCCTCTTGTTGCAGGGTCGAGGTCATGAAGGGCGGCCAGGGGTTGCGGCTGGCGGGTTTCGATTCCACGCCCGTAACGGCCAATGTGCGCGAAGTGACAGCGTGAACCGCAATCTCCGCTGCCTCGACATTGGGAATGTCGAATTTCTGCAACTTCTTGCCGCCCAGAACGACAAGCTGCGCCTCATATTCCTGCCCGCGCGGGGTGATCAGTTGCGCCTTGACCGTCCAGTATTCCTGGGCGCGAAAGGCCTCAATCTCCATCTCACGCTCAACGATCAGGCGCAGGCAGACCGATTGCACCCGACCCGCCGACCGCGCCCCCGGCAGCTTGCGCCACAGAACCGGCGACAGGGTAAAGCCCACCAGATAATCCAACGCGCGGCGGGCGAGGTAGGCCTCAACCAGCGGGGTGTCGATCTCGCGCGGTTCCTGCATCGCCTTGGTCACCGCATCCTTGGTGATGGCGTTGAAGGTGACGCGGGAAACCTTTTTGCCCTTCTTCAGGCTGGATGCCAGCGCCTCTCTCAGATGCCACGAAATCGCCTCGCCCTCGCGGTCAGGGTCGGTGGCAAGGATCAGTTCGTCATCGGTTTTCAGCGCCTCGGCAATCGCCTTTACATGCTTGCGGCTTTCGGCGGCCACTTCCCATGTCATGCCGAAATCGTGTTCGGTATCGACCGAGCCATCCTTGGCGGGCAGGTCGCGCACATGACCATAGCTGGCCAGAACCGTATAGTTCGGGCCAAGATATTTGTTGATTGTCTTGGCCTTGGCCGGGGATTCCACAACAACGACGGGCATGATCGGCTTTTCTTGCAAGGACTTTTGGCAGCGTGGCACCATGTGGGGCAAGCAGGCGACTTGTCAACCGTAGGGCAACAATCGCCCCTTACCCCTGATCGGTGCGTGACAAAAGCCCCCCCGGCTGGCGCAGCACCCGGCCTTCCAGTTCCAGCAGCAGCAAGGCCGGGGCAATCGCCTGCGGTGTCAGGCCCAGATCGCGGATAAGCTGATCCTCGGCCAAGGGGCTGGGGCCAAGCCGGTCCAGAATGGCCGCCGGTAAATCGCCCTCGGGCAAATCCTGTGGTGCGGGCCGTGCCGCGACGGGCCGGGGCTCCGGGGCCGAGCCGACCTTGGGCACTGCGCGCAGGGCCAGCGCCCCCTGCCCACCTACCCCGCCCCCGCCGCCAATGTTCAGCGCCTCCAGCACATCCTGCGGGCCGCGCACCAGAATGGCCCCATCGCGCAAAAGCCGGTTGCAACCCGCCGCGCGCGCATCAAACGGATGGCCCGGCACCGCCAGCACATCGCGCCCCTGATCGGCGGCATCCCTTGCGGTGATCAGGCTGCCCGACCGCGCCGCCGCCTCGACCACCACGACCCCCCGCGCCATGCCAGAGATGATGCGGTTGCGCATCGGGAAATGCCGGGTCTGCGGTTGGCAGCCGGGGGGCTGTTCCGACACGACGCAGCCGGACTGCGCAATCTCTGCCAGCAAATCGGCATTCTCCTCGGGGTAAGCCACGTCCACCCCCCCCGCCAGCACCGCGACCGTACCGGTGGGCAGGGCAGCACGATGCGCCTCGGCGTCAATGCCGCGCGCAAGGCCCGAAACCACCACCTGCCCCGTCTCCCCCAACCCCTCGGCCAGCCGCCGCGCCATCCGCAGCCCCAGCGAAGACGCATTCCGCGCGCCCACCATCGCCACCATTGGCCGCGCCAGAAGTGACAGATCACCCAAGGCCCACAGCACCGGCGGCGCATCTGGCACCTCTGTCAGCGCGACGGGATAGCCCGGCTGCGCCCACAAGAGCGGTGTTGCCCCCACCTTGTGGCCATCGGACAGTTCGCGCGCAATCACCCCGGTGGGGCAGGCCTCATACCCGTCAACCCCGGCCGACCGGGCTATGCCGGGCAAAGCCGCCAATGCCGCCGCCACGCTGCCATGTTCTGCCAGCAGCCGATAGAATGTGGCCGGCCCCACCCGGCGCGACCGGATCAGGCGCAGCCAATCCTCGGGCCGCTCTGCCTGCTCCGCCAGCTCTGACATAGCCAATCGTATCGCCTGCGCCATTCTGCCCCTCGATTCCCCCGCAGCATACGCCGGACAGGGTTAACAGGGTGTGAATCATCGCTGGACTATACGTCATCGCCAAACTGGACCTAACCACACCCCTCAGCGCCGTTGATCCGGGTCGCAAACTTTGATCAAATGTCGCGCGACGGGGCAGGACTCCGCCCGACATTCCGTAAAGGATCAGACCATGAAGAACGCAGAAGTCGCCAAGCGGCGGGAAGAGGCCATTTCGCGCGGCGTGGGCATGCAGACCCAGATCTATGCCGACCGCGCGCTGAATTCCGAAGTCTGGGATATCGAGGGCAACCGCTATATCGACTTTGCCGCCGGGATCGCCGTGGTCAACACCGGCCACCGCCACCCCAAGGTGATGGATGCCGTCAAGGCGCAGCTTGACCGCTTTACCCACACCTGCCACCAGGTGCTTCCTTACGAAAACTACATCCGTCTGGCCGAGCGCCTGAACGCCGCTGTTCCCGGCGATTTCGCCAAAAAGACCGTGTTCGTGACCACCGGCGCCGAGGCGGTTGAAAACGCCGTCAAGGTCGCCCGCATCGCCACCGGCCGCAATGCCGTCATCGCCTTTGGCGGGGCCTTCCATGGCCGTACCTTCATGGGCATGACCCTGACCGGCAAGGTTGAACCCTATAAAAAGGGCTTCGGCTCTATGGTGCCCGACGTCTTCCATGTGCCCTTCCCGCAGGATCTGCACAATGTGACCACCGAAGATGCGATGGCGGGCATCACCAAGCTGTTCAAGAACGACCTTGATCCGGCCCGCGTCGCCGCCATCATCTTTGAACCCGTGCAGGGCGAAGGCGGGTTCTACCCGGCGCCGAAATCGCTGGTAGCCGCGATCCGCAAGTTGTGCGACGACCACGGCATCGTGATGATCGCCGATGAGGTGCAGACCGGCTTTGCCCGCACCGGCACCATGTTTGCGATGCACGGCTATGGCATTGCCGCCGACATCACCACCATGGCCAAGGGCCTTGGCGGCGGTCTGCCCATCGCCGCCTTGTGCGGCAAGGCAGAGCTGATGGATGCCGCCCACCCCGGCGGCCTTGGCGGCACCTATGGCGGCAACCCCTTGGGCATCGCCGCCGCCCATGCCGTGCTGGACGTGATCGAGGAAGAAAAGCTGTGCGACCGCGCGAATGAACTGGGCAGCCGCCTGAAGCAGCGGCTGGAAGCGATCCGTTCTACCACGCCGGAGATTGCGGAAATCCGCGGACCAGGCTTCATGGTGGCAGTCGAATTCGCCAATCCGTCGAACAAAGAACCCGATGCCGGTTTCACCAACCGCGTGAAGAACGAGGCGCAAAAGCGTGGCCTGATCCTGCTGACCTGCGGGGTTTACGGCAACGTGGTGCGCTTCCTCGCCCCGATCACCATTCAGGACGAGATCTTCAACGAAGCCATGGGCATTCTGGAAGAGTCGGTGGCGGCAGCCCAAAAGGGCTGAGGCCGGATCGGCCCTCACTTCGCTCTGTCTGGCGAAGGCCATCGCCTTCGTCATGCGGTGCCGGGACAAATTGCACGGTCGGGCCCCCAAGGCCCGGCCAGCGCCCGCCCCGCCATCGGCGGGCGCTTCTCGCCCGCCAGGGGTGGTGAGGGATGAGAAACGTGCCAGTGGCACGTTTCCCCGAAGAACGCCCCGCCCGTGGCGCGGCTGGGTGGCACTGGCCTTTCGTCGGCACTTGCGGACCGGTCTCTAGCAGACAGGTTGCGCACGGGCGGGGAAACGCGATGCGTTTCCTGATCCGCCCGGGTATGGGTTGGCGAAATGCCGCGCTGCCCAAGGGCTTGACGAGGCCCCTCAGGACTTCATTTCATTTCGCGGAAAAATTCGGGGGGCGACAATGGGCAATCTGAACTGGCTGACAGCCGAAGACATTGCGGCAGGCTTTCGTGCGGGTCGCTTCACCCCGCCCGAGGTGCTGGAGGATTGTCTGGCGCAGGCCGCGCGCTGGGAACCGCGGCTGAATGCGCTGACGCTGACAGATGCCGCTGGCGCGCGCGAACAGGCGCAGGCGGCCGAAGTTCGGCTCAGGGCTGGCCAACCGCTTTCGCCGCTCGATGGCGTGCCGGTGCTGATCAAGGACATCCTTTTGACCAAGGGCCAGCCCTGCCTGCGCGGATCATGGACGGTGGATGCCAAAGGCCCATGGGCCGACGACGCCCCCGCCGTGGCACGGCTAAGGGACGCGGGCGCCGTGCTGATGGCCCGTACCACCACGCCCGAAATCGGTTGGAAGGGCGTGACCGACAGCCCCCGCGCCGGCATTACCCGCAACCCGTGGGATACGACCAAGACGCCCGGCGGATCGTCGGGCGGGGCCTCTGCCGCCGTGGCGGCGGGCTATGCCCCCTTGGCGCTTGGCACCGATGGCGGCGGGTCGGTCCGCATTCCGGCAGGGTTTACCGGGATTTACGGGCTGAAACCGTCCTTCGGCCGGGTGCCCGCCTGGCCGCTGTCACCCTTTGGCACCGTGGCGCATGTCGGCCCGATGACGCGCACCGCGCGAGATTCCGCCCTGCTGCTGGACGTTATCGCCCGCCCCGATGCGCGCGACTGGCATTCCCTGCCCCATGATCCGGCCAGCCATGTGCCGGATGCGCCCAGCCTGCGGGGCCTGCGCATCGCCTATTCGCCCACCCTTGGCCTTGCTACCGTCGATCCCGAAGTGGCCGCATTGGTTGCCGCCGCCGTGGGCCGCATGGCCGATGCAGGCGCCATCATCACCCAGATCGACCCCGGCTTTGACGACCCGATTGAGATTTTCCGCACCCTGTGGTGGGCGGGGGCCAAGGCCGCCTTGGCCCATGTCACCGACCGTTCGGTGCTGGATGCGAACCTTGCCGCCCTGCTGGATCAGGCTGATGCGATCACGCTGGATGCCTATATGGCCGCCACCCGTGCCCGTGGTGCGCTGGGTGCGCAGATGCGCGGCTTCATGCAGGGCTATGACCTGCTGGTCACCCCCAGCCTGCCCATTCCCGCCTTTGACGCTGGCCTGCTGATGCCCCCCGGCAGTGACCCGGCAAAAAACTGGATGGGCTGGACGCCCTTTACCTATCCGTTCAACCTGACCCAACAACCGTCGGCCTCTGTCCCCTGCGGCTTCACCACGGCGGGCCTGCCCGCAGGGGTGCAACTGGTGGGCCGGATGTTCGACGACCGGGGCGTCCTAGCCGCCAGCCACGCGGTTGAGGCCGCCCTCGCCCTGCCGCAGCGCCGCCCCGCATAGGGCTTTCCCCCGCGCCCCTACCCCGCTAGAACCGCCGAAACGCGCGAGGGGACCATGCCGCAGGCCGAGACCATCACCATGACCGAGGCCAGCGTCACGCTGGCCGGGCGTCCGGTGTTGGTGGGCCTGTCGCTGACCCTGACCGAACACCGCATCGGCATTGTGGGGCGGAACGGCTCGGGCAAGACCACCCTTTTGCGCCTGCTTGCCGGCCTGATCGCGCCGACATCCGGCACCGTGCGGGTGGGCGGCATCGACCCCGCGAAAGACCGCAAGGCGATGCTGTCGCGGCTGGGCATCCTGTTCCAGAACCCCGACCATCAGATCCTGTTTCCCACCGTTGCCGAGGAACTGGCCTTTGGCCTGCGCCAGATGGGCCACCCGGACCCACAGGCCGCCGTTCGCGCCACATTGGCCGCCGAAGGCCGCCCCCATTGGCACGATGCGCCCTGTCACCACCTGAGCCAAGGGCAGCGCCAATACCTGTGCCTGCTGGCGGTGATGATGATGGAACCGCAGACCATCCTGCTGGACGAACCCTTTGCCGGACTTGACCTGCCCACCCAATCCCGCCTTGCCCGCCGCCTTCATACCCTGCCACAACGGCTGATCACCATCAGCCACGATCCCACCGCCGTGGCGGGGGTGGACCGGGTGATCTGGCTGGAAGGTGGGCGTATCCACCGCGACGGGCCTGCCCCGGCGATTCTGGCCGAGTTTCGCGGCGCCATGGCCGATCTGGGGGCGCAGGATGCTGACGCTGACCTCTGAGGTCCAGATCTGGGCGCACCGTCTGCCCGCCGGGGTGAAACTGGCGGTGCTGGCCGTTGCCACCACCGCCTTGTTCCGCCTGCATGGTCCCCTGCCCCTTGCTGCCGCCTTTGGCGCGGTGGCTGTGGTGTCGGCAACCGGCGGCCCCCGCTTTGCGGGCCAATCCGCGCGTATACTGCGGCCGCTGTGGCCCTTTGTCCTGATGGTTGGCCTGTGGCACCTCTTCACCCGCGACATCGCGGGCGGGGCAGAGGTGATCCTGCGCATGACCACCGCCGTAGCTGCTGCCAACTTTGTCACCATGACAACCCGTCTGGCCGATATGCAGCGCGTGCTGGAGTGGCTGTGCCGCCCCTTGGCCGCCCTTGGCCTGCCGCCTGCGCGCTTGGCGCTGGCTCTTGCGCTGGTGATCCGCTTCATCCCGGTGTTGCAGGACCGCGCAGGCCAGATTTCCGCCGCATGGTCAGCCCGCAGCGCCCGCCGCGCCGGTTGGCGAACCGTCGCCCCGCTGACCGCCGCTGCCTTGGATGATGCCGCCCATGTCGCTGATGCCTTGCGCGCCCGGGGTGGAAGCGTCTAAGCACCCCCGGTGTGTATCGGAGGACAACCACATGGAAAAAAACCTCACTCATATCGCGCTGTTCGCAGCGCTGATCGCGGTTCTGGGCCTTGTGCCCAAGATTGACCTGATCGGCGGCGTGCCGATCACCGCCCAATCGATGGGCATCATGCTGTGCGGCACAGTACTGGGTGCCAAGCGCGGCGCGCTGGCCGTGCTGCTGTTTCTGGCGCTGGTCGCGATTGGCCTGCCGCTGTTGTCGGGTGGCCGGGGTGGCCTTGGCGTGTTCGCTGGCCCGTCGGTCGGCTATCTGATCGGCTTTCCCATCGCCGCCTTTGTTGCGGGCCTGATCGTGGAACGCTGGACTACCGCCATTGGCGTCTCGGCTTTTGCCGGCGCGGTCGTTGGCGGTATTGTCGTGCTTTATGCCTTTGGCATTCCGGGCATGGCGTTTGTCATGCAAAAATCCATGCCCGAAGCTGCCGCCATGGCGCTGCCCTTCTTGCCCGGCGATCTGATCAAGTCGGTACTGGCCGCGCTGATCACCCAAGGCATCGCCCGGATGCGGCCAGAGGCGCTGCTGTCGCGCGCTTAAGCGCCCGCAGACATCTGCGGCAGGGCGGCATCAATATCGCCGCCCGCCGTAAGCATATCGGCCAGCGTCAGCGAATCGATGATGACAAGGTACGACCAGAACACCTCGGCAAAAACCTTGCGGATGCGGCAGGCAGCCTCGTCCGTGCAATCCTCGCAGCGCTGATAGGCGCGGCGCGAGAGGCAAGGCAAGGGCGCAATCGGCCCCTCGATCAGCCGCAGCATTTCCGAGATGGAAATATCCTGCGGCTTTTTCAGCAGGCTATAGCCGCCCAACCGCCCCCGGATAGAACTGATCACGCCCGCATTGCGGATCTCCAGCAGAATATGCTCCAAAAACCGCTTGGGCGTGCCAGAGCGGCGCGCGATCTCTTCGATCGTCAGCGGCTCGGGTGTGGCTTTGGCCGCTTCGTCCGCCAGGACAAGCAGGGCCTTCAGCGCGTATTTCATCTTCTGCGTGATCATGAACAAGCCCTAGGGCCGCAGCCCCATAGAATCAACAGGAACAACGGCCAAACCATCCGGCAATAACGGAAAGTCGGCGCGATGGGCGCCGCGTTCAAGGGAAAATGACGGTGTTTTCCTGCATCGCGGCACTTGGAGAATAAAATTCCATAGTGAAATGAAAAAATGGAAACCAAATCACGATTAAAGCTGTAGATTATAGGGACAGGAATCACCCCTGCCGGCCTGCCAGCCGCAGAACCAGAGTGATCCGCCAACAACGCCGGGGGCCGGAATGAACCGCATCTTTCAACGTCAGCAGCGAAATCTTGGGGATTATGCCGCCCTTGGTCTGGTGGGCGTGGTGTTCCTGTCGATGCTGGCGCTGATTGCAATGCCCGAGGCGCTTGTGAAAGCTGCTCCGGCGATCATCACCGCCACCCAGTAACCAAAACCTTCGCCGCAAAGCCGATACTGCAAAGGAGAGCGACGCATGTACTGCTGTGGCTATGATCCGGGTGCCCTGTTGTTCTTTGCTGATCCTGCCGAAGAACAGGCGGATGCCCCCCTGCCAGACCTCTTTCTGGTTCTTGCCAGCGCGGGCTTTGCGCTGACCGCCCTTGGAATGCTGGCGCTGGCGGCACTGGCCTGACCGCGCGGCCTAGCGCATCAGATCATCCTCTGACCAACCCAGCCGCGCCATATCGGCGGCTCGTGCGGGCGCATCATCGCCCACGATGAACTCATCCAGTTGCGGAGGTGCTACCGTGGTGGCCGACAGCAGGCCATGCACCTGCCCGCGATGATGGGTCTGGTGCTGAAACAGATGGCTGAGAAGATCGTCGCGCCGATCGGTCTGCACCCGGATACCGCGATCAACGCTGATCACCTCATCCATCTCGGGGATCGCCAGCCCCTCGACATGGCGCAACAGGCGCAGGTCCTCGGCTTCTTGCCATGCCGTCAGGGTCGCCAGATCGGGGCAATCGCGCGCCTGATCCAGCGCGGTGGTGTTCAGGCTGTGTCCCTCCAAGGCATTGATATAAAACCTGTCCACCAGCAAGATATGGTTCAGCGTCGCCCGGATCGACCCAAAGAACGCCGGGCGGGGCTGGGTATAATCGGCGACGGGCAAGGCAACCAAGGCATGATGCAGCCGCGCATTGGCCAGCCGGTTCATCTGCGCCAACTTGCGGAACATCCGCAACGGGTCATGGCTGCGGTCCAGCATCGCAGAGCTCCTTCATCCTCCTGTTACCAGATCAGATTACTGCCGCTGCTGCGCCGGAACAACGCTCCTATCGGCTTGAACTGCGCGAAGTTTCCGCGCATCCTGCCGTCATGGGGAACCGCGAACTCCCCACGAGGCGCCAGCCAAAGGTCGCGTTCCAGTCCTGTGAACCCTGTCCGAAGGAGGCCCCATGCCTGCGCCCGATGCCATAACCTGCGACCAGCTTGCCAAGCTGATCGGCACACCCAAAGCGCCCACCATCCTTGATATCCGCCGTCAGGCGCTGCGCGACGCCGATCCGCGCCTGATTGCCACAGCCCGTCCGCTGCCCGAAACCGCCCTTGCCCCCGATGCCTTGGCGCGGCTGGCCGCTGGCCTTTCTGGCCCCGTCGTGGTGGTCTGCGCCCAAGGGCATGGCCGCAGTCAGGCCGTCGCCGCCTGGCTGCGCGCCGATGGGATGCAGGCCGAATATCTGGAAGGCGGGCACGCGGCCTGGGCCGCTGCCGGGTTGCCCACCTTCACCCCCGCCCCCCTGACCGGGCGCGACGGGCAGGGCCGCAGCCTGTGGGTCACCCGCGCACGGCCCAAGATTGACCGCATCGCCTGCCCCTGGCTGATCCGCCGCTTTATCGACCCCGAGGCCGTGTTCCTGTTCGTCGCCCCGGCCGAGGTGCTTGCGGTCGCCGAAACGCTGGACGCGATGCCCTTTGACATTGATGGCGTGGCCTTTAGCCACCGGGATGAGACCTGCACCTTTGACACCCTTCTGGCCGATTTCGGCCTTGCCCTGCCTGCGCTGGACCGTCTGGCCACCATCGTGCGCGGCGCCGATACCGGGCGGCTTGATCTTGTGCCGGAATGCGCGGGGTTGCTGGCGGCCTCGCTGGGGCTGTCGCGGATGTATGCCGATGATCAGGCGCAGATGCAGGCGGGCATCGCCCTTTATGATGCGTTTTACCGCTGGGCGCGCGATGCCACGGGCGAAACCCACACCTGGGCACCCGCCGCCAAGGGGGCACGCTGATGCCCTCCCCGCTCAATCCGTCCCGTCCCACCTTGCCGCAGGCCGCCCGCGTCTGGGCCCGCATCGCCGCGCTGTCCTTTGGCGGACCAGCCGGGCAGATCGCCGTGATGCACCGCATATTGGTCGAGGAAAAGCGCTGGCTGGGCGATGGCCGGTTTCTGCATGCGCTGAACTTTTGCATGCTTTTGCCGGGACCAGAGGCGCAGCAGCTTGCCACCTATATCGGCTGGCTGATGCACGGGGTGCGCGGCGCGCTGGTGGCGGGGGGGCTGTTCATCCTGCCCGGTGTTTTGGCGATCATGGGGCTTAGCTGGGTCTATGCTGCCTATGGGCAGGTGGCCGTGGTGGCGGCGCTGTTCTTTGGGTTGAAGGCCGCCGTGCTGGCCATCGTCTTGCAAGCCGTGGTGCGGGTGGGCAAGCGCGCCTTGCGCAACGGGGCGATGCGCGCCATCGCCGCCGCGTCGTTTCTGGCGATCTTTGCCCTTGGCGCGCCCTTTCCGCTGATCGTGGCCTTGGCGGCGCTGATCGGCTGGGCCGGGGCCAAGGCGGGGGTTGCGGCGTTTCAGCCCGGTGGTGGCCATGGTGCCATGGGCAAAAGCCATATCGACGATGCCGATACCCTGCTGGGAACCGAGGTAGCCCTGCCCCCCGGTGCGCGGCGTTCTGCCTTTCGCGCCGGTCTGGTGGCGCTGGTGCTGTGGCTGGTGCCCGTTGCGGCACTGGTGCTGCTGGCCCCCGGCAGCGTGTTTGCCGACATCGCCACCTATTTCTCGAAACTGGCGGTGCTGACCTTTGGCGGGGCCTATGCGGTTCTGGCCTGGGTCGCACAAGAGGCGGTGGGCACCTATGGCTGGCTGAAACCGGGCGAGATGCTGGATGGTCTGGGCATGGCCGAAACCACGCCCGGTCCGCTGATCATGGTGCTGCAATTCGTGGGCTTCATGGGGTCGATGCGGGGGGCGGGCTGGGAAAGCCCGATGCTGGCCGGCACCCTGGGCGGGTTGCTGACCACCTGGGTCACCTTTGCCCCCTGCTTTGCCTGGATCTTTCTGGGTGCCCCCTACATGGAGGGGCTGCGCCAGAACCGCGCGCTGTCGGCGGCGTTGTCGGCGGTAACAGCGGCGGTGGTGGGGGTGATCCTGAACCTCGCGCTGTGGTTCGCGCTGCATGTGATCTGGCAACAGGTCGCGCCGGTTTCGTTGGGCCCCTTCCGGCTAGAGCTGCCGGTCTGGTCCTCGATCAACTGGGCTGCCGCGGGCCTGTCGGCGCTGGCGCTGCTGGCGGTATTCCGCCTGAGACTGCCGATGACGGCGGTCATGGCCGGATCGGCGGCCTTGGGGTTGCTGCTGCATCTGGCGGGGCTGGGTTAGGGAAGCGACGCTCTGCGCAGTCTGGCAAAGGCCATCGCCTTTGCCATGCGGTGACGCTGGCAAATTGCACCGGCTGGGCCTCAAAGGCCCGGCCAGCGCCCGCCCCGCCATCGGCGGGCGCTTCTCGCCCGCCAGGGGTGGTGAGGGATGAGAAACGTGCCAGTGGCACGTTTCCCCGAAGAACGCCCCGCCCGTGGCGCGGCTGGGTGGCACTGGCCTTTCGTGGGCTCTTGCTTCCACCGTCTCACGCGGAAAGGTCACGCGCGGGCGGGGAAACGCAGGGCGTTTCCTGTTCCGCCCGGACAGATCCGGACTGTTCGCCCCCTACCCCACCGCCTTCGTAAACAAAATCCACTCCGTCGCCTCGACCTGCCAGTCGCCCTTGACCACGGCACGGCGGGCAACCTCGGCATATCCCTTGGCCGCATAAAGCCGCAGCGCCGCCGGATGGGTATCGGCGGCAATCAGGCTGATCACCCCATGCCCACCCGCCCGCGCCACCGTTTCGGCATGGGCCAACAGCGCGCGGCCAGTGCCCTTGCCGCGAAACGCCTCATAGGTTGCCAGCACGTTCAGATACCACGATCCGGGGGCCAGCGCCTCCAGCTCCAGCAGGGGCACGAAAATCGGCGGGGTGTCGGGGTCAATCGGGGCCGGCTCCTCCTCGGCCGGATAGCCCAGCAGGCAGGCGGCCACGCGGCCCTCCACCTCGGCCAACCAGGCGTTGCGGTAAGAAAAGCTGCCGCTTTCCCGTGCCGCGCGTTCCTTGCCCAAAGCCCATGGGTCGCCATCGGGGCCAACCGATTTCCGCCAGAAATGCAGCGGCAGATCATCCGCCGCCATATTGATGAAACGCGCCAGATCTTCGGCGTCGGACGCCTTCGCTTGCCGGATCAACATGATCGTCCCTTCCCCATGCCTGCCAGATCAGATGCCATCCAAGTCACGCAGCCCGGCAAAAAGATCAAGGGCCTGCGCATCCGTCCCGCTTTCTGGCGCCTCTTGCCAGCCCGTCAGCCAGCGCCTACGACAAGACCGCAACCACAGCGACATTCTGGAAGGATTGACATGAGCGATATGGTTTTCCGCTTTCCGGCGCCGGGGCCAGAGCCGCTGCTGACCGATCTTGAAGGCTGGACCAAGGTCGAGGGCAACCCGACCATGAAGACATGGGTCCAGCACACCTCGATCGACGGCAGCGTGATCAGCGGCACCTGGGCGGCCACCCCCGGCACCTGGCACGCCAGCTATAAATTCTACGAATTCGTCCATCTGATCGAGGGGCAGATCACCATCACCCCCGATGGCGGCGCGCCCGTCACCCTGCGCCCCGGCGATGCCTTTACGGTAGAGCCCGGCTTCAAAGGCACCTGGACCATCGACCAGCCGGTCCGCAAGCACTTTTGCATCAAGCTGAAGTAAGCGGCGGCCGGGGTTGCAAGGCCAAGGGCCGCGCGACCCGGCTTGGGAAACTTGCCGCTATGACTGGCATGGAAAGTTATTTTCAGGCCAGTCACGACAACACCCCTTGCCCCACAAGATACCTTGTCCGGCACAGTTGCGGGCGAACCACCAGACCGCCCTATCCATTGCGCGACACCCTGCGCGCCAGCACCGCGATCAGATCGGTCCGCGTCACGATGCCGACGATCTTGCCATATTCGACAACCGGAACCGCATCGACATCGTCATTCGCCATCATCTGCAACAAAACGGCCATCGGCGTGGCCGTGGTCGCACGGGGGCTGACAACGCTCATGATGTCTTTGGCAAGGACCGGCCTTTCCCTTTCCCGATCCACCAGACGGCGCAGCGCAGCGCCAAATGTCCGGTTCAGCCGAAGCGCATCGTCGCGCGCCTGATTTATCAGGTGGATCTGGAAGATCACGCCCAGGAACCGCCCATCCGCGCCCGTCACCGGAAGCGAGATGAACTTGTGGCGCTTGAACAGTGCGGCAACCTCGGTCAGCGTCGCCTCGGGGCCAACGGTGATCAGGTTGCGAGACATGACATCGGCGGCGGTCAGTGGCCCGGTGTGATGTGCCGCCGCCTGCACCTCGGCTGCCCCGATCAGGCGGGCCAGATCTTCGACGCCCAGGTTGAAGGATTGCCGATACCGCTCAAGAATCTCAGTCAGCTCGGCCTTGGAAAGACCCAATCGCTCCACCGGTTCCGGGTCATGGGTTCCGTGGCGGTTCGACTCCTCGAACTGCCGGAAAGGATAGCGGCGCCCGGTAAGGCGCGCATAGATCATGGCAATCAGGATCAGCGCGGCAGTGCCAAGCGCAACCGGCGCAAGGGCGAACCAAAAGCCAAGATGAGCAATGGCATCCGGGCTCATCGCGGCAGTCATCGCCACGGCCCCCGCCGGGGGATGCACAGCGCGGCATAGGATCATGGCGACAATGGCCAGACCGACCGCCAGTGCGATCCGCAACAACGGGTCGGGCACCAGAAGGCAGACCGCCACACCGATCAGGGCGGCCACGGTATTTCCGACAAAGGCTGACCACGGCTGCGCCAATGGGCTGTTCGGAACCGCAAAAAGCAGAACCGAACTCGCGCCGAAAGGGGCCACTAGGTAAAGACCGGTGGTCAGGTCAATACCGGGGGACAGCAAAAACAGCCCCGCCACCCCCAGCCCGATAACAGCGCCCAGCCCCGCCCGCACCGCCTCGACAGGGGATGTGCGCGCGACGGACGGTCCGAATGATCGCAGGATTGGCAAGGAAGCCTCCGTTCCAGACAGGCCTCCTGAATTTCAGCGATAGGCCGGAAATACAAGCGCGCAAGACCGCACCGCTTGCGCATTTTGCCCCAGCGGCCAAACCGTCCCGAAAGGGGCATCCGAATCTCAGTGCAAGCTTTCCTGTCTTGGCCAAGTCCGGCACGCAGTTGGCCGGAACCTTGATTTTGCGGCCTTGAAGTGGCTGATCATATGCAAATGGCGCGACCCACTCAGGCTGCAATGCCAGCCCGGGTCTTGCAAGCCGTCAGGGCGCGGCCAGAACCCACCGCGTTGACGAGCCTGCAACCCAAACATCCCCCGCAGTGCCAGACCCAAGCGCACCAGCCAACCCCAGGCAGTTACCGCCCCAGAAGAGGCCAGCACAGGACGGCAAAGCGCCTTAACCCAGTGGCAAAACCCGTAAGACGGAATGTTGAATGCGGTGTAAACACCGAAGTCACCCAAGGTTTCCCCAGCGATCCTGTGCACGCGCAAAAGGTCGATCTGCCGGACAGCCTCGGGCAGCATGGGTGCCAACCACGCCCGCCTGCTCGCCGAAGACATTCCCGGTGCTTTGGGGAAAGTGATCTTCAATGCCTCGCCTAAACGTGCCAAGGCCTGGAATTCGACGCGGCCGTCAAAGTGCAGGAAGGGCCGAGCTTGCGGCACATGGGAAACTCGGGCGGGGTCATCCGGGGATAGGCCCCGCCCGATAACAGGCTAATTCTCAGGCTAATTCTACTGACTATTGCATCATAATAGATCAGAATTTCTGATCACTATCACCCCGCCAGCAGCGCCGCATTTCCGCCCGCTGCGGTGGTGTCCACGCAAAGGTGACGCTCATGCGCGACATGGGCAAGATCGGGTTGCGCGGTGATCAGTTGAACGATCTCGCCGTCGCGGTCGGCCAGTGCCTGCGCCAGCGCGCGGCCCTCGGTCGCGTCCCCCCACCACAGCGCCGCCGAAAGCCCTTCGAGGCTGGAGAGCGTCGCCGCCGCAAGGGCGCCGTCCACCGCCACGCCCACCCCGCCCAGCCGGTCAACCGACAGCTTTTGCGCCGCCGCTGCCGCCTTGCCGGGGCCAAGGCACAGAACAGGCGCGCGGGAATGCAGGGTCAGCCGGTTCAGCTCTCCGGTCGGACCCGGCATGAACTGTTCCGAAATCTGCCGTGGGGCATGGGCCTTCAGCTCTTGGCCCAGCCGCGCGACATCGGCCTTGCCCGCCCAGGGCTGACCAGCCAAAGGCGCCGGAACCGGAGCGAAGAAGCGGCCAAGATAGTTCGGGCCGCCCGCCTTGGGGCCGGTGCCCGAAAGCCCCTCGCCACCAAAGGGCTGGCTACCCACGACTGCACCGATCTGGTTGCGGTTGACGTAGATGTTGCCGACATGGATGGCCCCCGCGACCTCTTGAACCCGGGCATCGATCCGGGTGTGCAGCCCGAAGGTCAGGCCAAACCCCTTGGCATTGATGGCATCGACCACGCGGCCAAGGTCTTCACCCTTGAAGGTCGCGACATGCAGGACCGGGCCAAAGATCTCGCGGTCAAGGTCTTCGATACCGGTGACGCGCAGCATGGTCGGCGGAATAAAGGTGCCGCTGGCGGGCACGGCCAACTGGTGCAGGATGCGGGCGCGGTGTTCAGCCAGATAATCGGCGATGCCCGATTGCGCGCGGGTGTCGATCACCGGGCCGACATCGGTCGCAAAGGCCCAAGGGTCGCCCACGACCAGTTCGTTCATCGCGCCCTTGATCATCTCGATCACATGGGGGGCAATGTCTTCCTGCACATAAAGGCAGCGCAAAGCCGAGCAGCGTTGCCCGGCCGACCGGAAGGCAGAGTTCACCACATCGCGCACCGCCTGTTCCGGTAGGGCGGTGCTGTCAACGATCATGGCGTTCAACCCGCCGGTTTCCGCGATAAGGGGGGTGCCGGGGGAAAGGTTAGCGCCCATGTTACGGGCGATGGTCTGCGCAGTGGCGGTCGATCCGGTGAAGACAAGGCCCTTCACCCGCGCGTCCGAGGCCAGCGCCGTCCCGATCACGCCGCCGCGCCCCGGGATCAGTTGCAAGGCCGAAACGGGCACCCCCGCCTCGTGCAAAAGACGAACGCCGAGGGCGGCGATGATCGGCGTGGGTTCCGCAGGCTTGGCGATGACCGCGTTTCCGGCCATCAGGGCCGCTGCGATCTGGCCAGAAAAGATCGCCAGAGGGAAGTTCCAAGGGCTGATCGCGCCAATGATACCGCGGGCCGTGCCCGTCGCATGCTCTCCCTCCGAGGCGTAATAGCGCAGGAAGTCAACGGCTTCGCGCAACTCGCCTATGGCGTCAGGCAGCGTCTTGCCCGCCTCGCGCGCCAGCGTGGCAAAGATTGCGCCGAAATTCGCTTCGTACAGATCGGCGGCGCGGCGCAGGATTTCGGCACGTTCCGCCGCAGGTGCCGTCCAGGGTTGGGCATCCTCGATGGCGCGGGTAACGGTGGCGGCGTCGCAATGCAGAACCTCGCCGATCTGCTCGCCGGTGGCGGGGTTGGTCACGGGATGCAACGTGCCGGTGGCGGGGCGGACAGTCAGGGCACCCGCCTCGGCAAGGGCGGCGCGGGCAACCTCGATCCGGACCAAAGCCTCTTCGTCCGATTGATCGAAACCGGTGGAATTCATCCGCGCAGCCCCAAAGAGCGCCTGCGGTGTTACCAGCGATGCCGGGGCACGCGCGGTGGGCAGAGCCTCAAACGGATCGCGGGCGACCTCCTCTGGCGACATCGTTTCATCCACGATCTGGTGAACGAAGGAAGAGTTGGCACCATTCTCCAACAAACGCCGAACCAGATAGGCCAGAAGGTCGCGGTGCGCGCCCACAGGGGCATAAATCCGGCAACGGCCCTTGGTTTCGGCCAGCACGATGTCGTGCAACCGCTCTCCCATGCCATGCAGGCGCTGAAATTCGAAGGCCACACCGCCTGCCAGTTCCAGAATAGCCGCCACGGTCTGGGCATTGTGGGTGGCAAATTGCGGATAGATACGGTCGGCGTAACCGATCAGCTTCTTTGCATTGGCGATATAGCTGATATCGGTCGCAACCTTGGTAGTGAAAAGCGAGAAGCCCGGCATCCCCTCTACCTGGGCGCGCTTGATTTCGCTGTCCCAATAGGCACCTTTGACCAGACGGACCATGATCTTGCGGTCCAGCCGTTTCGCGGTTTCATAAAGCCAATCGATCACCAGCCCCGCCCGCTTGCCATAGGCCTGCACGACAACGCCAAACCCATCCCAGCCCGCCAGCGACGGATCGGCCAGCACCGCCTTGATGACCTTCAGCGACAGGACAAGGCGGTCCTGTTCTTCGGCATCGATATTCATACCCATTTTGGCGGCCTTGGCGGCCTGTGCAAGCTTCAGCACCACCGGCACCAGTTCCGCCATGACGCGGGCCTCTTGCGCCACCTCATAGCGGGGATGCAGAGCCGAAAGCTTGATCGAGATGCCGGGGTTCGTCTGCACCGACCCCTTGTCGCAGGCACGCGCGATGGCACCGATGGCATTGCCATATTCACGGGCATAACGCGCAGCGTCAGCCCCGGTCATCGCCGCCTCGCCCAGCATGTCATAGCTGTAGGTAAAACCCTGCGCCTCGCGCGTCCGCGCCCGGTCCAGCGCCGCGTCGATGGTCTGGCCCAGCACGAACTGACGGCCCATTTCCTTCATCGCGCGGCCGACGGCGGTGCGGATCACCGGCTCTCCCAGACGGCGGATCATGGCACGCAGCGTGCCCGCAACTCCGCCCTGCCCGTCCTCCAGCACCTTGCCCGTCAGCATCAGCGCCCAGGTCGAGGCGTTGACAAGGCTTGATGAGGCTTCGCCCAGATGCTTGCCCCAGTTCGACGGCGCGATCTTGTCTTCGATCAGCGCGTCGATGGTCAGCTTGTCGGGCACCCGCAGCATCGCCTCGGCCAGACACATCAGCGCCACGCCCTCACGGGTGGACAGCCCGTATTCCGACAGAAAATGTTCCATCATCGTCGGCTTGGCTTCCGAACGGATGCGGCGGACCAGATCAGCACCCTTGGCCGTGATGCGCTGACGAAGAGAGGCATCCAGAGCCGCCTCGGACACCAGCGCGTCCAAAAGCGCCGCCTCGTCTTGGAACTTGGCGGTCAGGGTGAATTGCGACAGGTCGGTCATGTGGGCCTCCGAAGGTTTCCGCCTTTTTACCGGATAGCCCATGGTCGATGTGACCATTATGTTGAATTTACAAAGGCGAATCGACCAAATTTCACGAGGATTTCGATGTCCGACCCCCTTGACCCAGTGAATCGCAAGATCCTCGCCGAACTTTTGGCCAATGGCCGCATCCCGATGAGCGACCTTGCCGAGAAGGTGGGGCTTTCCAAGACGCCCGTGTCCTTGCGCGTCCGCCAGATGGAGGAGGCCGGGCTGATCACCGGCTATCGCGCCATCCTGTCACCGATGAAACTGGGCCTGACCCATGTAACCTATGTCGAGGTCAAGATGAGCGACACGCGGCAAAGCGCGCTCGACAAGTTCAACGAGGCGGTGCGTGCCATCGCCGAGGTGGAAGAATGCTACATGATCGCGGGGGGCTATGACTATCTGCTGAAGGTCCGCTCGCGCGATATGGTGCATTTCCGGCAAATCATGGCGGAAAAGATCTCTTCCCTGCCCTTTCTGCATGCCACATCCAGCTTTGTCGCGATGGAGGCGGTGGTCGAACAGAACTGGACCCCACCGTAAGGATTGAGTCACCTCAGAATATGGTATACGATCTACCTTGAAAAAGGGAGAAGCGCCATGACGTTCAAAAGGATGATTCACGCGGTCGATACCCATGCCGGCACGCCGATGCGGGTGATCACCGGGGGCGTACCGCATATTCCTGGCGCGACCGTCTACGAGAAAATGAAGTGGCTGGAGGCGAATGATGACCAGCTTCGCAAACTCGTCCTGCGCGAGCCGCGCGGATATCCGGCGCATTGCTGCAACCTTCTGGTGCCGCCCTGCCACCCCGAGGCCGATGCGGGCTATATCATCATGGAGCAGGTCGAATATCCGATGATGTCGGGCGGCAATACGATCTCGGTTGTCACGGTGCTGCTGGAAATGGGCATCCTGCCGATGAAAGAGCCGGTGACCGAGCTGATGCTGGAAGCGCCCGCCGGGCTGATCCGGGTTCGGGCCGATTGCGCGGGTGGCAAGGTCAAGGCGGTGACCTTCCGCAATGTTCCGGCCTTTGCCGCCCATATCGACGCCGAAATCGACGTGCCGCATCTGGGCAAGGTGCGGGTAGATGTGGGCTGGGGCGGCATGTTCTATGTCATCGCAGATGTGCGCCAGTTCAAGGGGCTGGAACTGAAGCCCGAACATGGCGGCGAGATTGTCCGCATCTCGGCGATGATCCGGCAAGCTGCAATCGAGCAATTGCAAGTGAACCATCCAGACTATCCCGGCGTCGGCATCACCATTTCGCAGCTTTCCGGCCCGTCGGATGACCCCAAGGCCGACTGGAAGAATGCCGTGACCATGGCCACCGGCCCGCTGTCCTGGGACGATCCTGCGACATGGACCGGCGCGCTGGACCGTTGCCCCTGTGGCACCGGCACCTGCGCCAAGATGGCAACGCTGCATGCCAAGGGCGAGTTGAAGCTGAACCAGCCCTTCCGCCATCAGGGGCTTTTGGGCAACATCTATACCGGCCATCTGGTTGACGAGGTGACGCTGCATGGCCGCAAGGCGGTTGTGCCGACGATCACCGGCACAAGCTGGATTTACGGCATGAACACCATGGTGCTGGACCCCGACGACCCTTTCACCGAGGGCTTTACCATCGGCGACATCTGGGCCTGAACACCTGTTACCCCGCGATGGCGGCAAGCCGGGCCAGCCGGTCCAGTTGCCGCGTCAGCCTTTCTGTGAAATCCGGCGCGCAAAGTGTGGGTGATCCACCATGCCGCTGTCGGGCGGCTGACTTGCGGTCAGGAAATGGCCAGTCCCTATCGGCCAGCTTGCCCCGATAAACGACGCCGCCATTTCTGCGCTTGCCCTAGACGCGCGACAGGCGGCCTATGCCAAAGCGCGGGTTCGGTTTGGGCCAAAAGCGTCACGGCTTAACCGCAGGTTTCGCGGCATAGGATTGCCCGCCCACGAACCAATCTTCGCGCGCAACCTCGGTGAAAATCACGTCCAGAGCCTCGGGCTTGGTGCCGCAAACCTCGCCAAACGCCGCGATGATGCGGTCAACGAGGGCCTGTTTCATCTCCGGGCTGCGGCCCGGCAAAAGTTCGACGCGGACAATTGGCATCACAATATTCCTTTTTTCATTGGCCCAATCAGCATTGGCACCGCTTTTACTGGCCAGCCTTCATCGGCCAGGTGTCGGCAACCCTGTAACCGCCCGGCCAAGGGTCAGAGGGGTCCAGCATATGCTGATGCGTGCCCGTCACCCAAGCCCTTCCGCTGATCTGCGGGCGAATGGCGGGCAGATCGCCCACCCGCGCCTGCCCAAGGATCGTGCCATGAAACTCGGACCCGATGACCGAAACGCCGGTCAGCCGGTCGCCCACCTTCATCTCTCCTTTGGCATGCAACAGCGCCATCCGCGCCGAAACCGCCGTGCCGGTCGGCGACCGATCAAGCTTTCCCGGCTGGATAGAGACGACCGACTTCGCCCGCAGGCCATGGGCATCGCGGGTCAGCGCGCCGGCAAAAAGGCAAAAGGAATGGTGGCGCCAATCGGGACGCTCGGGGTGGTGGAAGGCAAGCTGACGGTTGGCGGCATCGGTGATCCTGACCCCCAGAACCGCCAGATCGCGCGCCTCGTGGGTCTCCAGCGACAAGCCCAGCGCGGGGGCATCGACCACAACGAAACTGTCGCCGCCAAAGGCCGTGTCAACCGTCAGGGTGCCTACCCCCTCGATCTCCAGCGGAACCGACAAACGAGAGGCAAAAGACGGCAGGTTTTCGACGTAAATCCGTTCGGCCTTGCCATCCCGACACTCGGCACGGACATGGACAAGCCCCCCCGGCGCCTCCAGCACCATCTCGGTCAAAGGTTCGGTCATCGGCAGGATGCCAGTTTCCAAAAGCACCGTAGCCACGCAGATCGAGTTTGAACCCGACATCGGCGGCGTGTCTTCCGGCTCCATGATGATCCAGCCCATCTGGGCGCGCGGGTCTTTGGGCGGCACCAGCAGATTGACATGGCGAAAGACCCCGCCGCGCGGCTCATTCAACACAAAGTTGCGCAGGGTCTGATCCTGCGCGATCCATGTCCGCTGGTCCCACAGCGTGGCACCGGGGGGCGGGGCGACACCGCCGACAATGACATCGCCAACCTCGCCTTCGGCATGGGCCGAGACGACATGAATCACTTTGGTACTGCGCATGATGGCCCTCTTTTAGAATAACGTATACGATCATATCAGCAGGTCAATCGCCAGATTTGCGCCCTGCCCCCAATTGAGCTATCGGCAGAAGCCAAAGACGGAGGATGCCATGACTTTGGGATTGCAGGACGTGCCTGACCTTGGTGCTGCGCCCTCGACCTCGCAGGTGGTGCTGCGCCACCTGCGCGCGGCCATCGTTTCCGGCGATCTGGCCGAGGGGGCGCCGATCGGTCAGGACGATGTGGCGCGGCGGTTCAACGTCAGCAAGATTCCGGTGCGCGAGGCGCTGAAGCAGCTGGAGGCCGAGGGGTTCGTGACCTTCCTGCGCAATCGCGGCGCGGTCGTTGCCAGCCTTTCCGAACCAGAGATTGCCCAGGTCTTCGAAGTCCGCGCCATGCTTGAGGCGCAGGCAATCAAACTGGCGGTTCCCCTGATGACGCCAGAACACCTCGCGCGGGCAGAGGCCGCAGCCGCAGTCTTTGCGGCAGAGCCGGATGTCTCGCAATGGGCGGCGCGGAACTGGGAATTTCACTCTGCGCTTTACGCCCCCGCCGGACGCGACTTTCTTATGGGCCTGATCCGCCAGATCAATGATCGGGTTGCCCGCTTTCTGCGCGTTCAGTTGACGGTCTCCGGCGGCCACTTTCATGCCGTGACAGAGCATCATGAGATCCTTTCCGCCTGCCGCCAATGCAAGGCCGAATTGGCCGCCACCCTGACCCATGATCATATCATGGGTGCCTGCCGATCCCTGAGCATCCATCTGCCGCGCAAAGACTGATGCGACCTTGGCGGCCTATGCGTTCGGGATCACCTGGGCCCGCGCCTTCGTTGATGGCAACAAGCGCACCGGCTTTGTCGCGGCCGTCACCTTCCTACGCCTGAGCCCAGAAAACCTGTGTCCCTACCTCAAAAAGGGCGTTCGGATGATGGAGGATCTGGCCTCTAGCGCCATGGCAGAGGAGAGTTTTGCAAGCTGACTGCACGATTGCGAAAAGCTGCCGACCAAAATAACGGGCCGCCAGAACAGGCAATCGGGGAATGGCTAGCTTTTCTCGCCGCCCCCATCCCGCAGCCTGAAGACCCCTCATCTACACCCGCCCAAGGGCTATCGCCGGTCCTGTCTGCTATGGCACCGCATTGATGCCCGGCAAACCGGGTGTGCTGCTGTGATTTCCGGCTGCACGCTCATTATGTGAACGGCCCGGTTCATTTTTTCCGAAAAACCAAGCGCGCTTTCTTGTAAATCCGCATTTGCCGGATATGTTCCCTCGACTGACGGGCCAATCCTATCGGGCATCGCCACGATGGCATTCACCTTCAAACCAGATAGATCCCGCGTTCTGCCGACTTTGGCTGACGCAAAGCATTACAGGAGCATCCATGTTCAAGCGGTTGGCAATTGCAGTTACTCTTTTAGGGCTGATCGTGGGGGGTATCGTCTGGTTCAAATCGTTCCGCGATGGAATGATCGCGCAATATCTGTCTGGCATGGTGCCGCCGCCGGTCCCGGTGACCAGTGAAAAGGTTGAAACAGTGACATGGGAGCCGGGCATCGAAGCCGTTGGCACCGCCATTGCCGCCAGCGGGGTCGATCTGGCCACCCAGTCGGGCGGGTTGGTACGCGAGATCCAGTTCACGGCCAATGATCGCGTCACCAAGGGCCAGTTGCTGGTGCAGATTGATGATGCCAGCGAACAGGCCTCGCTTGCGGCGGCCAAGGCGGCCCTTGGCGTTGCCCAGACCGAAGCGACCCGCGCCCAGACCCTGAGCGAACGCGGTGTCAGTGCCGCAACCACCGTCGAAAGCGCCGAGGCGCAGACCGAGGCTGCCCGCGCACAGGTGGCACAGGTGCAGACCGCCCTGGATGACAAACGCCTGACCGCCCCGTTTGACGGCGTGATCGGCATTCCGCAGATCGAGGTGGGCCAGTATGTCGGCGTTGGAACCACCTATGCCACGCTGCAAGACCTGAGCAGAATGCGGGTCGATTTCGCGGTGCCGGAACAGCAGATGGGCCTGCTGTCGCTGGACCGCCCCGTGACCATCAAGACTGAAGTGGGTGATTTCAGCGCCGATGGCCATATCATCGCCATTGAACCGCGCGTCGATCCGAACTCCCGCATGGTCTCGGTGCGGGCCGAGGTAGAGAATGCCTCGGGCAAACTGTCGCCCGGTCAGTTCCTGCGGGTGCGTGTGTCGCTGCCGTCCGAGCCGAATGTGATCGCGGTGCCGCAAACGGCTATCAGCTCCTCGCTTTACGGCGATTCCATTTATGTGATCCGGCAGGGTGAAACGGCGGAAGAGCAAAAGGTCGAACAGGTCTTTGTGACGCTGGGCCGTCGCTCCGGGGCACGGATCGAGGTGATCAAGGGCCTTACCGCTGGTGAGGAAATCGTGACATCCGGCCAGAACCGCCTGACCAATGGCGGCAAGGTCAAGGTTGATAATTCGGTCGTGCTGACCGCGCCTGCGGGCGAGTAAGGAGCGGCCATGCATTTTTCCGAAATCTTCATTCGCCGCCCGGTTCTGTCCACAGTTCTGGCCGCGCTGATCCTGTTTCTGGGGCTGGCCTCGGTCGTCAACCTGCCGGTTCGCCAATACCCAGAGGTGGAAGAGACGGTGATCACCATCACCACCGTCTATCCCGGTGCGGCCCCCGATCTGATCCAGGGCTTCATCACCGCGCCCATCGCCTCGGCCGTGTCAACGACCGAGAATATCGACTATATCACCAGCCAGTCCACGCCGTCGGCCTCGGTCGTGACGGTGCAGATGAAACTCGGGGCCAACCCCGATGTTGCGCTGACCGAGGTGATGTCGAAGGTGCAGCAGGTGCGCGGGCAACTGCCCGAAGACGCCGAAGACCCGACGATTGTCAAAGGCAACGGCCAGACCTTCGCGCTGATGTATCTGG
Organism: Fuscibacter oryzae; assembly: GCF_016765795.1. Lineage (GTDB taxonomy): Bacteria > Pseudomonadota > Alphaproteobacteria > Rhodobacterales > Rhodobacteraceae > Fuscibacter > Fuscibacter oryzae. Next base: position 85,843 of record NZ_JAESVP010000001.1, read on the forward strand.
CGGTGCAGAACCCCAACATGACGCCCGAACAGTTGACCGAATATCTGGAAAGGGTGGTGCGGCCACGCGTGACCAATATCGGCGGTGTGGCGCAAATGGAGATTCTGGGCGCGTCACAATATGCGATGCGGATCTGGCTGGACCCGCTGAAGCTGTCGGCCCGTGGGGTTACGGCATCAGAGGTGCTGGCAGCCGTTCGCGCGTCAAACTTCCTGTCTGCCCCCGGCAAGACCGAGAATGAATACTTCAGTTATTCCTTGACCCTGCAATCCACCATCCAGTCTGCCGATGCCTTTGGCGCGCTGCCCCTGGTGCAGGGCAAGAATGGCGTCGTGCGGCTGCGCGATGTGGCAAAGATCGAAATGGCCTCGGGCGACCGGGATGCCATTGTGACCTTTGATGGCGAGCCAGGAACCTTTATCGGCATCATTCCCGCACCGGGCGAAAACCAGTTGGATGTGGCGACCAATGTGCTGAACGCGCTGCCCGGCCTGAACGCCACGCTGCCCAAGGGCATGACCATCGACATGGTCTACGATTCGACCGAAACCATCGCGGCATCCATCAGCGAGGTGTTCAAGACAATCGCCGAAGCTGTGGCGATTGTGGTTGTGGTGATCTTGCTGTTCCTCGGGTCGTTCCGGTCGGTGGTCATGCCCATCGTCACAATCCCGCTGTCGCTGATTGGCGTCTGTGCGGTGATGCTGGCATTGGGGTATTCGATCAACCTGCTGACCCTGCTGGCGATGGTTCTGGCCATCGGTCTGGTGGTGGACGATGCGATTGTGGTGGTGGAAAACATCCACCGTCATATCGAGGATGGGATGACCCCATCGCGCGCCGCCATCGTGGGGATGAAGGAAATCGCGGGGCCCGTGGTGGCGATGACCATCACCCTTGCCGCCGTGCTGTCGCCACTGGCCTTTACGGGCGGTCTGACCGGATCGCTGTTTACCGAATTTGCGCTGACACTGGCGGGGTCAGTGGTGCTGTCGGGGATCGTCGCCTTGACCATCACGCCCACCATGTCGGCGCGATTGTTGAACCACGGCACACCGGGGCGGTTTCAGCAGATCGTGGACAGGGTGCTGAACGGCGTGTCGAACTGGTATGAGCGGCGGGTATCTTCGTCGCTGGATTACCGGCCAGTGACCTTGCTGATGGTGCTGTCACTGGTGGGTGTGACGGGGTTTATGTTCATGAACACCTCGTCCGAACTGGCGCCCGAGGAAGATTCTGGTGCGCTGTTCGCCATCATGAACGGCCCGCGTTACGCTACGCTGGACTATACTGATGCCTTTACCCGAGAGGTTGCTGGCCGCACCCGTGATATCGAAGAGGTCAAGACAGCCTTTTCCGTCGCGGGGATGGGCGGTGCCACCAACACAGGGTTCTATATCTGGGCGTTGAAAGACTGGGCTGATCGCGAGCGCAGCCAGAAGGATATCCAGCAGCAGATTCAGGCCACCATTGATGGCGCGCCCGGGCTGCAAAGCTATGTCTTTGCCCCGCCCACCCTGCCCGGTGCCGGGGGGGGCTTGCCGGTTTCTCTGGTGATCCAGTCGATCCACGCCCCCGAGCGCGTGGTCGAGGTGGCCGATGAAATCCGCGCCAAGGCGTTGCAGACCGGCAAGTTCATTGTGGTGCAGAACAGCCTGTCGTTCGATGCGCCGCAGGTGCGCATCGTGATCGACCGGGACCGCGCGGCCCAACTGGGCGTTTCCGTCAGCGAGATCGGCAACACTCTTGGCCTGTTGGTCGGCGGTGGTGCCATTGCGCAGTTCGACCGCGATTCCAACAGCTATGACATCATCACACAGGTGCCAAAGGAATGGCGCGACAACCCCGAACGTCTGGGGCAGTTCTTTGTCCGCGCAGGGTCCGGGGCGATGGTGCCGCTGTCTTCAGTTGTCACGCTGGACCCCGGCGTCAATGCCGCGGGGATTGAGCAATTCAACCAGCTGAACTCTGCCACGCTATCGGCAATGCCGATGATCGGGCTTTCGTCAGGCGTCGGTCTGGCAGAGCTGGAAAAGATTGCCGCCGAAACGCTGCCCGATGGGTTCTTCATCGACTACTCCGGTCAATCGCGGTTGGAGAAAAGCGAAGGCAACACCATCCTTCTGGCCTTTGGCGCCGCCTTGGTGGTGATCTATCTGGTGCTGGCGGCGCAGTTCGAAAGTTTCCGTGACCCGTTCATCATCATGATGTCGGTGCCGCTGTCGATCTTTGGCGCGGTGCTGCCGCTGTATTTTGGGGCAGGCACACTGAACATCTATACACAGGTTGGCCTGATCACGCTGATTGGCCTGATCACCAAGCACGGTATCCTGATGGTCGAATTCGCCAACCAGCAGCGAGAGGATCATAACCTTAGCCGCCGTCAGGCCATTGTTGCAGCGGCCAAGACGCGTCTGCGCCCGATCCTGATGACCACGGCGGCGATGGCGCTGGCGGTGGTTCCGCTGATCCTGGCCGAAGGGGCCGGGGCTGCGGCGCGTCAGGCGATGGGTCTGGTGATCTTTACCGGGCTGCTGATTGGCACAACCTTTACGTTGTTCGTGGTACCGATGTTTTACACCCTGCTGTCTCGCAGCGATGCGTCCTATCTGGCCCATCGCAAGCAGGTCGAAAGGAACTTTGGCACCGCCCATTGATCTGGGTCGCGGGCAAGGCGCATACCTTTGCCCGCGATCTGCACGCCAGACTCAAGCCCGTTGATAGGGCGGCTTGGTTGATCGCGAGATCTTTTTAAGTCTTGCCCCCGATGTTGCACGATACTGCGTCGCAAACAGGCAGGTCGACGGCCCACGCGCTTGTAGTCATGCAACCCCGCGCAGAGTGCGGCCATGACAGTGGTGATTGCCTGTTGCGGAACTGGCGGCATCAGTAATCCCTGCCAGATCCACCCGCGCCAGATCGCCGGGCTGGCAGGTTCGATCCGCAAGGTCGAACACGGCCGGTGCTGGACTCCCGTCGGCGGATCACCTTTAGAAATCACACCCCCGCCATGATGCGCCAGCGCATGGGAGGTGCCCGGACTGCCGCGATGGTGCTGGTGACCGAAAGCCCCGCCCGATCAGGCCTCGCACGAAGATCACCACATAGTTCGGCCTCGCGGACGAAATATGCCGATACCGCTGATGTCCGCGATCAGCCCCTCCGAACCGGAAACAGCAACCATCGGCGCATAGCGCCTCGCCCAGCGACAAAGACGGGCCAGCGCTGCACGTTCATCCGCAAGATCGGCCGGGCGGGTCAGGATGTCTGGACAGGTCGCGCACGCATCAGCAGGCGCCATGCCCCTAGTTTCCTACACACCTGCCTCGTTCAGTTTCCGTTGCCATGCTGAACATGTTCCACGGCCAACTCAGGCCCCCGCTTGCAGCACGGATTGCAACAGATACCCGTGAAAGACAGGGATATTGCATATCTTCATAAGGCTAGATGGAAAAAGGGTGAGAGGCTGGACAGCGACCCAAGCGGGTCTCGTTACGGCTGCTTCCTTCCGGACCTGACCGGGTTGGCGAGGCGCTTACCCGCGCCAACCTCTCGCCCCCCATATAGGCCGGGGGCAAGGCGGGCGCAAGATGGCTGCGCCACACCCGCGCCCTCTGTGCATCGGCGCAGGGCGGGCTGCGCGGCGGGGGGCGTTGAACCCACCCCTGTCACGGCCCATTTTTGCCGCATCGCGGCATTCTGCCGCTTCTGCATTGGAGACATTATGAAGAACGTCGCCGTTCTGGTCGGCTCGTTGCGGGCCGCTTCCATCAACCGCCGCTTTGCCGAGGCACTGGCCAAGCTGGCCGAGGGACGGCTGGCGTTCCGTTTTGTCGAAATCGGCGATCTGCCGATTTATAATGATGATCTGTGGGCCGAACCGCCCGCCGCCGTCACCCGGTTGCGCCAGGATATCGCCGCTGCCGATGCCGTGCTGCTGGTGACGCCGGAATACAACCGCAGCTATGCACCCGCCCTGTCGAACGCGATTCACTGGGCCACCCGACCCTGGGGCCAGAATGCCTGGGCCGGCAAGCCCGCCGCCATTACCGGCACCACGCCGGGTGCCACCGGCACCGCCGCCGGGCAGAACGCGCTGCGCCACCTTGCCTCGTCCGTCGGCCTTGATCTGATGATCTTCCCAGAGGTCTATTGGACCTGGAAGGACACCCATTTCGACGGCAGCACCCTGACCGACGCAGAATCGGCCAAGTTCCTGTCGGGCTGGATTGATGCGTTCTCAGGTTTCATCGACCGCCACACCAAGGTCGCAGCCTGATACTGCAAGGGGTTGGCGTCAGACCGCCAGCCCCGCCATCCGCGCGCCTTCCAACAGGTCACGGGCCAGATGATGCGCCCAGCGCCCCTCGCTTGGCACCACATCGGGCACCTGCACCACACGGCACCCTGCGCGAAAGGCGGCTTCGGCCCCGGTTTCGCTGTCTTCGAACACAAGGCACCGTGCCGGATCAACGCGCAGCTTTTGCGCCGCCAGCAAATATGGGTCGGGCGCGGGTTTGGGTGCCTCTACATCCTCGACCACCACGACATGGTGAAAGGCATCGGCGATGCCCGCCACGCCCAGCTTGTGATGCGCCTCGGCCCGGCGGGATGAGGTGACGATTGCCATGGGCCGCAGCCGCGCCGCCAGCAATTCTGTCGCGCCCGGCTTGAGCGGCAGTCCGCGATTGACCTCGGCCAGAAAGCCCTGGTTCCACATCGGGTGCAGCGCCGTCTGGTCCAGCGCGGGATGCGCGCTGGCAATCATGCGGCCTGCCGTCGCCATATCGCGCCCGACCAGGCCGTGCATGAACTGTTCGCTGACCGGAAATCCCAGCCGCGCAAACGCCGCCATGCCAGCCGACATCGCCAGGCTTTCTGTATCGACCAGGGTTCCGTCCAGATCGAAAAGGATCGCGTCAAACATCGCAGCCTCCGGGGGTCGCCCCCGCATAACGCATCAAAGATGCAGGCGAAAGCGCTGAAATCCACCCGGCGCGGACCCAAGCGAGACCAGATCGTCAAGGTCGCTTATCGCCTCGGCGGCGGTGTCCAGCACCACGCTGGTGCCCGGCATCGGACAAAAGGACCAGACGGGGCAAAGCGCCTGTTGCGCGCCGATCGGCTGGCGCGCCGCCTCGCGCAGAATGTCGCGCAGACGCGTCGGCGGCAGCGCAATCTCGCGGCGGGCGGATGGCAAGGGAAAACCGCCGCCGCCGCCCATCCGGTGGCTGGAGGTGGCAAGGATGAACCGATCCGTCGCCCGAACCGCGCGGCCCTGCCATTCCAGATCGCGAACCCGGCCCGGCCCCGGCGGCATCGACAGGTCGATCCGGTAAGACAGCCCCTCGATTGCATCGAACAGAAAGCCGGGCACCTCGGGATCGACCAGCGGCGCATCCTGCGCGCCGGGCGCGACCTGACGAAAGATCGCCGCCGCATGGTCCAGCCAACGCATCACCCCGACACCGCAGATTTCGGTGGCGGCAAGCCGGTCGTCAAAGGGCATGATGCTGCCAAGGTCACGTTCACGCACAGGGCCCGGAGGGATCAGCGCATAATTCGCAGCCCCGCCGCGCCCGCCCGTCCGCGTCGCTGCCACCGCTGCCAGAACCGGCAGATCCGCGCCACCCGCCCCCAAAACGCCTGCCATATGATCTCGCACCGCACGGCCCACGAAATGCAGCGCGCGCGACCGCCCGATCAGCGCGAAATGGGTATCCAGCCGCACCTGCGCCCGACCCACCACTGTATCAAGCTGTCGGCGGATGCGGGCAAGCGCCGGGCTGCCAAGACTGACCAGATAGGCATCCTCGGGCGCGGTCTGCCCCGGTTCGACCGGCGCCACCGCCCGCAGTTCGCACCTGTGCCCCAGCACGCGCCACCGCCCGCGCGTCAGCCCCATGTCCAGATCCACCACCCCGAGGTGAGAGGCAAGCGCGCCGGGCAGAACCAGCGCCGCCCCCGTCTGGGCGGCGACGGGCTGGGCGGGCAGCGCATCATGGGTGTGGCCCGCCACCACCACATCCACCCCCGCCAGCCCCGCAACAGCCTGCGCCACATTGGCGCGCATCCGCGTGCTGCCACCACCCTCGGGGGCCACCCCGGAATGGGCCAGCACAACCACCAGATCGGCCCCCGCCGCCCGCATCTGGCGCACCTGCACCCGCAGCGCCGCCAGAATGTCGCCGATCTGCAACCGGCCGGAGAGATGGTATTTCTCCCAGATCATGGTTTGTGGCGGTAGCGCCGATGTCACCGCCACCCGCAAACCATGACGCGCGCCAAAGGTATCGGTCACTTCTGCCGTGATCATCACATGGGGCAGATAGGCGGGCCCGCCATCCGCCCGCCGGATATTTGCCGCCACTACCGGAAACCGCGCCTCGGCCAGACAGTGCGCCAGATAATCCAGCCCGCGGCTGAATTCGTGGTTGCCCAGACCCACCGCATCATAGCGCAGATGGTTCATCGCGCGCACCATGGGGTTCGCCATGCCCGCCCCGGCGTGATCGACCGCTTCATCCGCCAGCGGGTTGCCGGTCAGGAAATCACCGTTGTCAAACAGAAGGGCACCGCCCGCCTCGGCCCGCGCCTTGGCGATCTCGATGGCCAGGCAGGACAGGCCGCGCCCCGGTATCGACCGATCCGCGTAAAAGTCCCAAGGGACAAGTTGCGCGTGCAGATCGGTCGTCGCCAGAATACGCAAGCCCGCCTTCGGCCCCTGACCCTTTGAATCACCGCCCCACCGCGGTTTTCTCGTTGTCATTCAGTCTTACCGAGGGATCTTCCCCTTCAATTTAGGCCCCGCCTCGCCAGGGGAAACCCATCAGGAGAGTTTTCTGGCGAATGATCACCTCATAGTTGCAAAGTTGCATCCCCCTTTGCAGCCTCGCCCCGGCATGGCAGAAGACAGTCGGGAACAAGGCGTCACATCATGCAACTTGCAGAAACAGTCACATTTGGCGCCTCGGGTCTTGACCGGGCGGCGGCCCTGCGCGGGCAGCCAGAGCGCATCGCAGAGTTGCTGCAACAGGGGCAGGTACTGGCACTGTGGCGCGGACAGGTGCCGGTTGATTCGGGCAACGCTGCGGGCGGTCTGGTCTGGGTGCCGCCGGGATCACGGCTGCTGGATCACGCTGGGCCGCCGGTCTTTCTGGGCCTGGATGACGGCATCCCCCGCTTTGCGGCCGACATCTCGGCCTGGACGCCTGCCATTGCCCCGCAGCCCCCCGGCGGCATCTTCAGCGCCGAACCCCTGCCCCATCCCGCCCTGCCCGATACTGCCGCCTTTCAAGATCTGCGCACCGTGATGGCAACCCTGTCGCCGCGTCAGGCCGAACTGGCCGCGACCGGCAAGGCCATAATCGGCTGGCACGCCAGTCACGGCTTTTGCGCCAGTTGCGGTGTGGCCTCTGCTATGGATCAGGCGGGCTGGCGTCGCCTTTGCCCGGCTTGTGGCGCCCAGCACTTTCCGCGCACCGACCCCGTGGTAATCATGGTGATCGAACGCAACGGCCGCCTGCTTTTGGGCCGCTCTCCGGGCTGGCCAGAGGGGATGTATTCCCTCCTTGCAGGTTTCGTCGAACCCGGCGAGACGCTGGAGGCTGCGGTGCGCCGCGAGGTTGCCGAAGAAACCGGCGTCACCGTCGGTACGGTCCGCTATCTGGCCAGCCAGCCCTGGCCCTTTCCCGCATCGCTCATGCTGGGCGCGCATGGTCAGGCCAAATCCGACGCGATCACCCTTGACCCGGCAGAGCTGGAAGATGCCCTGTGGGTAACCAAAGACGACATGGTCACGATTCTGGCCGGTCACCACCCCCGCATCCGCGCCGGACGCGCCGGGGCCATCGCACATTTCCTGATCCGTCACTGGGTGGCGGACAGCCTGGACTGACGGACACCCGACGATGAGACTTTCGACCAAACAGGATGTCGATGCGCCTTTGGCACAGGTCTGGGCCATCGTGGCCGACTTTGACGGTTGGGAACGTGCCGCCCTGCGACGCGGAGCAGATGTATCGCGCGATGATTCGCACCGGCAGGCTACGGTCGGCACCGACTGGCGGCTGGGATTCCTCTATCGCGGCAAGCCGCGGAAGATGCAGGTGCAACTGACCCGGCTGGAGCAGCCTCAGCACATCGGCCTGCACTTTCATTCTGCCGCGCTGGAGGGCGAGGCACATATCGAGTTGATCGAGATGGCCGCCCGCCGCACCCGTCTGCATGTGATAACAGAGATGAAGCCCCTAAATCTCGGTGCCCGCCTTTACCTGCAATCGCTGCGCTTTGCCCGCAACCGGGTGGAACGCAAGTACCATGACCGCATCGCTGCCTTCGCGCATGAGATCGAGCAGCGCGCCCGCAGCCCCCGCCGCTGATCGAGCCGGCAAGGCAGGACGCCCCGCAGGCCAGACGTGGGGATTAGCGTGGCCTGTCCGCCGGATACACACCCAGAATCTTGAATTCCTTGGTGAAATACCGCAACTCCTCCAACGCCAGTGTGACGTTGGGGTCATCGGGGTGGCCCTCGATATCGGCATAAAACTCGGTCGCGGTGAAGCTGCCGCCGACCATATAGCTTTCCAGCTTGGTCATGTTCACACCATTGGTGGCGAACCCGCCCATCGCCTTGTACAGCGCCGCCGGAATGTTCCTGACGCGGAAGGTAAAGGTGGTCATCATCCGGTCGCTGCGCCGGCTGGCGTCCAGCGCGCGGCTCATCACCAGAAAGCGCGTGGTGTTGTTCTTGTGATCCTCGATATGGCGGGCCAGCACATCCAGCCCGTAAATCTGGGCCGCAAGTTCGCTGGCCAGTGCGGCGCGCGTCACATCGCCCGCCTCGGCCACCTCGCGCGCGGCGCGGGCGTTGTCACTGCTGACCTTGCCCTTGATGTTATGTTCCCGCAGGAAACCCGCACATTGTGGCAGGATCACCACATGGCCATGCGCCTCGCGCACATCCGTCAGCTTGGCCCCCGGAACGCCCAACAGATTGACATGCACCCGGACAAAGGCCTCGTCCACGATATGCAGGCCCGATTTCGGCAACAGGCTGTGTACATCCGCGACCCGGCCATAGGTCGAATTCTCGACCGCCAGCATCCCCAGATCAACCTCGCCGCTGCGCGTCATCTCGACCACATCCTCGAATGTGGTGCAGGGAACCGGGGTAAAATCGGGGCGGGCTTGCGTGCAGGCCTGATGCGAATAGGCACCAAGTTCCCCCTGAAAGGCGATGCGGCCGGTCATATGGCACTCTCCCGTGTCCAAAACGCCCTATCAGGGCGATTGGTCGCGCTACTACACCTTGAAAACCGCAGGAGGAAGCGGGTAGATAGCCGCCAGACAGACCTAGGGATGGCGCGACATGTTCGACACGATGACTCTGACCAAGGCAACGGGCGCGGTGTGCGGCTCGCTCCTCGTGTTCCTCTTTGCCAATTGGGCGGCTGAATCGTTGTACAACACTGCCCCGTCGTCGCATGGCGGGGAAGAGGCGGCCCAAGCCTATACCATCGACACCGGGGCAGCCGAAGGTGGCGAAGCCACCGCCGATGCCGGCCCCTCGTTCGAAGAGGTCTTTGCCGCCGCCGATCCGGCTGCTGGTGAAAAGGTGTTCGGCAAGTGCAAGGCCTGCCACAAGATCGACGGTGCCAATGCCACCGGCCCGCACCTGAACGGCGTCGTTGGCCGTAACCATGCCGCCATCGCCGATTTCGCCTATTCCGACGCGATGAAGGGCAAGGCCTCCGAGGTTTGGACCCCCGATGTCCTGAACACCTTCCTGACCAGCCCCAAGGCCGCCGTCCCCGGCACCAAGATGACTTTTGCCGGTCTGCCCAAGGCAGAAGACCGCGCCAACCTCATCGCCTATCTGGCAACGCTCAAGTAATCCGCGTCCCACCGCCGACCAAGGCCGCCCCTCGGGCGGCCTTTTTCATTACCACACCCCCCTTTCACGCATTCGCGCCCGCCTTTCACGCATTCGCGCCTTGAGGCCGCCCCCCGTTCCGCCCTAGATTCGCGCCAAAGCCGCAGGTCGGCGAAACAAGGGGAGTGGGGCATGGTCCAGCGGGCGCACGCGGTTGCAGTTGCAGCGGAACGGAACGGCATGGCGATGCGTCTGGCAGGCGGTCTGGTTGCTCTTGGCGCGGCGCTGCTGCTGGGTTTGTCCCAGGCCCGTGCCGAGGATCAGAAGATCATCACCGCCCATGGCATCTCGACTTTCGGCCCGCTGAAATATCCCGCTGACTTCAAGCACCTCGACTATGTGAACCCTGATGCCCCCAAGGGTGGCGAGATTTCCGAGGCCGAGCTTGGCACCTTCGATTCGCTCAACCCCTATTCCTTCACCGGCACCGCCACCGGCGTGGCGACCGTGCTGTACGAATCCATTCTGGGTGCCACCGCGGATGAGGTGGGCGCAGCCTACTGTCTGATGTGCGAGACGATGGAATACCCCGAAGACCGCTCTTGGGTGATCTTCAACCTGCGCAAGGATGTGAAGTTTTCCGACGGCACCCCGCTGACCGCCGACGATGTGCTGTTCAGCTATAACCTGTTCCGCGAAAAGGGCATTGCCGAGTTTCGCGCCGTCTTTAACGACAAGGTGCAATCGGCAGAGGTGCTGGACCCCTACCGCATCAAATTCACCTTTACCCCCGGCACGCCCTTTCGTGACATGCCTGCCAGCGTCGGTTCACTGACGGTCTTTTCCAAGGCCGACTATGAAAAGAACAACCGCGATCTGGAGGCGTCCAGCCTGAAGCCCTTCCTTGGCACCGGGCCCTATGTCCTCGACAGCCTCAAGCCCGGCCAGCAGATCATCCTGAAACGCAACCCCGACTACTGGGCCGCCAACCACCCGCTGAACATCGGCCAGAACAATTTTGACCGGATTCGCGTGGAATTCTTTGGCGATGACAGCGCCGCCTTTGAAGGGTTCAAATCCGGCGTCTATACCTTCCGGCAAGAGACCACCGTCAAGCAATGGGCCACCGGCTATGATTTTCCGGGCGTCAAGAACGGCACCGTGATCAAGGCCGAACTGCCCAACGGCAACCTGCCGCCCGCCTCTGGTTTCCTGTTCAACCTGCGCCGCGAAAAGTTTCAGGATGTCCGCGTGCGCGAAGCGATCGGCCTTATGTTCAATTTTGAATGGTCGAACCAGACGCTGTTTTACGGCCTTTATGCCCGCGTCAATTCTGTTTGGGAAAACAGCAGCATGGCCGCCAAGGGCGCCCCCGGCCCTGATGAGGTTGCCATTCTGCAACCCCTTGTCGATCAGGGCCTGCTGCCCGCCTCGATCCTGACGGATGAGGCGGCGATGTCGCCGGTCTCTACCCCCGAGCGCTCGCTTGACCGCAAGAACCTGCGCAAAGCCTCTGCCCTGCTGGAACAGGCAGGCTGGGTTGTGGGTGATGACGGCATGCGCCGCAACGCCAAGGGCGAAACGCTGAAGGTGGAATTCCTGACCGCCAGCCCGCAACTGGAACGCGTGATCAGCCCCTATGTCGAAAACCTGCGCGCGGCGGGGGTGGATGCCAGCCTGAACATCATCGACCCCGCGCAACTGCAATTCCGCGCTGACCCGCCGAACTTTGATTTCGACGTGCTGCCCACCAGCATGGTGAATTCTCAGGAACCGGGGGGCGAGATGAAGCAATCCTACGCCTCTGTCACCGCCAACAACTCGACCCGCAACCGCATGGGGCTGGCCAATCCGGCGGTGGACAAGCTGATCGACAATGTTGAACCGGCCAAAACCCGCGAAGAGCTGGACAGCGCCACCCGCGCGTTGGACCGGGTGCTGCGCAGCCTGCATCTGATGGTGCCGCGCTGGTACAACCCAAACTACTTCGTCGCCTATTTCGACCAGTATGATCACCCCACGACCCTGCCGCCCTATGCCTTGGGGGAAACCAGCTTTTGGTGGTATGACGCGGCCAAGGCCGACAAGCTGCGCGCAGCGGGTGTTCTCAGGTAATGCTGTCTTATATCCTGCGCCGTCTGCTTCTGGTGATCCCGACACTGTTCGGGATCATGCTGGTCAATTTCAGCCTGACCCAGCTTGTGCCCGGCGGCCCGATTGACAACATCGAGGCACGTCTGGAAGGCAATGGCGATGTGCTGGAGGCTTTGGGCGGCGGCTCTGACACCGAGGCGCAGTCTTCCCAGAAGAGCAAACCGGGTGATGACAAAAGCAAAGGCGGCTATGTCGGCGCGCGCGGCCTGCCCCCCGAATTCCGCGCCAAGCTGGAGGTGGAGTTCGGCTTTGCCCGCTGGATCTGCCCCCCCGGCTTTACCGGCGCGCAAAAGGCCCCCGATTGCACGAAACAGGCGATTCCGGCGCTGGAGCGGTTCGGCATCATGATGGGGCGCTTTGTGCGGTTCGACTTTGGTGACAGCTATTTCAAATCGCAAAGCGTTGTCAGCCTGATCATCGACCGCCTGCCCGTGTCGATCACCCTTGGTCTTTGGACGACGTTGATCGCTTATGCCATTTCCATCCCCCTTGGCATCCGCAAGGCGGTGCGCGACGGATCGGCCTTTGACAGTTGGTCCAGCGGCATCATCATCGCCGCCTATTCCATTCCGGGCCTGTTGTTTGCCGTGCTGCTGCTGGTGCTGTTCGCGGGCGGCAGCTATTGGCAGATCTTTCCGCTGCGGGGCCTGACCTCGGACAACTGGGCGCAGCTTTCGGCATGGGGCAAGGTCATCGATTATTTCTGGCACATCGCGCTGCCCGTCACCGCAATGACGATTTCCAGCTTTGCCACCATGACCCTGCTGACCAAGAACAGCTTTCTCGATGAGATCAAAAAGCAATATGTCATGACCGCCCGCGCCAAGGGCCTGACAGAGCGGCGGGTGCTTTACGGCCATGTCTTCCGCAACGCGATGCTGATCGTCATCGCCGGATTTCCCAGCCTTTTCATCAGCGTGTTCTTTGGCGGCAGCATCATCATCGAAAACATCTTCTCGCTCGATGGCCTTGGCCGGCTGGGGTATGAGGCGGCGCTGCAACGCGATTACCCTGTGATTTTCGGCACCTTGTTCGCCTTTGGGCTGATGGGTCTGATGGTCGGCATCCTGTCCGACTTGATGTATGTCTGGGTTGACCCCCGCATTGATTTCGAGGCGCGGAAATAATGGCGCTTTCTCCCCTGAACCAGCGCCGCTGGCGCAATTTCAAGGCTAACCGCCGGGCATATTGGTCGCTGATCATCTTTGCGATCCTGTTCGGCCTGTCGCTGTTTGCCGAACTGCTGGCCAACGACAAACCGCTGCTGGTCACCTATCGCGGCGAATGGCGGATGCCCTTTCTGCGCTTTTATTCCGAGGCGGATTTCGGCGGCGACTTCAAGACCGAGGCGAATTATCGCGCGCCAGAGGTGCAGTGCCTGATCGTGACAGGCGGCGTGGTCGATTGCTTCGATACACCCGAAGACATTCTGGCCGGCGTCAAGGACGGCAGCTATGGCGCGGGGGTGGACGGGTTTCAGAAGGGCCGGATGATCTGGGCGCCCATCCCCTACAGCTATCAGACGATCAGCGATCTGGGCGGCAAGGCGGCCCCGTCGCCGCCCGATGCCGATCACTTGCTTGGCACCGATGATGCCGCGCGCGATGTGCTGGCCCGCGTGATCTATGGCTTTCGGCTGTCGGTGGGCTTTGCGCTGATCGTGACCGCGCTGACCTCGGTCATCGGCATCGCGGCAGGGGCGGTGCAAGGCTATTTCGGCGGCTGGATAGACATTGTCTTTCAGCGGTTCCTCGAAATCTGGTCCGGTATTCCCATGCTTTACGCCATCATCATCATCTTTGCGGTGTTTGAACGCAGCTTCTGGATTCTCCTTATTCTGATGGTGGCCTTTGGTTGGACCAGCCTGATCGGCGTTGTCCGGGCCGAGTTCCTGCGCGCCCGTAATTTCGAATATGTCCGCGCGGCCAAGGCGCTTGGCGTGCCCGACAGGGTGATCATGGTCCGCCATGTGCTGCCCAACGCCATGGTGGCCACCCTGACCATGCTGCCCTTCATCGTCACCGGCACCATCGGCAGCCTAGCCGCACTGGACTATCTGGGCTTCGGCCTGCCGCCCTCGCTGCCCTCGCTCGGACAATTGTCGCGGCAGGCACAGCAGAACCTGCAAGTGCCCTCGCTGGCCTTTGTGGCGTTCTTTACCTTTGCCATCATGCTCTCGCTTCTGGTCTTCATCTTCGAAGGCGTTCGCGATGCCTTCGACCCGCGAAAGACCTTTAAATGACGGCGCCTGTTCTGGAAGTTTCGGGGCTGAAGATCAGCTTCCGGCAGGATGGCCGGGTGATCGAGGCCGTCAAAGGCGTCAGCTTTACCGTGGGCCGGGGCGAGACGGTCGCGCTGGTTGGCGAAAGCGGGTCGGGCAAATCTGTCACCGCACTGTCCACCGTGGGTCTTTTGACCGACAGCGCCTTGGTTGAAGGGTCGGCCAGGTATCAGGGCAAGGAACTGATCGGCGCTGCGGAAAATGACCTGCGCCGGGTGCGCGGCAATGACATCAGTTTCATCTTTCAGGAACCGATGACCTCGCTGAACCCCTTGCACACGATCGAGCGGCAGCTGGGCGAAAGCCTTGCGCTGCATCAGGGCCTGCGAGGCGATGCCGCCCGCGCGCGCATCGTGGATCTGCTGACCAAGGTCGGTATCCGCAACCCGGAAAGCCGCCTGACCGCCTATCCGCATCAGCTTTCGGGTGGTCAGCGCCAGCGGGTGATGATCGCCATGGCGCTGGCCAATGGCCCGGAACTTCTGATCGCCGATGAACCTACCACCGCACTGGATGTAACGGTGCAGGCACAAATTCTGGACCTGCTGGCCGACCTCAAAGCCTCCGAAGGGCTGTCGCTTCTGTTCATCACCCACGATCTGAACATCGTCCGCCGCATCGCCGACCGGGTTTGCGTGATGCAGGGCGGCGAGATTGTGGAACAGGGGCCGACGGCACAGGTTTTTGCCGCCCCCCGGCATCCCTATACCCAGAAACTGCTGGCGGCAGAGCCGAAGGGCCTGCCAGACCCCCTGCCCGCCAATGCCCCGGAAATCCTGCGCACCGAACATCTGCGCGTCTGGTTCCCCATCACAGCCGGTTTCCTGCGCCGCACCACCGGGCATGTGAAGGCGGTGAACGACGCCAGCCTGTCGGTCCGTGCGGGTGAAACCCTTGGTATCGTGGGGGAATCCGGCAGCGGCAAGACCACCATCGCCCTTGCCATCCTGCGGCTGATCCAGTCCGAAGGGCGCATCACCCTGATGGGCCGCGACATTCAGGGCCTGACGGGCAGCGCCCTGCGCCCCCTGCGCGCCGATATGCAGATCGTGTTTCAAGACCCGTTCGGCAGCCTCTCGCCGCGCATGACCGCCGCCGAAATCATCAGCGAAGGCCTGGGCATCCACGCCCTTGCCCCGGGCCAGAACCGCGACCGGATGGTGACCGAGATCATGGCCGAGGTTGGCCTGAACCCCGACATGCGCGATCGCTACCCGCATGAATTTTCCGGCGGCCAGCGTCAGCGCATCGCCATCGCCCGCGCCATGATCTTGCGGCCGAAACTGGTGGTGCTGGATGAACCGACCAGCGCCTTGGACATGACGGTTCAGGTGCAGATCGTGGACCTGCTGCGCGAGTTGCAGCGCAAGCATGGGCTGGCCTATATCTTCATCAGCCACGATTTGCGCGTCGTGCGGGCGCTGTCGCACAATGTGATGGTGATGAAAGAGGGCGATGTGGTCGAGGCGGGCGACAGTGCCGCCCTGTTTGCTGCGCCGCGAACCGACTATACCCGCGCCCTGCTGGCCGCCGCCTTTGGCCCATGAAGATCCTGTTCGTCCATCAGAATTTCCCCGGCCAGTTCCTGCATCTGGCCCCGGAATTGCAAAAACGCGGCCACCAGGTCCGCGCCCTGACCGATGCGACGAACCAGCGCCAGACCGGTATCGAAACCCTGCGCTACAAGCACACCGCCCAACCCATCGAACCCACCGCCGCCCGGCTGGGCCGCAACTATGCGATGATGAGCGATCGCGGCGTCACCGTGGCCCGCGCCGCCCTGAACCTGCGCCAGCAGGGCTATGTGCCCGATGTGATCATTGGCCATTCCGGCTGGGGCGAGACGCTGTTTCTGAAAGAGGTCTGGCCCGAGGCCAAGCTGATCATCTATGCCGAATTCTACTATCGCGGGCGCGGTGCAGATGTGGGCTTTGACCCGGAATTCAGCAGCCGCAGCTTTGATCAGGTGATGATCGCCCAGGGCCGTGCCGCCTATCTGGGGCAGGCGTTGACCCATGCCGATGCGGGCCTGTCGCCGACCCACTGGCAGGCGTCAACCTATCCAGCCGCCCTGCGGCAGATGATCCGCGTGATCTTTGACGGTGTGAACACCGCCACCCTGCGCCCAGAACCGGCGGCGCAATTCACCCTGCCCGATGGTCGGCTCTTGCGCGCGGGCGATGAAGTGCTGACCTTCGTCAACCGCAACCTTGAACCCTATCGCGGCTATCATACCTTCCTGCGTGCTTTGCCCGATGTGATGGCCGCCCGGCCACAGGCTCAGGTGGTGATTGTCGGCGGCGATGGTGTCAGCTATGGCGCGGCCCCGCCCGGCGAAACCGGCTGGAAACAGCGCTTTCTGGCCGAGGTGCAGGACAAGCTGGATATGGCCCGCGTCCATTTCGTCGGCAAGCTGCCCTATCCGCAGTTCATATCGCTGATGCAGGTCAGCCGCGCCCATGCCTATCTGACCTATCCCTTCGTCCTGTCGTGGTCGATGGTCGAGGCGATGGCCTGCGGCGCCCATGTCATCGGCTCGGCCACCGCCCCGGTTGAAGAGGTGATCCAGCACGGCAAGAACGGCACGCTGGTGGATTTCTTCGACATTCCGGGCTGGTCCCGTGCCCTGACTGAAGCCCTCGCCCACCCCGACCGCTTCGCCCCCCAACGCCTCGCAGCGCGCCAGACCGTTCTGGAAAACTACGACCTGCACGGCGTCTGCCTGCCGCGCATGGTCGAATTCGTCGAAGGTTTCGCACCCAAGCCCTGACAGGCACCTCCCTCCCCCTGTCAGAGGAAGGGTTCGGAAGGGGGCCGCCTAAATCGCCGCCGAATGCTGCGCCTTGGCATGGTCATAGGCATCGAAGGCCCGCGCGATCATCCGGGTCAGCGGCCGACCGTGAACCGGAATCGAAATGCCATCGGCATCGCGCGCCACCATGCCCGGAAAGGCCCGCATCACGATGCTGAACATCCCGTCCAGTCGTTCCGGGGTAATCGCGAACCCCGACAGAATTTCCTCCATGTCCACCCGGAAATCGCACATCAGCGCCTCGATGATCCGGGCGCGCATCTTGTCCTCGCCCTGAAACACATGGCCTCGGTGGGTCGAGAACCGGCCTTCGCGCACCGCCTTGGTATGGACCGCCGTGGCGCTGGCATTCTGGGCATACCCTTGCGGAAACCGGCTGATGGAGGAGGCACCCAGCCCCACCAGAACCGGCGACTGATCATCGGTATAGCCCTGAAAGTTCCGCCGCAGCCGCCCCTTGCGCGCCGCCACAGCCAGCCCATCACCGGGCCGGGCAAAGTGGTCAATCCCCACCTCGTCATAGCCGTCCCATGCAAACAACTGCCGCGCTGCCTCGAACAGACCCAGCCGTTCTTCGGGCGTCGGCATCGAATCGGATGGGATCATCTGCTGACGGCGGCTCATCCACGGCACATGGGCATAGCCATAAAGCGCCACCCGGTCGGGCGACAGGCTCAGCAATTTTTGCACCGAGTCCGAAATCCGTTCGCGCGTCTGATGTGGCAGGCCATACAGGATGTCGGCATTCAGGCTACGGACGCCCCGGTCGCGGATCATGTCCGCCACAGCCCGCGTCAGCTCATAACTTTGCTCGCGCCCGATGGTTTTCTGGATTTCCGGGTCGAAATCCTGCACCCCGATCGAGGCGCGATTCATGCCAGAGGCGACCAGCGCATCCAGCCGCTCCGCGTCAATCTCGTTCGGGTCGATCTCGACCGAGAACTCCGCCCCCTCGGCCATCGGCACCGCCTGAAATACCGTATCGGCCAGATCGCGCATCATGTCAGCGGGCATCAAGGTCGGCGTCCCCCCGCCCCAATGCAGGCGCGACAGCCGCACACCCGGCGCAAGATGGCGCTTCAGCATGGCAATCTCGGCCTTCAGCACACGGGCATAGGCGCGCACCGGCTCGTCAGACGAGGTGCCTTGCGTTCGGCAGGCGCAGAACCAGCACAGCCGCCGACAGAACGGCACATGCAGATACAGCGAGATTTCAGATCCAGCCGGGATCGCCTCGATCCACGACACGAACACCTCTGGCGTCACCCCGCCGGCAAAATGCGGCGCGGTGGGGTAAGAAGTGTAACGGGGCACACGGGCGTCAAATAGCCCCAACCCCTTCAGTTGCGATTCAATGCTCATTCCCGTATCTAGGTATGAAGCCCCCTGCCGGGCCTTGACCTAAATCAATCAGGGGCAGCATGTCGCATCACGATATAGAGCTTCTCTCGCATGATTGCGGCGATTGCCCCATCAGACACCGAGCCGTCTGTGCCCGCTGCGATTCGGATGAGCTTTCCCGGCTGGAACAGATCAAATACTATCGCAGCTTTCAGGTCGGCCAGACCGTGGTCTGGTCGGGCGACCGGATGGATTTCGTGGCCTCGGTCGTCTCGGGCATCGCCACTCTGACCCAGACCATGGAAGACGGGCGTCGCCAGATGGTGGGTCTGTTGCTGCCATCGGATTTCGTCGGCCGCCCCGGTCGCTCAATCGCCGCCTATGACGTAACCGCCACCACCGATCTGGTGATGTGCTGTTTTCGCAAGAAACCGTTCGAAGACCTGATTGCCCGCACCCCCCATGTCGCCCAGCGCCTGCTGGAGATGACCCTGGACGAACTGGACGCCGCTCGCGAATGGATGCTGCTTTTGGGCCGCAAGACGGCACGCGAAAAGATTGCCTCGCTGCTGGCCATCATCGCGCGGCGTGATGCCAGCCTCAAGCTGCGCACCGCCAAGGGCGCGCTGGCCTTTGATCTGCCGCTGACCCGCGAAGAGATGGCCGATTATCTTGGCCTGACGCTGGAAACCGTCAGCCGCCAGATGTCGGCGCTGAAACGGGACGGAATGATCCAGTTGGAGGGCAAGCGCCACGTCATCATCCCCGATTTCGATGCGTTGACCGAACTGACCGGTGATGACAGCGACGGCGGTTTCCTGGTCTGACCCCCTTCCCCCTACGCCTGTCCCGTGCCAGCTTGGCCATGCCAGTTTAGCTGGGCAGGAGACGTTGAATGAACCAGTTCTTCACCACACCAGACGGCACCCGGCTGGCCTATCTTGACCAGAGTCAGGGCACGCCCGTGCTATGCCTGACCGGGCTGACCCGCAACATGGCCGATTTCGACTATCTCGCCCCGCACCTGCCCGGTATCCGCCTGATCCGCATGGATTATCGAGGCCGGGGTGAAAGCGACTGGACCGGAGCCGCCACCTATACCGTTCCGCAAGAGGGGCAGGATGCACTGGCGCTGCTGGATCATCTGGGGGTGGACAAGGCCGCGATCATCGGCACCTCTCGCGGGGGGATGATCGGTATGGGGTTGGCCGCCATGGCGCGGGGGCGAGTGCTTGGCCTCTGCCTCAATGATGTCGGGCCAGAGTTGCACCGCCGCGGACTGGAGCGGATTTTCGACTATGTCGGTCGCAATCCGGCGGCGAAAACCCACGCCGAACTGGCCGCCCGCCTGCCGCGCAACATGCCGGGTTTCGCCAATGTGCCCGACAGCCGCTGGCTTGAAGAGGCGCGCCACCATTACCACGAAACGCCAGATGGCCTGCGCATCAAATACGATCCGGCCCTGCGCGACAGCTTTCTGGCCGCGTTTCGGGCCGATCTGCCCGACCTCTGGCCCCTGTTCGATGCCTGCGCTGGCCTGCCGCTGGCCGTGATCCGGGGTATGAACTCTGACCTTTTGTCCGAGGCGACCGTCTTTGAAATGCACCGCCGCCGCCCAGACCTGATCGTGGCCACCGTGCCCGACCGCGCCCATGTGCCCTTTCTGGATGAGCCAGAAAGCCTTGATGCCATTGTACAATTCCTGAAGGCAGTCGCATGGCCAGCCTAAACCTGATCAACGCCGCCGCCGCCCGCCTTGCCGGGCACAGCCGCCGCACGCCGTTGCTGAATGCCCCCTTGCTGGACCGGGTCGCAGGCCGCCGGGTGTTCGTAAAGGCCGAATGCCTGCAATGGACCGGCAGCTTCAAGTTTCGCGGCGGCTGGTCCGCCGTCTCGGCCCTGACGCCCGATCAGCGCGCGCGCGGCGTGATCGCCTTTTCCTCGGGCAACCATGCGCAGGGCGTGGCCCTTGCCGCCGCCCGCCATGGTGCGCCCTGCACCATCCTGATGCCTGCCGATGCGCCCGGCGTAAAGATCGACAACACCCGCGCCTATGGCGCCACCGTCGTCCTTTATGACCGCGCGCGCCAAGACCGTGACGCCCTTGGCGCGGCCCTTGCGGCGAATCACGGCCTGACACTGATCCGCCCCTATGACGATCCGCAGGTCATTGCCGGGCAGGCCAGCGTCGGGCTGGAGATCGCCGAACAGGCGACCGAAGCGGGCGTCACCACCGCCGATGTCCTCACCTGTTGCGGCGGCGGCGGGCTGACCGCTGGCATCGCCCTTGCGCTGGCAGCCCACGCCCCCGGCCTGCGCGTGCGCCCCGCCGAACCCGAAGGCTTTGACGATACCGCCCGGTCACTGGCGACGGGCACGCGGCAACGGAATGCCACCCTGTCCGGTTCGATCTGCGACGCCATCGTCACGCCCACGCCGGGCGATCTGACCTTCCCTATCCTGCAACGCCTGTGCGGGCCGGGGCTGGTGGTTACCGAAGATCAGGTCTTGCGCGCCATGGCCCTTGCCTTTGCCCATCTGCGCATCGTGGTGGAACCCGGCGGCGCCGTGGCCCTTGCCGCCGCCCTCTTTTCGTCTGATCTGCCCGAAACGGTGATTTGCACCGCCTCGGGAGGCAATGTCGATCCGGGCATCTTTGCCCGCGCGCTGGCGGCGTAACATGTTGGTCTGGCTAAATGATCTGCGCCTGAACGCCACGGTCAGCGGGCCCGCTGACGGCCCGCCTCTTGTGCTGATCCACGCCCTTGGTACCGACCATACGCTTTGGGACGGGCTGGTCGCCGCCCTGCCCCGCCACCGCATCCTGCGGTTTGATCTGCGCGGCCATGGCCTGTCAGACGTGCCGCCCGCGCCCTATTCGATGGGCGCCCTGATCCGCGACACCGAACGCCTGATGGAGCATTTCGCGATGAAAGAGGCCGTGGTTCTGGGCCTTTCGATCGGCGGGATGATCGCACAGGGCCTTGCGGTCAAACGGCTTGATCTGGTGCGCGGCCTGATCCTGTCGAACACCGCCGCCCGCATCGGCATCGCCGCGCAATGGCAGGCCCGGATCGACACGGCCCGCAAAAGCGGCCTTGCCGCGCTGGCCGATGGCAATATGGAGCGCTGGTTTGGTCGGGGCTGGCAGGCCAACCCCGCCACGCCGGCCATCCGCACCCTATTCCAGTCCACCCCACTTGAGGGCTGGTGCGGTTGTGCCGCTGCCATCGCCGGCACCGATTTTTATGAAACCACCGCCACCCTGCGCCTGCCGCTTATGGCCATCGCCGGGACCAATGACGGCTCCACCCCGCCAGACCTTGTGCGCGAAACCGCCGAACTGGTGCCGGGCCACCAGTTTCGCCTGATCCGCGGCGCGGGCCACCTGCCGATGACCGAACAGCCCGATGCCTATGCGCAGGCGGTCACCGAGTTTCTGTTCGCCATCGGCCATGGCTGACCTGCTGCTGGTTCACGGCGCGGGCTTGGGTGCCTGGATCTGGGACGATGTCCTGCCCCACCTGCCCGCCGCCCACGCCATCGACCTGCCGGGCCGGAGTGGCAGCCCCACAACGCTGAGGGATCAGGCACAGGCGATCCTTGATCACATCAGCCTCCCAACCGTGCTGGTCGGCCATTCCGCAAGCGGCTTCGCCATCACCGCCGCCGCCCTTCTCGCCCCCGAAAAGGTGGCGGGCCTGATCTACCTTTGCGCCTTCATCCCCCAACCCGGCCAATCCATCGCCCAGTTGCGCCGCGCCTGCCCCGGCGCGGGCCTGACCGGCAGCTACTCGGTCGTCTCCGACCGTCTCAGCTTCACCTTCAAGCCCGACCGCGCCCGCGACATTTTTTTCCACGACTGCACCGACGCCTCGGCACGTCTCTGCGCCGAACCCGTCGCACCGCAGGAAACCGCCCTGCCCGCGCGCCCAGCCTGCCCAAGCGCCGCAATCTTCTGCGAGGCCGACCGCGCCATTCCCATCGCTTGCCAGCAACACATGGCCCAAGGCATCCCGCTGACCGCCACCCTGCCCTGCGGCCACTCCCCTTTCCTCGCCATGCCCGCGCGCCTTGCCACCACCATCCGCGATCTAAGCGACAATTTTCGTCGCTGACAGGCCAGCCCATTCTGCCCGGCCCGCCCAAACTTCCGTCAAAGCGGAGGTATTTCCATGAAACTGCAAGACCTCGAAATCTTCATCGTCGCCCCCCCGGCCCCCGGCTGGGGCGGCCGCTACTGGATCTTCCCAAAGATCACCACCGATACCGGCATCGTCGGTTACGGCGAATGCTATGCCTCGACCGTCGGCCCAAAGGCGATGCGCGCGGTGATCGAGGATGTCTTCGAACGCCACATGCAAGGCGAAAACCCCGAGAACTTGGAGCTGATGTTCCGCCGCGTTTACTCCAGCGGCTTCACCCAGCGCCCCGACCCCACGGTGATGGGCGCCTTTGCGGGCCTTGAAATCGCCTGCTGGGATATCTTGGGCAAAGCGCGCAACCGGCCCGTCTGGGCGCTGTTGGGCGGCAAGATGAATGAACGGGTGCGCAGCTATACCTACCTTTACCCCCGCCCTGACCAAGACGCCGCCGAATTCTGGGTCAACCCCGACTGGCAGGCGGAAGAGGCCGCGCGCTGCGTGGCCGAGGGTTTCACAGCCGTCAAATTCGACCCCGCCGGCCCCTACACCATCCGCGGCGGCCATAACCCCGCGATGAGCGACATCTCCCGGTCAGTCGCGTTCTGCAAGGCGATCCGCGAAGCGGTGGGCGACCGTGCCGACCTGCTGTTCGGCACCCATGGCCAGTTCTCCACCCCCGGCGCGATCAGGCTGGGGCGCGAATTGGAACCCTATAATCCCCTTTGGTACGAAGAGCCGATCCCGCCCGACAATCTCTTGGAATTCGCCGAGGTCGCGCGGCAGGTCCGCATCCCACTGGCCACCGGCGAGCGGCTGACCACCAAGACCGAATTCGGCATGCTGCTGCGCGCAGGCGGCGTGAAAATCCTGCAACCCGCACTGGGCCGTCTGGGCGGTATTCTAGAGGCGAAGAAGCTCTCGGCCATCGCCGAGATTTTCAACGCCGAAATGGCCCCCCACCTTTATGCCGGGCCGGTGGAATGGGCGGCCAATGTCCACCTCTCGGTCTCGATCCCCAACCTGCTGATCGCCGAAACCATTCAAAAGGGTGGCGATTTCCACCTGAAACTGATCAAGAACACCCTGAAATGGGAGGACGGCTATATCCTCGCCCCCGATGCGCCCGGCCTTGGCATTGATTTCGACGAAGACCTCGCCCGCGCGCACCCCTATACCGGCAACTGCCTGCATTTGCAGATGCAAGAGGCGCCTTGCGACTATCGCCACGGCAACCGGTTCGAAGGCGGCGCACCCGCGCCCAGTGTCTGACCATAGAGGCGGGGGCGCTTCGCCCCCCGCACCCCCCGAGGATATTTAGAGAAGGGGAAGGCCAAAAGACGCGGCTCTTTCTCTTCCCCTTCTCTAAATATCCCACGGGGGTCCGGGGGTGTGAAACCCCCGGCTTCGCCCGGTCAGCCGACGAGTTCGCCCGCCAGCGCCCGGTCGATCAGCGCCACGGTTTCCGGCACGCCATAGAGGGCGACAAAGCCACCAAAGCGCGGGCCTTCGGATGCGCCCAGTAGCACCTCGTACAGCGCCTTGAACCAGTCGCGCAACGGGTCAAAGGCGTGGTCTTTGCCAACAGCATAGCAGATGTTCTGCAACTCTTCGTCGCTGTGGCTGCCTTCATGGGCCAGAAGGCGGGCGCGCAGGTCAAGTATCGCCGCGCGCTCCATGTCCGTCGGCAGGCGGAAGCTGCGGCTGGGGGCGATCTTGTCGGCGTAATAGCGCACGGCATAGCCCGCTGCCGCATCAAGGTCAGGGTTGGTCTCGGGGCTGGCCTCTGGCGCATAGCGCTTGATAAAGCCCCAGAGCCCCGCCGCATCCTTGGCCCCGGCAACCGAGGCGAGGTTCAAAAGCATGGCGAAAGACACCACCATATGGCTTTCGGGCGGCTTGCCATTGTGGATATGGAACACCGGGTTGTTCACCTGCTGGTCCGCATCCTGCGTCGGATAAGCCTTGAGCTGCTGGTGGTATTCATCCACCGCCTTGGGGATCACATCCCACCACAGCCGCTTGGCCGTCTTGGGCTTTTGATACATGAAATAGGACAGCGATTCCGACGCGGCATAGGTCAGCCATTCGTCGATCGTCAGGCCGTTGCCCTTGGATTTGGAAATCTTCTGGCCTTCGAAATCCAGAAACAGCTCGTAGGTGAAATGGTTCGGCTTCTTGCCGCCCAGCACCTCGCAGATGCCGTCATAGATCGGGGTGTTGGTCGAATGGTCCTTGCCATACATCTCGAAATCGACATCCAGCGCGGCCCAGCGGGCGCCGAAATCGGGCTTCCATTGCAGCTTTACGTTGCCGCCGGTGACCGGCAGCGTCCATTCGCGGCCATCCTCGTCGTCAAAGGTGATGGTGCCGTCCTTGGCATTCACCTCTTTCATCGGCACATAAAGCACTCGCCCCGTTTCGGGGTGGATCGGCAGGAAGCAGGAATAGGTCTGCTGGCGTTCCTCTCGCAAGGAAGCCAGCATGATCGCCATGATCGCGTCATAGCGTTCGGCGGCCAGCCGCAAGGTGTCGTCGAACCGGCCCGATTTGTAGAACTCGGTCGCCGAATAGAACTCATACTCGAACCCGAAGGTATCAAGGAACCGGCGCAGCATGGCATTGTTGTGGTCGCCGAAGCTGGCGTATTCGCCATAGGGGTCAGGCACCGAGGTCAGCGGTTTTTGCATGTGCTGGCGCAGCATCTCTTGCTGGGGCACATTTTCCGGCACCTTGCGCATGCCGTCCACATCATCGGAAAAACAGATCAGCCGGGTCGGGATGTCGGAAATCACCTCGAACGCGCGGCGGATCATCGTGGTGCGCGCCACCTCTCCGAAGGTGCCGATATGCGGCAGGCCCGAGGGGCCATAGCCGGTTTCAAACAGCACATAGCCCTTTTCCGGTGCCTTTTTCTCATACCGTTTGAGCAGCGCGCGCGCCTCTTCAAAGGGCCAGGCCTTCGATTTCATTGCCGCATCGCGCAGGGTGGTCATCGCCAAATCCTTAAACCCCCCGGGTGGCCCCGTGCCGCCCGGACCATGGTCCTCTATTGCCCCCCCGGCGGGGCGTCAATAATCTGCCGTCCGAAGCAGGAGGAATAGATGCCCGATACCCCCCCGATGTCGCCCCAGGATGCGCTGATTGCCGTAATGGTGGCCTGCTCGGCCTCGGATCAGAACATGCGCACCGCCGAGCTGGTGGCGATCACACGCATGATCAACCATATGCCGGTTTTTGCCGATTATGACGCCGACCGCCTTCGCCGGATCAGCCAGATCGTCTTTGACCTGTTCGAAGAGGAGGATGGCCTAGATGCCCTGTTCGGCCTGATCCGAGAGGCGCTGCCAGAACGCCTTTATGAAACCGCCTATGCACTGGCCTGCGACGTTGTCACCGCCGATGGCCTGCATAACCAGACCGAACTGCGCATGCTGGAAGAGGTGCGGGATGAATTGCACATTGACCGGTTGCACGCCGCTGCCATCGAATGGGGCGCGCGGGTACGGCATATGCGGTGACAGTGGCCGCCACGCTAGGGGGGCGCTGGCAAAGCCCTAGGCGCAGTAGCTTTCCGCCCAGCGCCGCACCAGTTGCGCCTGCAAGCGCCGCGCGCGTTTCAGCCAGGCCTTGCCGCCCGGCGGCTCTTCGCGGTCGGCCATCGGCAGGGCGGCGCGGCGGTCTATGTCCGATGAAAAGATCGCAAAGGCCAGTTCGCGGCCCGCTGGCGGCTGGATGAACCCGGCAAGGCCAGAGGTAAAGTTCAGCGTGCCGGTTTTCGCCCGCACGCGGACCTTGCTGTCCTTCATCGCCTTGCCCTTGTCATCCGTCAGGCCAAATTCGCGCAGGATGCCCGGCAGATGCGCCCCGCCCGGCCGCCCCCGCCCCGCCACCAGCGCCCGCGCCATACCCAAGGCGGTGACGCGCGATTGCGACCCAAGGCCGGAATGGTCAACGAAATCACCCGGATGGCCCAGATTGGCGCGCGCCCAATCGGTCATCACCTGCCCCGACACGGCCAGACTGGCCGCCTCGCTGGCACCCAGGCCCACGGCCTCGGCGGTGATGTTGGTGGACCAGCGCAGCATGCCGCGCAGCACCACGGCCAAAGGCTCGCTGTCCTTGCGGGCCAGTTCCGTTCCTGCGGGCAGCGCCGCCACAATCTCGGGCGGGGGCAGCGTGATGCCTTGCATCGCGCAAAGGCCGCGGAACGCCTCGGCCACATAGGGCCCGGCGCGGCGCACCGGCAGCCAGCGGCTGCCATCGGCGCCAAGCGCCTCTCGCGCCACCGTCCAATCCTCGGTCGATTGGCCAAGGCGATAGGTGAACAAGGGCGCCTCGCGGTTTTCCACCGCCATCCGCGTCAGGTCGATCTGCGGCGCAAAGCGTTCGCCCCGCGCATCCATCGACAGATTATAGCCGCTGCCCGCCCGCTTCCATTCAAAGTAAACCCGGCCAAAGTTCAGGATCAGCCCAGAAAGGCCCGGATCATAGCCGACATGATCGGGCTGGTCCGCCGCGATCCGCTCGATCCTTGGCAATGCGCCGTCCCAGGCCAGATAGCGCCCGGTCAGCCCTCGCACGCCGCGCGCCTTTAACCGCGCCGCCATATCGCCCAGATCATCGGTGCCCAGCGTCGGATCCCCCCCGCCCACCAGCACCAGATCGCCCTGCACCACGCCCTTGACCACCGGACCCGTGGCAAGCACGGTGGTTGAAAACCGATGATCCGGGCCCAGTTTTTCCAGCGCGAACAGCGATGTGATGGTTTTGGCCACACTTGCAGGCGGCAGCGCGGTTTCGGGGCTATGCACTTCCAGCACCTCTCCCGTGCGGGCATCGAGTACCACGACAGATGTTGCCCCGCCCAGATCGGCCGCCCCCACCAGATCGGCAAGCCCGGCCTGCGGCACTGCCGCCACCGGGGTTGCCGCCTGACCATGCGTCAAGGATCGCGACAGGGGCCGCTGCGAGGTGCGGGGGGCCTCGGCTAACAGCGGCGTGGCCACGCTGGCCAAAAGCGCGGCCAGCAGGCCACGGCGAGTCAGGTCATGGGTCACGATTCCACCTCCGCGCCCTTTGCCTAGCGGGCGGGGGCGCGCCGATCTAGCAGCGCTCACGGCTTTGTGGTCCGCGCGGGAACCGAGCCGCTTCTCCATTCGCCCCGCGCGCGGATTTCGGTGGAAGAGGCGTCGTTCATCGGCAGATCGACGAAATACCACGAGGGCGGCGGGTCAAGGGCCAGCGCCTTGCCCCGCGTCACCCGGTGACTGCCGTAGGTTCGCGCCGCAACCGACAGCCGCGCCGCCACGCCGCTGCCCGGGCGTGCCAGTACCGCAACCGGCACGTCATTCAAAATCTCGCGCCAGCGGGCCCATTTGTGAAACTGCACCAGATTGTCGGCCCCCATCAGCCAGACAAAGGTGACGCCGGGATAGATCAGCCGCAATTGCCGGATGGTATCGGCGGTCAGCCGGGTGCCCAGCAGCGTCTCCAGTTCGGTGATTTTCACCCGGGGGTGCTGCATCACCTGCCGCGCCCGCGCCAGCCGGTTGGCCATGGGGGCGGGCTGGCGGGCCTTAAGCGGGTTGGCTGGGGTCACCAGCCACCACACCTGATCCAGCCCCAGCCGCTTTAGCGCCTCTCGCGTGATATGGGCATGGCCTTCATGTGCGGGATCGAACGATCCGCCCAGTAGGCCGATCACCATGCCCGGAACCGCCCCCGGAAAGCCCTGCCGCATCTGCCGGGCCTCCTGTTGCCTTGCCCCTTGCGTCTGTTTCGGGGCGGCGGCGGTGACTGTCAAGAAAAGTTGATGTTTAAGAAAGACGGCAGACCGCCGGGGGTTTCCCCCGGACCCCCAGAGTATTTTTGCCAAGAGGAAGGGGATTGCGGCGCGATATTATCTGACTAATATCAGATAAATTACTGATACGAGTCCGCGATGCCCGAAACCCTTGCCCGTATCCGCCGTTTCAACCGCGCCGTGACCCGCGAGACCGGCGCGATGGAGGAATCCTTTCTTGGCCGCGGCCGCCCCTTGGGGGCCGCACGGGTTCTATGGGCGATTGGAGAGGCTGGGCGCGATGTGGCCGACCTGCGGGCCGAGCTGGCGCTTGATTCCGGCCTTCTCAGCCGCATCCTGCGCGGGCTGGAGGCCGAAGGTCTGGCGCAGCTTGAACCCGATCCAGCCGACCGCCGCCGCCGCCGCGCCACCCTGACCGAGCGCGGGCAGGCCGAGCGCGCCGAATATGATCGGCTGAATGACCAGATGGCTGGGGCAATTCTGGCCCGCGCGCCGCGCCACCGCGACGCTCTGCTGGCGGCGATGGACCTTGTGGCCGTGACGCTGAACGCCGACCGGATCGACATTCGCCCCGCCGATCCCACAGACCCCTCTGCCCGCGCCTGCCTTGCCGCCTATTTCGCCCTGCTGTCGGACAAGATCAGCGGTATCAGCACGGCGCATGTTCCAGACCCCGATCCTGATGCCCCCCTGTTCCGCCCGCCCCACGGCACCTTTCTGCTGGCCTGGTGCGACCGGCTGCCGGTGGGGTGCGTGTCGCTGAAACCGCTGGAGCCCGGCGTGGCCGAGGTAAAGCGCCTGTGGGTCGACCCCGCCGCCCGTGGCCTTGGCCTTGCCCGCCGCCTGATGCGCGCGGTTGAAGATCAGGCCCGCGCCCTTGGCTACGGCGCGCTGAAGCTCGACACCAACGCCGCCCTGGCCGAGGCGATCACCCTTTACGAACGCAGCGGCTGGACCCCAATCGCCCCCTATACCGGCTTTCCGGCGACGCATTGGTTTGCCAAGCCGCTCTGACCCCAGAGCAACCGTTGCAGGCAAGGCCCCCAGTCGCTACATGGGTGCCAACCAGCGATCAGGAGCAGCCCATGGCCAGCTATCAATATGTCTACCACATGGAGAACGTCTCCAAGACCTATCCGGGCGGCAAGAAGTGCTTTGAGAGTATTCACCTCAACTTTCTGCCCGGCGTGAAGATCGGCGTTGTCGGCGTGAACGGGGCGGGTAAGTCGACCCTGCTGAAAATCATGGCCGGCATGGACAAGGATTTCAAAGGCGAGGCCTGGGCCGCCAAGGGCGCCAAGGTCGGCTATCTGGCGCAGGAACCGCAGCTTGACCCGACGCTGGATGTGAAGGGCAACGTCATGCTGGGCGTGGCCAAGCAGACCGCCGTGCTGGAACGCTATAACGAACTGGCGATGAACTATTCCGACGAGACGGCCGACGAGATGGCCGCCCTGCAAGACCAGATCGACGCCGAAAACCTGTGGGAGCTGGAGGCGACCGTTGGCGTCGCCATGGACGCCCTGCGCTGCCCGCCCGATGATGCCGATGTGGAAACCCTGTCGGGCGGTGAACGCCGCCGTGTCGCCCTGTGCAAGCTGCTGCTCGAAAAGCCCGACATGCTGCTCTTGGACGAACCGACCAACCACCTTGACGCCGAATCCATCGCCTGGCTGCAAAAGCACCTGATCGACTACAAGGGCACCATCCTGATCGTCACCCACGACCGTTACTTCCTGGATGACATCACCAGCTGGATTCTCGAACTCGACCGTGGTCGCGGCATTCCATACGAAGGAAACTATTCTGCCTGGCTGGACCAGAAGGCCAAGCGGATGCAGCAGGAAGCCCGCGAAGACAAATCCAAGCAAAAGGCGCTGGAAAAGGAACTGGAGTGGATCCGCTCTGGCGCCAAGGCCCGTCAGGCCAAGGGCAAGGCCCGTATTGCGCGCTATAACGAAATGGCCGGTCAGACCGTGCTGGAACGCTCCAGCAGCGCGCAGATCATCATCCCGAACGGCGAACGCCTTGGCAGCAAGGTGATCGAGGTCGAAGGGCTGAAAAAGCACATGGGCGACAAGCAGTTGATCGAGAACCTGTCGTTCACCGTGCCGCCGGGGGCGATTGTTGGCGTGATCGGGCCGAACGGTGCGGGCAAATCGACCCTGTTCCGCATGATCACCGGGCAGGAACAGCCCGATGAAGGCACCATCACCCTGGGCACCACGGTCAAGCTGGCCTATGTCGATCAGAGCCGCGACGCGCTCGACCCGGACAAGAACGTCTGGGAGGAAATCTCAGGCGGGGCCGAAGTGATCCACCTGGGCGACATGCAGATGAACAGCCGCGTCTACACCGGCGCGTTCAACTTCAAGGGCACCGACCAGCAAAAGAAGGTCGGGTTACTGTCGGGTGGGGAACGCAACCGCGTTCACATGGCCAAGCTGTTGAAATCCGGCGGCAACGTGCTGCTGCTTGACGAACCGACCAACGATCTGGACGTGGAAACCCTGCAAGCGCTGGAATCCGCCATCGAGGAGTTCGCCGGCTGCGCCATCATCATCAGCCACGACCGTTTCTTCCTCGACCGCCTTTGCACCCATATTCTGGCGTTCGAAGGCGATGCCCATGTCGAATGGTTCGAAGGCAACTTCCAGGCCTATGAGGACGACAAGGTGCGTCGTCTGGGGCCAGATGCACTGGAACCGAAGCGGGTGAAGTACAAGCGGTTTAGTCGGTAAGGGGCGCCGAAATCGACCGGGGGTAGATGGCCGCGCCGTTTGGTGCGTGAAATCATCCACCCTACCGCCAAATCCCCGGACGTATGCCTGTAGGGTGCGTGCTTTGCACGCACCAACCGCCGCACTCCATCGGCCAAAAGCCGCCGCCTGCCCTGTGCCGCCATGCGATCCGCCCTATCTCCATAGAGCAACCAAAGGAGGATCACATGAAAGGCATCATCGCTTGGTTCATGGGCGTGCCCCTGTTCGTCATCATTCTGCTCTATGTGTTCGGCTACTTCTGACCCCCGCAAAGGCCCGCCCCGACGGCGGGCCTTTCGCGGTCAGGCGCCCTTGGGCCGGCGCGCCTTGATCACAGCGGGGTCGGTTTCGACGCGCCCCGCCCCGATCAGATCCAGACAATAGGGCACGGCGGCGAAGACCGCCTCCAGACTGGTTCCAATCGCATTGGGGCTGCCCGGCAGAGTGATGATCAGCGTGCTACCCCGGACAGATGCGCCCTGCCGGGACAGGATCGCCGTGGGCACCACCTTGAGGTTCGCGGCCCGCATCGCCTCGCCAAAACCCGGCAAATCAAACTCTGCCACCGCGGCCACCGCCTCTGGCGTCCGGTCGCGGGGCGCAGGGCCGGTGCCGCCCGTGACCAGCACCAGCCCCGCGCCCCAAACATCGGCCAGATCGACCAGCGCCGCCGAAACGCTGTCCACCCCATCCGGCACAATCCGGCGCTGCACCTCGATCTCTGATGTGATCACCCGCCGCAGCCACTCTTCGACGGCAGGGCCACCCCGGTCCTCATATTCGCCTTTCGAGGCCCGGTCCGACACCACCAGCACCGCAATCTTCACAGCCATTCCGCCCATCCTTTTGCAGGGCGGTTTACGCCGCCGCCCCGGCACCTTACCTTGGCCTGAATACGAATCCCGCGAGGCAAGATGCAAGACCATCCCGAGCAAGGCTATCAGGTTCTTGCCCGCAAATATCGCCCCGAAACTTTCGCCGATCTGGTGGGGCAAGAGGCGATGGTGCGGACCCTGAAAAACGCCTTCGCGGCCGACCGCATTGCGCATGCCTTCATCATGACGGGCATCCGGGGCACGGGGAAAACCACCACCGCCCGCATCATCGCCAAGGGGCTGAACTGTGTTGGCCCCGATGGCACGGGCGGCCCGACAACCGAACCCTGTGGCCAATGCGAACCCTGCCGCGCGATTGCCGAGGGCCGCCATGTCGATGTGATGGAGATGGACGCCGCCAGCAGAACTGGCGTGGGCGACATTCGGGAAATCATTGATTCCGTTCACTATCGCGCCGCATCGGCCCGGTTCAAAGTGTATATCATCGACGAAGTTCACATGCTGTCGACCGCCGCCTTCAACGCCCTGTTGAAGACGCTGGAGGAACCGCCCGCCCATGTGAAATTCATCTTTGCCACCACCGAGATCCGCAAGGTTCCGGTCACCGTCCTGTCGCGCTGCCAGCGGTTTGATCTGAAGCGGATCGAGCCAGAGGTCATGATTGCCCTGCTGCAAAAGATCGCCACGGCGGAAAATGCGCAGATTTCCGACGATG
Organism: Fuscibacter oryzae; assembly: GCF_016765795.1. Lineage (GTDB taxonomy): Bacteria > Pseudomonadota > Alphaproteobacteria > Rhodobacterales > Rhodobacteraceae > Fuscibacter > Fuscibacter oryzae. Next base: position 118,566 of record NZ_JAESVP010000001.1, read on the forward strand.
CGCTGGCCCTGATCACCCGCGGGGCGGAAGGGTCGGCGCGCGATGCGACCTCGCTGCTTGATCAGGCGATTTCACATGGTCAGGGCGAAACCAGCGCCGTTCAGGTCCGCGCCATGCTGGGGCTGGCCGACCGGGGCCGCGTGATGGACCTGTTCGACCTGATCATGCACGGAGAGGCGGCGGCGGCGCTGTCGGAACTGTCGGGGCAATATTCCGACGGGGCCGACCCGATGGCCGTGCTGCGTGATCTGGCCGAGATCACGCATTGGATTTCGGTGCTGAAGATCACGCCAGAGGCGGCGGAAGACCCCACCGTGCCGCCCGCCGAACGGATGCGCGGGCAGGACATGGCGGCGCGGCTGCCGGTGCGGTCGCTTAGCCGGATGTGGCAGATGCTGCTGAAGGCGATTGAAGAGGTGGCACTGGCCCCCAATGCGATGATGGCCGCCGAAATGGCGGTGATCCGGCTGACCCATGTCGCCGACCTGCCCGACCCCGAAACTCTGATCCGCAAGCTGACGACCGACCCGCGCCCGCCTGGCCCAACCGGCGGCGCGCCCGCGGGCGGCGGTGGCACCACCGTGCATGGCGCGGTTATGCGCGCACCCATGGCGCCGATGCGCGGCCCGACCATGCAGGCCGCCGCCCCCGCGCTGGCCCATGGCGCTGTGCCCCTGATCGCCAGCTTTGCCCAACTGGCCGAGGTGATCCGCGACAAGCGCGATATGAAGCTTTTGATGGAGGTCGAAACCGGCGTCCGTCTGGTGCATTTCGCCCCCGGCCGGATCGAGTTTGAACCTGCGCCCAATGCTCCGGCGGACCTTGCCGCCCGCCTGTCACAGCGCTTGCAGGGCTGGACCGGGCAACGTTGGGGTGTCTCGGTCGTAGGGTCTGGCGGCCAGCCGACAATTGCCGAAGAGCGTGAGCGCGAACAAGACGAGGCCCGCGCCGAGGCGATGCAGAACCCGCTGGTGCAGGCCGCGCTGACGGCGTTCCCCGGCGCGCGGATCACCCAAATCCGCACCCCGGAACAACTGGTTGCCGAAGCCGCCGCCGAGGCGCTGCCCGAGGTGGAAGATGAATGGGATCCGTTCGAGGACGGCTAGCGGCGAATATTGCCCAAACCGCGGGCGATGCCTATCTAGACGCCAGATTTCAAAGGAGTGACGAGATGCTGAAAGGGTTGGGCAATCTTGGCGACATGGCCAAGATGATGAAGGCCGCCACCGAAATGCAGGGCAAGATGGCCGATTTGCAAGAGCAACTGGCCCGCACCGTCGTGATCGGCGAAAGCGGGGCCGGTCTGGTCAAGGCCCGCGCCACGGCCAAGGGCGAGGTGACGGGCCTCGACATCGACGCCTCCATTCTGGTGCCGACCGAAAAGGAAGTGCTGGAAGACCTGATCCTTGCCGCGATCAAGGATGCCCAATCGCGCGGGCAAGAGCGTAACATCGAAGAGATGCGCAAGCTGACCGAGGCGCTTGGCCTGCCGTCGAACATGCCGCTGCCGTTCTGAATGGACAACACCCGCGAGATCGAAGCGCTGATCGAACTGATGGCGCGGCTGCCGGGGCTTGGCCCCCGTTCGGCCCGCCGTGCGGTTCTGGCGCTTTTGAAGCGTCGCGGGCAGTTGATGGCCCCCTTGGCGCAGGCCATGGCGACCGTGGCCCTGAACGCACGCGATTGCACGGTTTGCGGCAATATCGGCACCGCCGATATCTGCCCGATCTGCGCCGACCCCGACCGCGCCACCGGCGAGATTTGCGTGGTGGAAGACGTTGCCGACCTGTGGGCGATGGAGCGGACCGGCGCCTTCAAGGGGCGCTATCATGTTCTGGGCGGCACCCTTTCGGCGCTGGACGGGCTGGGACCGGACGAACTGGGCATTCCGCGCCTTGTGCGGCGTGTCGCGGATGAGGGCATCTGCGAGGTGATCATGGCGCTGAATGCCACGGTCGATGGCCAGACCACCGCACATTACATCGCCGATGCCCTGACCGAGACGACGGTCCAGATCAGCTCTCTGGCGCAAGGCGTGCCGATCGGCGGCGAGCTGGACTACTTGGATGATGGCACAATTGGTGCCGCGCTGCGTGCCCGACGCCGGTTATAGGCGCAACCTCACCGCAACTGCGCCACAGTTGCGCCCGAATCCTGCGCCCAAATACCCCAAAGACAAGGGGTTTTGCGATGGCCGTGGTATCCGTAATCTTGGGTGGCATATTTGGCTTCGTAGCGGCGACAATCGCCGTTTTTTGCGGGGCCACCGCCCTTGCAGCCCTTGCAATCTGGAGCGGAACTGGCCTTACAGCTGCCGTTTTCGTGATGTTGCTGGCCTATTTCCCGCGCCATAACGCCGAACATCGGCTGGCAGCCCAGAAAGTCTGATCAGAGATCTGGATCAAATTGATCGAATTATTGCAAGATTGCCGCGCAGGCTGATCTGCAACCCACGTCAGGCCAGCGGCGACAAGATCGCCAAACCTGATCATGTGATCGAAACCCGAGATCAGACCTGACGTTGCGGTTCATACTCACGCAGTGCCATGCGGTCGCGCAACGCATGCTCAAACCCGACCCGCATCGCCACCGCCGAAAGGGGTGCGCGCAGCACCGTGGCCATCGCCCGGTCCTGCGGAAATTGCTGGTGGGCGCATTCGCGGCTGACCAGAATGACCGGCACCTTGCCGACCGCCTCTCCCAGCAGACCGACGGCGCGCTGCCCCCGCTCCAAGCCGCCGAAGCTGTCGCAATCGATCACCACCAGACCATAGTCGCGCGGCGATTCGATGATGGCATCCAGCGCGGAATAAAGTTCATCTTGCCGCTCGATGATGCCGCCCAACCCGGCCAGACGATGCGCGATTGTGTGATCCGCGCTCTGCGCCGCAACAAGCAAAACATGCAAACCAAAGCCGACTGGTGATGAACTTTCCTGCTCTAGCCCACGAAGGATCTGCATAGCGACCTCGAATTCTTGCCCTATCGCAGGCTGCAGGCCGCGAATGGCAAAACTAAGGACGCTTCCCGGCATTTCTGCCGTATTCAAACAAGAAACGATCTGTTGCGGCGACAAGATTAACCCCAAGCCTCGGCAGGAGACCAGCGTGAGCCAGACCGACTATCGCAATATGATCGACGAGCCGACCTGGGCCTTCATCAAGGCGACCGATGCGGAATATCCGCCCGATACCGCCACCCTGACCATAGCCCAGCAGCGCGCGATCTATGACCGGATGTGCCGCGCCTTTCATCGCGGCTATCCGGCAGGTGTTGTCGCCGAGGATAGGGCCATTGCCGGTGTGCCCTGCCGTGTCTTTGACGGGCCGGGGCCGATGGTGCTGTATCTGCATGGCGGGGGGTTTGTAGTCGGCGGTCTGGAAAGCCATGATGACATCTGCGCCGAAATCCGGGTGCGAACCGGCCTTGGCGTGGTCTGCGCCGATTACCGGCTTTCGCCCGAACACCTGCACCCCGCCGCCTTCGACGATTGCATCGCGGTGGCGCGCGCAGTGGGGGCCGACGGGCCGATCCTCTTGTGCGGGGACAGCGCGGGCGGCAACCTCTGCGCCGCAGTGGCCCACGCCCTGCGCCGGACGGCTGTGAAAATTCTGGGGCAGGTTCTGGCTTATCCGGGCCTAGGTGGGGATAGCGACAAGGGCAGCTATCTAACGCATGCCCATGCGCCGATGCTGACCCGCGACGATGTGCTGTTTTACAAGAACATCCGCCACGGCGCCCCATCCCCGCAAGGCGATGCCACCGTAAGCCCCTTGCAGGACACGGATTTTTCTGACCTGCCGCCCACCTTGGCGATTTCGGCGCAATGTGACCCCTTGGCCGATGACGCCCGCGATTATGCCGCAAAGATAACCGCCGCCGGGGGCTGTGCCCTCTGGGTCGAGGAGGCGGGCCTTGTCCATGCCTATCTGCGCGCGCGCCACACCGTGCCGCGCGCCGCCGCCAGCTTCACCCGCATCGTCGATGCCCTGTCTGCCATGGCCAAAGGCCAGTGGCCCCAAGGAGAGACCAAATGAACGCCCACACCAACCTGACCCATCTGGCCGAGCGCGTCGATATGGCCGCCGCCTTCCAATGGACGGCGCATCTGAACATGCACGAGGCTGTGGCAAACCACTTCTCGCTGGCGGTGAACGACGACGGCTCTCGCTTTCTGATCAACCCCAACGGCCGCCATTTCAGCCGCATCAAGGCCAGCGATCTGCTGGAACTGGACGCGAACGACCCCGCCACGATGGACCGCCCCGATGCCCCCGACCCGACCGCCTGGGGCCTGCATGGCAGCATCCACCGCGCCCTGCCCCATGCCCGCTGCGTGATGCATGTCCATTCGATCCACGCCACCGTGCTGGCCAGCCTGGCCGACAGCCACCTGCCCGCGATTGACCAGAACACCGCGATGTTTTTTGGCCGCCATGTGGTCGATGATCATTACGGCGGCATGGCGTTTGAAGAAGAGGCCGCACGCTGCGTGCATATGCTGGCCGACCCCAAGGTGACGACGATGATCATGGGCAACCATGGCGTGCTGATCATCGGCCAGACCGTCGCCGAAACCTTCAACCGGCTGTATTACTTCGAGCGCGCCGCCGAAACCTATATCCGCGCCCTGCAAACCGGGCAAAAGTTGCGCCTGCTGCCCGATGCCGTGGCCGAAAAAACCGCCCAAGAATGGGAGGCCTATCCGGGCTTTGCCAACGCCCACCTGCGCGAGATCAAGGCGCTGCTGGATGTCAAAGGGTCAGACTACGCCGCCTGATCCCTTCCTCTTGGCAAAAATACTCCGGGGGTGCGGGGGCAGGCCCCCGCGTCTTACGCCACCATGAAGGGCGCGGCTTTCATGCTATCCGGCACCGCCACCCCCAGCCGCGTCAATATCGACGGGGCCAGCGCAAGCTGGTCCAGCACCACATCCGGCCCCGGCATCTCGGCATCGCCGAAGTAATAGAAGGCAAAGTCGCGCTGCGCCTCGGTCGTCCCACCGTGATGGCCGCGGACGTCCTGCCCGTGATCGGCGGTGACGATCACCTCATACCCCGCCATCCGCCAGCGGTCGATGAACGGCGCCAGCGTGGCATCCATCTTGAAGCACGCGTCGTCCATCTCTTCGCAATCGTGATAGAAACGGTGGCCCATGCTGTCCAGCGTGCAGGTATGCAGGATGCCGTAGTCGATGCCCTTCACCTCGGCCAGCCGGGTCAGCGTGCCGAACAGGTCGTAATCGGCGGGGGTCATCTGGTTCACATGGCCATAGCCGTGCATGGTGTGAAACCGCCCATGGGTGATCGGGCCTTGTGGTTCGTCATATTCAATATCACGCACCACATCGAAAGGCGCGCGGTTGAAGAATTCGGACCAATAGGAATGCGTCACCGCCCCGGTTTTCAGGCCGGCCTTGGTCGCCTCGCTGAAAATATCGGGAAATTCCAGCCGCCGGATGCTCGCATTATCCCAGATCTTGTGAACCTGCGGTGGAACCCCAGTGTGGATCGAGGCATAGCAGCAGGCAGAGGTTGACGGCAGCACCGCCCGCATCCGCCACACCCGTGCGTCGCCATGGGCGACCCATCCTTCCAGATTGCCGAACAGCCGCCGCCAGTTGGCATAGGGCACCCCGTCAAGGATGATCAGCAGCAGTTTGCGCCCATTCGGCATGCGGTATCTCCCAGCCCCGCCGTGCGCCTCCGGCGGGGATATTTATGAACAGATGATGTCAGTTTCCGGCGCTTTCCATCTTGCGATGGGCCAGCACCTCTTCCAGCCAGCCAAGGCGCATTTCGGGCACCGAAGAGAGCAGGAGATCGGTGTAATCATCAAACGGCGGGGTCAGCACATCGGTTTTGCTGCCATAGCGGCGGACCTCTCCCTTGTACATCACAGCGATCTTGTCAGCGATGGCTTTGACCGTTGCCAGATCGTGGGTGATGAAGAGATAGGCCACCTGCTGCTGGGCCTGCAATTCCAAGAGCAGCTTGAGGATGCCATCCGCCACCAGCGGGTCAAGAGCCGAGGTCACCTCATCACAGATGATCAGCTTGGGCTTTGCCGCAAGCGCGCGAGCGATGCAGACACGCTGCTTTTGCCCGCCCGACAGTTCGGCGGGATAGCGATTCTCATAGCCTTTGCCCATTTCGATCTGGTCAAGAAGCTCTTGAATTCGCTTGCGCTTTTCCTCGCCCTTCAGGCCAAAGTAAAACTCCAACGGGCGGCCGATGATGGTGCCGACGGTCTGGCGCGGATTCATCGCCACATCGGCCATCTGGTAGATCATCTGCAATTCGCGCAGGTCGTCCTTGGTTCGTCCCGCCAGATCGCGTGACAGGTCGCGCCCGGCAAAGGTGATGCGGCCCGAGGTCGGCGGCAAAAGGCCTGTGATCGCGCGGGCAAGGGTGGATTTGCCCGATCCGCTTTCCCCCACGATGGCAAGGGTTTGCCCCGGCGCAACATCGACCGAGACATTCTTCAGCACATCGAAATGGGTGCCACGATAGCGGGCAGTCACATTGGAAACCGTCAGCACAGGTTTCGCCGCTGTCTTTTCCACATGGTCGATTGACCTGACCGAGACAAGCGCCTGGGTATAGGTTTGCTCGGGGCGGTTGATGATGTGGTCGGTGCTGCCGTATTCCACCTTTTTACCGTGGCGCAGCACCAGAATATCGTCGGCCACCTGCGCCACGACGGCAAGGTCATGGGTGATATAAAGCGCCGCGACCCCGGTTTCATGGATCGCCCGCTTGATCGCCGCCAGAACATCAATCTGCGTCGTCACATCGAGAGCGGTGGTAGGCTCGTCAAAAATCACAAGGTCGGGCTTGGGGCACAGCGCCATTGCCGTCATCGCGCGCTGCAACTGCCCGCCCGAAACCTGATGCGGATAGCGGTCGCCGAAGGTGTCGGGGTTGGGCAGACCAAGCTGAGCAAACAGACTGCGTGCCCGTGCTTCGGCCTCGGCCTTGGGCATCACGCCATGGGCAAGCGAGGTTTCGATCACCTGCTCCATCAACTTGCGCGCCGGGTTGAAGGCGGCGGCGGCCGATTGGGCAACATAGGTCACCTCTTTGCCCCGCAGATTGCGCAAGGCCCCGACCGGCGCCTCTCGGATGTCGCGCCCGTTCAGCAGGATCTGCCCGCCCGTCAGCCGCACGCCGCCCCGGCCATAGGCCATGGCCGACAGGCCGATGGTCGATTTTCCCGCGCCGCTTTCGCCGATCAGGCCAAGCACCTTGCCCTTTTCAACCGAAACCGAAACGTCATCAACCAGCACCACATGGCGCGGCGGTTCGCCGGGCGGGTAAGAGGTCGCCTCAATCCGCAGGTTGCGGATATCCAACAGGGGTTCAGGCACCGCGGCCTCCTTTCAGGCTGGTGGTGCGCGACAGGATCCAGTCGGCCACTAGGTTGACAGAGATGGCCAGCGCGGCAATCGCCATTGCGGGCATCAGGGCGGCGGATTTGCCATAGACCAGCGCATCCTTGTTTTCCTTGACCATCCCGCCCCAATCGGTCAGCGGTGGCTGGATACCCAGTCCGAGGAACGAGAGGGTAGAGATAAACAGCACTGCAAAGATGAAGCGCAGGCCGAATTCGGCAACCAGCGGCGAAAGCGCGTTGGGCAGGATTTCCCTAAAGATGATCCAGCCACCGCCCTCGCCGCGCAGGCGCGCGGCCTCGACATAATCCATCACGGTGATGTCGACGGCGACGGCACGCGACAGGCGAAAGACGCGCGTGGCATCCAGCACGCCCATCACCAGGATCAGTACCGTCAGGTTCAACGGCAGCACTGACAGCACCACCAGAGCGATGATCAGCGACGGGATGGCCATGACCAGATCGACCAGCCGCGACAGCACCTGATCGACCCAGCCCCCCTTCGTTGCCGCCACAAAGCCCAGAATAGCCCCCAGCGAAAAGGCAAGGATCGACGATGCGGCAGCCACGAAAATCGTGACCTGCGCCCCATAGATCAGACGCGACAGGATATCGCGGCCAATGGTGTCAGTGCCAAGAAGATAGGTCGAGGAGGGTGATTCCCAGACCCCACCCACGGCGGAATCAATCGGATAGGGCGCAAGAAACTGGGCGAAGATCGCCACGAACAGGAACAGCCCGGTCAGAACCAGCCCGATCAGGGCGGAAAGCGGCATTTTCATCTTGGGTGCCTCAGACGCGGGTTGGCGACGATGGCGATCACGTCGGCAAGGATGTTGAGCGAAATGTAGACGCCGGCGAAGATCACCCCCACGGCCTGCACCACCGGCAGGTCGCGCTTGGCCACATGATCCACCAGAAATTGCCCCAGCGCGTTATAGCCGAACACAACCTCGACAACGACGACGCCCACCACCAGATAGGCCAGGTTCAGCACCACGACTGAAACGATGGGTGCGATGGCATTGGGGAAAGCGTGGCGCCAGATCACCTGCATCGGTGACAGGCCCTTCAGCTCTGCCGTTTCGATATAGGCCGACTGCATGACGTTCAGAATGGCGGCGCGCGTCATCCGCATCATATGGGCCAGCACAACCAGCACCAGCACGATGACTGGCAGCGCCACGGCATGAAGTTTTTCCCAGAACCCCATGCCCGGAAAGACCATGGCCACCGGATTGAAGATAGGGATCAACTGGGTCAGCAGATAGATCACGAAATAGGCCGCCACGAACTCGGGCAGCGAAATGGTCGAAAGCGTGATGCCCGAAATCAGCTTGTCTGGCCAGCGCCCGTTATAGCGCGCGGCAACCAGACCCAGCAAAATCGCCAGCGGAACGGAAATCGCCCCCGCGCAGGCGGCCAGAAACAGCGTATTGCCAAGGCGCTGGCCAATCGCCTGCGCGATGTCCTGTCCATTTGTCAGCGCTTTGCCCAGATCGCCGGTCAGAATGCCGCCGAGCCAGTGAAAATACCGGACCATCGCCGGCTGATCCAGACCCATCTTCTCGCGAAGATTGGCCAGTGCCTGCGGCGTGGCCGACTGGCCAAGAATGGCCTGCGCCGTATCGCCGGGCAGCGCCTCAACCCCCAGAAAAATCACGGCCGAAACCGCAAGAAGGAGGAGGAGGCCCAGCGCAATGCGCTGGGCAACCAGTTTCAGAACAGGATGCACCTTGTGGTCCTTACGAATTCAGCCAGCAACGCACCTGCGCACGGCCGTTCATCAACTCGCCATTCGGATCATCCTGCCAGCCACCGATGGTGTCGCTGACACCCGACACGAAGTCGTTGAACATCGGCAGGATCAGACCACCCTCATCGCGCAGGATATTGGCCATTTCGCTGTATTCCGACTTGCGCTTGGCGGCATCCAGCTCGCCACGGGCTGCCAGCAGCAGTTCGTCGAACTTGGCGTTCTTGAACTTGGTGTCGTTCCATTCGGCGGTGGACAGATAGGCCGTGGAATACATCTGGTCCTGCACCGGGCGTCCGCCCCAATAGCTCGCGCAGAAGGGTTCGACATTCCAGACGTTCGACCAATAGCCGTCATCGGGCTCCAGCTTCACTTCCAACGGGATGCCTGCCGACTGGGCTGACGCCGCGAACAGTTGCGCCGCCTCTACCGCGCCGGGGAAGGCACCGGGGGCGGTGCGCAGGATGATCGGGCTGCCGTCATGGCCCGACTTCTTGTACAATTCGCCCGCCTTGGCGGCATCGAAGGTACGCTGCGGGATCGAATCATCAAACAGCGGATAGGCAGAGTTGATCGGGAAGTCATTGCCGACCGAGCCCAGACCGCCCAGAATTTTCTGCACCATCTCGTCACGGTTGATCGCCAGCTTCAGCGCCATGCGAACATCGTTGTTGTCGAAGGGTGCCTTGTCGCAATGCATGATGAAGACGTAATGCCCACGGCCCGCAACGGCCTTGATCGATACGCCCGGCACACCTTTCAGCAACTCCACGATCTTGGGGTCAACCCGGTTGATCATGTGAACCTGACCCGATTGCAGCGCGGCAGTCCGGGCGGTGTTGTCGTTGATCACCAGAATTTCGACCTCATCGGCATGGCCCATGGTGCTGTCGAAATAGTTGGCATGCTTGGTGAAGGTGTGGCGCACGCCCGGTTCGTTGACATTCACCTTGTAGGGGCCGGCCCCGATGGCTGCGGTCGGATTGTCCACACCGCCGCCGGGCTGGATGATGAGGTGATAATCGGCCATCAGATAGGGCAAGTCAGCATTCGCCTCGGACAGCTTCAGCGTCACCATGTCGCCTTCGGCCTTCATCTCTGCGATGCCTTTGACAACGCCCAGCGCACCCGACTGCGACTTTTCATCAGTATGGCGCTTCAGCGTGGCCACCACATCCTCTGCCGTCACGGTGGCGCCGTTGTGATATTCAACGCCCTTGCGGATCTTGAACTTCCACTCCGAAGCGTCCGGGGTCGAGGAGACCTCTTCGGCAATCCGCATGTCCAGCGTGCCGTCGGGCTTCACATCGGTCAGCATTTCGCCCCAGGTCATGTTGACCTGGAATGGCACTTCCGAAGCTGCCAGCGCCGGGTCAAGGCTGTTGGTGGATTCGCCACCCGACATGCCAACGCGGATCACGCCGCCCTTTTTGGCCTCTTCGGCGCGCGCGCCCTTGGTGAAGATGGCCGAAGCCAGCGCGGTCGAGACACCCAGCGCCGTTGCACGGCCCACGAACTCGCGGCGGGTCATGCCGCCCTGGCGCATCTGCATGACGATGCGGTCGAACTGTTCACTCATTGTCTTCTCCCTGTCAGCCGCCATTTGGCGATTTTGTTTATTTTCAAAAAGTAGAACCCGATTCTTCCCATCCGCAAAGCGGAATCTGGATCGGCCGGGGCTTAGACAAAAAGGCGCGACACCTCGTCGTCAAAGTTCCTGTCAAAAACCACGCGCTCACCCTCCCATGCGGTCAGCCGGGCGGTCATGCGCAAATGGGTGGCGGTGCCGGTCATTTCGGCCTCGGCACGGGTCCGCACCGACCAGTCGCCGCGCGACAGGCGCTGTTCCCAGATATGCACCGCACGGGCGGCCAGCGGATCGTCGGGATGCACCTCCCACAGCTCGCTCATCGTCTCGCCGGTGATCAGGCCGTGGCTCAGGTTTTCGGCATCACCCAGATCATCGTTGATCAGCAGCGCAACCTTGCCGCTGATCAGATCGGTCTCGATCCGCCGCGTGGTCTTGCCGGGGCGCAGCACCTTATGCTTCCACGCAGGTGCCATTTCGGGCTGCGGCGGCTGCCATTCCCCCTCGCTGCCCTGATGAACCGGCAGGTTCAGCCGCCCCGCCGTAACCGTCAAGGCCCCGGCCTCGGGCGACGGCCATACAAAGGGCCAATAACTGTTCGACAAGGCCAACCGCAGCCGGTGCCCCGGCGCAAGACGATAGGCCATCTGGTCAATGTCGAACGCCACCTCAACCTCTGCCCCCGGCATCATCGGCTGGGGCGCCTCGCGACTGTCACGGTGGCACAGGTTCACCATGCCATGGGCAATCCGCACCGAACTGCCATCGGGCGCTACATCATTCAGCCGCGCCACCACAAAGCCCAAGGGCTTGTCCGAAGACAGCCGCAGCACCAGCCGCGCCGCACCCAGCAGGTCCAGCGGAGCCTCCAGCGGCGCCCCGTCAAAACAGACCGACAGCGCATCATCGCCCGCCTGATCGCCCGGCATTTCGGCGTTCAGCCCCATCGGGAAAAACTCACCCGTATACATCCCCAGATGCTGCGGCGTCGCAATCACAGCCCGAAAGCGGCTTTCATCTTGGCTCAAATATCCTCGGGGGGTGCGGGGGGCAGACAGCCCCCCGTCCGCCGCCAGATGCAGCACCTCGCGCCGCACGCGCGGGCTGGGCCATTCCGCCTCGGCCACCCAATGCCCTGCGCGGTGTTTCGCACTGGCATCCGGCGGGGCGGAATGGATCATATAGGCGCGATAGGCCGGGTCATCCTCTGCCCCGTTGTCGATGCCCTTCAGCCAGCGGTCCCACCAGCGCACCGCCAGTTGCAAAAACCCGACCTGTGGTCCCGGCACAGCGGTGTGCGGGTACTGATGCACCCAAGGCCCGATGATCGCCTGCGCCGGGCCAGCGCAATTGCGCACCAGCGCATCCGAGGTGTTCATGTAATTGTCGGCCCAGCCGCTGAACGACAAGACCGGCACCGTCATGCGGCCATAGTCTTCGCAGACCGAGCCATGTTTCCAATAGGCATCGCGCGCCTGATGCGCAGCCCAGCGCGGGGCCAGCCAAGGCTCTGCCTCCAGCCGGTTCAGCCAGACCTCGCGCCAGTCATCGCGCAGCGCCGGGTCCGGCGGGCGGCTGGAATAAGACAGCATAACCGCGCCCCAGCCGAAATTCTCACCCAACAGGCAACCGCCCTTCCAGTGGATATCATCGGCAAACCGGTCGGTGGTCGAGCAGACCGAAATTACCGCCTTCAGCGCCGGCGGCTGCAAAAAGGCGGTTTGCAGGCAGTTAAAGCCGCCCCAGCTTTTGCCCATCATCCCCACGGTGCCGCTGCACCACGGCTGGGCCGCCAGCCAGGCAATCACCTCACAGGCGTCCGACAGTTCCTGTTCGGTATATTCGTCGGTCATCAGACCGTCGCTGTCGCCATTGCCGCGCATGTCCACCCGAACGCAGGCATAGCCGTGGCCCGCGACATAGGGGTGCATCATTTCGTCGCGTGGCAGGGTTCCGTCCCGCTTGCGATAAGGAATGTATTCCAGCACGGCGGGAACCGGGTGTGTCCCGGCATCGGCCGGCAACCAGACTCGCGCGGAAAGCCTACAGCCGTCGGCCATCACAATGCCCATATCCGGCAGGTCCAGAACGGCCCTCTTCTGGTCTGTCACTATCGTCATCTTTTCCCCGGATTTCTGCCGATTGGGCACCGGGAACGCCCTTTCGCCTTGCTCGAAAACGGCACTCTACAGTGCAATACGACATATACCCGCCCACATGCCACGCTTTTCCCCTGCTTGCCGCCGCCCTCGGACGGGCAGAGGGCTACGTTCGTCAAACGGTTGGAATTTCAAGAAAAACGACCATTTAAATCGTCGAATCAACTACTGCGGTTTTCGGCTCACCACGGGCGAAGGCCCGCCCCTGAATCGCGTGAAGATCCGCCATCGAAATCGGGGGCGAAAGGCACCGATTACGCATCGGGCGCAGAAAACGTCGCCGCAGGCCCTCGCCCGTCCGACCGGGTTTGCCTATGGTGATGCCAACAAAAAAGGTGCCCTCCGATGACGCAACGCCCTAACATTCTGATCCTGATGGTTGACCAGTTGACCGGCACGCTGTTTGCCGATGGCCCGGCCGATTTCCTGCATGCGCCGAACCTGCGCAAACTGGCCGCGCGCTCGGTCCGCTATGCCAATGCCTACACCCCCTCGCCGCTGTGCGCGCCCGCCCGCGCCGCCTTCATGTCGGGTCAACTGCCGCGGCGGACGCGGGTCTACGACAACGCGGCCGAGTTCACGTCCGACATCCCGACCTATGCCCACCACCTGCGCCGCGCGGGCTATTTCACAGCGCTTTCGGGCAAGATGCATTTCGTCGGCCCCGACCAGATGCACGGGTTTGAAGAACGCCTGACCACCGACATCTACCCCGCCGATTTCGGCTGGACCCCCGATTATCGCAAACCGGGTGAGCGGATCGACTGGTGGTATCACAACCTCGGCTCGGTCACCGGCGCGGGCGTGGCCGAAATCACCAATCAGCTGGAATATGACGATGACGTCTGCCACCAAACGGTGCAGAAACTCTACGATCTGTCGCGCGGCATGGATGCCCGGCCCTGGTGCCTGACCGCCAGCTTTACCCACCCGCATGACCCCTTTGTCGCGCGCCGCAAATACTGGGATCTGTATGAAGGCATCCCCGAACTGGAGCCGCCCCCAGCTCTGGCCTATGACGACATGGACCCCCATTCGCAGCGCCTGATGGACGCCTGCGACTGGCGCGGGCTGGACGTGACCCACGACCATATCCGCCGTGCCCGCCAAGGCTATTTCGCCAATATCTCCTATGTCGATGACAAGATTGGCGAAATCCTGCAAGTGCTGGAGGCGACGCGCCAAGAGGCGATCATCCTTTTCGTCTCCGACCATGGCGAGATGCTGGGCCGCAAGGGTCTGTGGTTCAAGATGAACTTCTTTGAAGGCGCGGCCCGCGTGCCGCTGATGGTCGCCGCTCCCGGCCTGACGCCGGGTCTGGTCGAAACCCCGGTCTCAACCATCGATGTAACGCCAACCCTGTGTGACCTCGCGGGCATCTCGATGGCCGAGGTCATGCCTTGGACCGATGGGGAAAGCCTTGTCCCCCTTGCAAAAGGGACACCGCGCACCAGCCCCGTGGCGATGGAATATGCCGCCGAAGGCAGCATCACCCCCATGGTCTGCCTGCGCGAAGGCCCGTGGAAATACATCCGCTGCATGGCCGACCCCGAGGTTCTGTTCAACACCGCGAATGACCCCGAGGAGGAAACTAACCTCGCCGCCGATCCGGCCCATGCCGAAACCCTTGCCCTGTTCCGCACCATGGCCGATGCCCGCTGGGATTTGCCAGCCTATGACGCCGAAGTGCGCCAATCACAGGCCCGTCGTTGGGTAGTTTACGAGGCCCTGCGCAACGGCGCCTATTTCCCGTGGGATTACCAACCCCTGCGCGCCGCATCCGAACGCTATATGCGCAACCATATGGATCTGAACGTGCTGGAAGAAAACAAACGCTTCCCGCGCGGCGAGTGACAGAAGGGGGCGCTGCCCCCCTCGGCCCATCCGGGCCTCACCCCCCGGAGTATTTCCAGAAGGGCAAGCCATTTGCCCTTCACCAAATACTCCCGCCGGAGGCAGCAACGCATCAACCCATGCGCCATCAAACAGGTCGCCGCGGGCCAAAGGTCCGCCCGGCCGTGCGGGCTCGATGCCCGCGAAGGACGGCGCCCCTAGCGCGCGTCGGCCAGCACCATCTCGGCCCCCTTCCACCCCACCATCATCGACGGCGCATTGGTGTTGCCCGCGATCAGGTTCGGGAAAGATGCGGCATCAATCACCCGCAGCCCCTCCAGCCCATGCACCCGCAACCGGGCGTCGATGACCGAGGTCGCCGCATCCGGCCCCATCCGGCAGGTGCAGGACTGGTGATAGACCGTTCCTGACCGAGCGCGGAAATCAGCGATCAGGTCATCATCCGATTGCACTTCCGGGCCGGGGCGCAATTCGCCCTCGACCCAGCGCGCCATGGCGGGCTGGGCCATGACCCTGCGCAAGAACTTCACCGCCAGCAGCATTTCCTCGACATCCTCGGGCGTCGAATAGGCATTGGCAGTGATCTCGGGATGCACCCGCGCATCGGCCGAGGAGATCCTGACATGCCCCCGGCTGGTGGGGCGGCAGTTCGACAGTCCCAGCGACAGGCCCGGGAACGGATCTGGCGTCAGCAGGGGGCGTTCGCCCGCCCTTGGCAACAGGGTCGAAAACGCCTGCATGTAAAGCTGCATGTTCGGCCGGTCGTGCTCTGGCCGCGTCTTGAAGAACCCGCCGCCGTGGTTGATCGACTTTGACAGGGGGCCACCGCCGGTCAGCAAATATTGCAGTCCGACAAATGCCTTGCCCCACCACGGCCGCAGGATGCCGTTATAAGTCGGCACCTTCATCCGCCAGGTATAGTTCAGCCCGTGATGGTCGGTGTAATGCGCGCCGACATTGGCGTTTTCGCGCAGAACCGGAATGCCAAGGCGCTGCAACAACGCCCCCTCGCCTACACCCGACACCTGCAACAGCTGCGGCGAACCGATGGCGCCCGCTGACAGGATCACCTCGGCCTTGGCGCGCAGCACCTTGCGCTGGCCGTCCTGCAAATATTCCACCCCAACGGCCCGGTTGCCTTCGAAAACCACCCGCAAAACCTGCGCCTTGGTGATCACCCGCAGGTTGGGCCGCTTCATCGCAGGATGCAGGAACGCCCGCGCCGCCGAATTGCGCCGCCGCCCCTTGATGGTCATCTGATAGGTGCCCGCCCCTTCCTGCGTCGCGCCGTTGAAATCGGGGTTCCAGGGCAGACCGGCCTCGCCGCAGGCGGCGATGTAATCTTCAACCAGCCAATGCAGGCCCTTGCGGTTTTTGCTGACAAACAGCGGCCCGCCCTGACCGCGCCATTCATCGGCGCCCGCCTCATTGTCTTCCATCGCCTTATAAGCAGCCAGAACCTCATCCCAACCCCAGCCGGGGTTGCCCGCGGCTTTCCAGTCGTCAAAATCAACCTTCTGGCCGCGAATATATACCATGGCATTGATTGAAGACGACCCGCCCAGAACCTTGCCGCGCGGAATATGATCCTGCTGGCCCGCCAGACCGGGGTCAGGTTGGGTTTTGTAAAGCCAGTTCACTGCAGGGTTGTAGAACAGCTTGCCGTAACCCAAGGGCAACTGGACATAAAACCGCATGTCGGTTCCGCCCGCCTCCAGCACCGTGACGCGGTGTTTGCCGGATTCTGTCAAGCGGTTGGCCAGCACGCAGCCCGCCGAACCCGCGCCTACGATGATGTAATCGGTCTCGTCACTCATGCGGCACCCCGGTTTGATCAAAGCAAACTAAAGCGTCGCGCGCGGCGGGCCTGCAAGTTTTCCGACAGGAAATGTCGCCTTCGGTCAGTGCTTGGGCGCGGGCAGGGCAACCGGCCCACCCGCCTCGGCCCAGCCGGAAAAGCCGTCGCGCAGATGGGCGGCCTGAAATCCCATGTCCTGCAAGGTCGCCACCGCCAAGGCCGAACGCCAGCCAGAGGCACAGTAAAAGACGAAGCGCCGATCCTGTCCGAAAATCTCTTTGAAATAGGGGCTTTCCGGGTCAATCCAGAACTCCAGCATGCCACGCGGGCAGTGGAAGTTGCCGGGGATCATGCCGCCCCGCTCTCGCTCTCGCGGGTCGCGCAGATCGACGAACAGGACCGAAGGGTCATCCAGCAGAGCAATCGCCTCCGCTGTCCCGATTTCCTCGATCCGCTGTCGGGCGGCGGCGACCATGGCCGCCGCAGTCATCTTCAATGTCACCATGGCGCACCCCCGATCAGGATGGCGGATGCGCCCATGGCGATCAACGCCCCTTCCAGACCGGGTCGCGCTTTTCGGCGAAAGCCTTGGCGCCTTCCAGTTGATCCTCGCTGGAATAAAGCCGGTCCACCGTTGGCATCAGACGTTTCGACACCCGGTTCAGCGCATCCTGGAACCGCATGTTTTCCGCCTCGCGCACCACTTCCTTGATGGCGGCGTAAACCAGCGGCGGGCCGGATTCCAGCAGGCGGGCCAGCGCCCAGGTTTTCTCCATCAGGTCTTCCGGCGCACAGATTTCCTTGATCAGCCCCCAGCGGAACGCCTCTTCCGCGTCAAACCAGCGGCCCGTCAGCAACAGGTCCATGGCGACGTGATAGGGAATGCGCTTGGGCAGCTTGATACTGGCGGCATCGGCCACGGTGCCGCTGCGGATTTCCGGCAGCGCAAAGGTGGCCGTGGTGGAACACATGATCAGATCGGCCGAAATCGCCAGTTCAAGGCCCCCGCCGCAGCAGATGCCTTGCACGGCAGCGATGACCGGCTTGTTCAGGTTGGGCAGTTCCTGCAAGCCGCCAAAGCCGCCTACGCCATAGTCACCATCGACCGCATCGCCCTCTGCCGCCGCCTTCAAGTCCCAGCCGGGGCAAAAGAATTTCTCGCCAGCCGAGCGGACGATGCAGATGCGAAGCGAGTCATCATCGCGGAAGTCGCGGAACACCTGCCCCATCACGCGGCTGGTCTTCAGGCTGATCGCATTGGCCTTGGGCGCGTCCAGCGTCACCTCCAGAATGGCGCCTTCGCGGCGGGTTTTCACCGGGCCTTCGGTTCGCATTTCCATAGCCATGTCACACCTTCCTGATCAGGGCATCCACCGCCACGGCACCCTGTTGGCGCGCGAGGATGGGGTTGATTTCAATTTCTTCCAAGGAGTCATCGTCCAGCATCCGCGCACCAAGGCGCAGGGCAATATCGGCCACCGCGCCCATATCGGCGCGGGACCTGCCGCGATAGCCATCGAGCAGCGGCCAAAGGCGCAGTTTCCCCATCGCCTCAAGCACTTGGGCCTTGGTTGCGGGCAGAACCAGCGTGACCGTATCGGCCAAAACCTCGGCCGTAACACCGCCCATGCCAAGGGTCAGCGTCACGCCGTAAACCGGGTCACGGCGCAGGCCCAGCAGGATTTCGCCGACGATACCGGTTACCATCTCTTCGGCCAGATAGCCGGTGGCGCCGGGTATTTCGGCTTGGCCGTCAAGGGTTTGCAACCCCAGCCGCACCGCCCCCGCCTCGGTCTTGTGGGCAAAACCCAGCCCTTTCAGGGCGATAGGTGCGGTCAGGCCATGGGCCTTTTCCTGCACCTCAGCCAAAGTCGCCCCGGTCACCGCGCGCGGCACCGGCACCCCTTCAGCGGCCAGCAGGGCCTTGCCCTCGGCCTCGGTCAACATCCGGGTTTCGCGCGGCGGCAAGGCGCGGGCAGGCCGCCAGCCATCAACACCCGGCACGGTCTGCGCCGCCTTGATCGCCGCCAGCGCAGTTTCAAGGCCCATCAGCGTGCAGACCCCCTGCTCCATCATCGCCGCCGCCCGCGCCTCACCAAAGTTTTCGGCCATCGAGGCAACGGGAAGGGCAATCTTGCCGGTGGTCTTTTGCGCCGACACGATGGCATCGAAAGCGGGCTGATAGCCTGAGGGGTCGCAGCGGTCAGGGCGCGGGCTGTCGATGATATAGATGGCGGCGTCATAGGCATCGAGCATGGCGGTAAAAACCTCGGTGGTTTTCGGCCCGTCACCCCAGATGAAGGTGTGATAGTCCAACGGGTTGGAGATGGTGGGGATTTCCCCCAGCACGGCAAACAGCCGGTCATGGGTGGCCTGCGGCACGGGGGGAAATTCGATGCCAAAGGGGGCTGCAAGATCGGCCACCAACCCCGCCTCGCCGCCCGAGCAGGACAGCGAGCAGATGCGCTTGCCAAGGCCCGGCCCATGGACGTGAAGGATTTTCAGTGTTTCGATCAGCTCCGATGGCGTGTTGACCTCTGCCACTCCGATCTGGCGCAGGAAGGCGCTGGAGGCTGCGCCGCCCCCGGCAAGGCTGGCGGTATGGCTGGCCGCCGCCGTGCGCGACAGTTCGGTCTTGCCCGATTTTATCGCCACAATCCCCTTGCCCATCGCACGGGCCTTTTCTGCCAAAGCGGCAAAGGCGGGGGCATCGTCAATCCCCTCGATATACAGACCCACAGCCGTCACACGCGGGTCATCCAGCAGCGCCCCGGTCAGATCGGCCAGCCCCACCACGGCGGCATTGCCAAGGCAGGCCACATAGGCCACCGGCAGGGCGCGCTGCTGCATCCCCATGTTGATCACGATGTTCGACGACTGGCTGACCAGCGCCACACCTTTCGGCACGCGGATGCCGCCATGCTGGTCGGGCCACAGCAGCGCCCCGTCCAGATAGTTGATCACGCCATAGCAGTTCGGCCCCAGAATGGGCATATCACCCGCCGCCGCAACCAGTTGCGCCTGCAATTCCGGTGCGCCCGCCTCGGTCCAACCACTGGCAAAACAGATCGCCCCGCCCGCCCCCATCGCCGCCAGTTCGCGCACCACATCGACGGTGGCAAAGCGGTTCACGCCGATGAACACGGCATCCGGCGGCTCTGGCAGGTCGGCAAGGCTGGCATAGGCCCGCAGCCCCCCAATCTCGGGCTTGGAAGGGTGGACCGGCCAGACCTGCCCGGCAAACCCCATCTTGGCGCATTGTTCGATGACGTTCAGCGCCCAGCCCGCGCCCAGAACGGCGATGTGGCGGGGGCGGAGAAGGCGGTCGAGATTCTTCATATTCTGTCCTGTCGGTGCCCCCTCACCCTGCCCTCTCGAATGGAGAGGGTGGCGAGGTGGGAAACGTGGTGCCCATGGCTAAAGGGGGCGCATTCCCTCTCCCCTTGTGGGAGAGGGTCAGGGTGAGGGGTTACGCCCCCAAAGGCCGCAGCAATTCGCGGCTGATGATGTGGCGCTGAATTTCACTGGTGCCTTCCCAGATGCGTTCCACGCGGGCATCGCGCCAGATGCGTTCCAAGGGCAGTTCGTCCATCAAACCCATACCGCCATGAATCTGGATCGCCTCATCCGCGATATGGGCCAGAACCTCGGTCGCCTTCAGCTTGGCCATCGACATGTCGGCCTCGGTCACGGTGCCTTGATCGTACTTCCACGCCGCCTCACGGGTCAGCAGTTCCGCCGCCTTCAACTCCATCGCCATGTCGGCCAGTTTGAAGGAAATGCCCTGGAACTTGCCGATCTGCTGGCCGAATTGTTTGCGTTGGGCTGCATATTCCAGCGCATGGCCCATGGCGCGTTCGGCCCGGCCAAGGCAAGTCGAGGCGACTTGCAGGCGGGTGGCGCCCAGCCAGCTGTTGGCCACCTCGAACCCCTTGTGAACCTCTCCCAGAATCTGGCGCTTGTTCACGCGGCAATCATCGAATTCCAGGATGCAGTTGGTATAGCCGCGGTGGCTGACGTTGCGATACCCGTCGCGCACGGTAAAGCCGGGGGTGCCCTTGTCCACAAAGAACGCGGTAATCTTTTTCTTCGGCCCGCGCGGGGTGTCTTCCTCGCCGGTCGCCACGAAGACGATGGCGAAGCCAGCCAGATCGGCGTGGCTGATGAAATGCTTGGTGCCGTTCAGCACCCAGTCATCGCTATCCTGCCGCGCGCTGGCCTTCATGCCCCGCAGGTCGCTGCCCGCGCCCGGCTCGGTCATCGCCAGACAGTCCCAGGTTTCGCCCCGGATACAAGGCATCAGATACTGCTCGCGCTGTTCGGCGTTGCCAGCCAGAAGGATGTTCGACGGGCGTGCCACGGTCGTCCAGTGCAGTGCGTAATTCGCCCGCCCAAGTTCCTTTTCGTAAAGCAGCCAGGACAGGGTATCCAGACCCGCACCGCCAACCTCTACCGGCATGTTCGCCGCGTAAAGGCCTGCCGCCATAGCCTTTTTCTGAATCTCGCGGATCAGCTCCATCGGCACATGGCCGGTGCGTTCTACCATCGCCTCATGCGGATAAAGTTCGTTTTCCACAAAGGCGCGGGTCGCCTCGACGATCATCGACTGTTCTTCGTTCAGCCCGAAATCCATGGCTTACCCCTTCCGCTGACCGACATACCGGCCCACCGCAGCGGGCTTTTCCAAACCCTTGTGCGCCTCGGCAATCGGACCGACGATGTTCAGGATTTTCGCCGGTGCCGCCACGGCCTTGCCGGCCTTCATATCGACATGCAGCAACATCTGTTCGACCGTCGCCACCGCCACATCGCCCTTCATGATGCGGAAGAACAGGTGCAGGCGCTTTTCGTCATGGCCCAGAACCTGCACCGTACCCGTCAGCCGGTCACCCAGCTTGGCCTCGTCCAGATGCATGATGTGGGATTCAGCGGTGTAATAGCTGTGGCCGCCCGCGACATAATCCATATCCGCGCCGATCAACCGCAGGAACGCATCGCAAGTCTCTGACGCGGCGAACAAATAGCGGCTTTCGGTCATGTGGCCGTTATAGTCGATCCAGCCCGGCAGCACTTGCAGATGCGCCATCACCAGGGGGTCGGCAGAGGGGCCGCTGGCAATCGCGGGCAGGCTGGCCTGCCAGGCATCGCGGCGGCGTTCGTCATGTTCGCGCAGCACCTTGCCCGCGCCCCAGTTGCTGTCTTTCAGCGACCGCAGAAAGCCCACGAGGTTCTGGTCGCGGATACGCTCCAGCTCGCGAATGCCATACATGCCGGATTGCGCGTCGGACTGGTTGGCGACCAGATCAACCAGCTCATCGTTGAACTCGGGTACATCCATCAGCTTGGTCCAGGGCCATTTCAGCGCCGGGCCGAATTGCGCCATGAAGTGCCGCATCCCGGCCTCGCCCCCGGCAATCCGGTAGGTCTCGAACAGGCCCATCTGGCCCCAGCGCAGGCCAAAGCCCATGCGGATCGACTCGTCGATTTCCTCGGTGGTGGCAACGCCGTCTTTCAGCATCCACAGCGCCTCGCGCCAGACGGCTTCAAGGAAGCGGTTGCCAAGGAAGGCGTCAATCTCATGCCGGATCACCAGCGGGAACATCCCGATGTCCTTCATGATCTGCACGGTCTTTTCCACCGTTTCGGCCGTGTTCTTCGGGCTGCCCGACACTTCCGACAGGGGCAGCAGATAAACCGGGTTGAACGGATGCGCGACGATGATGTTTTCCGGCGCGGGGCTGCCCTGTTGCAGGTCAGACGCCTTGAAACCGCTGGTCGAAGAGCCGATCAGAATGCCCGGATTGGCCTGCTGCAACTGGGCATAGACCTTGTGCTTCAGCTCGATCCGTTCCGACACGGATTCCTGAACGTATTCAGATCCTTCCACCGCCTCGGCCATGGTGTCGGCAAAGGTCAGCTTGCCCTCGGGCGGCATCGGCACGTCGGACAGCGACGGTAGCGCACGGCGGGCATTGGCCAGAACCTCGTTGATCTTGCGCTCGGCCTGCGGATCGGGGTCGAACACCGCCACATCCCAGCCATTGAGCAGGAACCGCGCAGCCCAACCGCCGCCGATAACCCCGCCCCCGATGATTGTTGCCTTGCGCGTCATTTTTCACTCATTTGATAGAAGTTCGATTAATCGGTGACTGGCTCAGTCTGCGCACGCCACAGCAACCTCTTGCCCCTTTTCAAGGACAGGTTCGCAGTACCAGTGGTTCACAATCGGCGCGCAAGTTCCGCCTTTCGCAAGGCATTCGCCAGCTTCGCATTGAGAGCCGTCGGAGCAGGACTTTCCGGCATCGCGTGCGGGGCGCTCGGGCTTCTTGCAGTAAGCCATCTGCGCGTACAGGCCAGTACGAGAAAACTGTCCACCCTCCGCCTGACAGCTTGTTGCTAAAGCCTTTTCCTCAGCCGTATGCGGCGGGCGATCATATTCATCGACGCAAGATGCCAGCAGAAAGGCCGCGGCAATGATTTGGACGGATCTCATGCCCATCTCACTTCCCCAACGGCGCCCGCTTTTCCAGCTTCAGCTTGGCGCGCACCTCGGCGGGCGTGATCACCCGCGCGCCCAGATTGCTGATGATCGTCACAGCCCGCTCCACCAGTTGCGCGTTGGTGGCCAGAACGCCCTTGTCCAGCCACAGGTTGTCCTCCAACCCGACGCGCACATTGCCGCCGCCCAGCACCGCCGCCGCGACATAGGGCATCTGGTGACGGCCCAGCGCAAAGGCCGACCAGAACCAGTGCTTCGGCACATTGTTCACCATCGCCATGAAGGTGTTCAGGTCATCCGGCGCGCCCCACGGAACGCCCATGCACAACTGCACCAGAACCGGGTCGGGGATGATACCCTCCTCGGCCAGCGACTTGGCCAACCACAGATGGCCGGTGTCAAACGCCTCAATTTCAATCCGCGTGCCCGATGCCACCATGCGCTTGGCCATGTCACGCAGCATACCCGGCGTGTTGACCATCACATAATCGGCTTCGTTAAAGTTCATCGTGCCGCAGTCGAGCGTGCAGATCTCGGGCCGGCATTCCACCACATGGACCACGCGCTCCTCGGCCCCCGCCATGTCCGACTTCGGCCCCATGCGGTTCATCGCCTCGGTGCCGTCGAACAGAAGGTCGCCGCCCATCCCTGCGGTCAGGTTCAACACCACATCGGTGCCCGAATCGCGGATACGCTCGGTCACTTCACGATACAGCGCCAACTCGCGCGAGGGCTTGCCGGTTTCCGGGTCACGCACATGGCAATGGACGATGGCAGCCCCCGCCTTGGCGGCGTCGATGGCGGAATTGGCAATCTGTTCGGGGCTGCGCGGCACATGCGGGCTGCGGTCCTGCGTGCCACCCGAGCCGGTGATGGCGGCGGTGATGAAGACTTCGCGGTTCATGGTAAGGGGCATCGGGGCGACTCCTGTTCGTTGTGGGCAGATTAGCGGGCTTTACGCCGTCTGCTTTGCGTTTTACGAAAGAAATATGGCAAATCACGCAACGATCTTCGCCGCATCGCGGCAACCGCTGACCTTGGCGCTGCTGGTGCTGCCGCAAGCCTCGATCCTTGAGGTCGCCTCGACCCTTGACCCCCTGCGCGCCGCTAACCGCCATCTGGGACAGGAAACCTATCGCTGGCGCGTGGTCTCGCCCGATGGCCGCGCCGTGCCGCTGACCTGCGGAATCGAACTGCCCTCGAACGGCCCGTTGCAGGCGGCCGAGGGGGCCGATGCGCTGGTGGTCATCGCAGGCTTCCGCCAATCGGAAATGGCGACCGCGCCGCTGATCCGCGACCTGTCGCGCATGTCGGGGCGGTTCCGCGCCTTGGGCGGGATTGACGCAGGCCCCTGGGTTCTGGCGCGGGCAGGCCTGCTGGATGGCTACCGCGCCACCTGCCATTGGGAGGATCACGAGGATTTCGCCGCCGCCCATCCGGGCATCGACGCGCTGCCAGACCGCTATGTGATTGACCGTAATCGCTTTACCGCCGGGGGCGCCGCGCCTGCCACCGATATGATGCTGCACCTGATCCGCTCTCGCCATAGCCCGGCACTGGCATTGCAAGTGGCAGGCAGCTTTCTGACCACCCCGCGTGATGGGCATGAGCCGCAACTGCGCCGCAAGAACCCCAGCCCCCACCTCGACCCGCGCGTCGCCACCGCCGTCGCCCGCATGGATGCGATGCTGGATACCCCCGAAACCACGCCCGAAACCGCCGCCGCCCTCGGCCTGTCGCCCCGCAGGCTGGAACAATTGTTCCAGGATAACCTCGGCATATCGCCCGCCGCCTATGCGCTGACCCTGCGCCTGCAAGCCGCGCGGCGCATGATCACCGACACCCGCCACCCCCTTGCCGAAGTGGCCCTGCGCACCGGGTTCTCCTCGCCCTCCACCCTGTCACGCGCCTTTACGCGGGCCTTTGGCCATCCCCCCCGGCACCTGCGCGCCTGAAACGTTGGCAGCGGGGGTTTCACACCCCCGCACCCCCGTGGGATATTTATGAACAGATGATGAAGGCCGTTTTGCTTTTCATCTGTTCACAAATATCCTCGGGGGTGAGGCCGCAAGGCCGAGGGGGCAGACCGCCCCCTATGCGACGTCCAGCAACCCGCGCCCCTTCAGCAGCGGCTCGACCCCCGGCATCCGGCCGCGGAACCGGGTATAGAGCACCTCTGCCTCTTCGCTGCCGCCCGCCGACAGGATGTCTTTTTCCAGCCGCGCCGCCGTGGCCGGGTCAAACGGATCGCCCGCTTCCTCAAAGGCGGCAAAGGCGTCGGCGTCCATCACCTCGGACCACATATAGCTGTAGTATCCGCTGGAATAACCGTCGCCCGAAAACACATGGGCGAAATGCGGCGTGGCATGGCGCATGCGGATGGCGCGGGGCATGCCCAGCCCTTCCAGCACCTCGGCCTGTTTCTGCATCGGATCGGCGGGGGCAACCCCATCGTGGAACGCCAGATCGACCAAAGCCGAGGCAAGGAATTCGACTGTGGCAAAGCCCTGATCATAGGTGCCCGCACCCAGCAGGCGTTTCAGCAGATCGGCGGGCATCGGCTCTCCGGTCTGCCAGTGACGGGCATGGGCCTGCAATACCTGCGGCACCTCCAGCCAGTGCTCATAAAGCTGGCTGGGCAGTTCGACGAAATCGCGCGCCACGCTGGTGCCCGAGATGAAGCCGAAGGTCACGTTCGACAGCATCTGGTGCAGCGCGTGGCCGAATTCGTGAAACAGGGTGCGCGCATCGTCATAGCTGAGAAGGCAGGGGTCGCCCTTGGCGAAGTTGCAGACGTTCACCACGATGGGGCGCACATCACCGCCCAGCCGTCGCTGGCTGCGCATCGCCGAACACCACGCACCCGAGCGTTTCGATCCGCGCGCGAAGTAGTCGCCAAGGAATACCGCAACATGCTCGCCCCTGCGCGTGACCTCCCACCCCCGCACATCGGGGTGATAGAACGGGCCGGGCAGTTCGCGGAATTCCAGCCCGAAAAGCCGTGTCGCACAGTCGAAACAGGCGGCGATCATCGCATCCAGGCTGAGATAGGGCTTCAGCGCCGCCTCATCCAGATCATGCTCGGCCTTGCGCCGCTTTTCGCTGTAATAGCGCCAGTCCCAGGCCTCCAGCGGGCCGGGAATGCCATCGGCACGCAGCATGCCCTCCAGCACCGCCGCATCCGACAGCGCTTTTTTCCGTGCCGGTTCCCAGACCCGCATCAACAGGTCGCGCACCGCCTGCGGGGTCTTGGCCATTTCAGGTTCCAGCTTGAAGGCCGCGAAGGTGGGATAGCCCAGCAGGTTCGCCCGTTCCTGCCGCAGGGCGAGGGTTTCCGCCGCAATCCCCCGGTTGTCATTGGCATTGCCATTGGCACCACGCGCCACCCAGGCCTCATATGCCTTTTGCCGCAGGGCGCGGCGGGGCGAGAATTGCAGGAACGGCACGATCAAGGATCGGTTGGTGGTGACAACCGGACCCAGCCCGCGCTCGGCCCCCGCCGCGCGGGCGGCAGCGGCGGCGAAATCGGGCAGACCTTCCAGATCGGCCTCGGCCAGTTCCATGAACCAGTCACGTTCCTCGGCCAAAAGGTTCTGGCTAAAATCGGTGCCCAATACGGCAAGGCGCGATTTCACGGCCGTCAGCCGATCCGCCTGTTCGCCGTCCAAAAGCGCGCCGGACCGCACGAACATCTGGCGATAGAGGGTCAGAACCCGCAACTCCTCGGGTGACAGGTCAAGGGTTTCGCGCCCCTGCCACAGCGTTTCAATCCGCGAAAACAGCGCCTTGTTGTTCGTCACCTCGGATGAAAAGGCCGACATTTTGGGCGCAAGGTCGCGCATCAGAGCCTCTCGGGCCGGGTTCGAATCCGCGCCCGACAGGTTGTAAAAAACGCCCGAAACCCGATCCAGCAGCCCCTCGGCCAGCTCCAGCGCCGCAATGGTGTTGGCGAAGGTCGGCACCTCGGCAGTGCCGGAAATCGCCGCGATGTTGGCACGCGCCTCGGCCAGGGCGGCGTCAAAGGCGGGGGCGAAATCTTCGTCGCGGATGTCGGCGAAGGGCGGCAGGGCAAACGGGCCGGTCCAGTCGGACAGAAGGGCATTGGTCATGGGCATCTCCTTTGCCGGGGCAATCTAGGCATCCGTGCCGCCCGTGACCAGAGACGAAGAAAGGGGGCCAGACCGGCCCCCTTTCGCGTTGTGCAAGACTGCTTAGGGCTTTACCGCCGGGAACGGCCCGATGTAGCCCACATAGCCACGCGCCTCGGCAGCGTCCTGGATCTTGTCTTCATCCGATTCGCCAAAGGGATGCTGCACGACCATGGTCAGATAGGCATGGCCGTTCACATCGGCGTACCAGTCAACCGAGGTCGCCTCGGCGCCATAAGGCGTGGTGGCGATGCGGGTCAGCGTGGCCTTGGCCATGTCATAGGCCCAGACGGCATCATTCTGATGGCCTTCGCCGGTATCTTCGCCAATGATCAGGGTGCCATAGCCGGGGATGAAGGTGATGTTGTCGGGGCTGGCAATGCCCTCCACATCACAGGTTTGCCCGGCATAGGGGCTATCGGCGGCATATTCGATGGGCTTGCCCACCACCAGCGCCTGCATCTTGTGGCCGACAAAGGCATCATCCAGCGCCATCGAATAAACCGCGCCACAGCCGTTCTTGGCCAGACGAATGTCGTTGCGCCCGCCCTTATCGGCCTTTTCGTCATTGTCGGTCATGCCCTTGCCGATTTCGGACATCGCCAAGAAAAAGGTCTTCGACACCGGATCAAAGGCCGAACCTTCCATCTTGCGGAACTCGGTCGTGGCCCCCATCATCGAGGCATAGCGCCGAGTTTCCAGACGCGAGGCCACCGCCTCCATCCCCGGTTTCACCTTCAGGCATTCCGAACGGCCCTCGGCGATCGAGACCATGAACCCTTCGGGGCATTTGCCATCAGCCGTGAAATCGGCCGTCTCGAAAATATCCGAGAATTTGGTGCCCTTTTCGATGGCATCATGGATCGTGGCATCATCGGCATGGCCAAGGTCGATCCACTCAATATCCGCCGCGCCGCCATTGTCGGCAGAGGTCTGCACCCATTTCGCGGCAAACAACTGGCCTGCCGACAGATCGCCCGCCTTGTCGGCGACAAAGCGGAACAGGCCGACGTTGGTGCCATCGTCCGAGATATAGGCGGTCTTCTGGTCGGGCATGATATTGGCCAGTTCCACCGAAACCCGGCCCATGGCGAAATGCTTGGCCACGCTGGTTTCGCCCGTTTCGCTGACGGTCACTTCGGTCGGGAAGCCGTAGCGATAGGGGTTCACCGCAGCGCGGAATTCGTCCGCCGTCATCACCCGCGGATCAAGGCCGAAATAGGCCGCCATCTGGACGGCTTCCTCATCCAGATCCTTCAATTCCTTGGCCGCTTCAACGGCGCGGGCGTCGGTGGGGTATTCTTCCGAACCCAGATGGGTATTCCACGGCGTCACCGACCCCGCACAGGGGTTCCACAGCCCGCCCACGGCCGAAAAATCAACCGGCTTGGTCCAGACCGGCTTCAGGTTGCCATCCGCATCCTGCGCCAGTTCGCTGACATACATGCCTGCGGGCAGGTCTTCGAAATGGGTGACCGAGAACACCTTGCCGCCAATCGGCAGCAACGAGGTGTAATCCGGGTTGGTCGAAGGGCCTTTTTCCGAAGCGGGCTTGCCATCCTTGTCGAGAATTTCGGCAAAAGTCGCCTCGCCCAGCTTGTCGCCCGAACGATAGAGGACATGATAGCCGGTCTTCACCGCCACGCCGTCCAGTGTCACGTTGTCCGACACCACAACCGACCGCTTGGCGGCATCATCAGCCGGAACGGGAACCGGGGCAAAGCCCAGATCGCCCGCCAGAACCGGCCCAACCGTGCCGCACAGCGCGGTGGCCGCAAGTAGGATGGAATGCAGTTTCATGATCGCCCCTGAAATACCGTAAAAGGCATGACGCCCTGGCCCGGTCTGGGGCTGAGAGGTAACAGCCTGACCGCCAGCACGATGACGGTTGCGTGAACCTTTGACGATCAGGCGCCAGACCGCCCAGAGCGGGCGCGCAAGCGGTCCTCCAGCCGTCGCAAGGCCAGAGACAGGCCGATGGTCATCGTCAGATACAGCAGCGCCGCGACGTTGTAGGTTTCGAAGTAGCGAAAGTTTCCCGCCGCCGTCACCTTGGCAAGCTGGGTGATGTCGGCCACGCCCAGCACCGACACCAGCGAGGAATCCTTGACCATCGCCACGAAATCATTGCCCAGGGGCGGCAGGATCATGCGGAAAGCCTGCGGAAAGACGATGTGGCGAAACCGTTGCCAGCCGTTCAGGCCAAGGGCCTGCGCCGCCTCGATCTGGCCCTTGTCCACCGCCTGCAAACCAGCGCGGAAAATCTCGGCCAGAAAGGAGGAATAGGCCAGCATCAGCGCAATCACCGCCCGCGCGATCAGCGGGAAATCCCGCGCCCGCCATTCGGCAAACCCCAAGGGCGACAGCGCCTTGTTCACCAGCCAGACCAGCCCCGGCGACAGCACAAAGGCGACGTAGAGCAGCAGGACCAGTATGGGAATGCCGCGCATCACCTCGATATAAAGCCGCGCAGCCTGCCGCAGCACCTTGTGGCGCGACAGGCCCATCACCGCCAGCCCCAGCCCGATCAGGCACGCCCCGAGATAGGCCACCAGCGCCACCCCCACCGTCACGCCGATACCCTTGGCCAGCGTGCCAAGCGCGGCGGCATAGATGTCGCTGGCCAGCACCTGCCAGAACAGCACAGCGCCGATGACCACAAGGATCACCAGCCACCATGGAAAATCACTGTCGGGTTTGGGTTGGGGGATCATCGGCAAGGCCACCCCCGGCAAGCACAGTGAAAACACGGCGCCGGGGGCTGCAAGGGCTTATTCGCCCATCTTGTAATCAAGGAACCATTTCTTGTTCAGACCATCCAGCGTGCCATCGGCGCGCAGGCTGTCGATGGCGGCATTGATCGGCACAACCAGATCGGACCCCTTGGGGAAGATGAAGCCGAAATCCTCGGCCCCCAGCGGTTCGCCCACGATCTTGAGGCCCCCTTCCGAAGTGGCCACATAGCCCTGCCCCGCCGTGGCATCGGTCAGCACGGTATCAACATCGCCCGCCTTCAATGCCTGAACGCTGGCACCAAAGGTTTCAAACAGCTTGATGCGCGGGTTCTGTTCGTTGCCGTCCAGCACGGCATAGACAGCGGTATAGAACGGGGTCGTGCCCGCCTGCGCGCCGATCAACAGATCGGGGTTGGCGGAAAAGGTCTTGGCATCGGTAAAGCGCGCCTCATCACCGCGCACCAGCATCACGCTTTCCGACCGCATGTAGGGGGCCGAGAAATCAACCTTTTCCTTGCGCTCGTCGGTAATCGTGATGCCGGTCATGCCCATGTCATACTGGCCTTCGGCCACCGCCGGTATCATCGCTTCCCAAGAGGTATTCTCATACTTCACAGTGATATTCAGCCGCTTGGCAATCTCGGCCACGGCGTCATATTCCCAGCCGATGGCCTTGCCATCGCTGCCGGTGAATTGCAGCGGCGGATAGGCGTTTTCGGTCACGATCACCACCTCGCGCCCCTTGAGGTCGGGCAGGTCGGCAGCAAGGGCGGGGCTGGCAAGGGCCAGCGTCAGACCCAGAAGGGCGGCGGTTTTCATAGGTGGACTCCCTGTCACAGAGCGATGCGGGACTATGGCAGGGGATCAGCGCGAAGTGCAAGACGCGCTGATCAGGGTGGGCAGGGCAGCTTCAGCCGTCTGGGCCTGCGGATGGGGACGTATCCTCTACAGTCTCGAACATTGAGAGACGTCCGGTCACCAAGCCAAACACGATAGCAAAAACGCATCCAATATTGAAAAAGAGAAAACCGGACATCGTGGCGGGAGCTAGTCCTTGGAACGCGCGGTAGAGCGGGAAGCCGTCATTAAGCCAACCGCAGGCGCTGCCAAGAAAGCCTGTCCACCAAGGGAGTACAAAAGCCAAACTAAACAACACCGAAAATGCCCATACAAGTTTGGTCGCACTGACGATCCGGTTTCGCGCGATATTCCACCTATCGGTCGGCGTACTGGAGTTTCCGATTTTCACCGGAGACACAGGTTGAACCTTGTCCACAACACCCGGCCTTTTCAGCAACGTCATTTGCCCATTGGCAAGGGAAATACTCGCGCCCAACCCAAATCCCAATAAGCCGAGCCAGAACGCCATATTGGCATATTGCACGACATAAATGTCCGTCGCCACCTGCCCGATATAGGCGGGCAGACACGCAGCATTTCTGGCAAGCTTAGGGATCCACTGTGTTGCCGTCGCGGGGTGATAGAACGGGAACGGCGGCAGGAAAAGCACAAAGCCACAAACAGCAAGCAGGCCGCAAATCAGCGCCGACACCCATATCTTAAAGCGGATCGGCATATAGTTATCCTTTGGGGCGTTCGTCTGCTTTGCAAACGATCTTACCACAGCCTACTCACAGGATTGGCGACGGAAGTTGAGCTTGAGGGCGATCGATACAGATCAATCGCTGACCCGCACCTCGATCAACCTTGGGCCATCACATGGCTGCCGAAGCGCCCAGTCGAGCATTTCCGGTTCCTGCGGCACCGACAGGAACGGCAGGTCGCAGGCGGCGGCAAAGGGTTCAAGGTTCAGGGGCGTCGGATCGCAGCCGATCACCTCGGTATTGGCGCCCCGCATCGCATCGGCAATCTCGCGGAAGGCAGCGTTGTTCCAGACAAGGAAGGTGATGGGCAGCCGCTCATCCACCGCCGTGCGCAATTCGCCGGGGCTGAACTGCAACCCGCCATCGCCGATCAGGCAGACAACCGGCACACCGGGGGCCGCCACCGCCGCCCCCACCGCCGCACCGGGGCCATAGCCCAAGGCGCCATAGCCCGTGGCCGCATTGAACCAGGCATTCGGGCGGTCGTGGTCGTAATACAGGTTGCCAGCATAGATCGGCTGGGTTGAATCCCCCACGATCAGCGCGCCGGGCATCGCGGCGCGGATCACCTCGACCATGGCCAGACGGGGGGGCATCTTGGCGTCCAGCAGCCCCACCTCGGCCCGCGCGGCAATGCGCGCCGCCTCGGCCCGCGCGGCCCCGTCACCCGATTTTTGCACCAATTGCGCCAGCAGCGCGGCGACGAACCCGGCCCCATCGGCCTGCACCGCCAGCGCCGCCGGATGGCGCGCCAGTTGGTCGGCACAAACATCGACCCGGATCATGCCAGAGGTGTCGGGCAGGCTGCCCGCAAGGTTCATATCGTAATCGGTCTGGCCAAACTCGGTTCCCAGCGCGATCAACTGATCGGCCCCGGCCATCAGGGCGCGCACCGCCTCCAGGCTGGGCGAAGCGGGCACGGTCAGCGCATGGCCGTGCATCTGGCCGCGTGCATTGGTGGTCTGGATCACCGGGGCATCCAGCCGCTCTGCCAGGGCCTGCACCGCAGCACCCTGCCCGCGCATGCCCCCCCCGGTCAGGATCACCACCCTGCCCGCCGCATTCAACAGCCGTGCCGCTTGCGCCACCTGATCTGCACTGGCCACCGGCGGCGCGGGCATGGCCACCGGGGCGGCCAGTTCGGCGCAGTCCAAAGGCATCACATCGGTCGGCACCTCCAGATGCACAGGGCCGGGGCGCCCCCCCAGCATCTGCGCAAAGGCCCAGTCGAGCGCGGGGCCGACATCCTCTGGCGTGGCGATCTGGCGCGACGGGCAGAGCGCGCGCACCATGGCCGCCTGATCGGGCAATTCGTGCAGCAGGCCCAGGCCCTTGCCCAGCGAATTGCGCCGGTTCACGCCGGAAATCACCAGCATCGGCACCGAATCCTCGCGCGCCTGCGCCATCGCGGTCAGCGCATTGGTGATGCCCGGCCCGGTGATGACACAAGCGACCCCCGGCTTGCCCGCCACGCGCGCATACCCATCGGCCATGAAGGCACAGCCCTGTTCGTGGCGCGCCGTCACATGGCGCACCGGGCTGCCCGACAGCCCGCGATAAAGCTGCACGGTATGCACGCCGGGAATGCCAAAGATCACCTCGACCCCACGGGCATGAAGCCCCTCGACCAGACGTTCTCCCACGGTTCTCATGCTTTGGTCTCCTGCCGGGCGGCAAAGGCGGCGATACGGTCACAGGCCAGCGCGATCAGCGCATCGGGCTGGGTCAGGCTGACGCGCAGCCAGCCTTGCAAGGTGGTCCCGAAACTTTCGCCCGGCATCACCGCCACCTTTTCCTCTTCCAACAGCGCCAGCGCAAAGGCTTCACCCGAAAGGCCAGTGGCGCGCACATCGATCAGCGCGAACATCCCCGCCTCTGGCTGATGCACGCGCAGGCCCGCAACGCCCTGCAAGCGGCCTGCGATCATCGCGGCGCGGTGGGCAAAGCGGGCGCGCATCCCTTCGGCGACGGCAGAAGGTTCGGCCACCGCCACCGCCGTCATGTCGGCAATGAAGGGCTGGCTGCCAAACAGCATGGTTTCCGACAGCGGCAACAGACGCCGGATGAACTCAACCGGCCCAACGCACCAGCCCGACCGGAACCCGGGTGCCGCGTGGGATTTGGAAATGGAACAGGCCACAATCGTGCGTTCGGCCAGTTCCGCGAAATCCAGCGGCGAGGCGAAGGCCACGTTGTCGAACACCAGCTCCTCATACACCTCGTCCGACAGGATCCACAGGTCATGGGCGCGGGCCAGTTCGCCCAAGGCCGCAATCTCATCGCGCCGCAATACAGCACCCGTGGGGTTGTGCGGCGTGTTCAGGAACAGCACCCGGCTGCGCGGCGTGATCCGGGCGGCCACATCGGCCACCGTCATGCGGAACCCGTTTTCGGGCCGCAGCGGCACCCGCACCAGCGTGGCCCCGGTCGAAGCGACCAGCCCTTCATAGGTGGCGTAGAGCGGATCGCCCAGCAGCACCTCGTCCCCGTCGGTGACAAGGGCGCTGAGAACGGCAAACAGCGTGGTCTGCGTGCCCGGCAGCGTCATGATGTTGTCCGGCCCAAAGGCCCGGCCCCGCCGCGCGGTATAACGGGCGGCCAGCGCCCGCAGCAGCCCAGCCTCTCCGTGACCGTTGGAATAGCCGGTGCGGCCATCCTCCATCGCGCGGGCGGCGGTTTCGATCAGCTCGGGCGGGGTGGGCACGTCCGGCTCGCCGATGGTCAGTTCGATCACCTGCTCACCTGCGTGCTTCATCGCGCGGGCGCGGGCATGTATCTGCCACTTGGCCCCGCCAAGCCCGGCAAGCCGGTCGGTTACGGGTGCATATCTCATGGGTGGTCCTTTTCCGGTTCCGGCAGGTCGGCGCCCAGAATGGCCCCCACCGCCCGCAGCCCGATCTGTTCAATCAGATCGCCACTGAAATCTTCTGGCAAAGCCGCACCTTCCAGCCACAGCCCGTCGATCACCCCGTTGCAGGCGATGGCGTCGGCGCGGCAGCGCGCGGCATCGGTGCCGGGCCGGGCAAGCGCCACGATCAGCGCCTCCAGCACGTCGCGGTAGCCGTGATAGGTTTGTCGGTGGATGGCACGCATTTCAGGATCACTGTGCAGCAGTTGCAGAAACCCCGTCCACAGTGACAGGCGCAGTGGCTCCATCACCGGGGGGCGCAAAGAGCTGGTGACGAACCGCGACAGGCGCGCGCGCGGATCATCCGGGCCTGCCGCCATGGCCGCAACACTTTCCGCCGTCATCCGCTCCATGAAATAGCGATAGGCGGCGCGGGTCAGGTCATCCTTGCCCGCAAAATAATGCCGGATCAGGCCCGGTGTCACCCCGGCACGATCTGCAATCGCGCGCACGGTGGCCACCGCAGGCCCGCCTTCGGCCAAAAGATCAAGCGCGGCCAGAACCAGCGCCTCGCGGCGCGATTCTTCGCTTTCACGACGATAGCTGCGCCGTTCGCCTGTCATCGCGGCCCCGTTGTTATACGAATGTATAATAGCGTCAGTAAAGGGCCTGCCCCGCCGAGCCTCAACCCAATTAGCGACGAGTCACAGACATATTCCGACGCAATTGACCTTTGGTCAAATTGAATGCGAGGCGAAAAAGCCGCCAATCATTCAATGATTTCACCGGGATCGACACCCCAAAGCGACTGTTTTGGCAACCAGCCCTTGTCACCCTCAACACTCAGGCGGCACCAGTCGGGTTCACATTCCAGAATGCGACCGATCACACCCGCCTCGGCCTTGAACACCACGTCAGACCCGGCATCGGGGCTGGAATGAAACTCGGCCAGTTCGGCCGTCACAAGGGCAGTGCGAACACCCGACAACAGAATGTAGTGAACCCAGCCCCCCATGCCTTCGGCATCCTCGACCCGGCGCCAGTTCTCATGCTCTGCCGTCACCCGCAGCGGCATACCGGCATGGGTGAACACCCAGTCAATGCGGTGCGTCACGCCGGGGCCGCGCCGGGCATTGCCGACGCCCCCCTTGAGGCTGACATAGCGCGGCAGGGGCAGGTTGGTGACCGGGCCACGACCTGCCTCGTTCGGCGCAACCTCTGGTGCGGCCTCTTCGGCCTCGGGGGGGACGGTTTCATCCAGCACCGCTGTCGCGGCATCCTCGGCTGCGGGCGCTTCCGGGCGCGGCAGAGGGCGGTTGGGTTTGGGCTTGATGACGATGGTTGCAGTGGCCCCCGCTTGCTGCGTGGCCTCTTGGGCGGCGGCATGGCGCACCTCCCACATCAGGCCGGTTGCGCCCAGAACGGCCAAAGCCATGGCCGTCGATCTTGCCCAGTTCATCCGAACCGCTCCTTCCGGCCCCGCGACATAGTGCTGCCGGGGGCGGTTTGTGCCTCTGCCGGGGCTTGTGCAGCGCCCCGCTTCCCGGCACTTTGCCACCAAGAGTGCCGATTTGGAAGCACAGGGAGAAAGCCGGATGCCCGCAAGCCGCCTGAGTGTTGTCGTGACGCGACGCTTGCCCGAACCCGTCGAGACGCGGATGACCGAGTTGTTCGATGTCCGCCTGCGTGAAACCGACGACAAGATGACCCGCGAAGAGCTGGCCGAAGCGATGGCCACCTGTGACGTGCTGGTGCCCACCATCACCGACCAGATCGACGCCGGCCTGATCGCCAAGGCCGGAGAGCGGCTGAAACTGATCGCCAGCTATGGGTCGGGGTTTGACCATATCGATGTGGCCACGGCGCGCAGCCGGGGCATTCTGGTGTCAAACACGCCGGGCGTGGTGACCGAAGACACCGCCGACATGACCTTGGCGCTGATTTTGGCGGTGACGCGGCGCATTCCCGAAGGGCTGGCCGCCATGCAGGCCGGGGAATGGCAGGGCTGGGCGCCCACTGCGTTTCTGGGCGGGCGTCTGGGCGGGCGGCGTCTGGGCATTTTGGGCATGGGGCGCATCGGGCAGGCCGTGGCGCGGCGCGCCCGCGCCTTTGGCATGCAGGTCCATTACCACAACCGCCGCCGCCTCCGCCCCGAGATCGAGGCAGAGCTGGAGGCGACCTATTGGGACAGCCTCGACCAGATGATCGCTCGGATGGATGTGCTGACGGTCAACTGCCCGCATACCCCCTCGACCTTCCATCTGCTGAATGCGCGGAGGCTGAAGCTGCTGAAGCCGTCAGCCGTCGTCGTCAACACCTCGCGCGGCGAGGTGATTGACGAAAACGCCCTGACCCGGGGGCTAAAGGCACGCGAGATTGCCGGGGCGGGCTTGGATGTTTACGAACACGGCACCGATGTGAACCCCGAACTGCGCAGCCTGCCGAATGTGGTTCTGCTGCCCCATATGGGATCGGCCACACTGGAAGGCCGGATCGAGATGGGCGAGAAAGTCATTATCAACATCAAGACCTTCGCCGACGGCCACCGTCCGCCGGATCAGGTGGTTCCCGCGATGCTCTGACCATTAGTCAGAACCAGATCCGCCACCAGCGGCAGATGGTCCGAGGCGCGGGCCGCCTCGGCATTGCGAAAGACGCGGATATCCTCGGCCGTCAGGCCGCCGGTCACGGCGATCCGGTCCAGCGCGAAAAGCGGGTGGCGGCTGTGATAGGTCGGCCCGCCCGCCAGAATGCGAAAGCGCGGTGCCAGACGGCCCAGACCCACCGCCAGCGAGCGTTCGTTGAAATCGCCCGCGATCAGCGTGGGCCTGTCGGCCCCCTGCCCCAGCATCCGGTTCAGCGCCGTCAATTGCTGGCGGCGCGACCGGCGCAGCAGCCCCAGATGCACCCCCAGAACCCGCAGCGCCTGCCCCTCGATCTCCAGCTCCGCCATCACCCCGCCGCGCGGCTCTATCCCCGGCAGGTCGAAATGGCGGCGGGCGGTCATGTGCAGATCGGGGCGCACCAATATCGCATTGCCATGCCAGCCCAGACTGTCGCGGCCATGATCGAAATTCAGCGCCACAAGCCCGGTGCGGTCCAGCACCATCGCCCGGTCAAACACCGGCGGGCGCGGCGGCAGGCGAAAATCGGCCTCTTGCAGCAAACAGATGTCGGCGCCCAGATCGGCGATCACCGCCAGAATACGCCCCGGATCGCGGCGGCGATCGGTGCCCAGCGCCTTGCGGATGTTATAGGTGGCAACCCTTAGCTTGATCGTCACAGGATCGGCGCCCCCAGCCGGAATACGCTTTCCATCAGCCGCCGACCTGCCCCCGAAGGCAGAACACCCTGCGCGCAATCGGGTTGCAGGCTGGCAAACCAGCCTTCCAGTTCGGCAACAGGGTCGCGGTCATAGAGGAACAGCGCCAGTTCAAAATTCAGCAACATCGAGCGCACGTCGAAATTGGCCGATCCGACCCAGCCCACCCCGTCGATCAACCCGGCCTTTGCATGCAGCATTCCGGGCAAGAAGCGGCAGACCCGGCAACCCGCGCGCGCCGCCTCGCGCAGATAGGCACCGCGGGCCAGATCGGCGGTCCATTGGTTGGAACGGTCGGGCAGGAAAATCCGCACATCCACCCCGCGCCGCGCCGCCGTGGTCAGCGCCAGCGACAGGGCCTCGGTCGGGATGAAATAGGGCGTGGCAATCCAGACGCGGGCCTCGGCACGGTGAATGGCGCTGACCAGACCGTCATGCAGCACGTCCAGCCGCTCATCCGGGCCGGCGGGCACCAGTTGCAGGGTGGCGGGGCCTTCGGCTGCAATCACCTGCGGTGCCGGATCGGCCCCAGGTTGCGCCCAGTCGGCGGCAAAGACATCGGCAAAGGCCCGCACCACTGGCCCCTCGACCGTGTAACTAAGGTCCAGCCACGGCGCACCGGGGTTGGCCAGATAGACATCACCCACATTGCGCCCGCCTGCCCAGACGCGCGCGCCATCGGCAATCACCAGCTTGCGGTGGTTGCGCAGGTTCAGATGCCCGCCCGCGCGAATGTTGAGGAAGGGCGAAAAGAACTGCAACTTGCCGCCCGCCGCAACGAAATCGGCCAAGGCGCGGCGGGGGCGCGACAGGGTGCCCAGCCGGTCGATGTTCAACCGCACCTCGACCCCCTGATGCAGCTTTTCGGTCAGGCGCTGCACAAAGGCGCGGCCACTGTCGTCGCGCTCGATAATGTAAAGCAGGATATCCAGCCGCTCTGTCGCCCGGTCGATCATGTCGTACAGCTCGGCCAAAGCCGCCTCGGGCGTCCGGTGCAGCGCGATCCGGTTGCCCGCCAGCGGCGCGGGCGCACCAAGCCCCGCAAAGGTGCGCGCCATGGCATCGGCATCCTCGGTCAGACCGCCGATGTCGGAAAAGTCGATGGCGGCAAAGCGGCGGCCCCGCTTGCGCACCCCCAGAACCAGGAACAGCGGAAGTGCTACATAGGGCAGCAGCACGATCGACAATATCCACGCGACAGAGGATTGCGGCGAGCGGCGTTGCTGCAACGCCAGCACCATCGCCAGCGCGACAGCCAGCACGCCAAGGACGACCAGAAGGTGTTCCAACAGCAGATACATAGGCCCCATGCTAGCCGCGCACCCGGCCTTATCCTAGGGCTGTCGCGGATGATGCGGGCAAAATCATCGGTCGAAACGGGTAGAATGAGTACACAAGGCGGGTTGAATCACCCGTGATCAATTCCTAGTTACCGCACAACAACAAAGCAGACCGGGACATCCATGGAAATCTTCACCTATCCGGGCTTCATCGCCCTGTTGCAGGTCATCGGCATCGATCTGGTGCTGGCGGGCGACAATGCCATCGTGATCGGCCTTGCGGCAGCAGGTCTGCCCAAGGAACAGCGCGGGCGCGCCATTCTGGTGGGGATTCTGGCCGCGACGGTGATGCGGATCGGCTTTGCGCTGATGACAACCTACCTGCTCGGCATTGTCGGGCTGGTGCTGGCAGGCGGCATTCTGCTGCTGTGGGTCTGCTGGAAGATGTGGCGCGAACTGCGCGAAGGCCATGCCGATGAGAACCGTGCCGAAGAGGCGCTGACCGGCGAGGACATCAACGCCGACGGCACCGTGGCCGGTGGCGGACCGACCAAAACCTTTGCACAAGCCGCCTGGCAGATTGTCATCGCCGACTTGTCGATGAGCCTTGATAACGTGCTGGCCGTGGCCGGGGCCGCGCGCGAACACCCCACCGTTCTGGTGGTGGGTCTGGTCCTGTCCATCGCGCTGATGGGCATTGCCGCCACCTTCATCGCGCGGCTTTTGAACAAATACCGCTGGATCGCCTATGTCGGCCTGCTGATCATCGTCTATGTCGCGCTCAAGATGATCTGGGAAGGTTGGCATCAGGTGGAGCCGATTGTTTTGGGAATGCTCTGACGATCAGGCCGCCTTCGGGCGGCCTTTTCATTGCGCCTATTCCGCCGCCAACCGCCCCGCCGCCTTGCCCGGCATCGCCAAGCGATAGCCCAGCGCCTCGGCGACATGGGGCTGACGCACCGCAGCGCTGCCCTCCAGATCGGCGATGGTGCGCGCCACGCGCAAAACCCGGTGATAGCCGCGCGCCGACAGGCCAAAGCGTTCGGCCACCCGCGCCAGCAGCGCGCGGCCTTCGGCGTCGGGGGTGGCCACTTCCTCCAGCAAGCGCCCCTCCAAATCGGCATTGACGCGCAGGCCCGGATGGTCCTGAAACCGGGCCTGCTGGCGGTCGCGCGCCGCCCTGACACGCTGGGCCGCCGTGGCAGAAGTGTCGCCGCTGGGCGGCAGGTCCAGATCGGTGAAGGCGACGGGTGGAACCTCGACCCGCAGGTCGAACCTGTCCATCAGCGGGCCGGAGATACGGCCCATGTAATCGTCGCCGCAAACCGGGGCGCGGGTGCAGGCGCGGCCCGGATCGGACAGATAGCCGCATTTGCAGGGGTTGGCGGCGGCAATCAGCAGGAACCGGCAGGGATAGCGCACATGGGCGTTGGCCCGCGCCACCACCACCTCGCCCGCCTCGATCGGCTGGCGCAGGGTTTCCAGCACGGCGCGGGGAAATTCGGGAAACTCATCCAGAAACAGCACGCCGTTGTGGGCCAGACTGATCTCGCCCGGCTTGGCCCCCTTGCCGCCGCCCACAATCGCCGCCATGGATGCCGTGTGATGCGGTTCGCGAAACGGCCTGTCGCGGGAAATCCCGCCCTCGGTCAGCAGCCCGGCCAAGGAATGGATCATCGAGGTTTCCAAGGCTTCCGCCGCTGACAGGGGCGGCAGGATGCCCGGCAACCGCGCCGCCAGCATCGACTTTCCCGACCCCGGAGAACCGACCATCAGCATGTGGTGTCGCCCGGCGGCGGCAATTTCCAGTGCCCGTTTCGCGCGCTCTTGCCCTTTGACGTCACGCAGGTCGCGCGCCGCCGGGGGGGCCGCAACCTCTCCGGCCTCGGCCGGGGTCAGGGGGGCCTGCCCAGTGTAATGGCGCACAACATCGTTCAGGCTGGCGGGGGCCAGCACCTCGGCAGCGCCGACCCAGGCCGCCTCGGCTCCGCTGGCGCGCGGGCACATCAGCGCCTTGCCCTCTGCCGCCGCCGCCATCGCCGCAGGCAGCGCCCCCACCACGCCGATCAGCCGCCCGTCCAGCGCCAGCTCGCCCAAGGCAACGGTATGTTCAACCTCGTCCTTCGGAATGATCTCCAGCGCCGCCAGCAGGGCCAAGGCGATGGGCAGGTCGAAATGGCTGCCCTCTTTCGGCAAGTCGGCGGGCGACAGGTTCAGGGTGATCCGCTTGGATGGCAGCGCGATGGACAGCGCAGAAAGGGCGGCGCGCACCCGTTCCTTGGCCTCTGACACCGCCTTGTCGGGCAGGCCCACAAGGGTGAATGACGGCACCCCGGGCGAGACCGCGCATTGCACCTCGACCAGCCGCGCCTCGACCCCCTCGAACGCCACGGTAAAGGCCCGCACCATCATTTTCCACCTCGCCCAATGGTTAACGGCTAGGGGCAAAGAATTAAGGATGGGTTAATGCGCGCCGCCTCCCGGCCTAGCCCCGCAACAGCGCCATAAACTTCGGCCAAGCCTCTGGGTCGGCCACGGTCTTGTCGCGGCAAAAGGCGTTGCAAAAGCCAAGGCGACGGCCTTCGATCTCCAGCACATGGGTCACGGGCTTGCCGGAATAGGGGCAGGCGGTGTTTTGAGCCTCCGCCCCCTCTACCGCCCGCGCGGCCATGGGCACCGGGCCGGGCCAAGGGCGGCGCGGATAGGGGCGGCGGTAAAAGTCCTGATCCGCGCCATCGACCAGCCCCATCGCCCGCCAGCGGCGGAACGACGGATGCGCCAGATGGGCCTGCACATAGGCCATCTGGCGCGGGGAAACCGGCAGATTATACCCGGCGATGCGGGCGGCCACCGGGGCAAAGAACGCATCCGCCGCCGAATAGTCACCACAGAGCCAAACCGTGCTGCCGGTCTGGTCGCGCGCCCAGTCCCAGATGGTTTCCAGCCGGGCCAGATCGGCCAACACCTCATCAGGCGGTTCGCAGCCGGTATAGCTGACGCGCAGGTTCATCGGACAATAGTCGCGCAGGGCGACGAACCCGGCGTGCATTTCTGCCGCCAGCACCCGCGCCACCGCCCGCGCCTTGGGGTCGGATGGCCACAGGCCCGCATCAGGGTGGCGGCTGGCCAGCTCTTCGGCGATGGCGATGGTTTCGGGCACCACGACGCCATCGGGGGTCCGCATGGTGGGGGCGGTCTTGGCCGGGTGATAGGCTTTCAGCATATTCGGCAGCGCGTCCGAATAAAGCCGCGCCAGATGGGTTTTCACCGGAATGCCAAAGGCATCAAACAGCAGCCAGCCACGCAAGCTCCAACTGGAATAGCCCCGGTCGCCAATCACAAGATCATAGGTCATCAATACGTCCCCTTTTGCCACAGGCTAGGGGCGATGACCCATCAGGAAAAGCCGTGATTTGTGGGGCTGTCCATCACGGACAGTGATTGATCACCCCGGCCTGCCAGCCTTGTCCGTCATAGGAAAGGCAGGTGACGGACAAATTGTCGATCTTTTGGCCCAGCACCTCGGCCGGGGTTTGCCCCAGCGCCGGGGCAAGCTGGGACAGGATCACCCCGAAATGCGCGACCACGATCAGATCGGCGCGCGGCACAGCGACCAGCCCCGCCACCGCCTGCGAAACCCGCGCCGCCGCCATGTTCCAGCTTTCGCCACCGGGGGGCGTGATGTCGCCCGGCTCCTCCCAATAAGCGCGCGACAGGTCGGGGTCGCGATTAGAAACGTCATCCCAGTGCATGCCGTCCCAATCGCCGAAATGAAATTCGCGCAGACCGGGCACATCGGGCAGGCGGGGCCGTGCCCCGGCAATCGCATCCGCCGTGGCGCGCGCGCGGATCAGGTCCGACGAGACCACCGGCGCATCGGGCAAAAATGCCTGCAACCGCGCAACCGCCGCATGGTCGGACAGATCGGCCGGCACATCGCGCCAACCGCAGAACGCCTTTTCATGCGTCGGCCCGTGGCGCACCCACCACAACCTCATCTTGCCCCCTCGGGCAATGCGCCCTTCAGCACCATCGGCAGACCGGCCATCACGCCCACCACCAGATCGGCCAGCGCCGCGATCTGCTGGTTCAGCCGCCCCTGTTCATCGCGGAACCGCCGGGCCAGCGCGTTTTCGGGCACGATACCCCAACCCACTTCGTTTGACACCACCACCACCGGGCCGGGATGAGCCTGCAAGGCCGCCAAAACGGCGGCCACTTCGGTGCCTAGATCGCCTTCGGCCAGCATCACATTGGTCAGCCACAAGGTCGCGCAATCCACCAGAACCGCGCCCTGTGCGCCCGCCAAGGCGCCACACAGGTCGCGCGGTGCCTCCACCGTCTGCCAGCCCCCGCCCCTGTCATCACGGTGCTGGGCAATCCGCGCCGCCATCTCGTCATCCCAGGCCTGCGCGGTGGCGATATAGGTCAGCGGCAGGCCAGCGGCGCGCACCAAACCTTCGGCCAGCCGCGATTTGCCCGACCGCGCGCCCCCGACCACCAGCGACACTCTGGGGAAACCTTGCAAAAGATGTGATCCGGGCACGCGTTTTCTCCGTAGCCCTTTCGACCGCATGGGAAGGAAAGGGATTGGCATGGAACGCGCCCGGTATACCGACCTTGACCTCTCGCGCCAAGCGCGCAAGGCCGAACTTCTGGATCACCCGACCGAGGCGGCATTGGCCCGCGCCTGGCGCGAGAGCCGTGATGCCGCCGCGCTGAACCGGCTGATCACCGCGCATCTGCGGCTGGCCATCGCCGCCGCCGCCCGGTTTCGCCGCTATGGCGCGCCGATGAACGATCTGGTGCAAGAGGCATCGGTCGGCCTTATGAAAGCCGCCGAAAAGTTTGACCCCGATCAGGGCGTGCGCTTTTCCACCTATGCGAATTTCTGGATCAAGGCCTCCTTGCAGGATTTCGTGATGC
Source organism: Fuscibacter oryzae (assembly GCF_016765795.1). Taxonomy (GTDB): domain Bacteria; phylum Pseudomonadota; class Alphaproteobacteria; order Rhodobacterales; family Rhodobacteraceae; genus Fuscibacter; species Fuscibacter oryzae. Next base: position 162,478 of record NZ_JAESVP010000001.1, read on the forward strand.
GCAACTGGTCGATGGTGCGCACCGGGTCCACCGCCGGGCAAAAGACGCTGTTCTTCAACCTGCGCCGCACGCAAGCCAAGCTGGAGCGGGAGGCCCGTGACCGGGGCGAGGTGCTGGATGCGGCCACCCTGCGCACGATGGTCGCCGCCGATCTCGGCGTGACCTTGGCCGAAGTGACGATGATGGAGGCGCGGTTGCAGGGCAGCGATGCCTCGCTGAACGCGCCACAGGCGTCGGATGCCGAGGGGCGCGAATGGATCGAGCTGATCCCCGATGACGCCCCCCAGCCCGAGGCGATCGTTGCCGCCGCTCATGACGGCCGCCGCATCCGCGACGGGCTGGGCCGCGCGCTGGCCGATCTGTCACCGCGCGAACGGCGCATTGTGGCCGCCCGCCAGTTGGTAGACCGGCCGCTGACGCTGGAAACCCTTGGGTCAGAGCTGGGTGTGTCGAAAGAGCGGGTGCGCCAGATCGAATTCGGCGCCTATGCCAAGCTGCGCGCCGCTCTGACTGCCGATGCGCCAGAGTTGCTGGCTCTGATTTCGTAAGGTTGCGTCCTGCCCCCGCGCCGCCTAAGTCTGGGGCAGCGGAGGGCCATGATGCTGACGGGAAAACGCATTCTTCTTGTGATCGGCGGCGGGATCGCGGCCTATAAGTCGCTGCTGCTGATCCGGCTGCTGCGCGGACAGGGGGCGACGGTGACGCCGGTTCTTACGGCGGGCGGGGCAGAGTTTGTCACGCCCCTGTCGGTCTCGGCGCTGGCGGGCGAAAAGGTCTACCAATCGCTCTTCGACCTGACGGATGAGGCCGAGATGGGGCATATCCAGCTTTCCCGCGTGGCCGATCTGATCGTTGTCGCCCCGGCCACCGCCGATCTGATGGCGAAAATGGCCACGGGGCGGGCGGATGACCTTGCCTCGACCCTGCTGTTGGCCACCGATACGCGGGTGCTGGTGGCACCGGCGATGAATGTGCGGATGTGGCAGCACCCCGCCACGCAACGCAACATCGCCACCCTGAAGGCCGATGGCGTGCTGTTCACCGGCCCGGACGAAGGCGAGATGGCCTGCGGCGAATACGGCCCCGGCAGGCTGGCGGAACCCGAGGCGATTCTGGCCGCCATTCAGGCGGCTGTGTCGGACGGCCCGCTGACGGGCAAGCATGTGCTGGTCACCTCTGGCCCCACCCACGAACCCATCGATCCGGTGCGCTATATCGCCAACCGCTCCTCGGGCGCGCAAGGCACGGCGATTGCGGCGGCGTTGCGCGATCTGGGCGCACGGGTCACTTTTGTCACCGGCCCGGCCTCGGTGCCGCCGCCCGAAGGGGTGGCCGTGGTGCGGGTGGAAACTGCACGGCAGATGCTGGAGGCGGTTGAGGCCGCCCTGCCCGCCGATGCCGCCGTAATGGCGGCGGCGGTGGCCGATTGGCGCGTGGCCAATGCCGCCGGGCAAAAGATGAAAAAGGATGGCTCTGGCAAGGCTCCGGCGCTGGAATTCGCCGAGAACCCCGACATTCTGGCAACGGTTTCCAAGGGCGCGAACCGCCCCGCGCTGGTGGTGGGCTTTGCCGCCGAGACGGAAAAGGTGGTCGATCACGCCACCACCAAACGCCTGCGCAAGGGCTGCGACTGGATCGTGGCCAATGACGTGTCGCCCGAAACCGGCATCATGGGCGGGACGGAAAACGCCGTGACGCTGATCACCGAGGCGGGGGCAGAGGTGTGGCCACGCATGACCAAGGATCAGGTCGCCCGCCAGCTAGCCGCCCGTATCGCACAGGCACTGGCATGACTCCGCTGGTTCAGGTCATCTGGGAAGACTGGGCAGACCGTGCCCTGCCGCTGCCCGCCTATCAAACCGCAGGATCGGCGGGTGCCGACATCTGCGCCAACCTGCCGCCAGAACTGCGCGCCGGAGGCATCACGCTGACCCCGATGGAGCGGATGGTGGTGCCGACCGGCATCCGCGTGGCGATTCCGGCGGGGTTTGAAATGCAGATCCGCCCCCGGTCGGGCCTTGCGACCCGGCATGGCATTACCCTGCCCAACACCCCCGGCACCATTGACAGCGATTATCGCGGCCCCTTGGGCGTGGCGCTGGTGAACCTTGGACCCGCCGCCTACACCATTCACCACGGGGACCGCGTGGCGCAATGCGTGATCGCCCCCGTGCTGCAAGCCAGCTACCGCGTGGTTGACGCGCTGGATGAAACCGACCGGGGCAGCGGCGGCTTCGGCTCTACCGGGTTCCGCTGATGCTGGTGCTGGGCCTTATGGCGACCCTGTGGGGCTTGGGTTGGGCGTTTGGCCTGCCGTCACGGCTGCGGGCGCAGACTGTCATCTTGCTATGGGCGGCGGCTATTCTGGCGCATCTGATATTGCCCGAGGAAAGCCCCCTGCGGCAGATGATCGGCGGATCAGCGGCAAGCTGGCTGGTGCTGGGCGCGGTTGCAGTGCTGGTTCTGGCCTACCGCGCCGTTTTGCAGCGGCTTAGGGCTCGCGCAGCCCCCGAAGTCGTGCCCGAAAGCGGCCCGTTCCGACAGGCCGAACTGACCCGCTATGCCCGCCACATCCTGCTGCGCGAAATCGGCGGGCCGGGGCAGTTGCGGCTGAAAGATGCCAAGGTGCTGGTGGTGGGCGCGGGGGGGCTTGGCTCTCCGGCGATCCTGTATCTGGCGGCGGCGGGGGTGGGCACCATCGGTGTGATTGACGGCGATGTGGTCGAGGCATCGAACCTGCAACGCCAGATTCTGCATACCGAAGACCGCATCGGCCAGCCCAAGGTGCAATCTGCCCAAGCGGCGGTGCAGGCGCTGAACCCCTTTGTGACCTTGCGCTCCTATAATCGCCGCCTGACGGAAGAAATCGCCCGCGACTTGATCGCCGAGTACGATCTTGTGCTGGACGGGACCGACAATTTCGACACCCGCTATCTGGTGAACCGCATCTGCGTTGCCTTGGGCAAGCCGCTGATTTCCGGTGCGATGACCCAGTGGGAAGGGCAGGTTTCCCTCTATCACCCCGCCGCTGGCGCGCCCTGTTACCAATGCGTTTTCCCCGAACGCCCCGCCCCCGGCATGGTGCCCACCTGCGCCGAGGCGGGCGTGGTGGCCCCCCTGCCCGGCATCATCGGGTCGATCATGGCGACAGAGGCCGTCAAGCATCTGACCGGCGCAGGCGAAACGCTGGCGGGGCGGCTGATGATCCATGATGCGCTTTATGCCGAAGCCCGCGTGATCGGGGTCAAGCGGCGGGCCGACTGCCCGGTCTGTGGCGGGCTGCACCAGTCCTGACCGCTTTTAGCGCCGGGGGATGCGGGGGATGGAACTGCGCTGGAATTTGTATTCTGCCGGCGGATGCGGCGGCTGGCCCTGATTGGCCTGCCAATAGCCCTTGCCACCCCGTCGCAGCCATGCCGGAACCGCCAGCAGCAGCCCGCCGACAAAGCCGCCCGCATGGGCCCAATAGGCCACGCCGCCACCATCGCTGGGCACAGAGACGCCGCTGAAAACCTGAATGCCGAACCAGACGCCCAGCACGATCCAGGCCGGAATGGCAAAGACGCGGAAGAATATCACGAAGATGAACAACACATCGACCCGCGCCTTGGGGAACAGCAACAGATAGCCGCCCATCACCCCGGCAATCGCCCCCGACGCCCCCACCATCGGCATGGCTGAGGCGGGATCAGCCGCCACCTGCAAGGCCGCCGCAGCCAACCCGCCCGCAAGATAGAACAGGACAAAGCGGCCATGGCCCATCTCATCCTCAAGATTGTCGCCGAACAACCACAGGAACCACATGTTTCCCAAAAGATGCATCCAGCCTCCATGCAAGAACATCGAGGTCAGGATCGTCTCATACCCCTGCCCCGCCATGATGTGCTGCGGCACAAGACCCCAAGTGTAGAAGAACAGGTTCAGCCGGTAGTCATCGCGAATGGTCAGCCAATACCCCAGGAACACCACCACATTGGCGATGATCAGGGCATAGGTCGCATAGGGCGTGCGCCCCGAGGGGTTATGGTCGCGGATGGGAAACATCGCACAGCCTTTTCCGAAGCCCGCCGATCAGTCAAGCAAAAGGCCCGGACAATGGCCGGGCCTTCGCGGAATGGGTCAATGCGCGGGTTATTCCATAGCCTTCATCAGATCATCAATCGCGGCGCAGACCTTTGTCGGATCGTCGCCAGCATTGGCCAGATCGGCCTGAATCTCTTGCGCCTTCTGCGCGACAGCCGCCAGCTTCTCGGGGCTTGTCGTCGCCAGTTGCTGCATCTTGGTCGTCATCTCGACCGCCTTCTTCTGCGCCTCTTCTTGGGTGCAGCTGGGCTAGTCATCCTTGCAAGCAGACAGGCCAAGCGTGGCGACCAGCGCCAAAAGAACAACACTCGACTTCATTTCACTCTCCATGAACAACCGGCATGCCAGCATCCGGTATTAACCGGACACCACAAAGGCAACAATCACACCACCGACTATGCGCTGGCGACCTCCGCCAAAAGTTGCGCATTGCCGCCCAAGGCGGTGATGTCGCTGCAAGTATGGTGTTCCGTCACCTAATGGCCGGTATCTGGCGCGGCGGTGATCAGCGGGGCGCAAAGGTCATTGCTGCCGGCCATCGACAGGCAATCAGCAGCGCGGTTTCGATTGACCCCGCAACTCTTGGGTAACCCGACCGAAGGCATGCATAACATCCGGTGGCATCAGTAAAGCCGCCGCAACCATCGCTGCGGCGGCTTGTAAGATATTCGCTGTGGCCTCAGGCTGCCTCGGCCCGCACCGCATCTTCTGTCGTGGCCCGCGGAAACAGCAGTTGCAGGCCGGGCATCAGCATCGGAACACGGGCCGCATAATCGTGATACTCGGGGAAGGTCAGCGACAGAACCTTTTCCTCCATCCGGGCGCGGGCCACCTGAAAGCACAGGCAGGCCACCGCGATCATGTAGGCGGCAACCGACCCGTTCGACATGGCGATGCCGACGATGGTCAGCGCTTCGGCGGCATAAAGCGGATGGCGCACAATGCGGTAAGGCCCGCTGGTCACAAGCGACCGCGCTGCGGGCACGACCGAGAATGATTTGCCCAAGCGCGACAGACACAGGATCGACAGAATGGTGCCCACGACCACGAACACCGTCGATGTGATCCGCAAGGCCGGGCTGATATCGACATGCGGGGTGATCCCCACCAGCATCATGCTGAAGGTGCCGATAACCGCAATCAGCCGTGGCATTACACCCGTCAGCGTGTTGCGCGGCGGCAGACGCGTCAGCGTAAAGTAAACCACCAGAGCAAGGAACAGCAGGTTGCTGAACTGCGCCAGAAAGATCAGCGAGCCATAGGGCACCTGTTCATAATTCATAAGCAGGACGGCCAGATACTTCATCGACGTTGCCGCCGAATAGCTGAACACAAGGATCAGAAATGCCTTGCCAAAACGGTCTTCGGTAGGGTTTGCCACTCGTGACTCCATTGGGTTGCCGTGCTGGGTGCGTTCCTGAAAGATCCTTTTGAACGGGTACAGCAATTGTTGGGGATATGTTTTGGGAACCGGGTCCGACACGCCGTAACGCTCTGGCCGGTTTTTGGGCAGAAAGATGGTTCCGCCGATGACATCGATCACCGACAGCAGGGCGGAAAAGTTGCGGTCATAGGCCTCTCGCTGGTTGGCGTGGTGCCAATGGTGATATTCGGGCGAGGCGATCAGCCATTTCAGCGGACCGATCGTGATGCGGGTGTTCGAATGCAGCCACAGCGACTGCGCCTGAAAGATCAGGCCGAATAGCACCATCGCAGGGGCCGAAAAGCCCAGGCAGAACACCGGAAACAGCGACAGCGTATTGGTGAATATCTGGTCGAACGGATGCACCCGATGCGAGGCCATCCAGTCCATCTCTTCGATGCTGTGATGCACCGAATGGAATTTCCACAGCATCGGAATGGCATGAGACAGCCGGTGCGCGGTGTAATAGCCGACATCGGCCACCACCAGAACGCCGATCACCTGTGCCCAGAGGGGCAAGGCGCGCACCCAGTCGGTTGCCGAATGCGGCACCGCCCAAGTATAGGCCGCCATCAACCCGCCAACCACCACCACCGATCCGGCCCGGATCAGGAAATGGTTGAACACCAGATGCGTCAGGTCCAAAAACCAGTCGTGCCGCAGGATGCGTTGCCCGGAATGCAGCGGCAACAACCGCTCCAGCGGGATGAAAATGCAGGCAAGGATAAGAAGCGCTGTGTAGTTCACGGTGATACTTCGATGCCTGCTGGGAATGGGACTTTCGAAGCGTATAATTTGAACGGCAATGTGGCCAAACTAGGGGGTCAGCGTGGACGACTGCGCACCAATTGAGGGCCGACTTTGGCAGCCTCCCGGCAGATCGTGGCAAAATTTCAGCGCGCAAGCAGAAAGAAGCCGGTAAGCGCCCCAATGTCCGAACTTGGCCGGTTTGCTCTTGGCCTGTTTACCCCTGCGGTCCCGCGCGCTCTGGCCGTCGATGGCCGCCTAACGGCGACCGGGCGCGCCGCATCGGATTGTCGAAATCGCCGACGCAAGCCCGGCTGAACTGATCTAACGACGGGCGAGGTTACCGGCTGGCTATTGCCCCGTTCGCCTGAATCAGGCGCATCTCACCTTTGTCGGGCTGCGGCATCCCGATACGCGCGGGGCGGGCTTGCAGGCACTCAACCGCGCCATGCTTGCGGTGCCAGACATCGAACAATGCCACATGATCGCCAGCCGGTTCTACCATCGGCTCAATCTTCACAGCTCCGCCATACAGCACGACCGTCGGTGCTGGCCAAGCAGATCATCGCGCTGCCCCATGTGGCGCGCGTTCCGCGCCATCGCGCAATGCAGGCGGCGCAAGAAGTTTCCTGAACACTCGCAATATGATCCGTCACGCCCTATTGCCGCCATTTTCGTGAACGATCATCTTTTGAACTTCACTGGCTCAGGGGCAGGAAATGCGGTTGATCAGGCGGATCTGGCCTTTGGTTGCGGGGCTTTTGGTGGCGGCAGGCGTGGGTTCGGCGGTGCAGGCCCAGGACCAGGTGCCGCAACAGCAAGCCTCGTTCGGGCGGGTGACGCTGGGCTGGGGCCGCTTTTTCTACAACGATCTGCTGGGCGACGGGCATGACCGCTGGCAGACCGGCGGCTATACCGTCAGCATCCTGCGTGGTGACCGTTTTGACGGCCACCTGCCAGACCGGCCCGGCCGGATTCTGGAATACCGGCTGGCCGCCAGTATCATCGCACCCGCCAGCCTGACCTCGCCCGAACCCGATGACCGGCGCTATGCAGGCACTCTCAACCTAGGGGTGCATACCCCATGGGAGTGGCGCGGAACCGAACTTTCGCTGGGTGCCGACATGGTTGTTACGGGGCCGCAGACCGGCGTCGGCCGGTTTCAGCGTTGGGCGCATGAGCGGCTGGGCCTGGAGGAACCCGAAGTTCTGGGCAACCAGATCGAGGATGGCTTCTACCCCACCCTGGTCGCCGAGGCCGGGCACACCCTAACCTTGGCTGGCGGCCGCCTGCGCCCCTTTGCCGAACTGCGCGCGGGCGACGAAAGCCTGATCCGGCTGGGGGCCGACCTCAGCTTTGGCCAGATCGGGTCCGATGACCTGATGGTGCGCGACAAGACCACAGGCCAACGCTATCGCGGTGCGCCGGGCACCTATCGGCAAGGCGTTACCCTGACGCTGGGTGGCGATGTGGCGCATGTCTTTTCCAGCGTCTATCTGCCCGAAGGCGAAGCTGCGCAGTTGCGGTCCGACCGTTACCGCCTGCGTGCCGGGCTGGCCTGGCAGGGCAAGAAAAGCAGCCTGTTCTATGGCCTGACCTACCTTTCGCCCCAATTCGAACAGCAAGCCGAAGGCCAGGTGGTCGGCGGGCTAAGCCTGCACGTGAAGTTCTGATCGCAAGCTATTGTTTTGCTCAAGGAAACTTGCGTTGTTGCAGAAATGCAATAGCGCAGCGCTCGCGAAATTGTTAACGTACAAGCAATAATAAGAACGAGCAGGCTTGCAGGTATGAAAACGGGCTCACAGGGCACGTTTGTCATCTCCTGGTCACAGACAGAAGTAGATGGCCTTCGGGCTGCGTCGCTGGAGGTTCTTGCGGTTGGTGCCACTTGGCGCTGGACCGGAGCAGCCGTGCGCGTGGACGGACCGCAGGGCCTGTTGCTTCTGGAGGCGGCGGAAGGGGCGGCAGACATTCGGATGCGCGCGGCACGCATGGTGCGGCGGTTGGTCGGTGCGGCGGTGGGAACCGCGCCGGTCGAACAGGAACAGGATGAAGCGCTGGTTCAGGACCAGAGCTTTGTGGTCACCGACGGCCATCACAGCTTTACCATAACACTGATCCCGGTGCCCGATACAGGTGCGCGGCTGTTGATGGTGGTGGGCGACCTGCCGCCGCCTGATCAGGATTTGTGGGTGGTGCGGACCGCGATTGATCGCACCCCGGCGGCGGGGGCCCAATCCTCTGGCGGGGTGATCTGCTTTACGCCCGACACCCGTATCGCCACCCCCGACGGCCCGCGCATGATCCAGAACCTGCGGCAGGGCGACCTGATCCTGACGCGCGACAACGGCGCGCAGCCGGTGATGTGGTCGGGCCATCGCCGCATGTCGGGCGCGCGGCTTTATGCCATGCCCCACCTGCGGCCCATCCGCTTTCGCACCGGCGCCCTTGGCATTGACCGCCCCGATCAGGAACTGGTCGTCTCGCCCCAGCACCGCATGCTGATCAAGGGGGCGGCGGCGCTGGCGCTGTTCAACACGCCCGAGGTTCTGGTCAAGGCCGAAGACCTGCTGAACGATGCCACCATCACCGTCGATCATGCCATGCGCGAAGTCACCTATGTGCATGTGATGCTGGAAGCGCATAACATCGTCTGGGCCAACGGGGTCGAGACGGAAAGTTTCCACCCGTCGAACACCGCGCTGGACATGATCGATCCCGCCCAGCGCGAAGGGTTGCTGGCCCTGCGCCCCGACATTGCGGTGGACCCGCACCGCTATGGCGATTATGCCCGGCGCAACCTGTCGGGGTCCGAGGCGGCGATCCTGCGACACGAAATGGCGCATTAAGGGGGCCACACGGCCCCTTTCCTTTCCCCGTTCCGCCTGTCAGCAAGGGCGCATGAAACCCTCCTCCCCCCTGCTGCGTGCCGCCCCTGTCCTGTTCCTGACCCTGTGGTCTTTGGGCTTTCCGGTGGCCAAGATGGCGCTGCACCATGCGCCGCCCATCACGCTGCTGGCCTTGCGCTATGTGCTGGTTCTGGCGTTGCTGGTGCCGGTTGCGCTGGTACTGCGCCCGCCCTTTCCGCGCGGCTGGCGGGCGGTTGGCCATGTGGCACTGGTGGGCTTTCTGATTCAGGTGGTCTACTTTGGCTTGTGCTATTTCGCCTTTCGCGTTGGCGTTTCTGCTGGAGGGGTGGCGATCATCGTTTGCCTGCAACCCGTGCTGGTCGCCCTTGCCGCCCCGCGCTTCGTGGGCGAAGCGGTGGGCCCACGGGTGTGGCTGGGGCTGTCGCTTGGCCTGTTGGGCGCGGCGCTGGTCATCTTTGGCCGCTCGGCCATTGCAGCCGAAAATGCCACGGGCATCGCGCTGGCCTTTCTTGCCCTGCTGGGCATGACCGGCGGCACCCTCTGGGAAAAGCGGTTCGGCGTCAGCCACCATCCGGTTGCGGCGAACCTGATCCAATACGCCGTGGGCGCAGCCTGCACGCTGCCGCTGGCACTGCTGACCGAAGATATGACGTCGATAAGCTGGACGGGCGAGTTTGGGGTGACGCTGGCCTATCTGGTCCTTGGCAACTCGATCCTTGCCATGTCGCTGTTGCTGGCGATGATCCGGGCAGGAGAGGTGGCGCGGGTTTCGGCCCTGTTCTACCTTGTGCCCGCGCTGTCGGCGCTGTGCGCCTGGCCCCTGCTGGGCGAGGCGATGCCACCCCTGGCTTGGGCCGGCATGGCGGTGGCGGGCCTTGGCGTTGCCATGGCCAGCAAACGCTAAAGCGCAGGAACCGCCAGACCCAGCTTGGCCGCCAGCGCGGCCATCGGCCCCGCCGCCGCGACCCAATCCGCACCACGCGACGCGTAAAGCGTGGCCTGACTTTGGTGGATCGGCCCGTCCGCCAGCACCTTCAGGTGGTTCGCGCGCAGCGTCTCACCCGTGCTGGTGATGTCGGCAATCGCCTCGGCGGTCAGGTTTTTCACCGTGCCTTCGGTCGCGCCCTGACTGTCCACAAGCTGATAGTCGGCCACGCCCTGTTCGGTCAGGTACTCGCGCACAAGCCGATGATATTTCGTGGCAATCCGCAGGCGGAACCCGTGGGCCGCGCGAAAGGCCGCCGCCGCCGCATCCAGATCGTCGATCGAATCCACGTCGATCCAGCAGGCCGGAACCGCGATGATCAGGTCGGCATGGCCAAAGCCAAGGGGGGCCAGTTCGGCCACCTGCCCTTCCCAGTCGGCCAGCTTGTCGCGCACAAGGTCGCTGCCGGTCACACCCAGATGAATGCGCCCCGCTGCCAGCTCTCGCGGGATCTCCCCCGCCGACAGCAGCACCAGTTCGACGCCCGAAACCCCCTGAACCTCGCCGGAATATTCCCGCTCGTTCCCGGTCTTGCGCATGGTCACGCCGCGCGCCTCGAACCAGTCAAAGGTTTTTTCCATCAGCCGGCCTTTGGACGGCACACCGATTTTCAGCATGGCGTGGCCCCCCGCAAATCGGCAACCATATGGGGCCGGATGATCCCGCCCACCGCCGGAATGGACCGCCCCGCGCCCAGCCGCGCCGTTAGCGCGTCATAGCGCCCGCCGCTGGCGACCGAGGGCTGGCCCTGCGGGCCAAGGAAAACGAAGGTGAAGCCGTCATAATATTCCATGCTGGTGCGGCCAAGACTGGCCTCGAACGGCAGGGTTTCCACGGCAATGCCGCGCGCGGCCAGCGCCTCCAGCCGCGCCGCGAACCGGTCCACCGCAGGCGCAATGGCGGGCAGCAAGGGGGTGATGCCGCGCAGGTGGTCAAGTGCCGCCTTGGCGGGCGCTTGCAGGCCCAAGAGGTCATACAGCAGCGCCGCCTCGGGCGCGGCGATGGGCTTGACCGCCGCGTCTTCCAGCAGGGCCGCGGCACGGGCTGCAATGTCGTCCTCGCTGCGCAGGCCGATCACCGGACCCGCCTGCGCAATCAGCGCATCGGGCGCGCCCTGCGCCAGTTTCTCCAACAGTTGCGCCCGCGCCACAGGAACCGGCGCACGCCCTGCATAACGGTCCAACAGTGCACGGAACCGCTTGGGCCGCCAGATGTGGCGCAAGAGCGCGGCCTTGCGGCGGTCGGTCGTGTCCAGCCCCCGGACAGCCGCCATCAGGATGCCGATGTCGCCTGTCACAGGGCGCAAAGGCAGACCCGCCAACAGGCCGGAAAACAGCGCGAACACCTCGGCATCGGCCTGCGCGGGATTCGAGCCGTCGAAGATTTCGAAGCCGACCTGCAGGTATTCCCGTGCCCGCGCGCCCAAGTGATCCTGCTTGCGGAACACCTCGCCCATATAGGAATAGCGTGCCGGTTCCTCGGCCTTCGACGCCATATGCGCCTGCACCACCGGAACGGTAAAGTCGGGGCGCATCATCATCTCGCCATCCAGCGGATCGGCGGTCACATAGGCGCGGGCGCGGATATCTTCGCCGTAAAGATCCAGCAGAGTGCCCGCCGGTTGCAGAATATCCGTCTCGACCGGCTGCGCACCGGCGGCGGCAAAGGCGGCGAACAGCCGTTCGGCCTCGGCGCGGATGGCGGGGCTGGTCATTGGGCCAGCATCTTGCGGACAGCGGCCACCAAATCGGCGCGCGGCACTTCGACCTGGGCGGGGCGGTCTTTCCACTCTTCCAGCGTCGCGTCTTTGGCGATCTGGGCGCCAAGGATCAGATCTTTCAAGATGACCGTGCCCTTTTCCGCCTCGTTCCCGCCTTGGATGACGGCGACAGGAGATTGGCGTTTATCGGCATATTTCAATTGGTTGCCAAAGTTCTTGGGGTTACCCAGATAAACCTCGGCGCGAATGCCCGCGTTCCGCAGGTCTGCAACCATGGACATGTAATCGGCCATCCGGTCACGGTCCATCACCGTCACCACCACCGGGCCAGCGGTATCGCCCGTGCTGCGCCCCTTGGCACGGAGCGCGGCCAGCAGGCGGTCCACCCCGATAGAGACGCCCGTTGCAGGCACATCCTGCCCGGTGAAGCGCTTGACCAAACCGTCATAGCGCCCGCCGCCCGCGACCGAACCGAACGACCGCTTGCGCCCCTTTTCGTCGAGGATTTCAAAGGTCAGTTCGGCCTCGAAGACAGGGCCAGTGTAGTAGCCGAGGCCACGGACTACGGAGGGATCGATCCTGATCTGATCAGGACCATAACCGCCCGCGCCAAGCAAGTCCGCTATTTCTTTCAGTTCCTCAACACCTTGAATGCCGATTTTAGATGTTCCGACAATGTCAGATAGATAATTTAGCGTCCTGGTATTCAAAAGCCGAACTGAGCCCAATGTATGCTTTTCGCCGTCGGCCCTTCCTGCACCTCGCTCGATAAGTAGCAGCCTCTTGGCGTCCTCGTAATACTGCCTATTTTGTTCAGCCTCATCTGCATCTTCCAAATAGGTCTGTGTACGATCAAGAATCCGATCGATCGCCATCGCAAACCCCATCACGACATCGGCCTGCGCCTCACTCAGCCCAGCACCCTTGGTGAAATCGCCGCTCTCGTCCTTCCGCCCCTCACCCAGCAGCGCGCGCACCCCGTCCTCGCCCAGCCGATCAATCTTGTCGATGGCGCGCAGGACGATGCCGCGCTCGGCGTCCTTGTCGTCACCGGCAAGGCCCGCGACCTCCATCACCCCGTTCAGAACCTTGCGGTTGTTGACCTTGACCACATAGTCGCCACGGGGAATGCCGACAGTCTCCAACGCATCGGCCAGCATCGCGCAAATCTCGGCATCGGCGGCAACGCTGCCCGACCCCACCGTATCCGCATCGCATTGATAAAACTGACGGAACCGCCCCGGACCGGGCTTTTCATTGCGCCAGACCGGGCCCATCGCATAGCGGCGGTAGGGCGATGGCAGGTCATTGCGATACTGCGCCGCCACGCGCGCCAGTGGGGCAGTCAGGTCATAGCGCAGGGCCAGCCAGTCCTTGTCCTCATCCTGCCAGGCAAAGACACCTTCGTTCGGGCGGTCTACATCGGGCAGGAACTTGCCCAGCGCCTCTACCGTCTCAACCGCGCTGGTTTCCAGCGGGTCAAAGCCATAGCGGTGGTAAACCTCGGCGATCTTGTCCAGCATCGCCTTGCGCGTCGTCACTTCCGCGCCAAAATAGTCGCGGAAGCCTTTCGGCGTTTCGGCTTTCGGGCGGCGGATTTTCGCGTCGGACATGGGAAGGCCCCCTTGTATCGGTCGGGAAACCCCTTATCGGATGGGGCTTGGGGCGGCAAGGGCGGCACGGGCATGGACAGGCAAGAAGCACTGGAAGAACGCATAGCGCATCTGATCCGCGCGGTGGATGACCTGTCGGATGTCGTGGCCCGCCAAGCGACCGAGATCGACCGCCTGACCCGCCGCGTTCAGATGCTGATGGAGCGCGAGGCAGACCGAGAGGCGCAAGGCATGGGAAGTGCGGAGGCCAATGTGCCCCCCCCTCATTGGTAGTTTTTGCCACGCAACCGGCCCTGACGCCAAACTCGGCAGGCTGCGTTCAGCCCTTGCCCCGCCACGGCACCAGCGCGCGTTCGGCAAGGCGCATCAGAATGTCGATGCCATAGCCGATCACGCCGATCAGGATGATTCCCATCACCACGATGTCGGTCAGTTGGAATTTTGACGCGACAAGGATCATCATCCCCGCCCCTTTTTCCGCCGCGACCAGTTCGGCCGCCACCACCGTGCCCCAGCAGACGCCCAAGGCCACGCGCAGGCCGGTGAAAATGTCGGGCAGTGAATTGGGGATGATCACATGCCATAAAACCTGCGCCTTTGACGCGCCAAGGCTGTAGGCGGCATGGATTTTCGACAGTTTCACCCCCGTCACCCCGGTGCGCGCGGCGATGACCATGATCCACAGGGCGGCCAGAAACAGCAGGATGATCTTGCCCGCCTCCCAGATGCCGAACCAGATGATGATCAGCGGGATCAGGGCCAAGGGCGGCACCGGGCGCATGAATTCGACGATCGGGTCAAACCAGCCCCGGAACCAGCTTGAAAGCCCCATGGCATAGCCCAGCGGAATGCCGACCACCGCACCCAGCACAAGGCCCCCCAGCACCCGCCACAGCGAAAAGCCCAGGTGTTCCCACAGCGAATGGTTCTGATAGCCGCTCTGCGCAATTTCAACCAGCCGGGCGGCTACGGCTTCGGGCGCGGGCAGCCAGATCGGCTCCATCTGCCAACCGGCATCGGGGGTGAAAGACAGCGATCCCTTGGGCGTCAGCAGCACCTCGCCATCGGCGACGCGAACCGGCACGCCGGGGGCAATCGGCTGGCCGTTGATGGCGATGACCTTTGCCCCCTGCCCGTCATTTTCGGCAGGTTTCACCAAGGCGCTGCGCCAGGCAACCGAAGTGGCCGCGTCATCGCGCACAATACCGCTGCCGCCCGTGGCCACAGGCAGGTCGGCCTTGGCGCCGGGGCGGGTCACGCGGATGGTCACCGTCCCCTCGCCCGTGGCACCCGCTTCGTTCTGGGCGGTATAGGTGAACCGGGCATCCCCGGTGAACGGCCCCGGCACATGCAGCGGCACCAGGTTAGAGCCGGTAAAGGCACCCCAGATCAGGAAAATCGCCACAACCGACAGGGCAGAGGCAAGGCGGTTGGGCCGCACCGTCGCTGTATCGCCAAAGGTCGCCGGGGCGGCGTTGCGGTTGAAAAACCGCCCCATGGCCCAAGCAGCCACAAACAGCGCGATATAGGCGGACAGAACGATCATGCCGCCACCTCGGACCGGCCCATGATTTCCTCTTCCATACCCCAGATCAGCGACAGGATTTCTTCGCGGGTGGCGGCGAAATCGGGGCGCTTTTTCACCTCTCGCAGGTCGGCATTCACGCCGGCTGCGGCAAAGGGCAGCCGGTATTCGCGGAAAATCCGCCCCGGTCGCGGGGCCATCACGATCAGCCGTTCGCCCAAAAGCAGCGCCTCTTCCACGGAGTGGGTGATCAGGATCACGGTCTTGCCGGTCTCCTTCCACAGCTTCAGCACCAGACCTTGCATCTTTTCCCGCGTCAGCGCGTCCAGCGCGCCAAGGGGTTCATCCATCAGGATCAGGTCGGGGTCATTGGCAAGGCACCGCGCCAGCGCAACGCGCTGCTGCATCCCGCCCGACAGTTCGTAAACCGGCTTTTCGGCGAAATCCGCCAGCCCGGTCAGAGCCAGCAGCCGCGCGGTGATGCGATCACGCTCGGCCTGCGCGACGCCCTTCATGCGCGGCCCGAAATCGACATTCCTGCGCACGCTCATCCATTCAAACAGCGCGCCTTGCTGAAACACCATGCCCCGGTCCGGCCCCGGCCCGCGCACCTGCCGCCCCTCCAGCGTCACGGTGCCTGCGGTCGGGTGCAGGAAGCCCGCCAGAATGTTCAAAAGCGTGGTCTTGCCGCAGCCCGAGGGGCCAAGGATCGACACCAGCTCTCCCTTGGCAATCGACAGCGAGACATCCTGCAACGCCTGCGTTGGCGTGCCGCCGGGCGGGGTGAATTTCATCGAGAGATGCTCGATCTCTAGGCCGCTCATCTTTGGTCCTTTCAACATCAAGGCGGCGCGAGGGGCACCCCGCGCCGCCACATCGGGTATCTGCCCGCGGTCAGAGCTTGGAGGCCGCTTCCAGATAGGACGCGTCCACCGCACCGTCATAGCTGTCGAGCGCCGAGGGAATGTTGCCGGTGCTTACAAAGAAATCGGCGACACTTTTCAGGAAGGCTTGCAGCCCGCCAGCCAGCCATTTGTCAGACAGCTTTTCTTCGATGGTGGGGAACTGAAAACCGTCAAGCTGCGCCTTGGTGCCCGCCTCGTCCAGACCGGAATCCTTGGCCAGAACCGGAACAAAGCTGGCCGGGTCGGCGGCGTAGGCCACGTTCTCGTCGTTCAGCACTTTCAGGAACTTGGTCACGAGGTCCGGGTTTTCGGCGGCAAAGGCGCCGGGGGTGGAAATCACGTCGAACACGCGAATACCCGCCGCCTCCTTCTCAGGGCCGGTCAGAAGCACATTGCCGTATTCCTTGGCGCGGGCCAGCGATCCGCCCCAGCCGCAGAACACGTCGATGTTGCCTTGGGCAATCGCGGCGGCGGCATCGGGCGGCGTCAGGTCAACCACCTGCAACTGCGCGGCGGTCAGGCCAAAATGCTCAAGCTGCTTCAGGAAGCCGTAATGCGCGGCGGTGCCCAGCGGCACGCCCACCTTTTTGCCCACCAGTTCCGTGGCGGCATTGTCCTTGGTGATCTCCAGATCCTTGCGGACGACGCAATTGTCATTCTCGGAATAGTTGACCGAGATGTCGATGGCCTTCAAATCCTGCCCCGCCGAGGTGGCGGTGACAAAGGGCGGCACCCCCTGGCTGATCAGGAACTGCACATCACCCGAGGCGGCGGCGGCCGACATGGCAACGCCGGTATCAAAGCTGCGCCAGTTGACCTTGACGCCCAGCGCCTTGTCAAACGTACCTTCCACCTTGGCGCGTTCAATCGGCAGCGGCCATTCAAGGAAATAGGCGACGGTGATTTCCTTCACCTCGGCCTGTGCGAAGGTGGTGGCGGCAAACAGCGCGGATGCGGCAAGGCCAGCAAGGCGTTTCATGTTATTCCTCATGATGTTGCGGAGGTCATCCGATTTACACGACTCATTTAGTCGTTGATCGGCAATCTGGCCTAACCACGCGGCAGAGACCATTCCAAAGCCGGGCACGGGCGCAGAAGCCGCCATTGGGCTCTGGCAGGAAAAGAGAAGAATATTCTCCGGCAGTTCTTAAACCGGGCGCACGCTGGCGACAGACTGATCGGGCGTGGCTTGGGTCACCACGCTTTCAGGCGGCAGGCTGCGGGTCAGCCAGACGCCGCCGCCGATGACCGATCCGCGCCCGATGGTGATACGGCCCAGAATGGTTGCCCCCGCATAGATGACCACGTCATCCTCGATCTGCGGATGACGGGGCAGGCCCTTGACCAGATTGCCCTCGCCGTCATCTTCAAACCGTTTCGCGCCAAGGGTGACGTGCTGATAAAGCCGCACATTGCGCCCGATCACTGCCGTCTCGCCAATCACCACGCCGGTGCCGTGATCGACAAAGAAGGCCGGGCCGATGCGGGCACCGGGGTTGATGTCAATCCCGGTCAGAGAATGCGAATATTCCGCCATGATCCGGGCAATCATCGTGGCACCCAGCCGATAAAGCTCATGCGCAAGGCGGTGGCGCAGGATGGCTGCGGTGCCGGGAAAGCAGAACACCACCTCATCCAGACTTTTGGCCGAAGGGTCACCCGCGTAGGCCGCCGCAATATCGGTGTCATGCAGGTCACGTACCCGGATCAGCCGCGACAGAAATTGCCCGGCGGCATCCTCGGCATAAAGGTGGCAGGCGGCGGTATCGGCGTCATCTGCCAGCAACAGCTCCAGCTCGATCTGATGGGTCAGCCGCAGCCGGGCCGAGGCAAGCGTGCGTTCCACATGGCCATCGGTCTGATCCGCCGTCAGGCCAACGGGGCCGAAATGGCGGGGGTAAAGCGCGCCGATCAGGTCGTTCAACACCTCGATGATCACGGCTTTTGACGGCAGATGCGGCGTAGGCCGCCCATGATAGCGGCGCTGCTGCGACACCGTGCGGATCAGGCGCAGGCGTTCGGTTATTGCGCCGATATCAAGGGAAACGCGGGCCTCAATCGCCCCGCTATCCTGCGTTCCATCCATGCCAAGCATGTCCTTGCCGGGGTTCACCTGTTGACGAGACGGCTAGCGGAAAGCATCCCGCCTGCCAATGGATGGAACTTTCGTTCTTGACCCGCCGGAGAGAAGTTTGTTTTCCGCCCCCACCGAAACAAAGGCACGGTCCCACAGGTCCGACAGGTTCTGGCTTGCCAGCGCGGGGCCGCTGACTGTCAGGCGGGCGACAAGACGGGCAGCGGCGGCCTCATCCAGAACCGCCGCAATGGTGGGATGTGCCAACAGCACCTCTGCCTGCGCGCGCAGGCGCGGCAGACCGGCCCCAAGCTTGGCCTGAAAATGCTGGTCGATCACCCGCAGCCGCCACAAAAGCGGGGCCAGCGCAATGGACAGGTTGCTTAGGGCTCCTTGCGGCCTGTCTTGACGGGGCAGCTCCAGCACCTCGTCAATCGGGCGCAAAAGGCCGCGCAAACGGTAGACCGCCAGATCAAGGTCACGCGGGTCCTGCGCCGACGTCACCGCCGCAAGGCTTTGATGTGCGGCCATAATTCTGCCGATCAGATCACGGTGATGGGCACGCAGCGCGGGGTCGGCGGGGTGCAAGGGATGATCGGGGAACAGATCCTCGACCAGTTCCAGCATGGCGACACTGTCATGCAGGACCAGACTGCCCTTTGCAAAGGCCTGTGCGGGTGCGCGATAGGTCAGGCGGCCCTGCCCTGCCACGCCGTTGTGGGGGCGCAAGGTTGTCATCTCCAGCGTCACGCCGCGCAGCGACAGCGCCAGTTCGATGCGCTGCGCCACGGCACAATCGGGCGGCGCTGCGATGTGAAAGACGGGATGGCGGGGGGGCATGGCGGATCCTGTGCTTTGTGGTCGGGGACGGGCTGCGGCTGGCCTGTTCAGGCGGCGGGAACGGGCCGCACCGTCAGCCCGCCTGCCCCGGTCAGCGCGCCAAAGCCGCCCTCAACATCGGCCACATCGGCCTGCCCCGCGGCCACCAGCGCCTCGACCAGCGGCCCCGACCCCGCGACCGAGCCGCAGAACAGGATCACCGGCTTGCCCGAGGTGCCCGCGCGCAGCCGCCGTGTGACGAAATCGACCACATCCGATTTGGCAACGATCACCGCGCCCTGCACCTCGCCATTTTTCTGGCGGCCCTGTTCGGACCGCACATCGATCAGGATCGCGCCTGTTTCCCAAGCGCGCAGGGCGGCGGGGCCATCAAGGCGGGTTGAATGCAATTGGGTCATCTTGGTCTCTCCGATGGGGGGATCACGAGCCGGTTTGTCGCAGGGGGGCGGCGCGCAGCCGGGGAAGGATGCGGGCGAAATCGCGGACGATCTGGGCATAGTCGTCGTGCGGAAACTCATACGGCAGCTCCAGCCGGAATTCGGACACCCGCTGCGCGATGGGGTCGTGCGACAGGTGGTCCAGAATTTCGTCCAGCGTGCCGATGATGTCGGGGGCGAAAAGGGTGCGCTTTGGCCCCTGCGGGCCAAGCGTGCGGGCATGACGGCTGGCCACATAATCGCGGTAGCGTCGGCGTTGCGCCGGGCTGGCACCGTCAAGCGGCAGGATCACCCGGCCAAGGGCAATGCGGGGGCCGACCGCACCTTGCCAACTGGCAAGAAAGCGGTCGATCAGCCCGCCCTGCGCGGCCCGAAAATCATCGGTCGCCTCGCCGGTCACGATGTTGCCGGTCAGCATGTGCCAGCCATTGCGACCCGCCCATTCCGCCGATTTCAGCGACCCGCCACCATACCACAGCCGGTTGGTCAGCCCCTTGGCGACGGGTTGCAGGCGCGGCACCTGCGCCCCCGCCGCATTGCCCGCCACCGCCTGATCGGACATGGGTTCCGACCGCAACGCCCGCGCCAAACGCTCGGCCCGGCCATGGCCAAAGTCGATCAGCGAGGGGTGGCCATCATAAAGCAGGTCGCCCAGCAGATCGCCGAATTGCGGCGGGTTGGCCGACACGCCGACATTCAGCCGCCCCTTTGACAGCACATCCACCGTCGCCAGATCTTCGGCCAGCCGGAACGGGTTTTCATAGCCCAGAGGAATGACAGCCGTGCCAAGCCCGATGGTCTTTGTGCGCTGTGTCGCCGCCGCCAGAAAGGTCGCGGCCGAGGAAATCCCGCGTTCCAGATGTCGCTGGCGCACCCAGGCGCTGTCATAGCCCAGCACCTCGCCCTCGGCGATCAGGTCCAGCGTCTGTTCCAGGCCGGTCAAGGGATCTTCCTCGGCGAAATTGCCGGGGATCAGAAAGCCGATATGGGAAAAATGTGTCATGTCACTGGTCCCGAATGAGAAACCCGGCGGCGCCAAGGGGATGCCGCCGCCGGGACCGTCGGGCTTACGATTTGGGCAGGCCCGGCGGGTTGGTTTTCGCCTGCGCCACGGCTTCGGATTCAATGCCCCAGCGGGCCAGAACCTTGCCATAGGTGCCCGATTTGATCTGGGCGTTCAGCGCGGCGGTGATGGCGGCATCAAGGCCCGACCCCTTTTTGGTGGTCACGGCAATCTCGGCGGTCAGCGGGTAGCCACCCGAGAACTGGCCCAGCAATTTGCGGTCGCCCTTCAGCGAGTTCTTGTAGGCCTCGGCGGCGTTGGGGCCGAAATAGGCATCGGCGCGGCCCGAGAACAGCGCGAGGTCGCGCGCCGCCTCATCATCGAAATAGACCAGTTCGGTCGGGGCAAGGCCGGCCGTCTTGTTCTCTTCAATCCAGTTCAGCAGGATCTGTTCCTGATTGGTGCCCGACCCGACGATGACCTTCAGGCCAGCGATATCCTTGGCCGCCTCAATCTTTTCCAGCTTGCTGTCCTTGGGGGCGTAAAAGCCCAGAAGGTCTTGGCGATAGGTGGAAAAGTCGAATTTCTCTTTCCGTTCCTCGGTCACGGTCACATTGGAAATCACGGCATCGTATTTGCCCGAAGAGACACCCAGCGGCCAGTCGGCCCAGGCGACGGGCACCAGTTCCAGTTCCAGCCCAAGGCTGTCGGCGACCAGTTGGGCCACATCGGGTTCGGCGCCCACAGCGGTGGCATTGTCGGTGGCATAGACGCCGAACGGCAATTGCCAGGGGCTGGTCGCCACGGTCAGCTTGGCCGCCGTGACAAAGGGAAAGTCCTTCGGCAGCAGGTCGATAGCCTCTTGCACCTTTTCGGCGCGGATGCGGCCGGGTTGTTCGGGCGACAGGTCAGGTTCCAGCGCCAGCGCAGGCAGGGCGACAAGGCCGGCCGCAAGGCCAAGGATAAGGGATCGCAGCGGTTTGGTCATGGCATTTCCTTTGGGGTTTTCAGGGGTGCCGCCCCCGGTCCGGTCGCGCGGGAGCGGCGCGCCGGTGGCTTTGGGGCGGTTTTCGTAGGGAACGTCGGGGTTACAGCACCTTGGCCAGAAACTCCGCCGTTCGGGGGTGGTCCGGGCGGTTGAACACCTTTTCGGGGGTGCCAACCTCCAGAATGCGGCCCTGTTCCATGAAGACGATGGTATCGGCAACTTCACGGGCAAAGCCGATTTCGTGGGTGACGATGATCAGGGTGGTGCCCGACCGGGCCAGTTCCTTGATCACGTCCAGAACCTCGTTCACCAGTTCGGGGTCCAAGGCCGAAGTGGGTTCATCGAACAAAAGCACCTTGGGTTTCAGCGCCAGCGTGCGGGCAATCGCCACGCGCTGTTGCTGGCCACCCGAAAGCTGGCGGGGATAAGCGTCGGCCTTGTCGGCCAGACCCACGCGGGCCAAAAGGCCGCGCGCCAGCTCTTCTGCCTCGGCCCGGTTCAGGCCGCGCGCGGCGCGAGGGGCCTCGATCAGGTTTTCCAGAACCGTCAGGTGAGGGAACAGGTTGAAGTTCTGGAACACCATGCCAACTTCGGTGCGGCGGCGGCGGATGTCGGCCTCTTTCAACTCATAGAGCGTCTGGCCGTGCTGGCGGTATCCGACCAGTTCGCCGTCGATGGCGATGAAGCCTTCGTCCACGCGCTCCAGATGGTTGACGGTGCGCAGCAGGGTGGATTTGCCCGACCCCGACTGGCCAAGGATCGCCGTCACGCTGCCCGACGGCAGGGTCAGCGACACATTGTCCAGCACCCGCAGCGGGCCGAAGCTCTTGGTGACATTCTGAATCAGAACCTCACCCCCACGCGGCAGGCTTTCGGCCCAACTGCCCGAAGGCACCACCGTATCGCGGCGGGTCTGGGCCACCTGTGCGGCGGGGCGCACAAGCCCAAGCCGGGTGGCGGCAACGCGGAACAGATCGGGTGGCGGGTTGCGCAGGGCGCCACGGGCATAGTGCCGCTCGATGTAATACTGGATCACCGAAAGGACGGACAGGATGACCACATACCAGACGGTGGCCACCATCAGCAGGGGAATAACCTCTAGGTTCCGGCGATAGATGATCTGGATGGTGTAGAACAATTCGGGCAGCGCCAGGATGTAAACCATCGAGGTGCCCTTGGCCAAACCGATGATTTCATTGAACGCCGTGGGCAGGATCGCCCGCATCGCCTGTGGCAGAACGATGCGCCGCGCCTGCCGCCCCTTGGGCAGGCCAAGGGCCGCCGCCGCCTCGTGCTGGCCCTGATCGACCGACAGGATGCCACCACGGATCATCTCGGCCGAAAAGGCCCCCATGTTCAGCGTCAGGCCAAGGACAGCAGCAAGGAAAGGCGTGATCGACTGGGTGGTCGGCAGCGACAGAAAGGTGATCTCGGTGAACGGCACGCCGATGACGATATGTTCGTAAAGATAGCCCAGGTTGTTGATCAGCAGCAGCAGCACGACCAGCGGGATCGAGCGGAACAGCCAGATGAACCCCCAGCTGAGCGCCACCAGCAAGGGCGAGGTGGACACCCGCGCCAAGGCCAGCACCGTGCCCAGCGCAAAGCCGAACACCGCGCCAAGGGCGGTCAGCAGCAAGGTCTGGCCAAGGCCGGTCAGAACGGCAGGGTCAAAGAACCAGCGGGCAAATACATCCCAGCCCCAGCGCGGGTTGGTGAAAACCGAATGCAGCAGCGCGGCCAGAACCACCACCGCAACCACCGTTCCGACCGTGCGGCCATGGTGGCGCGCGGGCACGATGCGGTGGCGGCTGTAATCTTGCGTGCCGGCCTGCGGCGGGGCGGCAAGACCGGGGTTGATATCGGCGGTCAAGCTCATGACAGGGCACCGCCGTATTGCACCTGGCTTAGCCCTTCGATGCGTTTCGGCGCGGCATGGGCCAGCTCGGGCGGATAGTCGCCCGGCACCTTCAGGGGGCTGGTGCCGGGCTTTCCCGCCTCGGCCCCGATGTGTTTTTCAAACGGCAGGGTCAGATACAGCTCGGGGTCAAGACGGGGGTCGAACAGGGGGCGATAACCAAGGCCCAGATACAGGCCCACCGCCTCTGGCTGGCGAAAGCCGGTGGTCAGGTAAACGCGGGTATAGCCCTGATCGGCGGCCTTTTCTTCCAGCGCCAGCACGACCTTGCGGGCAAGGCCCTGACGGCGCAGGGCGGTATGGGTCCAGATGCGTTTGAACTCGGCAGTCTTGTCGTCCAGCCGCATGAACGCCCCGCCGCCGATGGTTTCGCCATTGCGCTGCAACAGGATAAAATTGCCATCGGGGGCTGCAAAGGTTTCGGGCGGATAGCGAAACACCTCGGCCCGCGCGCCTTCGGCGTTGAAACGGGTGCCATAGCGGCTGTCGTATTCGCGGATCAGATCCTCGACCAGGGGCTGCGCCTCTGGGGCAAGGGGGTGGCTTTCGACAATCTGGTCGGTCATTGCGCGTCTCCGGTCAGAAAATCCTGCACAAGCTGCACCCAAAGGGCGGCGGCAGGGGCAAGGATGGCATCGTTGAACTGATAGCGGGGGCTGTGCAGGGGGGCGCCGTCGCCCGCACCAAGGATCAGGAAGGCACCGGGCCGTTCGTGCAGGAAAAAGGCGAAATCCTCGCTGGCGGTGCGGGGGCGGAAAGTGTCGATCAGGGCGGCGGGTCCGAACAGCGCTTCGACCGCGCGGCGCGCAATGGCGGCTTCGGGCGCATGGTTGGTGACCGGCGGGAAGCCGCGCGCATAGGTCAGGTCGGCCGTGGCCCCGAACGCCTCGATCACCCCGCGCAGGATCGCGGGCACCCGCACGGCCAGAATATCCTGCGTCGCGGGGGTAAAATAGCGCAGGGTCAGCTTGGCCTCGACCGTATCGGGAATGACGTTCGACGCCTCGCCCCCATGAATCGACCCCACCGTGACCACGGCGGCATCCTGCGGGTCGATGTTGCGTGACACGACCGATTGCAGCGCGGCAATGGCATGGGCGGCGGTGACCACCGGGTCCACCGTTTCCTGCGGGGCAGCGCCATGGCCGCCCCGGCCCTGCACGGTCAGAAACACCTGATCAATCCCCGCCATCACCGGGCCGGGCAGGATGCCCCATTGCCCGGCGGGCAGGCCCGGCCAGTTGTGAAGGCCAAAGACGGCATCCACCGGAAAGCGGGTGAACAGGCCATCGGCAATCATCGCCCGCGCCCCGGCCCCGATTTCCTCGGCAGGCTGAAAGATCAGCGTCACGCGGCCATCAAAGGCGCGCGTTTCGGCCAGATGCTTGGCGGCAGCCAGCAAAATGGCGGTGTGCCCGTCATGGCCGCAAGCGTGCATCACCCCCTTCGCCACCGAGGAAAACGGCAGCCCCGTCGCCTCGAAAATCGGCAGCGCATCCATATCGGCGCGCAGGCCGATTGACCGGGTGCCGCTGCCCGCCTGCAAGGTGGCCACGACGCCGGTGCCGCCCACCCCTGCCGTCACCTCATACCCCCAGCCGCCCAGCAGACCGGCGATGATGCCCGCCGTGCGGTGTTCTTCACGTGACAGTTCGGGGTGGCGATGCAGATCGTGGCGCAGGGCGATGAATTCGCCAATCCCGGCGGCAATCGTAGCCAAGGTATCGGGGCGCAAGGGTAGGCTGTGCAGGGTCATGGCTTATTCCGCCGCCGTCTCGTGCCGCTGCGCGGCAAGGTGGCGGCTGGCCTTGAACGGCAGGCCAAGGTGATCGCGCAAGGTAGCCCCTCGCAGAACGCGGCTATACCGCCCCCGCGCCTCCAGTTGCGGAATGACCTGCGTGACGAAATCCTCCAGCCCTTCGGCCTGCACCGAAAAGCCAAGGATGAAGCCATCGGCGGCCCCCGCATCGATCCAGCGGATCAGCTTGTCAGCCACCTCTGCCCCGGTGCCCAGAAAGGTCGGGCGCGGGGTTGCCACCTCCAGCGCCACCTGCCGCAGCGTCTTGCCGTTTTTCGCGGCATCGGCCTTGATGCGGTCGGTGGTGGATTGAAAGCTGTTCTTGCCCACATCGCCCACACCGGGAAACGGCGCATCCAGATCATATTGGCCAAAGTCGTGGTGGTCGAAGAACCGGCCCAGATAGGCCAGCGCCTCATCAATCGTCAGCAGATTGCGGATGGCGTCATACTTCGCCTCGGCCTCGGCGCGGGTGGTGCCGACGATGGGGGCAATGCCGGGGAAAACCTTGACATCATCGCGCGCCCGGCCATGGGCCTGTGCAGCGTCCTTGACCTTGCGCGTGAACTCGGCGGTGCCTTCCAGCGTGTCCACGTTGGTAAAGACCGCATCGGCGTATTTGCCCGCCAGCGCGATGCCCGGCCCTGAAGACCCGGCCTGAAAGATTACCGGCTGGCCCTGCGGGCTGCGCCCGATGTTCAGCGGGCCTTCCACTTGAAAGAACCGCCCCTTGTGGTGCAGCACATGCAGGCCCGCAGGGTCAAAAAACTGACCCGTCTCGCGGTTGCGCAGAACCGCGCCCTCATCCCAGCTATCCCACAGCCCTTGGGTCACCGCCAGATATTCGTCGGCAATCTCATAGCGCAGCGCATGATCGGGATGGGCGCGGCTATAGTTCCGACCACTGCCCTCCAACGGCGTGGTCACCACATTCCACCCGGCCCGGCCGCCGGAAATCAGGTCCAGAGAGGCGAACTGCCGCGCCACGGTGAACGGGTCGGAGTAGCTGGTCGAAACCGTGCCCGCCAACCCGATCTTTTTCGTCGCCATGGCCAGCGCCGACAGGATCGTCAGCGGCTCGAACCGGTTCAGGAAATGCGGGATCGACTTTTCATTGATGTAAAGTCCGTCTGCGACGAAGGCAAATGCGATGCCCGCCGCCTCGGCCTTTTGCGCAACATCGATCAGGAACGGCAGATTGACCGAGGCATCGGCCGGGCCAGAGGGGTGCTTCCACGAATTCATATGGCCACCTGCGCCGTGTAGCATGATGCCAAAGGGGATGTTTCTGGTCATGGGGCGGTCCTTTCAGGCGGCGCGGCGCAGACCGGCCTCGGCCAAAAGCTCGATGGCTTGCAGGCGGGCGGTGCGGTCGGCGGTGGGAAGATCAAGGATGAATTCGGTCACGCCAAAGCGGTGGTGCAGGGCGTCCAGCTCGGCCCGCACCTCGGCCCCAGTGCCGATCAGAACCGAGGGGCGGCGCTCTTCCAGCGCATAGGGCTGGCCGCCCGCCTGCCGGGCATATTCGGCGGCGGCCTCGGGGGTGGGCAGGTTGACGGAATGGCCATCGGCCAGCGTCACCTTGTAGATACGGTGTTCCGCCCCCTGCGCCTCGGCCTCGGCCCGCGTCGGTGCGATGATGGCTGCCAGCGCCAGGGATGCCTTGCGGTCGGCTGCGCCTTCATAGGCGGCAAGGGCACGGGCGACGGCCTCGGGGTTGCCATCGTGATGCCCGGCATAGGTGAAATCCCACCCCAGACGGGCGGCAAGGGCGGCGCTGTCGGGCGAGGCGCCCAGCAGGAACTTTTGCGGCTGAAGCGGCGGGCGCGGCAGGGCCACGGCGCCATGCAGCGCGTGGGTTTCGGGCAAGCTGTCGGTCAGGAACTGCTCCAGCTCCTCCAGTTTCGCCTCGAAACTGCGGCGGGGTTGCCCATGCTCCGATTGCAGCGCGCGGGTGCCGAACGGCAAGCCGCCCGGTGCCTTGCCGATGCCAAGGTCAACCCGCCCCGGCGCAAGGGCCGACAGCACGCCAAACACCTCTGCCACCTTGAAGGGGCTATAGTGCTGCAACAACACCCCACCCGTGCCGATACGGATACGCCGGGTAGCAGCCAGCAGATGGGCCACCACGATCTCGGGCGCGGAACTGGCCAGTTGCGGCGTGCCATGATGTTCAGCGACCCACAATCGGTGATAGCCCAGCCGCTCTGCCGTCTGGGCAAAGGCGACCGAGGTCTGCAACGCCTCGACCACCGTGCTGCCGGGGGCGATGGGGCTTTTGTCCAGAAGGCTGATCCGATAGGGCATTTCGTGGCGTCCGTTTGCAACCGCTTTAATCACGACAATTTCAGTAGATAAAACACCCACAGGCAAGACATGGGGCGTTCTTTTGTTCTGCCGGAAAAGGGCTGCGATCTGCCGCGCAACTGCGCATCGGCGAAAGAATGTTCCCCCGGCCAGCCTGCCGGAGAGGATGGTGCCAAGGGCAAAACCCGCCTCGACAACAGGCAGCATTTCCAAAGACACCCCGGCAGAGAACAGACGCCCTGCCACCGCCTGTGATCAGAGAAAACCGGGCCTGTATCGCGGGTAATGCGCGTCCGGCATGCCGTGAAACCGACTCGGCCCGCCGCAACTGCGGACCTGAACGGCTTCTGACCAAGGCCTGCTGCGCCGTGTTATGCTCATGCGCCCAAGGCGGAACGCAGCATCGCTTCATGGGGGCAACGCGGCAGGCAAGCAATTGTAATGGAACGGAATAGCAAGGAGCTTACGGTGCTTCTTCCCAAAGGGCAGACCACCAAAGAAGCCTGCCGTCCCCTTTTTCACCCCCTATCCAGAACGAAACCATCGTTTCCTCTGCAACTTTTGGAATGGCTGGCCCCGCTCGACCACGTTAAAAATCTACAAAAGAAATCGTTATTAATTGGAGCCTCCCATGCCCCTCCGCATCATCGGTTTTGCCGGCAGCCAAAGCAGCCCCTCAAAGACCCGCAGCCTTGTTGATATTGCCGCCACCCGCACCGCTGCCCGCTTCGGCGGCACCACCGAAACCTATGACCTGACCGACCTGCAACCCGCGCTTGGGGCTGCCGGATCACTCTCCGACATTCACGGCAAACCGCGCGCCATCATTGATGCGATCCTGTCTGCCGACGCGCTGATCGTTGGCAGCCCGGTTTACAAGGGCAGTTATACCGGGCTTTTCAAACATCTGTTTGACCTGATCGATCCTACAGAGCTGGCGGGCAAGCCGGTCTTGCTGACGGCAACCGGCGGCGGCGACAAACATGCGCTGGTCATCGAACATCAGTTGCGCCCGCTGTTCGCGTTCTTTGAGGCGGCGGTCCTGCCGACCGGCGTCTATGCCTCGGCGTCAGATTTCGCAGCCGGCAGTCTGGCATCCGATGCCCTGTTGCAACGACTGGACCGCGCCATCGGCCAGTTTGCGCCCTGGGTATCATCCTCGGTGGCAGAGCGAGCGGCCTGACCGGCGCGGGACTGCCCTCTACTATGGGCAGTCCTTGGGCCTGGGGGCGACGGAGTGGCCCTTGCTTTCCCGAAGAACTTGCGATCCTTCGCCGACTGGCACGCACAGACTACCCGGCAAAGCAAAAGGCCCGCCAGTGTTGCACTGGCGGGCCTTTTCATCTGTGGCGTGCCTAGCCCAGAATCTCGACAGTCAGATCGGCATGATGGGCCGCCGCAACATCGGGATGCGACCGCAGGCGGCTTTTCAGATGGTTGATGCCGACGTTGCGGAACAGCGGGTTCAACGGATCGACCGTCAGCCCGCGTTCAAGCTGTTGCAGATCATCCGGCAAGGGCAGCACGGGAATATCGGCATCATAGCGCGCGCCAAGGAAGAAGGCGAAAGAGAACCTCTCAATCCCCGGTGGCGGGGCCACGACGTCATGCACATCGGCGCGGACAAAGCCGTTGGTCGCCAGTTCCAGCAACTCGCCCGTGTTGATGACAAAGGTGCCCGGCACCGGCGGCGCCTCCAGCCACTCGCCTTCCAGCGTCTGCACCCTCAGGCCCGGCACCACGTCTTGCAAAAGAATGGTGATCAGCCCGCCATCCTTGTGCGCGCCAACCCCCTGATCGGTTTCGGCCACATCGCGGCCCGGATAGCGGATCAGCTTCAATAGCTGGGTCGGCTGGGGGTCATAAACGGCGGCAAAGGCATCCTCGGGCTGACCAAGTGCAAGCGCGATGGCTTTCAGCAGATCAATGCCCAACGCCGTCACCCGCGCCTGATAGTCCAGCACAATCTCTTTCAGCTCTGGCACCGCCTCTGGCCATTGGTTCGGGCCGTGAAGCCGCGCCCAGCCGGGACTGTCCGGCCCGATAGGCCGGGCCGCCCCTTCGGTGTTGAAGTCGATCTGTTCGCGCCAGTCCTGCTTGCCCCGCGTATGTTCCAGCCCCGCGCGGTTATAGCCGCGGAAATGGGGCGAGCGGACCATCTCGATCTTCAACTTTTCCTCGGGCGGCAGGGCGAAGAATTTCTTCGAAGCCGCCACCAGCCGGTCGATCAGCGCCTGCGGCACGCCGTGCCCCGTCAGATAGAAAAAGCCGTGATCATGCAGGATGCCGCGCAGATCGGCGACAAAGGCCGCCCGCTCGGTCGGGCTGCCGTGAAAACGCGAGGCATCAAGAACCGGCAGGTTCGCGGTTGCACTCATGGGGATACTCCTTCTGCGGCCAGATCAACGGGCCGGTCTTGGGTTCGGGTTCGCGCATCGGGCCCGTTTGCCTTGCGCCAGTCCGACAGGCGGCGCGCGGCCTCCAGCAACACAGGCTCGGGTTTGGCAAAGCAGAAACGGATATGGGTTTTCACATCGCGGTTGCCGTAAAAGCCCGAGACGGGAATGGCGGCCACCCCGGCCTCGCGCACCAGCCGTTCGGCAAAGGCCAGATCGTCGGGTGCGCCGCCGGTTTCAGGCAGGCGCAGCGTGGCGAAATAGGTGGCGGGCACCGGGTCGGGCTGAAACCCCGCCGTGCGCAGGGCGTTCAGGAACAGGTCGCGCCGCACCTGCAACCGCGCCTTCAGCCCGGCGAAATAGGAATTCGGCAGGTTCAGCCCCGCTGCCACCGCCGTTTGCAGGGCGGGCGAGGTGGTAAAGGTCACATATTGATGCGCCCGCTGAATCGCCGACAACAAGGGTGGTGCTGCACTGACATAGCCCACCTTCCAGCCCGTCACGGAAAAGCTTTTCCCCGCCGACCCGATCCGCACCGCCCGGTCGCGCAAACTCGGATGGCCCAGAACCGAACGGAAGGGCCGCCCGTCAAAGACGATATGCTCATACACCTCATCCGACACCACGGTCAGGCCAAATTCGCCCGCCAGTCGCGCCAGCAGGTCGATCTCGGCCAGCGAGAACAGCTTGCCAATCGGGTTCATCGGCGTGTTGACCACAATCAGCCGGGTGCGCGGCGTGATCGCGGCGCGCAAGGCCTCCTCGTCCAGCGCCCAATCGGGCGGGGTCAGCCGCACCGGCACCACCACCGCCCCGGCCCGCGCCAGCACCGGGCGATAGCTGTCATAGGCCGGTTCCAGAATGATCGCCTCATCCCCCGGATTGATCAGCGCCAGAAAGGTCGAAAGCAGCGCTTCGGTCGCACCCGATGTCACCAAAACCTCGCGGTCGGGGTCCAGCGTCAGGCCGGCAAAGCGCAGGGCATTGTCGGCCACCGCCTGCCGCAGCACCGGCAACCCCTGCGACGGCGGATATTGGTGCGACCCGCTGCGCAACGCCTGGGCGGCGACCTCGATCAGTTCGGGCGGCTCGAACCCTTCGGGAAAGCCCTGCCCCAGATTGATCGCCCCCAGTTGCCAAGCAAGGCGCGACATGGATTCGAAAACTGACGTTCCGAGACCGGCGAAGACGGAGTTTGTGGTCAGGTTCTGCATCCTTGTTCTTGGCCCGGCGGGGAGGAGGTGCCCGCCGGGCCGGTCCTTCAGGCAGCGACGCGCACGGTTGCAGCGGCAGCGTCCAACGCCTGACGAAGATCGGCGATGATGTCCTCGGGATGCTCGATCCCGATCGAC
The DNA here is from genome assembly GCF_016765795.1 of Fuscibacter oryzae. Taxonomy (GTDB): domain Bacteria; phylum Pseudomonadota; class Alphaproteobacteria; order Rhodobacterales; family Rhodobacteraceae; genus Fuscibacter; species Fuscibacter oryzae. The sequence continues at coordinate 193,462 of NZ_JAESVP010000001.1, forward strand.
AGGCGCACATAGCCGGGCGTCACCCCCGCAGCCAGTTGCTCGGCTGGGGTCAGTTGCTGATGCGTGGTCGAGGCGGGGTGGATCGCCAGCGACCGCCCGTCCCCGATGTTCGCTACATGGTGGAACAGCCCCAGCGCGTCGATGAAGGCGCGGCCCGCCTCGACCCCGCCCTTGACCTCAAACCCCACAAGCGCGCCGTGACCGCCCTTCAGATAGGCATCGGCGCGGCGGCGGTGTTCGCCGGTTTGCAGCCCCGGAAAAATGGTGCGCGTGACCAGCGGATGGCCGTTCAGGAACTGGGCCACCTCGGCGGCGTTCTCATTGTGCTGGCGAATGCGCAGCGGCAGGGTTTCCAGCCCCTGAATGAACAGAAAAGCGTTCTGCGGCGCCACCGCAGCCCCAATGTCGCGCAGCAGTTTCACCCGTGCCCGCAAGATATAGGCGATAGGGCCAAGCGGCTTTGCCGCCTCGGTCCAGACCGCCCCATGATAGGCGGCATCGGGTTGGGTCAGCAGGGGAAAGCGCGCGCCATGCGCCTCCCAATCAAAATTGCCGCCGTCCACGATGGCCCCGCCAATCGCCGTGCCATGGCCGCCGATGTATTTCGTGGTCGAATACACCACCACCGCTGCGCCATGCTCCAACGGGCGGGCGGTCAGGGGGGCGGCAGTATTGTCCAGAATCAGCGGCACGCCGATCTTGCGGCCAAGCGCAGCAACCTCGGCAATCGGGAAGACTTGCAGCTTGGGGTTGGGCAGGGTTTCGCCAAACCAGGCGCGGGTCTTGTCATCCGTTGCCTTGACGAAATTCTGCGGATCATCCTGATCGACGAACCGCACCTCGATGCCGAACTGCGCCAGCGTCTGCGACAACAGGGTGACCGTGCCGCCATAAAGATCGGTCGAGGCGACGATATTGTCACCCGCCTGCGCGATGTTGGTCAGCGCAAAGAACGTGGCCGCCTGACCCGAGGCGACGGCAAGGGCCGCCACCCCGCCCTCAATCGCCGCAAGGCGTTCCTCGAACACGTCAGAGGTGGGGTTTTTGATGCGGGTATAGATCTGGCCCAACTCTTCCAGCGCGAACAGGCGCGCGGCGTGGCCGGTGTCCTGAAACTGAAAGCTGGTGTTCTGGTAAATCGGCACCGCCAGCGACCCGGTCGCCGGATCGGTGCGCCAGCTGCCGCCATGCAGGGCCAGAGTTTCGGGGTGCAGGCTGGTCGTAGTCATGGGATTCTCCTTGTTCGGCGGTTGGGGCCGCCGATTGGGCGGGTCTGGCCCATAGGATCACCTAAATCACGCTTAATTCTATCGTCTTTTTTCCTGGCAAAATGGAATGCCCTTCCCTCGGAACCGCATAAAACAGCGGCAGCGTTCTTTTCTAAGCAGAGACACGCCTGAAAACCACGAGTCGTGCCCTCTGACGGGGTTTTTGATCTTTTTACAGACCAAGACACGACTCATTAAATCGTGATTCTCGCTTCCGCCCCGGAAAGATTTTCTGCGGCGCAGCGCGGGCATGGCAAAAACTTCCACGCTCGCCATGAAATTTGAAAAAACATAACAAAATCAATGGGCGCAATTGACGTTTCCGCCACAAGTCATTCCATTTAAGCCCATAAAACAGGCGAAAGCCAAACAAGAGAGCATGACGAATGAGCAATTTGAGCATCTTTGGCAAAGCAGGCCGCGCCCTTGCCGCCGCCGCCGTGGCCGCCGCCACCCTGCCAACCGTGGCCAGCGCCGGCCCCACGCTGGACCGCATCAACGAACGCGGCGTTATCAAGGTGGGCGTCGGCACCACCCCCGGCTTCTTTGCCCCCGACAGCAACGGCAAGTGGCAGGGCTTTTTCATCGACTATGGCCGCGCCCTGTCGATTGCCGTCTTTGGCACGCCGGACAAGGTGGAATTCACCTCGTCCTCGCCGCAGCAACGCCTGCCCGCGCTGCAAGCGGGTGAGTTCGATGTGCTGCTCTCAGGCGTGACCGTCACCACCACCCGCGCCTTCAAGCTGGGCTTTCACTTTGGCCCGACGGTGTTTTACGACGGTCAGGCGATCCTTGCCCGCAAGGATCTGGGTGTGACCAGCGCGGCAGAGCTGGACGGCGCCACCATCGGCGTGCAGTCGGGCACCACGGGCGAATTGAACATCGCCGACTTCTTCCGCAAGACCGGCAAGCAGTTCACCCCGGTAACGATTGAAGACACCTCGGAATTCCTGTCGGCGCTGGAAACCAACCGCGTCGATGCGATCACGCAAGACAGCTCTGACCTTGTGGGCAAGCTGCAACAGCTCAAAGACCCCTCGGCCTATGTGCTGCTGCCCGAACGCCTGTCGAAAGAACCGCTGGCCCCGGCCATCGTGGGCGGCGATGACCGCTGGCTGGAGATCATAAACTGGACCGTCTACGCCACCATTCAGGCCGAAGAATGGGGCATCACCCAAGCCAATGTCGATGAGTTCCTGAAGTCGGAAGACCCCGCGATCCAACGCTTCCTTGGTGTTGACCCGTCCTTTGCGCAAGACATCGGGCTGGATCCGAAATGGGCCTATAACATCATCAAGACCGTGGGCAACTATGGTGAGATCTATGACCGCAACCTTGCCCCCCTTGGCTGGGAGCGTGGCTATAACCAGCTGTGGACCAAGGGCGGCCTCCTTTACTCGCCCCCTTTCCGGTAAGACCGCGTGACCCTCCCTGTCACGTCAGACGGCCAAAGCCCCCACCCCTTCGCGCGCGGAAAGTTTGCCGCACTGGTCGAATGGTGGGGGCCACGGCCCTGGTCGCAGATCGCGGCGATCCTTGGGATCGCCGCGCTTCTGCTTTGGTTCGGGCTGAATGTCGCGGCCTCGTTGCAGCGCGCGGGCATCACCCCCGGTTTCGGCTTTCTGTTCCGCTCGGCGAATTTCCAGATCGGCGAGAGCACATTGGCCTTTCAGGCGGGCGATACCTATCTGCGCGCGATTGCGGTGGGCATCGTCAACACGCTGAAAGTGGCCGTGGCGGGCTGTGTGCTGGCCACAGCGCTGGGCGTTGCCATCGGCATCGGCGGGCTGTCGGCAAACCCGATCCTTGGCGGACTTGTGCGGTTTTATATCGAGGCAATCCGCAACACGCCGCTGCTCTTGCAACTGTTCTTCTGGATCGCCCTGGCCCGCAACCTGCCGGGGCCAAAGCAAGCACCGGGCGGGGCGGGGTTTTACCTGTCGAACCGCGGCATTTTTGTTCCTGCGCTGACCTCGGCCAGCGGCTGGCTGGTGCCGGTGGCGGTTGTGGCCGGGTTGGGACTGGCCGCAATCGTTGCCAGCCGGTTTCTGTCGCGCGGGCGCGGACTGGTCTGGCTGGCTGCCGTTGCCCTGTCGGCGTTGGCCTTGTCTGCCTTGGGTGTCGGGCTGGATATTGCGCATCTGCAAGGCTTCAACATCCGGGGCGGCATGTCGCTGTCGCCCGAGTTTGCCGCTCTGCTGACCGCGCTGACCGTGAAATTCTCCGCCTCCATCGCCGAGATCGTGCGCGCAGGCATCTTGTCAGTGCCCGTCGGCCAGCGAGAGGCGGCGCGGGCGTTGGGCCTGAACGACTGGCAGATCCTGCGGCTGGTGGTTCTGCCCCAGGCATTGCGGGTGATCGTGCCGCTGATCACCTCCAGCTTCCTTGATCTGGCCAAGGATTCCAGTCTGGCGGTTGCGATCGGCTATCCCGATCTGGTCAGCATTCTGAACACAACGGCCAATACCACGGGGCAGGCAATCGAAGCGGTGTTCATCATGACCGTCAGCTTCCTTGCGCTGAACCTGTCGGTTGCCGCCCTGATGAACCGCTATAACACGCGCGTCGCCCTGCGCGGACAGGTGAAACGATGACACTTTCCTCCACCCTGCGCCGCGCCTTTGCCGGGCCCGCAAACATCGCGCTGTCCTTGGCCACGCTGAGCATTCTGGCGCTGATCCTGCCGCCCTTGTTCGGCTGGGCGGTTACCCATGCCGTCTGGCAGGGTGACATGGAAACCTGCCGCGCGGCCAGCGGGGCTTGCTGGGCGTTCTTGCAGGCCAAGGCGCGCTTCATCCTGTTCGCCTTTTACCCTGCCGAGCAGCTTTGGCGGCCTGTTCTGGTGGTGATGGCCCTGCTGGTGCTGATGATCCTGTCGACCCTGCCGCGCCTGTGGGGCAAGGCCCTGCTGACGCTGTGGCCCATTACCCTGCTGTCGGCGTGGTGGCTGATGGCGGGCAGCGGCCCCCTGCCCCGCGTCTCGGTGAACGACTGGGGCGGATTGCCGGTGACATTGCTGGTCTGGACCACCTGCATGGCCTTTGCCCTGCCCACCGCTGTGCTGCTGGCGCTGGCCCGGCAATCGCGCATGGGCGGCCTGCGCAGCCTGTCGGTCGCCTATATCGAGGTGATGCGGGCCACGCCGATGGTAGCGATCCTGTATTTCGCCATGCTGATCCTGCCGATGGCCCTGCCGAACGGCATCATCCTCGACAAGATCGCGCGCGCCACAATCATGACCGCCCTGTTCTTCACCGCCTATCTGGCCGAGGTGGTGCGCGGCGGCTTGCAAACCATTCCGGCAGGGCAGGCAGAGGCGGCATCGGCCCTTGGCCTTGGCTATTGGCGCACCGTGCAGCTGATCGTGTTGCCGCAGGCGCTGAACAAGGTGATCCCCGGTCTGGTCAACCTTGCCATCGGCTTTCTGCTGGCCACCTCGTTGCTGGCGGTGATCGGGGTGTTCGACCTTTTGAACGCGGCCAAAGCCTCAACCACCGATCCTGCCTGGATGGGTTTTTATGATGAGGCGTATATCTTCGCCGCGCTGATCTATTTCGTGCTGTGCTTTGGTGGGTCGCGTTACAGCCTGTGGCTGGAACGACGGCTGCAGCGGCACTAACGGGCCGCTCAGGCCGGGGTGCGCTTGCTGCGCAACCCGGCGCCCGCCGCCCCCAAGATCAGCGCCGACCCGGCCCAGAACAGCTCTGGCCGGTAGAATTTTGGAAGCAGCGGGTGGTTTGCATCGCACAGCGACAACAGCAGCGCGCAGACATAATCATTGCCCCAAAGACACTGGCTGGCCTGCACATAGCTGCCATAGCCGCGCGCGACCACCGGCCCGAACACGACATACCACCACAGCACGGCCAATCCCACAGCCAGACTGCCAAGCCCCGCAAACAGCCGGGGGCGCAGGATGCGATCAGACATCTTCCAGCACCCCCAGGTTTGCCAGCAGGGCAGACCGCATGGCGATCAGCGCCGGGTCATCGCGGCGGCGGGGGTGGGGGCTGTCCACACGCACCTCTTGCACAATCCGCGCCGGACGCGGGCTGAACAGGATCACCCGGTCGGCCAGCAGCAGCGCCTCTTCCACGTCATGCGTGACAAGGATCGCGGTAAAGCCGCGCGCCTGCCACAGCCGCACAAGGTCTTTTTGCAGGTTCAGGCGGGTCAGGCTGTCCAGCTTGCCCAAGGGTTCATCCAGCAAGAGCAGACGGGGGTCATTCACCAAGGCCCGCGCAATCGCCGCGCGCTGCGCCATGCCGCCCGAAAGCTGATGGGGAAAGGCCTCGCCAAACGTCTCCAACCCGACAAGCGCCAGCGCCTCATCCACACGGGCGCGCTTGGCCGCCAGCTCTCCCCGCGCCTCTGGCCCCGCCTCGACATTGCCGCGCACGGTCCGCCAGGGGAACAGGGTGGCGTCCTGAAACACCAGAATACGGTCAGGTCCGGGGGCGGTTATGGGGGTGCCGTCGCCCGAAACCCTGCCCCGCACCGGCACCTCCAGCCCCGCCGCCAACCGCAGCAGGGTGGACTTGCCGCAGCCAGAGGGGCCAAGCAGCGCCACAAACTCGCCCGGCTGAATATCCAGCGTCACATCCTCCAGCACAGGCAGAACCGTCTTGCCAATGTCATAGCCATGCGAGACGCGGTCAAAACTCAGCCCCAAGGGGCGAACGGCGGTATGATCCGGCATCACAGGATTCCCTTCTGCCAGCCCAGCACCCGGTCACGCACCACGAACAGTGCGCGCACCAACCCTGCGCAGATCAGCGCCATGACCACCAATGCCGCATAGACATTGGCATAGGCCGAATAGGCGGTGTTGAATTGCAGATACCAGCCAAGGCCGAACTTCGCCCCCAGCATCTCGGCCACGACCAGCACGGCAAAGCTGTAGTAAAGCCCCATGAACAGGCCGACGAACACATTGGGCAACGCCGCCGGAATGGCCACATTCCGCACCTGCCAGCGGGCAGATGCCCCCAGCGTGCGCGCCACGTCATAATAGGCGCGGTTGACCTGCGAAATGCCAGAGGCGGTCAGGATCGCCACCGGAATGCCCGAAGCCAGCGCCACCAGAAAGACCGAGGCATGGAACGTGCTGGGAAAGATGAAAAAGGCACAAGGAATCCAGGCGCTTGCTGGAACCGGGCCGATCAGTTTCAACAGCGGCATTCCCCAATAGGCGAACCGCTTTGACCAGCCAAGGCCCACACCTGCCACAAACCCCACCGCGATACCCAGAAAGAACCCCAGCCCCCACAGCCGCGCCGTATAGGCAACGCAGATCAGCAGACGGTCCCAATCGGTCACATAGACATGCAGCAGGCCTTGGGGCGGCGAAAAGAACGGCTTTGGCAGCCAGCCTAGCTTGGCGGTGACAATCTCCCACCCCAAGAGCCACAGGCCCAAGGCAATGAACCACGGGCCATAATGGGTCAGCGTGCCCCCCTGCCAGCCACGCAGCGGCACAAGGAAAGCCAATGCCAGAAAGACCAAGGCGACAAGGCCGGACAGGATGGCGAACAACCCCGTCGCGCCCCATTGGATCACATCGGGCAGGCCCCATGTCACCACGGCGGTCGCACCCCAGGCCAGTGCGGCAAAAATCCCCTCCCGCCACGGGCGGAAGGGGTTTGCGGCCGAAAGCCCGGCCTGTCTGAAATCAATCGCTTCGGTCATGGAAATCAGGCAAAAATGTCAATGGTGATGCGGCTGGCAATCTCTTCCGGGTCGGTCGAGGCATCGACGACGCCGGTCAGCTTCAGGTCTTCATAACCGCGTTTGACTTCATCGCGCAGTTTGTCGCCGAACCAGTGGTCGTGATAGGTGAAGGAGGCCAGAACCTCGGTCAGCGTCTCCACCGACATGCCGGGGCGCAGGGTGTCGAAATACCATTGCGCCACCTCGTCCGGGTGCTGGGCGGCGTATTGGTGAACCTCTAGGTTCGCCGCCGCCACGCGCTTCAGCGCCTCTTTGTTCGCCTCATAATAATCGCCGTTCACACCCAGCACGCAGCAAACGCGGTCCTTGAAGGTGCCGGTCTGGGTATCAGCCACGCGGTGGAACTTGTGTTCCTTTTCCCAGCCGTAGGCCCAGGGGTCCATATGGGCCAGCGCGTCTGCCTCGCCACGCAGCACAGCCTCGGCCACCAGATCGAAGGGGAAAACCTTCCACGTCACATCCTGCTCGGGGTCGATCCCGGCCTTTTTCAACGCGACCGAGAAGGCCACGCGCGAGGGCGACATCACATCAAAGGTGCCGATAGTCTTGCCCTTCAGGTCGGTCAGCGTCTTGATGCCGCTGTCCTGTTTGGTCAGGATGCTTTGGCAACCGCCATGCGAGCCGGCAAACAGTTTGACATCAAAGCCCTGCTCGATGGGTTTCAGCCAATCATACAGCAACCCCGGCCCCGCCTCGGCCTTGCGGGTGGCAAGCGCCTGAATCAAGGTCTGCCCGCTGGCGCCCTGATAGAACAGCTCCACATCCAGCCCGTGCTTGGTGAAAATGCCCTTGTCCAGCGCAAAGCCCACCGGCGAATGGCAGGCTGCAACCTCGGTCCATTCCAGCTTGATCTTGGTCAGGTTGCCCGCAATGGCATAGCGCGTACCCTGCCCGGTCAGGATGCCCGCCGCCCCGATGCCCGCCGCCGCAGCGCCGGTCTTCAAAAGCTGCCGACGCGACAGAAGCCCGTTCGATTTTACTGGCATGGTCTTGCCCCTCATTTGATTGGTTGCCACGAGGATAGGGGTTTCGCGCAGGAAACGGTTTTCGAAGTTGGCCTGCGAAAGAGCAGATTTCGGCCCCGAAAATTATCTACTGGATAACTTTATTTTTATCACGGCAGATATGCGAATCGCGCTGCCGCACCCATAGCTGTACCAGGATCTATCCCCGGCCAACGGAACTGAGACGACCCTTACGATCAGCCCCACAGTCACCACCACATCGGGTTGGGATCAAACCGCCGATAGACACATCGTCGATGATGCCGGTCAGCGCCTCGGGTAACAGCACTTGGCAACTCCCCCGTCGGTCAGTCCAATATGATGCGGCTGGAAAGCGGCATCTTCCCCACCCGCCCACATCAGGAGACTACCGCAACCGCAATTCCGCTTCACAGAATCAGCGTTGCGCACCCGCTGATTCCCGAACCGGGCAGCGAATTCTTTCCCCGCACCGCCCCGCCACAGCACAAGCCTTTCGTCCGGGCGGCAAATTTACATCCATTCAATCTATAGACAAATAACACCCCATAATCGCACCCTAGGGGAAGCCAACGAACCCCTGCGAAAGACATCGCCATGACCCGCCAGATCCACTTCAACGCCTTTGAGATGAACTGCGTTGCCCACCAGTCGCCCGGCCTTTGGGCCTATCCCGGCGACAGGTCGTGGCAATACAAGGATGTGGAATACTGGCAGGATCTGGCGCGCATTCTGGAGGGCGGGTTCTTTGACGGCATCTTCATCGCCGATGTGATCGGCTATTACGATGTCTATCGCGGCAAGAATGACGATGCGATCCGCGAGGGTGCGCAGATTCCAGTGAACGACCCGCTGCAACTGGCCGTGCCGATTGCGCTGGCAACCGAGCATCTGGGCATCGGCATCACCGCCTCGACCAGCTTTGAACACCCCTATACCTTCGCCCGCCGCCTGACGACTGCCGACCACCTGACCAAGGGGCGGGTGGGGTGGAACATCGTCACCTCTTACCTTGAAAGCGGGGCGAAGAATGTCGGCGAAGGCGGGCTGCGTCGCCACGACAACCGCTATGAGGTCGCCAGCGAGTATCTGGAGGTGATCTACAAACTGCTGGAAGGCAGTTGGGAAGATGGCGCGGTGCTGCGTGACCACGAACGCCGCATCTTTGCCGACCCTGCAAAGGTTCATGAAATTCGCCACAAGGGCAAATTTTTCGACGTGCCGGGCTATCACCTGTCGGAACCCTCGCCCCAGCGGACGCCGGTTCTGTTTCAGGCCGGAGCCAGCGCCAATGGCATCGAGTTTGCCGCCAGCAATGCCGAATGCATCTTTGTCGCCGCCCCCACCAAGCCTGTGTTGAAGGGCTATATCGACCGGCTGAAGGCGCAGGCCGCGCGGTACGGCCGGGCGGGGGATCATCTGGTTTACAACCTGACCACCGTGATCGTCGATGAAACCGACGCCAAGGCGCAGGCCAAGTATCAGCGCTATCTTGACCACGCCTCTTATGACGGCGCGCTAACCTTTGTTTCGGGCTGGAGCGGGGTGGATTTCGCCCAATACGCCCCCACCGATCTGGTGCGCAAGATCGACACCAATGCCGTGAAGTCGCTGCTGGAACATTTCACCAATGGTCAGCAATGGTCGGTGGCGGAACTTGCGCAATGGGCGGGTATCGGCGGGCTTGGCCCGGTGATCGTGGGCGGGCCGGAAAAGGTCGCCGATGAATTGCAGGCCTGGCAAGAGGAAACCGGGGTGGACGGGTTCAACCTGGCCTATGCCGTGGCGCATGAGACCTTTGAATCGATTGCCGGTTACCTCGTGCCCGAACTGCAACGCCGTGGGGTTTATCGCACCGCCTATACCCCCGGCACCCTGCGCCACAAGCTGTTCGGCAAGGGCGACCGGCTGGCCGCCCCCCACCCCGGTGCCAGCTATCGTGACCTTGGCGCCCGTCTGGCCGCCGGTCAGGTCGCTGCCGAATAACCGACGACAAGGAACCCCCGAGATGGGACGCACCGAACGAGACTGGCCGCTGGCCGCGCGCTACGCGGAACTCAAGACCCACTTTCAGCCGATCTTTGACCGCATCGCCGAAGGGGCCCCTGCACGAGAGGCAACCCGCGCCCTGCCCCACGAACAGATCGGCTGGCTGAAAGCAGCGGGCTTTGGCGCCCTGCGCGTGCCGGTTGATCAGGGGGGCAGCGGGGTGACGATCCCTGATCTTTTCCGCCTGCTGATTGATCTGGCCGAGGCGGACAGCAACATCGCCCAGTCGCTGCGCGGCCATTTCGCCTTTGTCGAAGACATTCTGGCCCGCCCCGAGGCGGTGGCAAAGCCGTGGTTCGCCCGTTTCGTCGCCGGTGAGATCGTCGGCAACGGCTGGTCCGAAGTGGGCGATGTGAAGCTGGGTGAGCGCAAGACGCAACTTGTGCCGCAGGGCACCGATTTTGCGCTGGAGGGGGTGAAGTATTACTCGACCGGCGCGATCTTTGCCGAATGGATCGACGTTCTGGCCACCCGCAGCGACGATGGCACGGCGGTGATTGCGGCGGTGGACACGCGGCAGCCCTCGGTCCAGCGATCCGATGACTGGACCGGCTTTGGCCAGCGTACCACCGGCAGCGGCACCACCACCTTCACAACTGCCCCTGTCGCCGCGGCGCATGTCTTTCCGTTTGAAACCCGCTTTCGCTATCAGACCGCGTTTTACCAGACCGTCTTGAACGCGGTTCTGGCCGGATCGGCGGCGGCGGCGGTGCGTGATGCGGCCGCGTTCCTGAAGGCGCGCAAGCGGGTTTACAGCAGCGGCACCGCGCCGGTTGCGGCGCAAGACCCGCAGCTTTTGCAGGTGATCGGCCGCGCCCATGCCTTTGCCGAAGCTGCCCGCGCCACCACCCTTGCCGGGGCCGAAGCCGTGCAGACCGCCTATGAAGCGCAATTCCTGAACGATGAGGCCGCCGAAAAGGCTGCCAATATTCAGGCCGAACTCGCCTCTGCCCGCGCGCAATCTGCCGCGGCCGATCTATCCTTGCGCGCCACAACCGACATCTTCAACGCGCTGTCGGCCTCGGCCACCGATGCCGGGCTGGCGATTGACCGGCACTGGCGCAACGCCCGCACCGCCGCCAACCACAACCCCCTGATCTTCAAGGAACGTATCCTTGGCGACCATGTGGTCAACGGCACCGAACCCCCGTTCCTGTGGCAGATCGGCACGCCCGACCTGCCCAAAACCGAAAGATAATCCCATGGGATCGCTTAACCAGACCCAGATCGACCACAGTATCCACCCCCGCGTCAATTCAGCCGATCCGGTCCCGCCGCGCCCCCGCCCGGCAACGCCCCCCCATGGGCTGAAGGACGATGCCGAGGCCATTGCCATCGCCCGGCGGCTGGCCGCGCAATTCGCCCCCGGTGCCGCCCTGCGCGACCGAGAGGGGCTGCTGCCCCTGGCCGAGCTGGACGCCTATTCGCAAAGCGGCCTGTGGTCGATCAACGTGCCCAAGGCCTATGGAGGGCCGGGCCTGAGCCATGCGACGCTGGCCAAGGTGATCTCGATCATCGCCGCCGCAGATCCGGCGATTGCCCAGATCACCCAGAACCATCTGGCCATCCTCAACACCGTCGATCTGGAAGGCACCGAGGCCGAGAAAAAGCGCACCTTCGACTGGGCGCTGCAAGGCATCCGCTTTGGCAATGCGTTTTCCGAGCTGAACAGCAAGACCGTCGCCGCCTTTGAAACCACCGTGCGGTTTGACGGCGACGAGGCGGTGGTGAACGGCGAAAAGTTTTATACCACCGGCGCGCTTTTGGCCCATGTCATCCCCACCGTCGCCATCGACAACGGCACCGCCTATCTGGTCTTCATTGACCGCGACACGGCGGGCCTGACCGTGACGAACAACTGGTCCAGCTTTGGCCAGCGCACCACCGCCTCGGGCGGGGTCAAGCTGGACAATGTGCGCGTGCCCAAGGACCGGGCGGTTCGGCTGAAATCATTTGACGAACACCCCACAATCGCGGGCCCCTTGTCGCAGATCATCCAGGCCGCGATTGATGTGGGCATCGCGCGGGGGGCGATTGACGATACCATCGCCTTCATCCGCAATCACAGCCGCCCGTGGATCGACAGCGGCAAGGAAAAGGCCAGCGAAGACCCCCTGAGCATCATCGCCATCGGCGACCTGAAAATCTGCCTGCACGCGGCAGAGGCTCTGCTGGACATCGCGGGCCGGTCCATCGATGTGGGCTATGCCGAACCCACGCTGGATAACGTCAGCGAGGCGACGCTGCGCACCGCCGAGGCCAAGGTTCTGACCACCCAGATCGCCATTGAAGCCACGAACAAGCTGTTCGAACTGGCCGGCACCCGCGCCACTCTGAACCAGCACGGGCTGGACCGTCACTGGCGGAACGCCCGCGTTCACACGCTGCATGACCCTGTTCGGTGGAAGTTCTACCACATCGGCAACTTCTATCTGAACGACGCCCATCCGCCACGCCACCCCTGGAACTGAGGTTCGGGGCCAGCGGACCCACCAAGGGTGGCGGCCAAAAGGTCGCCGCCCTGTTGAATGGCGCAAGCACTGTCATAGCCCACGCCAGAAGAATACTGTTCCCCTTGGCAGGCCAGCTTTGGAATGGCGTTTTTCGAATGCCGACGGACAATGACTACATAAATGATCGTGATTTAATCGCGCAAACCGGCAGCAGGCAGAAACGACATGACCCAGCACAGCAAAGGCACCGCGCATCACGTCACTGTTGTGGGCGGCGGGCTTTCGGGCGCGGCGATTGCCTATCACCTTGCCCGTCAGGTTGACCCCACCCTGGTGCAGATTACCGTGATCGAACCGCGCGCGGAGCTGGGCCAGGGTCTGGCCTATTCTACCCCCGACCCCGACCACCGTCTGAACGTGCCCGATCACAAAATGTCGCTGTCGGTGGACGACCCCGAAGATTTCCACCGTTGGCTGCATTCGCCCGAAGGCCCCGTTCTGCCCGGCGCTTCGGCCACCCTGAGGGGAGAGATTTTTGCCCCCCGCCACGTCTTTGCCAGCTATGTCGCCGCCCGCCTGCGTCCCTATCTTGCCAGCGGCCAGATCCGGCATCTGCAAGACACCGCGACTGGCGCCGAGGAGCTGGCCGATGGCAGGCTGGTCCTTCGCACCGAAGGCGGTGCAAGGATCTTCGCGGACCAGTTGGTCCTCTCGATCACCCACCCCGCCCCGCGCCTGCCGGCCGAGATTGCCAGATTGGCCGGGCACCGCACCCTGATCGCCGATGCCTATGCCCCCGGCGCGCTGGACGGGATTGCCCCGACTGACCGGGTTCTGGTGCTGGGCTCGGGCCTGACCGGGGCCGATGTGGTCGCAACGCTGGTTCAGCGCGGGCATCTGGCCCGGATCGACCTTTTGTCCCGCCATGGCCGCTTTTCTGCGCCGCATGGCCCGGTGCAGGCCGAAACCAGTGGCGACTTTGCCAAGGCCCCTGAAAAAACCGCCCTTGAACTGCTGCGCCGGGTTCGCGCGGTTTTGCAGGCCGATGCGGCGGCAGGGCTGACATGGCACGCCGCCTTTGACCGGCTGCGCGCCCAAGGGCCTGCCATTTGGGCCGCCCTACCCCAGCCAGAGCGGCGGCGCTTTTTGCGCCATCTGAGGGGCTTGTGGGATGTGCACCGCTTTCGCATCGCGCCGCAGACCCATGACATCTTGCAAAAATCCATTGCCGCCCGCCGGGTTCTGCCGGTCGCCGGGCAAATCACCATTGCGCAGGCCAACGGCCGAAAGGCCACGCTGCAAATCCGCCTGCGCAAAAGCCAAGAGCTTTTGACGGTCGAGGTTGACCGCATCATTCTTGCCACCGGCCCGTCGCACAGCGATGCGATCCGCCAGTCGCCATTCCTGACCGCGCTGGCCGGGCTGGGGCTGATCGCGCCCGATCCCTTGGGCCTTGGCCTTGCAACCGCCCCAACGGGGGCCGCGCGCCATATCGACGGAACCGCCGATGAACGCATCCTGATCGGCGGCCCCTTGGCCCGTGGCACGGTGGGCGAATTGATGGGCGTGCCAGAGGTCACCTCTTGGGCCGCGCGCCTTGCGACGGAACTCCTTGGCCGGGTTCCGGTTGCGGCGACAACCGTGGCCGCCGGATGATCCACCGATGCGCTATTTGTTGATCAGCCCCCGGCGACTGGCCCCCGAGGCACGCAAGCGCTGCGGCATGCCGAATGGCCAACTGATCCAGCATACCCCCGACAGCAGCCGGGGCCTGCGCCATGCCGAAGAGGATCTGGAGCGCGCGATCAGCAGTTGCGGCCCCCTGCCTTGGCTGGTTGCCGCTGGCCCGGCAGTTGCGCTTTTGCAGCATGTGGTGACCAGAACCCTGTCGGCCCGGATCATGGGCGCAATCCTGCTGCACCCCGCAGACTGGGCTGAGGACCGCATCGCCCTGCCCCTGACCGATACGCCCTTTGCCTTTCCGGTTCTGACGCTGGGGGCATCTGCCTTTCGGGTTGCGGCCTGGCAGGCGGTGGAATTACCAGCCAATTCGCAAGACCAGATTCTGTTGACCCCTGCCTTCACATCCCTGCTGGCCGCGCGCCGGGCGGCCTTGCAGCGGGCGGGCGCTCTGGTCAGCTAGGGGCCCGCCCTACCCGGCGCGCAGGCTCGCGTCGCCCCGCCCCGCGTCGCCCCGCGCCAACCCGGTGTTTGCCATCTCCAGCAAGGTCTTGCGGTCCAGAACCGAGGCGACGGCATCGCGCACCTCCAGCATGGTTAGCCGAACCGAGCAGGCCCGCACATCCCGACAATCGGAACAGGGCACATAGGCCGTGCGGCTGGCGCAGGCGATCGGGGCCAGGGGGCCGTCCAGCACCCGCAACACCTCGCCGACCGAAACCACATCTGCGGGCCGGGCCAGCCGATAGCCCCCCGTTCGTCCCTTGCGGGTGCTGACGATGCCCGCAACCCGCAGCTCGGCCAGAATCGTATCAAGGAACTTTTTGGAAATGCCATGCCGCTCGGCCATATCGGCCGATTGCAGCACCGTCTCCGGGTCGGACATGGCAAGGTCGGACAGGGCCTTCAGCCCATATTTGCTTTTCATCGTCAACATTATCTCGCCTCCTCCTGCCCCGGCCAGGTGATACCATGGCCGCAGTGTCGGTCCATACCCCCGATTGGCCAAAAGCGTAAATGACCACTGCGGGGATATTCATTTCCGGCAGGGGCGCAACCCGCCCCCTCGGTGCCCGTCAGAGAGAATGTTCTTTCCGGCCCCATCGGAATGGCGAAATTTTTCACCTCTATCCACCAAAACCTTTGGAATCGCGGGCAGGCGTGGCGCGGCCTATCATGCAGCAGGAAATCTCGACAGGAATAGTCCATATGCGTGATCATCGTTTTGGCAGCACCTCCTGTGCCGACATCGGGGGGGATCATGGCTGACCGCCTGCCCCGTCCAATCATTGTGAACGCGTTCAACATGAATTGCGTCGGCCATATCAACCATGGCCAATGGACCCATCCGCGCGACACCTCGGTGAATTACAAACGGCTGGAGTATTGGACCGGCCTTGCAAAAACGCTGGAGCGCGGACTGTTCGACGCGATCTTTCTGGCCGACATTCTGGGCACCTATGACGTTTATGGCGGCGGCATCGATGTGACCGCGCGCGAAGCGGTGCAACTGCCGGTCAATGATCCGCTAATGCTGGTTTCGGCGATGGCCGCCGTGACCAAGGGCCTTGGCTTTGGCGTTACCGTCAATGTGAACAACGAAGCGCCCTACAGCTTTGCCCGGCGGATCAGCACGCTGGATCATCTGACCGATGGTCGCATCGGCTGGAACATCGTCACCGGCTATCTGGACAGCGCCGCCCGCGCCGTGGGGCGCGACGGGCAAACCGGCCATGACCTGCGCTATGATCAGGCCGACGACTATCTGGAGGTGCTGTATAAGCTCTGGGAAGGGTCGTGGGAGGAAGATGCCGTGCGCGCCGACCGCGCGGCCCGCGTCTATGCCGACCCGGCCAAGATTCACCCGGTTCACCATCGCGGCCCCTTCTACCGCGTCGATGGCTATCATCTGTCCGAACCCTCGCCCCAGCGCACGCCGGTGCTGTTTCAGGCCGGCACCTCGGGGCGCGGGCAGCGCTTTGCCGCGCGCCATGCCGAATGCGTCTTTATCTCGGTGCCCGACAAGGCGGCGGCCCGCGCCGCCTCTCGTGCCATTCGCCAAGCGGTGGCCGATGCCGGGCGCGATCCGCAAGATGTGCGCATCCTGAACGGCATTTCCGTGATCACCGACGCAAGTCGCGCCGCCGCTTTTGACAAGCTGGCCGAATATCGCGCCGCCTCCAGCCCCGAGGCGGGGCTGGCGCATTATTCGGCCTCTCTCAACATCGACTTTGGCCGCTATGGGCTGGATGATCCGATCCCCTTTGGCCAGACAAATGCCATCCAGTCGGCGGCGAAACTGGCCGAAAGCCGGGGCTGGACCAAAAGGCAACTCTTGGACCAACTGGCCCTTGGCGGGCGCTATCCGCTTGCGCTTGGCACGCCTGCCGAAGTGGCGGACGAGCTGGAATCATGGGTGCGCGAGGGCGAGATTGACGGCTTTAACCTGTCCCGCATCGTCACCCCCGAAAGCTATGCCGACTTTGCCGATCTGGTGGTGCCCGAACTGCAAACCCGCGGACTTTACAAGACCAGCTACGGCCAGGGCACCCTGCGCGCCCGCATTTTCGGCCAAGGCGACCGCCTGCCTGCAACCCACACCGCCCATGCATTCCGCATCGGCACCCAACTGAAAGGAGCGGCGGAATGAGCGCGCTTCCCACCCCTGAAATCTTCTGGTTCCTGCCCACCTCAGGCGATACCCGCTATCTGGGCCGGTCCGATTTTGGCCGCCCGCCAACCAGCGCCTATATGCGTGACATCGCGGTCACGGCCGAACGGCTGGGCTATGATGGCCTGCTGATCCCCACCGGCTCCAGTTGCCAGGACCCTTGGGTCACCGCCTCCAGCCTTGTGCATGTGACCAGCCGCATCAAGCTCTTGGTGGCTTTGCGCACCTCGATCATGGGGCCGACCGCCTCGGCCCGGCAGGCTGCCACGCTGGATCAGGCGCTGAACGGGCGGCTGTTGCTGAACGTGGTGCCGGGGGGGGATGCGACCGAACTGGCCGCCGATGGCGTGTTTCTGGCCCATGACGAACGCTATGAGGCGGCGGATGAGTTTCTGACCGTCTGGCGCAGGCTGCTGGCCACCGACCAGCCGGTGGATTTCACCGGCAAGCACATCCGTGTGGAAAAGGCCCGCAACTTTTATCCGCCGGTGCAGGCGCCCTATCCGCCGCTCTATTTCGGCGGATCGTCCCCGGCGGCCCATGACCTCGCCGCCAAGCATGTCGATGCCTATCTGACCTGGGGCGAACCGCCCGAAGCCGTGGCCGAAAAATTCGCCGACATCCGCGCCCGCGCCGCCAAACTTGGGCGCAAGGTGCGCTTTGGGGTGCGCCTGCACGTCATCGCCCGCGAAACTGAGGCTGAAGCCTGGGCCGAGGCTGACCGCCTGATCTCTCGTCTGTCGGACGAAGATATTGCGGCGGCCCAAGGCAATCAGGCGAAAATGGATTCGCATGGTCAGGCGCGGATGGCCGCCCTGCACGGCGGGCGGCGCGACAAGCTGGTGGTCGGCCCCAACCTGTGGGCCGGGGTCGGTCTGGTACGCGGCGGGGCGGGCACGGCACTTGTGGGCAACCCCGAACAGATCGCCGAACGTCTGCGCGAATATCAGGCCGCCGGGGCCGATACCTTTGTGCTGTCGGGCTATCCGCATCTGGAGGAGTCGGTGCGCTTTGCCGAACTGGTCTTCCCCCTGCTGGGCAAAGAGGCGGTCACCGAACGCGGCGCGCTGCAAACCGGCGGCGCGTTCGACGTGCGGTCCGATCTGCGCCGCGCGGCGGCAAGTTAGGGCGCTGGCGGCACCTTGCTGCCCCGCAGCACGGGTGCCGCAACTGCAATATTCTCTTTCAGATATGGCCTTTGGAATGGCCACCGCCCCCGACCCGCCGTTAATGTCGTGTAAGTTACTCGTGAATCTTTTGCCGGTCGCGTTGCCAATACTGTGACCCGTCGGCAGCCACTGAAAACCCCCGCCAACACCCTGGCAAGCCCGCCCACCCCGGCGGGCAACAGCCCCTCCTTGCCCCGAGGCACCGATGACCAACACCACCCTTGACGGCCCTCTGTCCGATAGCCGCCCCGCCCCCCGACTGCCCGATCTTGCTTTGCGCGAAACCGCCGAGGCGATCTTTCGCAACACCTTTGCCATCGCGCTGTTCCTGCTGGCGTGGGAGCTTGCCCCCCGCCTTGACCTGATCAACCGCACCTTCCTGCCACCCTTTTCCGAGGTGGTCGTGAAAGGGTGGGAATTTGCCCTGTCCGGCAAGCTATGGCCGCAGATCTGGGTCAGCCTGCAACGCGCCTTTGGCGGCTTTGGCCTTGGCGTCATCATCGCCGTGCCGCTGGGGCTTCTGTTGGGGTATTTCCGCAAGCTGGATGCCTATCTGAACCCGCTGCTGCAACTGTTGCGCCAGACCAATCCGGTGTCGCTGTTCCCGGCCTTTATCCTGTTCTTCGGCATCGGTTATCTGACCAATGTCGCCATCATCTTCTGGGTGGTGGTCTGGCCGATCCTGCTGTCTACCGTCACCGGCGTGCAGCAGGCCGATCCGGCGCTGGTGAAATACGCGCGGTCGGTCGGGCTGAAACCCTTTGCGCTGTTTCGCAAGGTCATCCTGCCCTCGGCGCTGCCCTCGATCATCACCGGCATGCGGCTAGCGGCCACCTATTCCTTCCTGATGCTGGTCGTGTCCGAGATGGTCGGCGCCTCCAGCGGGCTGGGATACCTGATCGTCAACGCCCAATACCTGATGAGCATTCACCTTCTTTACGTCGGCGTCATCGTGCTGGCCCTGCTGGGCATTGCCGCGAACTGGGCGCTGGTTGCGCTGGAACGCCGCCTGACCGGCTGGAAGCAAGACTTCCGCGCCTGATCCTCCTCCCCTGACATTCCCACGGAGCTTGAAATGTCGAACCTTCTTACCCCCACCCGCCGCCAGTTTGGCACCCTGCTTGGCACCGGCCTTGCCGCTGCCATGATCAACCGCCGCGCCGCCGCCGGCACGCTGCGCAAGGCCCGCGTCTTCGTGCCGCCACTGAACGCCAACTGGACCAGCGGGTATGAGCTGATCGAGCTGGCCGATGCCAAGGGCCTGTTTGCCAAACATGGCGTGGAAATCGAATGGGCCGTGCTGCCCTGGGATCAATACACCGTGGCGCTGGACAGCGGGGCCCTCGATTTCGCGCCCTATGCCGATTATGCCTATTTCATCAACGTCTATGACAAGGGTCTGAAGGCGAAAGAGGTCGTGTCCTCGACCCTGCCCTTCATTCCCGGCAGCGCGGGCGAAGGGCTGATCGTGCTGAAGGACGGCCCGATCCAGAAACCGGAAGACATTCGCGGCAAGAAGATCGGCACGCAATGGCCCACCTTCTCGGGCGTGTGGTTCGCTGCCGACTGGCTGAAAAAGTACGGCGTCAGCAAGGATGAATACGAAATCGTCCCCGTTCCGCAGGCGCAGGCCGAACAGGTGCTGCTGCAAGGCGGCATCGATGCCGCCATCGTCTATCAGCCGATCGACATCGAACTGGCACGCAAGGGCCAGACCCGGCAGCTATTCTATGTGTCCGACATCGCGGGCCGTTTCGTTACCCGCGGCGGCACGATGGCGTCGGAAAAGTTCATCGCCGAAAACCCCGACACCGTGCGCGGCTATGTCAATGCCATCGCCGAGGCGGCCGAGATTGCCAACGCTGATCCGGCAGCGGTGATCAAGCTGGGGCTGGAACGCGGCAAGCTGGACCCGAAATACCTGCCCGCGCTGTATAACCGTGATGACAAGGACGATTACAGCCACCTGAAATGGGCAGCCAAGGGTCTGCACGTCGAGGAAGATCTGGCCTTCTGGCTGAAACTTGTCGAGGACGCCGACATCGTTCCCAAGGGCAAGCACAAGCCGACCGACTTTTACACCAATGAATTCAACGCCCTTGCCTAAGGGGCCGCCCCGGCCCGGCAACGGGCCGGGGCCTTGCAGCATGGAACAATGACATGAGCAGCACGATCCAGATCCAGAACCTTGGCAAGGTCTTTCCCCTGCGCGGGGCGGCGGGCAAGACAGGGGCCACCTTTACCGCGCTTGACGACATCAACCTAGAGGTCAGGGCGGGCGAGTTTCTGTCCATCGTCGGGCCGTCGGGCTGCGGAAAATCATCCCTTCTCGACATTCTTGCCGGGCTGGTTCCGCCCAGTTCGGGGCGTGTGCTGATTGACGGTGCCACCATCACCGGCCCCTCGCCCGACCGGGCCGTGGTGTTTCAGCAATACGCTCTGCTGCCATGGCGCACCGCCATCAAGAACATTGAATTCGGGCTGGAGGCCAAGGGAATTCCTGCTCGCGAACGCACCGAAAAGGCGCGGCACTTTCTGCAACTGGTCGGGCTGGAGGGGTTCGACAATCATTACCCGCACGAACTGTCGGGCGGCATGAAGCAGCGCGTGGCCATCGCCCGCAGTCTGGCCTGCGACCCCGGTGTTCTGTTGATGGACGAACCCTTTGCCGCGCTGGACGCGCAGACCCGCGAAATCCTGCAAGACGAGTTGCTTCGCATCTGGGAAACCGCTGGCACCACCATCGTCTTCATCACCCATGGCATTGATGAGGCGGTCTATCTGGGACAGCGCGTCGCTGTGATGAGTTCGCGCCCCGGACGCATCAAGACCGTGGTGGACATTCCGCTGACCAACCGCTGGAACGCAGGTCAGGATACCCGCAGCACCCCCGAATTCACCCGCCTGCGCCATGAAATCTGGGGCTTTCTGCAAGATGAATACCGCAAGGCCGAAGCGCAGGAACGCGTGGCCGTCGCCGCAGCACATCAGGTGACAGCGGCAGAATGATCCGCCTGCTCGCCAGCACAACGGGCGTTTTTGCACCCTGACCCTCTCCGTCGGCCGGTGCCCCCGGCCGCCGCTTCTTTCAAAGGCAAGACCATGACCAGCACCGACCAGCCACTTGATTTCCTGTGGTTCATCCCCTCGTCCGGCGATGGCAGTTATCTCGGCACCGATTTTCTGGCCCGCGAAGGCGACCCGGATTACTTTCGTGAAATCGCGCAGGCGGCGGACCGGCTGGGCTATTCTGGTGTGCTGATCCCGACCAGCGTCGCCTGCGAGGAGTCCTTTCTTCTGGCCGCCAATCTGGCCGCCTATACCCAGCGGCTCAAGTTTCTAGTGGCGGTGCGGCCCGGCACGGCCTCGCCCGCCTATTACGCGCGCCTTGCCTCCTCGCTGGACCGGGTGTCGCGCGGGCGGCTTTTGCTGAACATCGTGGTGGGCGGCAGCGCGCAGGAACTGGCGGGTGACGGCATCTTTTTGCCGCATGACGAACGCTATGACCACGCGCATGAATTCTTTGACGTGTTCAACAGCCTCTTGGAAACCGGCCATGCTCATCTGGATGGCAAGCACATCAAGGCCCACCACGCCCGCCTTGGCCTGCCGCCCGTGCAAACCCCGCGCCCGCCGCTGTACTTTGGCGGTTCGTCCGGGGCCGCGCATGATTTTGCCGGGGGCAGGGTTGAAAAATACCTGACATGGGGCGAACCCCCGGCGCAGGTGGCCGAAAAGATCGCAAGCGTCCGCAAATCGGCCGCCGCCCATGGGCGACAGGTGACCTTTGGCATCCGCCTGCATTTCATTGTCCGCGAGACCGATGAAGAGGCCTGGGCCGCCGCCGACCGGCTGATCGGGCACCTGTCCGACGAAACCATCGCCGCCGCACAAGAGGTGCAGCGCAACCAGTCGGACTCGGTCGGGCAGGAACGGATGCGCCGCCTGCATGATGGCCGCCGTTACCGGCTGGAGGTATCGCCAAACCTGTGGGCGGGCGTGGGCCTTGTGCGGTCGGGCGCGGGCACGGCTTTGGTGGGGTCACCCGCCACGGTGGCCGCGCGGTTGCGCGAATATCAGGCCCTTGGCATCGATACCGTCATCGCCTCGGGCTATCCGCATCTGGAAGAGGCGTATCGCGTAGCCGAACTTCTGTTCCCCGAAATCGGCATCACGCCCCCGGTAGCACCGCTGCGCAGCTCTTTCGGGGAAAAGCAGGTGTTCGGCGGTGGGGGTCATGGCGGCAATGTGAAGACGGCGCCTTAAGGCCCTTTCAAAACACGCGGCCATCGCGCGCACTGCGGGAAGGACGCGGCAAAAGGTTGTGCGCCGGCGCCCTCTAAACCTCCTCGACCATCACCACCCCCTGCATCGCCTTGATCGCGCCCTTGATCTGGGGCGTCACGGGGTAGGGCTGTGGTAGAAGAAGGTCGATCTCTCGCCCATCCTCTTCGGGAATGCAAAGCGTGATCTGCGCCTTCACGCGCCCCTGCACCGTGGCCAGCAAGGCGGCAAGCGAGGGGATCGCCTCGGCCCGGTTCAGGTGGATGCGCAGGTCGGCCGAACCGGCTTGCGCAATCGCGGCATCGGGGGAGGCGACCGAGTTGGCCAGCAGTTTCACGCCCTCACCATCAGGGTCGACCCGAACGCTGAGGATCACGTTCTTGCCTGGCTCCAAGAGGTCGCGGGCGACCTCCAGCACATCGGAAAAAACCGTCACCTCATAAAGGCCCGTCGGGTCGGACAGGGCGACGAAAGCAAAGCGGTTGCCCTTGGCCGATTTGCGTTCCTGCCGGGCACTGACGGCACCGGCGACCTTGGCGACGAAGGGCTGGCCCTTCTGCAGGGCCTCTTGCGTGATCTGGGCCAGGGTCTTGACCCCATCACGCTTCAGCGCGGTCATATAGTCGTCCAAGGGGTGGCCGGAGAGGTAGAAGCCCACCGCCAGATGCTCATTGCCCAGCCGTTCCACCGGCAGCCAGTCATTCCGGTTCACCATGCGCGGCTCTGGCAGGTCGGCACCAGCCTCGCCGAACAGGCTGACCTGAGACGAGGTTTTCGCCTCATGGATCGCCGCCGAATAGGCCACCAGCCCGTCCAACCCCTCGAACACCCGCGCGCGGTTGGCGTCCAGCACGTCAAAGGCGCCCGCACGGGCCAGCATTTCCAACGGGCGCTTGCCGACGCGCTTCAGGTCAACCCTGCGGGCAAGATCGAACAGAGTGGCGAAGGGCTTGTCGCCGCGGGCTTCCACGATCAGCCGCATCGCATCGACGCCGACGTTCTTCAGCGCGCCCAGCGCGTAAACCACCTTGCCGTCCTTCACGTCAAAGGTCGCAAGGCTGCGGTTGACACAAGGGGGGACGGTTTCAATCCCCATCTTGTCCAGCTCTCGCTTATAGACGGCCAGTTTGTCGGTCAGATGGATATCGCAGTTCATCACCCCGGCCATGAATTCAACCGGATGGTTCGCCTTCAACCAGCCGGTCTGATAGCTGACCACGGCATAGGCGGCGGCGTGGGATTTGTTGAAGCCGTAGTTGGCGAATTTCTCTAACAGGTCAAAGACCTCGCCCGATTTCTTCGCATCAATCCCGTGGGTCTTGGCGCAACCTTCCACGAACTTGGGCCGTTCCTTCGCCATTTCCTCGGCGATCTTCTTGCCCATCGCGCGGCGCAGCAGGTCGGCCCCGCCAAGGGAATAGCCGCCCATGACCTGCGCGATCTGCATCACCTGTTCCTGATAGACGATGATGCCTTGGGTTTCCTTCAGGATATGGTCGATGGTCGGGTGGATCGACTCAAGATCACGCTGGCCGTTCTTGACCTCGCAATAGGTCGGAATGTTCTCCATCGGGCCGGGGCGATACAGGGCCACCAGCGCCACGATATCCTCGATGCAGGTGGGCTTCATGCGCCGCAGCGCATCCATCATGCCCGACGATTCCACCTGGAACACCGCCACCGTCTTGGCGGCGGCGTAAAGATCATAGGTGACCTTGTCGTCCAGCGGGATATGGCCGATGTCATTCTCTGCCCCCGCAGGCGGGGCAAAAAGCTGCCGCCCATCCTGCGCCACATGCAACGGGCGCCCGCCTTTCAGAATCAGTTGAATCGCGTTCTGGATCACCGTCAGCGTCTTCAGGCCCAGAAAGTCGAACTTCACCAGCCCCGCCGCCTCGACCCATTTCATGTTGAACTGGGTGGCGGGCATGTCGGACCGCGGGTCTTGATACAAGGGCACCAGCTCGTCCAAGGGACGGTCGCCGATCACCACACCGGCGGCGTGGGTGCTGGCGTTGCGATAAAGCCCTTCGATCTGTTCGGCGTAATTCAAAAGCCGCCCGACCACCTCTTCCTTCGCCGCTTCGCGCAGGCGCGGCTCATCTGCCAGCGCCTTGGTGATCGAAACCGGCTTTACCCCTTCGACCGGGATCATCTTGGACAGCTTGTCCACCTGCCCGTAAGACAGTTGCAGCACGCGGCCCACATCGCGCACGGCGGCCTTGGACAGCAGGGCGCCAAAGGTGATGATCTGCGCCACCTTGTCGCGGCCATATTTGCCCTGAACATAGCGGATCACCTCTTCCCGCCGGTCCATGCAAAAGTCGATGTCGAAGTCGGGCATCGAAACCCGCTCCGGGTTCAAAAACCGCTCGAACAGCAGGGCATAGCGCAGGGGGTCAAGGTCGGTGATGGTCAGCACATAGGCCACCAAGGAACCAGCCCCCGACCCACGCCCAGGCCCGACAGGAATGCCCTGCGCCTTGCCCCATTTGATGAAGTCGGCCACGATCAGGAAATAACCGGGAAACCCCATCTTTTCGATGATGCCCAGTTCAAACCGCAACCGCTCCTCATAAACCTCGCGAGGTTCGGCCAAGGGGATCACGGCCAAGCGCCGCTCCAGCCCTTCCCACGCCTGACGGCGCAACTCCTCCACCTCATCCTCGGCGAAAACCGGCAGGATCGGCTTGCGCTTGTAGACCATGAAGGCGCAGCGGCGGGCGATTTCGACGGTATTCTCCAGCGCCTCGGGCAGGTCGGCGAAGAGGGCGCACATTTCGGCTTCGGATTTGAAATAATGCTGCGGTGTCAGGCGGCGTCGGGGCTGCTGCTGATCGACATAGGCCCCTTCGGCAATGCAGATCAGCGCGTCGTGCGCCTCGTACATCTCGGACTTGGGAAAATAGACATCATTGGTCGCCACCAAGGGCAAACCCATCTCATAGGCGGTTTCGACATGCCATTCTTCCGAAGCGGCTTCCGCCGGGGTCGGCTTGCCGCCCTCGCCCGGATGGCGCTGCAATTCCACATAAAGCCGGTCGGGGTAAATCGCCGCCAAGGCCTGCATCAGCGCCCGCGCCTTTGTCCCTTGCGAGGCGACCAGCAACCGCCCGAACGGCCCATCCGGCCCTCCGGTCAGACAAATCACCCCCTCGGCATGTTCCGCCAACTGATCCAGCCGCACCTGCGGCAACTGCCCGCCCGCATCGATATAAAGGCAAGAGTTCAGCTTCATCAGGTTCATGTACCCCGCCTCGGACTGCGCCAGCAGCACGATGGGCGCAGGCAGACGCGGCTTTTCGCCGGGCTGGCCGGGGTCATAGGTCAGGCTGATCTGGCAACCGATGATCGGCTGCACGCCCGCATCCTTGGCGTGGGATGAAAACTCCAGCGCACAGAACATGTTGTTGGTGTCGGTCACCGCAATCGCGGGCATCTCGGCCGCCGCAGCCAGCTTGACCAGTTTTTTCACCGGAACCGCGCCTTCCAGCAACGAATGTTCGGTGTGGGTGCGCAGGTGAATGAATCGGACGGGGTTTGCCATGGCCAGACCCTAAGCCGCCAGCCCGCCGACGCCAACCCCGCGCGCATTCTATGCCAAAGCCAAAAGCTGCTTTCGGCTGGGAGTGAAAACTGCCCCTTGCCAGATTACCGGGCAACCGCTTCACTATCGCCACCAACGGGCGCGAAAATGCCCGCCGGGGCCGCGCGCCCGCTTTACGCCGCATCGGGTGGCCGCGCATCATCGCCCCAAACGAAAAGACCGCGGCAGGTAGATGACATGAGCGAGATCGCGTTTCACCTGAACGGAACGCCGGTTCGCATTTCGGGCGAACACCCGACGCGAACCCTGCTCGACTGGCTGCGAGAGACGCGCGGTCTGACCGGCACGAAGGAAGGCTGCAACGAAGGCGACTGCGGGGCCTGCACGGTGATGGTGACGGATGAGGCTGGACCAAAGGCGCTGAACGCCTGCATCCTCTTTCTGCCGCAACTCCACGGCAAGGCCGTCCGCACGGTCGAGGGGCTGACCGGCCCCAAAGGTCAGGCCCACCCGGTGCAAGAGGCGATGGTCGCCCATCACGGCACGCAATGCGGCTTTTGCACCCCTGGTTTCGTCATGTCGATGGCCGCCGCCCATGCCACTGGCCGCAAAGATCACGACGATGTGCTTGCGGGCAACCTCTGCCGCTGCACCGGCTATGCCCCGATCATCCGCGCAGCTGAAGCCGCCGAAAGCGCGCCCGTACCGGACTGGATCGTCGATGACCCCATTCCCCTTCTCGAAATATCCTCGGGGGGTGAGGCCGGAGGCCGAGGGGGGCAGACAGCCCCCCTGCGACCGCAGTCGTCCGACGAGTTGGCCGCAGCCTACCTCGCCACCCCCGACGCCACCCTGATCGCCGGGGCCACCGATGTCGGCCTGTGGGTTACCAAACAACTGCGAGACCTCGCACCAGTCATCTTCCTGAACGCCATCGCCGACCTGCAACAGATCGAAACCACCCCCGACAGCATCCGCATCGGCGCGGGTGTCACCATCGAAACCCTGCGCAATGCGATGAGGGTCGCTCACCCCGCTCTCGCCGAAATGCTCCGCCGTTTCGCAAGCGTTCAGGTTCGGAACGCCGCCACCATCGGCGGCAATATTGCCAACGGCAGCCCCATCGGCGACGGCCCGCCCGCGCTGATCGCGCTTGGCGGTACGCTGCATCTGCGCCGGGGCGACACCCGCCGCGACCTTGCCTTGGAGGACTTCTTCCTCGACTACCGCAAGCAAGACCGTCAGCCGGGCGAATTCGTTGAGGCTGTGACGATCCCCGCCACCGCCCCCGGTCTTCGCATCTACAAGCTGTCAAAACGCTTTGATCAGGATATTTCGGCGGTCTGCGGCGCTTTCAACCTGACGGTTGAAGGCGGCACGATCACCGCCGCCCGCATCGCCTTTGGCGGCATGGCGGGCATACCAAAGCGCGCCACCGCCACCGAAGCCGTCCTTCTGGGCCGCCCCTTCACCGAACCCACCATCCGCGCCGCCATGGCCGCGATGACGCAGGACTTCCAACCCCTGAGTGACATGCGCGCCAGCGCCGCCTACCGGATGCAAACTGCGCAGAACATGGCTTTGCGCTATTTCCACGACCTGAACGGCACCCCCGTGAACGTACTGGAGGTCGCGCCATGAGCATCGGCAAACCCCTTCCCCACGACTCCGCGCCCATCCAGGTAACCGGACAGGCCCGCTATACCGACGATATCCCCCTGCCCGCAGGCACCCTGCACCTTGCCTTCGGCCTGTCGCCCATCGCGCATGGCACGATCACCGCGCTGGACCTTTCGGCTGTCCGCGCCGCGCCGGGTGTGGTGATGGTGCTGACGGCGCAGGATTTTGACGAGGTTCCCGACTGCTCGCCCTCCACCCACGACGAACCCCTGCTTTCGACGGGCGAGGTTCATTTCGTGGGCCAACCCATCTTCCTTGTCGCTGCCGAAACTCACCTTGCCGCCCGCAAGGCGGCGCGTCTGGCCAGAATGGAATTCGCCGACCTGCCCGCCCTGCTGACGGTCGAAGACGCCCTTTCCGCCAATTCGCGCTTTGAACAAGGCCCGATCATCTGGACCAAGGGCGATGCGGCCCAAGCCATCACCAACGCCCCGCATATGGTGGAAGGCGAATTCGAGGTCGGCGGGCAGGAACACTTCTACCTTGAAGGCCAGGTCGCCGCCGCCTTGCCGCAAGATGACGGGATGCACGTCTATTCCTCAACCCAGCACCCCACCGAGATCCAGCACAAGGTCGCCCACGCCCTTCACCTGCCGATGAGCGCGGTTCGCGTCGAGGTGCGGCGCATGGGCGGCGGCTTTGGCGGCAAGGAAAGCCAAGGCAACGCGCTGGCCATCGCCTGCGCCGTCGTGGCCGCCCGCACGGGCCGCCCAGCCAAGATGCGCTATGACCGCGACGATGACATGGTGATCACCGGCAAGCGGCATGACCTGAAAATCCGCTACCGCGCCGGGCATGACGCCCAAGGGCGGATTCTGGGGGTAGAGTTCACCCACTTGATGCGCTGCGGCTGGTCGCAGGATCTGTCACTGGCCGTCGCCGATCGCGCGATGCTTACGGCCGACAACTGCTATCACCTGCCCGACATCCGCATCGAAAGCCACCGGCTGAAAACCAACACCTGCTCGGCCACCGCCTATCGCGGCTTTGGCGGGCCACAGGGCATGATCGGCATCGAACGGCTGGTCGATCACATCGCCTTTGCAGTGGGCCGCGAACCTTTGGAGGTGCGCCGCCTCAACTTTTACCGCGCCGCAGAGCCTACTGGCCCCGGCACCGGCCACCGCTATGGCGGCCCCCATTCCCCCGCCAATGCCGCGCCGCAAACCACGCCCTATCACATGCCGGTCGAGGACTTCATCGCGCATGAGTTGGTGGCTGAGTTGGAGAAATCCAGCAACTACACCGCCCGCAAGGCCGAAATCGCCGCCTGGAATGCGAAAAACCCGATCCTGAAACGCGGGATCGCCCTGACCCCGGTCAAATTCGGCATCTCCTTCACGCTCACCTGGCTCAATCAGGCGGGGGCCTTGGTGCATGTCTATCAGGATGGCTCGATCATCCTGAACCACGGCGGCACCGAAATGGGTCAGGGCCTGAACCAAAAGGTCGCGCAGGTCGTGGCCGATGTGTTCGGGGTCGATACCTCGGTGGTAAAGATCACCGCCACCGACACCGCCAAAGTGCCTAACACCTCGGCCACTGCGGCCAGTTCCGGGTCCGACCTGAACGGCATGGCCGCCCGCAATGCCGCCAAAACCATCAGGGCCCGCATGGCTGATTTTCTCGCCGACCGTCACCAGACCACCGCAGACAAGGTGCGCTTTGAGGGGGGCGAGGCCCATGTCGCGGGCGAAAGCTACCCCTTCGCCAAACTCGCCTCGCTTGCCTATCAGGCGCGCGTTTCCCTGTCTTCAACCGGGTTTTACGCCACGCCGAAAATCAACTGGGACCGCATCAACGGCAAAGGCCGCCCGTTCTTCTACTTTGCCTATGGCGCGGCAGTCAGCGAGGTGGTGATTGACACGTTGACGGGGGAAAACCGCATCCTGCGCACCGACATCCTGCACGACACCGGCAACCCGCTGAACCCGGCCATCGACATCGGCCAGATCGAGGGCGCCTATGTGCAAGGCGCCGGCTGGCTGACGACCGAGGAGCTGGTCTGGGACGCCAAGGGCCGCCTGACGACCCACGCGCCTTCCACCTATAAAATCCCCGCCTGCTCTGACCGCCCCCGCATTTTCAACGTCGCCCTGTGGAACCAGCCCAACCGCGAAGACTCGGTAGGCCGGTCAAAGGCGGTGGGCGAACCGCCCTTCATGCTGGGCATCTCGGCCTTCCTCGCCCTCCGCGACGCGATTGCGGCCTGTGGCGATGGTCGCCGCTATCCGGCGCTGAACGCCCCTGCCACGTCGGAACGGGTGCTGATGGCGGTGCGCGAACAGCAGGGGCTGGCATGAGCAGGCTTGCACAATTGCAATCTCTGATTGTTTTTGCAAAACGCGAAGGGCCAAATGTTTGACCTTTCCGAACTTTCCGCCGCAACCAATGCCCACGGCACCGTTGCCCGCGTGGTCATCGCCCATCACGAAGGATCGTCCCCGCGCGAGACCGGCACCGCCATGCTGGTCTGGTCCAATGGCCAACAGGGCACCATCGGTGGCGGCGCGCTGGAATGGCAGGCGGTGCAGACTGCCCGCGTGCTCTTGGCCACCGGAGGCAGCCGCCTTGACCGCCTCTCCCTTGGCCCGAATCTCGGGCAATGCTGCGGCGGCGCTGTCACCCTGCTGACCGAAGTTTACACCCCTGCCACCCTGCCCCGGCCCGAAGCGGGCCTTGTCGGCCGTGCAACCGACGCCTCCCCGATGCCCCTCGCCGTCAAGCGCCTGCTCGACCGCGCCCGCGCCCAAGGCACCCTGCCCGCCCCGCAACTGCTGCAAGGCTGGCTGGTCGAACCCCTCGCCCAGCCCCTGCGCCACCTGTGGGTCTGGGGCGCGGGCCATGTCGGGCGGGCACTGGTTGATGTCATGGCCCCGCTGCCAAACCTTGCAATCACATGGGTCGATGTGGCCCCCGACCGCTTTCCTGAAACCATCCCCCCGACCACCCGCGCGCTGCCCACGCCCGCCCCCGAAGCCGCCGTGACACTGGCCCCGCCCGATGCCGACCACCTGATCCTGACCTTCAGCCACGCACTCGATCTTGACCTCTGCCACCGCCTCCTCGCTCATGGCTTTGCCACTTGCGGCCTGATCGGCAGCGCCACGAAATGGGTGCGCTTTCGCAACCGCCTTGCCGCACTCGGCCATTCCCCAAAGGACATCGCCCGCATCACCTGCCCCATCGGCGACCCGGCCCTTGGCAAACACCCACAAGCCATCGCCATTGGCGTCGCGGCCAGCTTCCTCAACCCGGCCCGACAGGCCTGCACCCTCCCGCGCGCAAGCAAGACCTGACCCCATCATCTGTTCATAAATATCCCACGGGGGTCCGGGGGTGTGAAACCCCCGGCGCCAGCCAACAGCCCAAAGGCCCAGCATGTTCGACCTTATCGTGAAAAACGCGAACCTCCCCGATGGCCGCACCGGCATCGACATCGCGGTGACCAATGGCACCATTGCCGCCGTCGAACCCGGCATCACGGCCGAGGCGCGGGAAACAATCGACGCCACAGGCCGTCTCGTCTCGCCGCCCTTCTGCGACCCGCATTTCCATATGGATGCCACGCTTTCGCTGGGCCTGCCGCGCATGAACCGCTCTGGCACCCTGCTGGAAGGCATCGCGCTTTGGGGCGAACTGCGCCCCATGCTGACGCGAGAGGCGCTGGTCGAACGGGCCTTGCGCTATTGCGATCTGGCGGTGACGCAGGGCCTTTTGAACATCCGCACCCATGTTGATACCTCTGACCCCCGCCTTGTGACGGTCGAGGCGATGCTGGAGGTCAAGGAACGCGTCGCCCCCTATATCACGCTGCAAACAGTCGCCTTCCCGCAAGACGGCTATTTCCGCGCGCCCGAAGGTGTGAAATCGCTGGAACGCGCCTTGGACATGGGTGTCGATATTGTCGGCGGCATCCCCCATTTCGAACGCACGATGGAAGATGGCCGCGCCTCGGTTCAGGCTTTGTGCCGCATCGCTGCCGACCGTGGCCTGCCGGTCGATATGCACTGCGATGAAACCGATGACCCGCTGTCGCGCCATGTGGAGACGCTGGCGGCGGAAACCATCCGCCACGGACTGCAAGGCCGGGTCGCCGGGTCGCATCTGACCTCGATGCATTCGATGGACAATTACTATGTCTCGAAACTCATCCCCCTGATGGCCGAGGCGCGGATGAATGTGATCCCCAACCCCTTGATCAACATCATGTTGCAGGGCCGGCACGATACCTATCCCAAGCGGCGCGGCATGACGCAGGTGAAGGAGTTGATAGCGGCGGGGCTGAACGTCAGCTTCGGCCATGATTGCGTGATGGACCCGTGGTATTCGATGGGCTCGGGCGACATGCTCGAGGTCGGGCATATGGCCATTCATGTCGCGCAAATGGCGGGGCTGGATGAAAAGGCTGCGATCTTCCGCGCCCTGACCGAAAACTCTGCCGTGACCATGGGGCTGGAGGGATACGGCCTTTCCAAGGGTTGCAAGGGCGATCTGGTGGTGCTGCAAGCCCGCGCCCCGGCCGAGGCGCTGCGGCTGAAATCGGTCAAGCTGGCGGTGGTTAAAGGCGGCAAGGTCATCGCCCGCACCCCGGCACGCGAAGGGGCGCTGTTTCTGGACGGGCGGCCAGAGCGGGTAGATCCGGCAACGGGCTTTGCGCCGGAGTATTGACCCCCTCCCCAGCCCTCCCCCTTTTCAGGGAGAGGGGGCGGCAATCCGGACCGCCCTTTGCAATGCCGCGCTTCCCTTCCCCTGTCAGGGGGAGGGAGAGGGAGCTACCCCCAGAACCCCTCATGGACTGCCGCGGCTTCCTTCTCCAGCATCGGGCCGATCACCTCAACCTTGCGCTGACCGGCGGCGAAAACCACCTCGCAGGGCAAATCAAGCGTCGGGTTTTCCGGGTGGTTGCCGGTGATCTTTTTCAGGTCGCGCTCGGTCAGGCCATAGACCACCCGTTTCAGCCCGGTCCAATAGATCGCGCCGGCACACATCGCGCAGGGCTCGGCGCTGGTATAGATGGTGCAGTGCTTCAGCAGATCATGCGACAGGGTGGTCGAGGCACGCGTCATCAGCACGCGCTCGGCATGGCCGGTCATGTCATGGTCGGGCATGAAGGCATTGTGCTGCGTCATCAGCACCGTGCCATCCGGTCCCACCAGAATGCAGGCGAAGGGGTGGTTGCCCGCGTCGCGCGCCTTGCGGCTTTCTTCGATCGACAGGCGCAACAGCGCAACATGGTCCAGCGCGGATTCGGTCATGGGGCTCTCCTTGGGGGCTGTCCCTAGCATATGCCGCACCCTTGCCCCTACACTGCCCCAGTGCAACCCCGATGCACCCCCCGCTTTCGGCGCCCTGATACAGGTTTCCCGCTATGACCGATGGCACGAGGCCCGGATTGCCCGATTTTCAGGCAAGACAGCGCGGAAACAAGGCACCCCGCGCCAGACAAAACGCATCCCGCGCCGCTTTCAGACCATACGGTCAAGAATTGATTTCCTTGCCTCAGATCCAGAATTTCAAATCTATATCATACAGATAACCAAAAAGATCAAAGCTACGCCTGCCGCCAGAAGCAGCCAGATTTACCGCTTATCAACACAGCGCCCAGATGCTTGAATCGCTTGTGGGGGGCCGTGTTTCCGGTCTAGCCTGCTTGGGAAATATGCAGATCGGGTAGGGGACCTGGTAGAAAGATGGGCGGGCGCGGGCTGGAATGGGATGAAATCCCGCTTTTCCGGCCTAGTCCGGCGGCAGAACCGGGATGTTCGGGAAATCTTGAAACTGTTTCATGCGCCCGCAGCGTAGGCAGGCAATCCTCCCCTCGCCCACACTCTGCCCCTGTCCCACCGGCCACCCTGCCCGGCTGAACCACGGAGCGTCGATGGAGCCTTCCTCCCTTCCCCCTCGTCTGGAACTGACCGGCATCACCAAGCGCTTTCCGGGGGGGCTGGCCAATGACCATGTGGGCTTTGCCGTCAGGCCGGGGGAAATTCATGCCCTGTTGGGCGAAAACGGCGCGGGCAAATCCACCTTGGTCAAGATGATCTACGGCATCATGCAGCCCGACGCCGGCGAGATTGCATGGAACGGCCAGCGTGTCACGATCCAGAACCCCAAGGCCGCGCGGCGGTTGGGCATCGGCATGGTGTTTCAGCACTTTTCGCTGTTCGAGGCGATGACCGTGCTGGAAAACATCGCGCTTGGCATGGATGCCAACATTCCCGCCCGCGCGCTGGAGGCGAAGATTTTGCAAGTCATGGGGCAATATGGCCTGAAACTCGACCCGCATCGCATCGTTTCAACGCTCTCGGTAGGCGAGCGGCAGCGGATTGAAATTGTGCGCGCCCTCCTCTTGAACCCCAAACTGCTGATCATGGACGAACCGACCAGCGTGCTTACCCCGCAAGAGGTGGAACAGTTGTTCGTCGTGCTGCGGCAACTGGCGGCGGAAGGGTGTTCGATCCTGTATATCAGCCACAAGCTGCATGAGATCAAAGCCTTGTGCGATACCGCCACCATCCTGCGCGGCGGCAAGTTGGTGGATACCTGCGACCCCAAGGTGGAAACCAGCCGCTCGATGGCCGAAAAGATGATCGGCGGAAGCCTTAAAGACATTCAGCGCAGCGCCGACCGCGGCTTTGGTCCGGCCAAACTGTTGGTCAAGGGGCTGTCGCTGACGCCCCCCGGCGCCTTTGCCGTGGCGCTGCGCGACATCAGCTTTGCGGTCCGCGCGGGCGAGATTTTCGGCATCGCGGGTGTAGCAGGAAACGGGCAGAACTCGCTTCTGCTGGCGCTGTCGGGCGAAGAGGTGGCACCTGATCATGGTGCGGTTGTGGTGAATGGCGATGCGGTGGGCGGGCTGGCCGCCAAAGAGCGGCGGCTGAAGGGCATGGCCAGCGTGCCCGAGGAACGCAATGGCCATGCGGCGGTGCCCACCTTCAGCCTGACCGACAATGCGGTGCTGACGGCGCGCGACCGGCTGGGCATGGTGCGCGCGGGCCTGATCGACGCACGGGCGGCGCGAACCTATGCGGGCGAGGTGATCGAGGCGTTTTCGGTCAAAGCCACCGGGCCGGGGGCAGCGGCGGAAAGCCTGTCTGGCGGGAATTTGCAGAAATACATCATGGGTCGCGAAATCCTGCAAAAACCGCAGGTTCTGGTGGTCAGCCAGCCGACCTGGGGGGTGGATGCGGGCGCAGCTGCGGCGATCCATCAGGCGCTGGTCGATCTTGCTGCCACCGGGTCGGCCATCGTGGTGATCAGTCAGGATCTCGATGAACTTTTGTCGCTGTGCGACACGCTGGCCGTGATCAACGAGGGGCGCTTGTCGGCTCCGATGAAGGTGGCGGATGCCAGGATTGAAGAAATTGGCCTCTTGATGGGCGGCATCCACGGCGAAGGGGGCAGCACCCATGCGGCTTAAGCTGGAAAAGCGGCAAGAGCCGAGCATGGCGATGCTGATCGCGACGCCGATCCTTGCGGTGGTGGCGACCATGTTTATCGGCATGATCGTATTCGATTTTCTGGGGATCGACGGCTTTCGCGCCGTGATCGACATCTTTCTGACGCCGCTGCTCGCCAGCTATAAATGGCAGGATGTGGCGGTAAAGGCTGCCCCCCTGATCATCATCGCGCTGGGGCTGTCTGTGGGCAACCGGGCGCAGGTGTGGAACATCGGTGCCGAGGGGCAGTATATCATCGGCGCGCTGGCGGCGGCGGGGGTGGGCATCGCCTTTGGCCCGGTGGGCGGGTTCTTCGTGATCCTGCTGATGATCATCGCGGGTATGATCGGCGGCAGCGCTTGGGCGGCGGTTCCCGCCGTGCTGCGCACCCGCTTCAACGTGAATGAAATCCTGTCCAGCCTGATGCTGACCTATGTGGCGGCTCAGGTTCTCAGCTATATGGTCGGCGGTCCGTGGAAAGACCCCAACGGCCGTAACTTTCCCGCCACCGCCCCCCTGACCGAAGCGCAATCGCTGCCCATCGTCGTGCCGGGCACCACGATTCACCTTGGCGTGCTGATCGCCCTTATCCTGCCCTTCGTCTTTTGGCTGGTGATGAGCCGGGCGGTCTTTGGCTATCAGGTGCGGGTTGTCGGGTCGTCACCGCAAGCCGCCCGTCATGGCGGGTTCGACAGCCGCCGCACCATCATTTCCACATTGATGATCGGCGGGGCAATGGCCGGGCTGGCGGGCGCGTTGGAGTTTACTGGGGCGCTGAAGGCGATCAACCTGGGCTTCCCGTCGGGCTATGGCTTTAGCGCGATTATCGTCAGTTTCCTTGGCCGCTTGCATCCCATCGGCTGCCTGATTGCGGGCATCGTGCTGGCCGTTACCTATGTCGGCGGGCAGGTGGCGCAGACCACCGTGCATATTCCCAACGCCACGGCGGGGATCTTTCAGGCGATGATGCTGTTCCTGATCCTCGCGTCCGACATCCTGATCCGCTACCGCGTCCGGTTTGTCCCGTCCGCCAAACCCCAAGCCGTTGCGGGAGAGTAAGATGACCGTGGATCTGATCATTGCCGCGCTGATGACCGTCGTGGGCCTGACCACCCCCATCCTGCTGGCCGGATTGGGAGAGTTGGTCACCGAAAAGGCGGGTGTCCTGAACCTTGGGGTCGAAGGGATGATGCTTATGGGTGCCATCAGCGGCTTTGCCGTGACGGTGTTCACCTTCAACCCCTGGCTGGGCGTTCTGGGCGCGGCCTTTGGCGGCGCGGCCAGCTCGATGCTGTTTGCGGTGCTGGTTTTGCAACTCAACTCCAATCAGGTGGCGACCGGGCTGGCGCTGACCATATTCGGCACCGGGCTGTCGTCGCTGATCGGGCTGTCCTTCGTGGGGCGGATCGTGCCGCCCTTCACCTCGCCCTTCCCCGCAGCGCTGTCGCGCCACCCCTATTGGGAAGTGATTTTCGGCTATTCGCCCATCGTCTATTTCGCGGTTCTGATGGTCCCGCTGACGGCGTGGTTCCTGCACCGCACCCGTGCGGGCCTGATCCTGCGCGCGGTGGGGGAAAACGACCATTCGGCCCATTCCATCGGCTATTCGGTGGTGGGCGTGCGTTATGCGGCAATTGCCTTTGGCGGGGCGATGGCGGGCATTGGCGGGGCCTATTTCAGCATGGTCATCACGCCGATGTGGGCCGAGAAAATGACCGCAGGCCGTGGTTGGATCGCGCTGGCGCTGGTGGTCTTTGCCGGTTGGCGCACCGGGCGGCTGCTGGCCGGGGCCTATTTCTTCGGCATCCTTATGGCGTTGGAGCTTTATGCCAAGGCCGCCGGATTTTCCTTCATGCCGTCGCAGTTCTGGGCGGCGATGCCCTATCTGATGACCGTTGTTGCACTGACCATCATCTCGGCCCGTGGCACGCAAGGCGCCAATGCGCCCGCCTGCCTTGGCAAGCCCTTCCTACCCTCAACCTAAAAAACCAACAGGAGAGTAATCATGGCAAATGTTTCCCGCCGCGCGTTGATGAAGGGGGTCGGTGCCGCCGCCACCCTGTCGATGATCGCGCAGATGGCCAAAGCCGAAGGCAAGGTGAAGGTCGGTTTCATCTTCCTTGGCCCCATCGGCGACTATGGCTGGACCTGGGCCCACAACAAGGGCCGCGAGGCGATTGACGCCGCTTTGGGCGACAAGGTCGAAACCGTCTATGTCGAGAATGTCGCCGAAGACGCCTCGGCCATTCCGCTGATCCGCGACCTTGCCAATCAGGGCTGCAAGCTGATCTTCACCTGCTCTTACGGTTACATGGACCAGACCATTCAGGTCGCCTCCGAATTCCCCGATGTGAAGTTCGAACATTGCACCGGGTTCAAGCGGGCGGACAACGTCTCGACCTACAATTCGAAATTCCACGAAGGCCGCGCCGTTCTGGGCACCATCGCAGGCAAGATGTCGAAATCGGGCGTGCTGGGGTATCTCGGCTCCTACAAGGTGCCAGAGGTGGTTCTGGGCGTGAACGCCTTCTGCCTTGCCGCGCAAAAGCAGAACCCCGATGCCAAGGTAAAGCTGGTGATGATCGATTCGTGGTTCGATCCGCCGAAAGAGGCTGCGGCCACTGACACGCTGATCAACTTGGGTTGCGATGTCGTCACCACCCACACCGACAGCCCCGCCGCGCTGCAAATTCTGGAACAAAAAGGGCTTTATGGCTTTGGTCAGGGCGCGGACATGTCGTCTTTTGCACCGAACGCCCATCTGACCGCGATCGAAGACATCTGGGGCCCCTATTACGTTCAGCGCGCGCAAGCCATCGTCGATAGCACTTGGAAGTCGGAAGACACCTGGGATGGCATGAAGGAAGGCACCGTCGTGATCTCGCCCTACAACAAGGCGGTTCCGGCGGATGTAGCGGCGCTGGCCGATGCGGTTCAGGCCGGTTGGAAAGACGGCACCTATGACATCTTCAAAGGTCCGATCTACGATCAGGACGGCAACCTGAAGGTCAAGGAAGGCGAGACGATGACGCTGGCCGATCTGGCCGTGATCGACTGGTTCGTCAAAGGCGTCGAAAGCGCCGCCTGACCCCGGTCTTGCGTGACCGAAAGGGCGGGCCAAGGCCCGCCCTTTTCATTTGGGGTTGCGGCATTTTCACCATATACATTAACATATTTGAATATATACTACTGACGCACACCGGAGGGAGGAACGGGAATGGCGCATGTGGTGGTATTGGGGGCGGGCCTGGGCGGGTCGATCATGGCCTATGAGTTGCGCGACCAGTTGCGCAGCGAAGACAGGATCACGGTGGTGACGAAAGAGCCGAAGTATCACTTCGTGCCGTCAAACCCCTGGATCGCGGTCGGCTGGCGGCAACGAGAGGAGATCACCGTCGACCTGGCCCCGGTGATGGCGAAAAAGGGCATCGACTTCAAAGCCGTGGCCGCCGAGCGGGTCATGCCAGAGGAAAACCGCATCGCGCTGGCCGATGGCACCTCGGTTTCCTATGATTATCTGGTGATCGCCACCGGCCCCGAACTGGCCTTTGACGAGATCGAGGGCTTTGGCCCCCATGGCGGCCACACCCAGTCGGTCTGCCATATCGACCATGCGGAACAGGCACGCGGGGTGTTTGAAAAGCTGTTGAAAAACCCCGGTCCGGTGATCATCGGCGCGGCACAGGGCGCAAGCTGTTTTGGTCCGGCCTATGAATTCCTGTTCATCCTGGAAACCGCGCTGCGGCGTGCCAAGATCCGCGACAAGGTGCCGATGACCTTCGTCACCGCCGAACCCTATGTCGGCCACCTTGGCCTTGATGGTGTGGGCGACACCAAGGGCCTTCTGGAATCCGAAATGCGCGCCAAGCACATCAAATGGATCACCTCGGCCCGTGTGCAAAAGGTGGAAGAGGGCAAGATGTGGGTTGAAGAGGTGGCCGATGACGGCACCGTCAAGGCCACGCGCGAGATGCCCTTTGCCTTTTCGATGATGCTGCCCGCCTTTCGCGGCATTCCGGCGGTGCGCGGCATCGACGGCCTGTCAAACCCGCGCGGCTTTACCATTGTCGACAACCACCAGCAGAACCCGAAGTATCGCAATATCTTTGCCGTCGGGGTCTGCGTGTCGATCCCGCCGATGGCCCCTACCCCGGTGCCCTGCGGCGTGCCCAAGACAGGGTTCATGATCGAATCCATGGTCACGGCCACTGCCCACAACATCGGCAATATCGTGCGCGGCAAGGAACCTGATCGCGTCGGCACCTGGAACGCGATCTGTCTGGCCGACTTCGGCGACGGGGGCGTGGCTTTCGTGGCCCAGCCGCAAATTCCGCCGCGCAACGTCAACTGGTCGTCCAGCGGCAAATGGGTGCATCTGGCCAAGGTCGGGTTTGAGAAATACTTCCTGCGCAAATTGCGCAAGGGCACCTCGGAACCGTTCTACGAGGCCTTCGCGCTGAAAACCCTTGGCATCGACAAGTTGAAAGCCACGACAGAAGGCTAACGGGGCGAAGCCTGCGCGCGACGGGCCTGCGTCGCGCGCAGGCTGGCATCTCGGGGGCAGGCATGACAGTCTGCGCCCGATCCTAGCCTTGCCTGACGGAAAGACCCAATGACCTACGATTTCCTGATCATCGGCGGTGGCATCGCCGGTGTTTCCGCCGCCGCCCGCCTCGCCCCCCTTGGCCGCGTTTTGGTGCTGGAGGGCGAGGCCCATCTGGCCCACCACGCCTCGGGCCGGTCGGCGGCGCTTTATGAGCCGAACTATGGCCTGCGTCCGGTGGTCGAACTGTCGCTGGCCTCGTCCGATCATTTTCACGGCGCGGGTGACCTTCTCAGCCCCCGTGGCCTGATGATCCTTGGCAAACCCGGCGAGGATGCCGCCTTTGCCGCCGACATCGCCGCGATGGACCTGCCCCGCATCGAGATGGATCAGGCCCGCGCCATGGTGCCGATTCTGAACCCAGAAATTGTCACCATGGCCGCCTTTGGCGATCACGCCTGGGACATTGACACCGACCTGCTGATCCAGCGCTTTGCACGCGAGGCAAAGGCGAATGGTGACATTCTGACAAATGCCCGCGTCACCGCCATCCGGCGCGACGGCGGGCTGTGGCATGTCACCTCTGGCGCGGGCGAACATTCTGCGCGGGTGCTTATCAACGCGGCTGGGGCCTGGGTTGACCAGATAGCCACCATGGCCGGGGTAAAACCGCTGGGCTTTACGCCCAACCGCCGGTCAATGGCGCGCATCCCGGCACCGGGCGGCCATGATGTCAGCAAATGGCCGATGATGTTCGGCGTGGGCGAAACCTGGTATGCCAAGCCCGATGCCGGCGCGCTGATCGTCAGCCCGGCCGAGGAAGACCCGCAAGAGCCGCATGACGCCTGGGCCGATGACATGGTTCTGGCCGAAGGCCTTGCGCGGTATGAGGAAATGGTGACCGAACCCGTCACTCGCCTCATCTCCAACTGGGCGGGCCTGCGCACCTTTGCCCCCGACCGCGTGCTGGTGATCGGGCACGATACTGCGGTGCCCGATTTCTTTTGGCTGGCCGGTCAGGGCGGCTACGGCTTTCAAACCTCGCCCGCCGCCAGCCTGCTGGCCGCCGACCTTATCGCGGGCCGCACGCCTGCACTGGCCGCCGATGTCGTGGCCAGCCTGTCGCCCGCGCGCCTCGGCTGACCATCGGCAAGAAACGCCAACCGCCTCTCGGCGCCTGATGACATCGGGCGCCGGTTTTGCGACGATGGCACATGATCCGCATCGCCCCTGCCATCACCGCCCTCGCCCTGATCCTCACCCTGTCCGCCTGCGGCTCCCGCGCGCCGCGGGCCCCTGTGGAGGAGCCGTCCAGAGTTTCCATCACCTCGGCCAATTTCACCGATGCAAGCCCGGTCGAATGGTCGGGCACCGCCCCCACCGATCACCCGGTCCATGGCATCGACCTGTCGGTCTGGAACGGCCAGATCGACTGGCAGCAGGCGCGCGCCAATGGTGTGAACTTTGCCTTTCTTAAGGCGACCGAGGGCGGCGACCGCGTTGACGCCGCCTTTGACGCCAACTGGCGGGCTGCGGCCCAAGCGGGTGTGCAACGCGGGGCCTATCACTTCTTTTACCACTGCCGTGCCGCCTCGGAGCAGGCCGACTGGTATATCCGCCACGTCCCGCGCAGTGCAGGCGCGCTGCCCCCCGTGCTGGATATGGAATGGAACCACCAATCCCCCACCTGCCCCGGCAAGCGCCCCAAGTCCGAGGTGCAGGCCGATGCCCGCACTTTCATTTCAGCCCTGACCCGGCATTACGGCAAGCGCCCGATCCTTTACACCACCGTTGATTTCTATGAGGAAAATCAACTTTGGGAAATCTCGGGTGTCGATTTCTGGCTGCGCTCGGTCAAGGAACACCCGTCCGACCGTTATCCCGGCCAACACTGGACCTTCTGGCAATATTCCGGCACCGGCCTTGTGCCCGGCATTAACGGCAAGGTCGATCTGAACGCCTTTTCCGGCAGCCGCGCCCAATGGCAGGCCTGGCTGGCCCGCGCCACCGGATAAGAAAAGGCGAGCCTGACGGCCCGCCTTCCCCTTCACCAAATATCCTCTGGGGGTCCGGGGGGCGAAGCGCCCCCGGCCTTGGCAGGTCAGCCATCCACCCGGATCTTGACGTTCTTGGGGTCGAAGGGGCTGTCCTCAACCACCTCGGCATCCCATTCCTTCAGCAGCATCTTGACCTTCAGCTTGGTGCCCACCTCGGCCAGTTCCGGCGAGACATAGCCCATGCCGATCTGCTTGCCAAAGGCCACCGAATAGCCGCCCGAGGTCAGACGGCCAACCTTGACGCCATCCTTCAGCAGAGCCTCTTTGCCCCACGGGTCGGTATCATCCGGCCCGTCGATCAGCACGGTCACGCATTTGGAACGAATGCCGGTGGCCAGCATCGCCTCTTTGCCCTGAAAATCCTTGTTCAGGTCAACGAAACGGTCCAGCGCGGCCTCCAGCGGCGTAGCATCGCGACCCAACTCGTTGCCAAAGGCGCGGTAGCTTTTTTCCTGACGCAGCCAGTTCTGCGCACGGGCACCAACCAGCTTCATCCCGTGCTTTTCGCCCG
This sequence comes from Fuscibacter oryzae, assembly GCF_016765795.1. Classification (GTDB taxonomy): domain Bacteria; phylum Pseudomonadota; class Alphaproteobacteria; order Rhodobacterales; family Rhodobacteraceae; genus Fuscibacter; species Fuscibacter oryzae. The sequence goes on from NZ_JAESVP010000001.1 coordinate 235,529, forward strand.
CTTTCAGAAGCTGTTCCCAGAGGTTGCGCTGCATCTCGATCGGGTGGTGCAGTTCCCAGCCCAACTCGCCGGTATAGGCCACGCGGATCGCGTTGACCGGCACCATGCCCAGTTCGATCCGGCGGGCCGACAGCCAGGGGAAGCGCTTGTTCGACAGCGCGGTTTCCGGCTCGGCGTCGCGGATCAGTTCGGCCAGGATCTTGCGGCTGTTCGGACCGGCGATGGCGAACACGCCCCATTGGGTCGTGACATCGTTGATCTCGATATGGCCGAACTTCGGCGCCATATCCTCGGCGCATTTGCGAAGGTAATCGGCGTCGTAATCGGTCCAGGCCCCGGCGCTGACAAGGTAATAGTCATTCTCGCCATTGCGGACGATGGTGTATTCCGTCCGCGTCGTGCCCGCAGGGGTCAGCGCATAGGTCAGGTTGATGCGGCCCACCTTGGGCAGCGCGTTGCAGGTGAACCAGTCGAGGAACGCCGTCGCCCCCGCCCCGCGCACGGTGTGCTTGGTAAAAGCGGTGGCGTCGATCAGACCGGCGGTCTCGCGGATCGCCTTGGCCTCTTCCACCGCATATTGCCACCAAGCGCCGCGACGGAAGCTGCGGGCGTTATGGTCGAAATCTTCCGGCGCGTCCTTGGGGCCGTAATAGATCGGGCGTTCCCAGCCGTTCACCTGACCGAATTGCGCGCCCAGCGCCTTTTGCTTGTCGTAGACCGGGGCGGTGCGCAGCGGGCGGGCCGCTTCGCGCTCTTCATCCGGGTGGTGCAGGATGAAGACATGCTCATAGCATTCCTCGTTCTTCTTCACCGCATATTCGGTGGTCATCCAGTTGCCGTAACGCTTGGGGTCAAGCGAAGCCATGTCGATCTCGGCCTCGCCTTGCGTCATCAGCTGGGCCAGATAGTAACCCGTGCCACCGGCAGCCGTGATGCCAAAGCTGAAGCCTTCGGCCAGCCACATGTTGCGCAGGCCGGGCGCCGGGCCCACCAGCGGGTTGCCGTCGGGGGTATAGCAGATCGGGCCGTTGAAATCGTCCTTCAGGCCCACGGTTTCCGAGGTCGGAATCCGGTGGATCATGCTCATGTACTCCGCCTCGATCCGCTCCAGATCCAGCGGGAACAGGTCGGCGCGGAACGATTCCGGCACGCCATAGGCGAAACGGGCAGGCGCGTTGCGCTCATACGGGCCAAGGATCCAGCCGCCACGCTCTTCGCGCACATACCATTTGGCATCGGCATCGCGCAGCACCGGGTGTTCGGCGTTGCCCGCCTTGCGCCAGGCCACCAGCGCGGGGTCCGGCTCGGTCACGATATACTGGTGTTCCACCGGAATGGCGGGGGTGCGGATGCCCAACAGCTTGGCGGTGCGCTGCGCGTGGTTGCCGGTCGCGGTCACCACATGCTCGGCATGGATTTCGTATTTCTCGTCCGTCGGAACAAGGTTGCCGCCGACATCGGCCATGCGGGTGACCGAAACGATCCACTCGCTGCCGGTCCAACGATAGGCATCGACCTGAATCTTGCGCTCGATCGTGGCACCCAGCTGGCGGGCGCCCTTGGCCATGGCCTGCGTCACGTCGGCGGGGTTGATGTAACCGTCCTGCGGGTGGAACAGCGCACCCTTCAGGTCTTCGGTCCGCACCAACGGCCAGCGTTCCTTGATCTGCGCGGGCGTCAGGAATTCGTGATAGACCCCGGCCGTTTCGGCGACCGAGGAATAGAGCATGAATTCGTCCATCCGGGCATCGGTCTGCGCCATGCGCAGGTTGCCGCAGATGGAAAAGCCCGCGTTCAGGCCGGTCTCCGCCTCAAGGCTCTTATAGAATTCCACCGAGTATTTGTGGATGTGGGTTGTCGCATAGCTCATGTTGAACAGCGGCAACAGGCCTGCGGCGTGCCAGGTGGACCCCGCCGTCAGCTCGTCGCGCTCGACTTGCAAGACATCCCAGCCCGCCTTGGCCAGATGATAGGTGATGCCGGTGCCAACGGCACCCCCGCCGACGACCAGGGCTTTGACATGGGTTTTCATGAACGCGACTCCGCGAGAATGGGTTTCATCCATAGATGCCGCATGGCCCGGTTTTTTGCGACGGCGCGCCGACATGTAACAGCGAAAAACGACATGCCTGCCGGAAAGCGGCATCACCGCGGCATCACGGACACTTGACCAGCCACAAGCGCGGGGCGAAAAACACCGAGATGAGCGTTCAAACCGCCCTTGGCCGCCTGCGGGCGGCACTGATGCTCTTGCCCGCACTATTGGCGCTGGCGGTGCTTGCGCTGGTGCCGGTGGGGGTCATGCCCGCACAGGATTCGTCGGGTGGCATCGTTATGGTGATCTGTTCCGGCGATGGCCCGGTCAGCATGACCTTCAACCCCGCCACCGGCGAGGTGACGCCGGCCAAGCCAACCCCGGCCAAGCCCGGCTGTGATTGGACGATGGCGCAGTTCATCAGCGATCTCGGCCAGCCTGTCGCGCTGCCCCTGCCCGCCTTTGGCACCCGGCGCGCCGCGCCGGCGCTGGCCGCTGACCTGTGGCGCCCGGCGCATGATCCGCGCGGCCTTCAGGCCCGCGGCCCCCCTTCTGTGATCTGATTTCCCCAAAATTCCGAAATCAATCTCAGGAGTCCTTCGATGGCATCCGTCGAAACCAATGGGCCAGCCCGTGCCCAAAAGCTGTATTTTGCCGTCTGGCGCTGGCATTTCTATGCCGGGCTTTACGTTATCCCCTTCCTTTTGATGCTGTCGCTTACGGGCGCGCTGATCATCTGGTTCACGGCCGTCGCCCCCGAATACGGAGACCGGCTGCCCGTCGCTGTCAACGGGGTGGCGCTTACCGTCACGCAACAGATTGATGCCGCGCTGACAAACCACCCCGACGGGGCGGCAACCGCCTATATCACCCCAATTGATGCGACCACCCCTGCGCTGGTGCAAATCACCGCGACGACAGGCGCGCGGATGGTGGCGGTTGATCCCTATACCGGCACCGTCCTGTCCGACCGTCCCAAGGCAGGCACCTGGAACGAATGGCTGACCGACCTGCATGGCACCCTGTTTCTGGGGCCGGATGGTGGCCTGGGTGATTTTCTGATCGAGGCGGCGGCAAGCCTTGGCCTGCTGCTGATTGTCACCGGCATTTATCTGGTATGGCCCCGGAACGGCGGCAAGCTTTCGGCCGTATTCATTCCCAACCTTGCCGCCAAGGGCCGCGCCTTCTGGAAATCGCTGCATCAGTCGCTTGGGTCATGGATCGCGATTTTTCTGGTGTTCTTCCTGATCTCGGGCCTGGCTTGGGCGGGGATCTGGGGCGGCAAGTTCGTGCAGGCCTGGAGCAGCTTTCCCGCCGAAAAATGGGGCGCACCCCTGTCAGACAAGACCCATGCCAGCCTGAATGACACCGCGCTGAAAGAGGTGCCATGGGTGCTGGAACTGGCCCCCTTGCCCGAAAGCGGCAGCCAGACCGGCGTACAATTGCTGCCCGAGGGCACGCCCGTGACCTTTGAAACCGCCGTTGCAGGGGCCCGCGCCCTGGGATTCACCGCGCGAGTGCAGGTGGCGGCCCCCGCCGATGACACCGGCGTCTGGACCCTTTCCCGCGATTCCATGAGCTATGACAGCCCCAACCCCACCGCCGACCGCACCGTGCATATCGACCGTTATAGCGGCAAGATTCTGGCCGATGTCCGTTTTGCCGATTACCCTTTGGGTGGCAAGGCGATGGCCGTGGGCATCGCCTTGCACGAAGGGCAGTTGGGTTGGTGGAATGTCGCGCTGAACTGGGCGTTCTGCGCCTCGATCTGGGGCGTCAGCCTGTCGGGTCTGGTGATGTGGTGGAAACGCCGCCCCGATGGCGCACTGCGCCTGGCAGCTCCTCCAGTTCCTGCCGACGTGCCCTTGGCCAAGGGTGTGGTGCTGATTACGCTGGCCCTGTCGCTGGCCTTCCCGGTTCTGGGCCTGACCCTGCTGGCGATTCTGGTGCTGGACGTGGTGCTCCTGTCCCCCATCCCCTTCCTGAAACGCGCGCTGTCATAGCGTATAAGCGCAGGGCTGGTACATTGCCCGCCCCGCCCCCTTTCGGGCGTCAGTTGCCCGATGAACAGAACTTGGTGCCCGCCTTGGTCTGGCACCCTTCGGTCATACTGCGAACGGCGGGCAGATCTGGCTTTTTGGCAATACTTGGCTGCGGCGTATCGGCGGCGGCTGTCGGGACCGGCATGGCCGCAGGCTCCGGGGTTTCGACGGCCGTCCTCGCGCCGACGCCCATCCTGCCGGTGATGGTGGCAAAATAGCTGGCGGGCGTCATTTGCCCAAGGCCCTGCCCCGTATGTCTGCTCTGGTTGGCATAATCCACTCCGCCCACGGCAATCAGACAGATCGTCCCGAAGCCAAACAATCCCTTGTTCATTGCCATCTCCTGCACCCCAGCGCCCGCCCGGCCTAGCGGCCAATACGGGCGACATTCCGGCAACAAGCGTGCATTATCGGGCCGTCAGCCGGGCCGCAGCCGCCCCAACGCCACCGCCAGCGCAAAGATCACCGCCGCCACCGCCACGATCGACGGACCAGCGGGCGTATCCTGCGCCATGGCCAGCGCCAATCCGCCAAGGCTGGAGGCGGCACCCACGCCGATGGCCAGCCCCGCCATGCCTTCGGGCGTGCGGGCCAGCGCACGGGCGGCGGCGGCAGGGATGATCAGCATCGCGGCGATCAGCAGCGCGCCCACCACCTTCAGCGCCACGGCCACCACCACGGCCAGCGCCAGCGTCAGCACCAGCCGCTCTCGGTCGGAGTTCAGGCCGCTGGCATGGGCCAGATCTTCGTTCACCGTCGCCGTCAACAGCGCCTGCCAGCGCCAGACCATCAGCGCCAGAACCAGCACCGCCCCGCCCCAGATGAAGGCCAGATCGCCCTTGGTCACCGCCAGAATATCGCCGAACAGCCAGCTTTGCAGATCGCTGCGCACCCCCGGCACAAAGGAAATTGCCACCAGCCCAAAGGCCAGCGCCGAATGCGCCATCACCCCCAGCGTGGTATCCATCGCCCAGCCCCTGGCCGCCAGCGTGGACACCACCAGCGCCATCGCCAGCGCCACGCCCAGCGTGCCCACCGAAACCGGCAGGTTGAACGCCAGCGCCAGCGCCACGCCCAGAATCGCAGCATGAGAGGTGGCATCGCCGAAATAGGCCATCCGCCGCCAGACGACAAAGCTGCCCAGGGGGCCGGTGGCCAGCGACAGGCCAACCCCGGCAAAGGCGGCGCGGATCAGGAAATCGTCAAACATGGTCGTGGCCGTGATGATCGTGGGAATGGTCGTGGCTGTGGTCATGCGCGTGTTGATACAGCGCCAGCGCCCCTTGGGTACCAAGCCCGAACAGGGCGCGGTATTCTGGCGCGTTCGACACCACGCGCGGCGCCCCTTCACAGCAGATATGGTGGTTCAGGCAGATCACCCGGTCCGATGCCGCCATGACCACATGCAGATCATGGCTGACCATCAGCACCGCTGCCCCGGTATCACGCCGCACCTCTTCGATCAGGCGGTAGAAGGCCGCCTCGCCGGGTTGGTCCAGCCCCTGCGTCGGCTCGTCCAGCACCAGAATCTGCGGATCGGTCAGCAAGGCCCGCGCCAAAAGCAGCCGCTGGAACTGTCCACCCGACAGCGCCGCCATCTGCCGCCCGCCCAAGCCCTCCAGCCCCACACGGGCCAGCGCCGCGTCTGCCGCCGCATCATCCACCCGCCTTGGCAGCGACAAAAAGCGCCGCGCCGTCATCGGCATCGCCCGGTCCACCGCCAGCTTTTGCGGCACATAGCCGATGCGCAGCCCTTCGGCGCGGATCACCCGCCCCTGCCAGGGTGGCACAATCCCCAACAGCGCCCGCAGCAGCGTGGATTTGCCTGACCCGTTAGGACCAAGAATCGTCACGATCTCGCCCGGCTGGATCGCCAGCGTGATGTCATGCAGCACCTCGGTCGCACCAAAGCGCACGCACAGGGTATCGGCGGCAATCAGGCTCATGCTGCCTCCGCGCAGGCGGGGCATAGGCCGACAGCCTCGATGTTCGATCCCTCGACCGTAAAACCAACGGCAGCAGCGGCCTCGGTCAGCGCGGTGCGGATCGGCTCTGCCGGGGCCTCGGCCACCTTGTCGCAGGCACGGCAAATCAGAAAGGCGGGGGAATGCGCCTCGCCGGGGTGCATGCAGGCGGTAAAGGCGTTCAGGCGGCGGATGCGGTGGGCAAGCCCTTGCTCCTCAAGGAAATCCAGCGCGCGATAGGCCACGGGCGGCTGGTTGCCATAGCCCTCGGCCGAGAGCCGCGTCAGCACATCATAGGCCCCCAGCGCGCGGTGGGATTCGAGCAAGATCTCCAGCACCCGGCGGCGCACCGGCGTCAGGCGCTGCTTGCGCTCGGCGCATAGGGCATCGGCGCGGGCAAGCGCATCGGTTGCGCAATGGGCATGGTCATGGCGGGCAAAGGCCAGATCGGGGGCTTGGCAGCCGGGACAGGACGCATCGTGCAGGTGGGCCATGATTGCCTCTTGCAATGTTATACTATCACAATATATCCCTTTCGCCATCGCCGCGAAAGAGGTCATGATGCGTTATACCATAGCTTTGGCACTTGCCACCGTGCTGCCCCTGCCCCTTTGGGCCAAGGTGCCGCATGTCGTGACCGACATTCCGCCGGTTCACGCGCTGGTGGCGCAGGTGATGGGCGATCTGGGTCAGCCAGTGCTGTTGCTGGCCAAAGGGGCTGATGAACATGACTTTGCCCTGCGCCCCAGCCAGATGGGCGATATCGCCGACGCGGGCCTTGTGGTCTGGATCGGGCCGGAACTGACCCCATGGCTGGACCGGGCGCTGCAAGGATCACCCGCCGCGCAACTGGCGCTTTTGGAGGCACCCGGCACCCAGACCCGCGACTATGCGCCGGGTGAGGATGACGAGGCGGAAGGCGACGGTCATGTCCACGGTGCCATCAACCCCCATGCCTGGCTTGACCCCGGCAATGCTGCCGTCTGGCTGCGGCTGATCGCCGCCGATCTGGCGCGGCTGGACCCCGAAAACGCCGCCACCTATGCCGCTAATGCCGATACCGCCCGCGCCCGGCTGACCGCGCTGGATGCCGAGGTGACGGCCAGCCTTGCCCCGGTCAAGGACAAGCCCTTCGTCACCTTTCACGCCGCCTATGGCTATTTCACCGCGCATTACGGGCTGAATCCTGCGCCCTCGCTGGCCCTTGGCGATGCAGCGGCACCGGGGGCTGCACGGGTGGCGGAATTGCAAGCGCAGGTGACCGCCGATCACATCACCTGCCTGTTCCCCGAGGCGCAGCACGACCCGGCCCTGCTGCGTGTGCTGACCGAAGGCACCGGCGCAACCCTTGGCGGTGCGCTTGACCCGGTGGGGTCCAGCTATGACCCTGGCCCCGATGCCTATGCGGCGATCCTGAAAGGCATCGCCAGCACGCTGGCCGACTGTCTCAATCACTGAACCCGGCAAGCCGTCCCCCCTTCCCCCCTCTGCATGGGCCAAGGGGGGCACCGACCCCGAAACTGCGGCTTACAGCCGCGCGATGATGTTGCCGCTGGTCTCGACCCGGCCAAACTCTCCATCCAGGTCGGCCAGCGTCAGCGCCAGCACATCGGCGGCGGGCATCACCCGCCCGTCACCCAGACGCTGACCAAAGTTGATCAGCGCGTCAGAGGCCACGGTGACTTGATACCCCAGATTGCCAGCCATCCGCGCGCTGGAGTTCACGCAATAATTCGCAGCCCCACCCGCGATGACCAAAGGCGGATTGCCCAAGCCCGCCAACCGCTCGGCCAGATCGGTGCCGATGAAAGCGGACGATCCCTGCTTGATCACAACGGCCTCGCCCGGCGCGGGCGCCGCACAGACCATCACCTGCGCCCCCGGCGCGTCGCGGTGGAAATCATCCTCAGGGTCGGTGCCGTGGTGATGCACATGGATCACCGGCAGCCGCCGCTTGCGAAAGGCGGCCAGCAGGGCGGCAATCGCCACCTCTGCCCCCGGATTGGCCCAAGGGTTGCCCCGGTCGCGCCGCGCAACAAAGGCCCGCTGCACGTCGATCACCACCAGCGCCGCCATGGGTCAGCCGCCCAGAAAATCGACCTTGCCCACCTCGACCCCGTTTGACCGCAGGATGTTATAGGCCGTGCCCATGTGGAAGTAGAAGTTTGGAACGGCATAGCCGTGCAGGTATTGCGCGCCGGGGAACGACAGCTCGCGCGGACCAGCCTTGATGGCGATGATTTTCGCCTCTGCCCCCTCGAACGCCGCATCGGGAATGGTCTGGATGAAGGCGATGGTCTTGGCGATACGTTCCTTCAACTCTGCCAGCGTGGTTTCCGTATCCGGGAAAGACGGGTTTTCCGTACCCGACAGCCGGGCCGACGCACCCTTGGCGTGATCGGTCGCGATCATCACCTGCCGCGCAAAAGGGAACATGTCGGCGATCAACCGCAACTGCGGAATGACCTCTGGCTTCAGCCTCTTTGCCTCGGCAAAAGCCTCTGCCTTGTCGATGATCTTGGACAGTGCGGTCAGGGAATGGACGAAATACGGAACGGGCGATTGCATCGCGGACCTCTCAGTTGGTTGACGGCATCAAGCACCTGATGCCGCCAACCTGCAAGAGCGGTCACACCCCTAGGCACCAGCGCATCACGGCCTTTTGCGCGTGCAGGCGGTTTTCGGCCTCATCAAAGATCACAGAATGCGGACCATCCATCACAGCGCTGGTCGCCTCGTCATTCCGGTGCGCGGGCAGGCAGTGCATGAACAGGCTGTCGGGGTTGGCGGCCGCCATCAGCGCCTCATTCACCTGATAGGGGCGCAGCTGATTGTGGCGGCGTTCCTTGGCGGATTCCGGGTCGTGCATCGACACCCAGGTATCGGTGACGACCAGATCGGCACCCGCGACAGCCTTGAACGGATCACGCTCGATCAGCACCTTGCTGCCCTTTTCGCGGGCAAAGCCAACGAACTCCGGCTCTGGGTCAAGGGTTTGTGGGCCGGTGAAGGTAAAGTCGAAGCCGAACTGCCCGGCAGCATGCAGGAAGCTGGCGGCGACATTGTTGCCGTCACCCGCCCAGACCACCTTTTTCCCGGCAATCGGGCCGCGGTGTTCTTCATAGGTCATCACATCGGCCATGATCTGGCAGGGATGGGTGCGGTTGGTCAGGCCGTTGATCACCGGCACGGTGGCATGTTCGGCCATTTCCAGCAGGGTCTGTTCCTCGAACGTGCGGATCATGATCAGATCGACATAGCGCGACAGCACGCGGGCGGTATCGGCAATCGTCTCGCCGTGGCCAAGCTGCATTTCCTTGCCCGACAGCACCATGGTCTGCCCGCCCAACTGGCGCACGCCGACATCAAACGACACGCGGGTGCGGGTAGAGGGCTTTTCGAAGATCAGCGCCACCATGCGCCCCGCCAACGGCTGGTCGTCATCAGGCGTTCCCTTTGGGCGACCGTTGCGCGCGGTTTTCATCGCATGGGCGCTGTCGATCATGGCCCGCAACTCGGCGGCGTCAGTCTTGTGGATATCAAGGAAGTGCTTCATCGGAATGGTCTTTCGTGTGGGTAGCGCCGGGGGCTGTCTGCCCCCGGACCCCCGAGGATATTTAGAGAAGGGGAAATATGCGGTCCGCCCTCTCTCTTCGTCGGCTGCGATGCTGGGTTTCGGTCGCGGCTGTCATGGGGCCTCAACCGCCGTGGCGGTGGCGTCCAGCCGTTTCAGCGCCTCGGCAATATCCACATCGGGGATATTCAATGCGGGCAGAAGGCGGATCACGTTGTCCGAGGCGGCAACGGTAAGAAGGTTCTGGCCATAGCCCGCCTTGACCACATCGGTGTTGGGGGCGACGCATTTCAGGCCCAGCATCAGGCCCTGCCCGCGCACGGAGTCAAAGACCTTGGGATGGGCGGCGACCAGACCTTCCAGACCTTGCCGGAACAGGGCGGCCTTGCGGTTCACTTCCGACAGGAAGGCCGGGTCGGTGATAATCTCGACCACCTTTGCCCCCACGGCGCAGCCAAGGGGGTTGCCGCCATAAGTGGAGCCGTGGGTGCCTGCGGTCATGCCCTTGGCGGCCTTTTCGGTTGCCAGCACCGCGCCTAGGGGAAAGCCGCCGCCAATGCCCTTGGCGACCATCATGATGTCGGGCGCGACCCCCGCCCATTCATGGGCGAACAGGCGCCCGGTGCGGCCCATGCCGCATTGCACCTCGTCAAAGATCAGCAGCGCGCCGTGCTGGTCGCACAGATCGCGCAGGCCTTTCAGGCAGGCGTCGGGCATGGTGCGGATGCCGCCCTCGCCCTGAATGGGTTCGATGATGACAGCGCAGGTCTTGTCGCTGATCGCAGTCTTCAGCGCCTCGTGATCGCCAAAGGGAAGCTGTTTGAAGCCGGGCATAAGGGGGCCATAGCCCTTGGTCATCTTTTCCGATCCGGCAGCGGCGATGGCGCCGGTGGACCGGCCATGGAAGGCACCGTCAAAAGCGATGATTTCTTCACGCGGGGTGCCTAGATCATAGTGATACTTGCGCGCCATCTTGATCGCCAGTTCCGCCGCCTCAGTGCCCGAGTTGGTGAAGAACGCCGTATCGGCAAAGGTGTTCTCGACCAGCAGGTCGGCCAGATGCTCTTGTTCCGGGATGCGGTAGACGTTCGACACATGCCACAGTTTTTGCGCCTGTTCGGTGATCGTCTCGACCAGTTCGGGCGGGCAATGGCCCAGCGCGTTCACCGCGATGCCCGACCCAAGGTCAAGATATCGCGTGCCATCCTCGGCGGTCAGCCAGCAGCCCTTGCCATGGGTAAAGGCCATGGGCGCGCGGTTATAGGTCGGCAGGACGGCGGAAATCATGCGGAAGCTCCCGTAGTGAAGGCCAAGGAGTGCCAAGGCCGGGGCGAAAGGTCAACAATGGATGGGGGTGTGGCAGGCGGCCACGGGTGATCAGCGCGCTGTCAGGCGCGTCGGCGTCGGATAAACAGGGTCACCGCGTTGATCATTCCGCCCGGATAGCGCGGGCGGGCCGCCCTGTCCAATGGTTTATTGCGATGGGGGTTTATTGCATCAGCCGGGCGGCAAGGCGGTTCTGCCGTTCGATCACATGCGGCAGATCGAGCGTGGCCAGATGCCCGGCGCGCACCACCTGCCTGCCTTCCACGAACAGATCGCGCACGCGGGTCGGGCCACACAGCATCAGGGCGGCCACCGCATCCCATGCGCCTGCAGCCTCAATCCCCCGCATATCCCAGATCGCCAGATCCGCCCGCTTGCCGGATTCGATACTGCCCAGATCGCTGCGGCCCAGCACCTGCGCGCCGCCAAGTGTGGCAATCTCCAGCGCCTCACGCGCGCTCATTGCGTCAGCGCCGCGCGCGACCCGTTGCAACAGCATGGCCATCCGCGCCTCGGCCACCAGATTGCCGGCGTCATTGCTGGCCGACCCGTCGACGCCCAGCGCCACCTTTACCCCTGCATCCCGCATGGCCCGCACCGGGGCGATGCCCGACCCAAGGCGGCAGTTGGAACAGGGGCAATGCGCCACGCCGGTGCCGGTGCGGGCGAAAAGGCTGATCTCGCCCACATCCAGTTTGACGCAATGGGCGTGCCACACGTCATCGCCCGTCCAACCGAGGTCTTCGGCATATTGCCCGGGGCGGCAGCCGAACTTGGCAAGGGAATAGGCGATATCCTCTTCATTCTCGGCCAGATGGGTGTGCAGCATCACGCCCTTGTCGCGCCCCAGCAGCGCCGCCTCGCGCATCAGGTCGCGGCTGACCGAAAATGGCGAACAGGGCGCAAGGCCCACGCGCACCATCGCCCCCTCTTTCGGGTCGTGGTGGGCATCGACGACGCGGATCATGTCGTCAAGGATCGCCGCCTCCCGCTCCACCAGCGAATCCGGCGGCAACCCGCCCGCACTTTCCCCAATGCTCATCGCGCCCCGCGTGGGGTGAAACCTCAGTCCAACCTCGGCCGCCGCCGCGATGGTATCGTCCAGCCTTGAACCGTTCGGGTAAAGATACAGGTGGTCCGAGGTCATCGTGCAACCCGATAGCGCCAGTTCGGCCAAACCGATCTGCGCCGATACAAACATCTCCTCGGGTCCGAACCGCGCCCAGATCGGGTAGAGCGTCTTCAGCCAGCCAAACAGCAGCGCATCCTGCCCGCCCGGCACCGCGCGAGTCAGCGTCTGATAAAGGTGATGATGGGTGTTCACCAAACCCGGCGTCACCACGCAACCCGTGGCATCGACCACCTCGGCCCTCTGCGCCACCAGCCCCTGCCCCACGGCTGCAATCACCCCGCCGCGCAGCAGCACATCGCCCACAAACTCGCGGCGGGTGGCATCCATCGTCACCACGGTGGCGTTCTTGATCAGAATTTCAGGCATGGCTGTTCCCTTGCTGCCCCTTCGGCAAACGGGAACGACCGGGCGACAGAAGGGGGAAGGACTCGGCTCCGGCAGGCCAAGAATAGCCAAAAGAAGCGCCGGATCAAACCCTTTGCCCTTCTGGAAATACTCTCGGGGGGTCTCGGGGGGCAGACGGCCCCCCGCCTGTCCACAAGCGCTGTCAGGTGTTCAGCAGCGCCAGCGCCTCGGCATGGATTTCCCGGTTGGCAGCCGCCAGAACCCGGCCACCATCGTGGCAGGGCCGCCCGTGCCAGTCAGTAACAATCCCGCCAGCCGCCTCGATCACCGCAATCGGGGCCTGCACGTCATAGGCCTGCAAACCCGCCTCAATCACCAGATCGATCTGGCCCGCAGCGATCAGGGCATAGGCATAGCAATCCATACCATAGCGCACCAGCTTGGCCTTGGGCGCGACACGGCGGAAGGCCGCGCCCTCGTCAGGCGCGCCCACTTCGGGAAAGGTGGTGAACAGGATCGCCTGCGACAGCGGGCGGGCGCCACGGGCCTTCAGCACGCCCTTGCCCATCGGGCCGTTCACTTGGGCCCGGCCAAAACCGCCCTCGAACCGCTCACCAATATAGGGCTGGTCGATGATGCCATAGATCGGCCCGCCCGCGTCGCGGATCGAGATCAGCACCCCCCAGGTCGGCGTGCCCGACAAATAACCGCGCGTGCCGTCAATCGGGTCCAGCACCCAGGTCAGGCCCGATGTGCCCTCGGTCCGGCCAAACTCTTCGCCCAGAATCGCATCCTGAGGGCGGCGGCGGGCCAGTATCTCGCGCATGCGTTGTTCCGACAGACGGTCAGCGACGGTAACCGGATCAAACCGCACGGTTTCCTTGGAATCGGCATCCAGCCCCGGCTGACGGAAATGCGCAAGCGTTGCCACCCGCGCGGCATCGGCCAGCTCATGCGCCGTGGCGATGATGTCGGAAATCTCTTGGTCATTCAGCTTCGTCATACCAGCCCCCAACGGAGCCGTGACAAAAAGAAGCCCCCGTGCCGGGCTATCGGCACGGGGGATTCGGGTCAAGCCAAACGGCCCGTCAGTCAGTCTTTCAGACCGTCAGACTTTCAGGCTGCGTCAGAAAGAACGCGCGCCAGATCAAACAGGCGACGGCGCTGCGCCTCGGGGATCGAATAGTAGGACCGCACCAGTTCCAGCGCTTCCTTGTCGGCCATCAGATCGCCGGTGGCGTGGGTCAGGTCGGCAGCACCTTCGGACAGACCTTCGAAAAAGAAGGCAATGGTCACGCCCATGGCATCGGCAATGTCCCAAAGACGAGAGGCGCTTACCCGGTTCATGCCGGTTTCGTATTTTTGGATTTGTTGAAACTTGATCCCAACCTTGTCAGCCAGTTGCTGTTGGGTCATGCCAATCATCCAGCGACGATGACGAACGCGCTTACCAACATGGGCATCAACAGGGTGCTTCATTACTCTCTCCAATACAGGGTTACTCAGAACCACAAACGACGCGGCCTGTGCTTTCTAGTAAGCAATTTTCTTGCCAAATCTCGCACAAGCCTAACGAATCTGCATTTCCTTTTCGGATGCCTGCAAACCTGTCTTTTTGGATATGTCCTATTATACAAGTGAAGAAGAAAACCCGACTGAGGTGAGGTTGTCTCGCTAGGATTTCGTCGGGCAACACAAATTCCCGTTATGCGGGTAATCCGTTTTGCGATGCAAAATGCAAAGATTTTCGGCGATGATTTGCGCATTTTGCAAATCTCTCGGCCAAGACTTGCCAAACCTCTTGTATTCGGCACCTTTGGAACAGGAAAATGAGGAACCGAATGCGCATCTGGCAGATCGAACATCTGGGCGAAGGCCCGTTTCTGGCGCAAACGACAACGCCACAACCGGCTGCGGGACAAGCTCTCGTCCGGGTTGAAGCGGTCGGCCTGAACTTTGCCGACCTTCTGATGCGCGACGGCAAATATCAGGTAAAGCCCGCCCTGCCCTATGTACCGGGGATGGAAATGGCCGGAACCGTCGAAAGCCTTGGCCCCGGCACCCTTGGCCCCGCGCCAGGCAGCCGGGTGCTGGCCTATGTGGGACAGGGCGCGCTGGCCGAATGGGTCTGCGCCCCGGCCGACCGGCTACTGCCCATTCCCGATACGATGCCCTTCGATCATGCGGCGGCATTTCCCATCGCCTATGGCACCTCTCATCTGGCGCTGGACCACAAGGCCCGCCTGCAACCGGGGGAACGTCTGCTGGTGCTGGGCGCCGCCGGGGGCGTCGGGCTGACCGCGGTCGAGATTGGCGCAAGGATGGGGGCCGAGGTGATCGCCTGCGCGCGCGGCGCAGAGAAATTGGCCGTCGCGCAGGCCGCAGGGGCCACAATCCTGATCGACAACGACACCCCCGACCTGAAAGCCGCCTTCAAGGCGCTGGGCGGCGTTGATGTGGTCTATGACACCATCGGCGGCGAGATGGGCGAGGCGGCCCTCTCTGCCCTGCGGCCAGAGGGGCGGTTCCTGACCATCGGATTTGCCGGGGGCACGCCGCCTCAAATCAGGGCGAACCACCTGCTGGTCAAGAACATCAGCGTCATGGGCCTGTGGTGGGGCGGCTATCTGAATTTCGCACCCGACGTGCAGGATGCCAGCCTGCGCCAGTTGCTCGCGTGGTATGCAGCGGGTGGCCTGCGCCCCCATGTCAGCCACAGCCTACCGTTCGATCAGGTGCCACAGGCGCTGGACCTACTGGCGGCCCGCAAATCGACCGGCAAGGTGGTGATCACCCGCAGCTAGCCTAAACCACGCGCAGCTCGGCCCGCTCGTTCACCACCGGCTTGCCACCGGGGCGCTGTGCATAGGCGCGGCGCAGCATTTCGGCCAGCGCAGTGACGGCGGGCGAATGGGCGGGCGTTGCCGCGTAAAGGTTGACCTTCATCCGCGCCAGTTCCGGCAAGGTGCCGCCATGGGCGATGCGTTCGACATAGGGCGGCTCTGACCCGGCCAGCACAGTATGCACCGCCAGATCGGCGCTGACCGAGGCTTCGACCGTGCGGGTGCTGTCGCTTTCCACCGCCATCTGCCAGGGGATGCCCGCCAGATCCAGCGCCGCCTGCACGCCCTGCCGGAAAATGCAGTGCTGCTCGTAAGCCAGCCGCAGGGGACGCTGCCGCCAGGCCACGCCCCCCGGCGCGCCAACCCAGATCAGCGGCAATTCGGCCACCGTCTCGCCCCCGGTCTCGACCACGGCCTCGGTTGTCAGGATCACATCGCATTCGCCACGCGCAAACTGCCCCTTCAGCACCCGCGTGAACGAGGACAGCAACCGCACCCGCATCTTGGGGTAATCGCGCGCGAACTGCTTCAGCACCTGCGGAATCGCCGGGTAAACGATGTCATGGGGCACACCCAGCACCACCTCGCCCTCATATTCATCGCGGGTCAGGCGGGCAAAGGCCTCGTCGTTCAGGGCGAGCATCCTGCGGGCATAGCCCAGCAACTGCTCTCCTGCCGCCGTCAGCCCGACCTGCCGCGCGCTGCGGTCCAGCAGGGTGACATCCAGCATCTCTTCCAGCCGCTTGATCTGCATCGACACGGCTGATTGCGTCAGGTTCAGAAAGCCCGCCGCCCGTGTCACCCCGCCGGCATCGGCGATGGCCACGAAAGACCGCAGCGACGTCATATCCAGATTGCGCGGCATATCACATTCCCTGATGCGTTACGTCAAAAGCATTCATTTCAAGAATGAATACGATTCGGGTAAATGGATCAAGCATTCTGATGGGTTCCCGCCCACAGATTACGAAACCCGATGATACCCCCGATGTTACCAGGAAAGGATTTATCATGCTGGCCCCCGCGAACACCTGCTGCACCGCCCTGCAATCTCCGGCCCTTGCACAGCCCGCGCCGCATGCCACCCGCAAGCAAAGCCTGCTGGCCCGCCTGCTGACTGCGCTTGCCCTGCACCGCCAGCGCCAGCACCTTGCGCGGCTGGATGATGCGATGCTGAAAGACATCGGCCTGACCCGAGAGGCCGCCCAACACGAGGCGCAGCGCCCGATCTGGGATGCGCCGGGCCATTGGCTGCGTTGATCCTGCGGATTTTGCAGCGGAAATTCTTGAAATCCGGCCAAAGGGTTCCGATATTGTCCGCATAAGGCGATGCGGCGCCATCCGCGCAGCCCTGCCACATGCAACATCGGAGGCTATTCATGGCACAGTTTGACACGATCAGGACGGTAGGCGTCGGCGCCAGCGCCCAGATCGACGCGGGCCTTCGCGCCCATATGAACAAGGTCTATGGCCTGATGTCCGTGGCGATGCTGCTTACCGGCGCCGCTGCTTGGGCTGTGGCAGGCCTTGCTGTGACCACTGATCCCTCGTCCGGGATGCAGATTGGGGCTGGGGAATATCTGACCAGCTTTGGCTATGCGCTCTATGCCTCGCCGCTGAAATGGGTTGTGATGTTCCTGCCGCTGGTGATGGTTTTCGCCTTTGGTGCCGTGATCAACCGCCTGTCGGCCTCGGCGGCGCAACTGTTTTTCTATGTCTATGCGGCCGCCATGGGCCTGTCGCTGTCGTCGATTTTCCTGGTGTTCACCGGCACCTCGATCGCGCAGACCTTCTTGGTGACCGCAATCGCCTTCGCGGGCCTGTCGCTTTATGGTTACACGACCAAGCGTGACCTGTCGGCCTTTGGCTCGTTCCTGATGATGGGGCTAATCGGCATCGTCGTCGCCTCAATCGTTAACATCTTCCTCGCCTCGTCGGCGCTGGCTTTTGCCATCTCGATCATCGGGGTGCTGCTGTTTGCGGGCCTGACCGCCTATGACACGCAGAATATCAAGAACACCTATATCCAGCACGCCGCCATGGGCGACCGCGAATGGCTGGGCAAGTCGGCGGTGATGGGGGCCTTGCAGCTTTACCTCGACTTCATCAACCTGTTCATGTTCCTGCTGCAATTCATGGGCAACAACCGCGAATAAGCGGGCAGGACCAGAAAGACGAACGGGCCGGGGTTCTCCCCGGCCCTTTTCATTTCAGACCACGGCCCCGAACAGTTTGCCCACGCCCGCCGTAACTGCCATGGCCACAGCGCCCCAGAAAGTGACGCGCAGCACGGCACGGGCCACCGGCGCGCCGCCTGCCCGCGCGCCCACCGCCCCCAGCAGCGCCAGAAAAGCCAGCGACAGCGCCGTGACCCAAACCGTGATCTGTACCTCAGGCACCAGCGCCGCCGTCGCCAAAGGCAGCGCCGCCCCCACCGCAAAGGTCATGGCAGACGCGGCAGAGGCCACCAGCGGCCGGGCCTCGCTATGGGCCGAGATACCCAGCTCATCACGCACATGGGCGGCCAGCGGGTCTTTGGCGTGCAGCGCCTCGGCCACTTGTCGGGCAAGGTCGGGCGGCACACCGCGATCTTCGTAAATCCCGGCCAGCGCCCGCAACTCTTCTGCCGGATCGGCCTCGATTTCGGCCCGCTCACGGGCAATATCGGCCTGTTCGGTATCGGCCTGCGACGACACCGACACATATTCCCCCGCCGCCATCGACAAGGCCCCGGCGGCCAGCCCCGCCGCACCCGCCACCAGAACCTCGGCCCGGCCAGAGGCTGCCGCAACCCCGACGATCAGCGAGGCGGTTGAAACGATGCCATCATTCGCCCCCAGAACCGCGGCGCGCAGCCAGCCGACGCGCGCGATGAAATGTTCTTCCCGGTGGTTGCGTTCCATTCCGACCTCCAAAACGAAAAACCGCGCCCAAGGGGCGCGGCTTTCGGACCAAGGTCAAGGCAGATCTTACTTGATCTTGCCTTCCTTGTATTCCACATGCTCCCGCTTTACGGGATCGTATTTCTTCACGACCATTTTGTCGGTCATGGTGCGGGCGTTCTTCTTGGTCACATAGAAGTGGCCTGTGCCCGCCGTCGAGTTCAGACGGATCTTGATCGTCGTCGGCTTTGCCATTGCAGTCTCTCCTTGGGCCTGGGCCCAAGCCCATGGGTGAATTCTTGAAGTCCGCCTTTTACCGATGACCCCGGCAGAGTCAACAGGGGGCGGGCGGTTTTTTAGGGGATTACAGCCCCTGAAGCTCCTTTGGCAACAGGCTTTCGGGCAGGTTCTGGAACGCCACGGGCCGCAGCCAGCGACGAATGGCCAGCGTGCCGACCGAGGTGGCACCGAAATTGGTCGAGGCCGGGTATGGCCCGCCATGAACCTGCGCATCCACCACCTCTACCCCGGTGGGAAAGCCGTTGGCCAGCACCCGGCCGGCCTTGCGCGCAAGGGTGGGCAGCAGGGCACGGGCGGCTTCGGTATCGGCGTCGTCCATGTGCAGGGTGGCGGTCAATTGCCCCTCCAGCGCCTGTGCGACGGCCAGCATCTGGGCAGCGTCACGGGCGCGGATCACGATGCCAAGGGGGCCGAACACCTCTTCGGCCAAGACATGGTTGCCCAGCCAATCCTCGCCCGACACTTCGAACAGATAGGGCGAGGCGTTGCGCAAGGTGCAGGTGGTGGCGACGAGTTCGCGCACCCCCGCCTGTGCCGCCACATGGTCCGCCCCGCGGCGATAGCTGTTGGCGATGCCTTCGGTCAGCATGACCTGCGGACCGATGGCGGCAACGGCGGTCTGCGCGGCGGCGGTGAAGGCATCGCCCTCTGGCCCCGCCAGCACCACCGCAAGGCCGGGGTTGGTGCAGAACTGGCCAGCAAACAGGGTCAGCGACCCGGCCCAGCCCTTGGCGATGGCCTCGCCCCGGTTGGCCACGGCGGCGGGCAACAGGAACATCGGGTTCACACTGCCCAGTTCGCCGAAGAATGGAATCGGTTCGGGACGCGCCGCGCACAGGTTGAACAAGGCGCGCCCTGCCCCCAGCGAGCCGGTAAAGCCCACCGCCTTGATCGCCGGATGCTGCACCAGTGCCTCGCCCGCCTCGCGCCCCGGCGACTGGATCAGCGAGAACACGCCGGGGTGCATGCCGGTGGCCTTGATGGCGGCGTCGATGGCCTCGGCCACCACCTCGGCGGTGCCGGGATGGGCGGGGTGGCCCTTGACCACCACGGGGCAACCAGCGGCCAAGGCCGAAGCGGTGTCACCGCCAGCGGTCGAGAAGGCCAGCGGGAAGTTTGACGCGCCGAACACGCCAACCGGGCCGATGGCAAGCTGCATCATGCGGATATCGGGGCGGGCCGCGGGCTGACGGTCGGGCTGGGCCGCGTCGTGGCGCAGATCGAGGAAATTGGTGCTGCGGATGTGGGCCGCGAACAGGCGCAACTGGCCCGTGGTGCGACCCCGTTCCCCATCCAACCGCCCGGCGGGCAGGCCGGTTTCCACCGTGCCGATGGCGGTGATGGCCGGGCCGCGCGCCTCGATCTCATGGGCGATGCGGTCGAGGAAGGCGGCGCGCACCTCTCGCGGCAGGGCGGAGTAGATCGGGAAGGCGTCTTCCGCAGCGCGGCAGGCGGCATCGACATGGGCGGCGGTGCCGACGGCGAAGTCGCGCGCGGGGCCGGTGACGGGCATGTTCTGAAAGGTGGTTTCGCCCGCGACCCAGTGGCCTGCGATCAGGTGGTGTCCGTTTGGCATCGTGGTGTCCTTTGGCAGCGGAAGGGCGGGGGTTTCACACCCCCGCACCCCCGTGGGATATTTATGAACAGATGATCAGAAGTGAAAGGCTTCCGTAACATCGCGACGACCGAGGGTCAGGGCATCGGCGACATGGGTCATCGGGGCAAGGTCAACCTCGGACTGGCCGGTGGCGACCAGTTCGGCCATGCGCGCGTAAAGGGCGGGATATTCACCCATGATGGTGTTTTCGCCCGCCGTGGCCTGCCCGTCGATTTCCAGCACATTGCCACCCATGCGCAGGGCCAGATGGCCTGCATCGGTTTCAACCGTGATATCCCAAGTTTGCGGGCCGGTTTGCCGCCAGTCAAAATCGGCGGTGACATTGCCGGAAAAGGTCAGCGCTGCCGCGATGGGGGTCTGGCGGTTTTCGGGGAATGTCAGGGTGGCGGCAGTCAGGTGGACGGGCGCGGGCAGGATATGGGTCAGGATCGACAGCGCATTGATGCCCGGATCGAACACGCCCATGCCGCCGGGTTCGAACACCCAGTCCTGCCCGGGGTGCCATTTGCGCACGTCCTCTCGCCAGGTGATATGGGCGCGGCGGATGGCCTTGTCCGCCAGCCAGGCCCGCGCCGGGGCGACGGCATGGGCCATGCGGCTGTGCCAGGTGGTGTAAAGGGTCAGGCCATTGGCCTTGGCGAGGGCATGCAGCTCATGCACCTCGGCCAAAGTGGCACCGGGGGGCTTTTCCAGCATGACATGGCGGCCTGCGCGCAGCGCCGCCTCGGCATAGGCAAAGCGCGGCACCGGCGGCAGCGCCAGCGAGACCACCGGCACATCGGAACGCTCCGCCAGAAAGGCCGCGAAATCGGTGAAGGCGGGCACCCCCGGCACCGAGCCGTGACGGCTGACCGTGGCGGCCAGCTCCCAATCGGGGCTGTTGGCTATGGCGGGGACGTGCTGATCGACCGCGATCTTGCCGATGCCTACCAGAGCAACTTTGGTCCGTTCTGGCATCAGTGCGAGTCCCGGCCAACCGGCGCGCCACGGGAGCCTTTCAGGAAGTCGAGATCGGCCCCGGTATCGGCGCCCTGCACATGCTGTTGATGCAGCCAGGCATAGCCCGACTGATATTGCTCATGCAGCGGTTGCCAGGCGGCAAGACGCGCGGCCAGTTCGGCATCAGAAATATCCAGATGCAGGCGGCGGTTCGGCACGTCGAGTTCAATGAAATCGCCATTCTGCACCACGGCCAGCGGGCCACCGGCGGCGGCTTCGGGCGAGGTGTGCAGGCAGACCGTGCCATAGGCGGTGCCCGACATGCGCGCATCGGAAATGCGGACCATATCGGTAATGCCCTTGCGCAGCACCTTGGGCGGCAGGCCCATATTGCCCACCTCGGCCATGCCGGGATAGCCCTTTGGCCCGCAGTTCTTCATCACCATGATGCAGGTCTCATCAATGTCGAGCGCCTCGTCATTGATCTTGGCCTTGTAGTCGTCGATGTCTTCAAACACCACTGCGCGGCCCCGGTGGGTCAGCAGATGCGGCGAGGCGGCAGAGGGTTTCAGCACCGCGCCCTTGGGCGCTAGGTTGCCCTTCAACACCACGATGCCACCCGATTGCGCCAGCGCCTTTTCGGCGGGCAGGATCACGTCATCGTTGTGGTTGGTTACATCCTTGACCTGATCCCACATCGTCTCGCCCGAAACGGTCAGCGCATCCTTGTGCAGCAACCCCGCCTCGCCCAGCCGCTTGATCACCACGGGCAGGCCACCGGCGTAGAAGAACTCTTCCATCAAGTATTTGCCCGAGGGCATCAGGTTCACCACCGTCGGCACATCGCGGCCGCAGCGGTCCCAATCGTCAAGTGTCAGGTCCACCCCCACCCGGCCCGCGATGGCCAGCAGATGAATCACGGCATTGGTGGAACCGCCGATGGCGGCATTGGTGCGGATGGCGTTTTCAAAGGCCGGTTTGGTCATCACGTCAGAGGGCTTCAGGTCATCCTTGACCATCTGCACGATGCGGCGGCCCGACATTTGGGCCATCACCCGACGGCGTGAATCCACCGCCGGAATGGCGGCATTGCCGGAAAGCGCCATGCCAAGAGATTCCGCCATGCTGGCCATGGTACTGGCCGTGCCCATGGTGTTGCAGGAACCTGCACTGCGCGACATGCTGGCTTCGGCCTCGGCGAATTCATCGGCGCTCATCTCGCCTGCCTTCACCGCCTCGCTGAATTTCCACAGATGCGTGCCAGAACCGACCCGCTCGCCCTTGAAATAGCCGTTCAGCATTGGGCCGCCGGTGACGACGATCGACGGCAGGTCGGTCGAGGCGGCAGCCATCAGCAGGCTGGGCGTGGTCTTGTCGCAACCGACCAACAGCACGCAGCCATCCATCGGCTGGCCGCGCATCTGTTCTTCCACCGACATGGCGGCAAGGTTGCGGAACATCATCGCCGTCGGGCGGAAGGCGGATTCGCTGGTGGAAAAGGCCGGCACCTCAACCGGGAAGCCGCCCGCCTCATAAACGCCGCGCTTCACGAACTCGGCCAGCACGTTCAGATGGGCGTTGCAGGGCGTCAGCTCTGACCAGGTGTTCAGAATGCCGATGACCGGGCGGCCATCGAACAGATCATGCGGAAAGCCCTGATTCTTCATCCAGCCGCGATGGTAGATCTGGTCGCGGCCGGTGCCGCCGAACCATTCCTGAGAACGCAGGGGACGGGGCCATTTGGCGGGCTTGAAAGTCATTTTATCCTCACAGGGCTTTCACGGCCAGCGCACCCGGTTGGGCGGGCGCGAAGGCAAGGGTATTGCGCAAGGCCAGGCCAAAGGGCGCGGCCTCAATCTCGAACGTGTCGCCCGCCTCGGTCTTGATGCCATCGGCAAACGACAGGGTGGCGGTGCCGAACATATGCACATGCAGGTCGCCCGGCTGGCGGAACACGTCATATTTGAAATGGTGGTGTTCCAGATTGGCGAAGGTGTGGGACATATTCGCCTCGCCCGACAGGAACGGCTTTTCCCAGATTACCTTGCCCGCGCGGATCACCCGGCTGGCGCCCCGCACATCGGCGGGCAACTCGCCCACCAGAATCTCGGGGCCGAAACTGGCCTGACGCAGCTTGGAATGGGCCAGCCACAGGTAATTCACCCGTTCCGTCACATGGTCGGAAAACTCATTCGCCACGGCCCAGCCGACACGGCAAGGCGTGCCATCGGGGGCGATCAGGTAGATGCCTGCAAGCTCTGGCTCCTCGCCGCCATCCTCGGCGAAACCGGGGGCCTCCAGCGGCTTGCCGGGGGCGACGGCGGCATGGCCGTTGCCTTTATAGAACCATTCCGGCTGCGCACCTACCGAGCCAAGGGCAGGACGACCGCCCTCCAGCCCCATGCGGAACATCTTCATGCTGTCGGTCAGGGTTTCTTCCCCGCCCAGCTTGGCGTGCATCGCATCGCGGGCGGATGCTGACCCAAGATGGGTCAGCCCCGTTCCGGTCAGGTGCATGTGGCACAGGTCGGGATGGGTGATGGGCAGCGCCAGCCGCCCCTCTTCTGCCGCGCGCAGCAGATCAACCGGCGCGCCAAGGCCGTGGGCGTTGATCACCTCGGCCAGCGAACGCCCCGAAGCGATCGCCTCACTCGCCAGGTCATAGGTCGAGGTTGCGCCTTTGACCTCGGCCGCCTCAGACCCTTCGCGCACCACGACGGCAAGGCTGCCATCGGGGCGGTGGATTTGCGAAATCAGCATCAGGGGCCTCATTTATTCTTGTTGTAAACGTCGAAGATCACGGCGACGAGCAACACCAGACCCTTGATCACCTGCTGGTAATCGATGCCGATGCCCAGGATCGACATGCCCATGTTCATCACACCCATGATCAGCGCGCCGATCACCACGCCGACAATCTTGCCCGACCCGCCCGTCATCGACGCGCCGCCGATAAAGACCGAGGCGATGGCGTCCAGTTCGAACCCGACACCCGCCTTGGGTGTGGCGCTGTTCAGACGCGCGGTCACGATCATGCCCGCCAGCGCCGCCAGCACGCCCATGTTGACAAAGCACAGGAACACCAGCCTGTCGGTGCGGATGCCCGACAGCTTTGCCGCCTTTTCATTGCCGCCCAGCGCATAGATACGCCGCCCGGTCACGGTGTTTTCGGTGAAAAAGGCATAGATCGCGGTCAGCACGGCCAGAACCACCATCACATTCGGCAGGCCACGGAACTGCGCCAGTTGCCAGCCGACAAAGGCGGTCGCCCCGGCGATGATCAGGTTGCGGCCCCAGAACAATCCGGTCGGCTCGGGTTCAATGCCGAATTCGGCATCGCGGGCACGGGCGCGGAAACCCAGCCAGAACTGCAACCCGATGGCGATGGCAATCACGATCAGCGTCAGTCCATGCGGGCGACCGATGCCGGTCAGATCGGGGATGAACCCGTTGGACAGCGCCTGAAAGCCCTTGGGGAATGGCCCGATGTTCTGCCCGCCCAACAGCCACATGGTGGCGCCGCGAAACACCATCATGCCCGCCAGAGTCACGATGAACGACGGAATGCGCCAGAAGGCCACCCAATAGCCCTGCACCGCGCCGATGATGCCACCGACCACCAGTGTCAGCGGAATGACGATGTAGAACGGCAGCCCCACCTTGACCGTCAGCCAGGCCGCCACCGCGCCGGTAAAGGCCGCAACAGAGCCGACCGACAGGTCGATATGCCCCGCCACGATGACCAGCAACATGCCCAGCGCAAGGATGATGACATGGCCGTTTTGCAGGAAGATGTTGGTGATGTTCTGCGGTTGCAGAAAGTTCACCGGCTGCGGTTGCACCTGCAAAAGAATGGAAAACAGCGCCACGATGGCGACCAGCGCCACAAGCATGCCGTTTTCCCGCAGATGGCTGCCCAGATGGGCGCCCAGACCTTTTTGCTCTGCCATCACGCAGCCTCCCCCTCGTTGTCTTTCTTCTGACCGTTGTCGCGGATGATCAGGGCCATGATCCGTTCCTGGCTGGCTTCCTCTTTGGAAAGTTCCCCCAAGATACGGCCCTCGTTCATCACATAGATGCGGTCGCACATGCCCAAAAGCTCGGGCATTTCCGAACTGATCATCACGATGCCGCGCCCTTGGGCGGCCAGATCGTTCATGATCGTATAGATTTCAAACTTGGCCCCCACGTCGATGCCGCGCGTGGGTTCATCCAGAATAAGAACCTCCGGTTCGGTGAACAGCCATTTGGCCAGAACCACCTTTTGCTGGTTGCCGCCCGACAGGTTCACCACCTTTTGCTGCACGCTTGGCGTGCGGATCGCCATGGCCTTGCGATAGCGCTCGGCCACCTCGGTCTCGCGCCGTTTGTCCAGCACGCCACCGTTGGAAACCCCCGGCAGGTTGGCCAGCGTGGTGTTCCTGACGATGGGTTCTTCCAGAATCAGACCCAGAACCTTGCGGTCCTCGGTCACATAGGCCAGCCCGGCATCGACGGCCCTGGTCACGCTGCTGGTATCGGCGGGCTTACCGTTCATCAGGGCTGTGCCGGTGATGTCGCGGCCATAGCTGCGGCCAAAGAGACTCATCGCCAGTTCAGTGCGCCCCGACCCCATCAGGCCGGCGATGCCGACGATCTCGCCCTTGCGCACGGTGAAACCGGCGTCCTTGATGACCTGACGGCCCACCTGTTCGGGGTGCCAGACGTTCCAGCCCGACACCTCCAGCAATACCTCGCCGGGGTTCGAAACCCGGTCGGGGTATCGATGCGCCATATCGCGGCCCACCATGTCGCGGATGATGCGGTCCTCGGTAATCTCGTGCTTGTCCATGGTGGACACGGTGGACCCGTCGCGGATGACGGTGATCCGGTCGGCCACGCGGGAAATTTCATTCAGCTTGTGGGAAATGATGATCTGGGTAACGCCTTGCGCCTTCAGCTCCAGCATCAGGTCGAGCAGCTTCTGGCTGTCGTTTTCCTGCAGGGCGGCGGTGGGTTCGTCCAGAATCAGCAGGCGCACATCCTTGGCCAGCGCCTTGGCAATCTCGATCAGTTGCTGCTTGCCGACGCCCAGCTTGCCCACCTGCGTCGTGGGCACTTCGGACAGGCCCACCTTTTTCAGCAACTGCTCTGTCTGCTTGAAGGCCTTGGGCCAGTTGATCACACCGCCCTGCGCCACCTCATTGCCCAGAAACAGGTTCTCGGCGATCGACAGCAGCGGCACCAGCGCAAGTTCCTGGTGGATGATGATGATGCCCTTGTGTTCGCTGTCACGGATCGAGCGGTTTTCCAGCACCGCACCATCATAGTGGATCTCGCCCTCATACGACCCATGCGGATAGACGCCAGAAAGCACCTTCATCAGCGTCGATTTTCCGGCCCCGTTCTCGCCGCAGATGGCGTGAATCTCGCCCTCCTCAACGGTCAGGTTCACGCGGTCCAGCGCACGCACACCGGGGAAGGTCTTGCCGATCCCCCGCATTTCCAGCAGCGTTCTGGTCATCTGGCATCCCCCCGGAAGAAAAATGGCCCGCCGCAGGACAGCGGCGGGCCAAGAATTGCAGGCTTACTTCAGCTGGTCAGCGGTGTAATAGCCCGAGGTGACCAGAACAGCTTCGTAGTTCGCGGCGTTCACCGGCTGGCTTTCCAGCAGGTAGGACGGCACGACCTTGACGCCGTTGTCATAGGTTTTCTCGTCGTTGATCTCGGGCGTGCCGCCGGAAATGATCGCATCGACCATCTTGACGGTGACCTTGGCCAGTTCGCGGGTGTCCTTGAAGATCGAGGAATACTGCTCGCCCGCGATGATCGACTTGACCGAGGGCACCTCGCAGTCCTGACCGGTGACGATCGGGAACTTCAGATCGCCAGAGCCATAGCCCACGCCCTTGACCGACGACAGGATGCCGATCGACAGGCCGTCATAGGGTGACAGCGCGCCGTGCAGAACCTTGTCGCCGTAGTTGGCAGACAGCAGGTTGTCCATGCGGGCCTGGGCGACCGCACCGTCCCAACGCAGGGTGCCCACAACTTCCATGCCCATCTGGCCCGACGGAATGGCAATCTCGCCCGAGTCGATCATGGGTTGCAGGACCGACATCGCGCCGTTGTAGAAGAAGAAGGCGTTGTTGTCGTCGGGCGAGCCGCCGAACAGTTCGACGTTCAGCGGCTTGGTGTCGGGGAAGCGTTCCTTCATCCCTTCGACAAGGCTGGTGGCCTGTTGCACGCCGACCTTGAAGTTGTCGAAGGTGGCATAATAGTCCACATCGCCCGAATCGCGGATCAGGCGGTCATAGGCGATAACCTTGATGCCGCTGGCGGCAGCATTGGCCAGCGCGTTCGAC
The DNA here is from genome assembly GCF_016765795.1 of Fuscibacter oryzae. GTDB lineage: Bacteria > Pseudomonadota > Alphaproteobacteria > Rhodobacterales > Rhodobacteraceae > Fuscibacter > Fuscibacter oryzae. The sequence continues at coordinate 262,873 of NZ_JAESVP010000001.1, forward strand.
AGCGTGGTGCCGTCGATGGCGGCGATGATCAGAACCTTCACACCCTTGGTGATCATGTTCTCGATCTGGGAAAGCTGGTTCGGGATGTCATCTTCTGCATATTGCAGATCGGTGTCATAGCCCGCTTCCTTGAACTGCGCGACCATCGATTCCCCGTCCGAGATCCAGCGGGCCGAGGATTTGGTGGGCATCGCGATGCCGACGGTGCCCTTGGACTGGGCAAAGGCCGGCAGGACGTGGGCCGAGGCGGCAGCGGCGGTCAGCGCCAGCAGCGCGCGTCTTGAAATTTGCATGGTATTCCTCCCCATGGCCGCGCGTTGGCGGCGTGTCAAAAGCCGGATGCATCCGATGCCCCCGACCGTGCGCGACTGTTGCAATGGCCGGACATATCCGTCAAATCATGAATTGCGATGATGCAATGACAGAATTGGTATATCAATGTCCGACGACCGCGACAGTCTTCAGCGCCGGGGCCTGAAACTTGGGCATCTGCAACTGATCGCCGAATTGGCGGAAACCGGGCAGCTTGGGCTTTCGGCGCTGCGATTGGGCATCGCGCAACCCGCCGCGTCGCGCATGCTGGCGGAAATGGAACGCATCGTGGGGCAGGATCTGTGCCTGCGCACCGGGCGCGGTATGGTGCTTACCCCCGCCGGGCTGGCGCTGGCGGCGCGGGCGGCGCGCATCCGGCTGGAAATGCGCGATGCCGCGCGCGAGATGGAGGAACACGCCCGCGGTGCCTTTGGCAACGTGCGGATCGGGGCGGTGACAGCCCCCGCGCTGGAAATCGTGCTGCCGGTGCTGCGCACCTTTCGCCTGACCCATCCGGGGGTGACGGTGGATGTGGCGGTGGCACCGTCCGATACGCTGAACACGCAGTTGCTGGATGGCCAGATCGACTTTGCGCTTGGCCGCCTGCCCGCCGCCCCGGCCGAAGCCGCCCTGCTGGACATGGACGAGATGGGGGATGAACCCGTGTCGCTGCTGGTGCGGCGCGATCATGCCTTGCTGGCCGGCCCCCTGCGTGACCCGGCCCGGCTGCTGGAGTTCGACTGGGTGATCCCCGGTGGCGACAGCCCCCTGGGCCGCGCCGTTCTGGCCCATCTGGCACGACTGGGCCTGCCGCCACCGCCCCGCCGCCTTTCCACCGCATCCTTCCTGCTGACGCTGGCGCTGATCCAGCAATCGAACGCGATTGCCCCTTTGGCCCGTGCGGTGGCCGATCAGTTCGCGCGCGGGCCGGATGCGCCCTATGCCGAATTGCCGATCGATCTGGGGATCGTCGTGGCCCCCTATGGCCTGCTGACGCGCAAAGGGGCCATTCTGCCGCCCGCAGCCCGGCTGCTGGCACGGGCGATGCTGAACGCCGGGCGGCGCACGGCGGGCTAGCCGAGGATTTGCGCGGATGGCCTGTAAGCCGGATTCTGTCCGGGGGTTTCCCCCCTGGATGACCATTCCTCTGCCGCTCGTGTTGCCACGGCGGTCAAGCTGCCAACCCGGACCTCTGGGCTGAAGTGTCCCTGCGGAGGTCTCTGCCATCGCCTTTCGGCAGTCGCAGACCTTTCCGCGCAAGGTCCCTATTCGGCATTGCTCCGGGTGGGGCTTGCCGTGCCGTCCCGGTTGCCCGGTCCGCGGTGGGCTCTTACCCCACCGTTTCACCATCACCCTGCATGCAGGGCAGACTCTTCTCTGTGGCGCTTTCCCTGGGGTTGCCCCCGCCGGGCGTTACCCGGCACCCTTACCTCATGGAGTCCGGACTTTCCTCGAGGCATTCGCCCCGCGGTCATCCAGCCATCCGCGCGGGCCGGGGATTACGCCGGGCGCGACACCGCGTCAATCGCCCTTGCCGGAAATCCGTGGCAGGATGGGGAATATAGCCGTAATGGTGCCCCATGCCCCTGTTTGCCCCATCCCAACTGCCCGCAAAATGCGACCTGATCGCGGCCCGCGACAATCTGGCGTTCTTTGACAGCCAGTCGATCACATTGCCCCGCCCCATCACCGCGCTGGACGGCTGGAACCTGCAAATGGCGCGCGCCCTGCCCCTGATGGCACTGGCCTCCCGCATCCGCGATGCCATTTCGGCGCGCTTTGGCGTCAAGCGGATCGGCGGGTTTTCCGGGCAACGGGCGACAGCGGTGCAGCCCGGTGATCACCTTGATTTCTTTCTGGTCGAACGATCCGAACCCGAAGTGCTGACCCTGACCGAGCGTGACCGCCATCTGGATGTGATGACCTGCCTCACCACCACGGACGGGCGGCTGGCCATCACCTCTTCGGTCATCACACACAACTGGTTCGGGCAGGCCTATATGCTGCCGGTCGCCCCGGCGCACCGGCTGATCGTGCGGCTGATGCTGCGGCGGTTGGCACAAGACTTGGCCGTTCAACCCGCTGGGTAACGCTGCGCCAGATCGGCAGCCAAGCCGGCATCCACTCTGTCCAGCGGCCCCGTCGCCCAAGGCCGAAACCGCAGGCGAAAGGCGGCAAGCTGCGCCTCTTGGGGCGCATCGGGATAACCAAAGACGCGCGTATTTGCGGCGAAACTGTCCGGCGGGGCCTCGCCCGCCTTGGGCCAGACCGACAACCCGGCCAGGGCCAGCCGCCGCCAATCGAACCGCGCGCCCGGGTCGCCCTTGCGCAACGGGGCCATGTCGGAATGGGCAATCACCCGATACGGCGGAATAGACCAGCGCGCCAAGACGCCCGCCAGCACCCGCTCCAGCGCCGCCATTTGCGGTTCAGGGAACGGCTGACTGCCGGAATTGGCCATTTCGATTCCGATGGAATGGCTGTTGATATCGGACAGCCCTGCCCACTCGCCTGCACCGGCATGCCAGGCGCGATGCGCCTCATCTACCAGCGCCTCGGTCTCTCCGGCCTCGGAAATCAGCCAATGTGCCGAAACCTCATGTTCCGGGGCGCACAGCCGATCCCGCGCCTCGGCGCAACTGGCCATGGCGGTGTAATGCAGTACGATTAGCGTTGGCCGCACGCCCCCCCGCCGTTCCCCAAAGTTGGGCGAGGGGTAGGCGCTCACTGTAGCGCGGTGCGGAAGGGGCGCGGATCCCACGAGCAGGCAAAGCCGTCGCCATCGGGGTCCAGCCCCTTGCGGTCACGCTCTGGCCCGCCTGCCTCAAGGAACGCTTGCTGCGCCAGATCGGGCGAAGGATATTTCGCACAAGCCCGGTCGGGGTTGGTGAACCCAAGGCCCGACCGCTTGTAGATCGGCTCGCCGACGTTGTTTGTGGCCGCCAACGCGAATTGCACGATGTTCGGCCCTTCCGCGCCGGTGCGCGACGGCAGGGCGGTGGGCTGATCAACCGTATATTGCGCCTTGTTACGCTCAATCCGGGCCTTGTCGCTTTCGATGGTCTCGCGCGCTGAAACCGCACCAAAATCATTCTCGTCCGAGATGGTCTTGGGTACATTGGGCATCTCGCCCGTGTCTTCCTGAATGGTCGTAGGCGCGTTGCCGCGCGGGCGCACGCCAGTTGCGGGCGGAGCGGCAGCATAGGTCGGCGCGGCAGTGGCCGGTGCCGCGCCATTGGCTCGCGCAATCGCCGCCGCAGCACCTTCGGTCGAAAAACCGGGCTGCGCCGCCGCAGGGGCCGCAGGCTGGCCATAGGTCTGCGCCGCCCCGTTCTGCTTCATATAGCTGTTGTAATCCTGAAAGCCGGCACCCGAATCCGGCGTCGCCGGGGTGCAGGCTGCCAGCCCAAGGGCCGCCATCATCGCAAACTGGACACGCATATTCACACTGCCTCGATCAAAGTTGGGCGTCGTTTCACGTCTTTTCGCGCCCTTACCACCATTTTGCAGGCTTGGAAACAAAGCCCGCCGCCCGTTCCAGCACATAGGCGTGATTGAGAAGGTCGCCCTCCTCCCACGGCTTGCCGATCAGTTGCAACCCAAGGGGCAGACCCTTGGCATCCAGCCCTACCGGAACCGACACGCCGGGCAGACCGGCAAGGTTCACCGTGACGGTGAACACATCGTTCAGATACATCTCGACCGGATCGGCCGATGCCATCTCGCCAAGACCAAAGGCAGACGACGGGGTGGCAGGCGTCAGGATCGCGTCGATCCCGGCGGCAAAGGCCAGTTCGAAATCACGCTTGATCAGCGCGCGCACCTTGCGGGCACGGTTGTAATAGGCATCATAGAAGCCCGCCGACAGAACATAGGTGCCCACCATCACGCGGCGCTGCACCTCGGCCCCAAAGCCTTCGGCGCGGGTTTTCTCATACATCTCGGTGATGCCATCGCCCTGCGCCAGCGTGGCACGGTGGCCATAGCGCACCCCGTCATAGCGGGCGAGGTTGGACGACGCTTCTGCCGGGGCCACAACGTAGTAGGCGGGCAGCGCGTATTTGGTATGCGGCAGGGAAATATCGACAATCTCGGCCCCGGCATCGCGCATCATCTCGATGCCCTTCTGCCACAGCGCGTCAATCTCGGCCGGAATCCCGTCCAACCGGTATTCGCGCGGAATGCCGATCTTCTTGCCACGAATGTCGCCGGTCAGCGCCGCCTCAAAATCGGGCACCGCCAGATCGGCGCTGGTCGAATCCTTGGGGTCATGCCCGGCCATCGAGCCAAGGAAAATCGCCGCATCGCGCACCGATTTGGTCATCGGCCCGGCCTGATCAAGGCTGGAGGCAAAGGCGACGATGCCCCAGCGCGACACACGCCCATAGGTCGGCTTGATCCCGACGATGCCGGTAAAGGCCGCAGGTTGACGGATCGAGCCGCCGGTATCGGTGCCGGTCGCCGCAAGGCACAGGTCCGCCGCCACCGCCGCAGCCGACCCGCCGGATGAACCGCCGGGCGTCAGTTGACGGCTGTCAACCTTCCACGGGCTGACCACCGGGCCATAGCAGGCGCTTTCGTTGGAACTGCCCATGGCGAATTCATCCATGTTCAGCTTGCCCAGCATCACCGCGCCGTCGCCAAACAGCTTGGTCGTGACGGTCGATTCATATTCGGGCTTGAAGCCTTTCAGGATGTTCGAGGCCGCTTGGGTCGGCACGCCCTTGGTGGCGAACAGATCCTTGATCCCCAATGGAATGCCGCACAGCGACGGCGCACCGCCCGCCGCAATCCGCGCATCCGCCGCTCGCGCCTGATCCAGCGCGATATCGGGGGTCTTGTGAACAAAGGCGTTCAGCCCGTCGGCGGCATCGATTGCCGTCAGGCACGACATCGTCAGGTCAACGGCCGAAATATCGCCCTTGCGCAGCGCCGCGCGTGCGGCGGCGATCGTCCAAGAATTCGCGCTCATTCCACCACCTTCGGCACGGCAAAGAACCCTTCACGCGCATCGGGCGCGTTCTTGAGGATCTGGTCCTGAATGTTGCCGTCGGTCACCACATCGGCGCGGCGTTTCAGCCGCATCGGCGTGACGGACACCATCGGCTCCACCCCGTCCACATTCACTTCGTTCAACTGCTCCATGAAACCCAGAATGCCCGAAAGCTCGCGCGCCAGATCGGGCAGACGGTCTTCCTCCACCCGGATGCGGGCCAGTTTGGCCACCTTCCGCGCGGTATCAATGTCGATGGACATGGGATCACCCTTGGTTTTCGTTCGGCCCCGTTTAGCCGCGTGCCCCCCGCCCTGCAAGGCGTTGGGCGGCCTGCGCGGCCCGGTTTTCAACATTTGCGCACAGGCAAAGCTGCGCCGAAGCACCCCGGCTGTCATCAAACCGTCTGGCCGAACCGCGCAGATGCCCTAACTTGTCACAGGGGCAACCGCAAAGGGCATTCCATGAAAATCATCTGGCTGGGCCATTCGGGCTTTCGCATTGAAATCGAACAGGCGGTGCTGCTGGTCGACCCCTGGCTGACCGGCAACCCGATGTTCCCAGCAGACCGACGGGCAGAGGCGCTGGCGGGGGCGACCCATATCCTGCTGACCCACAGCCATGGCGACCATGCCGCCGATGCCGCCGCGATCTCTGCCGAAACCGGCGCGCCGGTGGCCTGCATCCACGAACTGTCAGAATGGCTGGGCGGCAAGGGCGCACAGACCATCGGCTTTGGCAAGGGCGGCACCATCGACTGCGGCGGCGCAAAAGTTACCATGGTCAACGCCACCCATTCAGCCAGCATCGACTTTGGCGGTGGCCCGCTGCTGCCCGCAGGGTCGGCGGCGGGCTTCATGATCGCGGGCGAGGGCCATGTGATCTATGTCTCGGGCGATACCGACATCATGGCCGACATGGGCTGGATGGCCGATTACCACAAGCCCGACATCGGCATCCTGTCCTGCGGCGGGCATTACACGATGGATATGGACCGCGCCGCCTATGCCGCGCGGACCTTCTTTCAGTTCCGCACCGTAATTCCCTGCCATTACCGCACCTTCCCCCTGCTGGCGCAGAATGCCGATGCCCTGCGCGCGGGCCTGCCGCCGGGGATTGAGGTGGTGGAACCCCAGGTGCTGGACCCCATCAGCTTCTGACCCTTTCGCCGCAGGGCAACGCGCCCTATCCTGCCTGAAAACCGGGGGAAACGATGGGCAAGATTGCCGTGATGGGTGCAGGTGCCGTGGGCTGTTACTACGGCGCCCTGCTGGCGCAGGCGGGTGAGGATGTGACCCTGATCGGCCGCCCCGCGCTGGTTCAGGCCGTGGCGCGGCAGGGCCTGTTGCTGGAAAAGGGCGGCCAGACAGCTGCGATTGCCCTGACCGCCACAGACAGCCCGGCAGGCGTTGCCGGGGCCAACGTCGTGATCATCGCCGTGAAATCCGGCGACAGCGCCGAGGCCGCCCGCCAGATCGCGCCGCATCTTGCGCCCGATGCCACGATCCTCAGCCTGCAAAACGGCATCTCGAACGGCGAAACCCTTGCCGCTACGCTTGGCCGCCCCGTCATCCCCGTAGTGGTCTATGTCGCCACCGACATGGCAGGCCCCGGCCACGTCCGCCATCATGGCCGGGGCGAGCTGGTCTTTGCCCCCGGCCCCCGCGCCGAACCCGCCGCCGCCCGCTTTCGCGCCGCAGGCATCGACGCGCAGGTTTCGCCCGATGCCGCCACCGCGCTTTGGACCAAATTCGCCATCAACTGCTGTTTCAACGCCGTCTCGGCCCTGACGCGCCAACCCTATGGCACCATCGCCGCCCAACCCGGCGCGCTCGACACGATGCGCGTGGTGCTGGACGAATGCTGCGCCGTCGCCAAAGCCGAAGGCATCCCCCTGCCCGATGACCTGTGGCACCGGATCGAGGCGATCACCCATCAGATGGCGGGCCAGTTCTCCTCGACCGCGCAAGACATGATGCGCGGCAAACCAACCGAAATCGATTATCTCAACGGCGAAATCCACCGCCGCGCCGCCCGCCATGGCATCGCCACCCCGGTCAATACCGCGCTTTGGGCCTTGGTGAAACTGGCCGAAAAATCCGCCTAATCGCGCCGTCCGGCGAAAAAGTCTTTCAGCAACCGCTCCGCCTCACCGGCCGCGATGCCATCGTAAACCTCGGGCACATGATGGCACTGGGGGTGCGAATACACCCGCGCGCCCACTGTCACCCCGCCGCTTTTGGGGTCGCTTGCCCCGAAATACAGCCGCCCGATCCGCGCAAAGGAAATCGCCGCCGCACACATCGGGCAGGGTTCCAACGTCACATAAAGGTCATGCCCCCCCAACCGCTCGCTGCCCAAGACCGCACAGGCCGCCCGCAGCGCCAGCACCTCGGCATGGGCGGTGGGGTCGTGCAACTCCCGCGTCCGGTTCCCCGCCCGCGCCACTACCCGGTCGCCCAGAACCACGCAGGCCCCCACCGGCACCTCGCCGCGCGCACCCGCCGCCCGCGCCTCTTCCAGCGCAATCTCCATGAAAGACCGGAAGCCGCGTTGCTCTTTCATACTGGCTCAAATATCCTCGGGGGTCCGGGGGCAGACGGCCCCCGGCGCTAACCGCGTGCGCAAAGGTTCCCGTTCATGGCCGAAAACACAACCCCCGAAGGGGACCGCATTGCCAAGGTCCTGTCCCGCCGGGGCGTCGCCTCGCGCCGAGAGGCAGAGCGGCTGATCGAAGCCGGAAAGGTCAAGGTCAACGGCAAGACCATCACCTCGCCCGCGCTGAACGTGACCGACAAGGACAAGATCACCATTTCCGGCCACCCGCTGCCGGTTCTCGAACCGCCGCGGCTGTGGCTGTATTACAAACCCGAAGGTCTGGTCACCTCGGCCTCTGACGAAAAGGGCCGCGATACGGTGTTCGATCACCTGCCCGAAGATCTGCCGCGCGTCATGTCGGTCGGGCGGCTTGACCTCAATTCCGAGGGCCTCCTTCTGCTCACCAACGACGGCGAGTTGAAGCGCCGGCTGGAGCTGCCTTCGACCGGCTGGCTGCGCAAATACCGCGTGCGGATCAACGGCAACCCCACCGACCCCGATCTGGAACCCTTGCGCAAGGGCATCACGGTGGATGGCGAACGGTTTCAGCCGATGCACGTCACGCTGGACCGGGTGCAAGGTGCCAATGCCTGGCTGACCATCGGCCTGCGCGAAGGCAAGAACCGTGAGATTCGCCGCGCGATCAATGCGATAGGGCTGATCGTGAACCGCCTGATCCGCACCAGCTATGGCCCGTTCCGTCTGGGCGATCTACAACCCGGCCAAGTCGAAGAGGTGCGCCAGCGCGTGCTGAAGGACCAGTTGGGCGAAGGCGGGGCCACCGACCCCGAAGAGGCCCCCGCCCGCCGCCGTGGTCCCACAATCGCCCGCCCCGCGGCCCAGAAACCCCGCCTGAAACCCGGCGAGGCGCTGAAAGACCTGTCGGAAACCTGGCAAAAGGCCACCACCCGCCGCCGCACGCCCGACAGCGCCGATACCGCCGACCGCACACCCCGTGGCCGCGCCGCGCCCGAGGGCGACGCGCGCAGCGCCAAACCAACGGGCAAACCCTTTGGCAAACCCGCCGCACCGCGCAGCGCGGCTGACGCCCCCCGCCCACCGCGCAAGCCTGCCGCGCCTCGTCCCGGCTCTACCCGCAACGCCCCCCGCCCACCGGCAAAGCCCGGAAAATAGCGGCGAATCGCCTCTTGCGCGTATGACGCGCGCGCCGACGTGATGTCAGGGGAAAATTCCCGCCGAATCCCCCCAAGCCCCACTGGCAAGGGCCTTGGCCCTTGCCTATAGTCACCACGTCGGCATAGCAAAGCAGGGGTGTCATGTCAGGCCAGGGCCTTCAGTCGCTTGCCTATTTCGTCCTTCTTGCGCTGATCCTTTATGTCGCCGCTTCGGGGGGGGCATAATGGCCCAGCGTTACGGTGGAAAGTTCAGCCCCGACGCCGGTCCACAGGCCGCAACGGACAATGCTCCCCTGGCAGCGCCGCCGCCTTCGCGCGCGCGGAAACGGTCGAAATGGCTTTATTTTACCGCCTTCGCCTTTCTGATCCCGGCGTTCCGGGGCAGCCCGCGCGAAATGGTGATCTCGCTGGTCGCAGGCGGGCTTGTGGTCCTTGCCGCCTGGCTGACGCAGGAAGGCGCCCGCGCGCAAGACGAATATGACGCCCGACGTGTCGCTCGCCGCCCGGCCATTCCGCGCAAGATATTTGCCGCCGTCATCCTGGGCGCAGCCCTGTTCGCCGGTGGCCTCGTCGCGCAAGCCAACCCGGTCTATCCTGTGCTGTTTGCGCTCCTGGGCTTTGCCCTGCACCTGATGGCCTTTGGCCCCGACCCCTTGCGCGACAAGGGGATGGCAGGGATGGACCCGTTCCAGACCGGGCGCGTCGCCAAAGCGGTGGACGAAGGCGAAGCCTACCTTTCGGACATGAAAGACGCGATCCTGCGCGCCAATGACCGGATGCTGGAAGGCCGGGTTGACCGCTTTGCCACCGCCGCCCGCCAGCTTTTCCGCACGGTCGAAGGCGATCCCGCCGACCTGACGGCAGCGCGCAAGTATCTGTCGGTCTATCTGATGGGCGCGCGCGACGCGACGGTGAAATTCGCCGACCATTACGCCCAGACCCGCGACCCAAAGGTCCGCGCCGATTATGAGGCGCTGTTGACCGATCTGGAAACCACCTTTGCCGAACGGTCAAAGGCGCTGCTTGCCGGCAGCCACACCGATCTGGATGTTGAAATACAGGTGTTGCGTGAACGCCTGAAGATGGAAGCCTGACCCCCTTTTTGTGAGAGTGATCATGACCGACAATATCCGCGACCAGGCCGCCGCCGCCCTTTCAGAAGTTGAAAAAGTCACCGCCACGCTGTTGCCCGAACCCGGCACCGCCGTGGTGCCGCTGGCCGATGCCACACCCGCGCAAGCCGATGAGATCAGAAAGCGCATGGACGAGATCGACATGACCAACACCCAGTCGATCATTTCCTTCGGCGCGGGCGCGCAGGCGGAACTGCAAGTCATCAGCCAGGAAATGCTGTCGGGCGTGAAGAACAAGGATGTTGGCCCCGCCGGCGACAGCTTGCGGGAAATCGTCTCGACCATCCGCGGGTTTTCGGGCGATGAGCTGGACGTCGGCCGCGAGCGGAGCTGGTGGGAAAAGCTGACCGGGGCCGCCGCCCCTTTGGCTCAGTTCGTTGCAAAGTATGAAGAGGTTCAGGGCCAGATCGACAAGATCACCGAAAACCTGCTGATGCACGAACACACCCTGCTGAAGGATGTGAAAAGCCTTGATATCCTTTATGAAAAAACGCTGCGGTTCTACGACGAACTCGCGCTTTACATCGCCGCAGGCGAGGCCAAGCTGAAGGAACTTGACACCACCGCCATCCCGGCCAAAGACGCGGCGGTCAAGGCCGCACCAGAGGCGGATCAGGTGAAAGTGGCGCAGGAATTGCGCGACCTGCGCGCCGCCCGCGATGATCTGGAACGCAGGGTGCATGACCTGAAACTGACCCGTCAAGTCACCATGCAATCCCTGCCCTCGATCCGCCTTGTGCAGGAAAACGACAAATCGCTGATCGCCAAGATAAACTCGACCTTGGTCAACACCGTTCCGCTGTGGGAAACCCAGCTTGCGCAGGCTGTCACCATCCAGCGCAGCAAAGAGGCGGCAGAGGCGATCAAGGACGCCAATGACCTGACCAATGAGCTGCTGACCGACAACGCCGAAAACCTGCAAGAGGCCAACCGCGTGGTGCGCACCGAGATGGAGCGGGGCGTTTTCGACATCGAGGCGGTGCAAAAGGCCAACACCAGCCTGATCGCCACCATCGAGGAAAGCCTGCAAATCGCCGATGAAGGCAAGGCGCGCCGCGCGAGCGCCGAGGAACAACTGATCAAGATGGAGCATGACCTGCGTGACACGCTGGCTTCGGCCCGCGCCCGCACCACCGGGTCGGCCACGGATCTTGGAGCCTCGACCGGGGAATGACGCGCGCGTTGCGCCCCTTTGGCCTGATGCTGGCGGTGGGCCTTGCGCTGTCCGCCTGCGTCACCCCGCCCGCGGGGCGCAATGTTACGCCGCCCGCGCGGCCCATCGCGCAGACCCCGCCCGCCAATGCGCCCGACACCCCTGCCAGTGCAGCGGCGCGGGCCTATTACGGGCAGGTGCAGCAGGCCTTGCTGTCGCAAGGCTTGTTGCGCACCGATGGGGGCGGGCCGGACACGCCGTTTTCGGCCGATCTTCTGACGCGCAATTTCATCAAGATCGCGCTTTATGATGAATATGACCGGGGCGGCGCGCCCTCCAGCGTCGGCCAGTTGCGGCGCTGGAATGCGCCGGTGCGGGTGGGCCTGCGCTTTGGCGCCTCGGTTTCCGCCCAAAGGCGGGCGACAGATACAGCCATGGTCGGATCTTACCTTGCGCGGCTGTCGCGGTTGACCGGGCATGCCATCGCGCTGGATGACATCGCGCCGAATTTCTACGTCTATATGGTGTCAGAAGACGAACGCCGCGCCCTTGGCCCCGAGATTCGCGCCGCCATGCCCGAACTGGGGCCGGGCGACGTGCGCAGCGTCACCGATATGCCGCGATCCACCTATTGCATCGTACTGGCACAATCGGCGGGCAGCACAGGTGTCTATCAGCACGCCTTTGCCGTGATCCGTTCCGAACACCCCGACCTTTTGCGCCTGTCCTGCGTGCATGAAGAGATTGCCCAAGGCCTTGGCCTGCCCAATGACAGCCCCCTCGCCCGCCCCTCGATCTTCAATGATGATGAGGAATTCGCCCTGCTGACCCGGCAGGACGAGATGATGCTGCGGCTGCTATACAACCCCGCCCTCCGCCCCGGCATGACCGAGGCCGAGGCCCGCCCCATTGTGACCGACCTTGCCAAAGGGCTGGTCGGTGGTGAATCATGACCCCGTTTCAGGGGAAGGAGTGACCCATGGTCTTCGATTTTCTCAAAGGCGAATTCATCGATGTCATTTCCTGGCTGGACGACACGCGCGACACGATGGTGTGGCGGTTCGAACGGCGCGGGAATGCGATCAAATACGGTGCCAAGCTGACCGTGCGCGAGGGGCAGGCGGCGGTTTTCGTGCATGAGGGGCAGCTGGCCGATGTGTTCGGCCCCGGCCTTTACATGCTGGAAACCAACAACCTGCCGATCCTGACGACCTTGCAGCACTGGGACCACGGCTTTCAGTCGCCCTTCCAGTCCGAAATCTATTTCGTCAACACCACGCGCTTCAACGACCAGAAATGGGGCACCAAGAACCCGATCATGGCACGCGACCCCGAATTTGGTCCGGTGCGCCTGCGCGCTTTTGGCACCTATTCAATGCGGGTTTCCGATCCGGGCACCTTCATCAAGGAGATCGTCGGCACGGATGGAGAGTTCACCGCCGACGAAATCTCGAACCAGATCCGCAATGTGATCGTGCAAGAAGCCAGCCAGACCCTGGCGAAATCGGGCATTCCGGTGCTGGACATGGCCGGGAACACCGGCGATCTGGGCAAGCTGATCGCCACGGCGATCACGCCCAAGGTGGGCGATTACGGCCTGTCGATCCCGGAATTCTATATCGAGAACATCAGCCTGCCCGAAGAAGTCGAAAAGGTGCTGGACAAGCGCACCTCGATAGGGGTCGCGGGTGATCTGTCGAAATACATGCAGTTCAACGCCGCGGAATCGCTGGACAATCCCGGTTCCGGCGCGGGCACGATGATGGGCGCGGGCATGGCCGCCGGCATGGGGGCCGCGATGGGTCAGAACATGGGACCATGGGGCGCGGCCCCGGCCGCCGCAGCGCCCGCCGCCCCGCCGCCACCGCCCCCTGCGGGCAAGGCCTGGCATATCGCGGACAATGGCCAGACCAAAGGCCCGTTCAGCGAGGCTGACCTTGCACAGATGGCGCAAACGGGCAGTCTGACCCGCGCGACGCTGGTTTGGACCGCCGGGCAAGACGGCTGGAAACCCGCCGCCGACACCGATCTGACGCGCCTTCTGGCGCAGGTGCCGCCGCCCCCGCCTGCGGTGTAACGTGGTCCCCAAGGTCACACAGGAACACCGCTGGCCGTGCAGCGCCTGCGGGGCCGAGTTGCGTTTTGCCCCCGGGCAAACGCAACTGGTGTGTGACCATTGCGGCCATGTCGAAACCATCCCCGCCGCCGACGCTCCCCGCCGCGCCCGCGCGCTTGGGGAACTGGATCTTGCCCAAGGCCTGCGCGACGATCTGCCGGATGAGGCGACGGCAGAGGTGCGCACCACCCGTTGCCCCAACTGCGGCTCTGTCGTCGAATTTCAGGGCGCCAGCCACGCCACCGAATGCCCGTTCTGCGCCACCCCCGTCGTCATTGATACCGGCAGCCAGCGGCGGTTGAAACCGCAGGCCGTCGTGCCCTTTCAACTGACCGAGGCGCAGGCGCGCGACAGGCTGACCGGCTGGCTGGGGGGGCTGTGGTTTGCGCCGAACCGCCTGTTGGAATTCACCCGCAAGGGCCGCGCCATGGCGGGCATCTATGTGCCCTACTGGACCTTTGATGCCGACAGCGCCAGTCGCTATTCCGGCGAAAGGGGCGATTACTATTACACCACCGAATGGGTCACGGTAGAGGTGAATGGCCGGACCGAGCGTCGCCAGCAACAGGTGCGCCACACCCGCTGGACCAGCGTTTCCGGGCGGGTTGCGCGGGCGTTCGACGATGTGCTGATCCTCGCCTCCACCAGCATTCCGCCCCATCTGGGCAATGCGCTGTCGAACTGGGATCTGTCTGCCCTTGCCCCCTATTCGCCTGATTATCTGGCGGGTTTTCAGGCCGAAGGCTACACCGTCCCCTTGTCTGACGGTCATTCCCGCGCGCGCGACTGGATGGGCCGGGTGATCGCCGAGGATGTGCGCCGCGACATCGGTGGCGACGAACAGCGCATCACCGACATCGACAGCACCTTCCGCGCCGAAACCTTCAAGCACATCCTGCTGCCGATCTGGATGGCTGCCTATAAATACAACGGGCGCAGCTATCAGTTTCTGGTCAACGGTCAGACCGGAGAGGTGCGCGGCGAACGCCCCTACAGCATCTGGAAGATCACCCTTGCCATTCTGGCCGTGGCGGCCATCGTCGGCGTCGCCTTCTACCTGAACGATCAGGGCATGCTGAACCGCTGAGGGCGCTCTTGCCGTAAATGGGTTGGCACAGGATACCGCCCGTTCCAATGGGCCCCTCCCCTGCCGCCGTGGGCGATAAATAGTCCCCTAGCGTGATGTTTGAGATCATGCACCTTACCGCGCATCCCAAGCGCCCGCAGTTATTTGCGTTGCACGCACGCCAAAAGGGCCGGGGGTACGCCCGAGCCGAATGCTCCCGGCGCGCCACCCGTGAAAACATGACTCTTAAAAACAGATATTCGTGATCCGCCGCCAAGGCACCCGCCTGCGGTTGACACCCCCTCCCCACGGGTCTAGCCCGGCCCTGTTCCAACCGGAACGCCGCATCAGGACGCTGCGATGATCCTTTCCGAGACCGATGCCACGATGCAGGGCAAACACGTCCTGCAAAACCGTAACTATCGCCTCTTCCTCACCTCGCGCACCTGCTCGTCGCTGGGGTTTCAGTCGCTGACCGTGGCGCTGGGGTGGATGATCTACGACCTGACCGGCAGCGCCTGGATGCTGGGCTGGGTCGGGTTCTGCCAGTTCCTGCCGATGCTGCTCCTGACCTTCGTGGTCGGCACCGTCGCCGACCGCTATGATCGCCGCCGCATCGGGCTGATCTGCCAATGGGTACAGGCGGTCACCGTGCTGACCCTCGGCACACTGGCTTGGCACGGGCTCTTGACCGCGCCGGGTATTCTGGCCGCCGTCGCGGTCCTTGGCGCGGCACAGGCGTTCGAACGGCCCACCATGGCCTCGCTGGTGCCCGGCATCGTCGGGCCCGCCATGCTGCAACGCGCTATCGCCACCTCGACCTCTTTCATGCAGACGGCGCTGATCGTCGGGCCATCGCTGGGCGGCATCCTCTATGGCGTGGACAGGCTGGTACCGTTTTTCACCTCTGCCGTACTGTTTCTGGCCGCAGGCATCGCCGTCTCGCGCATCCGGCTGATAGCACCACCTGCGGCCCGAGCGCCCGTGACCCTTGCGACGGTTTTTGCCGGGGTTGCCTTCATCCGCCAAACGCCTGCCGTGCTGGGCATGATCTCGCTCGATCTCTTCGCCGTCCTCCTCGGCGGAGCCACAGCACTTCTGCCGATTTACGCCAGCGACATCCTAGACGGCGGCCCCTTTGCGCTTGGCCTCTTGCGCGCGGCACCCGCCATCGGCGCGCTTCTCATGTCGTTTTACGTCGCGCGCCACCCGATCCGGCGCGGCGCGGGCAAAAAGATGTTCGCCGCCGTCGCCGTCTTTGGCCTTGCCACCATCGTCTTCGCGCTGTCCACCAACATCACCCTGTCCATTCTGGCGCTCCTCGTCGTCGGCGCCTCCGACAATATCAGCGTCGTCGTCCGCTCCTCGCTGGTGCAGCTGATGACACCGGATGAGATGCGGGGCCGGGTCAATGCCGTGAACTCGCTCTTCATCGGCACCTCGAACCAGTTGGGAGAGTTTGAAAGCGGCATGGTGGCGGGTGCCCTTGGCCCGGTGGCGGCGGGTGTCATCGGCGGCGTCGGCACGCTGGCCGTTGTGGCGCTGTGGATGGCCGCCTTCCCCACCCTGCGCCGGATCGAACGGCTGGACGGCACCTGATCCCTTCCTCTTGGCAAAAATACTCCGGGGGAGTCGCGGCACGCGACGGGGGCAGCGCCCCCTTCCCTGGTTGACAGCACAAGCCCCCTTGCCCATAGCGACAAGGACGACAAAGGGACCGCCGCCATGCACTATGACCCGACCCGCACCCTGCCCGAAGCGCGGATTGCCGACCTGCCGAACCCCTATTTCGGCAAGGTGCGCGATTGCTATGATCTGCCGGATCAGCGCCGCATCCTGATCTCGTCAGACCGGATTTCCGCGTTTGACCGTATTCTGGCCGTCATCCCCTACAAGGGCCAGGTGCTGACCCAGATGGCGCGGTTCTGGTTCGATGCCACAGCCGACATTTGCCCCAACCATGTGCTGGCCTACCCCGACCCCAATGTGGTGGTGGGCAAGCTGGTCACCATCCTGCCGGTGGAAATCGTGGTGCGCGGCTATCTGGCGGGCACCACAGGCACCTCGGTTCTGACGATGTACAAAAAGGGCGTGCGCCAGATGTATGGCCACACATTGCCCGACGGGATGCGCGACAATCAGGCGCTGCCCGCCCCGATCATCACCCCCACCTCCAAGGCCTTTGACGGCGGCCATGATGAGCCGCTGACCGAGACCGAAATTATCGCCCAAGGCCTGCTGACCCAAGCGCAGTGGAATGACGTGTCGGCCAAGGCGCTGGCGCTGTTCGCGCGCGGGCAAAAGATGGCCGCCGAACGCGGTCTGATCCTTGTCGATACCAAATACGAATTCGGGCTGGATGCCGCGGGCAACATCCTGATCGCCGACGAAATCCACACCCCCGATTCCAGCCGCTATTGGATCGCACACAGCTATGCCAAAGCGTTCGAGACGGGCGAGCGCCCCGCCTCTTTCGACAAGGATGTGATCCGCGCCTGGGTCGCCGCGCGCTGCGACCCCTATGTAGATGACATCCCCGAGATTCCGGCCGAGATGATCGAAAAGACCGCCCGCGCCTATATTGAGGCCTATGAGATGATCACCGGCACCGCTTTCGTGCCCGATCTGACGGGCGAAACCGTGCTGGCGCGGGTGCGCAGCAACCTGCGGCAATTCTTCACCACCTGAGCAAATGTTTGCGCAAACACCGCGCTTTCGGCTAAATCCGGCGAACGGGAATGGAGGAACCAGATGATTCTCAGCGCAGGTGAGGCCCTGATCGACATGCTGCCACGCACCGCCACCAGCGGTGAGGCGTGTTTTGCCCCCTATGCGGGCGGTGCCGTGTTCAACACTGCTATCGCACTGGGGCGTCTGGGCGCGCCCTCGGCCTTTTTCTCGGGCGTGTCCACCGACATGCTGGGCGAGATTCTGGCAGAAACGCTGGCGGCCTCTCAGGTGGAGACCCGGTTCCTCGCGCGGTCCGACCGCCCCACCACGGTTGCCTTTGTCAAACTGGTGAACGGTCAGGCGACCTATGCGTTTTATGATGAAGGCACCGCTGGCCGGATGCTGGCCACCGCCGACCTGCCCGCCCTGCCGCCCGAAATCAGCACCGTCTTTGTCGGCGGCATCAGCCTGGTGAACGACCCCGCCGCCAGCACCTATGAGGCGCTGCAAGCGCGTGAGGCGGCGACCCGCGTCACCATGATCGACCCCAACATCCGCCCCGGTTTCATCGCAGGCAAGGAAACCGAATACCGCGGCCGGATTGAGCGGATGATCGCGCGGGCGGATCTGGTGAAGCTGTCGGATGAAGACCTGCACTGGCTAATGGGTGAGGGCGATCTGACCACTCTTGCGCGCGGCCTTCTGGCCAAGGGGCCAAAGGCCGTCTTCATCACCGAAGGCGCCAAGGGCGCCCGCGCCGTTACCGCCCGCCAAGACCGCTTTGTCCCCGCCCACAAGGTCACCGTCGCCGATACCGTCGGCGCGGGCGACACCTTCAACGCGGGTGTCCTTTGCGCGTTGCACGAGGCCGGTGCATTGACCAAGGCGCGTGTCGGGGTGCTGACCGATGCCGAGCTGGATGCCGCCCTCTCTCTGGGCGTCGCCTCTGCCGCCATCACCGTCAGCCGCCCCGGCGCAAACCCGCCTTGGCGGAACGAATTGTGAGGGCCGTTCTTCAGCGCGTCAGCCGCGCCAGCGTTTCCGTCGATGGAGCCGTGGTCGGCGAGATCGGCCCCGGTCTGATGATCCTCGTTTGCGCCATGCAGGGCGATACCGAGGCGCAGGCCGACAAACTGGCCGCGAAAATCGCCAAGCTGCGGATTTTCAAGGATGAGGCGGGCAAGATGAACCTGTCGGTCAAGGACGCGGGCAACGCTGCCCTGATCGTCAGCCAGTTCACCCTTGCCGCCGACCTGCGCGGCAACCGCCCCGGCTTCAGCCCCGCTGCTGCCCCGGATGAGGGCAAGCGGCTTTATGATTATTTCACCACCCGGATTGCGGCCGAAGGCATTGCGGTCGCAAACGGCATCTTCGGCGCCGATATGGATGTGTCACTGGTCAATCAGGGGCCGGTGACCATCTGGCTGGACACCGACACCCTGTAACCTGCCTATCCGCGATCAGTTGAACGGGTTGGCATCGCCGCCCTTGCTCAGTGCATCAGAACACTCGACCAGCGCATTGATCGAGGCGTTCGATCCGGCCAGCGAATAATCGACCACATCCGACCCATCGGCGCTGCGCAGATAAAGCCGGCTGCCCTGCGCCACCTCGATCAGGAAATTCACGCCCTGATCACTGTCGGGCAGGTCGAACAGGACCGAATTCTTGTAAAGTTCTGCCCCCGTCAGGTTCCAGGGCGCACGGCTGCCGATGGCAACTTGCAGATCGGCGGTCTGGCCTTCGCCGAAATCCCAAGAGGTGGAATAGAACTGCAACCGCACCGATTTGTCCTGAAACACCCAGATGGTGAAACTGTCGCTGCCGCCGTCCACCGCTGCCGTGCAGGACATCGTGCCATCGTCCAGCGCAATCACCTCGACCTGCCAGTGTTTGTGCTGAAACACGATCTGCGATTTCGCTTCAGCCAACGCCGGTGCCGCCGACAGCGCCATAACCCCGGCGAAGACCGCGCCTAGAATAGCTTTTTTCATACCCTAACTCCCTCACGAATTGGTGATAGGAATAATGCGGCAAGTGCGCGCTGCAAAATGAAAAAGGCGGTCATCCGCAAGATGACCGCCCGAAATCGTTTCCAAAATCCACCAGAATGACGGGTTTCGATCAGTCCGCCCATTCCCAGGGCCGGGTGAACCCGCCCAGAACCGATGTAACCTTGGCCTCGTCAACCGCGCCATCCCGCGAAAGGCGCGCCACCAGCCCGCGCTTTTTATCCTCGATCACCTCGGTGACCTGTGCGGCAAGCCCGGCCCCGGCCAATGCCGCATCATAGGTGCGCGTGATCGCCAGCCGCCGCAGATCGGGTTTGAACACCTTGCCCACCGCCGTCTTTGGCAGTTCCGACAAAATCTCCAGATGCTTCGGCACGGCGGCCCGCTCACTGATATGGTCCTGCGCATAGGACATCAGTTCGTCCTCCGTCGCTGCGGCCCCCTTGACCAGTTCGACATAGACGCAAGGCACCTCGCCGGCATGGGCATCGGGTTGGCCGATAGCGCCCACCATCGCCACCGCCGGATGGCCCATCAGTACCTCTTCTATCGTAGCGGGGTCGATGTTGTGGCCCCCCCGGATGATCAGATCCTTGGCGCGCCCGGTGATGTAAAGATAGCTTTCCGCATCCAGCCGGCCCAGATCGCCGGTGCGCAAAAATCGCCCCTCGGCGAACAGGTCGCGGTTCTTGTCCACCTCGGTATAGGTTGACCCTTCGAACACGCCGGGGTTGGCGACGCAAATCTCGCCCACCTCGTCCACTGCGCAATCGCGGAACCCTTCGGGCGTCTTTTGCAGGATGCGGACGTGGCTATAGGGAAAGGGCAGCCCGACCGAACCGATTTTCTTTCGCCCCTCGGGCGGGTTACAGGCCACAAGGCAGGTCGCTTCGGTAAGGCCATAACCTTCGATGATCTGGATGCCGGTGGCCTTTTCGAACCGGGTGAACAGCTCTAGGGGCAAGGGGGCAGAACCGGAAAACGCACCGCGCAGGGTGGAGATATCGGCATTGATCGGGCGCTGCATCAGCGCCGAAAGTGCTGTGGGCACCGTGATCAGATAGGTGCATTTCCAGCGCTCGATCAGCTTCCACAGATTGTCGAACACGCCTTCACCCCGATAGCCCGCAGGGGTGGGAAAAATCACATGCGACCCGGCGGCGATCATCGACATCAGCACCGGATAGGCGGCAAAGACGTGAAACAGCGGCAAGGGACACATCACCGCATCGGTTTCGCGGAACAACAACTTGTGGCCGACCCAACCGTTATAAACCATGCCCGACACCTTGTGCTGGGCCACCTTGGGCATGCCCGTGGTGCCGCCGGTGTGGAAATAGGCCGCCACCCGGTCGGCCGGGTCATCGGGAAAGGTCAGCCGGTCGGCAGGCTGGCGCGCAATGCCTGCGGTGAAATCAACCGTCCTGGCGTTGTGGGCCACCGGGTTCTTTGGCCGGATCAAGGGCACGATCAGCGATTTCAGCCCCGCCAGATAGCGCACCAGATCCACCTCGACCACGGCTTTCACGCCGGGGGCAAAGCGCACCGCTTCGGCCACCTTTTGCGGCACGTCTGTTTTCGGGAACGCTTTCAGGGTGACGACGACCTTGGCTTTGGTCTCGCGCAGGATGGCGCTGATCTGTTCGGGCTCCAGCAGGGGGTTGATCGGGTTGACGATCCCGGCAACCGCCCCCCCCAGCAGAGTGATCGCCGCCTCAAGGCAGTTGGGCAGAACATAAGCCACCACATCCTGCGGCCCCACGCCCAGTTCGCGAAACAGGTTAGCGGCCTGGGTGACCTTGCCGTGCAATTCGGCCCAGGTCAGCGTGATCGCCTTTGATCCCGGATCGGACAGCAGTTGATACGAGATTGCGGGCCTAGCCCCATGGGCGGTTTTGGCGCGGCCCACATATTCGTGCATGGTCCGGGCAACATCGCGCGCGGCCCATGGAGTTTCATCCTCGATGGCCCGGCTGTCCGCGATGGACGCAAAATTCCCCATGATCCCCTCCCAAGGCTCCGCCTGCCGCGGATGTCATTGGCATAAATGATGGGCAGTTTTGCCGGCCTTGCCAAGAAGGACGCAGCGTCCATGGGCAAATCGGCGGGTCAGGGACGATCCAGCCCCGGAAGGAGCCGGTGCCGGCTCGTCGCCCCTTACGCCGCTTGCGGAATGCGCAGCACCTGACCCGGATAGATCTCGTCGGGTTGCGACAGCATCGGCCTGTTTGCCTCGAATATGTCCATATAGCGGTTGGCGTGGCCCAGTTCAGCCTTGGCGATATGCGACAGGGTTTCCCCCTTTTTCACGGTGTGAAAACGTGGTGCCGGGGCATTCGGCTCATCCTCGGCCTCGACCGAAGCGACGCCCTGCACGTTGCCAACTGCAAGGATGACCTTTTCCTTGACCTCGGGCGAAACGGCCTGCCCTTCCAGCTTTACCTTGTCGCCCTCGACCTTGATCTCCAGGCCGGTGGTGTCCAGACCAAGATCGGAAACCTCTTTTTTCAGAACCGCCGGGGTCGGGGCGGCATCGGGGGTCTCGGTTTCCAGCTTTTTGCCCGAACCATGCAGAAAATCCCAAAAGCCCATTACACTTCTCCATGATGTTCACGTCCCACAGCGGGTCCGTGCACATCATGCGTAGCGGGTGAATGTAACGCGCGGGGAAAAGCGGGTGATTTCTCCCGTCAGTCCAACGACCCATCGGTGAACTGCAACCGCGCCAGCCGCGCATAAAGCCCGCCCTCGGCGACCAGCGCCTCATGGCTGCCGGTCGCGACGATGCGGCCCTGATCGAACACCACGATCCGGTCGGCTCGTTTCACGGTGGCCAGTCGGTGCGCCACCACCAGAACCGTGCGGCCCTGGCCCAGACGCTCGACCGCCTCTTGCACCAGCCGCTCGCTTTCGGCGTCCAGCGCGCTTGTAGCCTCGTCCAGCAGCAGCACGGCGGCATCGCGCAGAATGGCCCGCGCAATGGCGATGCGCTGCTTTTGCCCGCCCGACAGCATCACCCCACGTTCGCCTAGATAGGTGTCATAACCCATAGGCAGAGCTGCGATAAAGTCATGGGCGGCGGCGGCGCGGGCGGCAACCTCCACCTCCTCATCACTCGCCTCCGGCCGGCCAAAGCGGATGTTTTCGCGCGCCGAGGCGGCAAAGATCACCGGGTCTTGCGGCACCAGCGCCAGCGCATGGCGGAAATCGGCGCGGCTCAGGTCGCGCAGGTCGATCCCGTCCAGCCGGATCGCACCGGATTGCGGATCGTAGAACCGCATCAACAGGTGCAGCACCGTCGATTTCCCTGCACCAGAGGGACCGACCAGCGCCACCGTCTCGCCCGGTTTCACCACCAGCGAAACGCCGTCCAGCGCCGAAACGCCTGGGCGCGCGGGATAGCGGAACTGCACGTCGTCAAACACGATCTCGCCCCGCACCGGGCGCGGCAGCGCCATCGGCACCGCAGGGTCGCGCACCGTATCCTCTGCCCCCAGCATCTCGACCAGACGTTCGGTAGCACCCGCCGCGCGCTGCAACTCGCCCCATATCTCTGACAGGGCGCCAACTGACCCCGACACCAGCACCGCGTAAATCACGAACTGCACCAGTTCGCCCGCGCTCATCGTGCCAAGCCGCACATCGCGCGCGCCCATCCACAACACACCCACAACCCCGGCAAAGACGAGGAAGATCACGATGACCGTCATCACCGCCCGTGTCCTGATCCGCTGTTGCGCCGAATCGAAGGACCGCTCGGTCGCCACGGCAAATTCGCCGCGCGTCTGGGTTTCGTGGGTGAAGGCCTGCACCGTCTGCACCGCCAGCAGCGCCTCTGACGCCTTGCCAGAGGAATTGGCGATCCAGTCCTGATTTTCCCGGCTTAAACTCCGCAACCGACGCCCCAGCACGATGATCGGCACCACGACGGCGGGCACCACCAGTAGCACCAGCCCCGTCAGCTTGGCCGACGTCAGCGCCATCAGCACGATGCCCCCCAGCAGCATCAGCACATTGCGCAACGCAACCGACACCGAAGATCCGATGACCGACAGAATCAGCGTGGTATCCGTGGTGATCCGGCTAAGAACCTCGCCGGTCATCACCTTTTCAAAGAACGCCGGGCTCATCCCCAGCACGCGGTCAAACAGCGCGCGGCGCAGGTCGGCCACCACCCTTTCGCCCAGCCGGGTAACGAAATAATACCGCATCCCGGTGCCCAGCGCCAAAAGCCCGGCAATGCCAATGGCCGCCAGAAAATACTGGTCCAGCAGATGGATCGACTCATTGAAGCCGTCCACCACCCGGCGCACCGCTATCGGCAGGATCAGACTGACGGCAGAAGTGATGACCAGCGCCACCCCCGCAAGGGCTGCCATGGTGCGATAGGGCCGTATAAAGGGCCAAAGCGCCTTCAGCGCGCCAACCCGCCGCGATTTCTCGCGGCTTTCTGCGGTGGTATCAGCCATGCTCGGCCCCTATCCTGCCAGACCCGTCCTTTCAGACCCGCGGCTTATGCCCCCAAAGCCCGGCACCGCGCAAGCGTGGCGGGCTGTCGCGCCCTATTGCACGATGCAGGATTTGCCGCGCCCGATGGCCTTGCACACCGCACTGACCCCCGGCGGCAGCACGGTGGACGGCGGATCGGCCTTTTTCTGATAGGGAAAGTCCGGCAACTGCCCATCGGACACCCCGCACAGGAAGGTCATCGAATACCACGTCACCGCCCCGGCAAAGGTATCGGTCAGCAGCATGCCCGAATGGCTTTCGCTGCCGATCACCTGATACGAGCCTTTGCAGTACTCTGCCGCCTCGTTCATGCACTTGTTCGGGCTGCGCTTGCATTTCACATAATCAACCGTCACGCCCGAGGGCGTGTCGATCTGCTCGATGCTGTCGGCCATCGCCAGACCGGGCAACAGCAGGATCAGAAAAACCAGGAATGCTCGCATATCGGCCTCTGTTGGGCTTTTCGGGCGGTTTACGGGGTTTTGGCCAGTTTGGAAAGTCACAACGCCGCAGGCTGGACCCGATGGACAGGCGGACCGAGTCGCGCAAGACTTGGGCCGCACCGAAGGAGGCAGGGATGAGCCAGACCGACCCAAGGATCGACACCTTTTTCGCCCAAGCGCCGGTCTGGCAGGCCGAGCTGCTTTTGCTGCGCCAGATCGTGCTGGGCTGCGGGCTGACCGAGGAATGGAAGTGGAGTTCACCGGTCTATACCGCGCAGGGCGGCAATGTGGCGATCCTCTGGGGCTTCAAGGATCGCGCGACGCTGGGGTTCTTCAAGGGCGTGCTGCTGGCAGATCCTGAAGGAATACTGGCCCCGCCGGGCGACAATTCCCGCTCGGCCCGCGTCGTGAACTTTACCAGTCTTGCGCAGATCGTGGCCCTTTCGCCGGTGCTGCAAGACTATCTTGCTCAGGCGATCGAGGTCGAAAAGGCGGGCATGAAGGTGGATTTCGCCAAGGACGACCTGCACATGCCGGAAGAGCTGGCGCAGACCCTGGCCACCGACGCACCCTTGCGCGCGGCGTTCGACGCGCTGACGCCGGGCCGCCAACGCAGCTGGATCCTGCATATCGGTCAGGCCAAGGCGGCGGCAACGCGGCTTGGCCGGGTTGAAAAGGCCCGCCCCGCCATTCTGGCGGGCAAGGGGCTGAACGACCGCTAACCCCAGCCGCCCAGCAGGATATTGCGCGTCACCTGTTCCACCGGGCGGTCGCGGGCGATCAGGCCTGCCACCCACTCGCAACTGGCGGCGTTGAACACCGCGCCCTTGCCACGCCGATACTCTGCCATGCAGCCATTGCCCCGGCTGGCGCGGCCAACCGTCTCAGGCGTGACCGCGCCATAGACATTCAGCGCCACCTCTTCGGCATCCGCCGTGCCGATGAAACTGTCGCGGTCATGCGGCCCGGTGTGGTGCGACAGGGTCGTCGCGGGCGACAGGCCGACAATGGTCAGCGGTCCGTCCAGCGCCGCCTCTTCCGACGGTTCGGGCAGGCCCTGACGGAAGGTGAAATCGATCCCGTCCACCTCATAGCCGAAAATCTTCGACGCGGCCCCTAGCACATCGCCATAGCCCAGCCCCGTGCCCCGCATCGCCCAGTGATCAGGCCGCCAGATCAGGAACCCGCCGGTGCCATGGGCGGCGCAGCGGCTCCACCCGGCATAGACGCCCATCGCCCCGGTCAGGCCCATGGTCCGGGTGGCGGGCCGGGCCACCTGCGGGTCGTCCCAATAGCTGGTCAGACGGCGCGGGTCGGGTGTGGGGTCTTCGGCATGAGCGCGGGATTTGAAACAGGTCTGGGTGGTCAGATCATCCGAAAGCCGGGTTTGCCAAAAGAAATTGCCACCAAACCGCGCCAGTTCGCCCCCCCGGTCCAGCCAGCCGTCCAGATGGTCGCGCATCTCCCATGTCCAGTATTCGTCATGCCCGGCAATCAGCGCGCGGGGGTATCCATCCAGCTCTACCGCGTTCCGATGCAGATCGTGCTGGGTGGTATAATCCAGCGCGATGCCCTGCGCTTCGCACCACAGGGCAAAGGGCCGCTCAAACGCCGCCCAGCCGGACGAGGCGTATTTCTTCGAAATCCTCTTGGCACGGGCATAGTTCATATGGGGATAGCGCGGCTTGGTCAGCAAAGGCGAGGCATGGGGGATGCGCGGCGCATCCGATGGCCAGCGCACGAACCCCTTGGCCCAGGGGCGCAGCAGGCTGACATGAGGTGCGAAATCATCACCCTTCGGCCCCGACAGCCCCTGATAATGGTTCGACCCGCCCCAGTCGTTATAGGCGCACCAAGTGCCCGTCGCCAGAACCATGACGATCTTGGCGGATGGCTTGCTGGCCCGCAGCACGAACATATGCTGGCTTTCATGCCCCGGTACTGTCAGCGTGATGGTGTAAACTCCGCTTTGCCACTCCGCGGGGATCGGCAGGGCCAGCGCCTCGGGCCAGTTGCAGCCGGTTTCCGAACAATCGGCAGGGGTATGGGCAAAGGTCGTGGCGATCTCGGCGCGATAAACCACCTGCGGCACCAGCCCGTCGCGGGCAATCGTGAGGCTGGCCTTGTCTGCGGTCGAGGTCAGATGCAGCCGCAGGGTGTCACCCGGCAGATAAGACAGCGCATCGGTATAGCCCCAGACCTGCGGGCGGTTACGGTCGGACGAGGCCATTTCATAGTAATGCCCGGTAACGGGATCACCGTCATCAAAGGGGCCTGCGGTGAAGAAACCGTTCATCCCCCCATCCTTTGCGCCACATCCAGCATCCGGTTGGAAAAGCCCCATTCGTTGTCATACCAGCCGAACACCCGCAGCATTCCGCCCTTGGTGACCCGTGTTTCCGGCAGGGCCATGACGATACTTTCGGGCCGCGCGCGCAGGTCGGTGGAAACCAGCAGTTTTTCAGTCCAGCCGATCACGCCCCCCACAGCGCGCAGGGCGGCGTTCACCTGATCCACTGTCGGCACCCTTTCCACCATCACCGCCAGATCGACGGCGGAAACCGAGGCGGTCGGCACGCGGACCGCCGATCCTTCGATCCGCCCGGCGATCTGGGGCAGCACGGTATCCAGCAGGCGCTGCGCGCTGGTCGTTGTCGGCACCATTGACAGGGCGGCGGCACGCGAGCGGGCATAGTCGGCGGCAGGCGCATCGACCGTGGGCTGGCTGCCGGTATAGCAGTGGATCGTCGTCATAGACCCGGTGACAACGCCCCAGTTTTCATCGATCAACCGCGCCAAAGGGGCCAGCGCATTGGTGGTGCAAGAGGCGTTCGAGACGATGCGCTGATCCGCCAGCGTGGCGTCATTTGCGCCCAGAACCACGGTAAGGTCGGCCGCTTGCGAGGGGCCAGAGATCAGCACCCGCCGCGCGCCTGCCGTCAGGCCACGTTCGGCCACCGCGCGCGCATCGGCGCGGCCGGTGCATTCCAGCACTACGTCAACGCGGGACAGATCAAGGCCCGAAATATCGGATGTGCGGTGCAGCGGGATCGCCTTGCCATCGACCACCAGCGCGCCATCAGTCAGGGCCACCGTGCCCGGCCATGGGCCAAAGACCGAGTCGAATTCAAACAGATAGGCGCACATCGCGGCATCGGCGATGTCATTGATGCCGGCGATGGTCATGCCGGGCACCGCCCCCTTGGCCCAGGCCCGCAGAACCGACCGTCCGATGCGGCCGAAGCCGTTGATGAAGATGCGCATCCTGTCTCTCCGCCTTGGTCTTTTGGGCCGTCCTGGCCTGTTTGGCCGTCTTGGGCGCAGTCTCACCACCTTCGCGCGCGTCCCGCAATGGCTGCAATCATATTTGATCAAATCGCCCGGCTTTCCCTTGTGCGGAACCCGCGTCATGATGGCGGGAAAGGAGCCGCCGATGGAAAATCTGGAACCGGGCTATGACATTCCCGCCCTGCCGGGCTGGCGCGAGGATCAGGTGCAGACCCCTGCCCTGCTGGTCGATCTGGACGCGCTGGAGGCGAACATCGCCCGCATGGCGGCGGCGGCGCAGGCGGCGGGCGTTGCGCTGCGCCCCCATGGCAAGATGCACAAATCAGCCGATGTGGCGCGGCTGCAGATGGCGGCGGGGGCGGTGGGCCTGTGCTGCCAGAAGGTATCAGAGGCCGAGGCCTTCGTGCGGGCGGGCCTGCGCGATGTGCTGGTCACGAACCAGATCGTCGATCCGGCCAAGATCGACCGGCTGGCGCGGCTGGCCGGAATGGCGGCGGTGGGGGTCTGCGTGGACAATGCGGCCAATGTGGCCGACCTGTCGGCGGCCTGCCTGCGGCATGGCACCACCCTGCGCGTGCTGGTCGAGGTGGATACCGGGCAGGCGCGCTGCGGTGTGGACACCCCGGATCAGGCGGTTGCGCTGGCCCGTGCCATCCAATCCGCGCCAGGTTTGGACTTTGGCGGGGTGCAGGCCTATCAGGGCGCGATGCAGCATCTGCCCACCCATGCCGAACGGCAGGCGGCGTTTCAGGCATCGCAGGCACGGCTGGTGCCGGTGCTGGCGGCCTTGCAGGCGGCGGGTATCGCCTGCCCCACCGTGACCGGGGGCGGCACCGGGTCTTGGGGGTTCGAGGCGGCAAGCGGTCTGTGGACCGAGCTGCAATGCGGGTCTTATGCCTTCATGGATGCCGATTACGGGCGGATCACTGGGGCCGGAGGGAGTCGGCTGGACGCAGAATGGCAGAATGCCCTGTTCGTGCTGGCACAGGTGATGAGCTTGTCGCGCGGTCGTGCGGTCTGTGATGCGGGGCTGAAGGCGATGACGGCGGAAAGCGGGCTGCCGCTGGTCCGGGGCCGCGAGGGCGTGACCTATCAGGGTTATTCCGACGAACACGGCCAGTTGGATGACCCAGCCGGGCGGCTGCGGCTGGGCGACCGTATCCGCCTTGTGCCGGGCCATTGCGACCCGACCTGCAACCTGCATGACTGGATGGTCGCCACGCGCGGCGGGGTGGTGCAGGCTTTGTGGCCCGTCACCGCGCGCGGCAAGGTGTTTTAGGGTCGGTGCGTGCCAAACACGCACAGCAACCTTAGGCCAACGCGCCCGCCTTGGCGTGGATGTGGCTGACAAGGCCGGGGTCAAGCCGCAGGCGCGCGGCCAGCAGGGCCAGATAGCCTTTTTCCACGGCCCCCTCTGGGTCCACAGCCATGACCGAAGCGGCATAGACCTCGGTCGCCTCCTCCTCGGTCGTGGCCAGCTTGACCACATCGCCAATCTCCAGCGGCGCGGCCAGTTCGTCGGCGATCAGCGCCTGCGCATCCCCGCCAAGGCCAAGGTGCGACAGGCCGCCGGTGATGCGGGCCTGTTCGTCTGCCGTGATCTGGCCATCAGCATTGGCAGCCGCGATCATCGCCTTGAGCAGCCGGTGCGACAGGGCATCGGCGGCCTCCTGATCCTGCGGCATGAAGTTGGGGGCGGGCGGGGGCAACTCAACCGGATCGGCCTGCGTCTCCTGCGCCTGCGCGTCCTTGCCAGCCTTCCAATCCTCATAGGCCTTGTAGGCGAGGCTGCCGATCAGCGCGGCCCCACCCACCTTGACACCAGTGCCGATCATCCGGCGGCCACCGCCGGTCAGGATCGCGGCCAGAAGGCCGCCGGCAATTGCGCCCTTGGTGGCGCCCGACTGGTTGTTCCAGGTGGCCTTGGCCTTGCCCAGCATGTCATTCGCGCCCTGACCAGAGGTCAGATCCTTTACCCCACCAATCAGGCTATCAAGAAAACTGGCCATGGAACCCTCCGCTTGGCTGTGCCCATGACTATGTGCATGCCGCGTGACGCACTCAAGACGCGCCCCAGCCCCCCCCGCCCGGCGTCAGCATTTCAAAGGCCGCGTCGGCGGAAAGGTGCCGTTCGTCATTGCCATTCAGGGTTTCCACCCGGCCATCTGGCCAGAGAACGCGATTGACGCCACAGGCGCCGGGCTGACCGCCCGCCATGCCGAAGGGCGGAATTTCACGGCTGCCGCACAGCGTGGTGACGGTGACGGACTCAAGGAATCTCAAGACCCGCCGCGCGCCGTTGCCGCCGTGATGCTGACCTGCGCCACCAGAGCCTTGGCGGATGCCGAAAACTTCCAGCCGCACGGGGAAGCGGCGTTCCAGAATTTCGGGGTCGGTCATGCGGGTGTTGGTCATATGGCTTTGCACCGCGTCGCAGCCGTTGAACCCCGGCCCCGCCCCAGTGCCACCAGCGATGGTTTCGTAATTCTGAAACCGCTCATTGCCCCAGACGAAATTGTTCATCGTGCCTTGCCCCGCCGCCAACACGCCCAAAGCGCCATAAAGTGCGTTGCAGGCGGCTTGGGAAACCTCGGTATTCCCGGCAATCACGGCTGCCGGGGGTGCCGGGTTCAGCATCGAGCCTTCGGGCACGATCAGGGTGATGGGGCGCAGGCAGCCTTCGTTCAGGGGTATGGGTTTGCCGACAAGGGTGCGGAAGACATACAGCACCACGGCGCGGGTAATGGCGGCGGGGGCATTGTAATTGCCGGAATGCTGCGGGCTGGTGCCGGTGAAATCCACCACTGCCGTGCGGTCGGCATGGTTGACGCGGATGGCCACGCGTATTTCCTGCCCGGTGTCCATCGGATAGCGGAAACTGCCATCTTGCAGCCGGTCAATCACGCCGCGCACCATCGCCTCGGCATTCTGCTGCACATGGGTCATGTAGGCGCGCACCGTATCCGCGCCGTGGCTGTCGCAGACGTTCAGCAACCCGCGCCGTCCGGTTTCATTGGCCGCAATCTGGGCCTTGAGGTCGGCCATGTTCTGGTCAACCGCCCGGCAAGGATAGGGGCCAGAGGCCAGCAGGGCACGGGTTTCGCCTTCGGCCAGTTCGCCAGCACGGACAAGGTGGAAGAGGTCGATCAGCACCCCTTCCTCGGCGATGGTTTTCGAGTCGGGCGGGGAAGACCCCGGCGTCCGCCCACCGATGTCGGCGTGATGGCCACGCGAACCCAGCCAGAAGGCCGGTTCATCGCCGATGAACACCGGGGTGATCACCGTCACATCGGGCAGATGGGTGCCGCCGTTGAAGGGGCTGTTCAGCATCCAGGCGTCGCCGGGTTTCGCGGTGCCCTTTGTCGCCGCGATCACGATTTTTACCGCATGCGACATCGACCCCAGATGCACCGGCACATGGGGTGCGTTGGCCACCAGATCGCCCGCACCGTCAAAGATCGCGCAGGAAAAATCCAGCCGTTCCTTGATGTTGACCGACCAAGAGGTGTTGGCCAGCGTGGCCCCCATCTGATCGGCGATGGACATGAAGAGGTTGTTGAACACCTCTAACAGAACCGGGTCGGCCTGCGTTCCGGCGGCGGGCGGGCGGGCCTGCGCCTCGGTCCGCTCAAGGATAAGGTTGGCTTGGGCGTCAACGCGGGCGGTCCAGCCGGGTTCGACAACCGTGGTTCCCGTGGCTTCGCGCAGGATCGCGGGGCCGATGATGCGGGTTGCGGTTCCAAGAGTGGGGCGGTCGTAGAGGGGCACGGCTTGCCACTGGCCGCCGATGAAGATGGTCAGGTAGTCCAGCGGGTCGGCGGTGCCTTGCTGCGCGGGCGTTTTGGGCAGCGTTGCGCCCTGACCAATCGCCTCAACCGCCAGAAATTCAAACACCAGCCCCCGTTCGGGCGAGGCAAAGCCGAAACGGGCGCGGTGGGCGTTTTCAAATGCCTGCGCCATGGCTGCGGGCGGGCCAAAGGGCACGGGCAGCGGCTGGTGCTGGCCCTCGTATCGCAGATGGGCAAGGCGGATGACCTGCGCATCGGTAACGCCCTGTTCGGCCAGCTCGGCGCGGGCCTCGGATTCGAGGTCTGCAATCCGGGCAGCGGCCTGCGTATGATCGGCCACAGGCGCATCGAACTGGCCTTCACGCAGGGCGCGCAATTCGGCCAGCCCCATGCCAAAGGCCGACAGCACCCCGGCAAAGGGGTGCAGGAACACCCGGCCCATCCCCAGCGCATCGGCCACGCCGCAGGCATGTTGCCCACCCGCACCGCCAAAGCATTGCA
Source organism: Fuscibacter oryzae (assembly GCF_016765795.1). Taxonomy (GTDB): domain Bacteria; phylum Pseudomonadota; class Alphaproteobacteria; order Rhodobacterales; family Rhodobacteraceae; genus Fuscibacter; species Fuscibacter oryzae. The sequence continues at coordinate 294,591 of NZ_JAESVP010000001.1, forward strand.
GGGTATAGCCGGTCACATCATGGCCACGCTGGACGCTGATTTTCTTGATCGCATTCGCCATGTTGTCGATGGCGATGCGCAGGAACCCCTCGGCCACCTGCTCGGGCGGTTGCGGCGGCTGGCCAGTGGTGGTGGCGACCTGCGCCGCAAGGGCTGCGAACTTTTCGCGCACCACATCCACATCCAGCGGCTGATCCCCACCGGGGCCAAACACCGCCGGGAAGTGGGCAGGCGACAGGCGGCCCAGCATCACGTTGCAATCGGTGATCGTCAGCGGCCCGCCGCGGCGGTAACTGGCCGGGCCGGGGTTGGCGCCCGCGCTTTCGGGGCCAACCTGAAAGCGCCCATCACGGAAGGTGCAGATCGACCCACCACCCGCCGCAACGGTGTGAATATCCATCATCGGCGCGCGCATCCGCACACCCGCGACCTCGGTTTCAAACGATCGTTCAAATGTGCCTGCGTAATGGCTGACATCGGTGGACGTGCCGCCCATGTCAAAGCCGATCAACTGGTTGAAACCAGCCGCCTCGGCGGTTTTCACCATGCCGACGATGCCGCCTGCGGGGCCGGACAGAATCGCATCCTTGCCCTGAAACCTGCCTGCCTCGGTCAGACCACCGTTTGATTGCATGAACAACAGCCGCCCGGTGGCGCGGCCCATGTCCAGCGCCCCTTCGACCTGCGCCACATAGCGGCGCAGGATGGGCGAGAGGTAAGCATCAACCACCGTCGTATCGCCCCGCGCCACCAGCTTGGCCAGACGGCTGACCTGATGGGAAAGGGAGATTTGGGTAAATCCCTCCTCCTCGGCAATCGCGCCCAGCCGCGCCTCATGCGCGGGGTTCAGCCAGCCGTGCATCAGCGCCACCGCCACGGCGCGGATGCCTGCGGCATGCGCGGTTCGCAGCGCCGAACGGGCGGCGGCTTCATCCAGCGGGCGGACCTGATCGCCATTGGCGTCAAGACGGCCCGGCACCTCGACCACCTGTTCATAGAGGAGATCGGGGCGGCGGATGTTCAGGGCAAACAGGTCAGGCCGGGCTTGGGTGCCGATGCGCAACAAATCCCCGAAGCCTTCGGTGATCAGCAGCAACACCCGCTCACCCTTGCGCTCCAGCAGCGCATTGGTGGCAACGGTGGTGCCCATCTTCACGGCGGAAATCGCGCCTTCGGGCAGGGGATCGGCGGTGCCAAGGCCAAGGCTGTCGCGGATGCCCTGCACGGCCGCATCGGCATAGCGTTCAGGATTTTCCGACAAGAGCTTGCGGGTCTCCAAGCCGCCATCCGGCCTGCGGGCCACGATGTCGGTAAAGGTGCCGCCCCGGTCGATCCAGAATTCCCAAGCCATGCCGCCCCCATCTTTCGGCCCTTGGTGCGGGCCGATCCGCCCCAAGTCAAGCCGAAGCGTTGCGTGGCGGCCCAGCGCGCCGCACGGTGCCGCCAGCCGGGGTTAACCCATCGCCCCTATTTCTGCCGCCCGAAACAGGTGCGGCGTTACGCCGGAATTTCAGCGCATGGGTGAGATATGAACAAGGCGATTACTCAGGGTCTGGTATTGATGCCGCCAGCATTTTCGGCAGGTCTCAACCTGTGGTCGCGAGAAGACGGATTGCCGGGTCAGGGGTCTTATCTGGCGCAGGCCAATGCCGCCTATGTGCCCTCGGATCAGGATTTCGGCGGCTGTCTGGAGCTGCAAAAGACCACGACAACGCAAAAGCTGCGGTGCTTTCAGAACATCCCCTGTCAGCCGAGCCTGTATCTGCGGGTAACGGCCAAGGTAAAGACCATGTCGGGCGCGCTGCCCTCGGTTGCCATTGCGGGCTGGGCCGGAACCTCGGGCGGCGCGAATGTGACCACAGCCCAGCAGGTCGGGCCAAGTGTGGCGCTGACCGGCTATGGCACGGTGGTAACGGTGACGGCCATCATCGGGTCGGGCAACCGGCAAGGGGTGGACATGGTCTGGGGCACCGCGCCCGCCTTTGGCCATTTCGGCCTGAACCTGACCGGCGCGAATGGCGGAATCGTGCGGATCGACGACATCCAGATCGAAGATGTCACCGATGTCTTTCATGCCGAGATGTTCAACTGGGTCGATGTGCGTGATTACGGCGCCAAGGGCGACGGCATCACCGACGACCGCGATGCGTTCGAGGCGGCGGATACCGCTGCCGCTGGCCGCACTGTCGTGGTCTCACCCGGCAGCTATTTCATCGGGTCGAACCTGACCTTTGACAATCCGGTCAAGTTCGAGGGCACCATCACCATGCCCGATGCGGCCCGTCTGGCCTGCACCCATGATTTCGATCTGGAAACCTATGCCTCTGCCTTTGGCAATGAGCTTTTGGGGTTCAAAAAGGCGCTTCAGGCGCTGTTCTATTTCACCGACCATGTGGAGTTGGACCTTAAGGGGCGCCGGGTAGAGCTGGACGGCCCAATTGACGTGGCCACCCTGTCGGGGCTTACCAACTTTGCCCAGCGCCGCCTGATCTGCAACGGCCAGTTGACCACCCTGCCCGGCACCCCATGGGCCACGGCCACGGTGACCTCAACCGCCACCTATACCACCGCCAACACGCAAAAGCTTACCGGCGTGACCAATATCGCGCAAATTCCGGTGGGCGCGCGCATCAGCGGCACCGGGGTGGGGCGAGAGGTTTATGTGACGGGGCGCAACCTGGCCACCGCCACACTGGACCTGTCGGCCCCCTTGGTCGGCGGTTCGGGCACCCGCAGCTATACGTTTGACCGTTACAAATACATGCTGGACTTCTCGGGCTTTGCGCAACTTTCCAAGTTCGAGCTGGTCAATCTGGAAATCCTGTGTGGCGGCGATGCCAGCGGCGTTCTTCTGGCCGCAACGGGCAGCACCTTTCGGGTGGCCGATTGCGTGATCAACCGGCCCAAGGACCGTGGGATTACCTCTTACAATCAGGGGTGCCAGGGCTTGCTGATCGATGATTGCCAGTTCCTGTCGAACGAACAGGGCGTGCCCGCGCAGACCCGCACCACCCTTGCGCTGAACACCAATCAAAACGACGTCAAGATCCGCAACTGCCGCGCGGCCAAGTTCGGCACCACGGTCGTGATGCAGGGCACAGGCAACCTGATTTTAGGCAACCACATCTTTCAGGGCGATGACGAACCAACCGGCACCCGCCGCGCCGCCATCGTGCTGACGACGCCTAATTCCATGACCACAATTACCGGCAACTACATCGACAATTGCTTTGTTGAGCTGACGAACGAACATTCCGACCAGCCTGACTACAATGCGCAATACAGCTTTGGCGGGCTGACCATCACCGGCAACACCTTTACCGCACAAAGCGTCGGCGCGTGGTTTTCATGGATCGTGGTAACCCCACGCGGCACGGGGCATTTCATCTCTGGCTTGTCAGTGATGGGCAATGTGTTTCGCTGCCGCGAAGTGTCGATAGACCGGGTTGAACGGGTCGATACCACCTATGCGCCGCTGGTCTATACCGGGTTCCGCAATGTCATCTTTGACGCGAACACCTATAACGGCGTGTCGCAGGAAACCTCTAGCCCGCTTTTGATCGAACATGTTCAGGCCACCGCCAGCGACACTTGGGTGGTGGATGGGGCGGGCTATATGCCCTTCCTTGGCCGGGCGCGGAATGTGACGGGCGTGGTGCTGGAAGGCGCGCTGACCAATGCGGCCAATGCCACGCAATGGGCGCAGCCCTATGCGCTGACCGAACAGGGCGCGTCAGGCGGGCAGGTCAACCTGAAATGGCCCTCGGCGGTCAAGGGGCGGGCGCAGGTGACCATTCGCTGCGACAACCCTATCTGAGATATGGCCTATCTGATGTGGCCTATCTGAAGGGGCCGGTTTAAGGCAACCGCAGATCTTCGGCGGTCAGGCGGAAAGCCTTGCCAAACCCCGCGTTCAGCAGGGCGATCTGCGGCACCAGCCGGACAAAGGCGAAATCGGCGAAATCGACATAAAGTTTCGCCTTGGGATGCGCGGCCAGCCACTGGTCGCGCATTGCTGTGCGGGCCGGGTCATCGGCCGCGACAAATTCCGCCCGCGCCTGCACCATCAGGCGCGGGTGGGTCAGCGGGTCGCCCCGAAAATCGCCCCGGTCGCCGACCTCGCCAAGCATCATCGAACACAGCGGGTTGGCGCGCAGCCCGGCGAAATGCGATGCAAGGGCCGAAATCAGTGTGATCGGCCCGCCATCCGGACCTAGGCCAAAGGCGATACGGCTGATCATCGGGGCCGCCGTTGCCGGATCGGCATAGGCCAGCGCGGCATGGGTCGCGCCTTGCAACAACGACAGGGCCAGTGCGCGCGCCGCATCATCAGCGGGCTGAACGGGGTCGGGGCGGGTGGTCATGGTGTCGCGGGCCGTTGACAGGGGGCGGGTCCGGGCGTTTGGTAGCGGTGTTTCATGACGCCCGCCAGCATTTGGCCCTACCTTCCTTTCGGGACAGCCCCACCATGACCCATGCCAGCGATCCGGCGCAACCCGCGGCGGAGTTTCTGCCAAAGCTCGTCACCACCTTGCGCGAAGGTTACCGTGCCACCGACCTGCGCGCCGATGCCTTGGCCGGGCTGACGGTCGCCATCGTCGCGCTGCCCCTGTCGATGGCCATCGCCATCGCCTCGGGCGTCGGGCCAGAGCGGGGGCTGTTCACCACCATCATCGGCGGGTTTCTGGTTTCGGCGCTTGGCGGCAGCCGGTATCAGATTGGCGGGCCAGCGGGTGCCTTCATCGTGCTGGTCGCGGCTTGCGTGGGCCAGATCGGCCTGCCGGGGCTGCTGCTGGCCACCATCCTGTCGGGGCTGATGCTGGCCGCGCTGGGGCTGTTCCGTCTGGGCACCTATATCCGCTTTATCCCCTATCCGGTCACGGTGGGATTTACCGCAGGCATTGCGGTGATCATCTTTTCCAGCCAGATCAAGGATCTGCTGGGCCTGACCCTGCCGGGCAAGGAACCATCTGACATCCTGCACAAGATCCCCGCGCTTTGGGCCGCGCGCAGCACGCTGACACCGGCGGCGCTGGCCGTGGCGGCAGGCACCATTGCGGTGATTGTCGGGGTAAAGCGGTGGAAACCACAGGCCCCGAACATGCTGATCGCGGTCGTACTGGCCTCGGTCGCCGCCGCTGTGCTGCATATGCCGGTAGAAACCATCTTTACCCGGTTCGGTGCCCTGCCCCGCGTGCCGCCCGCCCCCAGCCTGCCGCCCATGGGGGTGCAGGCGGTGCTGGCGGCTCTGCCCTGGGCCATCAGCTTTACGCTGCTGGGGGCGATTGAATCGCTGCTGTCGGCCGTGGTGGCCGATGGCATGTCAGGCCGCCGCCACCGCCCGAATGCCGAACTTTTGGCGCAAGGCGTCGCCAATGTCGGATCGGCGCTGTTTGGCGGCATCTGCGTGACCGGCACCATTGCCCGCACCGCCACCAATGTGCGCGCGGGCAGCCGGGGGCCGGTGTCGGGCATGCTGCATGCGGTTTTCGTGCTGGTGTTCCTGCTGGTCGCGGCGCCGCTTGCCGGCTTCATCCCGTTGGCTGCCCTTGCCGGGGTGCTGGCCGTCGTCGCCTGGAACATGGTGGAGCGCGAGGCAGTCTGGCAACTCTTGCGCATATCGCGCGCCGATGCGGTGGTGCTGCTGGTCACATTCCTGCTGGTGGTGTTCCGCGATCTGTCCGAAGGCATCGTGGTGGGCTTTGCCCTGTCGGGCATCGTCTTCATCCACCGCATGTCGGATGCGACCACCGTCGATCACGCAGCACCCGAGATCGAGGGCGAGGCGGCGAATGGCCAAATCGTCTATCACCTGCACGGGCCGTGGTTCTTTGGTGCCGCAGCGCGACTGGGGGCGCTCTTGGATCAGGTGGCCGAAAGCCGCAGCGTCTTTGTCGTCGATTTCACCGATGTGCCGCTGATCGATTCTTCGGGAGCGCATGCGATGGAAATGCTGGCGCGCAAGCTGCACCGCAAGGGCGGGCGGCTGTTCCTGATCGGCACAAGGCCGGATGTGCGCCATGCGCTGCACAAGGCGGGGGTGCATGACCCGCTGGCCCGCTTTGTGCCGAACCTTGCCGCCGTGTAAAAGGCCTTGGTTCAGAACGGGTCGGCCGGATAGCCCACGCCCGTCAGATACAGCCCGTCGGGCGGGGACACCGGCCCGCAAGCCGCGCGGTCGCGCGCCTCCAGCGCCGCCTTCACATCGCCCGGCGCCCATGCGCCTGCGCCTACCCGCTCCAGCGTGCCCACGATCGAGCGCACCTGATTGTGCAGGAACGACCGGGCGCGCAGGGTAAAGCGGTATTCGGTGCCGCCCGGATAGGGCAATTCGGCCACCGCAATCTCATCCAGCGTCTTGACCGGGCTTTTCGCCTGACAGATCGAGGCGCGAAAGGTGGTAAAGTCGTGCAACCCCACCAGATGCGCCGCCCCTTCCCGCATCGCCGCCAGATCCAGCGGGTTCTTCACCTGCCAGACATGCCCCCGGTCATGGGTTGCAGGTGCCCGCCGCACGACCAGACGGAACAGATAGCGCCGCTCGATGGCCGAAAACCGGGCGTGGAAATCATCGCCCACCCGCGCCACGGCCAGCACCGAAACCGGATGCGGCCGAAGGTGGTGATTCAGCGCCTCGCCCACGCGAAACGGCTCCCATTCGCGGACCAGATCGCAATGCGCAACCTGCCCGGTGGCATGAACCCCGGCATCGGTGCGCCCCGCCGCCGCAATGGTATGCGCCCCCGGCTCCAGCCGCGCCAGTGCCTCTTCGATCACGCCCTGAACCGAGACTTGCCCCTGCGCCTGCCGCTGCCAACCGGCAAATGGGCCACCGTCATATTCGATTTTCAGGGCATATCTGGGCATACCCCCCGGTTACCCCCACCGCACGGCTCTGTCCATTCCCCCCTCACCCTGACCCTCTCCCCCGAGGGGAGAGGGGGAGGCACGCATCGGGCAGGGCGGGAAGCTGAAAAGGGGGCACTCCCTCTCCCCTCGGGGGAGAGGGTTGGGGTGAGGGGGGCCTCCCACCCGAATTGCCGCACCCCGCCGCCCATTCCCCCTACACATACCCCGCCCCCGCCCCTATCTTGATCTCGCAAGAACCAGAGCAGCGCCGTTGAGCCTTTCCTCTCTCACCAACCAGATCGCCCGCAGCCTCACCTCCCTCGCCGGGGGTGAACCCAGCTTGCGGCTGGGCGTCACCGGCCTGTCACGGGCGGGCAAGACGGTGTTCATCACCGGGCTCGTGGCGAACCTCCTCGACCGCGGCCGCATGCCGCAACTGCGCGCTGCCGCGCAGGGCCGGATCGAGGCGGTCTATCTGCAACCCCAACCCGACGACACGCTGCCCCGCTTTTCCTATGAGGATCACCTTGCCGCGATGACCGGCGATGACCCGCACTGGCCCGACAGCACCCGCGCCGTCAGCGAATTGCGCCTGTCGTTCCGCACCCGGCCCACCGGCTTTCTGTCGGGCCTGACCGGCCCGCGCGTCCTGCATCTCGACATCGTGGATTACCCCGGCGAATGGCTGCTGGACCTTGCCCTGCTGGACAAATCGTTCGACGACTGGTCCGAGGCCACCCTTTCGCGCATTGCAAACCGCCCCGAGGCCGCCGAATTTCTCGCCACTGCCCGCGCTGAGGATGGCGCGCTGCGGCTGGATGAGCAAAAGGCCCAAACCCTCGCCGCCCTCTTCACCACCTACCTGCGCGCCGCCCGCAAAAAGGGCTGGTCTGACTGCACCCCCGGCCGGTTCCTTTTGCCCGGAGAGCTGGAGGGCAGCCCCGTCCTGACCTTCGCCCCCCTGCCCAAGCCGGCGATGACCCCGCGCGGCAGCCTGTGGCGAGAGATGGCGCGGCGCTATGACGCCTACCGCGACAAGGTGGTCCGCCCCTTCTTCCGCGAGCATTTCGCCAGGATCGACCGCCAGATCGTGCTGGCCGACGTGCTGGGCGCCATCCACCACGGCCCCTGGGCTGTCGAAGACCTGCGCCGCACGCTGGCCGAGGTTCTGGGTGCCTTTCGCCCCGGCCAGAACTCGTGGCTTTCGGGCCTGCTGGGCGGCCACCGGGTTGAAAAAATCCTGTTCGCCGCCACCAAGGCCGACCATCTGCACCACGAACAACACCCCGCCCTGACCATGATTACCGAGGCCCTGTTGCGAGAGGCCAAATCCCGCGCCGATTTCGCCGGGGCCGAAACCATGGCCCTGTCGCTCTCGGGCCTGCGCTGCACGGTTGAGGACCGTTTGGGAGAGGGCAATCTTCCCGCCGTGCGCGGCCGCCTGTTGGAAAGCGGCAAACAGGCCCTGATGTATCCCGGCGAATTGCCGTCCGATCCCAACCGCCTTTTGTCTCCCGCGCGTCAGGGTGCGGAAAACTGGCTCGATGCCGATTATGGCCTGATGGCCTTTGCCCCCGCCCGCACCTCCCTTCGCCCCGGTGAAGGCCCGCCCCATATCCGGCTGGACCGCGCCGCTGAATTCCTGTTCGGGGATGAACTCTGATGCGCCCCAAGATCATAGCCGAAATCACCCCCGCCCTGCCCGGCGACGCCCCCGCATTGGCTCGCATCCTTGGCGACTGGGTACGCGAGACCGGCTGGATGCGCGTCCTGCATAGCCGCGACGAAGACCTTGCCCACCTGCGCCGCCGCATCGCCCTTGGCGGTGTCCGCATTGTCCACCTCAAGGGACGCCCCGCCGGGTTCATCGACCGCGCGGGCGCAGAAATCCTGTCGCTCTACATCACCCCCCATGCTCGCCGCCAAGGGTTGGGAAGTGCACTGTTGGCCGAGGCGAAAGAGGCCGCCCCCCGCCTGACCCTGTGGACCTTCCAAGCCAATACCCCGGCCCGCACCTTCTGGGCAGCCCAAGGCTTTGTCGAGGCCGAAAGCACGAGCGGCCAGAACGACGTGGACCGGAACGACGAAGGCCTGCCCGACATCCGCCTGACATGGAACGGAACCGCCTGAATGGCCGCCAAAGCCGAACTTCCCGACCCCACCCTTCCCCGCCTCGCCCGCCCCGCCATGGTCGAGCTGGATGACACAAACCCCGCCGACCCCGGCCTTGCCGACGCCCCGCCCGAGGCCGAAGGCCGCGCCATGCTGGCCGCCGCACGGCTGGCCACGCGCCGCGCATCGCCACTTACACGCTTTGCCATGTGGGTGTTTTCGGCCCTGTTCTCGCTGGTCCTGTCGGTCGCGGCCTACAACTTTGTTACCGGCCTTCTGACCGCCAATTCGGTGATCGGCTGGATGGCCTTTGTCCTCGTCGGCCTTGCAGTCGTGGTCCTGATCCTGCTGGCGATCCGCGAACTTGCCGCCATCTTCCGCATGGCCCGGCTGGACCGCCTGCGCCAGCGCGCCGCCGAGGCGCATGTGAAGGGTGATCTCAAAGCCGCCCGCCTTGTGACCGCCGACCTGAAATCCCTCTACTCCTCCCGCCCCGACCAAAGCTGGGGCTTGGCCCGTCTGGCCGAGCGGGAAGGTGACATGATGGACGCCGACGCCCTTTTGAACCTGACCGAGACCGAACTGATGGCCCCGCTCGACCGCGCCGCCTTGGCCGAGGTCGAGGCGGCGGCGCGGCAGGTTGCAACCGTCACGGCGCTGGTGCCGATGGCGCTGGCCGACGTGGCCACCGCGCTGTTTTCAAACCTGAAAATGATCCGCCGCCTGTCCGAGATTTACGGCGGCCGTTCCTCGACCCTTGGCAACCTGCGTCTGATGCGCCGGGTGTTCACCGCCCTTCTGGGCGCGGGGGCGATCTCGCTGGCCGATGAACTGATCGGCGGCTATGCCTCGGGTGGTGTCCTTGGCCGCCTGTCGCGCCGCTTTGGCGAAGGGGTCGTCAACGGCGCCCTGACCACCCGCGTCGGCATTGCCGCAATGGAGGCCTGCCGCCCGATGCCCTTCACCGCCCAGCCCCGGCCCGGCACCACTGCCACCACCAGCCGCGCGCTGGCAGGCTTTCTGAATCGGGCCAAAGAGGCCCAGTCCTGAATTCCTTCCTCTTGGCCCAAATACTCCACGGGGGTGCGGGGGTGCGGGGGTGTGAACCCCCGCCGCCAACAGATCAACCCCGGCGCAACTGCGGCAGTCTGCGCGCCGCTCAGCCCGGCCCCAGCGTAAAGCACTCCATCCCCTTGGCCTGCAACCGCAGGCAGGCGCGCTCGGCCTCCTGCTGGCCAAGGCCCAGGAAATTCGCATCATACCCGCCGCTTTTCTGCACGATCTTGCGCAGGCTTTGGCCCAGCGTCTCGCCTTCGGACAATTGGGTTTTCATCAGAACCTTGTCGGCCTGCGACCAGCTATTGTAGCGCCCGATGTTGATGCCCCAATGCCGCCCGCCAGAGGTAGAGACCTGCGTCACCACCTCTTGCTGGGGCTCCACCTCGGCGGCGGCAAGCTGTTCAGGCACCGGATCGTCATAGATCGGCGCGCGGCGCTTGGCCGGACGAACCGAGGTTTCCATCAGCGCGACCGGCGCCACTTCGGTCTTGGCCGTCACCCGCAGCGGCGCGGGCACCTCGGCAGCGGCGACGGTCTCAACCGCGGCGACATCGGCAAGCACCTGCTCCAGCGGTAGGGGCGGTTCCAAGGGCTGTGCGGCAGCCACTTCCAGCGCCTGCGCATCAAGCGTAGCGGGTTCGGGCGGCGGGGCCGCAGCCTCTGCCACCGCGCTGGCGATGGAATCGGCAATGGCATCCACCTGCTCACTCGCCGCCGCAACCGTTTCATGGTCAGGCCGTGACAAGGGCCGCTGAGAGGCCGCCGGGGCCATCACCACGCGCAGGGTCTTGCCCGCCCCGCCCTCGACCTCTGGCAGATCCTCATCGACATCATCCGCCGCCATCGGCGCATTCGACGCCACCAGCTCTTCATCCGCCGGGCGGGCCGGAACCGGGGGCTGCACCGTCACGTTGCGCTTGGCCTTGGCAAAGCCCAGATCCAGCAGATCGGCCATCTTGGCGTTGCGCATGTCGGTCGAGGTGCCGCCAAACACGGTCGCAATGATCCGCACGCCGTTACGCTCGGCCGAGGCGGTCAGGTTGAACCCCGCAGGCACGGTAAAGCCGGTCTTGATACCATCGGCGCCGGGATATTTATCCAGAAAACGACGGTTGGTGTTTTGCACCGTCGCCATCCCCGCATCTGTCGAACGGCGCGAGAAGATGTTGTAATATTGCGGAAAATCGTAGAACAGATGCCGTCCCAGAATGGCCATGTCATGCGCGGTGGACAAATGGCCCTGCGCCGTCAGCCCGTTGGCATTTTTGAACGTGGAATTGGCCATGCCCAGCTTTTTGGCCGTGCGCGTCATCCGGGCGGCAAACTTGTCCTTGTCGCCACCGATGGCATCGCCCAGCGCCGCCGCCGCGTCATTGGCCGATTTCACCGCCGCAGCGCGGATCAGATAGCGCACCTGAATCTTTTGCCCCGCCTTCAGCCCCAGCCGGGAAGGCGGCTGTGCGGCGGCGTTCTTTGACACCGTGACCATGCTGTCCAACGACAGGCGGCCCGCCTCGATTTCCTGAAAGGTGATGTACAGCGTCATCATCTTGGTCAGCGAGGCCGGATGCAGCCGCGTATCGGCATTTTCCGAATACAGCGTTTCGCCCGTCCGGGCGTCCATGACATAGGCCGCATAGGGGGCCGCGCCGGTTTCCTGCGGACCAGCACAGGCGGCAATGAAAGACATGGCCACAAGGACCATGAACTGCCGAATGAACTGCCCCAGCCAGGAGGTCACCTTGGTGATCATCTGCTCTGCCTCGTCTCGCGGCTTCGTTCGTGCGAAGTCGCATTATTTGGGTCAGGGTAGCACAGCAGAAATTGCCCGAAAACCCCTTTATTTCAAAGGGTTTTCGATTAATCCTAATGCTGTCGCCCAAGGCGCGGAAGCTATATGTAGTGGCTAGCAGCCACCTTACCCACCAGATCGGCCAGCCCGGACAGGCTTTCCAGCGTGTGAAACCGGCGCTCGCCCTGTGGTGGATCGGCGGATTCCAGCGCCCATGTCAGGCCATGTGGCACATGCACGCCCCAGCCCCCTGCTGAAATCATGGGCAGAACATCCGATTTCAACGAGTTGCCAACCATCATCCCCTGATCGGCCCCGGTGCCGTGGCGGGCAAAGATTGTCCGGTAAACATCTGGCTTTTTGTCGGACACAATCTCCACCGCCTGAAACAGATCGCCCAGACCAGATTGCGCCACCTTGCGCTCCTGATCCAACAGATCCCCCTTGGTGATCAGGATCACGCGGTATTCTGCCGCCAGCGCCGTCACCGCCTCGCGCGCATGGGGCAACAGGTTGACCGGATGGGCCAGCATCTCGCGCCCCGCCGCCAGAATTTCGCCAATCACCGTTGCGGGCACCCGGCCATCCGTCACCTCGATGGCGGTTTCGATCATCGACAGGGTAAAGCCCTTCACGCCAAAGCCGTAACGGTCCAGATTGCGCCGCTCTGCCGCTAGCAGCCGGTCATGCAGATGGTCCGGCGCGGCATGGTCGGCCAAGAGGTTGGTGAACCGCTCTTGCGTCAGGCGAAAGAAGCTTTCGTTCTGCCACAGCGTGTCGTCGGCATCGAATCCGATAGTTGTCAGCATTGTTTCCCCCTTGGGCGCAGGGTTTGCCGGGCCAGACCCTTTTCGCAAGCCGGAAAATCGCTATATTGTCGGCAGAACCCCACCCCGCCGAATCCTTCAGTCCGAGGCTGCCTTGCCCTTTCGCACCCCCGTCATGTCCGACAAAACGCCCGGCGGCCCCGGCAGCGATGCCTCGGTGCTGACCAAGACCAAGCCAAAGACCCAGCGTCCGCCGCTGTACAAGGTCATGCTGCTGAATGATGATTACACGCCGATGGAATTCGTGGTTCATGTGCTGGAACGGTTCTTTGGCCTAAGCCACGCGCAATCGTTTGAAATCATGCTGACGGTTCATAAAAAGGGCCTCGCGGTCGTGGGTGTGTTTTCCTACGAAATTGCCGAGACCAAGGTGGCGCAGGTGATGGATTTTGCCCGCCGTCACCAGCACCCGCTGCAATGCACCATGGAAAAGGAATAGGCCGCATCTGGCCTGACCATGCGCTCCACCCGACTAGAGATGGCCCTGGATCAGGGCGCCTTCGCGCCGCCTGCGGGCGATATTCTGGTGCTGCGCCCGCGCGCGGGCGACGATCTGTCCGCCCTGTCGCGCGACAGGGTTGTGGTTGAAACCGGCTTTCGCCCCGACCATGACCATTTCACCGCCAAGGGGTATCGCACCACCGGTGGCCCCTTTGGCAGCGCCGTCATCTGTCTGCCGCGCGCCAAGGCCGCCGCGCTGGCGCTGATCCATCAGGCGATGGCCTCGGTTCCTGCGGGCGCGCCTGTTCTCTTGGACGGCCAAAAGACCGACGGCATCGACCCGGCCATCAAGGCCTGCCGCGAGGCGGGGTTTGACATGGGCGAGTCGCTGTCAAAAGCCCATGGCAAGGCGATTTGCCTGACGGCCGCCCCCGCCCCCGCCGGTTGGGCCGCCCCCCCCCGCGCGGTTGAGGGCGGGTTCGTCACCCTGCCCTTCTGCTTTTCCGCCGACGGGCCGGACCGCGGGTCGGCGCTGCTGGCCGCCGTCCTTCCCGACCGCCTGCCTGCCCATGTCGCCGACCTTGGCGCTGGCTGGGGGTATCTGGCGCGCGCGATCCTGTCGCGCCCCGGTGTGCAGCACCTCGATCTGGTCGAGGCCGAAGCACAGGCGCTGGATTGCGCGCGCCAGAACGTGCCCGATCCGCGCGCGGCCTTTCACTGGGCTGATGCCACTGCCTTCAAGCCAAAACACATGTGGGATGCCGTGGTGATGAACCCGCCCTTCCATACGGGCCGAGAGGCAGAGCCAGATCTTGGCATCGCCTTCATCCGCACCGCGCATCGCTACCTTGCGCCCTCGGGCACGCTGTGGCTGGTTGCCAACCGCCACCTGCCCTATGATCGCACACTGACCACGCTGTTCCGCCAGATCGAAGACATCGGCGGCGATGCCACCTTTCGCCTGACCCGCGCCGCCCTTCCCATCCGCAGCCGCTGAGGTTTCCATGTCCTTCTCCATCGACGGCAAGACCGCCATTGTTACCGGCTCGGCCAATGGCATCGGCCTTGCCATCGCCCGCCACTTCCTTGACCGGGGCGCGCGGGTGATGTTCGCCGACATGGACGAGGAGCGGCTGGAGGCCGAGATTGGCGCCGAGGCCCGCAGCGAAGGGGCGGTGCGCCTGTTCGCGGGCGATCTGCGCGACAAGCTGACCATCGCCAACCTGCTGTCGGCCACGATTGATGCCTTTGACCGGGTGGATATTCTGGTCAATGCCTCGCGCAAGGTCGTGTTCGCCAACCCGCTGAAACCCGGCGAGGATTGCGTGGACGAGATGATCCAGCAAAATCTGATGACCGGGCTGCGCCTGTCGCAGATGACGGCAAAGCGGATGATCGCGCAGGCGCCCGAGGATGGGCCGGCGGGGGCCATCATCAACCTCTCGTCCATCGCCGCACGGCGGACGCAGGCCAATATGATGGGCTATTCCATCGCCTGCGCGGCGGTGGAACAGATGACCCGCTCGCTGGCCATGGCGCTGGCGCCGCACCGCATCCGGGTGAATGCGGTGTCGGTGGGTTCGGTCATGTCGGCCAGCCTGCAAACGGCGCTGAAGGAAGATCCCGCCTGGCGAGAGACGATCATTGCAGCCACCCCCCTGGGCCGCATCGCGCCCGCGTCAGAGGTGGTGGAGACGGTGCAATACCTCGCGTCGGACGCCGCATCCTTTGTGACAGGGCAAGTGATTTCGGTCGATGGCGGGCGCGGCGTGATCGACGCCGCGATGCCCCCCGCGCATTAAGGCCCCTCCCGCCAGCCCATGTCCGGGCGGATCAGGAAACGCACCGCGCATCCCCGCCCGTGCGCGACATGTCCGCTGGAGACGGTTCCACCAGAACACCCAGAGGCCAGCGCCCGATCCGAGCAGGCGAGAAGCGCCCGCCGGGGGCGGGTCGGGCGCAGGCCGGGCCTTATGGGTCCGGCGGGGCAACCTGCTGTTGTATGGCATGGCGAAGGCGATGGCCTTCGCCAGACCGAGCGGGGTGATCCATAGGACTCAGACCGAATGCAGCCCCGTCCCAGACTATCCCACCCTATTCCGGGTACTGCGCCCGGCACTGCGCCACAGCGCTGGCCGAGGCGCGGGCCAGTTCGTTGCGCTTGGCCTTCAGCCCTGCCAGCTTGCGCCCTTCGGCGGCCAGATCGATCGCCACGGCCTTGCGGGTGGTGCGGGCCTTTTCGTCCATGCACATGCGCGGGGGGCGCGGCTTTTGCCCCTCTGCTGCGGGTGGGCCGTACCAGCACGGCTCCCACACCGGAACGTAGACGGTGGTTTCCTCATAGGCATAGCCGCGCCGGATGTTGCCTTCGCTTTCCGCGATCAGGCGATCCAGCGTGCGCTGATCCCTGATCGCACCATTGATACAGCGTTCCTGCGGCGTACCACAGGCGGCCAGCAGAATCAGCAGGGGCAAGGCAAAACGCTTCATGACACACTCCTAAACCTTTGCCGCAGTATACCCCGCCCGCTCCGATATGCCATATCAGCCGCGTTGAGCCTGCCCTGCCCCGGTGCTAACAGGGGGCTGAAAAACCGGAGGGGCCGATGCCAGAACCGTTCACCACCGAAAAGGCCGCCGCCGCGCAATGGTTCCGCACCCTGCGCGACCAGATCGTTAGCGCCTTCGAGGCGCTGGAGGATCTGCCGGGCCAAGGCACCCCCGGCCGGTTCGAGGTGACGCCCACCACACGCCCCGATGGCGGCGGCGGGTTGATGAGCGTGCTGCGCGGCGGCCGGGTCTTTGAAAAGGTCGGCGTCAACTGGTCAGAGGTGCATGGCACCCTGGGAGAGCGGGCGCAAAAGGCCATGGCCGCGCGCGGCGTGCCGGGCATGGACAGCGATGCCCGGTTCTGGGCCAGCGGCATCAGCCTTGTCGCCCATATGCAAAACCCCCATTGCCCCGCCGTTCACATGAACACCCGCATGCTCTGGACACCGGGCGCCTGGTGGTTCGGCGGCGGGGCCGACCTGAACCCCTGTCTGGAATACCCCGAGGATACCGCCCATTTCCACGGCCAGATGCGGGCCGCCTGCGATGCCCATGACCCCGGCTATTACCCCCGCTTCAAGGCTTGGGCGGATGAGTATTTCTTTGTCCCCCACCGCGGCCGGGCGCGCGGCGTGGGTGGCATCTTTTATGACGATCTGAACACCGGCAACTGGCAGGCCGATTTCGCCTTTACCCAATCCGTAGGCCGCGCCTTCCTGCCTGCCTTCCTGCCGGTCACCGAACGCCGCCTTGGCACCGTCTGGTCCGACGCGGACCGGGAAACCCAGTTGATCCACCGTGGTCTTTATGCCGAATACAACCTTGTCTATGACCGGGGCACCAAATTCGGCCTTGAAACCGGGCATGATGCCAACGCGGTTCTGATGAGCCTGCCCCCGATTGCGAAATGGACCTGAGGGAAAGACCATCATGGCGGACGTGACGATCAAGGCAGCGTATGCCACCGTGGCCGAAGACGAAGGTTTCCGCTTTGTCGGCTTTGTCGAGGGGGATGACGAAGGCTATGCCCTGTTCCGCCAGCCGCTTTCCGGTGGCCCGGTGTGGTTTGAGCTGAACGACGAAGATTTCGGCGACGAAGATGCGCTGGTTTCCGTCACCGCCACTGACAAGGGGCTGGAGATCGCGCTGATCCCCGCCATGGCCCCGCGCTTTGGCTGGGCCAGCAGCGTCTCGGTCAAGGCAGGCGCCCGGTGTGACGGGCGCGAACAGGCGTTTGCCGCGCTGCGCGAAATGCTGGGCGCGCTGTGGCACGAGGCGTAGCAAATTCCTTCGAAGGAATTTGGGCGCTCAATTGGTCAGCAGGTAATAGCTGTTCAGCTTTGCCCCGTTGTTCTGCACTGCCACATGAAAATAGCCGTTCCAGGCCGGGGTAAAGCTGCATGACATCTTGTCCGACCAGCTTACTTCAAAGCAGATCGTGTTGCCGTTCTCATCCGTGACCAGCACATCAAGATTGGCGTCGCCATCGCCGATCACAGCCACCTCGGCATAGGATTCGCCGTAAAATGGCACCTGCCACACATCGGTCTGGCCCGCAGACAGGGCCGACAGGGTTTGAGACGCCCCGCCCATGCGGCCCCGTGTTCCCTCGGCCTCGGCATCCTCGACCAGACCGGCAAGGGTTTCATCCTCGCCCGCCAGTTCGCGCGCCTTGGCCAGCATCGCCTTGGCATCCACTGGCGCGCCGGTGCCGTCTTCCTGCCCGGCAAGTGCAGTGCCTTCGGTTGTCTTGCTGCGCTCGACGGTCTTGGCATCGACCGAAGCGGCCAGCCGTGCCGCTGTCAGCACAGACAGGGCATCCTTGCGCGCCAACCCGATCTGAAACAGCTCTTGCGCCATGGCCAGCGTGACCGCCCCGCCCGGCGCTGCCACCGGGGCATTGGCCACAAGGTTGGGCTTTTTCTCCTCGGCCCAGACCGGCATGGCCGCTGCAACAAGGCAGGCAGACAGCAGCGCAGTCAAATTCACGGTGGTCTTCATGGCCCGGACACTCCTTTGGCAAATGCCCGATGGGCGATGCGCACCAGCTTTGCATCGCGCGCCGGGCCGGGGCAAGCAGGTGCGGATTGCGATTTCGCACCAAGAAATGCCGCAGCCCCGCTTTCCCCCGTCGCCACACCGCGCTAGCCATGTGCGGGAAGGAGATACCCATGACCCCGCGCGACATTCTTGCCCGCCTGCTGGCCTTTGACACCGTATCATCGCGCCCGAACATCGACCTGATGCTGTGGGTGCAGGGCCTTTTGGCCGAAGGCGGAATTGATGCCGTGCTGATCCCCGATGCAGGCGGCGGCAAGGCCAACCTGTACGCCACGGTCGGGCCACAGGGCATGGGCGGGGTGATGCTGTCAGGCCATACCGATGTTGTCCCGGTTGAAGGCCAGCACTGGACCAAGCCGCCCTTTGCCCTGACCGAAGAGGCGGGCCGCTATTACGGCCGGGGTGCCGCCGACATGAAGGGCTTTGTTGCCTGCGCCATCGCCGCAATGCTGGATGCCGCACAGCGCCCGCTGAAGGTACCGCTGCATCTGGCGCTGTCTTATGACGAAGAGATCGGCTGCATGGGCGTGCGCAGCCTGATCGACATGCTGCAAGGTGCCCCGGTGCGGCCCCGGTTCTGCATTGTGGGCGAACCGACCGGAATGCAGGTGGCCACCGGCCACAAGGGCAAGGTCGCGCTGCGGGCCACTTGTGTGGGGCGAGAGGGGCATTCGGCCCTTGCCCCGCTTGCGCTGAACGCGCTGCATCTGGCGGCGGATTTCGTCAACCTTGTGCGCGACACCCAAGGGTTTGTCGTCGAACACGGGTTGCGCGACGGGGATTATGACGTGCCCTATTCCACGCTGCATGTCGGCAAGCTGAATGGCGGCGTTCAGGTCAATATCGTGCCCAATCATGCGGTTGTGGATTTCGAAATCCGGTCGCTGGCGGGTGAGGATGTGGATCGCCTTATCGACATTCTGCGCATCGGAGCCGAGGACATCATCGCCCCCCTGCGCGCAGACTTCCCCGAGGCGGAGATTCGCATCGAACGGCTGTGGGATTACCCCGGCCTTGGCACGCCGTCAGAGGCGGCGGTGGTCAATTTCGTCAAGGGCCTGACAGGGGCGAATGGCACGATCAAGGTGGCCTTCGGCACCGAAGGCGGGCTGTTCGATCAGCGCCTTGGCATTCCCACCGTGATCTGCGGGCCGGGGTCGATGGCGCAGGGCCACAAGCCGGACGAGTTTGTGGCGGTCGAGCAGATGGAGCGTTGCGAGGTGATGCTGGCTGCATTGATCGGGCATCTGGAAGCCGGCATCTGACCGCACAGGTTTCGTTTTTCTGCACAATAGCCCTGTCGTTTTGACGATCAAACGCATCATTTCCGCCAGCTTGCCCGGCGCTTTTGTTTGGTTAGCCGCCTAATCTGACCAAAAGGTCATGTGGTGGAGAGCAGGATGACATTCACGAAAATCGCGGTGCTGGGTCTGGGCAAGGTTGGCCATCTGGCGGCGGAACTGCTGGTTGACAGCGGGTTTCAGGTGACCGGCATTGACGCGCGCGCAGTCAATGCCCCCTTTGCCACCAAAGCGGTCGATCTGTCGGACACCGCCGCGCTGAAAGACACGCTGGCCGGGCAAGAGGCGGTGCTGTCCTGCCTGCCCTACCATCTGAACATCGGCGTTTCGACCGTGGCCCACGCCCTTGGCCTGCATTACTTTGACCTGACCGAAGATGTGCCCACCACCCGCCACATCCGGGAACTGGCCAAAACCTCCAAAGGCCTGATGGCCCCGCAATGCGGCCTTGCGCCCGGTTTTGTCGGCATCGTCGCCGCCGATCTGGCGGCGCAGTTTGACACCGTCCGCTCGATCCGCCTGCGCGTCGGCGCCCTGCCGCAGAACCCCACCGGCCTTTTGGGCTATGCCTTCAACTGGTCGCCAGAGGGCGTTGTGAACGAATACCTGAATGATTGCGAGGTGATCGAGGAGGGCGTTCTGAAAACCGTCTCGGCCATGGAATGGAACGAGGCGATCTATATCGACGGCATGCAGCTGGAGGCGTTCACCACCTCGGGCGGGCTTGGCACGATGTGCGAGACCTATTTGGGCAAGATTGAAAACCTTGACTACAAGACCATGCGCTATCCGGGCCATGTGCGGCTGATGAACTTCTTCTTCCACGAACTGCTGATGCGCGAAAACCGCGCCGAGGCGGGCCGTATCCTGACCAACGCCAAGCCCCCGGTGGATGAGGATGTGGTTTACGTCCATGTCGCCGCCGAAGGCCGGGTGGATGGCCAGTTGCGCCGCAAGGAATTCGTGCGCAGCTACTACCCGATTGAAATCGGCGGAAAATCCCGCACCGCGATTGCCTGGACCACCAGCGCCTCGGTCGTCGCGGTGATCGAAATGGTGCGCGGCGGCGCGCTGCCTGCCAAGGGGTTCCTCAAGCAAGAGGAAATTCCCCTGAAACCCTATCTGGCAACCCGCACCGGCGGCTATTACACCACCGGCCACAAGGCGCGCCACGCCTGAACCACAGGTGCGTGCTTTGCACGCACTCCTTCCTACCCCCGTGGCGCCGCAGCCCGCCGCAGCCGGTCGTTGATCGCCCGGCCAAGGCCGGTCTCGGGAATGGGTGCGATGGCGATGGTGCCGCCCGGCCCCGCCAGCGCATCAGCCTGCCGCAACAGGTGGAACAGGGTCGCGGCAGCCTGAACCAGATCGCCCGTCGGCGACAGGTTCAGATCGGCAGCACCAGGGCCAAAGCCAAGACGCACCTCTCGGGGGCGCGGGGCATCGGCATTCAGCCGCACCGCCGCACCGGGGGCATAGTGGCTGAGAAGCTGGCCCGGTGCGTTGGGTTTTGCAGCATCGCCACCTGCCGCGATGGGGCCAAGTAGCGCCTCTAGCGCCTCGACCGGCACACCACCGGGGCGCAGGAGGCTGGGCGGTCCGTCAAGGCCCAGAATCGTCGATTCCACCCCCACCGCACAGGCCCCGCCATCGACCACCGCTTCGATCCGGCCATCCAGCCCTGCCAGCACATGGTCGGCCCGGGTCGGGCTGATCTTGCCCGAAGGGTTGGCCGAAGGTGCTGCCAAAGGCCCACCAAAGGCGCGCAGCAGCGCCTGCGCCACCGGATGGGCGGGCACGCGGATTGCCACGGTCGGCAGTTCCGCCGTGACCAGCGGCGACAGGCCCGCATCGGCGCGCAGGGGCAGCACCAGCGTCAGCGGGCCGGGCCAGAAGGCCGCCGCCACCGCGCGGGCGCGGTCATCAAACAGTGCCAGCCGCTCTGCCGCTGCAAGGTCGGGCACATGGGCGATCAGCGGGTTGAAGCGCGGTCGCCCCTTGGCCTCGAATATCCGGGCAACGGCAAGGTCACTGGTCGCATCGCCGCCAAGGCCGTAGACCGTTTCGGTCGGAAACGCGACCAGCCCGCCCGCCCGCAGCAGGGCGGCGGCAGTCTTGATCCCGTTAGGATCAGCCAAAAGTCGCAGGGTTTCGGGCATGACGTGACGTAGCGTTCACTGTTGAAGGATGGGGCGCGGCGGGTAGTGTTGGCGCAACGCCCTTATCCGGCCCCATTACCCGACGCAGGCCCCCTTGCCAAGTCGCCCGAACGGAGACTGCCATGCCCTACCGCGCCCCGCTGTCCGATTTTCGCTTTTTGCTGGGCAGGGTGGTCGGCTTTGGTCAGGTCGCGGCCACCGACCTTTTCGCCGAGGCGCAGCCCGAAACCGTCGAGGCGATTTTGTCCGAGGCGGGGCGTCTGTGCGAAAACACCCTCGCCCCCCTGAACCGGGCAGGGGACAAGGAACCTGCGCGGCTGGAAAACGGCGTCGTGCGCACCTCGCCCGGCTATGCCGACGGGTATCGCGCCATTACCGCAGGCGGCTGGGTCGGCATTGCGGCGGCACCGGAAAATGGCGGCATGGGCCTGCCGTTGACGCTGGCCACCTGTGTGAACGACATGATGGGGTCGGCCTGTCTTGCGCTGCAACTGAACCCATTGATGACGCAAGGCCAGATCGAGGCGTTGGAGCATCACGCATCGGATGCGATCAAGGCGCTCTATATCCCCAAGCTGATTTCGGGCGAATGGTGCGGCACCATGAACCTGACCGAAGGTGGTGCTGGCAGCGATGTGGGCGCCCTGCGCACCAAGGCCGAGCGGAACGGCGATGGCACCTATGCCGTCACCGGGCAGAAGATCTTCATCACCTGGGGTGACAACGATTTTTCCGGCAACGTCTGCCACCTCGTCCTTGCCCGCCTGCCCGATGGCGCGCCGGGAACGCGCGGCATCAGCCTGTTCATGGTGCCCAAGTTCCTGCCCAATGACGATGGCAGCCTTGGGCCGCGCAAC
Source organism: Fuscibacter oryzae (assembly GCF_016765795.1). GTDB lineage: Bacteria > Pseudomonadota > Alphaproteobacteria > Rhodobacterales > Rhodobacteraceae > Fuscibacter > Fuscibacter oryzae. The sequence goes on from NZ_JAESVP010000001.1 coordinate 316,599, forward strand.
AGCCTGAAGGTCGTCAGTCTGGAACACAAGCTGGGCCTGCACGGCAGCCCCACGGCGGTGATGAGCTATGAGGGTGCCACCGGCTGGCTGATCGGCAAGGAACACGGCGGGATGGCCGCGATGTTCACCATGATGAACAACGCCCGCCTTGGCGTGGGCATGCAGGGCGTTGCCGTGGCCGAAGCGGCATTTCAGCAGGCGCTGACCTATGCGAGCGAGCGCAAGCAGGGCAAGACCCCCTTGGGCGATGGCGCGATCATCGACCATGCCGATGTGCGCCGGATGCTGGGCCAGATGAAGGCCGAGGTATTTTCAGCCCGTGCCATTGGCCTCGCCTGCGCCGTGGCGCTGGATATGGCGCGCGCCACAGGCGATGCGGCATGGGCGGCACGGGCGGCCCTGCTAACGCCCATCGCCAAGGCTTATGGCACCGATGTCGGCAATGAGGTGGCCTATATGGGCGTGCAGGTCCATGGCGGCATGGGCTTTATCGAGGAAACCGGCGCAGCGCAGTTTGGCCGCGATGTGCGGGTGACGGCGATCTACGAAGGCACCAACGGCATTCAGGCGATGGACCTTGTGGGCCGCAAGATGATGGACGGAGGCGAGGCCGCCTTTCGCCTGCTGGGCGAGATAGAGGCGGCGGCGCGGGCTGCGCGCGCGCACCTGCCCGACCTTTCGACCGATGTCTGGAACGCCGCCGAAGGCTTGCGCGAGGGGACCGAGGCGCTGCTGACAATGGCCCCGAATGACCGCAACGCCGGGGCCGTGCCCTACCTGCGCGCCTTTGCCCGCGTCCTTGGCGCGCATTACCACCTGACCGCCGCGCTGGCCGATCCGTCCCGCCTGCCCCTGGCCCGCTTCATGATCCGCCGCCTGTTGCCCGAACATACCGCGATGCTGGCGCAGATGCGCGAAGGGGCCGAGGGGATCTATGCCCTGACGCCAGAGGCGCTGGTGGGGTAAAGGCGGAATGGTGCGTGAAATCACGCACCCTACGGCACGGGGCGAACGGGCGCGACCTTGGGTGGGCTGCGTGGTTTCACGGCCCCCTTGGCACGCCACTCTATTTGGGAAATGACATCCCCCATGTCGCCCCCCATGTCCAACGCCCTCACCTTCCCCTTCCCCGATGCCCCCGCCCCCGGCGCAGCGGTGCAGGTTGCCTCCGGCATCCTGTGGCTGCGCCTGCCGCTGCCGATGGCGCTGGACCATGTGAACCTTTATGCGCTGGACGATGGCCCCGGTTGGACCCTTGTTGATACCGGCATAAACAGCCGCACCTCGCGCACGATGATGCAGGCGCTGCTGGATGGCCCGCTGGCAGGAAAACCCGTTACCCGTGTGATCCTGACCCATCACCACCCTGACCATGTTGGCCTTGCTGGCTGGTTGCAAGACCGGGGCGCGGAACTGCTGGCCACCCGCACCGCCTGGCTTTATGCCCGGATGCTGACGCTGGATGTGCAGCCCAGCCTGACCCCGCAGGCCCGCGAATTCCTGATCCGCGCCGGAACACCGCCCGCCCTGCTGGCGAAACGCGAAGCCGACCGCCCCTTCAATTTTGCCGATGTCGTTCACCCCCTGCCCACCGGCTTTACCCGCATTGCTGAGGGCGACGTGATTCGCGCCGGGGGCCGCGACTGGCACATCCGCCTTGGCCACGGCCATGCCCCCGACCATGCGACGCTGTGGAGCGAAGACGACACCCTGATCATCGGCGGCGATCAGTTCCTGCCCGGCATCTCGCCCAATATCGGGGTTTACCCGACCGAGCCGCAGGCGGATCCGCTGGAGGACTGGCTTGCTTCTTGCCGGGCCTTCGTGCCCCATGCCCGCGACCATCACCTTGTGCTGCCCGGCCACAAGCTGCCCTTTACCGGCCTGCCCTTCCGTCTGCGCCAGATGGCCGAGAACCACGAACAGGCGCTGGCCCGGCTGACCGGCCGCCTTGCCACCCCGATGACCGCCGCCGAAACCTTCCCCGCCCTGTTCAAGCGCGAGATTGGCGAGGGCGATTTTGGCCTCGCGCTGGCCGAGGCGGTGGCGCACCTAAACTGGCTCTTGCGGCGGGGACTGGTTTCCCGCAGCCTGCGGGCAGATGGGGCATGGCTTTGGCAGGCGGGGGAAGAATGACATGGCGAAACTGACGCCCGAGGCCGATGCGGCGCTTGATGCCGCCGTCGCCAAGGCCGCCGACCTTCACCCGCCACAGGGCGCAATGACCGATGATCTGGCGCTGTTTGCGGGCACGCCCTTGCCAGAGCCCCAGGAAACCCCACTGGATCAGAAAAGCCCGGCCGAATGGGCACATGACCGATTGATCCTTTATATCCGCAACTTCGAACAGCAGCTTGACGCCGATCAAGAGGTGGCGATGGGCTTTGCAGGATCAGACGCCGGGGTTATCAGCATTGAGGGGATCGGCTTTTTCGCGCCCGACCTGCTGACCTTTTATGGCCGCGACCAAGACGGCATGAAAACCCAGCTTGTCCAGCACGTCAGCCAGTTGTCAGTGATGCTGCGCGCCGTGCCCAAGGCCGAACCCGAAGAACCCGCCCGCCGCATCGGGTTTCGCCTGACCACCGGCTGGCAGGGCGGTGAGGCAGGGGATGCGTCGGCCTGACACCGCCTACAGCACCTTGACCAGCCGGTAAACCACATGCCCGGTTTCGTCATCCAAACGGCTGACGCCGGTGGGCTGAAACCCCTGCCCTTCCCAAAACGCCCGCCCGCGCGGATTTTCCTGAAGAACGGCCAGATACAGCCGCGGGCAACCCTCCGCACGGGCCAACCCTTCGATATGACCCAGAAACTGCCGGCCATAGCCCCGGCCCCGCGCATCAGGATGCAGGATCATCAGGCCCAGATAGGCATCTTGCGGCTGCGGAAAGCCAAAGGACAATTCAGCCAGCCCCACCAGCGCGCCCTCTGCGAACAGCCCCAGCCGATGTGACCGGGCTGGGTCGCATCCCGGCGGGCCATCCGTGAAGAAATCGGCGGCCTTTTGCGGGCCGGGGGGGGCCCGGTCAGCCAGCAGCCAATAATCAGCGGCTTGCCGGTTGAACGCCTCGACCAGCGCCAAATCGGACAAGGGGTCAAGCGGGCGGATCGTCGGCTGCATCACAGGGCAACCTCAGCGCGGGGCATCATCGGCAAAGGCAATTCTCACGACCTCCAGCACCATGGCCCCTGCCGGGCGCCGCCATGTCACTTCGTCCCCGACCTCGGCCCCCATCAGCGCGCGCGCCAGCGGCGATTGTGGCGCGATACGGCCCAGGGCCGCATCCCCCTCATCCTCGCCCGTAATCTCATACTTGGTCTCGTGCCCGTCCTCATCAGCCACTGTCACCACCAGACCAAAGGCCACCGACCGCAGGTCATGCACCGCTGGATCAACCGGAATCGCCCCGCGCAGCCGGGCCTCCAGGTAACGGATGTCACGTTCGGCCGCCGCCTCGGGCAGTTTGTCCAGCCGTTCGGGGCGCGCGCGCAGGCGGGCCAGATCGTCCTGCACCTCTGCCAGCCGGACGCGCAAGCTGGCCAGCCCGCGCGGCGTGACATAGTTCGGATGCGGCGAAATCGGCAGATCTGGCAGCGGCTCCAGCTCTCCGGTGCCTTCCTTGACAAAGGCGCGGCTCATCGCACGATCACCTCCAAGGGATCATAAAGAATGCCCTGCCCCCAGGCGGCGGCAGGCAGGCTGTCGGGTTTGAACCTGATGCCTGCCAGATCGGTCCGGGCAAAGAACCGCCGTTCGGTCACCACGCCTTCGGGGTCGCGCCAGTCCGCACTGATCGCCCCGTGCAGGATCGTGCAGCGGAAATAGATATCAACCTGATGAAACCCGCTGGCGGGGTCGTGGAATTCATTCACCAGCGCCGGGTCGCCCACGCTGATGCGCAGCCCGGTTTCCTCGGCAACCTCGCGCACAAGGTTGTCGGGCAAGGATGCCCCCGCCTCAACCCCGCCGCCCGGCGCGCACCACAGGTCCGACACGCCGCCGGGATAGGCATTGACCAAGAGCAGCCTGTCCTGATGGACAATCAGCGCACGGGCAGCAAGGCGGGGAGAGCCGGGTCGGGGAGATCGCGTCTTCATCGCCGCAAGCTGGCGCGGCCTAGCAGCTTTGTCCAGCCCGTCGGACACAAGGCCGCCAAGAGGCCGGGGCAGAAGGCAACCTTGCCCCGCCACCACCGGCGCGGGGCAAAAGTGGATGCAACGCAACGGCATTTTGTCAGCCCTCACCCCAATGTGGCTTGAATCGCCGTCAAAAGGTGGCGATTTGTGTCTGGTCATGATCGGCGCGTGGCCCCGCAACGGTTCGCCCCGCCACCACCATCACCGCAGCGCCATTTCTGCGGATTGCCCCGGAGACGAGCATGAGGCTTTCTTGCAAAGCGATCCGCGTGGCAGGCAGGGCCGACACCTGCGCCCCGATGTGGCAAGGCGGGCGGGCATGAAGGCCCGACTGGTGGCCTTGATGGCTCTGCTGGCACCGGGTCCGGTGGCGGCGCAGGATTGCGTGGTGCTGCTGCATGGGCTGGCGCGCCATGCCACCTCTATGGCCCCGATGGCGGCGGCCTTGCGGGCGCAGGGCTATCATGTGGTGAACCGTGGTTATCCCTCGGCGTCGGCCCCGATCGAAGATCTGGCGCAGGGCATCAGCGACCGGGTCGCGGCTTGCCCTGCCGGTGCGCGTATTCATTTCGTCACCCATTCGATGGGCGGCATCCTGTTGCGGCAATGGCTGATCACGCAGCGTCCGCACAACCTTGGCCGCGTCGTCATGCTGGCCCCGCCGAACGAAGGGGCGCAACTGGTCGATCAGTTGCAGGCGCTGGCGCCCTTTCACTGGCTGAACGGTCCGGCGGGGGCCGAACTGGGCACCGGCCCCGCTTCGGTTCCCCGCGCTCTGCCGCCTGCCGATTTTCCCCTTGGCATCATCGCGGGGGACAGGTCGCTGAACCCGGTCTGGTCGGCGATGATCGAGGGGCCGAACGACGGCAAGGTGGCGGTGCGCGAAACCCGGCTGGCGGGCATGACCGACCATTTGGTACTGCCGGTCACCCACACCTTCCTGATGAACAACCCCACCGTCATTGCCCAGACCATCCTGTTTCTGCGCGAAGGCCAGTTCAACCATGGCCTGACCGGGCGCGATGCCCTGCGCATTGCCCTTGCACGCAGCTAGCCCCCCTGCACAGGATCACCGGGCCTATGCCCCGAAAGAGGCCGCCATGACCAGCAAACGGCTTTACGCCAATATCGCTAAATCCATCTCTCGTCTTTGCGGGCGGCCCGGCACCTTTCTGCTGGCCGTCTCGACCATTCTGGTCTGGATCGTGACCGGCCCGCTGTTCGGTTTTTCCGACACCTGGCAACTGGTGATCAACACCGGCACCACCATTATCACCTTTCTGATGGTGTTCCTGATCCAGAACACCCAGAATCGCGACACCGCCGCCATCCAGTTGAAACTGGACGAGTTGATCCGTGCCACCAGGGGCGCGCACAACGCCCTTCTTGATCTGGAAGAACTGGACGAAAAGGCGCTGGAAGAATTCCGCGACCGCTATGAAGAGCTGGCGCGCTCGGCCCGCACGCGCCGCGCCTCGGGGCTGGAGGATACCGATACTCCTGACGCCTGATCCGGTCAGGATCGCCAGACTCGCCCGGTTGGTCACATTGCGCTATACTGGGCGCTATACTGGGGTCATTGGAAAACAGGTGATGATGCCGATGCGCCTTGCTGCACTTTCCTCTCTGCTGTTGCGGTGCCTTGCGGTCGCGCTGGCTTTTGCCGTGTCACCCGTCCATGCCGGGGAAGGCCGCGTGGCGCTGGTGATCGGCAATGAGGCGTATGAGAACGCCCCACCGCTGGCCACTCCGGTCCGCGATGCGCAAGACATGGCCCGCGCTCTGCGTGATCTGGGTTTTGACGTGACGGTGCTGACCGATGCCAACCCCGATGTGTTCAAGGCCGTGCTGGGCGCCTTTGCCGCCAAGGCCGCAGGTGCAGATACGGCGCTATTCTATTATTCCGGCCATGCCTTTCAGCAAGGCGGCCTGAACCGTCTGGTGCCGGTCTCGGCCCGGCTGGACGATCCGGCCAAGCTGGCCGATGAAACCCTTGCCCTGAACGAGATTGCCACCGCGATCCGGCCCAAGGACGGGCAATTGCTGATCTTTCTGGATGCCTGCCGCACCAATCCCTTGCCCGATGCGCCGCAGGATGCGGGTCTTGCGCAATATGATGCCGGTTCCGGCAGTTTCGTGGCCTTTGCCACCGCCCCCGGTCAGGTCGCCTGGGACAAGGGGGCCGATGGTGCCAACAGCCCCTTTACCGGCGCGCTCTTGCGCCATGTTGCCGAACCGGGGCAAAGCCTGTCGGACCTGATGATCCTTGTGCGCAACGATGTCAGCGACCAGACCGGCGGCAAGCAGATCCCGTGGGAGCAGTCTTCGCTGCGCAGCCAGTTCCGTTTTGCCCCCGCAGGTCAGCCGGCGACCGAAGCCACCGCCCCCAGCTTTGACGCCCCCAGCTTTGACACTGTCGATGCCGATACCGTTCTGCTGGACGACACCGCTTTGGCAGAGGCCGATCCGGTTCGCCTTGCCGCGCTGTCCTCGGAAACCCGCAGCCTTGCGACCGTTGCCCCTGTATCCCCCGATGCCCCCCGGATCGCGGGATCAGATGTGGCGCCTGGCGGCGTGGCCCTGCCCGAAAACCTGCCCGAAGGGGTGCAGCAAGAGTTGAAGCGCGTCGGCTGCTATTCCGGCAAGGTCGATGGCGACTGGGGCAACGGCTCTCGCCGGGCGTTGGGGCGCTATTTCGATGCGGTGAAATCTGACAGCAAGGAAACCGAGCCGACGGCAGAGGTGTTCGTGGCCCTGACCAAAGCGGCAGAGAAAACCTGCAAGCCGCAGCCCGTGGCGGCCAAACCCGCCACCAAAAAGTCCGGCACCTCTGCCAAGAAATCAGCCCCCGACACCACGAAATCGAACGGTAACACGACCAAGAAGCAAGCGCCTGCCCAAGCCGCCCCCGCCCCTGCGCCCGAAAAGAAAGGCCCGCGCTGCAAGTTCCTTGTGGTGGCTGTGGTCTGTAGCTAGCCCCCTGCGCAGGCAGAGGTTCCCACCCTACCGCTCCTTGAGCAGAGGCACCACAGAGCTGCCGCAAGCACCGCCTTGACCTTTACAACGAAGGGGAAAGGAAGGCTTGCTGCGGCAAGCCCCCCGATCCGTCAGTCCTGCGAAATCACCGCATCGGCCGTGCGTGACCCTGCCACCGCGCGGCGGATGTTGGGCAGGTCGTTGCCGTCAATCCAGGCCCGCGCCGCCTCGGCCGTCTTGCCATGATGGGCCCAGCGCGCCACCAGCCTGCGGTCCAGTTCCGCCTCTGGCACGTCGATCCAGACCGTCAGGTCATAGCGCGCCTGCTGCCACGGTTCTTCATCCAGCAGCAGCCAGTTGCCCTCGACCACCAGAATCTTGTCCGCCGCTGTGACCACATCTGCCCCGGCGCGAGAGATTTCAAGATCGCGGTCAAACAGTGGAATCGCCACCTCATCCTCATGCCGCAGCCGGGTCAGCAGATGCAGAAAGCCATGCACGTCAAAGGTTTCCGGTGCGCCTTTGCGGTCTCGCTGGCCGCGCGCAATCAAGATGCCGTCATCATAGTGAAACCCGTCCATCGGCACCGCCCGCGCGCCTGCACCCAAGGCCTGCACCAAGGCCGCCGCCAGCGTTGATTTCCCCGCGCCGGGCGGCCCGGCCAAGGCCACCAGAAACCGCTTTTGCCCCGCCTCTTCTGCCCGCGCCCGGATTGTCGCCGCCAAGTCCTGTGGTGTCATGGCATCCCCCTTTTGGTCACCCTTGCCGATCCGCCCGGCGGGGTCAATCCGACCGTTGCCGGTCGAATTTTCTTGATTCCCCGCCCCTTGCCCCCCATCTGTGAGGAACCCGCCGCGAGAAAACCAACCCCGCCACGACGAGCGCCACGACGAGGACCGCCTGCCTTCATGCCCCTTTTCCTGATCGCAGCCCTGCCGTTTCTTGGCGCCCTTATGCCGGGGTTGACCATCCGCGCCGGGCGGTCGGCCTATGCGGTGGCATCGGCGGTATTTACCGCTTTGGCGCTGTTCGGCGTGCTGCAACACGCGCCCGCCGTGATGGCCGGGCAGGTCGTGACATGGCGGATGGACTGGTTGCCACAGGCGGGCCTTGCTCTCAGCCTGCGGCTGGACGGGCTGGGGTTGCTGTTTGCCGGGCTGATCCTTGGGATCGGCCTGCTGATCCAGCTTTACGCCCGCTTTTACCTGTCGCCCGCCGATCCGGTAGGGCGGTTCTTTGCGTTCCTCATGCTATTTCAGGGCGCGATGCTGGGCATCGTTCTGTCAGGCAACATCCTGATGATGGCCGTGTTCTGGGAGATGACCTCGCTGTCATCTTTCCTACTGATCGGCTATTGGCGGCACCTGCCCGGCGGCCGTCAGGGCGCGCGGATGGCGCTGGCCGTTACCGGCGCGGGCGGGTTGGCGATGCTGGCCGGGTTGATCCTGTTGGGCCAAGTGACGGGAAGTTATGAGCTTTCGGACATTCTGGCCAAGGGCGATCTGGTGCGCCAAAGCCCGCTGTACCGGCCCATTCTGGCGCTGATCCTGCTGGGCGCTTTTACCAAATCGGCGCAGTTCCCGTTCCATTTCTGGCTACCGCAGGCGATGGCAGCCCCCACCCCGGTTTCGGCCTATCTGCATTCGGCGACCATGGTGAAGGCCGGGCTGTTCCTGATGGCGCGGCTTTGGCCGGTGCTGGCGGGCACCCCGGAATGGAGCGTGCTGGTCGCCGGTGCGGGGCTGGTGACGATGCTGCTGGGCGCGGGCGTGGCGCTGTTTCGCACCGATCTGAAGGCGATTCTGGCCTATTCCACCGTCAGCCATCTGGGCCTGATCACCTTTCTTCTGGGCCTTGGCACCGAGGAGGCCGCCAGTGCCGCGATGGTGCATATCCTTGTCCATGCCAGTTTCAAGGCCGCCCTGTTCATGCTGGCGGGCATAGTGGATCACGCCGCCCATACCCGCGACATTCGCCAGTTGGGGGGCCTGCGCCGCCTGATGCCCGTCACCTTTGCGCTGGCGCTGGTGGCCACGCTGTCAATGGCGGGCATTCCACCCTTGAACGGGTTCCTGTCCAAGGAGCTGATGCTGGAGCAGGCGGCCCATGCGGGCACACCGGTCGCCTTGGCGGCCCTGTTCGGCGCGGCGCTGTCGGTCGCGTATTGCCTGCGGTTTCTGGCGGGCACCTTCCTTGGGCCAGAGCGCGCCGATTACCCCCATACCCCGCATGATCCCGGCCCCGGCCTGTGGGCCGCGCCTGCGCTGCTGGTGGCTGTGGTCATCGCCACCGGCCTTTTCCCCATGCTGCTGGCCCCCTTGGCCGCCGCCGCTGCCGCGGCAGTTACAGATGTGCCGCAACACTTGCATCTGGCGCTGTGGCATGGGCTGGGGCCTGCCGCGCTATGGATGTCGCTGGGGGCCATCGGGCTGGGCCTGACGCTATGGGGGGGCTGGCCGCGTCTTTCCTTGCTGCCTGCAATGCCCGAGGCGAAAACGATCTACGATCTGAAAATTGCCGCACTTGTCGCCCTGTCGCGCAGCGTGAACCGGTTGGTTGACCATGGCCGCCTTGCCCCACCCCTTGCCATCGCCAGTCTGACCATCCTTGACGTCGGCCTCTGGGCCTTCCTGACCGGCAGTCACACCCCCGGAACCCGTGCGCTGACACCGCTGGAACCCGCGCCGCTGGCTGGCTTTGTCCTGCTGGTGGCGGCCACCCTTGGCACCGTCGCCTTCCATCGCCAGCGGCTTTTGTCGCTGTTGCTGATCGGGATTGCCGGGCTGATGATCTCGGCCTTTTTCGCCTGGGCGGCGGCACCCGACCTTGCCCTGACCCAGATCACGGTAGAGGTGGTGACGGTTCTCCTCATGCTCCTCTCGCTGTCGTTCCTGCCCGCCCTGACCCCCGCCGAAAGCCGCGCCACGCGCCGGCTGCGAGATGGTCTGATCGCGGGGACAGTGGGCCTTGGGGCCGCCGCACTTACCTATGGCCTTCTGGTCCGCGACTTCGCGTTTCCAACAATTTCCGCCTTTCATCTGGCGAATTCCAAGCCCGGCGCGGGTGGCACCAATGCGGTCAACACCATCATCGTCGATTTTCGCGGCTATGACACCTATGGCGAAATCATCGTGCTGGGCATCGCCGCCTTGGTGATCTTTGCGCTGGCCGAGGTGCTGCTGGCTCCCGGACCCGCCAATAACCGCCTGCTGGCCCGCAGGCCGGACCCGGCCCGCGCGGGCGACCGTCATCCGATGATGCTGGTCGTCGTGACGCGGTTCCTGCTGCCCATCGCGCTGATGGTCGGGGTCTATATCTATCTGCGCGGCCACAATCTGCCGGGGGGCGGCTTTGTCGCGGGGCTGGTGGTGGCCATCGGCTTTTTGTTGCAATACCTCGCCTCTGGCCATGGCTGGACCGAGGCGCACCAGCGCGTCAACCATCATGCGCTGATCGGCGCGGGGGTGCTGGTCGCCTCGGCCACCGGCATCGGCGCGTGGCTGGCGGGCAGGCCATTCCTGACTTCGGCCTATGGCTATATCCACCTGCCGCCGCTGGAAGAGTTTGAATGGGCCACCGCTGCCGCCTTTGATCTTGGGGTGTTCCTGTGCGTGCTGGGGGCGGTGATGCTGGCCTTGGCCTCGCTGTCGCGGCTGGCGCAGCGCGGGGGCGAACGGGTGGCCCCCCGCGCCCATGACGTGCTGTCGGAAGAGGCGGAGAACTGACATGGAAATCCTGCTTGCCGCCGCCATTGGCCTACTGACCGCCGGGGGGATCTATCTTATCCTGCGGCTGCGGACCTTTCCGGTGATCCTTGGGCTGTCGCTGCTGTCTTATGCCTGTAACCTGTTCATCTTTGCCGCGGGCCGCCTTGCGCCGGGGCTGGTGCCGATCATCCACAAGGGGTCTGCGGGCTATACCGACCCCTTGCCACAGGCGCTTGTGCTGACCGCGATTGTGATCAGCTTTGGCATGACGGCGGTTCTGGTGATGCTGGCCATCGGGGCGCATCTGGGTGGTGGCGACGACAAGGTGGACCTGAACGAATGATGGGCAACCTGATCATTCTGCCAGTCGTCCTGCCCGCCGTTCTGGCCGGTCTGACCGTGCTTCTGGCGCGGGATAACCTGCGTTTGCAACGGGTTATCGGCTGTGTCGGCATGCTGGTCTTCGCAGCGCTGGCCCTGTGGCTGCTGCTGCATTCCAACGCGCCGCAAGCCTACCGCCTTGGCAACTGGCCTGCGCCCTTTGGCATCGTGCTGATGCTGGACCGGCTGTCGGCGCTGATGCTGGCGCTGTTGGGTGCGGTCGCGCTGCCGGTTCTGGCCTATGCCATCGCCACCGGATGGGATGCGCGGGGGCGGCATTTCCATGCGCTGTTCCTGTTCCAGTTGATGGGCCTGTCGGGCGCGTTCCTGACCGCCGATGCCTTCAACCTGTTCGTGTTTTTCGAGGTGCTGCTGATCGCCAGTTATGGCCTGATGGTTCATGGCGGCGGCGATGCGCGGCTGCGGGCGGGGCTGCATTATGTGGTGACGAACCTTGTGGGATCGACCCTGTTCCTGTTCGCACTGGCCACGATTTATGGCGTGACTGGCACGCTGAACATGGCCGATCTGGCGCAGAAATGGCCGCTGCTGCCGCCCGGCGATCAGGCGCTGGCGCGGGTGGCGGCGGGGCTGCTGCTGCTGGTCTTTGCCGTCAAGGGGGCGCTGGTGCCGCTGCAATTCTGGCTGCCCGGCACCTATGCCAATGCGCCGGGGCCGGTGGCGGCGCTGTTTGCGATCATGACCAAGGTGGGCGCCTATGCCACGCTGCGGCTGGGAACGCTGGTGTTTGATCAGGGGCCGACGGCGGGCATGTGGGCCAGCCTGCTGTGGCCCGCCGCCCTGCTTACGCTGGCGCTGGGGGCCTTTGGGGCCTTGGGTGCGCGTGGCCTGTCGCGGCTGGTGGCCTTTACTGCCATCGGGTCGATGGGCACGGTGTTTCTGGCGCTGTCGGCGGGCACGGTGCAGGCCACAACGGCAGGCCTTTACTATATGATCCATTCCACCCTTGCCGGGGCGGCGCTGTTCCTGATTGCCGATCTGGTGCTGTCGCGGCGTGGAAACCACCGGCTGGAGGATACCCGCCCCATCGCCCAAAGCGGCCTGATCGCCGCACTGTTCATGGCCGCCGCCATCGCCATGGCCGGGGTGCCGCCGCTATCAGGCTTTCTGGGCAAGTTGTTGGTGTTGAACGCCCTGCCCTTTGTGCTGGGATGGGCCACGATCCTGATTGCCAGCTTTCTGACCCTGCTTGCGCTGGCACGCGCCGGGTCTGCCCTGTTCTGGAAGGGCAGCGGCCAGCCGCCCGCGCCGCACCCGACGCAACCCATGACCCTTGCTGCCACTGGCACACTGTTGGCAGGCCTTGTCGCACTGACGCTTTTCGCAGGCCCGCTCACCACATGGTTGTCCGAAACCGCGCAAGACCTGCACGCGCCCGCCGCCTATGTGGCGGCCACCGCCTTGCAGGGGGGAAACTGATGCGCCGCCTGTTTCCCCACCCCTATCTGACCGTCACGCTGGTGGTGCTGTGGCTGCTGCTGGTCAACCGGCTGGCACTGGGCAGCGTGGTCATGGCGCTGATCCTTGGCACCGCCATTCCGCTGATCACCGCGCGTTGGTGGCCAGGCACGCCGCCGGTGGCGCGCCCGCTGGCGCTGATCTCCTACATCGGGCTGGTGATCTGGGATGTGATCATCGCAAATCTCCAGGTGGCAAGGATCGTGCTGTTCATGCCAACCGCCCGCATCAAAAGCGCCTGGATCACCGTGCCGCTGGATCTGACCAGCCCCGAAGCGATCACCCTTCTGGCGGGTACCATCACCATGACGCCCGGCACGCTGACCGCCGACATCGCATCGGACGGGAAATCGCTGCTGATCCATTCGCTGCATGCGCCCGACCCCGATGCCATCCGCGATGACATCAAGGTGCGCTATGAGGCCCGGCTGAAAAGGATATTCGCGGAATGATCGCCTATGCCCTTACCTTTGCCATCGGGTGTTTCGCATTGGCCCTGCTGATGAACCTGATCCGGCTGGCCACCGCCAAGGCACCGGGTGACCGCATTCTGGCGGTGGATACCATGGTGATCAACGTCATCGGCCTGATCGTGCTTTATGGCATCAAAACAGCATCCGGCCTGAATTTCGAGGCGGCGATCCTGTTCGCCATGACCGGCTTTGTATCTACCGTCGCCTTCGCCAAATTCCTGCTGCGCGGAAACATCATCGAATGATCCTTGACCTGCTGATCACCGCAGCCCTGATCATCGGCGGCGCTTTCGCGCTGATCGGCAGCTATGGCCTGTTGCGCCTGAAAGACCCGTTTCAGCGGCTTCACGCGCCGACAAAGGGCAGCACGCTGGGCGTTGGGGCGGTTCTGGTCGCCTCGGCCCTTGCCCATTTCGCACGCGGGCAAGGAGCATCGTGGCACGAGGTTCTGGTGACGGGCTTCATCTTCCTGACCGCGCCCCTGACCGCGCTGTATCTGGCGCGGGTGCATCTGCATCGGGCGGAGCCGAAGCCGCCGCTGCCCTCACCGGCCACCGGGTCTGGTTGGGCCAGCCGTGATCTTGGGTTGGAAAACATCCAACCTGAGCGCGAAAAGGAATAATTCCCCGTTAATAAACCATTGTTTCTGTGGCATAGTTTCTGCGCGATGCGCGAAAAGCGTGCGTAACAGGCAGGCAACGAACCTGCGGGGCATCAAAGGAACAGTGAAATGATCAATGAATTCAAAGCCTTTCTGATGAAGGGCAATGTCATGGACCTTGCCGTTGGTATCATCATCGGCGCGGCCTTCACCGCAATCGTCAACAGCCTTGTGGGCGACCTGATCAACCCGATCATCGGTCTGATCCTGGGCGGCATCAATTTTTCCGACATGTTCCTTGACCTGTCGGGCACCAATCCGGCCTCTCTGGCAGCCGCCAAAGAATCGGGCGCTGCGGTGTTCGCTTATGGCGCGTTCATCACTGCCGTGATCAACTTTGTCATCATCGGCTTCGTGGTGTTCATGCTGGTCAAGGCGATGAACAAGCTGATGCCGCCCAAGGCGGCAGAGCCCGCGCCGCCCGCCGGCCCGACGGAAGTGGACGTGCTGAAAGACATTCTGGCCGCCCTGAAGAAATAAGCGGCAGAGCAGTGCAAAAGGCCCCCGGATCGCCTCCGGGGGCCTTTTTCGTTACATGGCCAGCGCCTCGGCCCCGGTGATCGAGGGCAGGCCGAGGGCGGCCCCGACGGCGGCATAGGTCAGCTTGCCCGCATGGACGTTGAGGCCATTCAGCAGGTGCTTGTCCTCGGCGCAGGCACGTTTCCAGCCCTTGTCGGCCAAGGCCAGCATGAAGGGCATGGTGGCGTTGCCCAAGGCTTGGGTCGAGGTGCGGGCCACGGCGCCGGGCATGTTGGCCACGCAATAGTGCATGATACCATCCACCTCATAAATCGGGTCCTGATGGGTGGTGGCGCGGCTGGTTTCAAAGCAGCCGCCCTGGTCAATCGCCACATCGACCAGCGCCGCGCCGGGTTTCAGCTCCTTGAGCTGCGCCCGGCTGATCAGCTTAGGGGCTGCCGCGCCGGGGATCAGCACGGCACCGATGATCAGATCGGCCTCGCGTGCAAGGGCAATGGTGTTGCCCGCCGAGGCGTAGGCATTCTTGAACTGCCCGCCGAACACGTCATCCAGATAGCGCAGGCGGTTCACGGAACGGTCGATCACCGTCACATCAGCGCCCATCCCCGCAGCCACCTTGCCCGCATGTGTGCCGACAACACCGCCGCCGATGACCAGCACCTTGGCAGGCAGCACGCCGGGCACGCCGCCCAACAGAACCCCGCGCCCGCCATTGGCCTTTTGCAACGTCCACGCCCCCACCTGCGGTGCCAGACGGCCCGCAACCTCGGACATCGGGGCCAGCAGCGGCAGGCCGCCGCGATCATCGGTGACGGTTTCATAGGCGATGCAGGTGGCACCCGAGGCAAGCAGATCATGGGTCTGCTCAGGGTCGGGCGCGAGGTGCAGATAGGTGAACAGCACCTGACCGGGCCGCAGGCGCTTGCGTTCCACCGCCTGCGGTTCCTTGACCTTGACGATCATGTCCGCCTTGGCGAACACTTCCTCTGCCGTGTCGATGATCTTTGCCCCGACGGCGGTATAGTCGGAATCGGAAAAGCCGGCCCCAAGGCCGGCCTTCGTTTCGATCATGACCTCATGGCCATGGGCAATCGCCTCGCGCGCGGCATCCGGCGTCATGCCGACGCGGAATTCCTGCGGTTTGATCTCTTTCGGGCAACCGATTTTCATATGAACCTCCAAAGGGGCCTCCCCGCCCCGTGTGGGATCAGGATTGCGCGAATCCGCTGCGGGAAGTTTGAATTTCCTGTGGCAGTTCTGGCGAGCCGTGGTAGATTTTTCGCAGAATTTGGAAAAATGCCGCAGGAAATCCCATGGATGCCAGCCTTGACGCCACCGACCGCCGCCTTCTGACCGTGTTGCAGCGCGAAGGCCGCATCACCAATGCCGAGCTGAGCGAGCGGGTGAACCTGTCACCTTCCGCCTGCCACCGCCGCGTTCAGCGGCTGGAGGAGGATGGCTATATCGCCCGCTATGTCGCGCTGCTGGATACCCGCAAGATCGGCAAGCCAACCACGGTTTATGTGGAAATCACCCTGCAAGGGCAGGCCGATGAGTTGCTGGACGCCTTTGAGCGCGAGGTGGCCAAGGTGCCGGACATTCTGGAATGCCATCTGATGGCCGGGCAGGCCGATTACCTTTTGAAGATCATGGCCGAGGATACCGAGGATTTCGCCCGCATCCACCGCCAGTATCTGTCACGGCTGCCCGGCGTGCGGCAGATGCATTCCAGTTTCGCGCTGCGGACGGTGGTGCAGACCACGGCGCTGTCGGTGTGAAAGGCGGGGGCCAGCCCCCGCACCCCCGGGATATTTATGAACAGATGATGATCAGGCGAAAAAGCCCGGGCCTGCGCGTTTAAGCAGATCGGCGGCGAGGTCGCGGCCCATGGCGGCGCCATCGGCGGCAGAGCCATGGCGTTCGCCCGCGATCACCTGAGTTCCGTCAGGGCGCAGGATTTCGCCGCGCAGCCACAGGGTTTGGCCCTGTAGTGTGGCAAGCCCGGCAATCGGGGTTTCGCAAGACCCATCAAGATGCAGAAGGAAGGCGCGTTCGGCCGCCAGCCGCAGCCCCGTTTCGTGGTGGTGAATGGCGTCCAGAAGCGCCTTGGTGCGGGCATCATCGGCGCGGCGTTCGACACCGATCGCCCCTTGGGCCACAGCGGGCAGCATGTGATCGGGGTCGATGGCCGACCGGGCGACATGGGCCATGCCCAGCCGGTTCAGGCCTGCCATGGCAAGGAAGGTGGCCGCCGCGACGCCATCGCCCAGCTTTTTCAGCCGGGTTTGCACATTGCCACGAAATTCAACCAGTTGCAGGTCAGGGCGGCGGTGCGCCAGTTGGGCGCGGCGGCGAAGCGAGGACGAGCCGACCGTGGCCCCCTGCGGCAAATCCTCCAGCGTGGCGTAAGCGGTGGAGACGAAGGCATCGCGCACGTCCTCTCGCGGCAGATAGCAATCCAGCAGCAGCCCCTCGGGTTGCAGGGTCGGCATGTCCTTCATCGAATGCACGGCGATGTCGATGCTGCCATCCAACAGCGCCTCTTCAATCTCGCGCGTGAACAGGCCCTTGCCGCCGATGTCTTTCAGCGCACGGTCCTGAATCTGATCGCCGGTGACCTTGATCACCACGATCTGGAAAGCGTCCTGCGGCAGGGCAAAGGCCGCCATCAGCCGGTCGCGGGTTTCATGCGCCTGTGCCAGCGCAAGCGGAGAGCCTCGGGTGCCGATGTTCAGCGGGCGGTCTGGTGTGGGCAAATCATGGGTCATGGCCAGACCAATACCCGCGACCAAAGCGCCGATCAACCGCCTGCCGCTTGACATGCCGCCGCAGGCGGGCAAGGCAAGGGGCGAATGGAGACCCCGATGACCAAGCTGATCCTGCGCGCCCTTGCCGGTGAAACCCTGCCCACCCCGCCCGTCTGGATGATGCGGCAGGCCGGGCGATACCTGCCGGAATACCGCGCGACGCGGGCGCAGGCGGGCGACTTTCTGTCGCTGTGCTACAACCCGGAACTGGCCGCCGAGGTGACCTTGCAGCCGATCCGCCGCTATGGCTTTGATGCGGCGATCCTGTTCGCCGACATTCTGTTGTTGCCGCAGGCGCTGGGGCCGAAGCTGTGGTTTGAAACCGGCGAGGGGCCGCGGATGGAAACGACGACGACACCAGAACAGGTGGCGGCGCTGCGTACGTCCGGGGCGATCCACGACACGCTGTCGCCAATTTATGAGACCATCCGCATCCTGCGCCGCGAACTGCCTGAGGAGACCACGCTGATCGGCTTTGCCGGGGCGCCCTGGACGGTGGCGACCTATATGATCGCCGGGCGCGGATCGAAAGATCAGGGCGCGGCCCATGCGCTGAAGGCCGCCGACCGCGCCACCTTTGCCGCGTTGATCGACCGGATTACCGAGGCCACGGTGGAATACCTGTCGGCGCAGATCGAGGCCGGGGCCGAGGTGGTCAAGCTGTTTGACTCGTGGGCCGGTAGCTTGAAGGGCGCAGATTTCACCGATTTCGCGGTGGAACCCACCCGCCGGATCATCGCCGTGCTGAAGGTCCGCCATCCCGAGACTCCGGTGATTGCCTTTCCGCGAGAGGCAGGGGCGGGCTATATCGGCTTCGCCAAGGCCACCGGGGCCGATTGCGTGGCCATCGACAATTCGGTCAGCCCGGAATGGGCGGCGGAAAATGTGCAGCCCGGCGGTTGCGTGCAGGGCAATCTTGCGCCCGGCCATATGGTGACGGGCGGGCAGGATCTTATCGACGCCACCCGCCGCGTGGTCGATGCCTTCCGGGGCGGGCCCCATATCTTCAACCTGGGCCATGGCATCACGCCGGATGCCGACCCGGCCAATGTACAACTGATGGTCGATACGGTGCGGGGCGCCTGACCTGCGCCATCTGATCAACTCTGGTTTCAGATTGGGTCACAGATATTGACTTATCCTCGCCGGGGCGGAAGGGTCGCCCCAACCTTGGGAGGGATCAGATGAACTGGGCGCATGTATTGGCCAGCCGCTCGTCGCGGATGAAGGCTTCGGAAATCCGTGAATTGCTGAAGCTGCTGGATCAGCCCGACATCATTTCCTTCGCGGGCGGCATCCCTGACCCCGCGCTGTTTCCGGCCGAAGCCTATCGCACGGCCTATGCCAATGCCCTGTCGGATGACCGCGCGGCGGGCGCTCTGCAATATTCGATCTCGGAAGGCTACAAACCCCTGCGCGACTGGATCGCGGCCGACATGACCCGCCTAGGCATTCCCTGCGATGCGGGCAACATCCTGATCACGAGTGGCAGCCAGCAGGCGCTAGATTATCTGGGCAAGCTGATGATCAGCCCGAATGATACGGTTCTGGTCGGCTGGCCCACCTATCTGGGCGCCTTGGGGGCCTTCAACGCCTATGAGCCGAACTATGACCGGCTGGACCCGCGATCGAACCTGTCGCCAGCCGATTTTGCCGCGCGGGCAGAGGCCAAGGGCGGCCGGGTGAAATATGCCTATCTGTCGGTCGATTTCGCCAACCCCACCGGCCAGACGCTGGACCGTGCCGCGCGCGAGGCGGTGATTGATCTGGCCGATGCGATGGACATCGCGGTGGTTGAGGATGCCGCCTACCAGACCCTGCGCTTTGATGGCGAACCGATCCCGCCGATCCTGGCGCTGGAAATCGCGCGCAAGGGCAGCATCGAGGAGTGCCGGACGATCTATTGCGGCTCATTCTCGAAATCGCTCGCCCCCGGCCTGCGGGTGGGCTGGGTTTGTGCGGCGAAAGAGGTGATCGGGCGGCTGGTTTTGATGAAGCAAGCTGCCGATCTGCATTCCTCGACCGCGAACCAGATGGTGACGGAAGAGGTGGCGCGCCTGCATCTGGCCGATCATGCCGAAACCCTGCGCGCCGTTTATTCCGCCCGCCGCGACCATATGCTGGCGGCGTTGCAGCGCGAAATGCCTGCGGGCGTGGAATGGACCCGGCCTGAGGGGGGGATGTTCGTCTGGATCACCCTGCCCCAGCATATCGACGGCGCCGAACTGCTGGCCCAGTCGCTGAAATCCGAACGGGTGGCCTTCGTTCCCGGCCGCGCCTTTTTCGCCGACGGATCGAACGGCAACACCATCCGCCTGTCGTTCTCTTGCGCGAACGAGGCGATGATTGACGAAGGCATCAAACGCCTTGGCCGTCTGGTCAAAGCCGCCTGATCATGCAGCATCTGTGGATCGCCGCGACGCTGATTGCGGCGATTGCGCAAACCGGGCGCAATGCGGCGCAGGCGGGGCTGACCAAGACCATCGGCACGGCGGCGGCAACGCAGGTGCGGTTTTTGTTCGGCCTGCCCTTTGCGCTGCTGTTTCTGGCGCTGGTGGCGGGGTTTGGCCCCGATGCGGTGCCACCGCTGACCCTGCGCGCGGTGGGTTTCACCGCGCTGGGGGCCGTGGCGCAGATCGGCGGCACGGCGATGATGCTGCGCCTGATGCAAAGCCAGAGTTTCGCCGTCACCACCGCCTGGCTGAAAACCGAACCCGTGCTGCTGGCCATCGCGGCCTTTGCCGTGTTGGGCGACCCACTGACGCTGCCCACCCTTTTGGCCATCGCGCTGGCCACCGCCGGCGTGGTGGTGATGACGCTGAAACCCGGCGCTGCCAGCCGCCTTGCGCAGGCGCGCCCCGCGTTTGCCGGGCTGATGGCGGCGTTTCTGTTCGGGCTGTCGGCCATCGGGTTTCGTGGCGGGATCACGGCACTGGAGCAGGGCGGCTTTCTGATCCGCGCCACCACCATCCTGTGCCTGAGCCTTGCGCTGCAAACAACGATCCTTGGCCTGTGGATGGGCCTGTTCGACCGGCGTGGCCTGATAGCCAGCTTTCGCCACTGGCGCGGGTCGGTCACCGCCGGGTTTCTGGGGGCCTTTGCCTCTCAGTTCTGGTTCATCGGCTTTTCGCTGACCTCGGCCGCGAACGTCCGCACGCTGGCGCTGATTGATCTGGTCTTTGCCCAGATGGTTTCGGCTTGGGTTTTCCACCAACCCACCAGTCGCCGCCAGATGGCAGGCATGGCGCTGATCGTGGCGGGGGTGGCTGTGTTGCTGAGGGCAGAGATTTAGCGGCCAACCCATCTCCGGGCGGATCAGGAAACGCAGCGCGTTTCCCCGCCCGTGCGCACCGTTTCAACAAGAGTCGGGTCCACCAGAAGCCCGAGAGGTCAGTGCCTACCCCGGTGGGCGAGAAGCGCCCGCAGATGGCGGGGCGGGCGCTGGCCGGGCCTTTGAGGCCCGGTGGTTCTAATTGCAACTTCACCGCGTGTCGAAGGCGATGGCCTTCACCAGATTGGGGCACTGCCCAATGAAAAGGGCGGCCTGAAGGCCGCCCTTTCCGCATTCCCAAACGGGATGGATCAGAAATCCATACCGCCCATGCCGCCGCCGCCCGGCATTGCCGGAGCAGCCTTGTCGGCGGGCTTGTCGGCGATCATCGCCTCGGTGGTGATCAAGAGCGAAGCAACCGAAGCCGCATCTTCCAGAGCGGTGCGGGTCACCTTGGCCGGGTCGATCACGCCGAACTTGAACATGTCACCATATTCTTCGGTCTGGGCGTTGAAGCCGAACGAAGCATCAGCCGATTCGCGGATCTTGCCAGCCACGACAGCGCCATCGACGCCAGCGTTTTCAGCGATCTGGCGCAGCGGAGCTTCCAGCGCGCGGCGGACAATGGCGATACCGGCGTCTTGGTCGGAGTTCGCACCCTTCAGGCCGTCCAGCGACTTCGCGGCCTGAACCAGCGCCACGCCACCACCCACGACGATGCCTTCCTGCACGGCCGCACGGGTCGCGTTCAGGGCGTCATCCACGCGGTCCTTGCGTTCCTTCACTTCCACTTCGGTCATGCCGCCAACGCGGATGACGGCAACGCCGCCCGCCAGCTTGGCCACACGCTCTTGCAGCTTTTCGCGGTCGTAGTCCGAGGTGGTTTCCTCGATCTGCGCGCGGATCTGGGCCACGCGGGCTTCGATCTCGGCCTTGTCGCCAGCGCCATCAACGATGGTGGTATTGTCTTTGTTGATGGTGATCTTCTTGGCACGGCCCAGCATGTCGATGCCGACATTTTCCAGCTTCATGCCCAGATCGTCGGAAATCACCTGACCGCCGGTCAGGATCGCGATGTCTTGCAGCATCGCCTTGCGGCGATCGCCGAAGCCCGGAGCCTTGACGGCAGCGATCTTCAGGCCGCCACGCAGCTTGTTGACGACCAGCGTGGCCAGAGCCTCGCCTTCAACGTCTTCGGCCACGATGACCAGCGGGCGCTGCGACTGGATCACGGCTTCCAGCAGCGGAACCATCGGTTGCAGCGACGACAGTTTCTTTTCGTGCAGCAGGATGTAGGCGTCTTCCAGGTCGGCAATCATCTTGTCGGCGTTGGTGACGAAATAGGGCGACAGGTAGCCACGGTCGAACTGCATGCCTTCAACCACGTCGGTGGTGGTTTCCAGGCCCTTGTTCTCTTCGACGGTGATCACACCCTCGTTGCCGACCTTCTGCATCGCATCCGCGATCTGACGGCCGATTTCGGCCTCGCCGTTGGCGGAAATGGTGCCAACCTGCGCAACTTCGGCGGTGTCCTTGACCGGACGTGCCGCAGCCTTGATCGCCGCAACGACCTTGGAGGTCGCAAGGTCGATGCCGCGCTTCAGGTCCATCGGGTTCAGGCCAGCGGCCACCGATTTCAGACCGTCCTTGATGATGGCCTGCGCCAGCACGGTGGCGGTGGTGGTGCCGTCGCCCGCTTCGTCATTGGTGCGGGAAGCGACTTCCTTCACCATCTGGGCGCCCATGTTCTCGAACTTGTCAGCCAGTTCGATTTCCTTGGCAACGGTCACACCGTCTTTGGTGATGCGGGGCGAACCGAACGACTTTTCGATCACCACGTTGCGGCCTTTCGGGCCAAGCGTCACCTTCACCGCATCGGCGAGGATGTTGACGCCGCGCAGCATGCGGTCACGAGCGTCCGACTGGAATTTTACGTCCTTGGCAGCCATTGCTGTTCTCCTTGGAAATTAGTTGAGGGGGAAAAGCGGTCTCAGGCCAGAATGCCGAGAATGTCGCTTTCCTTCATGATCAGCAGTTCTTCGCCGTTCACGGTCACTTCGGTGCCCGACCATTTGCCGAACAGCACCCGGTCGCCGGCCTTGACCGACGGAGCGATCAGCTCGCCCGAATCCTTGCGCGCGCCTTCGCCGGTCGAGACGACCTCGCCTTCAGCGGGCTTTTCCTTGGCGGTATCGGGGATGATCAGCCCGCCCTTGGTCTTTTCCTCGGACTGGACGCGACGGACCAGCACGCGGTCATGCAGCGGTTTGAAAGCCATCTGGTAACACTCCCTAGGTTCCAGGAACTATGGTTCTTAGCACTCATGATGGACGAGTGCTAACGAACGCTTAGCTAGGCCTCGTGCGGCCATGAGTCAACTGTGCAATGATGAAATTTCTGCGTCAGTTCCCCCCGCCCCTTGGCGGCGGCGGCCAACGGTGCCACCCTTGCTGGCAGAGGTAAGAGGTTGCCATGCGTCTGTTTTCCGAGCGTCTGTTCCCCGCATTTCTGCTGTCATTCGGTCTGGGCTTTGGCGCCGCCAGTGCCGCCTGTGTCGGGCGCGACCTGATCGCCGATCTGCCGCAAGCGGAGCGGCAAGCCTTGCAGGCCGCCACCGACACCGTCCCCTTCCCCTCGGGCAACCGCTGGCGGGCCGAAAAGGCGGGGCAAGTGGTTGACCTGATCGGCACCTATCATCTGGACGATCCCCGCATTGCGCCGATGCTTGCCTCGGCCCTGCCCGCGCTGGACAAGGCCACCGCCCTTTTGGTCGAGGCCGGGCCCGACGAGGAAAAGGCGCTGAAAGAGCGTATCGCCCGCGAACCGGCGCTGCTGGTCATCACCGATGGCCCCACCCTGCCCGAAACGCTGCCCCCAGAAACCTGGACCCGCCTGTCGCAAGCCATGGCCGACCGCGGCATCCCCGGCTTTATGGCTGCCAAGTTCCGGCCCTGGTATATCTCGATGATGCTGTCGATTCCGACCTGTGCCCTGACCGACATTGGCACACCGAACGGGCTGGACAGGCAGTTGATCGATGCCGCCACGGCGCGCGGTACGCCGGTGCAGGCACTGGAACCCTATGACACCGTGTTCCGCATCTTTGACACTCTGTCCCGGCAGGATCAGGAGTCGATGATCACCTCTGCGCTGGCGATGGTGGATGGCGCCGAAGACATGTCCGCCACCCTTGCCGCGCAATATTTCGCCGGTGAAAACCGCCTGATCTGGGAATTCATGCGCGCCGAAACGCTGAAGCTGCCCGGCTATACCCCCGAACAGGTGGCGCAGGAATTTGCCACGATGGAAGAGACGATGATCAACGCCCGCAACCGGGCGTGGATTCCGGTGATCGATGCGGCAGCTGCAAAAGGCCCGGTTCTGGTGGCCTTTGGCGCGCTGCATCTGCCGGGCGAACAGGGCGTGCTGAACCTTCTGGCGCAGGACGGCTGGGCGATCACCCGGCTCGACGGGCCATGATTGGACCGCGCTTTTTAATGTGCAAGCGGGCTGCGGCATCCTCGGCCCGTGACAACAGGGTTCTTGTGGGCTAAAGGGGCGCCAAACTTCCGATCTTCAGAGGCAGACCCATGACCACCCTCGTCTTCGGCCACAAATCCCCCGACACCGACTCGACCGGATCGCCCATCGTCTGGGCCTGGTATCTGTCCGAGGTGAAGGGCACCCCCGCCAAGGCCGTGCTGCTGGGCGAACCCAACACCGAAGCGGCCTTTGTGCTGCGCCATTGGGGCCTGGACAAGCCCGCGATCATCGCGGACGTGACGGCCGACGACAAAGTGGTGATCGTGGACACCAACAACCCCGCCGAACTGCCGCCTTCGATCAATGACGCCAAGATCCAAGCGATCATCGACCATCACATGCTGGTTGGCGGCATCAAGACCAAGACCCCGATCGACATCACCATCCGCCCGCTGGCCTGCACCGCGACCGTGATGCACGACCTGATGGGCGCCGATGTGGCCAAGGCGCCCAAGGCGATCAAGGGCGCGATGCTGTCCTGCATCCTGTCCGACACGCTGGAATTCCGCAGCCCGACCACCACCGCCCATGACCGCGCCGTGGCCGAGAAACTGGCCGCCGATCTGGGCGTTTCGATCAACGAACTGGCGACCGCGATGTTCGAAGCCAAGTCGGACGTGTCGTCCTTCTCGGATGCCGAATTGCTGCGGATGGACAGCAAGGAATACAACGTCGCGGGCAAGGAACTGCGCGTCTCGGTGCTGGAAACCACCGCGCCCAAGGTTCTGTTGGACCGCAAGGCCAGCCTGATGGCCGCGATGCCCGCCGTGGCAACCGAAGACGGTGCCGATCAGGTGCTGCTGTTCGTCATCGACATCCTGAAGGAAGAGGCCACGCTGCTGGTGCCGAACGATCTGGTCAAAGGGCTGGCAGAGGCCTCGTTCGGCGTGAAGGTTTCGGGAGACACCGTGGTGATTCCGGGCCTGATGAGCCGCAAGAAGCAGATCATCCCGGCACTGAAGCTGTAAGCGGCGGCAGCGGGGGTTTCACAGCCCCGCACCCCCGTGGGATATTTATGAACAGATGATGGGGGGCGGTTGCGCCCCTTTTTCTTTTACACGGCGCGGGCTAGGGATGGGGCGACCCGA
Source organism: Fuscibacter oryzae (assembly GCF_016765795.1). GTDB lineage: Bacteria > Pseudomonadota > Alphaproteobacteria > Rhodobacterales > Rhodobacteraceae > Fuscibacter > Fuscibacter oryzae. The sequence goes on from NZ_JAESVP010000001.1 coordinate 341,605, forward strand.
GGGGATGCCATGACCGAACTGATCACTTCGCTTGCCGATATTTCCGACCGTTATGACGTGGTGTTCTGCGACCTTTGGGGTTGCCTGCACAATGGCAAGGCGCCCTTCCCTGCCGCGGTGGCGGCCTTGCAGGCGTTCCGGGCCAAGGGCGGCAAGGTTGTTCTGATGACCAACGCTCCGCGCCCTCGGATGGCGGTGGAGCGGCAGTTGGTGGGCATGGGGCTGCCGCGCGATGCCTGGGATATCATCGTCGCCTCGGGCGATGCGGCGCAGGCGGCGCTGTTGCATGGGGCCGTGGGGCGCAAGGTGTTTCATATTGGCGCCGACAAGGATCTGCCGTTCTTTGAGGAGATCACGCCAGAAAATCAGCCCCTTGTCGGGGAACCTATTCAGCGTGTGGGGATGCTGGAGGCCGAAGGCGTGGTCTGCACCGGCCTTGCCGATGACAGCACCGAGACGCCCGAAGACTATCGCACCACGCTTTTGCTGGCAAAATCGCGCGACCTGCCGATGCTGTGTGCCAACCCCGACATCGTGGTGGATATGGGGGAAAAGCGGGTCTGGTGCGCGGGGGCTTTGGCCGAGGACTTCGTGGCCATGGGCGGCGCGGCCAGCTATTATGGCAAGCCGCATCCGCCGATTTATGATCTGGCCCGCCAGCGCCTTGGGCTGGAGGAGGCGCGCATCCTGTGCATCGGGGACGGCATCGCCACCGATATTCAGGGCGCGCAAGCCGAAGGGTTGGACGCGCTGTTCATCACCGGCGGTATTGCCACCGCACATTTCGGGCCAGACCCGGTCAACCCCGACAAGGCCCTGCTTGACAGCTGGCTGGCGCAGCAACGCCTTTCGCCCCCTTGGGCAATGCCGTTCCTGGCGTAACGGTCCGGTAACATTATTGCGGCCTTGGTCGCATTATGGCACAATTCATGCGCGATCATATTGCGCTGCGGCGCAGCATGATCTATGCTGCACCGCATGAGCACCGGGAATCGCGACATGCTTGACAGCCAGCACAATCTGCCTCGCGGAACGATCTGCATTGAAGATCTGGAGGTGGGCATGGTCCGCTATCTGGATAAAACGGTGACCGACCGCGACATTGAGCTGTTTGCCGAAGTGTCAACCGACCGCAACCCGGTGCATCTGGACGACGCCTATGCTCAGGATACCATTTTTCAGGGTCGGATTGCCCATGGCATGCTGACCGCCGGGCTGATTTCCGCCGTCATTGGTGAACAACTGCCCGGCCATGGCACGGTCTATCTGGGCCAGAGCCTGAAGTTCATGGCCCCTGTCCGCCCCGGCGACCGGGTTCATGCCGAGGTCAAGGTGATCGCCATCGACCACGCCCGCCGCCGCGTGACCCTTGAAACCCATTGCGCGGTGGGTAATACCGTGGTCCTGAAGGGCGAGGCGCTGGTTCTGGCGCCTAGCCGCAAGTTCGACTAGCGGGGCTTTCCCCGCCGATCCGGGGAAAGATGCAGGTTCACCGTCACTGGCAGGGTTTGCCCGAAGCGGCGCGCGGCGCATCCGTCGCAATGGGCAATTTCGACGGCCTTCACCTTGGCCATCAGGCGGTGATTGCCGAGGCGCGCGGCCATGCCCCCCTTGGCGTCGTGACCTTCGAGCCGCATCCACGCGAGTTCTTTCGCCCCGACGCCCCGCCCTTTCGCCTGATGAACGCCGAGGCGCGGGCCAACCGGCTGGCCAAGCTGGGGGTAGACCACCTTTATGAGCTGCCCTTTGACGCCACACTTGCGGGCCTGACCCCGGATGCCTTTGTCGAACAGGTTCTGGTCAATGGCCTTGGCGTGGCCCATGTGGTCGTGGGCAGTGATTTTTGCTTTGGTAAGGGCCGCAAGGGCACGGTCGCAACCCTGAAATCGCTGGCCACCCGCCACGGCTTTGGCATCACCGTGGCTGAGATGGTCCGCCACGGCCCGGATGAGATTTCGTCAACCGCGATCCGCGCCGCTTTGGCCGAAGGCCGCCCGCGCGATGCCGCCGCCATGCTGGGCCATTGGCACCGCATTGACGGCGAGGTGATCCACGGCGAAAAGCGCGGGCGCGAGCTGGGCTATCCTACCGCGAACATGTCTGTCGCGGGACTGCACCTGCCAAAGCTGGGGGTCTATGCCACGCGCGTCGATGTGCTGACCGGGCCGCAGGCGGGCAGCTATCTGGGGGCCTCCTCGCTTGGGGTGCGGCCGATGTTTGGCGAAAACGCCCCGAACCTTGAAACCTTCCTTCTGGATTTCAAGGGCGATCTTTATGGCCAGCACCTGTCGGTTGCGCTGGTCGATTATCTGCGGCCAGAGATGAAATTCGACGGATTGCCCGCGCTTTTGGTGCAAATGGCCGCAGACGTGGAACAGGCCCGCAGGATATTGTCGGCGCCATGACCACCTTGCGCCCCCGGTTCTGGGAAACCGTTCCCCTGTCAAAGATGACCGCCCCCGAATGGGAGGCGCTGTGCGATGGCTGCGGCAAATGCTGTCTGAACAAGATCGAGTATGAGGATACGGGCGAGGTGGAATATACCCGTGTCGCCTGTCGCCTGCTGGATGGGCAGACCTGCCGCTGCACGCAATATGAAATCCGCCATCAGTTCGTGCCCGATTGCGTGCGCCTGACGCCCAAGACCCTGCCGAAAATTGCCTATTGGATGCCGAAGACCTGCGCCTACCGCCTGCTTTGGGCCGGAGAGCCGCTGCCCGACTGGCACCCCCTTGTTACAGGCGACCCCGAAAGCCCGCATGCGGCGGGCCAGTCGGTGCGCGGCTGGACCGTGCCAGAGTTCGAGGTGGATGAGGACGACTGGGACGATTACATCATCGAGGAAACGCCCTGATGTGGTTTACATCCGACAATGCCTCGGGTGCTGCGCCCGAAATCATGACGGCACTTCAGGCGGCAAACGCCGGGTACGCCCGCAGCTATGGGGCCGATGACCTGATGGCGCAGGTTACCACGCAACTGCGCAACACGTTTGAGGCACCAGAGGCCGCCGTCTATCTGGTCGCCACCGGCACCATCGCCAACTCGCTGTGCCTTGCCCTGACCTGCCCGCCCTGGGGCGCGGTGTTCTGCCATGAGCATGCCCATGTCGCCGAGGATGAATGCGGCGCGCCCGAATTCTACACCCACGGGGCCAAGCTGGCCCTGGTGCCGGGTGACCATGGCAAGATGACGCCCGAAACGCTCGCCCCTGTGCTGACCCGCACCGGCACCAGTGTGCATGGCGTGCAAAAGGGCATGGTCACCATCACCAATGTGACCGAAGCAGGCACCGTTTACACCCCTGCCGAGATTGCCGCCCTGACCGCCGCCGCCCAAGGCCTGCCCTGCCATCTGGACGGCGCGCGCTTTGCCAATGCGCTGGCCGCAACTGGTGCTACGGCGGCAGAGATGACATGGAAGGCCGGCATCGACCTTGTGTCCTTCGGCGGCACCAAGAACGGCTGTCTGGGGGTCGAGGCGGTGGTGATCTTTGATCCCGCCAAGGCGTGGGAGTTTGAGCTGCGCCGCAAGCGGGGCGGGCATCTGTTTTCCAAACACCGTTTTTTGTCGGCGCAAATGTCGGCCTATCTGCAAGACGGGCTGTGGCTGCGGCTGGCAAGCCATGCCAATGCCATGGCTGCGCGTCTGTCCGCCGGGCTGATGGCCAAACCCGGCGTCACACTGACCCATCCGGCGCAGGCCAACATCCTGTTCCCCGAATGGCCCGCAGGCACCCATGCCCGTCTGCAAGCCGCCGCAGCCGCCTATTACGACATGCCCGCGCCGAAGGGCCGTGAGGCTGCGCGGCTGGTGACAAGCTGGTCCACAACCACCGACGATGTGGATCGTTTCCTGTCTGCCCTTTAGGCCAGATGTGCCGCCACCAAGGGCGCAAGCGCGGCGGCATGGGTCACCGGCAACATATGCCCCGCCCCGTCCACGCATTCGCGCCGCGCATCGGGCAAACGCCGCGCCAAGGTGGTCTGGATTGCCGCTACAACGGGCGGGCTGGCGGTGCCCTCTACCAGCAGCACCGGACAGCGCAGCCCCTCCAGCCGCCCTGCGGCCAGCAGTGCAGCCTCATCCTGAACCAGCACGCCGTTCTGCGCCGGGATGATTGCGATCCGCGCCACCATATAGGCCCGCAACCCCGCAGGCAGGCTGGCGAAGTCAGCCCCGCCGCCCCAGTCGGCGTAGAACGCCGCTGCCGCCGCCTCGGCCCCGCCCGCCGCGATCAGCCTTGGCAACTGCGCATTGCGCGATTGAAAGGCCACAAAGGCCGGGTCACCTTCCGCCGCGGCAAACAGGACAGGTTCAACCAGAACCAAACGCTTCACCAGATCGGGCCGCTCTAACGCCAGCCGCAGGGCGACCGTTGCGCCAAATGAATGGCCGATCACATCGACGGGCGACCCAAGCATTCCGGCCGCCGCTGCCGCCTCGCGCACCGCCTGTGCGTGCAAATCGCTTTGCCCGTCCCAATCCGGCTGATGGCCATGGCCCGGCTGATCAGCAGCCACCAGCCGCACGCCCGACAACAGCGCAGACAGCGCGGACCACTCCCCGGCATGCGACAGCGAACAATGCAGCGCCAGAACCGGGGGCGCGTCGCTTGGCCCCCACGCGCGGTGGGGCGGCAGATCAGTCATTCACAGCTTGCCCTGCAAATACAGGTCCAGATCGTCCAGCCGATCCTGCCCCCAGAATTTCTGATCGCCCACCACGAAGAACGGCACGCCAAAGACCCCGGCTGCCACGGCATCCTCCAGGTTGGCGGCATAGGTTTCCGCCGCCATCAGCATGCCCCGGTCGGCCACTGCCGGGTCGAACCCGTTTGCCGCCAGCGCGGCGCGGATCACCTCATCATCCGAGAAATCCTTGCCTTCTGCCCATAGCGCCCGTCCAATCGCCTGCACGAACCCGGCCAGATCGCCGCCACCCGCTGCCTGCGCCGCAATCAGCGCATAGGCCGCCGGGGCCGGGTTGGCCGACCGGAACAGGGGGGCGGCGTCCAATGTCACGCCCAGTTTGCGCGCCTGCCGCGCCCGGTCTTGCGTGCCATAGTCGTTGCGCGATGGGTGACGCTCTTCGCGCACCTTGCCGCCAGTACGCGGGAAAAGCTGCGCCACATCCAGTGGCCGATACACCAGCTTTGCGCCATGTTTCGCAGCAATCTCGGCCGGGCGGCGGCCCGCCAGATAGACATAGGGCGACTGCAGCGCCAGAAAGTAGTCAATCTGTGTCATTTCGCGCCCGTTTCCCTGCCCCGCATCGGTTTGCAAGACCCTAGCCGGGTGATAAGCGGTGTCAACGCAACGAATCCGCCCCGACCGGAGATCCCCATGCCCGCCCTCACCGAACCCAAACTGATTTCCGGCAACGCGAACCTGACGCTGGCCCGCTCTATCGCGCGGCGGATGTCGATGCACCGGGGCACCTCGGTCAATCTGGTCGATGCGCGAGTCGAACGCTTCAACGATCAAGAGATTTTCGTCGAGGTGTTCGAGAATGTGCGCGGCGAGGACATGTATGTCATCCAGCCCACCTCGAACCCGGCGAACGACAACCTGATGGAACTGTTGATCATGACCGACGCGCTGCGCCGGTCTTCGGCCAGCCGCATCACCGCTGTGATCCCCTATTTCGGTTATGCACGGCAAGACCGCCGGTCAAAGGCCCGCACTCCGATTTCGGCCAAGCTTGTCGCGAACCTGATCGAGACGGCAGGCATTGACCGCATCCTGACGCTGGACCTGCACGCCGCACAGATTCAGGGATTCTTCGACATTCCGGTGGACAACCTTTATGCCAGCCCGATCTTTGCACTGGACATCGAGCATCACTTCAAAGGCCAGATGGAAGACCTGATGATCATCTCGCCCGACGTGGGCGGTGTGGCGCGGGCGCGTGAACTGGCCAAACGGATCAACGCCCCCCTCGCCATCGTGGACAAGCGGCGCGAGAAGGCGGGCGAAGTGTCCGGCATGACGGTGATCGGTGATGTGAAGGGCCGCAAGTGCATCATCGTCGATGACATCTGCGACACCGCGGGCACGCTGTGCAAAGCCGCCGAAACGCTGATGGAGGCGGGTGCGACCGAGGTTCACAGCTATATCACCCATGGCGTCCTGTCGGGGCCTGCGGTGGAGCGGGTGCAGAATTCGGTGATGAAATCGCTGGTGATCACCGATTCCATCGAGGCGACCGACAAGGTCAAGGCGGCGAAGAACATCCGCATCGTGCCGACCGCACCGATGTTTGCGCAAGCCATCCTGAACATCTGGGGCGGCATGTCGGTGTCGTCGCTGTTTGAAACCGATACCCTGACCCCGATCTATGAAGGGTTCTACCCGCGCGGCTGACCGGAATGGTGAGTGGGGACCACGCAACTTACCCAAATGCCCTAGGATGCGTGAATTCACGCACCGTTCATGCCACGTCCCAGTCATCCTCGTCCCGCACCGGGCCGAGGGCGGTCCAGTCTGCGCGCACCCGCGCGATGCGTGTGTCGCCCCAGGTGCGAAACACCAGGTGAAAGCCGGTTGCGCTGATGTTTTCGGCCACAAGGTCGGCGCGGGCGTTATGGCGATGGTCGATGTCCCACATCGCTATGCCCACCAGAACCGAAGGCGGCGCGATGAACGGCTCCTTGAACGTCACGATATGGCGGCTTTCACGCTCGCCAGTGCCGGTCCACATCTGCCCGCCATCGGCATAGTCGGAAAACAGCACCCGCGTGCCTTGCTGGATACCGACGCAAGTGGTTGAAATACGCTTCATCCCCAACGCTCCCCTAGGTGCAGGATAGAAGCCGCTCGGGGCCGGGCCAAGACGATTTTGTGACGAAAAAGGGCCCCGAAGGGCCCCGATCCGTCATTTGCCTGTGATCGCTCAGTGATGCGAAAGCACCGCATCCCGCAGTGCCAGAACGTCGTTCACCACCTTGTCGGCGGCGTTCTTGTCCTCTGGCAGTGCGGCGGCAGCCAGCGAGCGGGCCTCGGCCAGAATGTCATCCAGCACGGTGCCGGTGGCTTCCTCGACCGGAACGGCACGCTCGGCCAGAACCGTCACATTGGCCGCGCCGATTTCGGCAAAGCCGCCTGTCACGACATAGGATTTGACACCCTCGGTCGTCACCGCGCGCAGCAGGCCGGGACGCAGCGTGGTGATGGTGGGGGCATGCCCCTCCATCGCCGTCATGTCGCCATCGGCGCCCGGAATCATGATCTCGGTCGCCTGTGCGGAAGCGAGCTTCCGTTCAGGGCTGACCAAATCGAACTGCATGGTGCCAGCCATGTCGCCCCCTTACGCCGCAGCCGCGGCGAGTTTGGCAGCCTTGGCTTTCACTTCTTCGATGTCGCCGACCATGTAGAAGGCGGCTTCCGGCAGGTGGTCATATTCACCGGCAACAACCGCCTTGAACGAGGCGATGGTCTTTTCCAGCGGCACCTGAACGCCGTCCGATCCGGTGAAGACCTTTGCCACGTCGAACGGCTGGCTCAGGAAACGCTCCAGCTTGCGGGCGCGGGCAACGGCGGTCTTGTCGTCTTCGGACAGTTCGTCCATCCCGAGGATGGCGATGATGTCCTGCAGCGACTTGTAGCGTTGCAGCACCTTCTGCACGCTGGTTGCCACGGTATAATGCTCTTCGCCAATGATCAGCGGATCGAGCAGACGCGAGGTCGAGCCCAGCGGGTCCACAGCCGGATAGATGCCTTTTTCCGAGATCGCACGATCCAGAACGGTCGTGGCGTCAAGGTGGGCAAACGAGGTGGCGGGCGCCGGGTCGGTAAGGTCGTCGGCCGGAACGTAGACGGCCTGCACCGAGGTGATCGAGCCATTCTTGGTCGAGGTGATGCGTTCCTGCATGGCACCCATGTCGGTCGCCAGCGTCGGCTGATAGCCCACGGCCGAAGGGATACGGCCCAAGAGAGCCGACACTTCCGAACCCGCTTGGGTAAAGCGGAAGATGTTGTCCACGAAGAACAGCACGTCGGCGCCGGTCTCGTCGCGGAACTGTTCGGCCAGGGTCAGACCCGACAGCGCAATCCGCATCCGCGCACCCGGAGGCTCGTTCATCTGGCCATACACCAGCGCGATTTTCGATTTGGTCAGGTCTTCGATGTCGATAACACCGGACTCGATCATTTCGTGATAAAGGTCGTTGCCTTCACGGGTCCGTTCACCCACACCGGCGAACACCGACACGCCCGAGTGAACCTTGGCGATGTTGTTGATCAGTTCCATGATCAGAACCGTCTTGCCCACACCGGCACCGCCGAACAGGCCGATCTTGCCGCCCTTGGTATAGGGGGCCAGAAGGTCGATCACCTTGATGCCGGTCACCAGAATCTGGCTTTCGGTCGCCTGATCGGCAAAGGCCGGGGCGGGTTGGTGGATCGCGCGGGTGGCCGTGGCGTTGACCGGGCCCTTTTCGTCCACCGGCTCGCCGATGACGTTCAGGATGCGGCCCAGCGTGGCCGAACCGACGGGGACCGAAATCGGCGCGCCCAGATCTTTCACGGCAGCGCCGCGAACCAGACCTTCGGTTGCGTCCATCGCAACCGCGCGGACGGTGTTTTCGCCCAGGTGCTGTGCGACTTCCAGAACCAGCCGCTTGCCATTGTTGTCCGTCTCAAGCGCGTTCAGAATCGCCGGCAGCGCGCCTTCGAACTGAACGTCCACGACAGCGCCGATCACCTGCGTGACTTTGCCTTGTGCCATTGTCGTTTCTCCGGTTCCTCAGAGCGCCTCGGCGCCCGAAATGATTTCGATAAGCTCTTTGGTGATCGCGGCCTGACGGCTCCGGTTGTAGCGGATCGTCAGCTTGTTGATCATGTCGCCCGCGTTGCGCGTCGCGTTGTCCATGGCGGACATCCGCGCACCCTGTTCCGAGGCGCCGTTTTCCAAAAGAGCGGTAAAGACCTGCGTGGCCACGCCGCGCGGCAGAAGGTCGGCCAGAATGCCTTCCTCTGACGGCTCATAGTCATACAGGGCCGAAGCGCTGCCCGCAGGCGCATCAAACGCCGCCGGGATCACCTGTTTCGCGGTCGGGATCTGGCTGATCACCGACTGGAAGCGGTTGTAGAACAGCGTCGCCACGTCGAATTCGCCGCCGTCATAGCGCGACAGGATTTCCCGCGCGATCCCTTGCGCGTTCGAATAGCCCAGCCGCTTGACGTCGCTCAGATCAACATGACCGACGAAGTACTGGCCATAGTCGCGCTTCAACTGCTCGCGGCCCTTCTTGCCGACGGTCAGAACCTTGACCGTCTTGCCTGCCGCCAGCAGTTCCTGAATCTTCGCCCGCGCAAGGCGGACGATGGTGGTGTTGAAGCCGCCGCACAGGCCACGCTCTGAGGTCATGATGACCAAAAGCTGCACCTTGTCGGCGCCGGTCCCGGCCAAAAGGCGCGGGGCACCAGCAGAATTGGCAGCGCCCGAAGCCAGCGCACCCATCACCGCATTCATCCGCTCGGCATAAGGCCGGGCGGCTTCCGCAGCTTCCTGGGCGCGGCGAAGTTTCGCCGCGGCCACCATCTGCATGGCCTTCGTGATCTTCCGCGTGTTTTTGACGCTTTGGATCCGGTTTTTAAGGTCCTTAAGGCTGGGCATGTCCCTGTCCTTTCAGGCCGCTCAAGCGAAGTCTTTTGCGAATTCCGCGATCGCGTCTTTCAGCTTCTGCTCGTCGGCACCCTTGATCTTGGGATCGGCGCTGGTGATCCAGTCCAGAATATCCTTGCGCTTGGTGCGCAGGAACTTGACCAGACCAGCCTCGAACCGGCCCACGTCCTTGACGGCAATCTTGTCAAGGAAGCCGGCGGTGCCCGAATAGATCACGCAGACGATTTCCGCGTTGGTCAGAGGCGCGTATTGCGGCTGCTTCATCAACTCGGTCAGACGCGCGCCCCGGTTCAGCAGGGCTTGCGTCGAGGCGTCAAGGTCGGAACCGAACTGGGCAAACGCCGCCATTTCGCGGTACTGTGCCAGCGACAGTTTCACCGGACCGGCAACCGTTTTCATCGAGTTGGTCTGCGCGGACGACCCCACGCGGCTCACCGACAGACCGGTGTTCACAGCCGGGCGGATGCCCTGGTAGAAAAGCTCGGTTTCCAGGAAGATCTGGCCATCGGTGATCGAGATCACGTTGGTCGGGATAAAGGCCGACACGTCGCCGCCCTGGGTTTCGATGATCGGCAGCGCCGTCAACGAACCAGCGCCGAAATCCTCGTTCAGCTTGGCCGAACGCTCCAGCAGGCGAGAGTGCAGATAGAACACGTCGCCCGGATAGGCTTCGCGGCCCGGCGGGCGGCGCAGCAGCAGCGACATCTGGCGGTAAGCCACGGCCTGCTTCGAGAGGTCATCATAGATGATCAGCGCATGGCGGCCGTTGTCGCGGAAGAATTCCGCCATGGCGGTTGCCGAATAGGGCGCCAGGAACTGCATCGGCGCGGGGTCCGAAGCGGTGGCAGCCACGACGATCGTGTAGTCGATCGCGCCGGTCTCTTCCAGCTTCTTCACCAGCTGCGCCACGGTCGAGCGCTTTTGCCCGATGGCGACGTAGATGCAGTAAAGCTTCTTCGATTCGTCCGAACCGGCAGCCTCGTTATAAGACTTCTGGTTCAGGATGGTGTCCAGCGCCACGGCGGTCTTGCCGGTCTGACGGTCGCCGATGATCAGTTCGCGCTGGCCGCGGCCAACCGGGATCATGGCGTCCACGGCCTTCAGGCCGGTTGCCATCGGTTCATGCACCGATTTGCGCGGGATAATGCCGGGGGCCTTGACGTCGGCCACACGACGCTCGGTCGCCGCAATCGGGCCCTTGCCGTCGATCGGGTTGCCCAGACCGTCAACCACGCGGCCCAGAAGGGCGTTGCCAGCGGGCACGTCCACGATGGACTTGGTGCGCTTGACGGTGTCGCCTTCCTTGATGTCCTGGTCGGACCCGAAGATAACGATACCGACGTTATCGACTTCCAGGTTCAGCGCCATGCCGCGGATGCCACCGGGGAATTCCACCATTTCACCGGCCTGAACATTGTCCAGCCCGTGAACGCGGGCGATACCGTCGCCAACCGACAGCACCCGGCCCACTTCGGCCACTTCGGCTTCTTTGCCAAAGTTCTTGATCTGCTCCTTGAGGATCGCAGAGATCTCAGCAGCCTGGATTCCCATCACCCAACCTCTTTCATTGCATTCTGCAGGGAAGCGAGCTTCGACTTGACCGACGTGTCGATCATGGTCGAGCCCAGCTTGACGATAAGTCCGCCGATAAGGGTCTCATCAACGGTGGTGTTCAGCTTGACGGTCTTGCCGATCTTGGCCTTCAGCGTCTCAGCCAGCTTTTTCGACTGTGCGGCGGTCAGCTTGGCAGCAGAGGTCACCTCTGCCGTGACTTCGCCTTTTTCATCGGCGATGCGGGCCTTGAGGTTCGCGACCAGATGCGGCAGCACGAACAGGCGGCGGTTGCCCGCCATCAGCGCCAGCGTATTGGCGGTCAGCGCCGACAGACCCAGCTTTTCACCAACAGCGGCAATGGCGCGGGCCTGCTCTTCACGGGTGACAACCGGAGATGCGATCACCTCGCGCAGCTCGGGGCTGGCGGCAAGCGCCTCTCCCAAAGCATCGGCATCGGTTTCCAGCGCTTTCAGCGCCTTGCCGTCCTTGGCAAGCTCGAACAAGGCTTGGGCATAGCGCCCTGCAATGCCGAGCGAGATCGAAGCTGGTTCGGACACGTCATCCCTTCCGCTGTCTTAGGCCCCCCTTCACCGTCCTCGGGTCACGACCCGATTGGCGGCGTACACTGGGGCATACGTCTTCAGATTTCGGGCGTCATTAGCAGAGGGATTGTAACGTAGCAACCGGGAAGGCCTGCCAAGGGTCGCCAAAAAAGATGCGGCAAATATGTGTTCGCTGCACTGCGGCAGGAAAGGCACGGCCCTGCGGGCACTTTCTCCAGCAAGATCGGGCAGAATCACGCGCGCCTTCACGGCCTCCTCACGCGGCGGTGATCAGGATTCGTGGCGCGGCGTCACCTGCGGCGTGGGCACCGGCTGCCCCACCCCTTCCAGCACCCGAAGCGGACGACGCACTACCGCCCCCAACCCGCCACGCGTCGGCGCATAGGTCTGCTTTGACGCCTCGATCATCAAAACGCCGCCAGACAGCCAGGGCAACCGCCGTCCGACCCCTTCCCAGAACCCTGCTGTGCGCAGCCAGAACGGCGCCTGACTGGGCGGGGCGTGCAGCAGTGTCCGGCTGACCTCGGGGGTGAAGCCATGCTGCTTGATCAGTGCTTCAAGCTGTGCCGCCGAATAGGGGCGGCCCACACCGAAGGGCGTCGCATCGCTGCGCGACCACAGGCCTGCGCGGTTGGGCACCACGAACAGCACCCGCCCGCCGGGGCCAAGCACGCGGTGCGCCTCTTCCAGCAGGGCGGCGGGGTGGTCCGAGGTTTCCAGCCCGTGCATCATCACCAGCCGGTCCACCAGCCCGGTCGAAATGGGCCACTGGGTTTCCTCGCACAACACGCTGACATTCTCCATGCCCGCGGGCCAGGGCATCACCCCCTGCGGACCCGGCATCAGCCCGATCACCCGGCGCGCCTCGGCCAGATAGGGCCGCAGCAGGGGCACGGCAAAGCCGAACCCCACCACCGTCTGCCCGCTTAACGGCGGCCAGAATTCAACCACGCGGTCGCGGATCGCGCGCTGCGCCACGCGCCCCAATTGGGTGCGATAGTAAAAGTTCCGCAGGTCCAGCACGTCGAGGTGCATTGCAGCCGCCCGCCCTTCGGTTCAAACTGCCTCAACATACCGAGGAAAACGCAGAAAACCATGCCGCTTGAACTCGTCACGATCCCCTGCCTGCAAGACAACTATGCCTATCTGCTGCATGCTCGCGGCACCAACCGGGCCGCCTTGGTCGATGCGCCCGAAGTCGGGCCGATCCTGAAAGAGCTGCTGAAACGCGAATGGCTCTTGTCTGATATTTTCCTGACACATCATCATGATGACCATATTCAGGCTGTGGCGGAACTGCGCGAGGTGACGGGCGCCAAGGTCTGCGGGGCAGAGGCGGATCGCCATCGACTGCCGCGGCTCGACTGGTCGCTGGAACAGGGCGATCTGGTCGAGGTGGCGCGGGAATCAGGCCGGGTGATTGACGTGCCCGGCCATACCCGGGGCCACATCGCCTTGCATTTCCCCGGCTCGAATCTGGCTTTCACCGGCGACAGCCTGATGTCGGGCGGCTGTGGACGCCTGTTCGAAGGCACCCCGGCCGAGATGTTCGCGAGCCTGCAAAAGCTGGCCGCCCTGCCGCCTGAAACCGTGATCTGCTCGGGCCATGAATACACCGCCTCGAACCTGCGCTTTGCCGCGACGATCGAACCCGAGAACCCCGCGCTGCAAGCCCGCATCGCCGCCTGCACCGCCGCGCGGGCCGAAGGCAAGGCTACGGTGCCGGTGCTTTTGTCGGAAGAGCTGGCAACCAATCCTTACCTGCGCTGCCACCTGCCGCAGGTCAAAGCCGCCGTCGGCCTGCCAGATGCCAGCGAGCTTGAGGTCTTTACCGAGATTCGCGCCCGCAAGGACCGGTTCTGATCCGACCAACCCGTAGGCTGCGTGATCTCACACGCCCTTCGCAGCCCCCTTGCAAATACCGCGCCGCGCCCCAAATACCCCTTGCGACAGGGCCGTGACGGCTCGCGCGCTTCCGAAATGATCACATTTTGTGCCGCTTTCGAAAGAAAGCACAAATCCGGTGCGATGGGGCTTGAAACCTGTCCCAGAAAACCGATCCTTTACCTTATGAGGCCATGGTCGAGGTGACGCCCTCGACCCGCAGGAACAGGAGCACTCAACGTGCCATCTTTTACCACGACGCTGGAACAGGCCATTCACGCCGCGCTTGCCCTTGCCAATGCGCGCCGTCACGAACTGGCCACCCTGGAACACCTGCTCTTGTCCCTGATTGACGAGCCTGATGCGGCGCGCGTGATGAAGGCGTGTTCGGTCAATCTGGATGATCTGCGCAAAACGCTGGTCGAATTCATCGACGATGACCTGTCCACCCTTGTAACAGAGGTTGAAGGGTCAGAGGCCGTGCCCACCGCCGCGTTCCAGCGCGTGATCCAGCGCGCGGCGATCCATGTGCAATCCTCTGGCCGCACCGAGGTGACGGGCGCCAATGTGCTGGTGGCGATCTTTGCCGAGCGCGAATCGAACGCCGCCTATTTCCTGCAAGAACAGGACATGACCCGCTATGATGCTGTGAATTTCATCGCGCACGGCGTGGCGAAAGACCCATCCTATGGCGAAACCCGCCCCGTCTCTGGCGCCGATGAAACCCAGCACGAAACACCGAAGGGCGAGGCCGGAGAGGCAAAGGAATCCGCCCTGTCCAAGTATTGCGTCGATCTGAACGTCAAGGCCCGCAAGGGCGACGTTGATCCCCTGATCGGGCGTGAACAAGAGGTGGAGCGTGCCATTCAGGTTCTGTGCCGCCGCCGCAAGAACAACCCGCTGCTGGTGGGTGACCCCGGCGTTGGCAAGACCGCCATTGCCGAAGGTCTGGCCAAGAAGATCGTGGACAAGCAGACGCCGGAAATTCTGGCTCATGCCACGATTTACAGCCTCGACATGGGAGCGCTGCTGGCCGGAACCCGCTATCGCGGTGACTTTGAAGAGCGGTTGAAGCAGGTGGTGAAGGAGTTGGAAGATCACCCCGACGCGATCCTGTTCATCGACGAAATTCACACCGTCATCGGCGCTGGTGCGACCAGTGGCGGTGCGATGGATGCCAGCAACCTTTTGAAGCCCGCGCTTCAGGGCGGCAAGCTGCGCTGCATGGGCTCGACCACCTACAAGGAGTTCCGTCAGCATTTCGAGAAGGACCGCGCCCTTAGCCGCCGGTTCCAGAAGATTGACGTGAACGAACCCACCGTGCCGGATGCGATCAAGATCCTGCAAGGTCTGAAACCGCATTTCGAAGATCACCACGACGTGCGCTACACCGCCGATGCGATCAAATCGGCGGTTGAACTGGCCGCGCGCTATATCCACGACCGCAAACTGCCTGACAGTGCGATTGACGTGATCGACGAGGCGGGCGCGGCCCAACACCTGTTGCCCGAAGGCAAGCGCCGCAAGACGCTTGGCACCAAAGAGATTGAGGCTGTGGTCGCCAAGATCGCCCGCATCCCGCCGAAAAATGTCTCGAAAGATGATGCGGAAACCCTGCGCGATCTGGAAAAGACGCTGAAGCGCGTGGTTTTCGGTCAGGACAAGGCGGTTGAGGCACTGTGCTCGGCCATCAAACTGGCCCGTGCTGGCCTGCGCGAACCCGAAAAGCCCATCGGCAACTATCTGTTCGCCGGGCCGACGGGTGTGGGCAAGACCGAGGTGGCCAAGCAACTGGCGTCTTCGCTGGGTGTGAAGCTGCTGCGCTTCGACATGTCGGAATATATGGAGAAACACGCCGTCAGCCGCCTGATCGGCGCCCCCCCCGGCTATGTCGGCTTTGATCAGGGCGGCATGCTGACCGATGGCGTCGATCAAGACCCGCATTGCGTGCTGTTGCTCGACGAAATGGAAAAGGCGCACCCGGATG
The DNA here is from genome assembly GCF_016765795.1 of Fuscibacter oryzae. Taxonomy (GTDB): domain Bacteria; phylum Pseudomonadota; class Alphaproteobacteria; order Rhodobacterales; family Rhodobacteraceae; genus Fuscibacter; species Fuscibacter oryzae. Next base: position 357,220 of record NZ_JAESVP010000001.1, read on the forward strand.
TCTACAACATCCTGTTGCAGGTTATGGACCACGGCAAGCTGACCGACCACAACGGCCGGACGGTGGATTTCCGCAACGTGATCCTGATCATGACCTCGAATGCCGGCGCGACCGAAATGTCGAAATCGGCGATCGGATTCAACCGCGACCGTCGCACCGGCGAAGACACCGCCGCGATTGAACGCACCTTCACGCCCGAATTCCGCAACCGTCTGGATGCGGTGATCTCTTTCGCGCCCTTGTCGAAAGATGTCATTTCGCAGGTGGTGGAAAAGTTCGTCTTGCAACTCGAAGCGCAGTTGATGGATCGCAATGTTCACATCGACCTGTCGCCAGAGGCGGCGGTCTGGCTGGGCGACAAGGGCTATGATGACAAGATGGGCGCGCGCCCCTTGGGCCGCGTGATTCAGGAAAACATCAAGAAGCCGCTTGCCGAAGAGCTGCTTTTTGGCAAGCTGGTCAAGGGCGGCACGGTGCATGTGGGCGTCAAGGATGACGCGATCCACCTGACCTATGAAGAGCCGGGCAAGCCAAGGCTCACAGGGCAAAAGCCGCCGCTTCTGACGGCGGAATGAACAGAAAGGCCCCCCAAGCGGGGGCCTTTTGCTTTCGCCCAAGGGTGCATGAGAACACGCCACCCACCAAAGCGCTGCCATCCAACACCTTGCCCATCTCTCGCCCAACTAACGAAATGGCGGGCTGATAAAACAGACCACACCACATCCATAGGATGCGTGCTCCGCACCGCGACACCGGCGCAAGCGCCCCCTGTGTGGAGAGGGGCGGGCCATCCGCCACCGCCTCAAGCCCGACACTCTCTCAGAATTCCCATTTCCCCCGCCGCACGCCTCGCCTAGCCTTGCCCCATGACAAAAGCCCCCAGCCCCCGCACCCGCGTTCGCCGTCTGCACGACAAGGCCGCTTATGACCTCGACACCATCCACGCGATTCTGGATGCGATGCCGGTCGCCCATGTTGGCCACCTGATCGACGGCTTTCCCGTCGTCACCCCCACCCTGCAATGGCGCGAGGGGGACCACATCTACTGGCACGGATCATCCGCCAGCCGCATGACCCGCGCGGCCACCGGCGGGCCGGTCTGCGTGACCGTGACGCTGACCGATGCCATGGTGCTGTCGCGGTCAGGCCTCGAACATTCGGTCAATTACCGCTGTGTGATGGTGATGGGCACAGCGCAGGCCGTCACCGACCCGGCGCTCAAGGCCAGGCATCTGGAAACCATGATGGAGCAGATGTTCCCCGGCCGCTGGCCCCAACTTCGCCCGATGACGGCGCAGGAACTGAAGGCAACCGCCATCCTGACACTGCCGCTGAATGAAGCGTCGGCCAAAGTCTCTGCCGCCGCCCCCGGCGACAGCGACCCGGCAGAGGATAAGGATTGGCCGGTCTGGGCCGGCAACCTGCCGATCACCCTGACCATGGGCGCACCGCAACCCGCGACAGACCTTGCGCCCGGCATCCCCCTGCCCGATCATGCGGCGGGCTATCGCTTTGGCAAGGCGCCGAAATGACCGCTGTCCTCTTCGTCTGCCTGGGCAATATCTGCCGCTCTCCCACTGCCGAAGCGGTGCTGCGCACCAAGGCAGCGGGGATGGACCTGACAGTGGACAGTTGCGGCACCGGCGGTTGGCACGAAGGAGAGCCGCCCTATCTTCCCGCCATCGAGGCAGCGGCCCGCCGGGGCTATGACCTGCGAGCGCTCAGGGCCCGCCAGATCTCCGCCAGTGACTTTCACCGCTTTAGCCATATCCTCGTCATGGACAGATCAAACCTGCGCGACACCTTGTCGCGGATGCCGCCCGGTGGAACACGGCCCCGCCTGCTGCTGGACTATGCGCCAGATCTTGGCAAAACCGACATCGCCGACCCTTGGTACAGCCGCGATTTCGATGGTGCACTGGATCTGATCGAGGCCGCCTGCGACGGCTTTATCAGAACATTGCAATCACAGGGCTGATTACTGGGCCGCGCAATAGGCCTCTGCCTGCGCGGAGAACGCGGTATAGCGCTCCCAGAACGCATCGTCGGAACTGCTTTTCGACATCTTCACCGACTGCGCTTTTTCCGGGTCTTTGAAGAACCCGGCCACGCGACGTTGGTCACCGCCCTGCAACGTGAAATCGGCCACCTGCTGGATACAGCCACAGAGCGCCCGGTTTGCAGCCCCGCGGTCCGAGCGCAGGCAGGCGCTCTCAATCGGCCCGGCCGATGCAGCACCCGCAAAACAGGAAAAGGACATAGCCGCAAGGGCTGCCCGCACGATCATCTTGGTCATCATCTGCCTCAGTGTCCCCCGCGCGGTTTTTCCCGCCGGGTATTTTTCTGCCACGCAGTCTAGCCATCCCAAGCAGTTTTTTCAATCCCACCGGATGTTTGGCGGAATCTGGCCCATCCCTCCGCCCCAAGCCCCGCCAAATTGTGTCCACCACCTTCGGCCCCCCCATATCCTGCCCCCGCACAGTCGTCACCGGCCGCCCTGCCCTGCGACTCACCCGCGCGCCAGAATCCCCTTCCCGCGTTGCATCCAACCCGATATACGCCCGCCCATGACCCAGCTTGACCTCATCCGCAATTTCTCCATCGTGGCCCATATCGACCACGGCAAATCCACCCTCGCCGACCGTCTGATCCAGATGACAGGCACGGTGGCCGAACGCGACATGAAGGCCCAGCTTCTCGACTCGATGGATATCGAGCGGGAACGCGGCATCACAATCAAGGCCAACACGGTGCGGATCGAATATCCGGCCAAGGACGGCAAGACCTATATCCTGAACCTGATCGACACCCCCGGCCACGTTGACTTTGCCTATGAGGTTTCCCGGTCGATGCGCGCCGTCGAAGGCTCGCTCCTGGTGGTTGACGCAAGCCAAGGGGTAGAGGCGCAAACCCTCGCGAACGTCTATCAGGCCATTGATGCGGGCCACGACATTGTGCCCGTGCTGAACAAGATCGACCTTCCGGCGGCCGACCCCGACCGCGTCAAGGAAAACATCGAGGATGTCATTGGCATCGACGCCTCGAACGCGATCCCGATTTCCGCCAAGACCGGCCTCGGCATTCCAGACGTACTGGAGGCCATCGTCACCCGCCTGCCCGCGCCCAAGGGCGATGCCAACGCGCCACTGAAGGCGATGCTGGTTGACAGCTGGTATGACGCCTATCTTGGCGTCGTCGTCATGATCCGCATCGTCGATGGCGTGGTCAAAAAGGGCGACCGCATCAAGATGATGCAGACCGGCGCCGTCTACGGCATCGACAAGCTGGCGGTTCTCAAACCCCAGATGGTCGATATTGCCGAACTGGGGCCGGGTGAGATCGGCATCTTCACCGCCAGCATCAAGCAGGTCCGTGATACCCGCGTCGGTGATACCGTCACGCATGAGAAAAAGCCCTGCGCCGAGGCACTGCCCGGCTTTAAACCCGCCCAGCCCGTGGTGTTCTGCGGCCTTTTCCCGGTTGATGCGGCGGATTTCGAAAACCTGCGTGACGCCATCGAAAAGCTGGCCCTGAACGACGCCTCGTTCAGCTATGAGATGGAAACCTCGGCCGCTTTGGGTTTCGGCTTTCGCATGGGCTTTCTTGGCCTTTTGCATCTGGAGGTTATCCGCGACCGTCTGGAGCGCGAATATGACCTTGACCTGATCACCACCGCGCCCTCGGTGGTCTTCAAGCTTTACATGAAAGACGGCGAGGTGCGCGAATTGCACAACCCCGCCGATATGCCCGACCTGACCTATATCGACCATATCGAAGAGCCGCGGATCAAGGCTACCATCATGGTGCCCGATGATTATCTGGGCGACATTTTGAAACTGTGCCAGGACCGGCGCGGCATTCAATTGAACCTGACCTATGCCGGCACCCGCGCCATGGTGGAATATGACCTGCCCCTGGCAGAAGTGGTATTCGACTTTTACGACCGCCTGAAATCGGTCACCAAGGGTTATGCCAGCTTTGACTACCAGATTTCCGAATACCGCGAGGATAACCTCGTGAAAATGTCGATCATGGTGAATGATGAGCCGGTGGATGCCCTAGCCATCATGGTTCACCGCGACCGGGCTGAATCCCGTGGCCGCGCCATGGTGGAAAAGCTGAAAGAGCTGATCCCCCGCCATATGTTCAAGATCCCGATCCAGGCCGCCATCGGGGGCCGCGTGATTGCCCGCGAAACCCTGTCCGCCATGCGCAAGGACGTGACCGCCAAGTGCTATGGCGGTGACGCAACGCGGAAGCGCAAGCTCTTGGACAAGCAGAAAGAGGGCAAGAAAAAGATGCGCCAGTTCGGGAAGGTGGAGATTCCGCAGACGGCGTTTATCAATGCGTTGAAGATGGATGGGTGAGGCGCGGCCCCGGCTTTAGCCGGGGAGAAAAGGCTCCAGTGGAGCGTTTTCAGTGCCGAACGCCCGCGAAAGCCTTCGCGGGCAGGCGTTTACTTTTTTGCTTTGGATTTTTTATTACCCAATGTAGGGTCGCAGAGGTAGAAAATACCATAGAGAAACCTGACAATAGGGGAGTCAATTGGCTGAAGCGACCTTGTTACCCGACACACGCGATACGCCAGTAGTATTAACTCTTACAATCGAGAACTCACAGCCAATCGAGCTTTCAGCTTTTGTGGGAGCTTTTACCTCCTTAGCGGCAGAGTACCGAAGAAGCGTCAAACAGAATGACGATCTGGAGGATGAGGCCGTCATATTCGTTAAACAGGTTAGATCAGGGTCAATCATTGCTGATTTGATACCTGTAGTGGCGCCAGCACTCCCCATCATAGCGTCTCATGTAGATCAAGTCTGGCAAGCAATCGAATTTGTGGAAAAATGGGGAGAGAGGATAAAGAAGCTGGCTTCCGGCTCTATCCCGCCTAGCTTTGGAAAATCCGACCTGAAAACATTTTCAGATGCCATGGAGGCCATCGCACGAGACCCTAATGGATCATCAAAATTAGAAGCTGCTACTTTTGAAGACGGAAAACGTCAAGTTAGGGCGGCCTTTAAGTTCTCTACAGGGCAAGCTCTAGAAGCATCTAAAAAAATTGACGCTGAGTACAAGAGAATCGAAGCCAAGTCGGACCGCTCCGTTGAACGGGTTCTTATGGTATTTACCCGCTCCGACATCAAGGATGCTCCTACCGAGAAGCGTAGTGGAGAACGGGTGTTAATACCAGAAATAGACAATCGCGATATCCCACTTATTTATGCATCAGAGCTTTCTGAGCAGAGAATAAAGCATGAAATCCGAGAGGCTGACGATAATATTTTTAAGAAGGGGTTTGTTGTTGATGTGATTGTTATACAGAAAGGTGAAAGGGCAATAGCTTACAAAGTAACAAATGTTCACGATGTAATTGATCTGCCAGACTGACGGCTTGAGTGTCAGACGCTGCTTTTTAAACACGAGTTTAACGTCGTTCTATGCGATGTGGTGAGTGAGGCCCCCCGGCGCGATAAGGCAGCCGTCCTGTGGACGGATGCCCGCGCCGTTGACCGAAGGCCAGCGGCCGAAGGGCAAGGGGTTATCCACCCACGCCAACGGTGCCAAATTCTGATGGGGCCGCCCCGGTGGGCGCGAATGCGTCCGCCGCCCGGGGGGCGGACGCAGCAGAATTTCGTCATATCGCCGAAATTCTGCAAGGGTGGCAATCCGGCCTGCCAATGGCCTCAAACAAACCTTTCCAAACCCTTAACATTAAACACAAACCAAAGCCTTTCCAATACCTTACCCCGGATTTCACTCGCGAAATCCGGGTCAGAGTTTTCCCTGCGGGCCTCGCTTCATGCCGCCCGCAACTCCACCCTGGAAAGGTCCGGCACCGCCCCGTTTGACAGCGCGGCCAGTGGCACCCCGTCCATCAGAATCGTCACCTCGCCCGCCTGATCGACCGACAAGGAAAGCTCGGGCGCGGGGTGGGCCACGGCGTCGTAATAGACCACCAGATGGTCCAACTGCGGGTCGAAATCGCTGATATGGGCCATCTCACCCGCCCCCAAATTCAGGTCATCCAGCAGAAAGCGGTCCTCGCCCTCGCCGCCATTCCCCCAGTCATCGGCCCCCAGGTGCAGATCATCCGCGCCCGTCCCGCCGTTCAGAAAATCCGCCCCCTCGCCGCCAAACAGCGCGTCATTCCCGTCGCCGCCCTCCAGTGTATCCTGCCCCGCGCCGCCTTGCAGCCAGTCATTTCCGCGACCGCCCGACACCACATCATCCCCCGCGCCGCCCGACAGCACATCATTTCCGCCGCCGCCTTCCAGCACATCATTCCCCTCATCGCCGGTCAGGCTGTCATCGCCCTCGCCACCGGCAAGCCGGTCATCACCCGCGCCGCCCTGAAGGTCATCCTTGCCATCGTTGCCATGAAGCAGGTCGTTCCCCGCCCCACCGAAGACGAGGTCGTCCCCCGCCCCGGCCTCTACGGCGTCATGGCCAGCGCCACCATCAATCGTGTCATCGCCGTCGCGGCCGCCCAGCAAGTCCTGCCCCGCGCCGCCGCTGATATTGTCATCGCCGCCGTGCGCGGAGTGGATGTCATCCCCCTGCCCTCCGGTCCAATCCTCCGCGGGGTCAGCGGTGGAGGGGATGTCGTCGGAATGGGGCATGCCATCTTCCAGGGCGGCAGGGGGCGAGATCACAGGATCATCGGCCAGAATGTCGCCCAGTGACGCCGGCTCTTCGTGGGTATCCGGGGTATCCCCCTCGTCCCCATCCGGGCCATCATGGCTGGCCGGAACCAGCGAGTCGACCATTATGCCCGCAACCAATGCCCCCATCAAACCGATCAGACCAAGCACTTACGCCTCCGTCTCCCGTTGGCCAGGGGTGGGGCCGCGAGGTTGATTGCCAGAAATTAACCGCTTGAAAACCAATGGCTTCCAAGGCATGATCCTAGCACAAAGTGCCATGATCCGGCCTGCAATCTGGCAGGATGGTAAACGGCAACAACGGGCTTTCCTTTTCGCCCGATTTCCCCTATACGCCGCCATCCCCTGACGGGGAGCCAAGGGCCCTGCTGGACGACATCCCGGCTTGTGCCGTCACCCAAAACCGCAAGGAGACATCCGATGTCGATCACCGTCGAAGAAAAAGCCCGCCTGATCAAGGAATACGCGACCAAGGAAGGCGACACCGGTTCGCCCGAAGTTCAGGTTGCGATCCTGTCGTCGCGCATCGCTACCCTGACCGAGCATTTCAAGTCGCACAAGAAGGACAACCACTCGCGTCGTGGCCTTCTGATGCAGGTCGCGCTGCGCCGCAAACTGCTGGACTATCTGAAGTCCAAGGACGAGGCACGCTACACCTCGCTGATCGCCCGTCTGGGCCTGCGCCGTTAAGCGTATCCGGTTTTCGGATTGAAACGCCCGTAGCGCAAGCTGCGGGCGTTTTCCTTTGCTCGGCTTACGCTGCCGGATTGTCACGCCAGATCCGCCAGTTTAACGCCGCCGCCACGCTGAGCCAGAGGATGTAGGGCAACAGCAGCAGGCCCGCGACCCAGTCGAGCCCGAAGGCAACCACGATCAGCCCAGCCACCACCAGCCACAGCAGCGCAAGAATACCCATACCCGCCTTGACCCGGTGCGCGCCAAAGAAAACCGGGGTCCACAAGGTGTTCAGGGCAATCTGAGCCGACCACAAGGCCAGCGCCAGCCCCGCCCCCGGCACCACTGCCAACCGCGCACCCGCCCAGGCAATCAGGATGTAAAGCGTGGTCCAGACAACCGGAAACACCCAATTGGGCGGTGTGAAGGATGCTCGCCGCAGCCCGCGATACCACTCGCCCGGCGGAAAGATCACGCCAGACGCCGCCGCAGCAGCACAGGCGAACAGGAGGGTGAGGAAGATCATGGCGGTCTCCGCGAATTTGATTTGCCTTTAAGGTAGGGCATCGCCCGCCTGCCGCAACCCGCCACCCCAGCAATGAAGCCGCGCAATGGGGCCCGGGATTTGATCGAACACTTCCCATCCGCCACTTTTTCCTGTATGGCCCCCGCCATCTGTGACGTGAGGCCGCCCCCCCGGCCGCATGCAAAGGATAGGGGGAGGCGGCAATGGGGCCGCCATACACGGAAGACCCGGCAGGGGCCGGGAGTGCTTCCAAGAGGATGCTAGATGTTCCATACCACAACGAAATCAATCCAGTGGGGCGGTGAAACGCTGACTCTGGAAACCGGCAAGGTTGCCCGTCAGGCAGATGGCTCGGTTATCGCCACCTTGGGCGAAACCTCGGTCATGGCCAACGTGACCTTTGCGAAATCGCCCAAGCCCGGCCAGGACTTTTTCCCCCTGACCGTGCATTATCAGGAAAAATACTATGCGGCCGGCAAGATCCCCGGCGGCTTTTTCAAACGCGAAGCGCGCCCGTCCGAGAAAGAGACGCTGACCTCGCGTCTGATCGACCGGCCCTGCCGCCCTCTGTTCGTTGAAGGTTTCAAGCATGAAGTGCTGGTCATGGCGACCGTGCTGTCTTGCGACTTGCACAACGACCCCGACATCGTTGCCATGATCGCCGTTTCGGCCGCGCTGACCGTTTCGGGCGTGCCGTTCATGGGCCCGATCGGCGCCGCGCGCGTTGGTTTCACCAACGGCCAGTATGTGCTGAACCCGGCCATGGATGACATGACCCAACTGCGCATGAAGCCCGAGCAGCGGCTTGATCTGGTCATCGCAGGCACCAAGACCGCCGTGATGATGGTGGAATCCGAAGCCTATGAGCTGTCGGAAGCCGAGATGCTGGGCGCGGTCAAGTTCGGCCATGACGCCATGCAGCCGGTGATCGACCTGATCATCGACTTTGCCGAACTGTCGGCCAAGGAACCCTTCGACTTCTCGCCCCCCGACATCTCGGCGATCTATGGCAAGGTGAAAGCGGCTGGCGAAACCCAGATGCGCGCCGCCTTTGCGATCCGCGACAAGCAGGACCGCACCAACGCCATCGGCGCTGCGGTTGACGCGATCAAGGCCGCCCTGTCGGAAGAAGACCAGAAGGACGCCAACCTTGGTTCGGCGATCAAGCAACTGGAATCCGCGATCCTGCGCGGCGACGTCGTGGCAAACGGCATCCGTATCGACGGGCGCGACACCAAGACCGTCCGTCCGATCATCGCGGAAACCGGCATCCTGCCGCGCACCCATGGGTCGGCCCTGTTCACCCGCGGCGAAACCCAAGGTCTGGTTGTGACCACCCTTGGCACCGGCGAAGATGAGCAGATCATCGACGCGCTGAACGGCAACTATCGGTCAAACTTCCTGCTGCACTACAACTTCCCGCCCTATTCGGTTGGCGAAGTTGGCCGCGTGGGTTCGCCCGGCCGCCGCGAAATCGGCCATGGCAAGCTGGCATGGCGCGCGTTGCAGGCGGTTCTGCCTGCGCCGACCGACTTCCCCTACACCATCCGCGTCGTGTCCGAGATCACGGAATCGAACGGCTCGTCCTCGATGGCTTCGGTCTGCGGTGGCAGCTTGTCGATGATGGATGCGGGCGTTCCGCTGAAGGCGCCAGTTGCCGGTGTGGCCATGGGCCTGATTCTGGAAGATGACGGCAAATGGGCCGTGCTGACCGACATCCTGGGCGACGAGGATCACCTCGGCGACATGGACTTCAAGGTCGCGGGCACCGAAGCGGGCATCACCAGCCTGCAAATGGACATCAAGGTTGCGGGCATCACGCCCGAGATCATGGAGCAGGCCCTGGCGCAGGCCAAAGACGGCCGTCTGCATATTCTGGCCGAGATGGGCAAGGCGCTGTCGGCCCCGCAAGGCTTCAGCGAATATGCCCCCAAGATCGAGACCCTGAGCATCCCGACCGACAAGATCCGGGAAGTGATCGGCTCTGGCGGCAAGGTCATTCGTGAAATCGTTGAAGTGTCGGGCGCCAAGGTCGATATCAACGATGACGGCATGATCAAGATCGCCTCGAACGATCAAAAGGCGATCAAGAAGGCCTATGACATGATCTGGTCGATCGTGGCAGAGCCGGAAGTGGGCCAGATCTACACCGGCAAAGTTGTGAAGCTGGTCGATTTCGGCGCCTTTGTGAACTTCTTCGGCAAGCGTGATGGTCTGGTGCATGTGTCCCAGATCGCCAACAAGCGCCTGACCCATCCGAATGAAATCCTGAAGGAAGGCCAAGAGGTCAAGGTCAAGCTGCTGGGCTTTGACGAGCGCGGCAAGGTGCGCCTTGGCATGAAGATGGTCGATCAGGAAACCGGCGAGGAAATCGCCGAGAAGAAGGAAGAGTCGGCCGAAGGCTGACATCGGTCATTTTTCGCCGATCAGGGGCCGCGATTGCGGCCCCTTTTTCTTTGTCGCTTGGCAACTTTCACAACTTATAATAGATGAAAGAGGTGCAAAAAATTCAATCTAAAGTTGTTTATGGTAATAATCATGAGCTTACGTTCCATACTCCCCTCTTGGAAAATTCAACGTGAATGGCTGCGGCTGAAACAACAGGTCAGTCAGGTTGAGTGGCTGTTTTTCGGGGCCATGCGGCGCGCAAGTTATGATAGAAACCGTCACAAGCTGGTTTCGGTGACCGAGGGCAATCAGCCTTTGTGCCCCGATGTTGCCGTCATCCTGATATTTCAACCCAAAGGGATTCTGCCTTCGCTGATTGAAGAGCTGACCCATTTTACCACCAATGGCATATCTCCGGTCGTGATCTCGAACTGCCCGCTTTCGGTCGCTGACCGTGGCTTGTTGCAAGCGCACTGCCACTTGGTGATCGAACGACCGAATTTTGGCTATGACTTTGGCGGTTACCGCGAAGGCATTCTGGTGCTGTCCGAACGCGGTGCGCAGATCCGTAATCTGTTCGTCAAAAATGACAGCATCTGGTTTCCTGTCTCAAATGACTGCACGCTTTTGGATCGCGCCCTGGAGTCCAAATCGGATATCTATGGCATCTACCTGAATGAAACGCCAAAACAGGCGCATAGGGCGCATTTGCAGTCTTACTTTTACCGTTTCAGTCCTCGGCTTGTGAACGACCCCATATTTTTAGATTACTGGCGAAATATTCTGCTAACCGACAACAAATTCATGGTCATCCGCCAGTGTGAAATGAAGCTGACAGAAGCATTTCGTGCCAAGGGTTTCAGCATCGAGCCGCTGTATCGGATGTCAGACATGCAAACCGCGCTCAAAGCTCTTAGCAATGCCGAACTGGAGGATGTGCTGCACTATCAGATTCAGGTCGATACACGATCAATTCATAGTGTGGGCGGCCTCATGGGGCACAGTGGCGAACCAGGATGGCGTGAAAAGGTGGAGGCGCTGATCGATCAAGGGAAAGTTGGCAAGTATTTCCTGATTGCGCATCCCTTAGCCCTTATACAGAATCTTCATTGTCCGATTCTGAAAAAGGACCGCCAACCGATGTATCGCTTGCAACGCGCTGAAATTTCACGTGCAGGAATGGCCATGTTGCTTCCAGATGTCGTGCGCTCAGAGATTATGACCTGGGATGCAGCGTGAAAGGCGCCAGTCATACATTTTGTAGATTTGGCAGCCGATCACCATCATACTGATAGCCATAAAGATCGATATCAACTCGGCAGCATTGCGCAATCAACGCGCGCGTTTCATCGGTGTAAAAGCTGCGCCAATCGCGGCTGGCTGGCGCGCGCCATTCACCTTTTGCCTTTTGTGTCGGAAGTTTAAGGTCAATACCCAGCGCGTTGCCGACTTCGGCAATGTTATGTCCAAGGCTCTCGTAAAAGATCACGTGATCAGCCCGGAATCTTCCCTTATAATTGCATAGTTCGGACTGAACCATGCGACAGGCCCGATTGCGCCCTTCAAGCCTGTCGATCAAGCGGCGCGAAAAGGTCAAGCGCGACACCTTGTGAACAAACCGGGTAAACGTCTCTCGCTGCACCTCAAGTGGATGGCTCTTTATGTCGGTATTCCGGTAGTTGTCATAGAACTCTGACACCGCGCGATCCCAAGGGTTTCGTGCGAGGGTGATAACCTTGTAGGACAAGATGTCCTCACCCATCACATGAACCAGACGCGACAGCGAGGAATGTACCCGTATCGTCCGTGGCCAACCCTTGCTGTAGTGCCCAACCTGGGCCTGTGTCGGTAGCGGGTTTTCCAGATCGTCAACATTGACGCCCATCACCAGATCACCTGCTGCAAGATGCGGCATGAAGGCCCATTGCACGGACGAGCTTGCGACCTTTCTCGGGCGAACAAGAAGGAAGCGTTTGGAGTGGCTTATGATCACGAAGTCGGCCCTTGGCATCAAACGAAGATTCGGATGATGCGAGAGAACCCGCTTCTCGTCCAGCGCACATTAAAAGAAAATTAACCTCCGCACCGCGGAAGGTTTGAATTGCCCAGTATGGCGGCCGGTCCTCCGGCCGCCACGTCGAACATGGCACGCTTATACCGGACGCTTGGCAAAGCGCAGATAGGGCAGCTTGATGTCCAGCTCGCCATATTTGGCCTTGGCATCCTCGGTCGGAACCGACAGCGCCACGATCACATCCTGACCCGGCACCCAGTTGGCTGGGGTGGCGAAGGGCACGCCGTCGGTGGCTTGCACCGCATCCAATGCGCGCAGGATTTCGGCGAAGTTCCGCCCCACCGACATCGGATAGGTCATCGTCAGCCGCACCTTCTTGTCCGGCCCGATGATATAGACGGTGCGCACCGTCGCTGTGTTGGCCGGGGTGCGACCTTCGGCGGGCAAATAGTATTCGGCGGGCAGCATGTCATAGGCTTTGGCCACGGTCAGGCTGGTATCGTCGATGATCGGGAAATCGGCGGGGGCACCGGCAAACGCCTCGATGTCGCGCTTCCATTTGCCGTGGTCTTCGACCGAGTCCACCGATACGCCAATCACCTTGGTCTTGCGCTTGGCAAATTCGGGGGCCAGCTGGGCAACCGCACCGAATTCTGTGGTGCAAACGGGTGTGAAATCGCGCGGATGGCTGAAGACGATGGCATAGCCATCGGCCAGCCACTCATGGAAATGGATGGTGCCAGCGGTCGAGTCGGCGGTGAAATCCGGCGCGATGTCGTTGATGCGGATACCCATGGCGATCTCCTTGGGGGGTTAGTTTGGGGTGTTTGTGGCTGCGATATAGCGGTTTTGGAACGAAGTTTCACCCGTCGCGCACCATCTGAACAAAAAGAATGATGATTTGCCAGACCCGACTGCGGATACGGAATATTCTTCCCCTGCGGGCAGGGCGCGGGGAACGGTGAAGACTGTCGCGATTTGATCAAATTTGGCGCAGACCCGCTTGCGCCGCCGCACGCAGAATGCCATTTTTTGCCGCGCAACAGGAGGGCTGCCATGATCATCCGCCGCGAATTCTACATCAACGGGGCCTGGGTTGCCCCCGCCAAAGCGCGCGATTGCGCCGTGATCGACCCTTCGACCGAGGAAGAGGTGGCGATCATCAGTCTGGGCGACCAGACCGATACCGATGCCGCCGTTGCCGCCGCCAAGGCCGCCTTTCCCGGCTGGGCCGCAACGCCGCCCGCAGAACGCCGCGCCGCTGTCGTCCGCATTCTGGAACAGTACGAGACCCGCAAGGAAGAACTGGCCCGCACCATCAGCCTTGAGATGGGCTCGCCGCTGGAACATGCCCGCACCCAGCAGGCCCCCTGCCTGCCCTTGCACACCAAAAACTTTCTGACCGCGTTCGACACGCTGGAATGGGTGCGCCCGCTGGGCCCGCACGCCCCAAACGACCGTATCGCGCTGGAGCCGATTGGCGTGGTGGGCCTGATCACGCCTTGGAACTGGCCGATGAACCAGATCGCGCTAAAGGCCATTCCGGCGATTCTGGCGGGTTGCACCTGTGTGCTGAAACCGTCCGAGGAAAGCCCGCTGAACGCGATGATCTTTGCCGAGTTCTGCCATGACGCAGGCCTGCCTCCGGGCGTGTTCAACCTGGTGAACGGCGACGGGCCGGGCGTTGGCAGCCAGCTTTCGACCCACCCGGATGTTGAAATGATCTCGTTCACCGGATCAACCCGCGCGGGTAAGGCGATTTCCGTTGCCGCCGCACAGACGCTGAAGCGGGTCACGCTGGAACTGGGGGGCAAGGGCGCCAATGTGATCTTTGCCGATGCCGACTACAAAGCGGTGGAACGCGGCGTGCGCCACATGATGGACAACACCGGCCAGTCCTGCAACGCACCCAGCCGCATGCTGGTGGAACGCCCGATCTATGACCGCGCGGTGGAAATCGCCGCGCAGGTTGCTGACAGCATCAAGGTTGGCCCCGCCAGCGCAGAGGGCAACCACATCGGCCCGGTGGTGAACAAGCGCCAGTGGGACCAGATTCAGGGCTATATCCAGAAGGGCATCGACGAAGGCGCGCGGCTGGTTGCCGGGGGCCCGGGCCTGCCCGACGGCTTTAACCGGGGTTTCTATGTGAAGCCCACGATCTTTGCCGATGTCACCCCCGGCATGACGATTGAACGCGAGGAAATCTTTGGCCCGGTTCTGGCAATGATTCCCTTTGACGGCGAGGAAGAGGCGGTGCGCATCGCCAATGACACACCCTATGGCCTGACCAACTATGTCCAGTCGCAAGACGGGGCCAAGCGCAACCGCATGGCGCTGCGCCTGAAATCGGGCATGGTGCAGATGAACGGCAAAAGCCGCGCCGCCGGATCGCCCTTTGGCGGGGTGAAATCCAGCGGTCGGGCACGAGAGGGCGGCGTCTGGGGGCTGGAAGAATTCCTGGAGGTCAAGGCCATCTCTGGCTGGGACCCGGCGACCGAGTAAACCGGCCAGACATACCCAAAAGCCCCGGCCCTTGCGCCGGGGCTTTTTCTTTGTTGCCTGCAACAGAGAACTTGACACATGTGTCGATTTTTGGCGAGATCACCCGGCAACCCCGGAGCACGCCCATGAGCCAGCACCCCCGCCTGACCTCTCCTCTGCAATTGCGCGGCCAGACCCTGCGCAACCGCATCGTCTTTGGCGCCCATACCAACAACATGGCCGATATGGGCCTGCCCGGCCCCCGGATGGAGAATTATCTGGTCGAACGTGCCCTTGGCGGCGCGGCGATGGTGGTGTGCGAGCCGGTGCCCGTACATCGCACCGGGGTGCTGACGCGCGGCAATGTGCTGCCTGAAAGCGATGCGATCATTCCGCATTTCCAGAAGATCACCACCCGCATCCGCGAGGCGGGGGCGGTGGCGATCCAGCAATTGTATCACGTCGGCGCGCACGGCGATTCTGACCTGTCGTTTCAGCCACACTGGTCGCCCTCGGGCGGGCCAAGCTATCACGACAGCGACGGCTCTCACCGCATGACGGAAACCGAGATCGAGGAGTTGCTGGAGGCCCATGCCGCTGCTGCCCGCCGCGCCAAGGCCTGCGGCTGGCAGGGGGTAGAGGTCTGGGCCGCCTATCACTCGCTGGTCGATCAGTTCTGGACGCCGTGGTCAAATACCCGCGACGACAAATGGGGCGGCAGCCTTGAAAACCGCACCCGGTTTTCGCGCGAATTGATTGATCGTATCCGGCGCGAATGTGGTGAGGATTTCATCGTCGGTCTGGCGATCAGCTATGCGCCCGGCTACAAAGTGGCGCTGCAAGCAGAATCCATGTGCGAAATCATCGGCCTGCATGATGCCACCGGCCATGTGGACTATGTGACCTGTGGCGCCGGCAGCTATCTGGAATTCGACGCGATCATCCCGCCCTTCACCCATGGCGAAAAGCTGACCACCCCGATGACGGCGCAGCTGAAAGCCTTGGTCAAACATGCGAAGATTACCAGCGAGGCCGGGGTGCGCACCCCCGACAATGCCGAAACCATCCTGTCCTCGGGCGAGGCGGATCTGGTTTCGATTGTCCGCGGCCAAATCGCCGACCCGCATCTGGCCGCCAAGGTCACCCAAGGCCGCAGCGAGGATATTCGCGGCTGCATTTCCTGCAACCAGATGTGCTGGGGTCGGCGCAGCCGGGACTACTGGATTTCCTGCCTGATCAACCCTTCTGCGGGGCGGGAATGGGAATGGGGTGGCGACAGGTTCACCCCCGCCACCACCGCGCGCAACGTTCTGGTGGTGGGCGCGGGCCCTGCGGGGCTGGAGGCGGCGCGGGCCGCTGCCGAGCGCGGGCACAGGGTTGAGGTGGTTGAGGCCTTGCCCGTGATCGGCGGCCAGTTCCGACTGGCGGGCCAGCAACCGCGCCGGGCGCAGATCATCGATCTGATGGATTGGTACGAACGCCAGTTCACCAAACTGGGCGTGACCCTGCGGCTGAACACCTTTCTGGACGAAGACGAAATCGCGTCCCATCCCGCCGATACGGTCATTCTGGCCACCGGGTCGCTGCCGGATGAAACCGGGTTTCAACGCTGGCGCCCCGATCTGGGCGAATTGCCCGGCATCGGCCTTGGTGGCGTCTGGTCGCCCGAGGCCGCCATGCGGCGCGAGGCGCGGCTGGGCGATGCGGTTGTGGTGTATGACGAAGGGTCAAACTGGCGCGGCGTCGGCACCGCCTGGGCGCTGGCTGAGCGCGGCCACAAGGTCACCATCGTCACGCCCGAAGCCATGGTGGGCAAAGAGATTACCCGCACCGCCGCCGACGGCGCTGCACGGCGCTATATGGCCAAGCTGGGCGTGCGGTTCCTGACCGAACACAGCCTGTCGGCCTGGCACGGCAACGGGGTCACGGTGCAGAACATGCTGACCGGGGCAGAGGAAACCCTGCCTGCCAGCGGGTTGATCATGTCCACCACCAACCGGTCGTTCGACCCCTGGCCCGAGGCGTTTGCGGGTAAAGACACCCACCGGATCGGCGATTGTTCGGCCCCCAGGCTTGCCGCCTATGCCTTTCACGAAGGCCGCAAACTGGCGCTTGCCCTATAGGGCAGGCGCAAAGCTGCCCGATTGCGCCATGGCCCAGGCCTTGGCAAAACCCTTGGCCGAGGCAGGGTCAGCCAGCAGCTGGCCCGGCGCAAGCGTGGGGTAGATGTCCGACAGCGGCAGCGCCCCGGTCGTCGCCCCGATGCGGCGCTGAAAGTGGTGCGACATCAGCTGCGCGGGGTGGTCCACCCCCGCCGCCGCGGTCAGTTCGGCCAAGGCATGCAGCGTGTTCTTGTGGAAATTCGCCACCCGCTCGGCCTTGTCGGGCACCACCAAGGCGCGTTGGCGGGCGGGGTCGGGGCTGGTCACCCCCGTCGGGCAGTGGCCGGTGTGGCAAGACTGGGCCTGAATGCAGCCGATGGCGAACATGAAGCCGCGCGCGGCATTGCACCAGTCGGCGCCCAGCGCCATGATCCGCGCCATATCGAAGGCCGTGGTGATCTTGCCACTGGCCCCGATGCGCACCTTGTCGCGCAGCCCGGCGCCGATCAACGCGTTGTGGGCAAAGGACAACCCGTCGCGCAACGGCATGCCCACATGGTCCATGAATTCCAACGGGGCGGCGCCGGTGCCGCCCTCTTTCCCGTCGATCACGATGAAATCGGGGGTGATGCCGGTTTCCACCATTGCCTTGCAGATCGCCAGAAATTCCCACGGGTGGCCGATGCACAGCTTGAACCCCGCAGGCTTGCCGCCCGACAGGTCGCGCAGGCGGGCGGTAAACTCCAGCAGGCCCACCGGCGTTGAAAAGGCCGGATGGGCCGAAGGAGAGACGCAATCCACACCCATCGGCACGCCACGAATGGCCGATATCTCTTCGGTGATCTTGGCGGCAGGCAGCACGCCACCATGGCCGGGCTTGGCCCCTTGCGACAGCTTCACCTCAATCATCTTGATCTGGGTGTCCTTGGCGGTTTCGGCAAAACGGGCCGGATCAAACCCGCCATCTGCGGCCCGAGCGCCGAAATAGCCCGATCCCAGCTCCCACACCAGATCGCCGCCGCCTTCGCGGTGATAGGGGGAAATGCCACCCTCGCCTGTATCGTGGTAAAACCCGCCCGCCTTGGCGCCCCGGTTCAGGGCGCGCACCGCATTGGCCGACAGCGCCCCATAGCTCATCGCGGAAATGTTCAACAGAGAGGCGGAATAGCTGCCAACCTGCACCCGCATCGTTTCAGCCTTGGCCAGGGGGCGGGGGGCCAGCGAATGGTGCAGCCATTCGTATTCGTCCTGATAAACATCAAGCTGCGTGCCGAAGGGCCGCTTATCCAACGCCTTCTTGGCGCGCTGATACACAATCGCACGCTTGTCACGGGCAAAGGGCGCACCATCCTTGTCGCCCTCAAAAAAATACTGCCGCATCTCTGGCCGGATACCCTCCAGCAAAAAGCGCAGCCGGGCGGCGATGGGATAGTTGCGCAAGATCGCGTGGCGCGTCTGAAACAGGTCATAAACCCCGACAGCCACAACAGCCGCCAGCACCAGCGCCACCACCTCCAGCCCCGCGCGCCCGCCGGGCCACAGTGTCGCCGTCAAAACCGCAAGCACCAGCAAGATCGCAGGCCAGGTCAAAAGCGCATAGCGCAGTTCAAACGCGGTTTTCATCGGGCATGGTCTCCGTTCGGGCCATGTTCATCATGCCCAGATTTCGGGCAGGTTAACGGGGAAATGTGACGGTCAGAACGGACAATCTGCCGTAAAACTCATCCAGTTGCCCGTCTCAGGGTGATGCAGCCCCAGAGTTTCGGCATGCAGCATCAGGCGTGAATGGTCGGCGCGTGTTTCCGGCGCATAGATCTGGTCGCCCAGAATGGGATGGCCCAGCTCCAGCATATGCACGCGCAACTGATGGCTGCGCCCGGTCAGCGGCGAAAGCTGCATCCGGGTTTCACCGGGGGCGCGGCCAATAACCTGCCAGTCGGTCAGTGCCGGTTTGCCCTGATCGAAGTTGACCATCTGGCGCGGACGGTTCGGCCAATCGACCGAGAGGGGCAGATCAATCCGGCCCGCCTCGCCCGCCACCTCGCCCAGAACGCGGGCGACGTAGGTCTTTTTCGCGCGGCGATGTTCAAACTCTTGCCCCAGAAATCCCTGCGCCTGCTTGGTCCGGGCAAAGATCATCACGCCAGATGTGTCACAATCCAGCCGGTGCACCACCAGCGCATCCCAGTATTCGGCCTGCAACCGGGTGATCAGGCAATCGGCCCGCCCTTCCAGCTTGCCGGGAACCGACAGCAGCCCCTCGGGCTTGTTGGCTACGATGATCTGCGCGTCCTGATACAGTATATTCAGCGGCACATCGGGCGGGGTGTAGGTGAATTCGATCCTCATCGGATGGTGTGACCATCGGCGCGCAGGGCAGCGGCAAGGTGGCGGATATGGGTGGGGCCAACCTCGCAACAGCCGCCAACGATGGTGGCCCCCAGATCAACCCATTGCAGCGCAAAGGCGGTATAGCGTTCGGGCGTCAGGTCGTGGCGGTGAGTATAATCAGGTGCCGCCCCGCCATCAGGCAGGGGCAGGCCCGAGATTTCGCTGAACCCGTTGGCATAGGCACCAAAGGGCAGGCCAAGGGTGGAAA
Source organism: Fuscibacter oryzae (assembly GCF_016765795.1). Lineage (GTDB taxonomy): Bacteria > Pseudomonadota > Alphaproteobacteria > Rhodobacterales > Rhodobacteraceae > Fuscibacter > Fuscibacter oryzae. Next base: position 376,667 of record NZ_JAESVP010000001.1, read on the forward strand.
GTTCGCGCAGGGCTGCCAGCATCGCCTCGGGCAGCGAGCAATTGGCCAGAACCGCTGCCGTCGGATGTTCGGCAATCACCTCGCGCAGGCCAGCAACGGGTTCGCCCGAGCGCAGACGGCTGCCATCGCGGTCATCGACCGAAACCGACAGCCAGACCGGCACCCCTGCCGCCTGCGCCCCGGCCAAGGCCCCGCGCGCCAGATCCAGCGAAGACATGGTTTCGATCAGGATTACATCGACATGGGGTGCCATGATCCGCGCCTTTTCGGCGTAAAGGGCGGTTGAAACGGCAACCGGGGGCGTCAGATCGGGGCGATAGCTTTCGCCCAAGGGCCCCATTGACCCCGCAATCAGGCCGCGCCCAGCGTGGGCCCTGGCCTCATGCGCCTCGGCCAGCGCGCGCAGATGCAGGGCGTGATAAAGGGCATCAAGTCCAACAGGCTCTAGCCGGTCATGCAGGATGTTGTAGGTGTTGGTGGTGGCAACTGAGGCCCCGGCGGCAAAATAATCCTGATGGATTTCCCGCACGAGACCGGGGTGGTCAATCATCACGCGCGTCGCCCATAGGGCACCGGGGTTGTCGCCTGAGCGTGCGATGAGTTCCTGGCCCATACCGCCATCCAGCAGGGTGATTTCAGCCATGATTACCTCGTCAGGATCAGGCGAGCGGCAAGGCCCGCGAAAAGAACCGCCGCCAGCTTGTTCACGAACACCATGCGCGCGCCGATAGCGTTGCCCGCATATCCCGCCAATGCGCCGAAGACCACCGTTGTCCAGGTGCCATTGAACGCAAAGATACCGCCCAGAATGACGATCTGCTGCCAGACCGGCAGGTTCGCCCCCGGCACCACGAATTGCGGCAGGAAGGCCAGAAAGAATAGGATCGGCTTAGGGTTGAGCACATTCGACAGGATGCCGCGCAGGAAAGCGCGGGTCAGCGAGGGCGTGCCCTGCCCTTCAGGCAGATCGCCCGCGCGCCAGCTTTTGACCGCAATCCATAACAGATACGCCGCCCCGGCATAGCGAATGGCCGAGAGCGCCGCCGGATGGGCCGCGACCAGCGCCGACAGGCCCAGAGCCGCCAGCGCGATGTGCCAGAATACCCCAACGCCCACGCCAAGGCCCGCAACCACCCCGGCGCGCGGGCCGCCCTGCACGCCGCAGGCCGTGGCAAAGACGATGTCCTGACCGGGCGCAAGATTGACCACCAGCCCGCCAATCAGGAAGGTCAGGAACTGGTCGGCGGTCAGAAAGGCGATATGGTCCCACATGCCCGCACCATCGGGTGCGTAATGGCGAAGATCAAGAAGCTGATTTGACCTTTTGGTGCATTGCGGCAAGGCTGGGCTAAGAGGTGCCCGATGGATTATGAAACCGTTCCCGCCGCCCAGTTCGGCCATGCGCTAACCGGGATCAGCATCAACCTTCTGGTGCGCGATGTGCGGGCCGAGGCAGCCTTTCTGGCGCTGGTTTTCGACATGGCGGTGCACCGGCTGTCGGATGCGTTCGCGATTGTGCTGCATGGCGGGCAACCGTTCCAACTGCATTCGGATGCCACCTTTGCCAATCACCCGTTGAGCGCCCTTTTGCCAGTGGCCGGACCGCGTGGGGCTGGGATAGAGCTGCGCCTGCACGAAGCAGACCCCGACCTTGCGGCAGAGCGGGCGGCGCGGCTGGAAAACGCGATTGTGCTACAGGCACCGACCGACAAGCCCGGCCACGGCTTGCGCGAGGCGGTCATCCTGTGCCCGGCAGGCTATGCTTGGGTGCCGTCACGGCGGATCTGATACGGCAGGTTAGTCGCGCCCCACCGCCTGCGGCAGACCGTCATCAAGGGTATAATAATCGCCTTTGTCGGCCACAAAGATATGCTGCGAAATCTGTCCGCCCGTCGGATTGTCGATGACGCCCGCCTCGACCGAAAAACTGCCGTCCGAGGCGCGAAAATACAGGCTTGACCCGCAATCGGGGCAAAAGCCACGCGCGCTACCGCCATCCGTTATATGTTCGGCAACGTGGCGAGCCTGCCAGTCCATCGCCTCCTCCTCTGTGTCGAAAGAGGCCGCATAATGCCCTGAAAGTTTACGGCATTGCGAACAATGGCAGGACCAGACGGCTCCCATCGGACCGGGCAGGCTGAAACGGTTGGCACCACACAAGCACGAGCCATGCAAGGTTTCTGCCAGTGTGGGCGCTGCGGGCGGGCCTTCGGGGCTGTAATAATCGCCCGCGACCTCGCCAAACCAGTGGCTTTCTATGTGCAGGCCAGTCGGGCCATCCAGGGCGCCGGCGGCAAGGGATATGCGCGCCTCTCCTTCCGGCTGCCACAGCAGAAAGGCCCCGCAGTCGCGGCAAAAGCCGCGCTGCGCCTCGGGCGAGGCGCGATACCACGCAAGGCCCCGGTCTTCGACCAGATGAAAGTGGTTATGCGGCACCGAAGTTGCCGCCCAATAGTGCCCCGATTGCTTGCGGCATTGTGTGCAATGGCAGGCGACCACATCGCGCAACGGAGGTCTCACATCGAAAACCACGCCGCCACACAGGCAAGAGCCGCGCATCATGCCGCCTCGTAGAAAACTTCGGCCAGCAAGGGCACCAGCCAGTCTTCATCGGCCTTGGTAAAGGCGGCGGGGGTGTTGCTGTCCAGATCCAGCACGCCCAGCAACTGCCCTGCCCCGTTCCAGACCGGAAGCACCAACTCCGACCGCGTGGTCGAGGAACAGGCGATATGGTCGGGGAAATCTTCGACATCGGGCACGTTCTGAATTTGGCCGGTGCGGGCCGCAGCGCCGCAAACCCCGCGCGCAAACGGGATGACAAGGCAGCCATGCCCGCCCTGATAGGGCCCGATCTTCAGCAACTCTGGTGCAACGACACGGTAAAATCCCGTCCAGTCGGCAAAGGGGTGGTGGTTGTGAATTTCGCACACCACAGTCGCCATCAGCGCGACGGCGTCAGTTTCGCCGTGGCAAAGGGCGCGGATCGAGTCCGTGACTTCATCATAATTCATCTTAGTACCCCAAAGCGCAGCCGTCTTTGCGTGGATCGGAGCCGCCGATCAGCACGCCGCTGTCATCGATCAGGATGGCCTGCGCCCCGCCGATCGGATCGTGCGGCACCGACACCTGATGGCCCATGGCCGCCAGTTCGGTGCGCACGGCCTGCGAATAACCGCGCTCGACCTGCATCCCCTCTTCGCCGCTGAAACAGCGGGGGGCGTCGATGGCAGATTGCAGGTCCATGCCGTAATCCACCAGATTTGTGACAAAGCGGGCATGGCCATTGGGCTGATATGCGCCGCCCATCACACCAAAGGGCATGATCACCCGCCCGTCGCGTTTCAGCATGCCGGGAATGATAGTGTGCATCGGGCGCTTGCCGCCCGCCGCCTCATTCGGATGACCGGGTTCAAGGCTGAACCCCGCTCCCCGGTTTTGAAAGTTGATGCCGAACTTGGACGAGGCAAGACCCGCGCCAAAACCCCAAAAGATCGAATAGATCAGCGAAACCGCCATGCCGTCGCGATCTACCACGGTGATATAGACGGTGTCCTTGTGGACGGCCTCGGTCAGCGGCGCAGCGCGGTCCATGGCGCGGTTGGGGTTGATCAGCACGGCCAGTTTCGCCGCCGTTTCGGGGGCCAGCATATGGTCCAGCCGCGAAGTAGTTTCCGCGATAAAGCGGTTGCGGGCGTCATAGGCCAGCTTGGCGGCCTCGGCCTCGATATGGGCGCGCTGGGGGCCAAAGGGGTCCATCGCGGCAAGGTCAAAGTGTTTGAGGATGTTCAGCATCAGGATCGCGGTCGCACCCTGCCCGTTCGGCGGATGTTCGACCAGTTCGACGCCATGATATTCGCCCGTCACCGGCTCCGTCCAGTCGCACTGCGTCGCCGCCAGATCCTGCAAGCTATGGCTGCCGCCAAGCGCACGCAGCGAGGTGATCATGTCTTCGGCCACCTCGCCTTCGTAAAACCCGGCGCGACCCTGGGCGGCGATGCGACGCAACACCTCGGCCTGACCCGGGGCGCGGAAAGTCTGGCCAAGGCCCGGCACCTGTCCGTCGATCAGATAGTGGCGGCGAGCGTCACCTTGCAGGCAGGGGGCATCTTCGGCCCAGTCAAAGGCGACGCGCGGGGCCACGGGCACGCCCTCTTCGGCATAGCGGATGGCCGGGGCCAGAACACGGTCCAGCCCAAGGGCACCCCAATCGGCATTCAGGCGGCAAAAGGCGTCGATCGCACCGGGCAGCGTCACCGCCTCTATCCCGCGAATCGGCATCTTTTGCAGGCCTTTGGCGCGCAATTGATCGGCCGACAGGCCGACAGGCGAGCGGCCAGACCCGTTCAGGGCACTAATGTCATTTGACCCGGCGGGCTTCAGCAGCACAAAGCAATCGCCGCCGATCCCGGTCATCTGGGGTTCACAAATGCCAAGAAGAACCGCCCCTGCAATGGCAGCGTCGGCGGCATTACCGCCCGCTTGCAGGATCTCGATGGCGACTTTGGCAGCAAGCGGATGCGACGTGGCGCACATCCCGTTGGCGGCATAGGTGGCCGAGCGGCCGGGCAGATGGAAATCGCGCATTAGGGTACCTCCGCCGCCGAACCTAGGGAGGCGCGCGGCAGAAGCCAAGCCTAGAGAACCTCGGCATCGCGGACTGGGTGGGGGCTGTTACCGCGACGCCGAGGGAAGCCTTATGCAGCTACCACGCCAGATTTTCAGCGGGTCCGGGCGGATTGACGGGAAAATAATGGCGTAATTGCGGCACAATCTGCGCATCAGCCACAATCTGCCAACCAGCCAGGGATTGTCACACAGGAAGCGAGAATTGCAGATAATTCCGCCCGGCCAGCCGGTGATATTCTAGCCCGGTCGTCAGGGTACGAATCAAATTCCAGCCAAAGCCTCCTTCTGGCAGGTCGCCACCCAGATTGGGCGGATCACCCGCAGGCAACCGCTCTTCCGGCATCGGCAGGCCGGAATCGATGATCTGGCAATGCAGGCACGCGGGATCGACGGTCAACCGCAGCTCTATTTCCCCCGGATAGCGGGCATAGGCATGTTCGACCACGTTGTTCAGCACTTCTGCCAGAACCAACTCTGTCGTGCTGCGGCCATCGGCCGTCAGCATGGTGAGTTGGCGCGCGCGCATCACGCGTTGCAGCGCAAGGCTTACCGCATCAGGTTGCGCTGGAATCAAGAAGTGCAGAGACGTCCCTTCAGTCGATGCCATCGGAACCTTACAGTCACACCGCATCTTGCAGACCGTCATCCCAACGGTCGTGAAGGGTGAAAATGCTGTCCATCCGGGTCAGGCGAAACACCTTTTGCACCGTGGGCGTCAGGCCAAGCAACTCCAGCGGGCGCTCTCCCCCCAGCGCCTTGCGCACTGCCACAACGGCACCAAGCCCGGAGCTGTCGATAAAAGTCACCTGCGACAGGTCAAGTACGACACGCCCTTGACCTTCAAGGGAAATTTCGCGCATCCGATCCTTGAACTGAATTGCGCAGGCCGCATCGATGCGGTCCTGCGCCACGCGCGCCAGCAGCAAATTGCCCTGCTTTTCGACCGTAATATCCATCTGACACCTCCGCCGGGAACAGCGTCAGATTAAGCGGCAGAGGTTACCAAAGCGTAAGCGCGATCAGTTAAGCTGAAACTGCAACGGATAGCGACCATCCTCGAAATCGCCGAACAGGTCGGGCAGATCGGGGTGGGTCACGGGCTGGCCCGTTTCGTCCGGCACAAGGTTCTGCTCGGACACATAGGCGACGTAATAGGACTGATCATTCTCGGCCAGCAGATGATAGAAGGGCTGGTCCTTCGACGGGCGGCTTTCCTCGGGGATCGCCTCGTACCAGGCGTCGGTATTGTTGAAGATGGCATCGACATCAAAGACCACACCACGAAACGGATGCTTGCGATGGCGCAGCACCTGTCCGATGTGATACTTGGCGTCGGTCTTCAACATAACACTACCCCCAGCCTCATATTTACTCCTGACAGCGGGGGCTGTCCATGTCGGGGGCGGGGGTGTCGGGGAAACAATACCGTTGCATGATGGCGACAGTTGGGGGCCCGTCTCGCGGAATTCTGATCGGATTGCAGATGTTGCGGCATTTCCCTTGGGGGGCTTTTCCCCTAAGGTGCCCTCAAAAGTGAATGCGCGAGGGGCAGATGAGCAGAACTCTCCGTGCGTCGATCCTGTTACTGGCTCTTGCCTCTTGTGGGGGTGGGAACTTTTCGGCGCCCCGTGATCTTGACGACGCATGTTCGATCTTGCGTCAGCGGCCCGGATATTTGCGGGCGATGCAGGCAACCGAGCGGCGCTGGGGCATTCCAGTGCATGTGCAGATGGCCGCGATCCATCAGGAATCGAAATTTGTCGGCAATGCCCGCACTCCGCACCGCTTTGCGCTGGGGGTCATTCCGATGGGGCGGCAATCGTCGGCCTATGGCTATAGTCAGGCGCTGGACGGCACCTGGGAAGAGTATCAGGACGAAAGCGGCCATCGCGGCGCGCGGCGCGACCGGATCGAGGATGCTACCGATTTCATGGGCTGGTACATGCGCGGCACCACCGACCGGCTGGGCATTTCGCCGGGTGATGCGGAATCGCAGTATCTGGCCTATCACGAGGGGCGGACCGGCTTTGCCAACCAGTCTTATCTGGGCAAGCCCTGGCTGGTCGATGTGGCTGCCAAGGTTGGCAGCCGCGCCGAACTTTATCGCCAGCAACTGGAATATTGCCGCTGACTGGTCGGCGGCGGCCTAGTTCTGCCGCCGCTCAATCTCATCCTTGATGTTGAAAAAGCCGGGGGCAAAGCCCTTGCCGGTGGTCAGATCGCCAAGGATCACGGTGGTCTGCTGTCCGACATCATCGGTGATGATCCACTGACGCAACGTCACCGGGCTGGCGGTAAACACCAGTTCGATCGTGCCATACTCGGGATGCTCGGGGTCTTGCGCGATCACGCGGGTGGTGTTGTCCACCTCTTTATGGCCCATGACCATCTTGGCTTTGCCCAAGTTGATCTTGTCGGCCAGAATAAGGCTAAGCGGCGTGCGGCGCAGCGGATATTGTTCGGGCGGCTGGTTCGACTTGGCATCAAAAATCGCCACATTCCCGGACGAGGCCAGCACCAGACTTTTGTCAGGGGGCGCGTATTCGAACCTCACCCGCCCGGGCCGCTGGATGAACAACTTGCCCAGCACGACCGACCCATCGGAATTCACCTGGGTAAAGTCCGTCCGAACCGAAGAAATCGTGTTCAGATAGGCCGACAGATCGGCCAGCGGAATCGGCGCGGCCACGGCGGGCAGCGTCAGGGCGATCAGGGCAAGCGGGGCCAAAAGGGCGGTGCGTCTGTTCATACCCCCTATATAGGCCGAACCAACGCCGCCTGCACCCCCTGCCCCGGTCACATGGCGGCGAGTTGCCTGTAACAGAAACCACCCGATTTCAGCGGCTTGGCGGGACGTCGGCGAAAGACAGGCCAAGACAGGTTTCCTTGCTTGGATGCCGTTTTTTACGCAAGAAAGACGCGTATGATTGGAAATTATGCAGAATAAAGCACGGACAATTTTCATATATATCGAATTATCTTCTGAAAACAGGTATCCAAAGCACCAACTTTGCCAAGAACTGCCAGAGGATTTGCCTATCCTGCCCGAATTCCCACAGCGAACGGGCAGGAGAGGCAGATGAAAGTCGTTGTTCTTGGCGCAGGCGTGATCGGCGTGACTTCGGCCTGGTATCTGGCCCGCGCGGGCCATGAGGTGACGGTGATCGACCGGCAGGACGGCCCCGCGCTGGAAACCTCTTTCGCCAATGCAGGCGAGGTCAGCCCCGGCTATGCCAGCCCTTGGGCCGCGCCGGGCATTCCGATGAAGGCGATGAAGTGGCTGTTCATGCGCCATGCGCCGCTGATCATCCAGCCGCGCGCCGATTGGGCGACGATTTCGTGGATGGCGCGGATGCTGTCGAACTGCACTTCGGCGGCCTATGCCGTCAACAAAAGCCGGATGGTGCGGTTGGCCGAATACAGCCGCAATTGCCTGATCGCGCTACGCGCCGACACCGGCATCAGTTATGACGAACGGACCAAGGGCACCCTGCAACTGTTCCGCACCGAAAAGCAGGTGGAAGCAGCGGCCAAGGACATCAAGGTTCTGAAGGCCGATGGCGTGCCGTTCGAGGTGCTGGACGCCGTGGGCTGCATCGCCGCCGAACCGGGTCTGGCCACCAGTCGCGACAAGATCGCAGGCGGGCTGCGCCTGCCGGGGGATGAAACCGGCGATTGCTTTAAATTCACCAATGCGCTGATGGAACTGGCCAAGGCGGCGGGCGTGACCTTCCGCTGGAAGGTGGGGATTCAAGCGCTGGAGGCCGAGGCGGGCCGCGTGGTTGGCGTGCGCACCGATGCCGGGCGCGTTACGGCAGATGCCTTCGTGCTGGCTTTGGGCAGCTATTCTCCGGCTTTGGCGCGGCCCTTGGGCATGTCTCTGCCGGTTTATCCGGTAAAAGGGTATTCGATCACCGTGCCGATCACCGATGCCTCAAAGGCTCCGGAATCGACGGTGATGGATGAAACCTACAAGGTGGCGATCACCCGCCTGGGCGACCGGATCCGCGCCGGTGGCATGGCCGAAATTGCCGGCTTTGACCTGACCTTGCGTGAGAAACGCCGCGAGACGCTGGTGCATTCGGTCGAGGATCTGTTCGGCGGCGCGGGCGACCAGACCAAGGCCACCTTCTGGACCGGCCTTCGCCCGATGACACCCGATGGCACGCCCATTGTAGGCCGCTCCAGCCTGTCCAACCTGTTCCTGAACACCGGGCACGGCACGCTGGGCTGGACCATGGCAGCAGGGTCGGGCCGCCTGCTGGCCGACCTTATGTCGGGTCGGGCGGCAGAGATCGAGCATGCCGATCTGGGCTATGCCCGCTATCTGCGCGCACCCCTGCGCAGCCAGACCGGGCGACAGCCCGTCGCCGCCTGAGGCCAGTTCAGGTTAGACAAATGCCGCGAAAGCGTTGGATTTTCCGGCGCTTTCTTCATTCATGTCATAAGTTTACCACAAATTTCCTTCAGCCGTGTCGGCCTGAACCGCAACCGCCGCGCACAGACAGGGCTGGAATCTCGCAATTGACTTCGCAAGGGATTTTTGCTGTCTCGCCCACAGGTTCCGGTGTGCGTCCCGCCACTCCAACCCATTTGGCCTATGCGCCACGAGGAGGATTACCTTGCGCCATTTTTCCTTTCCGCTTGCCCTGACCGCCGCCCTGTGGGGCACCACCGCATTGGCCCAAGCCACGCCCGAAGGCGCGGCAGAGCTGACCGCGACCTTGCAGACCTATCTCGGTGCTACCGCCGGTGTCGTCTCGGTCGCGCCCGAGGGCGATGCTTACGGTGTGAAGATCGACTTCACCCCCCTGCTGGCCAAACTTCCGGCAGAGGCGGGCGAGGCCACTGTCACGCCGATCACCTTCCAACTGACCGACAATGGTGATGACACCTGGGCCTATGCGCAGGACCAAAGCTTTGCGCTGACGGTGAAAGCGCCGGGCAAGGCCGACATCAGCCTGAACATCGCCAACCTCGAGGGCACCGGCACGTTCGATGAGGCGCTCCAGTCGTTCTCGACATCTTCGACCACGATCACCGACCTTCAGATGAAGGAACTGGTCACCGATCCGGCCGGCACCACCACCGATGTGCAGTATTCGGTCGCCTCGACCCAGTATGACAGCACGGCGGTTGCGGGGGCCAATGGCGGTGTCGATAGCACCATGACCTATTCGGCGACCGGCTTTGCCGAAACCTTCACCATCCCCGGCGGCGAGGGCATTCCGCCAACCGTGATCGGCGTGAAGGCCAATGACTACACCGGCAATGGCGTGGTTCAGGGCCTGCGCCCCGATGCGGTTTACAAGCTGGTCGCCTTTTTCGTCGCCAACCCCGAGGCCGCCGCGATTGCCGCCAAGCAGGGCGATCTGAAAACCATCGTGACCGAAGGGCTGCCGATCTTTAATCACCTGACGGCCAATGCCGCGATGGGGGGTGTGTCGGTTGAAACGCCTATGGGTCCGCTGTCGATTGCCACCGCCAAGGTGGATGTTGAGGCCAATGGCATTGTCGAAACGGGTCTGGTGCGCGAAGCCATCGCCATCAGCGGCCTGACCCTGCCGCCGGGCCTGGTGCCCGAATGGGCCACCACACTGGTGCCCAGCGATGTGACGCTGGATTTCGGCCTGTCACGCTTTAACCTTGATGCGCCGGTGCGTCTGTTCCTGCAAGCTGCCGACCTGACGAAAGAGCCGCCCGTCGGCCCAGAGGTCGAACAGCAATTGCTGGCCGCCCTGTTGCCCGAAGGCGTGGTTGACCTGACCATCGCCCCCGGGACCACCACCGCCCCTGACTACACGCTGGGTTACACCGGCACCCTTTCGTTCGGGCCGCAAACCACGGTTCCTGTCGGCAAAGCCACGGTCTCGCTGACCGGGATGGACAAGGTGACCGCTACGGTTCAGGCCGCTCCGCCTGAGATCAACCAGCAGTTCGCCCCCTTCCTTGCCATGGCGACCGGCATGGCCAAGCCCGGCGACGGTGGCGCGCTGATATGGGAGCTGGAGACGACGGCCGCTGGCGGCATGCTGATCAACGGCACCGACCTGTCCGGGATGGCACAGTAATGGCAACGCCGGGTCTGGTCATTTCGCGCGAAAGCCCGACGGGGCCGGACCTGGCGCTGTTGTTCGAACGCCACACGGCAGACATGCACGCCGACACGCCACCCGAAAGCATCCATATGATGGATGCCTCGGAGCTGGATAGTCCCGACATCGCGTTTTTCGTGATGCGCGATGCCGGGCGCCCGGTGGCCATGGGCGCCTACAAGCGAATCTCGCCCACCCATGCCGAGATCAAGTCAATGCATGTTCTGGCCGAAGATCGCGGTCGCGGCCTGTCGCGTCAGATGCTGGCCCATCTGGTTGCCGAGGCACAGGCCGACGGGTTGAAGCGCCTGTCGCTGGAAACCGGCGTACAACCAACCTTCATCGCCGCCCGCGCGCTGTATGAGCGGGCAGGCTTTACCTATTGCCCCCCGTTCGAGGGCTATGGCGCAGACCCGAATTCGGTTTTCATGACCCGCCAGCTTGATTGACGCCTTGATCGGCGGCGCAACCTGCCGCAAAAGGGGCGCGTGGTCCCGTAGCTCAGCTGGATAGAGCAGCCGCCTTCTAAGCGGCCGGTCGAGGGTTCGAATCCTTCCGGGGCCGCCACCCTTTCCCATCACTAGAGCTTCAAGGCAGCGTAAGGGCCGCCGACCGACAGGGTGCCTCCAGGAGTGCGGCAAGCTCCGGATCGAGGTGCAGCAAGCTGAGGGAGACACCGGCCATATCAAGCGAAGTGTAGTATGGCCCGACAAGGCAGCTGTGAACACCGATACCGCGAGCCTTGAGCCTTTGCCGGACGCGGCGCAGGATGATGTACAGCTCCATCGCCGGAGTGCTGCCCAGCGAATTGACAAGCACCGCGACCTGATCCCCTTCTGACGGGTGCATTTCGGCGAGTATCCGGTCCAGCAGCAGATCCGCGCTTTCGTCGGCAGAGATCAGCTTTTGGCGCACCACGCCCAGTTCGCCATGAACACCCACCCCGATTTCAATCTCATCCGGCCCAAGATCGAAGCTTGGTCTTCGGGTTTCGGGTGGGCTGCCCGGCTCCAGCGCCAGACCCATTGTATAGGTCCGGGCATTGGCGCGCCGCACAACGGACTCGCAGGTATCAAGCGGCATCATCCGGTCTGCCGCGGCGCCAGCAATCTTGAAGATGAAGACGTTACCCGCAACGCCGCGCCGCGCCGCCCGCGACTCGACCGGCGAAGAGGCGATGTCATCCGTCGTTATGATGGATCGGACAGCAATCTGCTCTTCGGCAGCCAGTTCGGCGGCCATGTCAAAGTTCATGACATCGCCTGAAAAGTTGCCATAGATATAAAGCACACCCGCCCCGCGATCCGCAAACTGGGTGGCGGCAAGGATCGGACCCGGCGGGGGCGATGCAAAAAGATTGCCGACAGCGGCAGCATCGGCAAGCCCACGCCCGACATATCCCCAAAAGCTGGGTTCATGCCCGGCACCGCCACCGATTACGATGCCAACTTTGCCTGCACGCGGGCCATCTTTCGCGACGATCGCGCGCGGCGTATCGGGCAGCGCCATGATCAACCGCTCATGTGCAAGCAGTGCGCCTTTAAGCGCTTCGTCCACCGCATCTTTCGGAGCGTTGATAAGCTTTTTCACATGATTGCGCGCCGGAAGCGGGGCCTGCGACGGAACGGCGCGGCGCGGCGCATCCTTGTAGCCCTCCGCCGTAAGAATACCGCGCCCGGTAACCGCATCCGTCACCAGAACATTGGCATGCCCCCCGCGCAAGGCGGCAAGGATTGCTGCAACCTTGTCAACCCCACCGGCCACGGCGATCCGCTGAGGGATACGCCGCAATGCCGCCAGATCGATGCCGATGGTGCGTTCGTGCATCGGTCCGATCACGGGTTCCCCCCGCGCATCAATGAACCGACCGACGATACTTCCAACCGCATCCTGATAATGCGCATGCTGTACCCCACCCTCCAGAAAGCCGCTGGTATGGATGGTGCTTTCCGGTCGGAGCGATGAAATCCCCATCACGATCCGGTCGGCCTCGGCCAGAATTGCGAGCTGTTCGGCAAGAACCGGTTCCTGCATCAGCATGCTGCGCATCACGGCAGAGGAAACGATGGCGGGCGCAGAGATCGGAATACTTCTGGCATTCAGCGCCTCGGCCATTCGCGCGGCACATGCCTCTGGTGTCCAGGGAATTTTTGCCGTGGTGCCGCCGGTCGCCTGGATCACCCGCACATCCTGAAGGCCGGGGTGGTCCAGGGCCTCTGCCAAGGCAAGAACCGTGCGCCCCCAGGTTACGGCCAGCGTATCACCAGATTTGACAAAGCGCGTCAGCGCCTGCGCCCCCGCAGCCCCCAGCCGGGCGATCAATGGCCTGTCTCCGCCATCGGTTGGAATGACAAGGCAATCCTGCAAACCAAAATGGTCGCGCAGTGCCTGTGCGATGGACAAGGTGCGGAACTTATCGGGATCAATCTCGATATTCACGATGCCGCGCGTGCGCGCATCGGCCAGATAGGCATTCACCGAAGGGCGCGACAATCCCATCTTTTCCGCGATATCGCTTTGGGTCAGCCCCTCTTCGTAATAAAGCCACGCGGCCCACAGCAACGCATCGTCACCATAGCGCAATGGCATGGCGAAAACGGTGTCGCCGTCGCCTGCCTTGCTGATGGCGCGCGGCGCCATCAGTTATGCCCGCCTGACAGATGCGGAGCCAATCCATCACGCAGGGCGGCAATGATGATTGCTGCCGATGCGGCTCCGGGGTCGACATGGCCAAGACTGCGCTCGGCCAAACGTGCCGCGCGCCCGACAGAGGCTGCCATGGCGCGTGTCGCATCGCGCCCCCCCTCGGCGGCGACAACGGCGCGATCAAGCCGCGCGAGTGGCCCTTCCGCCGCCAGGCTGGCGGCTCTGGCGGCGGGTGCCCAGACATCCATCATTGTCTTGTCGCCGGGCCGCGCCTTGCCCCTGTCTGCGATGCCTTCGGCAAAATCGCCGATAATCGCAGGCAATTCCTCTGCCGCAATCGTGGTTTGGCCAGCAAACCGTTGCCCTGCCCGCATGAAAGCACTTGCATAAAGTGGCCCGGATGTCGCCCCCACCGCATTCAGGAACGCGCGGGCTGCCACCGCGAACAAATCGCCCGCAGCGGTGCCACGTGCTGCCGCCTCGGCACCAGATTGCACCACCATGGCAAAGCCATCGGCCATTGCCGTGCCATGGTCGGCATCGCCGATCGCACCATCCAGCGCCCCCAGTTCAACCCTGGCATCCGCCAGACGACGTGCAATCACACGAAACAGGAAGACGACTTGTTGGGCATCCAGTTGGGTCATATACGCACTTGGCCTTAAACGCGGCCCCATGGCAAGGGCAGAGCCGGTTCGCGGCCCGTCAGGCCAGCCGCCGCAGCACCGAATGGCCCAGCGTGGTCAGGATCATGCAGCAAGAGGTTGCCCCGGCATCCAGCACGCCGCGCGACCGTTCGCCCAACCGGCTGGCCCGTCCGATCTTGGCCACCAGATCAATCGTGCTGTCGCGACCCTGTTCTGCGGCGGTGATCATGGCGGCAAGGGCGGGGGCAAAGCCCTGCGCCTTGGCGGCATCAAAGGCGGTGACGGCGGGAACCAGCGTGTCGATCAGAGTTTTGTCACCGACCTGCGCATTGCCGACGCCCTGCACGCCCGCCAGCCCGGCGTTCAGCATGGCCGAAAAGGTTTCGGCATCAAGCTGATTGTGGCCTTTCAGCGCACCTGCCATGTCTTCGAACATCAAGCCATAAAGCGGCCCCATCGACCCGCCGATTTCCGACATCAGCACATCGGACAGAACCAGCATGGCGGCATCCAGAGTCATGTCCTTGCCGTGAATACGCTCTGCCGTGCGGCCAAAGCCCTTGGCCATGTTGATGCCGTGGTCACCGTCCCCGATCTTGCCGTCAATTTCTGACAGCCAAGCCTTGTTGGCCACGATCACCTCGGCCAGTTCCTCGACAATGGCCGTCTGGCCCGCATTCGTGATTGCGTTCATCTTGATCCCCTGATGCGTCAAAGTGCGGCCGAGGCGGTTTCGACATCAAGCAGCGCCTTCAGTTCGGCATCAAGTGCCATGACCGTCAGCGTCGCCCCCACCATTTCCAACGAGGTGAAATAGTTGCCGACCAGCGCCTTGTGGACCGTCATTCCCATGGCGGTCAGCCCGGTCTCGATCCGGTCAAAGATCACATAAAGCTCGTTCACCGGCGTCGCACCAAGGCCAGAGACCAGAACCGCCAGTTCGGTTCCGGCGGGCAAGGCGTGATCGTCCATTACGATCTTCAGCATGTCGTCGGCGACCTCGCTCGCGGTCTTCAACGCCTCAATCCTTGTGCCGGGTTCGCCGTGGTGGCCGATGCCCACCTCCATTGTGCCGGGTTCGATCTGGAAATTCGGGTGCCCCACGCCGGGCAGGGTGCAGGGTCCAAGGCCCACGCCGACCGACCGGCAGGCATCGATGGCCTTTTGCGCCGCCGCCTGCACTTCGGCCAGAGGCGCGCCGGTGGCTGCCTTGGCACCGCCGATCTTCCACATGAAAATTTCGCCCGCCACCCCGCGCCGCTTGGCGCGTTCATCTTGCGGCGCGGAACAGACGTCATCATTGGCGACGACGGTGGCCACCTCGATCCCGTCCTTGGCAACCATGCGGGCCGCCATTTTCACGTTCATGTTGTCGCCCGCGTAATTGCCGTAAAGAACGGCAACACCTGCCCCGCCGTTGGCGGCCTTGATCGCATCGGCAAAACTTTTCGCCGTGGGCGAGGAGAACAGCTCCCCCACCGCCACCGCATCCACCATGTTGCGCCCGGCATAGCCGATGAACGCAGGCTCGTGACCAGACCCGCCGCCGGTGACGATGCCCACACGGCCCGCCTTAGGGGCTGCGTTCGACACCACAACGCGCGGGTTTGCCGCATCCAGATGCACCAGATCGCGGTGCGCCTTGACGAAACCTGCCACGGTTTCATCCACCAGATCGTCGGGATTGTTGATGAATCTTTGCATGTTATCTCTCACTTCACCGTATATCCGCCATCGACCAGCAGGTCGGCGCCATTGATCATCGCAGCCTCGGATGAGGCCAGGAACACCGCAGCCGCCGCGATTTCATGTGGTTCGGCAAAGCGGCCCATGGGAATCTGCGCCTTCATCGCCTCGCCTTTCGGCCCGTCCCATGCCTTGCGGCCAAGGTCGGTCAGAACCACCGTTGGCGAGATGGAATTGACGGTAATCCCATGGCGGCCCCACTCCAGCGCCAGCGTCTTGGTCACGCCGAGAATACCGAATTTCGACGCGCAATAGGCCACATGACCATCAATCGCGACCGATCCGGCCTGACTGGCCAGATTGACGATCCGCCCGCCCTTGCCAGCGGCAATCATCGCGCGCCCCACGGCTTGGGCCATCAGAAAGCTGCCTGTCAGGTTGACGGCAATGGTGCGGTCCCATGCGGTGGCCGTCAATTCTTCGGCGGGGGCAAGGTCAACGATGCCCGCGCTGTTGACCAGAATATCGATCCCGCCCATCTCGGCCTGAACGGCGGCCACTGCGGCGCCAACGCTGGCCGCATCGGTGACGTTGCAGGTAAAGGCCCGCGCCCCGCTCAGGCCCGAAGCCTGTGCCGAGGCCGCCTCAAGGTTCATGTCCAGCAAGGCCACACGCGCGCCCTTGGCGGCAAAGGCCTGCGCAATCGCCGTGCCGATCCCCGAGGCAGCGCCGGTCACGACGGCAATCTTGCCGGCAAGTGAAAAGTCGAAAGTCGGAGGGGCCATGGGGTGTTCCTTGATGCTCGGGCCGTGGGTGGTGTGCCCCCGGGCCGGGGAGAGCGGCCCAGGAGCAATGCCGTCGTGGTCAGGTTACTGGCGAGCGGCCAGCAGCGCATCCACATTGTCGGCAGTCACAGGCGTCCATGGAACGCTGTATTCCTTGGCCTTGCCGTCGGCCCAAGGCATGTCGGGATAGGCTGTCCAGATTTCCGACATCGGTTTGTAGTCGGGCAGCACCGCAGCAATCGCCAGATCCAGCGCGCCTTGGGCCTGTGCAGCCCCGTCTTGCAGGATTGACGCCATGTTGCCGTCCTTGACCGCGTGCAGCGCATCGGTCACGCCGTCGATACCGGCAATGGCGAAGGATTTGGGGTCAAGACCTGCGGCCTTGACCGCCTCGATCGCGCCCAGCGCCATTTCGTCATTCTGGCCGATGATGCCGTTGATTTCGCCGGGATGGGCGGTCAGCCAGTTTTCCATCAGGGTCTGCGCTTCGGCGCGGCTCCAGTTCGCGGTCTGATCCTCCAGCACCTTCACATCGGGGCATTCGGCCAGGGCCTTCTTGTTGCCTTCCAGACGCTGGATCTGTGCCGATTGCCCAACCGGACCTTCGATGATGACGACGTTGCCTTTGCAGCCGATCTTGTCGAGGACGTATTTCGCCTCCATATAACCCGACTGCACGTCATCGGACCCGACATAGGCTGCCAGCTTGTCGCTGTTGACGCGGGTGTTCGACCCGAAAACCGGGATGTTGGCGGCAGCGGCGGCATCAACGGCGGCGGCACCGGCCTCGATGTCGATCGGAACGAAGATGATCGCATCAAACCCTTGGGTGATCATGGTTTCGAACTGATCTTGCTGGGTCAGCGCGTCATATTTGCCATCGAACACGGTCACATCGACCAGACCCTGCTTGACCGCCGGGTGGTTTTGCAACGCTTGCGCCCAGATCTGCATGAACTCGGCGTTCAGGCCATAGACGGCGGCCCCGATCTTGGGCTTGTCGTCGGCGAAGGCCGCACCGGCCACAAGGGCCAGGGTGCTTGCCATTGTCAAAAGCTTCTTGGTCATTCGCGTTTTCCTCCCATGGATACGCTGGTTGTGTCGCCGGTGCCAATCGCCCCGGCTGTGGCAAGACAGGGTGATCAGTCCTGCTTGTTCTTCGAGCGGTCCATCATGACGGCGGCGACGATCAGGACGCCCTTGATGACCTGCTGGTAGTAGGATTCGACCCCAAGCAGGTCGAGCCCATTGTTCATGACGCCGATCAGCAGCGCACCGATCAGCGTGCCCGACACCCGGCCGATGCCGCCCGCAAGGCTGGTGCCGCCGATGACAACCGCCGCAATCGCATCCAGCTCATAGGCGATACCCGCCTGGGGCAGGGCCGAGCCGGTGCGGGCGGCAAGGATGATGCCTGCAAGACCTGCAAGGCCACCCGAGATCACATAAACCGCAAAGCGGATGCCGTTGACCGGCAGGCCGGAAACCTTGGCGGCATGGGGGTTGCCGCCCACCGCATAGACATGGCGGCCAAAACGGGTCTGGGTCAGGACGAAATGCGCCACGGCAAAGGTGCCTAGCAGCACAAAGATCGGAACCGGAACACCGAACAGGCTGCCTGTGCCGATCCAGCGAAAGCCCTCGGACAGGGCCGGAATGGGCCGCCCGCCGGAATAGAGCAGCGTCAGCCCCCGCGCCGCCGATAGCATGCCAAGCGTCGCAACGAAGGCGGGAACACGGAACCGCGCGACGATTGTGCCCGACACACCGCCACAAGCCATGCCAACCACCAACCCGATGGCAATCGCCAACAGCGCAGGCCAGGGCGCACCCGGAATGAACCCGGTCGTGGCTGTGGTGGCGAACGACGAGGCCACAACCCCGGTCAGCGCGACCAGCGAGCCGACCGACAGGTCAATGCCCCGCGTCAGGATGACAAAGGTCATTCCGATGGCCAGCACCCCGTTGATCGAGGTTTGCCGCAACACGTTCAGGATGTTGCGCGTCGTCAGGAAGTTTTCGCTGATGAAGGTCAGCGTCACACAGGCCAGCGCAAGGGCGATAAGTATGCCATACTTTTGCGCAATCGCACCCGCCGTCAGGCGCGGGCCTGCCGTGGTCTGCTCGTTCCGTTCCATAGTCTTGATCCTCCCTCTGCGTCCCGCCTTCAGGCGGCAAGATGCAGCAATCGTTCTGCCGAAAGTTCCCCCCGGCGCAGTTCTCCGGCCATTTTGCCGTCTTTCAGGACGATGACCCTGTCGGCCATTCCCAGAATCTCATCGGTTTCGGATGACACCATCAACACCGTGCCGCCCGCCTTGGCGAATTCGGACATCACCCGGTAAATCTCGCGTTTCGCGCCGACATCGACGCCCCGTGTCGGTTCGTCCAGCAACAGGATGCGCGGTTCGGTCAGGAACCATTTGCCAAGGACAACCTTTTGCTGGTTGCCGCCCGACAGGCTGGCCACCCCCAACGCATCGCTGGCGGTCTTGATGCGCAACTCCTCGATCATGCGGGCCGCCGAAGCGCCTTCGTTCGCGGCCTGCATCACACCTGTCGGTGACAGGCGGTCCAGCGTGGCAAGGCAAAGATTGTCCCGCACACTTGCCGACAGGACAAGGCCCGAGCCTTTGCGGTCTTCGGTCACATAGGCGATACCTGCTGCGATGGCATCAACCGGGGTGCCTATGGTCACGGGCTTGCCTGCCAGTTCAATACTGCCGCCCTTTGCATCAGACAGGCCGAACAGACGGTCGAACACCTCGGTTCGCCCTGACCCCATCAGCCCGTATATCCCCAGAATCTCGCCCTTGTGAGCGGTGAATGAAATACCCCGCACCCCACGCGCCGCAGTCAGGTCGGTCACTTTCAGCGCCGGTTCCGGGCTGGGCGTATTGTCCTTGATGAACTCTTCTGTCAGGGGCCGCCCGACAATCAACTGGATCAACTGATCCTTGTTGATATCGGCAATCGCGCCGTCCTGCACAAAACGGCCATCGCGGAACACGGTATAGCTGTCGGCGATGGCAAAGATTTCAGACAGGCGGTGGCTTACGTAAATCACGCCCTTGCCACGCTGTTTCAGCATGGCGATGGCGGCGAACAGATACTCTGCCTCCGCCTCGCCCAAGGCGCTGGTGGGTTCGTCCAGAATGATGACCTCGGCGTCATAGCTCAGCGCCTTGGCAATCTCGACCAATTGGGTCTGCGCCACGGTCAGGTCCATCATCAGCGAAGTGGCGCGGATGGCAAAGCCGAAACCGTCCAACAGATCCTGCGTCTGACGGTTCAGGGTGGCAAAGTCGATGCGGCCAAAGCTGCGCAGCGGTTCGCGCCCCATGTAGATGTTTTCGGCAACCGTCATGGCGGGCACCGGCGACAGCTCTTGCTCGACCATGGCGATGCCGTTGGCCAGCGCCTCTGCCGGACTGCTAAAGGAAACCTCGCGGCCATTGCGCCGGATCACGCCACCGTCGCGCTGCTGGATGCCCATGACGATGGTCAGAAAGGTGGATTTTCCAGCCCCGTTGCCGCCACACAACGCATGAACCGATCCTGCCTGAAGTCGGAAACGACCATCGCGCAGCGCCGGAACGCCGGAAAAGCTTTTGGCGAGGTCAGTGACCTCGAGTACTGGCTGCATGTCTCCCCCCTCGGCGTCAAAAATCATCAGATATTCGACATATGTAAAACTACGCGTCTTTCGATTTATGTCAATATGACTCTGACTTTTGATAAATCGCCGAAGGGATCCAATTAATATATTGATTTATTTATATTATACAGAAACTGCGCTGCCAAACGCGCAATCACGATGCCATCAAAATCCGCCATGGGGCAGGCAAGCTGCAAGAATCGCAGGACAGAACTCGGACCTCCTTGGTCGATTCTGCCCTCTGAACCGAAACCTCAGCATGTTCTGTTGCCCTGCCACCCTGACCAAGCCAAAGCGGGAGATGCGATTGGCCTTGACCACCTCTGCTGACCGCCCGGTTCGGGTTGGACGAACGTCGCATGGTTCTGCCCGTTTGGCCGACCTAGGGTTCTGCCATGCTGCGGATCATTGCCGGGATATTCCTGTTTCTTTTCCCCTCCCCCTGGGCCAGCGCCGAACCGCTGGACCGGGCCGGTATTGCCGCGCTGATCCAGCCGCCCTATGCCTTGGGCGATCCGGTGAACGACAAGGGGGTGTGGACGCTGCTGAACTCGGGCGGCGCCCCGGCAGGCTTTGCCTTCGAGACGCAGGAACTTGCCCCCCTTCCCGGCTTTTCCGGCGCGCCTATCAACCTGTTCGTCATGCTGGATGGCGAGGGGCGGTTCCTCAAGGTCAGCCTGATTTCGCAGAACGAACCGATCTTTGTCTCGGGCTTGGGCGAGGCCCCTTTCCGAAGGTTTCTGGAGCAATACGCCGGGCTGTCGATCAACCAGCCCATGACCATCGGCTCGCCCTATGGCAAAGCAGGCGCGGGCAGCGAGCTGACCTATCTGGACGGTGTGACCAAGGCCACCGCCAGCGTGCGGATTGCGCATGACAGCCTAATGGCGGCAACCCTGCAAGTCGCGCGCGAAAAGATGCAAGGCATCTCGGTCGGCCCGCCCGCCTGGCCCGACCCTGACCATGCCGAGGCATTGGATTGGCAAGCCTTGGTCGATCAGGGGCTGGCCGGGCATCTGCGCATCACCAATGCGCAGGCCGATGCAGCGTTTCAGGGCACAACCTGGGCCGATGACGACCCAGAGGCAAAAGCCGATGCGGCGGGCAATTATCTTGACCTGTGGCTGGTTGATCTGGGTCCGCCCTCGATTGCACGGGCCGTACTGGATGCGGACGGTCTGGCGGCGCTGGCGCGGCTGCACCACCTGTCGCCGGATGAAGAACCACTTCTGGTGATCGACACCGCGCGCCACGGACTGGTTAGCCCCGAATTCGTGCGCAACACCGCGCCCGATCGACTGTCCGCCGAACAGGATGGCCTGCCCGTCGCGCTGAAGGACGCCGATCTGACCTTTGGCACACTGCCCGGCGTGCCGCAGGGCGTGGCGATGATCCTGCGGGTGGACCGGCGGCTGGGGTTTGACCCCACACGCGACTGGCGTCTGAAGGTGCAGGCGGTGCGGCTGCACGGTGTGTTTCAGGCGGCGCCCGGATCGGTCGATTTTCCGCTGACCCATCATACCGATGCCCGGTTCTACAAGCGCGCCGAGGCGACAACCCCGATTTCACCCTGGCGCGAGGCGCTGCGCAACCGGGCGGGCGATATGGTCGCGCTGGCGGTCTATCTGGTGGTTCTGATGGCCGCGCTGCTGGGTGCGGTGCGCTGGACGGCGTCGCATCCGGCCTTTCCTTGGGCGCGTCGGGGGGCGCAGGCTCTTACGCTGGGCTTTGTCGGCTGGTGGGGTCAGGGGCAGCTTTCCATCGTCACGCCGCTGGCCGTGCTGCGCACCGCGATGGACGGCGGCAGCTATGCCTATCTGCTGTATGATCCCTTTTCCCTGCTGATCTGGGCGGCGGCGATTGCAGGTTTCGTGCTGGTCGGGCGCGGGTTTTTCTGCGGCTGGCTGTGCCCTTTTGGCGCGCTGCAAGAGTTTGCCCATGCCCTTGGCCGCAGCCTGCACCTGCCCCGGTGGGAGCCGTCTGCCATATGGGACCACCGCCTGAAATGGGTGAAATACATCGCGCTGGCCGGGTTGGTGGCGACGGTGCTGATCTCTCCCGATGACATCGATACTGCGGTCGAGGTCGAGCCGTTCAAGACCGCGATCACCACGTTTTTCGTGCGCGACTGGTATTATGTGGCCTATGCCGGTCTGTGGCTGGCGCTGGGGCTGTTCACCTATAAAGGGTTCTGTCGCTACATGTGCCCCTTGGGTGCCTTGATGGCGATTGGCGGGCTGCTGCGGATGCGGCAGTGGATTCCGCGCCGGATGGAATGCGGATCGCCCTGTCAGTTGTGCCGCGTGCGCTGCCCCTATGGGGCGATCAGCGCCAAGGGGAAGATTGAATATTCCGAATGCTTCCAATGCCTTGACTGCGTGACGATTCACGATGACGCAAAAACCTGCGTGCCGCTGGTTCTGGCGGCCAAGGGGCGCAAACTGGCGGGGACGGCAAGATGAAACGGCGGCGATTCCTGCAAATTCTGGCGGCATCAGCAGCGGTGCCGGGGGGCGCTGTAGCTATGGACTGGACGGGCCAAGCCTTGGGGGCCGAGGTGTCGTTGCGGCTGCGAGGTGGGCCAAAGGGGGCCGCAGGCCGGGTGCTGGCCGACCTGCCCGCCGTTCTGGCGGCAATCGAGCGGGAGTTCAGCCTTTATGATCCGCAGTCGGCACTGTCGCGGCTGAATGCTGCGGGGCGGATTGATCATCCCTCCGACCAGATGCTGCAATTGCTGCACCTGTCCGACGATATCCACGCCGCAACCGATGGCCTGTTCGACCCGACGGTTCAGCCCCTGTGGCAGGCGCTGGCGCAGGGGGGGGATGTGGTTGCGGCGCGGCAGGCAATCGGCTGGCAGCGGGTGGCGTGGCAGGGCGCGGTGCAACTTGCCCCCGGTCAGGCGCTGACGTTCAACGGCATTGCGCAGGGCTTTGCGACCGATCTGGTGTGCGCGCTGCTGGCGCGGCACGGCTTTGATCAGGCACTGGTGAACATCGGCGAATTTGCGGCGCTGGGGGGCCCATGGGCGCTTGGCATCGAAGACCCCACCTTTGGCCAGTTGGCGCTGCGGCATCTGACGGGCGGGGCAATTGCCACCTCCAGCCCGATGGCCACACTGGTCGGCGGCAGGCCCCATATCCTGCATCCGCAGGGCGGGCCTGCATTGTGGTCTACCATCGCGGTCGAGGCGGACATTGCGGCACTGGCCGATGGGCTGGCGACGGCGCTGGTGCTGGCACCGCGCAGCATGGCAGAGCGGGTACTGGCACAGGTGCCGGGGGTGCGACGCATAACGCTGGTGGGGTTTGACGGCGATCTGACAACGCTGGCTGCCTGACAGTCGCAGACGATCAGCGTTCTGGGGCGGTGAAGCCTAACCCCAGATCGGCATAAAGTGCCGCCACCCTTCCATCGGCCAGCGCCGCCGCAATGGCGTCATCCACCGCATAGCCCAGATCGCGGTGGCTTTGATGCACCGCCGCCCCCAGCGTCCAGCGGCTAAGGGAAAAGCCCGGCAGGGGCGGCGTATGCACCGCAACCCCGTCACCCGCCCCGTACTGCAATTGCGCCAATGGCCCCATTACCGCCATCACCCTGCCTTCGTGCAGCGCCTGCATGGCGGCATCAACCGTAGGAAACCGCAGGATATGCGCCGCAGCCCCGGCCCCAAGGGTGGAGGTCAGGAAAAAATCGCTGATGGAATCGTTCTGCACACCCACAGTATCATAGCGGAAAAAGGCGGGCACCGGCGCATCCTTGATCCGCCCGCCACTGTCGGGTTCCGTCGCCGCATCCGGGTAGGCCGCGCGCGAAAAGGCAATCGCGATCCGCTCGTCCGCATATTGCCCGGTCAGCACGGCCTGCTCGACCCGGCAGATGAAATCGCTGTTGTAAGGCACCCGCAGCATGACATTCGAGACATGCCCGCCAATCGCCGCGCCCTTCCAGACATAGTTCATCAGGTCAGCCTCGACCGTCTCACCCGCCTGCACAAACCGGAACTGCGCTTTCACGCCCAGCGCCTTGGCGATGATACGGCCTATGCCGATGTCGATGCCCTTCGGCTCGTCATCCTGTTGCCAGCTATAGGGGGGGAAATTCTCGTAGACAGCGATCTCTATGAACCCGCGCGCGACAATCTCGTCCAGCGTCTGGCCAACAAATTCATGCGGTGTGTTCTGTGGGCGCTGCCCCGGCTTGACCCCTTCGCACCGCGCAAAGGCCATGCCGGGGCAGGCAAGAGCAGCAATCAGGGCATGGAGGACCCGACGTCGCTGCATCTGTTCCCCCTAATGCGCTGCCGAAAGGCCGATGGTCAGCATTTCGGCGGCGTGCTTTTCGGCCGCATCCGTGCCGTCCAGCGCCAGCGCCGCACGCAGCGCCGCCGAATCCGCCTTGGGCGCGCCAGAGGCGGTTTTCACCTCGGCGGCAATCGCCATCAGCTCTTCCCTCAGCGCCGCCGCATCGCCCTTGTTCGCGGCCAGCTCATCACGGATCGCCTTTAGACGGTCGGCATGAGGTTCCAGCGCGCCGTCCTCGGGCCGGGTTTCGATATAGGTGCGAATGGCCCAGCCGGCCTTTTGGCCCAGAACCTCGCCAAAGGCGGGCATCTTGGTGGTGCCATCTTGGGTATAGCCGTGCTGAAATCGCTCGACGAACCATTCGTCGCCATATTCCTCGGCCTCAAGAAACCGCAGGTCTGGGGCAAGCCCGCCGGACACGGCACCCAAACCGTGGCAGCGCGCGCAGTTCTGGTTGAACCCGCTGTCGCCGGTCATAACCGCCTGCCACCACACGTCATCGCCCGCCTTGGCGGCACGATAGGGGTTTTCGGTCAGCCATTCCTCGCCCACCTCTGGCAGGGCATCGGTATTGACCGGCTGCGGCGTCACATCGCCATGGGCATGGGCAAGGCCCGCCGCGGCCAGCGTGATGCCGATAAACAATCCCCCAAAGCGCATGAACATCGTCTCCTCCCGGTCTCCTGTCGGGTTGATACCTATCCGCTGGTGGGGGAACGGGCCTATGCGACCTTGGTGCAAAACACCGAATCCAAGCCTAGGACTTTCGTCCTATTGGGCCGGATGCCTCCTTTCGCCCACCATGATGGGGGGAGGAAAGTGCAATGCTGGCAAAGATTTCTGGCATGCTGACGGCTGCGGTTGCGGCCGTTGCTTGGTCAGGGGCCGCATTGGCCGAGGTCAAGGTGAACATCCTGTATCTGCGGCATGAGGTGGCCCGCCCCCCCGTGCTGTCAAACCTTGATCCGGTGCCAGAAAATCTGGGGATAGCCGGGGCGGAACTGGCCGTCAACGAGGTGGCGACGACCGGCAGGTTCCTCGGCCACAACTATGCGTTGACGGTGCTGTCGGTGCCGCCCGAGGGCGATTTCACCGCAGCCGCACGGCAAGCGCTGGGGCAGGCGCAGCTTGTGCTGCTGGATGCGTCCGCGCCCGACATGCTGGCCGTGGCCGATCTGCCAGAGGCGGCAAACGCGCTGCTGTTCAACACCTCCTCTGGCGAGGGGCGGCTGCGTGACGCTGATTGCCGCGCAAACCTGCTTCACACCGCCCTGGAAACCGCAGCCCGCAGCGACGCGCTGATGCAGGTGCTGCAAGCCAAGCAATGGCGCAGACTGGCGATGATCGTGGGGCCAAAGCCCGCCGATCAGGATTTCGCGGCGGCGCTGCGCCATTCCGCCGCCAAATTCGGGCTAACGATCGAGGGCGAGAAGGACTGGACCTTTGATACCGACCTGCGGGAATCGACGATGGACGAGATTCCGCGCTTTACTCAGGATCTGCCCGACCATGACGTGCTGCTGGTCGCCGATGAAACCGATGATTTTGGCCGCTATGTCGAACATAACACCTGGGCACCGCGCCCGGTTGCCGGGTCGGACGGGATGGTGCCGACTGCATGGTCGCCCGTGATCGAGGCTTGGGGTGCCGCCCAGTTGCAAGACCGTTTCACCCGCCAGACAGGCCGGGGCATGGCGGCCCAGGATTATGCCGCCTGGATCGCCGTGCGTGCCATTGGCGAAGGGGTCACCCGCACCGGCAGCGCCGCCCCCGCCACCCTGCGCGCCCGTCTGCTGGACCCTGCACTGGCGCTGGACGGGTTCAAGGGCTGGAGCCTGAGTTTCCGCGACTGGAACGGCCAGTTGCGCCAACCCGTCGCGGTGGTGAACGCCCGCGCACTGGTGACGCTGGCCCCCCTGCCCGGCTTTCTGCATCAGGTGAACGAGATGGACACCCTTGGCCTTGACCGCCCCGAAAGCACCTGCACCGCCTTTGGAGGCACCCCATGAAATATCTGGCCTGCCTTATCACCCTTGCCGCCACCCCCGCCTTGGCCGACGAGGCCTGGGTGACCAATGAGAAAGACAACACCATCAGCGTGATCGACATCGCGACGCAAGAGGTGACACGCACCATCGAAACCGGCGAACGCCCACGCGGCATCACCTTTTCCAAGGATTTTTCGCGCGTCTATATCTGCGCCTCGGACAGCAACACCGTGCAGGTGATGAACCCGGAGACGGGCGAGATTCTGAACGATCTGCCCTCTGGTGAAGACCCCGAACAGTTCGTGCTGCACCCCGATGACCGCCACCTTTACATCGCGAATGAAAACGACGCCGTGACCACCGTCGTTGATGTGCAGGACCGCAAGGTCGTGGCCCAGATCGATGTAGGGATCGAACCCGAAGGCATGGCGGTTTCGCCCGATGGCAAGGTGGCGATTGCCACCTCGGAAACCACCAGCATGGCCCATTGGATCGACACTGCCACCCACCAGCTTTTCGCCAATACCCTGGTCGATAGCCGCCCCCGCCATGCAGAGTTTACCGCCGATGGGGCGCAGCTTTGGGTCAGCGCGGAAATCGGCGGCACGATCACGGTGTTCACAACTGCCGATCAGGCAGAGGTGGGCAAGGTCCATTTTGCCATTCCGGGCGTCAATCAGGATCTGATCCAGCCGGTGGGCTTTCGCTTTTCACCAGATGGGACCAAGGCCTATGTTGCCTTGGGTCCGGCGAACCATGTCGCCGTGGTCAACACCCAGACCCTTGAGGTTGAGAAATACATCCTAGTCGGCCGCCGGGTCTGGCATCTGGCCTTTTCGCCCGACAATTCGCTGATTTTCACCACCAACGGCGTGTCGGGCGACGTAACGGTGATTGACGCCGCCACCGATGAACCCGTCAAGTCGATCAAGGTCGGTCGCTTTCCCTGGGGTGTCGCGATGCGCCCCACCCCCGCAAACTAAGACAGGAGAGCCGATGCAATCCTTGCCCTGCACCGCACTTTGCCTTGCCCTTGCCCTGCCAACCATGGGCGCCGCCCAAACTGCTGGCCTTCTCTCGCGGGAAAACCGCGAAGACCTGCCGCCCCTGACGCTGGCCTCTGGTGAGCCTGTGTCAAAGGGGCCGCTGCATCTGAAATCGGGCACCTATTACACGCTGGAAATCAGGGCCGACGGCAGTCAGGAACTGGCGCTGGAAGGGGCAGGGTTTTTTCACGCCATCTGGGTCAATGAAATCGTGATCAACGATATCGAGGTGCGCCCCCTTGGCGTCGCCTCGCTGGAGTTTGATGATGAGGGTAGTGCCGAAATCTCTTTCATCGCGATCAAGCCGGGCAGCTATGAGCTGCGCGTTCCCGGCACCACCGGCGACAGCCAGCGGGTGGAGATTGTGATCGAGTGAGCGCGGGCCTTCAGATCAGGGGTGTCAGCTATACCTATGGGCCAAAGGCGGCGCTGTCGGACATTTCGTTCGCGGTTCCGGCGGGCAGATTCTGCGCCCTTCTGGGGCCGAATGGCGCGGGAAAATCGACCCTGTTCAACCTGCTGACGCGGCTTTTGGTGCCGCCATCGGGCCAGATCATGGTCGCGGGGCATGATCTGGCCAAGGTGCCGGGGCTGGCGCTGGCGGCGATGGGCGTGGTGTTTCAGCAACCGACCTTTGACCCCGAATTGTCGGTGCGGCGGAACCTGTTGTTCTTTGCCGCCCTGCATGGCCTTGCCGGGCGCGAGGCGGCAGCGCGGATCGATGCCGCGCTTGAGCGGCTGGCAATGCGCGAGCGCGCGGGCGAACGGGCGCGCGATCTGAACGGTGGCCACCGGCGGCGGATGGAGATTGCCCGCGCCCTGATTCACCGCCCGCAGTTCCTGCTGCTGGATGAGCCAACCGTGGGCCTTGATGCCGCCAGCCGCCGGTCTGTCACCGACCATGTTCACGCCCTTGCCGCCGACGGGATGACGGTGCTGTGGGCCACGCATCTGACGGATGAGGTGGCCCCTGATGACCAGTTGGTGATCCTGCATCAGGGCCGGGTTCTGGCCGATGGCACCGCCCGCGACATCGCTGGCCCCGACGGGCTGACCCCGACCTTTCTGGCGCTGACGGGAGGAGAGGCATGAGCGCCCGGCTGATCGCCCTGCGCGCCATCCTGCTGCGCGAGGCGCTGCGCTTTACCCAACAGCGCAGCCGCTTCATCGCGGCACTGGTGCGCCCGCTGGTCTGGCTGTTCGTCTTTGCCGCCGGGTTCCGCGCTGCCCTTGGCCTGTCGATCACCCCGCCCTATCAGACCTATATCACCTATGAGACCTATATCCTGCCCGGCCTCTGCGGCATGATCTGCCTGTTCAACGGCATGCAATCCTCGCTTTCCTTGGTTTATGACCGCGAGATGGGGGCGATGCGGCTGTTGCTGACCTCGCCCCTACCGCGCTGGTGGCTCTTGTTTGCCAAGCTGATCGCGGGGGCCGTGGTGGCGGTGTTGCAATGCGTGGCCTTTCTGGGCATTGCGGCGATCTATGGCATCCGTCTGCCGTTGGTGGGGTATCTGGCGATCCTGCCTGCGATACTGATTGCCGCGCTGATGCTGGGGGCGCTGGGGCTGTTGCTGTCATCCCGCATACGGCAACTGGAGAACTTTGCCGGTGTGATGAACTTTGTCATCTTCCCGGTGTTCTTCCTGTCCTCGGCCCTTTACCCCTTGTGGAAGATGCGAGAGGCCGGTCCCCTGCTGGCCGATCTGTGCGCGCTGAACCCATTCACCCAAGCGGTCGAACTGATCCGGTTTGCCGCCTACGGTCAGGCGAACCTGCCCGCACTGGGCTGGACGGTGCTGGCCTTTGTCCTCTTCGCGGCACTGGGGGTGCGGGGGTATGATCCGGGCCGGGGGCTGACGAAAAGCAAAGGCTGATCCCGCTTTGCGACCATCGGGCTACGACCATCGGGCCATCGCAAGGGCCTGTGGGTTTTGCTAGCATCCCAGAATAAGTGAGGAGGATCGTGATGCGTCTGGCTGCTGTGTTTGTTGTGCTTTCGGTCTTGCCCGCCACAGCCGATACCGAGGCCGACCAATACGGCACGCTGAACCCGGAAGAGCTGTCGATCAATCGCGTGCTGAAAGACATCGAGGACGGCATGACCTCGATGACCAACTGCGCCACCGGCTATTTCATCACCAAATCGGGCGACCATACCAATGCCCGCAAAGTCTTCACCCGGTGCGCGCAAGATGGCTATTCCGGCGCGATGACCTGGATGGGCCAGATGGATGACAACGGCCTTGGCGGCCCCGAAAACCCGGCCGCCGCCGCCGCATGGGACCGGCAGGCTGCCGCTACCGGCGATCCGGTGGGCCAGTTCAACCTTGGCCTCGACCTGTTGCGCGGGCGCGGTGTGGCGCGTGATGAGGTCGCCGGGCGGGCACTGATAGATCAGGCCGCAGACCAGGGCCTTTCGATGGCCCGCCGCCTGCAAGGGGCCGATTATGACACTGACGAAGTGACCCCCGATGCCGATAACTGGAAATATGGGCAGCGGCTGTTCTAGGTCTTGGCCTTTGGTCGAATAGGACCGCAGGCCCCGACGCGCTAGGCTTTCATGACCAGAGGAGGAACTATCATGAAATGGACGAAACCGAAGGCTGTTGAGATTCGCTGCGGCATGGAAATCAACATGTACGGCCCCGCCGAAGACGATCTGCCGCCCTCGTTCTAAGGACTGGCCATGATCATCCGGGTCCTCGGTGCCGCAGCCGGCGGCGGGGTCCCGCAATGGAACTGCGCCTGCGCCAACTGCATGGCCGCCCGGCGCGGGGACCTGCCACGCATGACCCAGTCATCCGTGGCAGTTTCCGCCGACGGGGTTCATTGGGTCATCCTGAACGCCTCGCCCGACATTCGCGCCCAACTGACCGAAACGCCCACCCTGACCCCGCCGGGTCTGCGCGGCAGCCCGGTTTGCGCGGTGGTGGTGACGAATGCCGATGTTGACCACATTGCGGGCCTGCTGACCTTGCGCGAAATGACGGCGTTCGAACTGTTCGCCTCGCCCGAAACCCATTCCGCTCTGGCGGCAAACCCGGTGTTCGGCGTGCTGGATTCTACACTGGTAGCGCGTCGGGAGATTGTGCCAGACGTAGCGTTTTCTCCCGCCCCCGGCCTGATCGTCACCGCCTTTGCAGTGCCGGGCAAGGTTGCCCTGTTTCTGGAAAAAACTCATGGATACGAGATGCGCCTTGGTGGCCAGACCGTAGGCCTGCGCCTTAGCGATGGGCACAAGACCGCCTTTTACATTCCCGGCTGTGCCGCCCTACCACCCGATCTGATCGCGCGGCTGGACGGAGCAGACCTGTTGTTGTTTGACGGCACCGTCTGGGCCGATGACGATATGCTGCGCAGCAAAACCGGGGCCAAGACCGGCGGGCGCATGGGCCATATGCCGATCAGCGGGCCTGACGGTAGCATGGCGGCACTGGCGGGCAGCCGGATCGGCCGCCGCGTTTATATCCACATCAACAACACCAACCCGGTCCTTGACCCCGCCAGCCCGGAGCGCGCAGAACTGGCCGCAAAGGGATGGGAAATCGCCCAAGACGGGCGGGAGTTTGCGCTATGACCGATCTGACCCCGCCCCCTTCGACGTTTGAGGCGCGGCTGCGCCAGATCGGGGTTGAGCGGTATCACGACCGCCACCCGTTTCACAAAATGCTGCACGGCGGGCAGTGCAGCATTGATCAGGTCCGCGCCTGGGTGGTGAACCGCTGGTATTACCAGTCGCGCATTCCGATGAAGGATGCAGCCTTCCTTAGCCGCGTCGAAGACCCCGCGTTGCGCCGGTCATGGCGGTCGCGGATTGAGGATCATGACGGCACCGATAGCCAGCCCGGTGGCATCGCCCGCTGGCTGAAACTGGCCGAGGCGGTGGGGCTGGACCCCGATTATGTCGCAGCGGGCCGTGGGGTTCTGCCTGCCACCCGTTTTGCCGTGGATGCCTATGTGCATTACGTCCGCGAACGTCCCTTGTTGCAGGCCGTTGCCTCGTCGCTGACCGAACTGTTCGCGCCCAAGATCCATGCCGAGCGGATCACCGGCCTGCTGGAGCATTACAATTTCGCCACCCCCGAAACGCTGGCCTATTTCCGTCACCGGCTGACCGAAGCGCCCAAGGATGTGGCTTTTGGCTTGTCATGGGTCATCGACCACGCCCGCACGGCGGAGGAGCAAGACGCCGCCTCCGCCGCCCTGACCTTCAAGACAGAGGTGCTGTGGGCGCAGCTTGATGCCCTTTACCACGCCTATGTTGCGCCGGGGCACATCCCGCCCGGCGGCTGGCAACCGGGCGAGGGCCTGTTGTGACCCCCGCCACCGTGCCCCACCTGCCGCGCGGCGTGCGCCTGCACCATGACCGGGTGAGGGGCACCATGGTGCTGCTGGCCCCCGAACGGGCGCTGATGCTGGATGAGGTGGGCGCGGCAATTCTGGGCCGTGTGGATGGCGCGGCGGAGGTGGGACAAATCGCCGAAAGTTTGGCGCAAGAGTATGACGCACCGCTGGCCGAAGTTTCGGCGGATGTGGCCGAATTCCTGTCAGACCTGGCCCGTGAGCGTCTGGTGGACCTGCATGGCTAACCCCCCCGCCCCCATCGCCATGCTGGCTGAACTGACACATCGCTGTCCGCTGTCGTGCCCCTATTGCTCGAACCCGCTGCAACTGGCGGGGCGAGAGGCGGAGCTGACCACCGAAGACTGGGAGCGCGTCTTCCGGCAGGCGGCAGAGATCGGCGTGTTGCAGGTACATCTGTCGGGGGGCGAACCCGCCTCTCGCCGCGATCTGGAGGCGTTGGTGGGTGCCGCATGCGACGCGGGGCTTTACACCAACCTCATCACCTCTGGCATCGGCCTGACGCCCGACCGCTTGCAGGCAATTGCTGACCGGGGGCTGGACCATATTCAACTGTCGGTGCAGGGCACCACGGCCATCAGCGCCGACCGGGTGGGCGGCTATCGCGGCGGCTTTGACCGCAAAATGCTGATGGCCGAGGCGATCCATCGCATCGGCCTTGCGCTGACGCTGAACGTGGTGATGCACCGCCACAACCTTGAGGAACTGCCCGAGGTCTTCGACCTTGCCGAACGCCTTGGCGCGCGACGGGTGGAAATTGCCTGCGTGCAGTTTCAGGGCTGGGCGCTGAAGAACCGCGCCACCCTGCAACCGACCCGCCAGCAGGTAGACCGCGCCAAGGCGCTGGTGGCCGAAGCGCGCACCACCCGCGCCGGGCGGCTGGTGATCGATTTTGTGCCGCCCGACTACTATTCCGACCTGCCCAAGGCCTGCATGGGCGGCTGGGGCACCACCGGCCTGAACGTATCCCCCGACGGGCAGGTGCTGCCCTGCCATGCCGCGCAGACCATTCCAAGCCTGACCTTCTCGAACGTGCGCGACCGCGATCTGGGTTGGATCTGGGCCAACGACCCCGCCTTCAACGCCTTCCGCGCGACCGACTGGCTGCCAGAAGCGTGTCGCGCCTGCGACCGGGTCGGGGTGGATTTCGGCGGCTGCCGCTGTCAGGCCATGGCAATCCTGGGCGATGCCAGCCTGCCCGATCCGGTCTGCCGCCGCACACCGGGGCGCGCGGCGCTGGATGCCGCGCTGGTCGCCGAAGGCAATGCACCGGGGCTGGATGCGGCAATTTTCCGGCGCATGGGTGCGATTGCTGGCTGATCTACGACCACAAGGCCGGCCAAACTACGACCCTAAGGGCCGCTTGGCTTGATGCAGGTCAAAATGCCTTTGGGGGGCGTTGCGCAATACTCGGGCCAGAAACGCACCCACCCAAAGAGGTTGACATGACCCACCATTTGACCGCCGCCCTTGGCCTTGTCCTATGCGCCGCCCTGCCCGCCATGGCGCAGGAAGACACCACGTCCCAGACCATCAAATTGGATGCAGGCAAGGCATTTTTTGATGCCACCTGCCGCCGCTGCCATTCCACCGATGCCGACAAGGCCAGCTATGGCCCCTTGCTGGATGGCGTGGTCGGGCGCAAGGCCGGCAGCTTTGCAGGTTATCCCTATTCCGCCGCGCTGAAAGGGGCCGGTTTCGTCTGGACGCCCGGCGCCCTGCGGGCCTGGATGGAGGATAACGATGCCTTCGTACCCGGCACCAAGATGCGCCATGTCGGCGTGACCGACCCGACAGTGCAGGATTTCATCCTGTCCTACCTCGGCTCTCTACAGGGTTAGGGGCCATGACCGGATCGGCAACCACCGACCTACTACCAAGGTCGCAAATCGGTGGCCGACCGAGGCAGGGCAAGCCAATCCTTCGATAAACTCATTATATTACAGATGGTTAATCCGAGGCCAATCTACGCCGTCCTTGCATATCTAGCCACAGGGGCAGCCCCCGCAAGGCCCTTACGACGAAGGTGCAATACCCCCGGGCTGCCGTGGTCCGCATGATTTTCACGGGACCGCGGCACGCCCATGGAGGGGGTAGGCTTCAGTCTTTCCAACATCTCAGGGAGGACACAATGAATCGTTTCGTCATCGCCGTTGCGGCGGCATTGATGACGGCGTCGCCGGTCATGGCCGGCGTCACCGAAGAGGATCTGGCCAACGATCAGACCACCACACAGGACGTGGTTTCCAATGGCATGGGGCGCAATCTGCAACGCTTCAGCCCGCTGGAAACGCTGAACAAGACCAACGTCAAGAATCTGATGCCTGTCTGGGCCTTCTCGCTTGGCGGCGAAAAGCAGCGCGGGCAGGAAACCCAGCCGCTGGTGCGTGATGGGGTGATGTATATCACCGGATCTTATTCGCGGCTTTGGGCGATTGACCTGAAGACCGGCAAAGAGCTGTGGCAGTATGATGCCCGCCTGCCAGAAGGCATCCTGCCTTGCTGCGACGTGATCAACCGGGGTGCAGCCCTTTACGGCGACAACATCTATTTCGGCACGCTCGATGCCCGCATCGTGGCCTTGAACGCCAAGACCGGCGATGTGGTGTGGAACAAGAAGATCGCCGAATACAAGGAAGGCTATTCCTATACCGCCGCGCCCCTGATCGTGAACGGCCTTGTCATCACCGGCAACTCTGGCGGTGAATTCGGCGTCGTTGGCGAGGTTCAGGCCCGCAACGCCGAAACCGGCGAGACGGTGTGGACGCGCCCGGTGATCGAAGGGCACATGGGCACACTGAACGGCAAGGAATCCACGATGACCGGCACGCTGAATGCGACCTGGCCGGGGGATCTGTGGAAGACTGGCGGCGGTGCGACCTGGTTGGGCGGGTCCTATGACATCGACACCAATACGCTGGTGTTCGGCGCGGGCAACCCTTCGCCCTGGAACAGCCATTTGCGCAACGCGGGCAAGCCGGTTGAAGGCAATACCGGCGACAACCTTTATGCCGCCAGCCGTCTGGGGATTGATCCGGCGACGGGCGAGATCAAGTGGCACTTTCAGACCACGCCGCGCGAAGGCTGGGATTACGATGGTGTGAACGAGGTCGTGGCTTTCGTTGACAAGGACGGCAACAAGAAATTCGCCACTGCCGACCGCAACGGGTTCTTCTATGTGCTGAACCGCGAGGACGGCAAGTTCGAGCACGCCTGGCCCTTTGTGAAAGACATCACCTGGGCCAAGGGCATCGATGAAAACGGCCGCCCGGTCTACAACGAAGAAAACCGCCCCGGCGACCCGACCGCCGCAGCCGATGGCAAGAAGGGCGAGGTCGTGTTCGCATCTCCCTCGTTCCTGGGCGGCAAGAACTGGATGCCCATGGCCTTCAGCCAGAAAACCGGGTTGTTCTATGTACCGTCGAACGAATGGGGCATGGACATCTGGAACGAGCCGATCACCTACAAACAGGGCGCGGCCTATCTGGGCGCGGGTTTCACCATCAAGCCCAACTACGAAGACCACATCGGCAGCCTGAAGGCGATTGATCCCGCGACCGGCGAATGGAAGTGGGAATACAAGAACGGCGCACCCCTGTGGGGTGGCGTGATGACCACCGCTGGCGGCCTTGTGTTCTTCGGCACCCCCGAAGGCGAGTTCAAGGCGCTGGATGACGAGACGGGCGAAGAGCTGTGGAGCTTCCAGACCGGATCGGGCATCGTCGGTCAGCCGGTGACGTGGGAACAGGATGGCGAGCAATATGTCTCGGTCGTCTCGGGCTGGGGCGGTGCTGTGCCTCTGTGGGGCGGCGAGGTGGCCGAGAAGGTCAACTACCTGAACCAGGGCGGCATGGTCTGGACGTTCAAACTGCCCAAGCAACTGGCCTCTAACTGACCATGCAGCTCTGAACTGCTCCCTTTGCCCCCGGTGACATGCGTCGCCGGGGGTCTCTCATGGGGTCGCAATCGCCAGAACCCCTGCCTAAAACTTCGGCTTGCGCCCTAAATCACGAAAATAATTTTCTCCTGCGTAAATTTTCGATTGCTTCCTTTCAGATTTGGGTTTGTCCTTGGTTACGGGCTGGCCCTGCCACAACATGGGAAACGGCGGCGACCAGAACCTCTCAGGACGCCCGTAGTTACGGGAAACGCGCGGGAACGCAGATCCGGCAAAACGAGATCGCGGCCCTTCAACACTGGAACGGGGAACAGTCTGATGGAGAGGTTCATATGTCGTCGATTTCGACGGACACGCCCGGTGCTGTGACAGAGAAGCGCGGCAACCTGGTTCGCGCTCTAAGCTGGAAAGGCGCCTTCTGGATCGCGGCAGGCGTGCCGCCCCTTGTCCTATTCTCAATCGGCGGGATCGCGGGCACCACGGGCAAACTTGCCTTTGTGGTGTGGATGGTCTCGATGCTGATGGGGTTCCTGCAATCCTTCACCTATGCCGAAATGGCGGGCATGTTCGGCAACAAGTCGGGCGGCACCTCGGTTTACGGGGCGACGGCGTGGCTGCGCTATTCCAAGCTGATCGCGCCCTTATCGGTGTGGTGCAACTGGTTCGCCTGGTCGCCCGTGCTGTCCTTGGGGTGCGCGATTGCCGCTGGCTACATCCTGAACGCGCTGTTCCCCATTCCGCTGGCCGACTCGCAGCCGGTGCTGGACTGGATCACCGCCAACCTGTCCAGCCTGACGGCCGACAGCCCGCGCGTGCTGGAATACATCACTGCGAACCCCGGCACCGCCCCCGCCGATGCGGTGCAGGCGCTGCTGTCAGGCGATGCGATTGCCGCGCTGACCCCGGCAATCCGCAACTGGTCGGCGCTGGAACTGCCAATTCCCGGCCTTGGCGTCCTGCATTTCAACACCACCTTCCTGATCGGCACGGTCTTGATGCTGATCATGCTGGCCATCCAGCACCGCGGCGTGAATTCCACGGCCACGGCGCAGAAATGGCTGGCGGTGATTGTGCTTGTGCCGCTGCTGCTGGTGGGCCTTGTGCCGCTGTTCACCGGGGCGATCAACTATGCCAACGTGACCAACCTTGTTCCCCCCACCGCCGCCTATTCGGGCGAGGACGGCACTTGGAACATCGGTGGTTGGACGCTGATCCTTGGCGGTTTGTACATCGCGGCCTGGTCCACCTATGGCTTTGAAACCGCCGTCTGCTACACCCGCGAACTGCGTGACCCGTCGCGCGACACGTTCAAGGCCATCTTCTACTCGGGCCTGCTCTGCTGCGTGTTCTTCTGCCTGATCCCGTTTTCGTTTCAGGGCGTTCTGGGGCTCTCGGGCATGCTGGAACCCGGCATCGTTGATGGCACCGGCGTCGCCGAGGCGCTTGGCGGCATGATCGGCGCGGGCCGCGTCGTGGCGCATCTGTTCACCATCCTGATGATCATGGCGCTGTTTCTGGCGATCATGACCGCAATGGCCGGGTCTTCGCGCACGCTTTATCAGGGGTCGCGCGATGGCTGGCTGCCCAAATATCTGGGCCATGTGAACGAACAGGGCGCGCCCACCTCGGCGATGTGGACCGACTTTGCCTTCAACCTGTTCCTTCTGGCGCTGGCCTCGGACGTGTCGGGGTATTTCTACGTTCTGGCGATTTCGAACGTGGGCTACATCCTGTTCAACTTCCTGAACCTGAACGCCGGGTGGATTCACCGCATCGACTCGGGCCACATGGAACGCCCGTGGAAAGCGCCGACCTGGCTGATTGGCCTGAACACGGTGCTGGCCTTTGTGAACGCGCTGTTTCTGGGCGCGGGGGCCAAGGTTTGGGGCTATTCCAATGCGCTGATCTCGGGCCTGATCTTTGCAGCGCTGATCATTCCGGTTTTCTGGTATCGCCACTACTACTGCGACAAGGGCGTTTTCCCGCCCGAGGCGATGGAAGATCTGGGCCTTGGTAATGACGACACCACCCTTGGCCCGCGCAAGGCCGGATTCCTGCCCTATCTGGCGCTGATCCTTGGCGCGGCCATCGTGATATGGGCGAACTGGTTCTTCGTTCTGCCGGGCTAAGCCCCCCGCCAGCTTTTAAACCACCCCCGGCAAGTGTTGCTTGCCGGGGGTTTTTCTTTGTCCCGAATAAAAAACGCGCCGGAAAAACCGGCACGTTGCAGTTTGGGGACGACAGGAAGGGTCAGTCCGGGAAGATACCGGGCGAGGTTTCGGCGCCGTCATCAAACTGCGCCAGGTAATCCACGATCATCGGGCGGTTGACGGCGAAACCCTTATAGGTCGCCAGTTCCTCGGGCAGGTCGCGCAGCACCCGGTGCAGGCGGCGGCCCCATTTCGGCACCGTCACGATGTCTTCCAGCGAACACAGATAGCAGCGGATCGGGAAGGCGATGGCGTTCGAACGGGGCAACCGCCACAGCGTCTGCAACTCTACTCGCAGAAACTGTTTTTCGCCCACATTTCCGGGCGTGATCGTGCGCTTTTCCGGGCCCCATTTGTGATAATTCTCGGGGCTGGTATCAAGACGCGGATTGACCGTCATCGTCCAGTTCAGCCGCCGCACCGGGGCGCCTTGTTGCAGGTTCAGCAGAAACTTCAGCGCGCGCTGAAACACCCCCATCTCATGCGCCTTGGGCACCGGGGCGTGCCATTCGAAAAAGTTCATGCCGATGTCGAAATCCAGACTCCAGTCGGCCTGGCTGGTGATCATGCCGGCATCCATCCACAGGTTGCCATCGCGCTGGTCCAGCAAGGCATGGTCGCCTTGGGTCTGGCGGGTGATGTATTCCATCGGGCCGCAGGGCAAAGTTGTGGCATCCAGAAATGTGAACCGTTGTTCGATATTCAGCGGCCGGTTGATCCAGTGCCAGCGATCGCCGTCGCGGTGCAGGGTGAACAGGTCGGGGTAATCCTCGGCCTTGGTGGTCATCACCAGTTCCAGAAAATCCCAGCCCGCCAGTTCCATATGCGGCAGCGACTGGCAGCGCAGCGGATCTTCGGCCAGCGTGATTTCCCGGTCGCGCATCTCGGCGACGTAATGCTCGTCCACGTCAAAACGGTTTTCAAACACCGATCCGGCCCGCCCGCCTTTGTGCAGTTCCAGATTGACCGAGTACATATAGCTGTCCTGATCAAACGGGAACGGAAAGCGGCGCACGGCCTGAGGCGAGTTGCGGAAGGTATAATCGCCGCGAAAGGTTTCGTCGTTGAAGCGCAGGGTCATCGCGGCCTCCTACAGGTCAAGGGCAAGGTCCGCGCCGGAAAAGCGCGAAACGCAGGGCATGATGCGGGTCTGGCTGGCCTTCTCGGCGTCGTTCAGCCAATGATCGTGGTGTTCGATATGACCATCGCAGCGGATAACGGCAGTTTCACAGCGCCCGCAGGCACCGCCGCGGCAGGACCAGTCGGGCTGCACCCCCGCCGCCTCCAGCGCCTCGAGCAGGCTTTGATGCGGGCCGACGGTGATCTTGCGGCCAGACCGCGCCAGCGTCACATCAAACGGCGCGCCGGGCGGGGGCGACAGGAACGCCTCAGAATGCAGGGCACCTTTGGGCCAGCCAAGGCGGGCGGCGGTTTCAGCCACGGCATCAATCAGCCCCTCAGGCCCACAGGTATAGACATGGGTGCCCAAGGGCTGGCCCGCCAGAACCGCGCCAAGGTCCATCCGGTTGCCTTCGTCACTGACATGCAGATGCACCTGCGGCAGATCGGGCAGCAGCGGCAGTGCCGCCGCCTCGTCCCGGCTGCGCACGGCATAATGCAGCTCAAACGGGGCATGAAGGCGGGCGATTTGTTTTAGCTGCGCCAGAAACGGCGTGATGCCGATGCCGCCCGCAATCATCAGGTGGCGCTTGGCCCGCAGATCCAGCGAGAACAGGTTGACCGGAACGGTCACACGCAGCAGATCGCCAAGCCTGAGCCGGCTGTGCATATAGCGCGACCCGCCCCGGCCCGCATCCTCACGCCGCACGGCAATTTCATAGCCCGAACTGTCCACCGGATCGGAAATCAGCGAATAGGAATTGCGCCGCAAAACCGCACCATCGGGCATTTCCACCACCACATGGGCACCCCCGGAAAACACCGGCAGCGCCGCGCCTTCGGGGTGTTCAAAGCGAAAGCGGGTAACGTAGGACGACAGCGGGGTGATGGCGGCCACGCGCAGCATCTGGGTGATCATGGCTTGATCTCCTGCACCGCGGGCACATCGCCGGGGGTTTCTGCATCGACACAAACGCCCTGAAACGCCCCCAGACGGCGTGAGTAATGGTCACGCACGAACAGCGTCAGCCCGCAATGCGCGCAAAGAAAGGGGTCGGTCGTCACCCCTTCGGTGATGCCCTTGCAATGAACGCATTGCATCCGCCGGGCAATTCCCCCGCGATGTTCGGTTTCAATCGCATCGGCAGGCAGACCTGCCGCCAGCGCCTCGGCAACCGCCTGCCCGATCATCCCCTCGCTGCCTGCCACATAGAGGCGCGTACCCATATGCGCATCGGCCAGCGCCTTGCGATAGCGGTCCAGCGCCGTGGCAAAGCCCGGCACCTCGACATAGGATTTCGCCCCCAGTGCCCGCAATGCCGGGCCGTGCCCCGTGCCCGCCGGGATAAAGATCAGATGCGCGCGGTCCATCACGGCGGCATCCTGCGCAGCAAGGTCAAGGATCGCCTCGGCCCCCTCGCCCTCGGCTAGCATCAGCGCCGAGGAGGAACCGTGAGAGGACAGACCGGAATAAACCGGGCGGCTGGGGATAGAGGGCGTAAATTCGGTGCGTGGCATGGGCAGTCCCTGTTGTGGCCAGGGGGCCGTCTGCTGCGGCCCGCCCGGAATTTCGCCTTAACCCTTCGCGGTGCGGCGCTTTTTCTCGATGTCAAAGAACGGCATCGGGCTGGTGGTGGCGGCAATCTCGCCATGAGTGGCGCAGTTGACGGTCAGCTTGGTGCCCTCATTCGCGCAATCCACCGGCAGGCGGGCGATGGCCACCGTCCAGTCGTTCAGCGGCGAATACATGGCTTGGGTCACCAGACCCACCTGTTTGCCGCCCTGCATCACCGGCGCACCATTGCCGGGCGGGTTCTTGCCCGCCAGCTTCAGGCCCCAGATCTTGAAACGCTCTTTGCCCTTCAACCGGTAATGCTCTTCCGCCCCCCGGAACCCTGTCTTGCCGAGACTGACCGTGAAGTCGAGGCCCAGTTCCCACAGCGTGTCTCCGCAGGGCTGGTCATCGAACGGATACATCTCGGAATTGTCATAGGGGAAGAACAGCAGATAGCTTTCGGTGCGCAGCAGATCCAGCGTGGTGAACCGGCAGGGGATGATGCCCATCGCCGCCCCTTCTTCCAGAATCCGGTCCCAGATCATCGGCGCATCCTGCCCGCGCACGAACAACTCATACCCCCGCTCACCCGTATATCCGGTGCGGGAAATCATCGCGGGTTTGCCGAACAGGCTGGTCTGCATCTGCGCGAAATAGGGCAGATCGCGGATGCCCGACACATGGGGGGCCAGATAATCCACCGCCAGCGGCCCTTGCAGCGACAGGTCGTGCAGGTTGTCGTCAAACCGGATCGAGACATCGCGCCCAGATGCCGCCATCGTCAGTTGCTCAAACCCCTGACCGGAACCATGGACGACCATAAATGCATTCGGCCCGGTGCGGTAGATCACGCAATCATCCACGAACTTGCCGCCGTCGTTCAGCATCGCAGCGTAAACCGAGCGGCCCGGCATCAACTTTTCTATGTTGCGCGTGGTGGCGCGGTCGATCACATGGCTGGCCGCCGGGCCGGTGATGTGGACTTTTTTCAGACCCGACACATCCATCAGCCCCGCCTTGGTGCGGATGGCCATGTATTCGGCAAGGGGGTCGCCGTCATAGGACCATGCGGTGCCCATCCCGCTCCAGTCTTCCAGGGCCGAGCCGAGGGCGCGGTGGCGGTCGCCAAGGGTCGAAAAGCGCCAGGATGCCGTCATGATTTCCTCCGAGTTCGCGTTGTTCCTGTGGCCATGGTCAGGACCGTGGCCGTTCCTTTTTCGGGTCGTAATGCGGGAAGGCGGTGATGCGGGCGGGGATACGCTTTTGCAGCGTATCCAGCTTGCCCACCTCAATCTCGGTCCCCGTCTCGGCATGGGTCACATCCACCCGCGCCAAGGCGATCTGCTTGCCCAACAGAGGCGACCACATGGCAGAGGTCACCTCGCCCACCTGTGCCCGCCCGATATGCAGGCAATCGCCGTGGCCCACCGGGATGCGACCCTCGATCTCCAGACCGACGAACTTGACGCGCGGGTTTTCCTTGCGGCGGATCAGCGCCTCGCGCCCGATGAAATCTTCGGCTTTGGATTTCAAGGGCACGGTAAAGCCGATGCCCGCCTCGAACGGGTCAGTTTGGTCGCTGAAATCATAGCCGGCAAAGATGAGGCCGGATTCGATGCGCAACAAATCCAGCGCGGCAAGACCCATTGGGCGAATTCCCATCGGTTCGCCTACCGTTGCAATCGCGTCAAACACCGCCGCGCCATCCTTGGGATGACAGAACACCTCATAGCCCAGTTCGCCGGTATAGCCGGTGCGCGACACCACCACCGGCGCGCCCTCTGGTCCACCGATCCGGCCCACGGTAAAGCGGAACCAGTCCACCTCGCCCACTGCGGCCTGATGCGGCGCGGTCCAGATCACGCCTTTCAGCAGATCGCGCGACTTTGGCCCCTGCACCGCCAGATTGTGCAACTGATCGGTCGATCCCCGGATCATCACGTTCAGCCCCAGCGCCTGCGCCTGTTCGCGCATCCATTCGCCGCCGAAATCGCTGCCGCCGATCCAGCGGAAACGGTCTGGCCCAAGGCGGAACAGCGTGCCATCGTCGATCATCCCACCATGCGGGTAGCACATCGCCGAATAGACCACCTGCCCCGTGCCCAGCTTTGTCACATCGCGGGTCAGCACCCATTGGCACAAAGCCTCGGCATCCGGGCCGGTGATCTCGAACTTGCGCAGCGCCGATAGGTCCATCATCACCACGCCCTCGCGGCAGGCGCGGTATTCCTCGACCGGATCGCGCCCGGCAAAGGTGTTGGGCAGCCAGAAGCCCTTATACTCCACAAAATCCCGCGTCAGCGCGGCGAAACGGTCGTGAAAGGCGGTCTGGCGGGTCATGATCGGGTCGGCCTCGGGCATGGGGCGCCAGGCGACGGCGCGCTGAAAGCGCTCGGTCGCGGCATAGCTGCGGACATGGATGTCAGAGAGGTGCCAGCCATTGGCGGGCGAGGTGTCATCGGGGCAGGCAGAGGAGACGCAGACCAGATCGGTCATCGCGCGCAGCAGCACATAGTCACCGGGGCGCGACCACGGCTCATCCGTCATCACCACCCCGTGCCCGTCGATCCAGGTGTTGAAGAAGAAATTCGCCGCCATCCAGCCGTGACGTGGGGCAACGTCGAACTTCGCCAACGCGCCATTGAAATTGTCGGAACAGTTGGCATGGCCGGGATAGCCGATGTCGTCATAGTATTTCGCCGAACAGGCCATGGCAAAGGCGTCGTGGCGGCCGCAAGTGTCCTGCACCACCTCGACCAATGCGGTCATGTCCTGATCGAAATACTTCGAATGCAGGCCCGGCATGGCGTAGCTGTGGCCAAGAATGGTGCGGGTCGTCGTCACATCCAGCGGGTTCTGTATTCCCCGGTCCAGCTTGCGGGCGTCAAAGCACTGAAAGTCGGTGCATTGGCGGCCATCAACGTCGATGATCTGAAAATACTCGCCCGCACGGATGAAATAGCTTTCGGCAGTGGCCGATTTCACCCGCAGATCAAGGATCGGGTCCGCAAGCGGGTCCGACAGGTCAAACCCCAGCTTTGGCCGCCCCGCTGCGCGTTTGATCAACAGGGTCAGGGGGCTGGCCGTATCCTGCGCGCTGGGGTCCATCGCCTGCCCCGGTGCGGCCACCACCAGCCAGCCCGCGCCAGTGGCAGTAAATTCGGCCCGGTCGCCCGCGGGACTTGCCGCACCGAACAGGGTGACGGCGCAGCGGCCCTCAAGGCTGATCCCGCGCGCCGTTAGCGCGCGTGACAG
Organism: Fuscibacter oryzae; assembly: GCF_016765795.1. Classification (GTDB taxonomy): domain Bacteria; phylum Pseudomonadota; class Alphaproteobacteria; order Rhodobacterales; family Rhodobacteraceae; genus Fuscibacter; species Fuscibacter oryzae. The sequence goes on from NZ_JAESVP010000001.1 coordinate 420,553, forward strand.
CCGACGCAGGCTGTCATCAGCGCTTGCCAGCAGCGCGCGCAGGCCCAGAGGCTCGGCATCCGCCACGACACCCAGCAGCCCCGCATCGCTGCGCCCGTCAACCGTACTGGTCACCAGTTCGGCACGTTGCCCGCCCTCGGCGTTGATCACCATGATCCGGTCGCCCGGACCAGTGGCCACCAGCACTGCCCCGGCACCGGCAACGGTGTGACGCTCTTCTGCCGGGCCAGTGGCCAAGGCCCCCACAAGGCGCGGGCGCGTGGGCACTGGCGGACCGGGCCGCAACAGGTTCGGATAGGTAATCTGGCTCATTGTGAACCCTTGTTCACGAAGAAAAAGAGGGGGCGGCGGGGAACGTCCGCCCCCCAGTAGGGGATCAGTTCCGCAGATAGGCTTCCATCGAATCGTCCAGCGCGTCCTTCCACGGCGTGTGGTGCGCCGGGGCCATCGTGCCGGTCATGACCGATTTGTAGGAATGGTTGCGGAAGGCCATGATGTCGTCGGCCTTGTGGTGCTTCCATTCAAAGAAAGCCTCACAAGCGCCATCGACATCAAAGTTGGGGTAATCGGTGTCGGCGATCAGTTCCTTGACATAAGCGCCCTGATACTTGATCGCATATTTCACATCATCGGAGGCAACCTCGCGCTCTTCCCGCTCTGCCACATCGGCCAGCAAAACGGCCTTGTCGGCGGGCACCGCAATGCGCCCCATGATGATGTCCCGCACATACCACGCCTGCGCGTCGAACATGTTGAAGGTGAACCACTGGTCCTGCATGCCCAGATAGAACAGCGCCGGATTGTGAACGTAGACCACGCCCTTATAGAGGTCTGCCGTCGCCAGCCGGTTCTTGGTTTTCAACCGAAGATCGTCGGGCAGGAAGGGGAAATAGTGCTTGTAGCCGGTGCAAAGAATGATCGCATCAACCGGCTTTGACGTGCCATCCTTGAAGAAGGCGGTCTTACCCTCTACCCGAACCAGCGCCTGCTTTTCTTCCCAGTTATCCGGCCAGTTGAAGCCCATCGGGGCCGAGCGATAGCAAGAGGTCACCGTCTTCGCACCATACTTCCAGCACTGCGAGCCAATGTCTTCCGCCGAATAGGACGACCCCACCACCAGCACATCCTGTCCGGCAAACTCGCGCGCATCGCGGAAATCATGGGCATGGATAATGCGGCCATAGAACTGATCGAAACCGGGATAGTCGGGCACATTCGGCGATGAGAAATGGCCCGAGGCGCAGATCACATGGTCAAACCGCTCCTTGTAAACATGGTCGGTTTTCATGTCGTGAACGGTGATGGTGAAATCCTGCGCAATGGGGTCGAACTCGACCCAGCGCACCACCGAGCTGAACCTGATCCAGTCGCGCACGCCCGCCTTGTTCACCCGGCCCTCGATGTAATCGACCATCACGGCGCGCGGCGGGTAAGAAGCGATCTGCTTGCCGAAATGTTCCTCGAACGAATAGTCGGCAAACTCCAGGCCCTCTTTCGGGCCGTTGGTCCACAGATAGCGGTACATCGAACAATGCACCGGTTCTCCGTTCTCATCCACGCCGGTGCGCCAGGTGTAGTTCCACAAGCCACCCCAGTTCGCCTGCTTTTCAAAGCAGACAACCTCTGGAATCTCGGCCCCTTTTTGCGCGGCAGACTGAAAGGCCCGCAACTGGGCAAGGCCGGAAGGACCGGCACCGATGATGGCTACGCGTTTCGTCATGTCAGGCTCCCTGTTTCCGGTATGGACCAGATTTAACAACTGGTTCTTTCGGCATGGACCAATCTGACAGGCGACTCGCCTTTTGCGTCAAGAATTTTTCTTCTGTGGAATGCAACTTTCGTAGATTCCCGCGTTCATCCGGGGCAGAAAGCCGGTATAGGTTATTTTATGAGCAGCCCTTCCTTCGCCCAGCGCCTTGCTGTCACTGGTTCCCTACCCCGTCTGGGCGCGCGGAATCGGGCACCGCTGCGGATCGGGTTCCTCACCCCGCTGTCTGGGCCAGAGAAAGACTGGGGCCAGCCGGGGCTGGATGGCTGCCGGATATGGACCGACTGGATCAATGACCGCGGCGGGCTGATGGTGGCGGGCAAGCGCGCCCGGATTGAAATTGTCGCCCATGACAGCGCCGCTGGCCCCGCCGCCACGCTGGAGGCCGCGCGCGAGATGGTGGAGCGCCACCGCGTTCGGCTGATCCTGACGCTTGGCGGTGACAGTTTTGCCCCCGCCCTGCCCTATCTGATGGCGCGGCGCGTTCTGGTGGCCACGCTGCTGCCGTCTGACCTGTCGCCAGACACGCCCTATCTGATCGCGCCGGCAGAGGTGCATCCGCTGTTCAACGTCACCGGCGTCGAATGGCTGGCCCGCGAACGCCCCACAGCGCAACGCGTCGCCCTGTGCAGCCAGAGCGACAGCCTTGGCCTGCCCTCGCTGGCCGTCTATCGCGCTGCGTTCGAGGCGGCGGGCCGTGCGATGGTGAAAGAGGTGCGCTATGCCCCCGACACCACCGATGCCCCCGGGATCGTCCGCGCCATGTTGGCCGAAAACCCCGATGTACTGTGTTGGTGCTCCTCGGCTCCGCCGATGATGGCCGCGCTGACCGAGGCGGCCTTTCAACAGGGGTTCCGGGGCGAGATTCTGGCCTGCACCGCCGACGATTACCCCCAGATGATCGCCCGAACCTCTGCCGAATTCATGGAACGCTATACCTTTCAGTTCCCTGATTTCGACGACCCTGCGCTGGCCGATACCGCATTTTTCTTCCGTCGCCCCAAGGCGTTCTTTGATGCCTATAACACCCGCTTTCCCGGCGAATGGACGGCGGTAAGCTGGGAATATGCCTCGATCCTTGATCTGTGGCACAGCGCGGTGGAAATCGCCGACACGACAGAGCCGGTTTCGGTGCTGGCCGCGATGAAGCGGGCGCAGGAAATGCCGCACGCCTTTGGCACCGCGCGGTGGTGGGGTGAACAGGTGTTCGGTATCGATAATGCGCTGGTCGGTGATTGGCCGGTGGTGTCGATCCGGAGCGGCAAGGCGCGGATTCAGGAGTTTGGCTCGGTGCTGGACTGGCTGGGGCGAAATGAGGCGCGGTTGCTGCATCACCTTCAGGATCTGGGCCAGACGTGGCATCAGCGGCTGGCCCGTAGGCGCAAGATGCGGCCTAATCCTCTTGCATCAAAAGCTTCTGGTCTTCGATCAGGCTCAACTTCATGAATTCGGTCGCTTCTTCGATATCGCGCGCGGCAATGGCGTTGAACAGGGCGTTATAGCCGCGCTGATAGGCGGCAATGCGATTGGGCGTCAGATGGCGGCGGTACATCGCGGCGCGAAAACTTTGCCGCCGCGCGTCGATCACCAGATTGTAGCAGGCGATCAGCAGGGGGTTGCCGGTGCCCGCCGCGATCTGGCGGTGAAATTCCTCTTCCAACCGCACAAAGGCCCCGGCATCGGTCTGCACCGCCTCCATCTGCGAAAGGGTCTGGCCCAGCGCCTCGATCTGGCGCGGCGGCATCGAGACGATGGCAAGGCGCACCATCTCGGGTTCCAATATCCCGCGCACAACTTGCAACTGCAAAGGCCCGGTTTCGGCGGCAACCGGCGCGACGGACTCACTGGCCCCGTTCGCATCATAGGTGACGAACGATCCAGAGCCCGCGCGACGGCGGATCATGCCGCGCAGCTCCAACTGGTCCAATGCCTCGCGCACCGTGTTGCGCGCTACGCCCAGATCTTGCGCCAACTGCCGTTCCGAAGGCAGCCTCTCATCCGCACCATATTCCTGCGAAACGATCCGCATGGTCAGCGTGTCGATGACATATTGCACCGTAGCACCGACAACAGTTTCGGCGGGGGCGGGCGGGGAGTTGCGAACGGGGGAAACCGACACTTTGAAATCCTGACGTCAGCCCATGGCGGGCCAGTGCAGAATAGCCGCTGGCCCAACGGAAAAGCCAGCCGGGAAACGCCCCCAGACGGATATGGCTTCTCCCCAACCGGTTGCAGCAAACGCCGCACACTCCGTTTGGCCGATCCGCCCCGGCCCGTGCCTGGAATTGTTCAGGCCGCGATCAGGCAACATCCAACCGGCGCGCCGCCGCTTCAATGGCATGAAAAGCCGACCCTGCCGCCGACCGCATCGCCCACAGCGCCAGTTGCCCCTCGGTGCGGCGGATCAGGAAGACCGACATATGCTCCAGCCCGGTCCGTAGGGCGCTGCCGGGCACAAAGCGGGAGGCATCAATATTCACCAGCTTTTCCAACAGCGCCTCAAGCGTCGCTACACTGGCGGCAATCTCGAACACCGCCCAGCCGTCGGTCTGTTCAGCCACCGAACAGCCCGGCGCTTCGGCCTTCAGCGCGCTGGCGAAATCGTCCTCGGCGCGGCCATCGGCCTCGATCATCCACGCGCCGGGCCCAGTCCAGAAAGCGCTGGTCGCCCCGGCATTGGCCCAGCCGCCGGGGCCGGGCAGCGGCAGGCCAAAGGGCTGCGGCGCGCCCCCGCCCTGCCGCAGCGCCAGCGAGGCCAGTGCCAGTCCGGCGTTTTCGGTGATGGTCAGGGTACCGATGCGAACGGCCTGCGGCACGGCATGGCCCAGCGCAGAAATCGGGGAAAGGTCAGTCACGCAGGCGCCCTCCATCCGGGTCAACAAAATGCGGGGAAACCACGCGCAGGCGGGTGGATTTCCCCTCCAGCGGGTTGGCGGCCACGATCACCTCGCCCAGTCGCGCCACACCATCGGTCAGGAACCCAAGGCCGATAGCGGAACCGACATGGGGCGAGAAACAGGCAGAGGTGATCCAGCCCTGATCGCTCCAGGTATCCTGCGCCGCGCCTTCGGCGAACAGATGCGCGCCTGCGGTGACAGGATCGGCCGGATCAACCGGTTGCAGGCCCACCAGAATGCGGCTTTCGGCCAGCATCCCTTCGCGGCGGGTCATCACCGTGCCGATGGCATCCTTTTTGGCCGAAACCATCTTGCCCATGCCTAGCATCTGCGCCGTGGTCTGGCCGTTCAGCTCATTCCCCGCCGCATGGCCCTTTTCGATCCGCATGACGCCCAGCGCCTCGGTGCCGTAGGGTGTGGCACCCAGATCGGCCCCCACCTGAACCAGCCGCGCCATCAGCGCATTGCCGTATCGTGCGGGCACCGCAAGTTCATAGGCCAGCTCGCCCGAGAACGAGATGCGGAACAGCCGCGCCCGCAGCCCACCACAGACCGTCAGCGGCGCGCAGGCCATGAAGGGGAAAGCCTCGTTCGACAGATCAAACCCGTCCACCACCCGCTCCAGCAGCTTGCGCGCATTCGGCCCGGCGACGGACAGTTGCGCCCAGGCATCGGTGGTGGAAATCAGTTGCACATCCAGATCGGGCCACAGGCATTGGCGGGCGAATTCCATCTGGCGATAAACCGGCCCGGCCTGCGCCGTCGTGGTGGTGACGACGTAGTGATCCTCGGCCAGACGCGCGCAGGTGCCATCGTCATAGGCATGGCCATCCTCGCGCAGCATCAGGCCATAGCGCACCATGCCGACCTTCAGGCTGGCCATCGGGTTGGCGTAAAGCCGGTCAAGGAAGGACCCGGCATCGCGGCCCTGCACATCCACCTTGCCCAAGGTGGTCACGTCGCAGATGCCGACGCCCGCACGGGTGGCCAGAACTTCCCGGTCCACGGTTTCGCGCCATGTCGCCTCACCCGGCCGGGGGAAGTATTGCGCCCGCATCCATTGGCCCACCTCGACAAACACCGCGCCTTGGGCGGCGGCCCAAGGGTGGGTGGGCGTCAGGCGGCGGGGGCGGAAATTCGGCCCCGTATCGCCGCCACCCAGAACGGCCAGCGAAACCGGCGTATAGGGCGGGCGGAAAATCGTGGCGCCAGTCTGGGGGATCGACTGGCCCGTCAGCTCCGCCATCACCGCCAGCGCGGTTACATTGGCGGTCTTGCCCTGATCGGTCGCCATGCCCAGCGTAGTCCAGCGCTTGAGGTGTTCAACCGGGCGCATGTTTTCCTGATGGGCCAGCTTGATGTCTTTCACGGTTACATCATTCTGAAAATCCACCCAGGCGCGGTGCTTGCCGGGAACGTGCCACAGGGGATGCTGGTTGCCCTTGGCGTCGCTGGCCGCCGGCAGGTCAGGCAGGCTTGCCGCAATGCCCAGATCGGCCAGCGCCGCCTGTGCCGCCTGCGCGCCATGGGTCAGCGCGGCTTGGGTCGTGCCCTGCCCCGCCGCAGCCCCGGCCACGCTCAGGCCGGGCGGGCCACCGGCGGCTGCGGGCAGAAACGCCAGATGCGCGTCGGACCAAACCGGGCGACCGCGATGGTGCGAGGCGAGATGCAGGTTCGGGTTCCACCCGCCCGCAACGCCCAAAGCGCCCGCCTCAACCCAGACCGGCGCGCCATCGCGCGTGATCTGCACATGGCTCAGCCCAAGGCGGCCCCGGGTATCGCTCACCACGGCCCCGGCATACAGCGGGTATTGGCCCAGCGCCTTGGCATCGCGGCGCGGGTCGATGACGGCAGTAACCTGCATGCCCTTGGCCACCAGATCGGCGGCGGTGCGGTGGCCATCATCATTGCTGGTAAAGATCGCCACCTTGTCCGCGGGGCTTGCCGCCCAGCGGTGGACATAGGCGCGCAAGGCCCCGGCCAGCATGATGCCGGGGCGGTCATTGTTGGCGAATGGGATGTGCCGCTCCGTCGTGCCCGCCGCCAGAAGCGTGCGTTTGGCAGTGATGCGCCACAGGGTTTGCCGCACGGTCTGCGGGGTGGGCAGATGGTCGCCCACCCGCTCCACCGCGCCATAGATGCCGTGATCGAAAGCGCCGAACACCGTGGTGCGGCGCAGAATGCGCAGGTTGGGCAGGCTGGCCAGTTCCGCCTCTACCCCCGCTACCCAATCGGGCGCTATGGCATCGCCAAGGGTTTCCCCCTCGGCCAGCAGGCGGCCACCAAGGCGGAAATCCTCATCGGCCAGAATCACCCGCGCCCCGGACCGTGCTGCCGTCAGCGCAGCCGCAAGGCCAGCAGCCCCCGCGCCAATCACCAGCAGGTCGCAATGCAGGAACCCTTTGTCATAGGCATCCGGGTCGGCCTGCATCGACATGGCGCCCAAACCCGCCGCACGGCGGATCATCGGCTCATACAGCTTTTCCCAGAAGACCTTGGGCCACATGAAGGTCTTGTAATAAAAACCCGCCGCGAAGAACGGCGACAACAGGTCATTCACCGCCAGCAGGTCAAAGTTCAGCGGGCCAACATGGTTCTGGCTGGTTGCCTGCAACCCGTCGAACAGTTCGGCCACCGTGGCCCGCGTGTTCGGTTCTGCCCGCGCGCCGCTGCGCAGCGTAACCAGCGCATTCGGCTCTTCTGACCCTGCCGCGAAAATCCCGCGCGGGCGGTGGTATTTGAAACTGCGGCCCACCAAACGCACGCCGTTTGCCAAAAGGGCAGAGGCCAGCGTATCGCCGGGATGACCAGTGTAACCCTTGCCGTTGAACGTAAAGCGCAGGGTCTTGCTGCGGTCGATCAGACCGCCGGAAAGCCGGGTCATTTCTGCCTCCGAAGTGCCACATCACGCGCAAGCTCCGCACCCAATATCTCATGCGTCACGGTGTTGCGGGTCACGACCAGCCAGCTTCGGTCGCCCTGTTCGTGAAACCACAGTTCGCGGTGAACGCCCGCCGGGTTGTCGCGCAGGTAGACGTAGTCGCAAAACGCCGCCAGCGCGCCCTCGGCCATGCCGTCGGGGCGGTTCAGCAGGCTGGCGTCGCCCAGATAGGTGAACTCCTGCGCATCGCGCGGGCCAAGCAGGGGATGGGGGATCAGCATATTGGCGCCTTCAGTGCAGGTTGGGTTGGGCACCCATGCCCTTTTCATCAATGACATAGCCGCGCTCAAATCGGTCCAGCCGCATGAAACGCGTGGTGTCGTGGGTCTGGCCGGTGGCAAGCAGGTGGGCAAAGGCATAGCCGCTGGCTGGCGTCGCCTTGAACCCGCCATAGCACCAGCCCGCGTTCAGATAGAGGCCACCCACCGGCGTCTTGTCGATGATCGGCGTGCCGTCCATCGACATGTCCATGATGCCGCCCCAGGCGCGAAGCAGCCGCGCCCGCCCGATCATCGGCATCAGGGCCATGCCGCCCTCGGCCACATCCTCGATCACGGGCAGGTTGCCGCGTTGGGCGTAAGAGTTGTAACCGTCGATGTCGCCCCCGAACACGAGGCCGCCCTTGTCGGACTGGCTGACATAGAAATGCCCCGCGCCAAAGGTGATCACGCCGGGGATCAGCGGTTTCAGCCCTTCCGACACAAAGGCCTGCAAGACGTGGTTTTCGATGGGCAGCCGCATCCCGGCCATCGCCATCACCCGGCTGGAATTGCCCGCAACCGCCACGCCCACCTTGCCCGCACCGATATAGCCGCGAGAGGTTTCGACACCCAGAACCCGGCCGTTTTCAATGCGGAACCCGGTGACTTCGCAGTTCTGGATCAGATCGACCCCATGCAGATCGGCCCCACGGGCATAGCCCCAGGCCACGCCGTCATGCCGCGCGGTGCCCGCCCGCCGCTGCACCAACCCGCCCTTGATCGGAAAGCGCGCATTGTCAAAGTTCAGGAAGGGCGCCATCTCGCGCACCTGATCGCGGTTCAAAAGCTCCGCATCCGCCCCGGCCAGCAGCATGGCATTGCCGCGCCGCCGATAGGCATCGCGCTGGCCATCCGTATGGATCAAGTTCAAAATCCCGCGCTGGCTGACCATCGCGTTGAAGTTGAACTCTTGCTCCAGCCCCTCCCACAGCTTCATCGAGAATTCGTAGAAGGGTTCGTTGCCCGGCAGCAGATAGTTCGACCGGATGATCGTGGTATTCCGGCCAATGTTGCCAGACCCCAGCCAGCCCTTTTCCAACACCGCGATCCGCGCCTTGCGAAAGGTCTTGGCAAGGTAGTAGGCCGTGGCCAGCCCGTGCCCGCCGCCGCCGACAATGACATAATCATAGGCGGGCTGCGGGTCGGGATTGCGCCACAGGGGCTTCCACCCCTTGTGGCCTGTCAATGCCTCGGCAATGACGCGGAAACCGGAAAAGCGCATGGGGTTTGTCCGTCAGATGTCAAGCGTGGTGTCACGCTCCCACTGGGTCAGGTGGGCGGTGTAGGCGTTCCATTCCTGGGTCTTCAGCTTCAGATAGGCAGCGGAAAACTCGGTGCCCATCGCGGCCTTCAGCCCCTCATCCGCGTCATAGGCGCGAATGGCGTCCAGCAGGTTCAGCGGCAGCTTGGGCGCGCCGGTGACGGTATGGCCTTCGGCATACATATCAATGTCCCAGCGCTTGCCGGGGTCTGCCTTGGATTTCAGGCCCGACAGGCCCGCCGCGATGATGACGGCCTGCAACAGATAGGGGTTCACCGCGCCATCGGGCAGGCGCAGCTCAAACCGCCCCGGCCCCGGCACGCGCACCATATGGGTGCGGTTGTTGCCAGTCCATGTGACCGTGTTCGGCGCCCAGGTCGCGCCCGAAATCGTGCGCGGCGCGTTGATGCGTTTATAGCTGTTGACCGTGGGGTTGGTGATCACCGCCAGCGCCGAGGCGTGCTTCATGATCCCGCCCAGGAAATGGCGGCCCTGATCCGACAGGCTCAGTTCCTTGCTGGGGTCGGAAAAGGCGTTTTTGCCATCCTTGGTCCAGACCGAAATATGCGCGTGGCAACCGTTCCCCGTCAGCCCCATGAAGGGCTTGGGCATGAAGGTCGCCCGCAGCCCATGCTTTTCGGCGACCGAACGCACCATGAACTTGAAGAACGAATGCTTGTCGGCGGTGGCCATCGCACCATCGTATTTCCAGTTCATTTCGAACTGGCCGTTCGCGTCTTCGTGGTCGTTCTGATAGGGCTCCCAGCCCAGCTCCAGCATGTGGTCGCAGATCTCGGCGATTACATCATAGCGGCGCATCACCGCCTGCTGGTCATAGCAGGGCTTCACGGCGGTATCCGCCCCGTCTGAAATGGCCATGCCATCGGGTGTCAGCAGGAAGAATTCCGGCTCCACCCCGGTTTTCACCTCCAGCCCCATGTCGGCGGCTTCGGCGATCATCCTTGCAAGCGTGTTGCGCGGGGCCTGCGCCAGATCGGGGCCGCCCGCCATCACGCAATTCGACGCGACCCAAGCCACATCCTTTTTCCACGGCAGTTGAATGACCGAAGGGGCATCGGGCACCGCCAGCATGTCAGGGTGCGCGGGCGTCAGGTCCAGCCAGGTGGCGAACCCGGCAAAGCCTGCGCCATCCACCTGCATATCGGCAATCGCCTGCGACGGAACCAGCTTGGCACGCTGCGCGCCGAACAGGTCGGTGTAGGAAATCATGAAGTATTTTATGCCCTTCTCGCGGGCAAAGGCGGCAAGATCGGTCATTCTGGTGTCCCTGTTGAAGGATGGGGGGTGCGGGCGGAATGCGTTGCCCCGCCCGTCAAAATTGGTTCAAAGGCCCGATTTTCCGGGAATCCAGTCGGTGCCCGCAAGGGGAACGCCCGCCATGGCCGCCGCCTCGATGGTCAGGGCGCACAGGTCTTCGGGTTCCAGATTGTGGACATGGCTTTTGCCGCAGGCGCGCGCGATGGTCTGGCATTCCAGCGTCAGCACGGCGAGGTAGTTGCGCAGCCGCCGCGCCGCCTCTACCGGGTCAAGGCGCTTCATCAACTCGGCATCCTGCGTGGTGATCCCGGCGGGGTCTTTGCCTTCGTGCCAATCGTCATAGGCATCGGCGGTGGTGCCAAGGGCCGCGTATTCCGCGCTCCACTTCGGGTCATTCTCGCCCAGCGCAATCAGCGCGGCGGTGCCGATGGCGACCGCATCGGCCCCCAAAGCCAGCGCCTTGGCCACATCGGCCCCGGTGCGGATGCCGCCCGACACGATCAGTTGCACCTTGCGGTGCATACCCAGATCTTGCAGCGCCTTTACCGCTGGGCGAATGCAGGCCAGCGTCGGCTGGCCGACGTGTTCGATGAACACATCCTGCGTGGCAGCGGTACCGCCCTGCATGCCGTCAAGCACCACCACATCGGCCCCGGCCTTCACCGCAAGTGCTGTGTCATAATAAGGCCGCGCGCCGCCGATTTTCACATAGATCGGCTTTTCCCAACCCGTGATCTCGCGGATTTCAAGGATCTTGATCTCCAGATCATCCGGCCCGGTCCAGTCGGGGTGACGGCAGGCCGACCGCTGGTCAATCCCCACCGGCAGGTTGCGCATGTTGGCGACGCGCTGGGTGATCTTTTGGCCCAAGAGCATCCCGCCGCCGCCGGGTTTGGCCCCCTGCCCCACCACAATCTCAATCGCATCGGCGCGGCGCAAATCGTCGGGGTTCATGCCGTACCGGCTGGGCAGATATTGATAGACCAGCTTTTCGGAATGCCCGCGTTCTTCATCCGTCATCCCGCCGTCGCCGGTGGTGGTCGAGGTGCCGGCCATCGTGGCCCCCCGGCCCAAAGCCTCTTTCGCCGGGCCGGACAGCGCGCCAAAGCTCATCCCGGCAATGGTCACCGGGGTTTTCAGCTCAATCGGCTTTTTGGCAAACCGGGTGCCCAGAACCACCGTCGTATCGCATTTCTCGCGGTAGCCCTCCAAAGGATAGCGACTGATCGAGGCGCCCAGAAACAGCAGGTCATCGAAATGCGGCACGCGGCGCTTGGCGCCACCCCCGCGGATGTCATAAATGCCGGTCGCAGCGGCACGGCGGATTTCTGAATTGATTTCGGGGCTGAAGGTCCAGCTGTCGCGCGGCTTGGTTTGCGGGGTCTTGTCCATTCTACGGTCCTCAGTACGCGCCAGCGTGATCAACGTGGAAATTATAAAGCTTGCGGGCAGAGCCGTAGCGCTTGAACTCCTCCGGCTTGGCATCGGCACCAGACCGGGCCAGAAGGTCGGTCAGAATGGCGATATGTTCAGGCCGCATCTCTTTTTCGATGCAGTCGGACCCCAGCGATTTCACGCTGCCGCGCACGAACAGGCCCGCTTCGTACAGACTGTCGCCCAAGGCATCGCCCGCATCGCCCAAGACCACCAGATTGCCCGATTGCGCCATGAAGGCCGACATGTGGCCGACGTTGCCGTAAACGACGATGTTGATGCCCTTCATCGAAATACCGCAGCGGGAAGAGGCATTGCCCTTGATCACCAACAGCCCGCCATGGCCGGTGGCCCCGGCATATTGGCTGGCATCACCTTCGATGATCACGGTGCCCGACATCATGTTTTCGGCCACACCCGGCCCGGCCGATCCGGTCACATGCACCGTCGCCTGCTTGTTCATGCCCGCGCAGTAATAGCCGGTCGATCCCTTCACCGTCACTTCGATGGGGGCATCCAGACCCACGGCAACGGCGTGGGCGCCACGAGGGTTTTCAATCGCCCAGGCGGTCTGGTTGGTCTTGGCCGCCTGCGCCTGTAACATCGCGTTCAACTCGCGCAGGGGGGTGGTGGCCATGTCGATGGTCTGCATTCTCAACGCTCCCAGAAATACACGGTGGCGGGTTCGGGTTCCCAGATGCGGGCGTCGTCAATGCCGGGCAGCTTGGCGAAGGCGCGGTATTCGGACCCGAAGGCCACATAATCCGCCGTCTCGGCCATCACAGCAGGTTTGCAGGCGACCGGATCGCGCACCACACCAAAGCCGTTCTTGGTGCCGACGACAAAGGTGAAGAACCCGTCAAGATCCTGCAACGTGCCGTCCAGCGCCTGCCCCAGATTGGCCCCTTCGGCGAGACGCGACGAGATATAGCAGGCCGCCACCTCGGTATCGTTCTGGGTCTGCGGCACAAAGCCCTTGGCCGACAGAACGCGGCGCATCTGGTTGTGGTTTGACAGGCTGCCGTTGTGCACAAGGCACTGGTCATCGCCGGTTGAAAACGGGTGCGCGCCAAGCGTGGTCACGGCACTTTCGGTGGCCATCCGGGTGTGGCCGATGCCGTGGCTGCCGCCCATATCGCGGATGCCAAAGCGGGCGGCAACATCCTTGGGCAGGCCGACCTCTTTGAAAATCTCCATCGAATGGCCGGTGCCCATGATGCGCAGCCCCCGCGCCGTCAGGAACGCCCGCGCCGCCGCCTCGGTGCCGTCGGGCAGCGACAGAACGGCATGGGTATCCAGCACCTTGACCGTGACCGGCGCGCCCAGCACCTCGGCCAGCGCCACCTCCAGGCCCGCAAAGGCCACCTTGGGTGTATCCGACTGGATCGTCATTTTCAGACCATCCTGCGCGTCGCCATAAATCGCGATGCCCGCGCTGTCAGGGCCGCGGTCGGTCATGGTGATCAGCATGTCGGTCAACATGCTGCCCAACTCTGGCCGCAGCGCCTCGTTCTTCAAAAACAGTCCAACGATGCCACACATGAGTGCCTCCGTTCTTTACCGGCGATCTGCCGTCATGGATTGACTATTAGGAAACTAATTTGCCGTGCAAGATATTTTTCACGAAAAGAAGCAAGTTTGCCAGACAAGAAAAAAGCGCCCGAAATTTGGGCGCTTTTTCGGGAGTGGCAGGGGTCGCGGGCTACTTTGCTTGCGGGTAGGTGATGATCGACAGATAGCGCGCAGGCAGATCGACCAAAGTCTCCGGCCCATGCGGCGCGTCTGAGTCGAACAGCAGACTGTCGCCCGGCTCCAGCCGGTAAATCTGGTCGCCGTGGCGGTAATCGACCACACCCTCCAGCATATACAGCATCTCGATCCCTTCGTGCTGAAAGGTCGGAAAACGGTCACTCTCGGTTGAGAGCACGATCAGATAGGGTTCGACCACCACGCCTGAATTGTTCGACCCGATATGGCCCAAAAGGTGATATTGATGCCCCGCGCGGGTGCCCGCGCGTTCAATCTCTACCCCCTGCCCGGCCTTGACGTGCATCGCGCCGCGCACCTCCTCATAGCCGGAAAACAACTGCACAAGCGGCACGCGCAGCGCATTTGCCAGAACCTGCAACGTGGTCAATGAAGGCGAGATCACCCCGTTCTCGATCTTGGACAGCATCCCCACCGACAGCCCGGTCTGCGCCGCAAGGTCCGATCCGGTCATCCGCTGGCGTTTGCGCAATTCGCGCACCTGACGGCCAATCGCAACCTCCAGGTTCTTCTCGCGGCCATCGCGCAGGGCATGGGGGTTCTGGGTCAGGCGCGCGTCGCTGGCGGCCACTTGGTCGGTCATTGCCTGTCTCTTGTCCTGCACCGCCCCTATGCGGTCGGGCAATGGTGAAAGACTTGTCCGGCAGGGTCAAGGCGGCTGGCCGGCAGGCGCAGGTTCAAACCGGGGGCGCAAGCCCTTCGACGATTACCACATGGGCGATGCTGGCCGCCTCGCGCCGCGCCAGCGCCGCCTGATATTCGCCCGAGGCGTAGCAGGCCTTTGCCGCTGCCAACGACGGGAATTCGATCACCACATGGCGGTCCAGCACAGGCCCCTCCATCACCTCGCTTGCCCCGCCCCGCGCCAGAAACCGTCCGCCATGCGCGGCAAAGGCCACCGGGGCCAGCCGTTGATACTCGGCATAGGCGGCGGGGTCGGTCACGGTAACATGGGCAATCCAATAGGCGGTCATGGGGCCTCGATCAGCAGGGTGTGGGCGATTTCGGCGGCATCATCCAAATGGTCGCGCACCGCCTGCGCCGCCCCTGCCGGATCGCTGCGGCAGATCGCGGCACAGATGCGCGCCATGTGGGCGGGGCCAGAAATGCGGCGGTTGGTGCTGGCCAGCGTCAACGCCCGCAGGCGCGAGATGCGCCCGTTCAGCCGCTTGACGATCTCCCAGGCAATGTCATTTTCGGCGGCGGTAAAGATCACCTCGTAAAAGGCGGTCGTCGTGTCGCGCGCCCGGCTGGCCACCCCTTCGCTGACCGCCACCTCCAACACGGCCAGCGCGGCTTGCAGGCGGGCGTGCACCTTGGCATCGGCCTTGCGCGCGCAGGCGGCGGCGGCATCTGCCTCCAACAGGCGACGAATGTCATAGATCTGGCGCGCGCGCGGCCAATCCAGCGTGGCCACCACCGGCCCGCTGCGCGGCATGGTTTCAACCAGCCCCTCGGCCTCCAGCACCCGGATCGCCTCGCGCACGACAGAGCGCGAAACGCCCAACTGGTCGCACAAAGTGCGTTCAACCAGACGATCACCGCCGTTGAACCGGGCAGAGATGATGGCGTTGCGCAACCGCTCTACCGCCAGCTCGCGCAGCGTGGTCGGTGAATGCTCTATCCGCAGGTCGGTGTCATGCGTGTTATCCATGCCCCGTTTTAACGATCCGCGCCCGACCTCGCAACAAAAAGTTGACATTCGGTATTATGGTATACCAACATACCAAAAATCCCACCCCGGAGGCCGCCATGCCAGCACAGATTCGCAAGACCTACCTCAACATCGAAACCACACTGATCGAAGGGGGCCGTGCCGCGCCAAAACCGCTACGGCTGATCTCGGCGGCGGCTGTGCTGAAAAACCCTTGGGCCGGACGCGGCTTTGTCGAGGATCTGAAGCCAGAAATTCACGCCGTCGCCCCCGAACTGGGCGCGCTGCTGACCGCGATGATCCTTGAGGCGGCGGGCGGGGCCGACAATGTGGAAGGCTATGGCAAGGCCGCCGTAGTGGGCCTTGACGGAGAGCTGGAGCACGCCAACGCCCTGATCCACACCCTGCGCTTTGGCAACCATTACCGGCAGGCGCTGGGGGCCAAGACCTATCTGGCCTTCACCAATGTGCGCGGTGCGGCCAACACGCCAGTAATGATTCCGCTGATGGACAAGAATGACGAAGGTCGCCGTTCGCATTACCAGACCATTCATTTCGCCATTCCCGATGCTCCTGCGGCGGATGAGATCATCGTGGCGCTTGGGGCCTCGACCGGGGGGCGTCCGCATCACCGCATCGGCGACCGTTATCAGGATCTGAAGGATCTGGGCCATGATGTCGCAAACCCTGCGGCTGTCTGACGGCGCGACCGCCCGCTTGCTGGTGGCGGGCGCGGGCGAGCCGTTGCTGCTGATCCATGGTGTCGGCCTGCGGGCCGAAGCCTGGGGGCCGCAGATCGACGCGCTGGCGACTTCGGCACGGGTGATCGCGGTCGATATGCCGGGCCATGGCGACAGCACGCCACTGCCAGAGGGCGCGCGCCTGCCCGATTACGTTGCCTGGGCCGCGCGTGTCATTGCGGCGCTTGGCCTCGGGCCTGTCAATGTTGCGGGCCATTCGATGGGATCGCTGATCGCGGCGGGCCTTGCTGTCGAACACCCTGATCTGGTTCGCCGGGTTGCCCTGCTGAATGGCGTTCACCGCCGGGATCAGGCGGCCCGTGCCGCCGTTCTGGCCCGCGCGGATCAGATTTCCACGGGGCATGGCAGCATCGATGCCCCTCTTGCGCGCTGGTTCACCGAAGATCAGGCCGCACAGCGCCAGCAGGTCGCAGGCTGGCTAGGTCAGGTCAGCACCGCTGGCTATGCCGCTGCCTACCGTGCCTTTGCCGAGGGTGATGGCGTTTATGCCGACCGCCTTGGCGAAATCCGCTGCCCGCTTCTGGCGCTGACCGCCGATGGCGATGCCAATTCCACGGGGCTGATGTCTCACAGCATGGCCGCGCAGGCTCGATTGGGCCGCGCCGTGGTAATTCCGGGCCACCGCCATATGGTTAACCTGACCGCCCCCGGAACGGTTTCGGATGCGCTGAGAAACTGGCTTTCAACCAAGGAGTTTCAGGAATGACACCTGTCGATCCCCGCGCGCTGCGTGATGCCTTCGGCTGCTTCATGACCGGCGTCACGGTTGTCACCACCACGACGGCCGAAGGCAAACCGGTGGGCTTTACTGCCAATTCCTTCTCGTCGGTCTCGCTGGATCCGCCGCTGTTGCTGGTGTCGATCGCCAACAGTTCTTCCAACCTGACGGCCTTTGCTGCTGGCAAGGGTCTTGCCGTGAACATTCTGGCCGAAGGACAAAAGGATGTCTCGTCAACCTTCGCGCGCCCGTCCGATGACCGCTTTGCCAGCGTCTATTGGCGCCAAGGTCCGGTCGGCTCGCCGCTGATCGCAGGGGTCTCTGCCTGGTTTGACTGCACGCTGGAACAGGTGGTTCCGGCGGGCGACCACACCATCCTGATCGGCCGCATCGGCGCGTTCGAGGCAACCCCCGCACCCGGCCTTGGCTATTACCGGGGCGCCTATGTCACCCCGGCGCAGACGGCAGCGCAACTGCCCACCGGGCCGGATGTGGTGATCACCGCCATTCTGGAATGCGAAGGCAAGGTTCTGCTGCAAGATGACGGACGCGGCGGGCTGACCCTGCCCATGGCCCGCGTTGGCCGCGAAGGCGTGCAGGTGGCTCTTGCCCAACTGATCGCCGGCACCGGCCTGCCCGCCACGGCAGGCGAGATTTACGCCGTTTATGACGATGTGGCCCAAGGCAAGCAGCACATCGCCTTTCGCTGCCCCGCCAGCCCCGGCACGCCCGCCAAGGGCAGCTTTGTCGATCGTTCGCCCGAAGGGGTTGCCGATGTTACCGACCCCGCCATGCTGACCATGCTGGAACGTCTGGCTGCCGAGGCGCGCATGGGCAATTACGGCCTTTACTTCGGGACACATGAACAGGGACGCGTGCAACGGATCGGGGAAAGGAAAAACCCATGAAATTCTCACTCTTCATCCATATGGAGCGCGTTTCGGCCGAGGACGACCAGCGCCAGCTTTATGAGGAGATGATCGAGCTGTGCCGCATTGCCGACGAAGGCGGAATGCACGCCATCTGGACCGGCGAACACCACGGCATGAACTTTACCATCGCGCCCAACCCCTTGCTGAACCTTGTCGATCTGGCACGGCGAACCAAGAATGTGCGTCTGGGCACCGGCACGGTGATTGCGCCCTTCTGGCACCCGATCCGCCTGGCGGGCGAGGCGGCGATGGCCGACATCATCATGGACGGGCGGCTGGACCTTGGCATCGCGCGCGGGGCCTATTCTTTCGAATATGAACGGCTGATGCCCGGCATGGATGCCTGGGGCGCGGGCGGGCGGATGCGCGAACTGATCCCGGCGGTCAAGGCGCTGTGGGACGGCGATTATACCCACGACGGTGAATACTGGCAGTTCCCGAAAACCACCGCTTCGCCCAAACCCCTGCAACAGCCCGGCCCGCCGATCTGGGTCGCCGCGCGCGACCCCAACAGCCATGACTTTGCCGTCTCGCAAGGGTGCAACGTGCAGGTGACGCCGCTTCATCTGGGCGATGAAGAGGTGGTCAGCCTGATGGACCGTTTCAACGCCGCCTGTGCCGCCCATCCGCATGTGCCGCGCCCCAAGATCATGGTGCTGCGCCACGCCTATGTTGCCGACAGCGAGGCGGATGCCCAACTGGCCGCCGACGAAATCAACAAGTTCTACTGCTATTTCGGGGCCTGGTTCAAAAACGAACGCCCGATTTCGCAAGGGTTGATTCAAGAGCTGACCGACGCCGAAATCGCCGCCCATCCGTTCTATTCCGCTGCCGCCATGCGCAAGAACCAGATCATCGGCGAACCGGCCGAAGTGATCGAGCGGATCAAGGGCTATGAAGCACTGGGCTATGACGAGTTCAGTTTCTGGATCGACACCGGGATGAGCTTTGCGCGCAAGAAAGCCTCGCTTGAACGGCTGATCCGCGATGTAATGCCCGCCTTCGCCTGACACCGCCTGACAGGGAACCCCGATGGACCGCTTTCAGCATTATATCGACGGCCAGTTCGAAGATGGCAGCGCCAGTTTCGACAGCCTTGATCCCGCAACCGGCACGCCTTGGGCCACCATGCCCATGGCCACGGCGGGCGATGTGGACCGCGCGGTAAGGGCGGCCCATCGGGCCTTCGTCGCTGGTCCCTGGCCCGCGCTGACGGCTTCGGCACGGGGCAAGCTGTTGATGCGGCTGGCCGATCTGGTGCAGGCGGCAGCCCCCGATCTTGCGCGGTTGGAAACCCGCGATACGGGCAAGATTATCCGCGAGACATCGGCCCAGATCGCCTATGTCGCGGAATATTATCGCTATTACGCGGGCCTTGCCGACAAGATCGAAGGCGCGCATCTGCCGATCGACAAGCCTGATATGGAGGTGTGGCTGCGCCGCGAACCCGTGGGCGTGGTGGCCGCCATCGTGCCGTGGAACAGCCAGTTGTTCCTGTCGGCGGTGAAACTTGGCCCGGCGCTGGCCGCAGGCTGCACTGTGGTTCTGAAAGCGTCTGAGGACGGCCCAGCCCCCCTGCTGGCTTTTGCGCGGCTGGTTGAACAGGCGGGCTTTCCGGCGGGCGTCGTCAATATCCTGACCGGCGGGCCAGAGGCGGGGGTGGCGCTGACTACGCACCCCAAGGTGGCGCATATCGCCTTTACCGGCGGGCCGGAGACCGCGCGGCATATCGTGCGCGGATCGGCCGAAAACCTAGCCAAAGTGTCGCTTGAACTGGGCGGCAAATCGCCCTTCATCGTGTTTGAAGATGCCGATCTGGACAGTGCGGCGAATGCGCAGGTTTCGGGTATCTTTGCTGCGACCGGGCAAAGCTGTGTGGCCGGGTCGCGCCTGCTGGTGCAGCGCAGCGTCAAAGATGCCTTTCTGGCCCGGCTGAAAGCCAAGGCCGAAGCCGTGGCCATCGGCGCGCCCGACCGGATGGAAACCGAGGTTGGCCCCCTTTGCACCGCACGCCAGCGTGACCGCATCGCCGCGTTGATTGCGCAGTCGCTGGCGGCAGGGGCAAAGCTGGTTACCGGCGGGCAAGCCCCAGAAGGCGCGGGCTTTTACTTTCCACCGACAATTCTTGATTGCAGCGAGGTGCCCGACGCCCCTGCCCTTCAACAGGAATTCTTTGGCCCTGTGCTGTCGGTCGTGACCTTTGATACCGAGGAACAGGCGCTGGCCCTTGCCAATGATACCGCATTCGGCCTCGCCTCGGGCGTCTTCACCCGCAGCCTGACCCGCGCGCATCGCATGATCCGGCGCATCCGCGCCGGGGTCGTCTGGGTGAACACCTATCGCGCGGTGTCGCCCATCGCGCCCTTTGGCGGCCACGGCCTGTCGGGCCATGGGCGGGAGGGCGGCATGGCGGCGGCATTGGATTACACCGCGGTCAAAACCGTCTGGCTGCGCACATCGGACGACCCGATCCCCGACCCGTTCGTGATGCGCTAGGGCTGCATCCGCCCGGTGTCGCGCAGGCGAACGTGCCAGGACAGTGCCTCTTCCAGCACATGGGGGGTGTGGCCGCCCAGTTTGCAGGCGCGGGCATGATAGTCGGCCAGCAGCGGGCGCCATTCGGGCGCGGCGCAGTTGTCGATCACCCGAAGCGCCCGTTCGCGTGGGGCAAGGCCGCGCAGATCGGCAAGGCCATGTTCGGTGACCAGAATATCCACGTCGTGCTCGGTATGATCGACATGGGAAACCATCGGCACCACCGAAGAAATTCGGCCACCCTTGGCGGTGGATTTCGACACAAAGATCGACAGCAGCGCATTGCGGGCAAAATCGCCCGATCCGCCGATGCCGTTCATCATCTGCGTGCCCATCACATGAGTGGAGTTGACGTTGCCGTAGATATCCACCTCCAACGCGGTGTTGATGGCGATCAAGCCCAAACGGCGCACCACCTCCGGGTGGTTCGAAATTTCCTGCGGGCGCAGGATCAGCCGCGATTTATAGCGCTCGAACTCTGGCATAACCTGCGCGTTCTTCGCCTCGGACAGGGTGATCGAGGAGCCAGAGGCAAAGGTCAGCTTGCCCGCATCCATCAGATCGAACGTCGAATCCTGCAATACCTCAGAATACATCTTCAGGTCATGGAACGGGCTGTCGATCAGCCCGTGCAGCACGGCATTGGCAATCGTGCCGATGCCGGCCTGCAAGGGGGCAAGGCGGTTGTCCATCCGGCCCGCCGCCACCTCGTTCAGAAAGAACGCGATCAGATGCCCGGCAATGGCGCGGGTTTCATCATCGGGCGGCTGGATCGCGGCAGAACTGTCCTGCTTGTGGGTCAGCACGATGGCCGCGATTTTCTCGGGTGGAATCGGAATATAGGGCAGGCCGATACGGCTGTCGGGCGTCACGACTGGAATCGGCATCCGGTTGGGCCGGTAGGTCGGAATGAAGATGTCATGCAGCCCTTCGAACGACAGGGGCTGCGCGGTGTTGATTTCAACGATGACCTTGGGTGCGAGGATGGCAAAGGACGCCGAATTTCCAACGGAAGAGGTGGGGATGATCCCCCCTTCCTCGGTAATCGCCGCTGCCTCGATCACGGCAATATCCACGCCCGGAATCTGCCGGGTGCGCAATTGTTCGACCGTTTCCGACAGATGTTGGTCGATGAACATCACCTCGCCCGCGTTGATTGCGCGGCGCAGGCCCGGGTCAGACTGAAACGGCATGCGGCGGGCGGTCACATGCGCCTCGGCCAGAATCTTGTCCAGGTCATGGCCCAGGCTTGCCCCCGTCATCAGGGTGATCTTCAGCGGCTCGGTCTTTGCCCGCTCGGCCAGCGCCAGAGGCACCGCCATCGCCTCGCCCGCGCGAGTAAAGCCTGACATGCCAACGACCATGCCATCCTTGATCATGGCGGCGGCTTCGGGGGCGGACATGATGCGCTGATGCAAGGCGGCGTTGCGGATACGGTCCTGCATGGGATGGCCTTTGTTCAGGGGCATGATCTTGTTGCCGTAAACGACGGCGGCACTCTTGCATACAATTGCATGCTGAACTCTGCCATGCGAAATTTGCATGGCTATATTAAAAAACAAATAACTCAGTCACCCACGCAGCGCCGCCTTCCACGCGTGCCACGATGCCTTGGGCAACCGCACCTGCGTGTCAAAATCAACATGCACCAGCCCGAAGCGCTTTTCATATCCCAGCGACCATTCGTAATTGTCCAGCAGAGACCATGCCATGTATCCGGCAAGCGGCACACCATCGGCAATGGCCCGGCGGCAGGCCTGCAAATGGCTGGCGAAATAGGCGATCCGGTCGGCGTCGTCACACCCCCCGCCGCGCAGCACATCAGGCGCGGCCATGCCGTTTTCGGTGATATAGAGCGGCAATATACCCGTATAGTCGTGCGCGACCCGCACCAGAAAATCATGCAGGCCCTGGGGGTAAATCTCCCAACCCATCGCCGTCTTGGGCAGCGGCCCCTCTACCTCGGCATGGGCGGGCCATGGGCCATCCGTCGGCGCAATGCGTTTGCAGGTGTAGTAGTTCAACCCGAACCAATCCAGCGGGGCCTGAATGGTGGCGAAATCATCCTGCCAGCCTGCGGGCATATGCGGGGCAAAGGCCTGCATTACCTCATCGGGATAGCTGCCCTTGAAAAGACCTTGAGCAAAGAACCTGTTGTAATGGGCATCATACCTTTGCGCTGCGGCGGCAGCCTGAGGTGTGTCATCGGCCGGGTGGGCATATTCGAAATTGCACACCGCCCCCAGATTGCCCATGCCAAGACCCCGCATCACCTGAATGGCGCGGCCATGGGCCAGAAGGATATGGTGCATCGCCCGCGCGGTGGCGCGAATGTCGCGCAGGCCCGGCGCATGCAGGCCCAGAAAATGCGACAGAAAGCCCACGCACCACGGCTCGTTGATCGGCGCGGCAGACCACACCCGGTCGCCCAAGCGGCGGCAGACGACCTGCGCATAATCGGCAAACCAGTTGGCAATATCGCCGTTGCGCCAGCCGCCCAGATCGGCCAGCGCCGACGGCAATTCCCAATGATACAGCGTCAGCGCCGGTTTGATGCCGCGCTCCAGCATCCCATCCACCAGCCGGTCATAGAAATCGAGACCCTCGGCATTCACCGCGCCCCGCCCCTCGGGCAGGATCCGCGCCCAGGATGTGGAAAAGCGGTACAGGTCAAACCCCGCCGCCGCGATCAGGTCCAGATCCTCGGGCCAGCGGTGGTAATGGTCGCAGGCAACAGCGCCATCCTCGGCCCGCACCACGTTGCCGGGGGTGGCGGCAAAACTGTCCCAATGGGTCTGCCCCGCGCCGCCAAAGCGATGCCCCTCGATCTGATAGGACGAGGTGGCGGCCCCGAACAGAAACCCCGGCGGAAACGTGCTGCGGTTGGGAATCATGGCCTGTCCTTTACACTCCTGGCGCCGGTCCGGTTGACGCGCCCACGATCAGCGGCGCCTCCAGCAATTCGCCCACTGGCTTGGGAACCGCGGCCTTGCCCAGCTCGATCTGGCGCAGCAGCAACCGCGCACAGCGCCGCCCGGCATCGCGCACCGAGGACCGGGTGGCGGTGAAAATCGGCTCATCCCCGCCATTGCGCAAATAGCTCAGGTCGTCGTCATGCGTCACGATCGACACATCGCGCCCCAGCACCAGCCCCAGATCGCCCAGCGCCCGCCGCACCCCCATCGCCGACAGCAGCGAAGAGGTCAGGAACGCCGTCGGCCGCTGTGGCCCCGCCAGCATCGCCATCGCTTCGTGGTATCCCTGCGCCTCGGTCATCTCGCCCGACGCCATCAGCCCCGGATCGGCCTGCACCCCGCGCGCGGCCAGCGCCTGTTCAAACCCCAACCGGCGGCGATGGGCGAAATCCATCGTCTCGATCCCGTTGATCAGCGCAATACGGCGGTGGCCCAGATCAATCAGAAACTCTGTCGCGCGGTGAAAGGCGCGGATGTTGTTCATATCCACCCAGGAATAGGGGCCGGTTTCCAGCGTGGCGCGGCCATGCACCACGAAAGGCAACCCCAGTTCGCGCAGCAACCCGATCCGCGGCTCTGCCATTTTGGGGCTATGAACGATGCAGCCATCGACATTCCTCTTGGACCGGATCTCGCGGTAAATCCGGTCCTGATCCTCATCCGGGACAATGGTCATCAAAAGATCATAGCCGGACCGGGCATAAACCTCGCCCGCGCCAGCGATGAAATCGGCGAAAACCGGGTTCACAATTTCATGCTGGGTCGAGATTGGAATAACATGGCCGATTGCCATCGCCCGCCCGGTGGCCAGCCGCTTGGCCTGCGTATTGGGCCGATAATTATAGCGCCGCGCCGCATCCTCGACCCGCGCGCGCGTGACCTCTGACACCTCGGGATACCCGTTCAGCGCCCGGCTGACGGTGGTGGGTGACAGGTTTAACTGATCTGCCAGATCCTTAAGGTTCATCCCGCAAGCCCGGCGGTCAACCGGCCAGCAGCTTGTGCTGCGCCATTCAAACCGCTTTGATTACTTTGACGCTATCGACAGCAAGCGCCAAGGTCAATGCGCCCACGCCGGAAACCCTCGCCCCATGACACTGCCACTTCCTCAGTAAAATAAAGCTTCAAAGTACAGGCGCTATCAGAATCGTTGACTTTACACGCGCCCTCGCCCACCTTTCGCCAACCAAAGCGCTTTGGAACGGGAGTACCCATGCGCTTTATTGCTCCGGCATTTCGAACGGGCGGGTTTGGGAGGAAGATATGAAAAGATTGCTGACGCTTGGCGTGGCGATGGCCGCGCTGACGACCACGGGCGCTTTTGCGCAAGACCTGAAATTCGCCCCCGGCGAAGACAGCCGGTTCCACTGGGATTCGTTCGAAGCCCTGAAATCACAGGACCTGAAGGGCCAGAAGATCACCGTCCTCGGCTCTTGGCTTGGGCCGGACAAAGAGCTGTTCGAAAGCGTCGCCGCGTATTTTGAGGCCGCAACCGGCGCCGACATCGTCTATTCCGGCTCGACCAGCTTTGAACAGCAGATCGTCATCGACAGCGAAGCAGGCTCGCCCCCCGATATCGCAGTCTTTCCGCAACCGGGCCTTGCCGCCGATCTGGCAAAAAAGGGCTATCTGCTCCCCTTGGCCGATGGGGTCGAACAATGGGTGAAAGACAATTACGCCGCCGGGGATAGCTGGGCCGCCTATGGCCGCTATGCCGGCAAGGACGGGGCAGAGCATATGTATGCCTTCCCCTACAAGGCCGATGTGAAGTCGCTGGTCTGGTATGTGCCCGAGAATTTCACCGATGCGGGCTATGAAATTCCGCAGACCATGGAAGAGCTGAAGGCGCTGACCGAAAAGATCGTGGCTGATGGCGGCACCCCGTGGTGCATCGGTCTCGGCTCGGGCGGGGCCACCGGCTGGCCTGCGACCGATTGGGTCGAAGACCTGATGCTGCGCATCAACACCCCCGCCGACTATGACGACTGGGTGACCAACAAGCTGAAGTTCGACGACCCCAAGGTCATCGCCGCCATCGACGATTTCGGCTGGTTCGCCAAGACCGACGCCAATGTGGCTGGCGGGGTGGCCTCGGTTGCCGCCACCGACTTCCGCGACAGCCCCAAGGGCCTCTTCTCCTCGCCGCCGCAATGCTACATGCACCGTCAGGCGTCGTTCATCCCGTCGTTCTTCCCCGAAGGCACGGTGATCGGGCAGGATGCCGACTTCTTCTATTTCCCCGCCTATGCCGACAAGGATCTGGGCAAGCCCGTCCTTGGTGCGGGCACTATGTTCGGCAAGCTGACCGACAATGCGGCCTCGGACGCCTTCATCGCCTTCCTGCAAACCCCCATCGCCCATGAAATCTGGATGGCGCAAACCGGCTTTGTCACCCCCTACAAGGGCGTGAACACCGAAGTCTATGGCGATGCCACGCTGAAAAAGATGGGCGACATCCTGCTGAACGCCTCGACCTTCCGGTTCGACGGGTCTGATCTGATGCCCGGTGCGATTGGCGCAGGTGCGTTCTGGACCGGCATGGTTGATTTCACCGGCGGCAAGTCGGCGGAAGATGTGGCCAAGCAGATTCAGGCCACCTGGGACACCTTGGGCAAATAACCCCCACCGCATCGCCCGCCCCACACACGGGGCGGGCGCATTTGCCATAACCTGCCCCTTGCGGCGGGACGGAGGAGGACCATGGAACAGATCCTGTTCGGCCTGACCACCATCATCGTCGGCGTTTTCGGCTGCGCGGCATGGTTCTGGGGCACCAATTTCCTGCTGGACGCCGCGCTGCCCGCGCGTGGCCCGAATGCCGCGCGCAACATCACCCGCGCGGGCCTGATCCGGCCATGGTTGTTTCTTGGACCGGCGCTTTTGGCGCTTGGGCTTTACCTCGTCTATCCGGTCTTCGAATCCATCTGGCGCAGCCTGCACGATTCCGCGGGCGAAAACTGGGTGGGCCTGTCGAACTATACTTGGCTGTTTTCCGACCCCAAGTTTCAGGAATCCATCCTGAACAACCTTGTCTGGCTGCTGGTCGTGCCGTCGCTTTCCACCTTTTTCGGCCTGATTGCGGCACAGGTGACCGACCGCATCCGCTGGGGCAACCTTGCCAAAAGCCTGATCTTCATGCCGATGGCGATTTCCTTTGTCGGCGCGGGCGTGATCTGGAAATTCGTCTATGATTTCCGCGCCGAAGGCCGCGACCAGATCGGGCTGCTGAATGCCATTGTGCAGGCCTTGGGCGGCGATCCGCAAACCTGGTTGTCAATCCCGTTCTGGAACAACTTTTTCCTGATGGCGGTGCTTATCTGGATTCAGACCGGCTTTGCCATGGTGATCCTGTCCGCCGCCCTGCGCGGCATCCCGGAAGAAACGGTCGAGGCGGCCATTCTGGATGGTGCCAACCCCTGGCAATTGTTCTTCCGCATCAAGGTGCCGCAGATCTGGGGCACCATCGCCGTGGTCTGGACCACCATCACAATCACCGTGCTGAAGGTGTTCGACATCGTGTTCGTGATGACCAACGGCCAGTGGGGGTCTCAGGTGCTGGCGAACTTCATGTATGACTGGATGTTCCGCGGCACGCCCGATTACGGGCGCGGGTCAGCTATTGCTATCGTGATCATGGCCTTGGTCACGCCGATCATGGTCTGGAACATCCGCAACGCCCGGCGGGAGATGCAGTGATGGAAAATATCGCCGGAACCAAGGCCCGCCTGACTTGGGCCGTGAACCTTGCCGCCCTGCTGCTGGTGATCGTCTGGACGGTGCCGACACTGGGCCTGCTGGTCTCCTCCTTCCGTGACAAGGACCAGATCGCGGCTACCGGCTGGTGGCAGGCGGCTTTCCCCTCCACCCAATCCGACTTTTTCCGTGCAGGCACAGCGGCGGATCAAAAGCAGGAAGGCGACCTTTGGGTCATCGCGGGCAATGCCTTTGAACCCGGTCAGGTGATCAGCGCCTGGGGCACCACGTCGAAGGCGCCCGATGCGCTAAAACCGGGTGACGTGGCCGATCTGAAAGACGGCCAGAAACTTACCGTGGCGGCAGATGGCGCCTATCGCCTGACCTCGCCGACCCAATTCGAAGAGGGGCGCGGGATGCGCATCTTCTTCACCTCGACCCAACCGCCCAAGTTCACCACCGACAATTACGTCAAGGTGATCGGGGCCGAAGGGCTGGGCCGCGCCTTCCTGAACACGATGACGGTGACGATTCCGGCCACGCTGATCCCGATCCTGATCGCCGCCTTCGCCGCCTATGCGCTGGCGTGGATGGATTTTCCCGGCCGGTCGCTGATCATCGCGGGCATCGTCGGCCTGCTGGTGGTGCCACTGCAACTGGCGCTGATCCCGCTTTTGAAATTCCACAACGACATCGGCCTTGGCAAAAGCTACCTTGGCATCTGGCTGGCCCATACCGGCTTTGGCCTGCCGCTGGCGATCTACCTCTTGCGCAGCTACATGACCGGCCTGCCGCGAGAGATCATCGAAAGTGCCCGCGTCGATGGCGCGACCGAGTTCCACATCTTCCGCAAGATCATCCTGCCGCTTTCCTTCCCCGCACTCGCCTCTTTCGCGATCTTTCAGTTCCTGTGGGTGTGGAACGACCTGCTGGTCGCCACCGTCTTCCTTGGCAACCGCCCCGACCAACTGGTGATGACCGGGGTCTTGCGCGAACTCCTCGGTTCCAAGGGCGGTGACTGGGAAATCCTTGCGGCCTCGGCCTTCATCTCCATCGCAGTGCCGCTGATCGTCTTCTTCTCAATGCAAAAATACCTGGTGCGCGGTCTGCTGGCCGGCTCGGTCAAAGGTGGCTGAATGAACATGCTGAAAAAAGACCCCGACTGGTGGCGGGGCGCCGTGATCTATCAAATCTACCCGCGCAGCTTTCAGGATACGAATGGCGACGGCATCGGCGATATGGCGGGCATTGCCCAGCGCCTTGGCCATGTCGCCTCGCTGGGGGTAGATGCGATCTGGATTTCGCCGTTCTTCACCTCGCCGATGAAGGACTTTGGCTATGACGTGTCGGATTACTGCGACGTTGACCCGATGTTCGGCACGCTGGCCGATTTCGATCAGGTGATTGCAACCGCCCATTCCCACGGGCTTAAGGTGCTGATCGACCTTGTGCTGTCGCATACCTCTGACCAGCACCCCTGGTTCAAGGACAGCCGCGCCAGCCGCAGCAACCCCCGGTCGGATTGGTACGTCTGGTCCGACCCAAAGCCCGACGGCACGCCGCCGAACAACTGGCTGTCGATCTTTGGCGGCTCTGCCTGGCAATGGGATGCACGGCGCGAGCAATATTACCTGCACAACTTCCTGACCTCGCAGCCCGACCTGAATTTCCACTGCGCCGCGATGCAAGAGGCGCTGCTGGATGTGGCGCGGTTCTGGCTGAAACGCGGGGTTGATGGCTTCCGGCTGGATACGATCAACTTTTACATGCACGACGAACTTTTGCGCGACAATCCGCCCCTGCCGGTGGCAGAGCGCAATGATCAAACCGCGCCCAAGGTCAACCCCTACAACCACCAGCGCCACCTCTACGACAAGAACCACCCCCGCAATATCGAGTTCCTGAAGCGTCTGCGCGCCGAGATGGACCCCTATGGCGCAGCGGCAGTGGGCGAGATTGGCGACAGCCAGCGTGGCCTTGAAATCCTTGGCGAATACACCAGCGGCAATGACCGGATGCAGATGTCTTATGCGTTCGAAATGCTGTCGGGCCACGCCCCCCTGTCGGCCAGCTTCATCGCCGACACTTTCCACAAGGTGGATCAGGTCGCGCCCGGCGGCTGGGCCTGCTGGGCCTATTCCAACCATGACGTGGCCCGCCACATCAGCCGCTGGAACCTGTCCGATGCCGGGGCGCGCGCCTATGCGACCCTGCTGATGACCCTGCGCGGATCGGCCTGCATCTATGAGGGCGAAGAGTTGGGCCTGCCAGAGGCGCAGATTGCCTATGACGATCTGCAAGACCCCTATGGCATCCAGTTCTGGCCAGAGTTCAAGGGCCGCGACGGTTGCCGCACCCCGATGGTCTGGACCCAGAATGCCACCAACGGCGGCTTTGCCGGCAATGCAAAGCCGTGGCTGCCCGTGCCCGCCGAACACCTGCCCCTGGCCGTCGATGCGTCAGAGGCGAACCCGGCCAGCCTGATCCACCACTATCGCCGCGCCATCGCGCTGCGGCAGGCGCACCCTGCGCTGCGCGTGGGCAGCATGACGGGAACCAAGGCCACCGGCAGCGTGCTGACCTTCACCCGCCAATCGAGCACGGAAACCCTGTTCTGCGCCTTCAACCTGTCGGACGCGCCTGCGACTGCACCCGCCCCTTCCGGCACATGGTCGCCCAGCGCGCCCGATCTGACCGACATCGCCCCCAAAGGCGGAACCCTGACGCTGGCCCCCTGGGCCTATGCGATCCTCACTTCAACGGGAGGCTGAGATGACCGATCTTTCCCTGCGCAATGTCGTCAAATCCTATGGCGAGGTCAGCGTCCTTAAAGACATCAACCTAGAGATCAAGACGGGCGAGCTGATCGTTTTCGTCGGCCCCTCGGGCTGCGGCAAATCCACCCTGCTGCGCATGATCGCCGGGCTGGAGCGGATTTCCGGCGGCGATCTGCTGATCGGCGGGCAGCGCATGAACGACGTGCCCCCGGCCCAGCGCGGCATTGCGATGGTGTTTCAAAGCTATGCGCTTTACCCCCATATGACCGTGCGGCAGAACATGGAATTTGCCCTGCAAATCGCCAAGATGCCCAAGGCCGACATCGACAAGGCCGTCGAGAATGCCGCCCGTATCCTGCAACTGACGCCCTATCTTGACCGCCTGCCCAAGGCGCTGTCGGGCGGCCAGCGTCAGCGCGTCGCCATCGGCCGCGCCATCGTGCGCGACCCCAAGGTGTTCCTGTTCGATGAACCGCTGTCGAACCTTGACGCCGCGCTGCGCGTCGCCACCCGGATCGAGATTGCCCAGCTGAAAGAGGCGATGCCCGACCGCACCATGATCTATGTGACCCATGATCAAGTTGAGGCGATGACTTTGGCATCTCGCATCGTCGTTCTGGCCCGCAAGGGCATCGCCCAGGTCGGCACGCCGCTGGAGCTGTATGAACGCCCGGTCGATGAATTCGTGGCGCAGTTCATCGGCTCGCCCGCGATGAACCTGCTTCCGGGTGAAATCATCGCCACCGGTGCCGAAACCGTAGTACGGCTGGACGGTGGCGGCACCGCGCGGTCCGCCGTGCCGACGACTGCCGCCGATCAGGGCCGCAAGGTCAACGTCGGCGTGCGGCCCGAGGATATGGTGGCCGTCCCCGCCGAAGGTCTGTTCGCCGGAGAGATCGAGATTGTCGAAGCCTTGGGCGAGGTAACACAGCTTTACGTCGCCCGCCCCGGTGGCGGCGCGCATATCATCGCCAAGCTGCCCGGCATCCACCCTGACCTGCGGCACAAGACGGTGACCTTTGGTGCCAGCCCCGCCAAGGTGCATATCTTCGCCGATGGCCGGTCGCTGCTGTATCGCTAACCTCGTCAGGGGCGGTCCTCCGCCTTCTTTGGCTGGATGAAACAGCTTCCCCCTTCTGCGCCACCGGCACCTCTGGCAAATTGCCGGAGCCGGTGCAATCAATGGCGGGGCCGTCATGGCACGCAGAAGGGAACCGATTTCATGACCGATGCCTTCCCCCGGATGACCGGAACCCCCTTCACCCCCGACTGGTTCGACACGATCAGCGTCAACACCCCTGCCGCCGAGCGCCGCGCCAGTAGCCTTGCGGGCCGCCGCACGGTGAAAAAAGACTGGCAGGCCGCTTGGCTCGCCCGCGCCATCACCTGCATCGACCTGACGACCCTTGCGGGCGATGACACCGCAGGCCGGGTGCAGCGCCTCTGCGCCAAGGCCCGCAACCCGGTGCGTGCCGATCTGCTGTCGGCCTTGGGGCTGGAGGGGCTGACGGTTGGCGCCGTCTGCGTCTATCCTACCATGGTTCCCCATGCCGCGAAGGCGCTGGAAGGCAGCGGCATCCCCGTCGCCTCGGTCGCCACCGGCTTTCCGGCGGGGCTGACGCCGCTGCCCCTGCGGCTGGCCGAAATCCGTTACGCGGTGGAACAGGGCGCGGCCGAGATCGACATCGTGATCACCCGCGAACTGGCGCTGACCGGGCAATGGCAGGCGCTTTACGACGAAATCCGCCAGATGCGCGAAGCCTGTGGAGATGCTCATATGAAGGCCATCCTTGCCACCGGCGATCTGAAAACCCTGACCAATGTGTACAAGGCCAGCATGGTCGCCATGCAGGCAGGCGCCGATTTCATCAAGACCTCGACCGGGAAAGAGGAGGTGAACGCCACCCTGCCCGTCTCCCTTACCATGGTGCGCGCCCTGCGCGATTTCCGCGATCTGACCGGGCAATGGGTGGGCTTCAAGCCCGCGGGCGGCCTGAAAACCGCCAAGGATGCGATGAACTGGCTGATCCTGATGAAAGAGGAGCTGGGCACGCGGTGGTGCATGCCCGACCTGTTCCGCATCGGGGCGTCGTCGATGCTGGGCGATATTGAACGCCAGTTGGAACACCACGTCACGGGCCGCTACTCGGCCGCCAACCGCCACGCGCTGGCCTGAGGACAGACCCATGCCCACCATCAAGGACATCATGGAAACCATGGAATACGGTCCCGCCCCCGAAGCCCATGCCGAGGTTTCCGCCTGGATTGCCGCGCGCCCTGTGATTGGCCATTTCATCGCTGGCAGGTTTGTCGAACCCACGGGCAAAACCACCGAAGTCGTCAACCCGGCCACCGAAGCCGTGCTGACCAAAGTGGCCCTTGGCTCCGAGGCCGAGGTGGATAGCGCCGTCCGCGCCGCCCGCGCCGCATTCCCCAAATGGTCCGCCCTGCCGGGGCATGAGCGGGCGAAATACCTCTACGCCATCGCCCGCCATGTGCAAAAGCGCGAACGCTTCCTGTCGGTTCTGGAAACCATCGACAACGGCAAGACCATCCGAGAGTCGCGCGACATCGACATTCCTCTGGTCGCGCGCCATTTCTATCACCACGCCGGTTGGGCCGAATTGCTGGACTCCGAGTTTCCCAACCATGCACCCGTCGGTGTCTGCGGCCAGATCATCCCGTGGAACTTTCCACTGCTGATGCTGGCATGGAAGGTCGCGCCCGCCTTGGCTGCGGGCAACACCGTGGTGCTGAAACCCGCCGATCTGACGCCCCTCACCGCCCATGCCTTTGCCGGGATTTGTGTGGAAATCGGCCTGCCCCCCGGCGTCGTCAACATCGTGCAGGGCGACGGCGCCACCGGGGCCGCGATTGCCGGGCACCCGGATGTGGACAAGGTGGCCTTCACCGGCTCAACCGAGGTGGGCCGCGTGATCCGCCGCCAGATTGCCGGATCGGGCAAGAAGCTGTCCTTGGAACTGGGCGGCAAATCGCCCTTCATCGTGTTCGAGGATGCCGATCTGGATGCTGCCGTCGAAGGCGTCGTCGATGCCATCTGGTTCAATCAGGGCGAGGTCTGCTGCGCCGGTTCCCGCATTCTGGTGCAGGAAGGCGTGTCCGAGCGTTTCTTTGACAAACTGCGCGCCCGCATGGCCACCATGCGCGTCGGCGACCCGCTGGACAAGACAATGGATGTCGGTGCAATCGTCTCGGCCACGCAGCTTGGCCGGATCAACGGCCTGTTGGCCCAAGGTCAGGCCGAAGGTGCCACCCTGCACCGTGCGCCCGGCGCCCTTCCCGCCAAGGGTGCCTTCTGCGCGCCCGGCTTCTTCACCGGCACCGCCCCGGCCCATACCGTCAGCCAGACCGAAATCTTCGGCCCCGTCGCCACTACCCTGACCTTCCGAACCCCGGACGAGGCGATCACTTTGGCCAACGACACCCGCTATGGGCTGGCGGCAAGCGTTTGGTCCGAGAATATCAATCGAGCGATTGAAACTGCCGCGAAGGTCAAGGCGGGCCTAGTCTGGATCAACGCCACCAACATCTTCGATGCAAGCGCCCCGTTCGGCGGTTTCCGCGAAAGCGGCTATGGCCGCGAAGGGGGCCGCGCGGGCATGGCGGAATACCTGACGACCAAATGGGAAAAGGTGGGCAAGGCGCGGCCTGCGCCCGTGCTGGTGCCCGATGTGACTCCGGCGGCCAAGGCCCAAGGAAGCGACATTGACGTAACCGCCAAACTCTACATCGGCGGCAAACAGGCCCGCGCCGATGGCGGCCAAAGCTATACTGTCCGTGGCAAGGGCGGTACGGTTCTGGGACAAGCCGCCCTCGCCAACCGCAAGGATGTGCGGAACGCGGTCGAGGCCGCAGGCAAGGCGACAGGCTGGGGCGGCCTTACCGCCCATAACCGCGCACAGGTGTTGTATTTTCTGGCCGAAAACCTAGTGCAACGTCGGGCGGAATTCGTGGCGGCACTGGCTGCGACCGGCACCCCCAAGCCCGAAGAAGAGGTGGACCTAACGATCCGCCGCGCCTTCTGGTATGCCGCACAGGCCGACAAGTTCGACGGTGCGGTAACGGCCACCAAGTCGAACCATGTCACCATGACGGTGAACGAACCCTTCGGCACCATGGGTATCGTGGCCCCCGATGAGGCGCCACTGCTTGGCCTGATGTCGCTGATCTTGCCCGCCATCGCCATGGGCAACCGGGTGGTCGCGGTCGCCAGCCAAAGCCAACCGCTTGTCGCAGCGCGCCTTTATCAGGTGCTTGAAACCTCGGATATTCCCGATGGCGTCATCAATCTGCTGACGGGTGAGCGGGATGTGTTGGCAAAAACGCTGGCGGAACACGACGACGTTGCGGCCCTGTGGTATTGCGGCAGCGCCGAGGGGTCGACCATGGTCGAAAAGGCCAGCGCGGGCAACCTGAAACCCGTCTGGTCAGACCTTGGCCGCCTGCGCAAGTGGCACGACTCGGAACAAGGCCAAGGTATGGAATACCTGCGCCGTGCGGTGCAGGTCAAAACCATCTGGCTGCCCTACGGCGCCTGAGGCCCCGGCGATTTAGGCGGGGGCGGCTCAAGCCGCCCGGCGCTTGGCCTCGATCACTTCCCAGATACGAGCGGCGGTGTTGGTGCCGTCGAACCGCTCCAACTCCTGAATGCCGGTGGGCGAGGTCACGTTGATCTCAGTCAGCCAGTCGCCGATCACGTCGATGCCGACGAAAATCTGCCCTTTTTCGCGCAAGGTTGGCCCGATGCGACGGCAAATCTCCAGATCGCGCTCGGTCAGGCCGACTTTTTCGGGCCGCCCGCCGACATGCATGTTCGACCGGGTTTCCCCCGCCTGCGGCACCCGGTTGATGGCGCCCACCGGCTCGCCATCAACCAGAATCACCCGCTTGTCGCCCTTGGAGACATCCGGCAGGAACTTCTGCACGATCATCGGCTCGCGACTCATGCCCGTGAACAACTCGTGCAGGCTGGCAAGGTTGCGGTCATTCGGGTCCAGCCGGAACACCCCCGCACCGCCGTTGCCATACAGCGGCTTGAGGATAATATCGCCATGCCGCGCCTTGAACGCGCGGATCGTCGCCAGATCGCGCGCAATTGCGGTGGGCGGCGTCAGATCGGGAAAGCGCAGAACCAGCAGCTTTTCAGGAAAATTTCGCACCCAGAACGGATCATTGACCACCAGCGTTTTAGGGTGAACCATGTCCAAAAGATGGGTGGAGGTGATATAGCCCATGTCGAACGGCGGGTCTTGCCGCAGCCAGACCACATCATAATCAGCCAGATCCACCTCGGTTTCCGGGCCGTAGGTCACATGGTTGCCCTGCTCGCGCCGCAGCTCGATCGGAAAGCCCCGCGCGATCACCCTGCCCTCGACAAAGGCCAGCTTGTCCGGCGTGTAGAAGAACAGCGAATGCCCCCGCGCCTGCGCCTCTAACGCGATGCGGAATGTCGAATCGGCGTTGATATTGACCGACCCGATCGGGTCCATCTGCAAAGCGACCTTCAGGGCCATGACGCATCCTCCGGGATTTCAAGGCCCCTTGATGGCCGAAGCCGCGCCGGGATGCAATTCACGCCGCGAAGGCGTTTTCCAGAATCTCCACCCGGCCCTGCCCATCGACCAGCGCCAGATCAAAGCGGCATGGCGTCAACTGCCCCGCCGGTTCACCGCCAATGAATTCCGCCGCCGAGGCACAGATGCGTGCAATCTGCGCCGGGCCCAGCTTCAGCGCCGCCTCCGCATGGGTGCGGCTGGCCTTGACCTCAATGAAAATCACCTCCGCCCCATCGCGCGCGATCAGATCCACCTCGCCCGAAGCGCCGCGCCAACGCCGGGCGCAGATTTCACGGCCGGAGAGCGAATAAACCCGCTCCACCGCCTCTTCGGCATGCAACCCTTTACGATAGGAAACCAGTCCGCTCATTCCCGCCCCCGTAGCAGTGCCATCCGGTACACCTCTTTGCGCGGCAGGCCGTAAGCTTCGGCCACCGCCGCCGCCGCATCCTTCACCGACATCGCCTGCAAGGCGTGATCCAAGGCTTTCTCCACCGTTTCGGCATCCGCCGCCACCTCTGCCCCGCGATCGACGACCACGACGATTTCGCCCTTCACCTCACGCTCTGCAAAGGCGACCACCAGTTCTGCCAAAGTCCCGCGTGTGATCTCTTCGAAGCGTTTGGTAAGCTCCCGACAAACGGCGGCCTGGCGCATCCCTCCCAGATATTGGGCCAGATCGCCTAACAATTGGTTAATCCGCTTTGGCGATTCATAGAGGATCAGCGTCGCGCGCACCGGGGCCAGTTCTTGCAGAAACGTCGCGCGCGCCGATTTCGCATTGGGCGGAAAGCCCGCGAACAGGAACCTGTCCGATGGCAGGCCCGAAACCGTCAGGGCACACAGGACTGCCGATGGACCGGGTGCCGCGATCACCGGCAAACCTCGCGCAGCCGCCTCGCGCGCCAGCTCGAATCCGGGGTCCGACACCAGCGGCGTTCCCGCCTCTGACGCATAGGCGACGCTTTTGCCTTCGGCCAGCGCGCCCAGCAGACGCGGCAGCGCCTGCCCTGCGTTATGATCATGATACGCCACCATGGGCCGCCCGTTCAGGGGCACGCCATGAATCTCCATCAGGTGGCGCAGGGTCCGGGTATCTTCGGCCGCCAGCACATCCGCGCTGGCCAGCGTATCCAGTGCGCGCAGCGTGATGTCGCGCGCCGCCCCGATCGGCGTTGAAACGAAATGCAGACCCGGCGGCAAGGGGCGAAGTTCGGCCGCAGCTTTGACGATCGTCACCGCGACCTCCCTGACAAGTTTACTTCCTGCCGCGAACTGCTTACGCTTCGCATCCAGTTACCCAGCCTTCGGGCACCCAGCCTTCGGGAGTGAGGATTTCCCATGTTGTCTCTTTTGCGCCGCGCCCGCAAGTCGCTGGCCCAGATCGCCCTTGGCCTGTCTGCCGTTGCCTTGGCCGCCTGTACCCCCGGAACCGGCCCTGCCCCCACGGTAGGCAGCAGCGGCAAGGTTCAGGTCGCCCTGCTTGTTCCCGGCGGCTCTGGTCAGGCCAGTGACGAGATGCTGGCCAAGTCGCTGCAAAATGCCGCGCGGATGGCGATTTCGGATCTGAACGGTGTGCAGGTCGATCTGCGCGTCTATAACACCGCAGGCCAGCCATCGCAGGCCGCCAGCATGGCCACCAAGGCCGTGGCCGAGGGCGCGCAGGTCATCCTTGGCCCGGTTTACGCGCAAGAGGCGAATGCGGCAGGCGTGGCTGTTGCCTCGTCCGGGGTCAGCGTTCTTGCATTCTCGAACAACCCCGATATCGCGGGCAACAACGTCTTCGTGCTTGGAACCACCTTCGACAGCGTGGCCCGCACCCTTGGCCGCTATGCCGTCGGCACTGGCAAATCAAGCGTGATGATCGTGCATGACAAGACCGCCGCAGGCGAGATTGGCCGCGCCGCCATTCAGCGCGGCTGGACGGCCGCGGGCGGGTCAGTCGTGGGCACCGCCAGCTATGAATTCTCGCAAAATGGCATCGTGCAGGCGGCCCCGCAGATCGCGGTGCAGGCCAAGGGCGCAGGCGCACAGGCCGTGTTCCTGACCGCCGATACGGCGGGCGCGCTGCCGCTGATCAGCCAGCTTTTGTCCGAAAACGGCCTGCCCACAGGCGCTGTGCAATATGTCGGCCTGTCGCGCTGGGATATTCCAGCGGCCACGCTGTCGCTGCCCGGCGTGCAGGGTGGGCTGTTCGCCATTCCCGATCCGGGCACTTACGGCGCTTTCCTGTCGCGCTATCAGGCCTCGTTCGGCGAATCGCCCAACCCGATCCTGACTGGGCTGGCCTATGATGGCATCGCCGCCATTGGCGCGCTGTCGGACAAGGCTGCGGGCGGGCCGATCCCCAAGGCAGCATTGACTCAAGGCGCGGGCTTTCTGGGCGTGAACGGCATTTTCCGCCTGCGCAGCGATGGCACGAATGACCGAGGCCTTGCCGTGGCGCAGGTCACCAGCGGCACCTACAAGGTGGTGCAGGCCGCGCCAAAAGCTTTTGGCGGCGCAGGGTTCTGATACCGGACAGGAGCAGACACCCATGCCGCTTCCACAATCGGGGCCGGATCTTCTGATCCCGGCCCCGGACCTTATCGACCCGCCCACCCTGCTGGCCGCCATCGCCGCCGAGGTTGAGCGCGGCGGCGATACCCGCGCCAACCGTGCCGTGGCCGTGCGTCATCTCGCAGCCGCCAAGGCCCGCGCGAATGAGATGCTGGCCGCTGCCTTCCGCACAGCCCCGCATGAGGCGCGGGCGCTGATCTCGGCGCAAGCTGCGCTGACCGACGGGCTGGTCTGGGTGGCGCTGTCGGTCGCACGAGAGCTGCTACACCCCCAGCCCAATCCCAGCCAGGGAGAGCGTATCGCGGTTGTGGCCGTGGGGGGGTACGGCCGGGCCGAAATGGCCCCCTATTCCGATGTGGACCTGTTGTTCCTGACACCCTGGAAGGTGACCGGCTGGGCCGAAAGCGTCATTGAATCGATGCTTTACATCCTGTGGGATCTGAAACTGAAGGTCGGCCATTCCAGCCGCACCGTAAAAGACTGCCTGCGTCTGGGCCGCGAAGACATCACCATCCGCACCGCCCTGCTGGAACATCGCTTTATCGCAGGCCATGCCCCGCTTGCGCAGGAGCTGAGCGAACGCCTCTGGGCTGACCTTTTCCGCAACACTGGGCCGGAGTTCATCGAGGCAAAGCTTGCCGAACGCGCCGAGCGCCACAAGCGGCAGGGCAACCAGCGCTATGTGTTGGAACCCAATGTCAAAGAAGGCAAGGGCGGCCTGCGTGACCTGCAAACCCTGTACTGGATCGGGAAATACCTGCACCGCGTGCAATCGCCCGCCGGTCTGGTGGCGGCGGGCCTGTTCAGCGAAGAGGAGTTCGCCACCTTTCAGCGCGCCGAAGATTTCCTGTGGGCCGCGCGCTGCCACATGCACTATGTCACCAACCGCGCCACCGATCAGTTGACCTTCGACCTTCAGGTCGAGGTGGCAGAGCGGATGGGCTATCACGATGCCAGCGGCAGGCGGGCGGTCGAGATTTTCATGCAGGACTATTTCCGCCACGCCACCCGCGTCGGCGAACTGACCCGCATCTTCCTGACCGAGCTCGAGGCCCGTCACGTGAAGCCAGAGGCGCGGCTGAAGGGCATTTTCACCCGCAAACGGCTGAAGCCCGGCTACAAGGTGTTGCAAGGCCGCATCGACGTGGCCGACCCTGCCGCCTTTCTGGCCGATCCGCTGAACTTCTTGCGGATTTTCGAAGAAGGCATGCGCACTGGCTATCTGATCCACCCCAATGCCATGCGACTTCTGGCCGCCAATCTGGACCGGATGGATGACGATACCCGCGACGCGCCAGAGGCGTCGCGCATATTCCTTGACCTGCTGCTGAAACACGGCAACCCCGAACGCGCCCTGCGGCGGATGAACGAGTTGGGCGTGCTGTCGGCCTATATCCCGGAATTTGAACCCATCGTCGCGATGATGCAGTTCAACGTCTATCACCACTACACGGTGGACGAACACATCATCCAGACCATCAGCGTTCTCGCCCAGATCGAGCGGGGCGAGCTGGTCGAAGACCTGCCGCTGTCGTCCTCGATCCTGAAGGCCGGGGTCAACCGCAAGGTGCTTTATGTCGCGCTGCTGCTGCATGACATCGGCAAGGGGCGCCCCGAAGACCATTCAATCCTCGGCGCCCAGATCGCGCGGCGCGTGGCCCCCCGGCTGGGGCTGACAGATGAGGAATGCGAGACCGTCGAATGGCTGGTGCGCTGGCATCTTCTGATGTCCGACATGGCGCAAAAGCGCGACATCGGTGACCCGCGCACCGTGCGCGACTTTGCCAAGGCAGTGAAAACCCGCAAGCGGCTTGACTTGCTGACCGTGCTGACCGTCTGCGACATTCGCGGCGTGGGGCCGGATACCTGGAACAACTGGAAAGCAATGCTGGTCCGCCAGTTGCACGCCAGCACGACCGAGGCGCTGGAAGGTGGGTTGGAGAACTTCAACCGCGAAAAGCGCGAGGATGAGGCGAAAGCTGCGCTACGCGCTCGTCTGGCCGGTTGGTCCACCGCGGAACTGCGCGCCGAGGTGGGGCGGCACTATGCCCCCTATTGGCAGGGCCTGACCACCGACACGCAAGAGGTCTTCGCCCGCCTGCTCCGCGGTCTGGGCGATGATGAGATCAGGATCGACCTGCATCCCGAACCCAGCCGCGACGCCACCCGCGCCTGTTTTGCGCTGGCGGACCATCCGGGCATCTTTTCCCGCCTTGCCGGGGCCTTGGCGCTGGTAGGCGCCAATGTCGTCGATGCCCGCACCTATACCTCAAAAGACGGCTATGCGACGCCGGTGTTCTGGATACAGGACCGCGAGGGTAAGCCCTATGAGGTCGCGGGCCTGACCCGCCTGCGCCAGATGATCGAACGCACGCTCAAGGGCGAAGTCGTTGCGCGACAGGCGCTGGCCGGCCGCGACAAGGTGAAAAAGCGCGAGCGCGAATTCCGCTTTCCAACCCACATCACCTTCGACAACGAAGGCTCGGAAATCTACACCATCATCGAGGTCGATACCCGCGACCGGCCCGGCCTGCTCTATGACCTGACGCGCACGCTGGCCGCCAACAACATCTACATCGCCAGCGCCGTGATCGCGACCTATGGCCGGCAGGTGGTGGACAGCTTTTACGTCAAGGACATGTTCGGCCTGAAACTGCACGCCAAAAGCAAGCAAGAGGCGCTGGACCGCAAGCTGCGCCAGGCCATCGTCGAAGGCACCGAAAGGGCCGAGGCATGAGGCCGATTTCCCTGATCCGCTCGGTCCTGACCGTGGGCGCATGGACGCTGCTGTCACGCGGCGCGGGCTTTGTGCGCGATGCGATGATGGCGGCCTATCTGGGCACCGGGGCGATGGCCGATGCCTTCAACGTCGCCTTCTCGCTGCCCAACATGTTCCGCCGGTTCTTTGCCGAGGGCGCCTTCAACCAGGCCTTCGTGCCGATGTTCGCCAAAAAGCTGGAATCGGGCGAGGATGCCGGCGGCTTTGCCGAAGATGCCTTTAACGGCATGGCGGCCATTCTGGCGGTGTTTTCGGTTCTGGGCACCCTTGCCATGCCGTTTCTGGTCTGGGCCATGGCGTCCGGCTTTGTCGGCAACGAACGGTTTGATCTGGCAGTGATCTATGGTCAGATCGGGTTCAACTATATCCTGTTCATCTCGCTCGTCGCCCTCTTGTCGGGCGTGCTGAACGCCTATGGCCATTTCACCGAGGCCGGGTTCGTGCCGGTCCTCCTCAACCTGATCTTCATCGCGGCGATGTGGCTGGCCACCTGGGCGGGCTGGAACATGGGGATGACGCTGGCGTGGTGCGTGCCGATCACAGGCGTCGTGCAACTGGCCTTCACCATGTATTCGGCCCACCGCGTCGGCTTTCGCTATCATCTGCGCCTGCCGCGCCTGACGCCAGAGTTGAAGCGTCTGGCGATCATCGCCGCGCCTGCCGTTCTGGCCGGGGGGGTGGTGCAGATCAACATGATCGTGGGCCGTCAGGTCGCGAGTTACACCGAAGGGGCCGTGTCGTGGCTGGTCTATGCCGACAGGCTTTACCAATTGCCACTTGGCGTAGTCGCCACCGCCATCGGCACGGTCCTGCTGCCCGACCTTGCCCGCCGCTTGCGCGCTGGCGATGCCGTGGGCGGCCGTGCCAGCTTCAACCGCGGCACCGAGTTCGGCCTTGCCCTGACCCTGCCCGCCGCCGTGGCGCTGGTGGTGATTGCATGGCCCTTGACGCAGGTGCTGTATCAGCGCGGCGCCTTCACCGCCGCCGATACCGATGCCACCGCCCTTGTGCTGGCGATCTATGGCGCAGGCCTGCCCGCCTTTGTTCTGACCAAGGTGCTGCAACCGCTTTACTATGCCCGCGAAGACAGCCGCAGCCCGTTTCGCTTTGCCATTATCTCGATGATCGTCAACGCCGCCATCGCCTTTGGCGGAATGCCCCTGATCGGCTTTTCCGCCGCCGCATGGGCCACCACCATCGCGGGTTGGTTCATGGCAGCCCAACTGTGGCTCGGCGCGCGGAAAATGGGCGAGGAGGCGCGCTTTGACGACCGGATGAAAGCCCGCCTGCCGCGCATCCTGCTGGCCTGCGTGGTGATGGGCGGGGTTCTGGGCGCGCTCGCATGGGCGCTGGCCCCGGCACTGGCCAGCCATGGCTGGCGCTATCTGGCGCTGGCGTGTTTGGTTATGGCGGGCATCGCCAGCTATTTCGGGACCGGCTTTGTCATCGGCGCCTTCCGCCTGTCAGACCTGCAATCCTTCCGCCGTCAGCGCTGACGCAGGCGCGCGTAAACCTCGCGCGCGCCGCCGGGCGAGACCAGATAAGACAGCAGGAACCCGGTCACAAAGGCCGGAATCTCGGCCACGACATCCCAGCCCCATCCGAAAATGGGCGACACCAGAATGCGGAACAGCAACAGCGACCCGATCATGGTGAACGCCCGCCACCGTTTGGCCCCGTCATTCCTCAACCGGTGCCACAAGATGAAGCTGACACCCCCGATCAGCCCGTAAATCGGCACCCAGCCGCCAATCAGCGGCGTCTGGATCGTGGGCAGCACCGCCGTATAAACCAGCGCGCCTGCGATGCCAGAGATCACAAAGATCGCCAGCACGGCCCACCAGCGGAACGCCTCGCCCACGAACTTGCCCAAGGCCAGCAGGAACACCGCCACGAACAACAGGTGGCTGACCGACAGATGCACGAACGGATAGCTGACCAGCCGCCACATCCCATTCAACGGGTATTGATGCGCCTCAACCATGGCGCGCATGAAAACCGGGGAATAGGCCATCTCTTGCACCGCCGCCGAC
This sequence comes from Fuscibacter oryzae, assembly GCF_016765795.1. Taxonomy (GTDB): domain Bacteria; phylum Pseudomonadota; class Alphaproteobacteria; order Rhodobacterales; family Rhodobacteraceae; genus Fuscibacter; species Fuscibacter oryzae. The sequence continues at coordinate 463,151 of NZ_JAESVP010000001.1, forward strand.
CGCCAGCCAATCGCCGTCGGCCCGCCCGCGATGCCCGCCTCGCCCGCCGACAGCACCACCTCCAGCGCGATCATCGGCAAAACCAGCAGCCAGGCCACCCAAGGCACCGGATTCAGCGGCGAAACCTTTTCTTCCTGCATCACACACTCCCACGGGCCATGATTGACGCCCCTGCCGCCCAGCGATAAGCCCGATGGGCACAACTTTCCAGAGGATCCCCAGATGTCCGAGCCGGTCCAAACGCCTCAGACCCAAGCCAGCGCCCGCTTCACGCCCCGCATCTTTTCGGGCATTCAGCCGTCGGGCGGCCTGACCCTTGGCAACTATCTTGGCGCGCTGAAGCGCTTTGTCGAAAAGCAGGATGAGGGGATCGAGACGATCTATTGCCTTGTCGACATGCACGCCATCACCGTCTGGCAAGACCCCGAACGCCTGCGTCAGCAAACCCGCGAAGGCGCCGCCGCCTTTATCGCCGCGGGCATCGACCCGGCGCGCTCGATCCTGTTCAACCAGTCCCAGGTTTCGGCCCATGCGGAACTGGCGTGGATCTTCAACTGCGTCGCGCGGCTTGGCTGGATGAACCGGATGACCCAGTTCAAGGACAAGACCGCCGGCAAGAACGCCGAAGCGGCCAGCCTTGGGCTTTACGCCTATCCCAGCCTGATGGCCGCCGACATCATGGCCTATCACGCTACCATGGTTCCGGTGGGCGAGGATCAGAAACAGCATCTGGAGCTGACCCGCGACATCGCAATCAAGTTCAACAACGATTACGGCGTCGATTTCTTCCCCGTGGTCGAACCGCTGATCGAAGGCGCTGCGACCCGCGTGATGTCCTTGCGCGACGGCACCAAGAAAATGTCGAAATCCGATCCCTCGGATCAAAGCCGCATCAACCTGACCGATGATGCCGACATGATTGCCGCCAAGATCCGCAAGGCCAAGACCGACCCAGAGCCCCTGCCCGGCTCGGTAGACGGGTTGCGCGACCGGCCCGAGGCGAAGAACCTCGTGAACATCTACGCCGCTTTGTCCGGGCAGACGGTGGCCGAGGTCATTGCCGAAAATGCGGGCGCCCAGTTCGGCAGCTTCAAGCCCAAACTGGCCGATCTGGCGGTGGCGAAACTGTCGCCGATCACGGTTGAGATGAACCGCCTGATGAAAGACCCCGCCGAGATCGACCGCATCCTTGGCAACGGCGCCGACCGCGCCGAAGCCATCGCCCGCCCAATCTTGGAGCGGACCAAGGACATCGTGGGGATGATCCGGTCGCGGGCGCGCTGACCCTACGCAGAACTGGCAGGGAACAGGCTGCCCTCAAGTCAACTCCTGGGCGCCCCATAGATCAGGGCGTCCAGCTCTTCCTCTGACAACTGCTTGTCACGCCGGGGCAAGAGAACAAGCCTGTCGCCATCAACCAGAACCGGAGGAATTGGAAGGTTGCGTGCTATAAAACCGTGGGCGATCAGCAGGCCGCTGGCATCGTAACGCGCGGTGCATCTTACGCAGTACCAACTGGCACAATCATCCACAGAATCATTGCCCAGCCGCATTTTGCAACCCTGCCCATCACCGCCTTGCATAAGTACAAACCCATACCGTGCGGCTCCACATGCAGCACAAACGCCCTCGTAAAGCACGAAGCTGCCGTCCGCCGTTATCCGGCGGTTGGCATCTGTAGCCGACGCAGTTGCCGCAAGATTGGCGTTTCGTGCAGTCGGGTCGGGCAATGCGTCATCATAGCCCCGTTCGGCGCGCGCAATCATTTCGGGTGAGCGATGCCACAGGACAAAGTAGTTTCCATCGGGTCCGGTCAGAAACTTCGTCTGCCCCTCAGCCACTTTCGACAAATCAACAACGACATTCCTGGCTCCAACCGAAGCATCTGAGGTCAGCGCGCCAAGCAACCCCTTGGCCGCAGCGCCCGACGCAACCAGACCCGCCCCGGCAAGCGCGAAATTCAGCATGTCCCTGCGCGTCTTGGTCATGGCCATTTCCGCTGTTCCATTGGCTTAGCGTAACACCGGCAAACCGCCGTTCAAAGCTGAACCCGTCACGGAATCGATTCACTCCGCTGCCAATCTGGTCGCGGGGGCGCCCCGCCCCCGTCTGTCCCCGCTCGCTGGCCCACGCTATTAGGGCCGCGCCCCCGGCCCTCCCCCGGACCGGGGGCTTTTTCTTGTCGCGGTCCGGCTTGCGGTTCGCAGGCCCATCGGCGATGATCTGGCCCGAAGGGGAGAAATCATGCGTAAGTTTCTCGTCGTTCTCGACGATACCCGCGAATGCCTGAATGCCATGCGTTATGCGGCGATGCGGGCTTCTCATACGGGGGGGGGCGTTCAGATCCTGTCGATCATCCCGCCCGATGAGTTTCAGCACTGGATGGGCGTCGCCGACCTGATGCGCGCCGAAGCGCGCGAGCGGATCGAGGCGCATTTCGAGGTCTTCGCCAAATGGATGCGCGACAAGCAAGGGGTGAACCCTGAACTTGTGATCCGCGAGGGTGATCCGGTGAATGAAATTCTGGCGCAGATCCGCGAAGACAGCGAGGTTGCGATCCTGGTTCTTGGGGCGGGCACCGAAAAGAACGGCCCCGGCCCGCTGGTCAGCCACCTGACGCGCAACGCGGGCACCCTGCCGGTGCCGATCACCATCGTTCCTGGCGACATGTCAAAGGAACGGCTGGAGGCGATCAGCTAAGATCATGAAGACAATCGGCCTGTTGGGCGGTATGTCTGCCGCTTCAACCCAAACCTATTACCGGCGCCTGTGCGACCTGACGCGCGAGGCTATGGGTGGGCTGCACTCCCCCGACCTGATCATCCGGTCGCTGGATTTCGCGCCCATCGCAGCCGCGCAGGCGGCAGGCGACTGGGAGGCATTGGCGCAGCGTCTGAATGCCGAAGCGCGCCTTCTGGAACAGGCCGGGGCACAGGTGATCGTATTGGCCACCAACACCATGCACAAGCTGGCGGCCCAGATGATGCAGGGGGTCTCGGTCCCGCTGATCCACATTGCCGAAGCCACCGCACAGGCCATCGCATCGGCCGGCCTGCACCGCCCCGGCCTGATGGCCACGGCCTTTACCATGGAACAAGGCTTTTACACCGACGCCCTGCGCGCAGCGGGCCTTGCGCCCGTCCTTCCCGCCGCACCAGACCGGGCCGACATTCACCGCATTATCTATGACGAATTGTGCAAGGATGTGGTGACGCCACCCTCTCGCCTGTTGTTCGAGGAAATTGCCCGACGGCTGGAACAGGCCGGGGCTGACAGCCTTGTTCTGGGCTGCACCGAGGTGGGAATGCTTTTGAACGCGCAAAACGTGCCGGTTCCGGTTTTCGACACGGTGGAAATCCATTGTCAGGCCGCGATCAGGACTGCTTTGGGCACCTGATCCGGCCGTAACGTCATGCGCATGCCGCAAGGCACCATCCCGCATCCGTGCCTTTCTGCGGCGCAGCAAAAACCCTATATTGCCGGCAGGGAGGCAGACGAAAGGATTTATCATGTCCAACCGTGTCGCCAAACCGGCCAGCCTTGCCGTTACGCCAAGCGAAGTTCCCGGCTTGGCCTATTTCACCGAAGCCGGCGCTGCCGCACCTGCCGAGAAATCTGCCCGAAAGCCCGCCAAGCCAACCGCCATCGACCAGATGTTCGCCTATTACACGGCTGAATGATCAGGGGGATTGATTGGGGCCTGACCTTGACTCGGGGCTTTGCCGGGCGCATATCCGACTGGAATAGTAGGGAAGCCCCGCCATGTTCATTCAAACCGAATCCACGCCGAACCCCGCCACGCTGAAATTCCTGCCCGGCCAGTCCGTGCTGGAACTGGGCGCTGCTGATTTTCCCAATGCCGACAGCGCCGCGAAATCGCCGCTGGCCGCGCGGGTCTTTGCGGTTTCCGGGGTAACCGGGGTCTTCCTTGGCACCGATTTCGTGACCGTGACCAAGGCCGACGATGTGGAATGGCAGCATATCAAGCCCGCCATCCTAGGTGCCATCATGGAGCATTATCAGTCCGGCGCGCCTGCGATTGAAGGCGAAGGTCAGGCCGCCCATGCCACGCATGACGGCCCCGATGGCGATATCGTCAGCCAAATCAAGGAACTGCTGGATACCCGTGTCCGCCCCGCCGTGGCACAGGATGGCGGCGACATCACCTTTCACGGGTTCGACCGTGGGGTGGTTTACCTGCACATGAAGGGTGCCTGCGCTGGGTGCCCCTCGTCCACGCTGACGCTGAAGATGGGCATCGAAAACCTGCTGCGCCATTACATCCCCGAGGTGACCGAGGTTCGCCCTGTTGCCGCCTAAGGCCATTCTGGCATTCGACACATCGGCGGCGCATTGCGCCGCCGCTTTGCTGTCGGGGGGCCGCGCTTTCCTGAAGTCCGAAGCGATGGACAAGGGGCAGGCCGAACGCCTGATGCCCCTGCTGCACGAATTGCTGGCCGAAGGCGGCATCGGCTGGCATGATCTTGCCGCCATCGGCGTCGGCACCGGCCCCGGCAACTTTACCGGCGTGCGGATCAGCGTTGCGGCGGCGCGGGGGCTGGCGCTTGGCCTTGGCATCCCCGCCATAGGTGTCACCCGGCTGGAGGCGCTGGCCCACGGTCTGCCGCGCCCCCTGACTGTGGCCGAAGATGCCCGGCGAGATGAGGTTTATCTGCAAACCTTTACCGCCGATGGCCCCGGCCCTGCCACCCTTGCCCCAGCTTCGGCCCTTCCGGCAGGGGCTCTGACCGGATCGGCCGCGCCCGGCGGCCTGCCCGCTGCCATGCCACTTGCTCAGGCCATTGCCGAAATCGCCGCCGCGCGCCTTGGCACCGATCAGCCCCGGCCCGCGCCATTCTATCTGCGCGGTGCCGATGCCGCTCCGCCGTCCGACCCGCCCCCTGTGATTCTGCCATGACGCCGCAAAACATGGCCTCTCTACATGCGGCCTGTTTTACCATGCCTCGCCCGTGGTCGGCCCACGAATTTGCCGAGATGCTGTCCAGCCCAATGGTTTTTACCCTGACTGCGCCAGACGCCCTCCTTCTGGCCCGCGTCGTTGCTGACGAGGCTGAGTTGCTGACCCTTGCCGTCGCCCCCGCCGCCCGCCGCAACGGCCTTGGCCGCCAGTTGGTGCAGCAGTTTCTGGCCGAAGCGCAGCGGCGCGGTGCCGAATCGGCCTTTCTGGAAGTGGCCGCCTCCAATCAGCCCGCACAGGCGCTTTACCTAGCGGCAGGTTTCACCCAAGCGGGCAAAAGGCGCGGCTATTACCACATGCCCGATGGCACAAGCGACGATGCGCTGATCCTGATTTTCGCTTTTCCGCAAGAAGTTTAGCGCGCGAGCGTCCGGCCGGCGATGCGGCCCCAGATTTCTGTTGACCCTTCGGTCAGGTTTTCCCCTACTATGGCCCGGAACCCGCTGCACGTTGCCCGGTTCGGGCGGTGACAGCGGGGCAACGAACCTTGAAACCGGGAGATTACAATGACCATTCTCAAGCACCTTCTGGGTGCAGCCGCGACGCTGGCGCTGACCTCTGCCGCCGCCATGGCTGAACCAGCGCTGATTTTTGACCTTGGCGGCAAGTTCGACAAATCCTTCAACGAGGCCGCCTTCAACGGCGCCGAGAAATGGGCCAAGGAAACCGGCGGCACCTATAAAGAGCTGGAAATGCAGTCCGAGGCGCAGCGCGAACAAGCCCTGCGCCAACTGGCAGAAAGCGGTGCCAACCCCATCGTGATGACGGGCTTTGCCTTTGGCGATGTGCTGAACACCGTCGCCCCCGATTATCCCGACACCAAATTCGCCATCATCGACATGGTGGTGGAACAGCCCAATGTGAAATCGGTGGTCTTCAAGGAAGAAGAAGGCTCGTACCTCGTCGGCATCATGGCGGCCAAGGCGTCGAAAACCGGCACGGTCGGCTTTGTCGGCGGCATGGATATTCCGCTGATCCGCAAGTTCGGCTGCGGCTTTGCCGAAGGCGTGAAATCGGTCAACCCCGATGCCAAGATCATCGCGGGCTTCACCGGCACCACGCCTGCCGCCTGGAACGATCCGGTCAAGGCCGCTGAAATCGCCAAGGGCGAAAAGGCCCAAGGCGCCGACGTGATCTTTGCCGCCGCCGGGCAAAGCGGCCTTGGTGTGCTGCAAGCTGCGGCTGACGAAGGCATCCTGTCGGTCGGCGTCGATTCCAACCAGAACCACCTGCACCCCGGCTCTGTTCTGACCTCGATGCTCAAGCGTGTCGATGTCGCCGTCTATGATGCGTTCAAGGAAGGTGAAAACCTGACCCCCGGCATCAACGTGCTTGGCCTTGCCAACGAAGGCGTGGGCTATGCGATGGACGAGAACAACGAAAAGCTGGTCACGCCGGAAATGAAGGAAGCGGTCGATGCCGCTGCGGGCAAGATCAAATCGGGCGAACTGGTCGTGCATGACTACATGGCCGACAACACCTGCCCGGCGGTGGCGTTCTGATGGTCGAAAAGACCGATGTGGGGCGGCAGGCAACTGCCGCCCCCTCTTCCTACGCAATCGAGCTCAAGGGCATTTCCAAAGCCTTCGGCCCGGTGCAAGCAAACCGTGACATCAACATCGCCGTGCCGCGCGGCACGATCCACGGCATCATCGGCGAAAACGGCGCGGGCAAATCCACGCTGATGTCCATTCTTTACGGCTTTTACAAAGCAGACGCTGGCGAGATTCTGATCAACGGCACCCCCACCACCATCCCCGACAGCCAGAGCGCCATTCGCGCCGGTATCGGCATGGTGTTTCAGCATTTCAAGCTGGTGCAGAACTTTACCGTGCTGGAAAACATCGTTCTGGGCGCGGAAGAGGGCTTTGCCCTCAACACCTCGCTGTCGAAGGCCCGCAAGGCACTGGCCGATCTGTCGCACGAATACGAGCTGAATGTCGATCCCGATGCGATCATCGAGGATCTGTCCGTCGGACATCAGCAGCGTGTCGAGATTCTCAAGGCCCTGTATCGTCAGGCCGAAATTCTGATCCTTGATGAACCCACCGGCGTGCTGACCCCGGCCGAGGCCGATCACCTGTTCCGTATCCTTGCCAGCCTCAAGGCGCAGGGAAAGACCATCATCCTGATCACCCACAAACTGCGAGAGATCATGGAGGCGACCGATCATGTCAGCGTCATGCGGCGCGGCACGATGGTGGCCACGGTGAAAACCACCGACAGCAGCCCAGAACAGCTGGCCGAACTGATGGTGGGCCGCAAGGTGCTGCTGGATGTCGCCAAAGGCCCCGCCAACCCCGGCCCCGTGGTGCTGTCGGTCGAAAATCTGCGCGTGCAGGACGAGCAAAAGGTTGAACGCCTGAAAGGCGTCAGCTTTGAAATTCGCGCCGGAGAGGTTCTGGGCATCGCCGGCGTCGCCGGGAATGGGCAGTCCGAATTGCTGGCGGCTCTTGGTGGCATTCAAAAGGCCACTGGCAGCGTGACGCTGAAGGGGCAGCCCCTGCCGCTATCTGGCCCCGGCGCCGATGGCCGCACCCGGCGCGAGGCGGGCATGGGCCACATTCCCGAGGACCGCCAGCTTCTGGGCCTGATCATGGATTTCACGGCCTGGGAAAACTCTGCGCTTGGCTATCACAACGCCGCGAAATACCAGAAGAACCTGCTTCTGATGGATAATACCGCCATCCGCGCCGATACCGAGGCCAAAATGGCCACTTTCGACGTGCGCCCCCCGATCCCCTCGCTGGCGGCCAAGAATTTCTCGGGCGGGAACCAGCAAAAGATCGTGGTGGCACGAGAGATTGAAAGCAACCCCGACATCCTTTTGATCGGACAGCCCACCCGCGGTGTGGACATCGGCGCGATTGAATTCATTCACAAGCAGATCATTGCGCTGCGCGATGCAGGCAAGGCGATCTTGCTGGTCTCGGTTGAACTGGATGAGATTCTCAGTCTGTCAGACCGCATCGCCGTGATGTTCGATGGCCAGTTGATGGGCTTTCGCGACCCTGAAACCACCAATGAGCGTGAGCTGGGCCTGCTGATGGCGGGCGTTACCGATACGAGCAAACCAGACGCGGGCAAGGCGGCATAACATGGCAAAACTTCCCCGCTGGGCCGATCTGGCGCTGGTTCCCTTGATCTCGCTGGTTCTTGCAGCCCTGGTCTCGGCCATTGTGCTGGTGCTGATCGGCCAAAGCCCAATGCAGGCGCTGTCGGTCATGGTTGACGGCGCGCTCGGCTCGGCCTCGGGCTGGGGTTACACGCTGTATTACGCCACCTCGTTCATCTTCACCGGGCTGGGCGTGACCATCGCCTTTCATGCAGGCCTGTTCAACATCGGGGGTGAAGGTCAGGCCCAACTGGGCGGGCTTGGTGTGGCGCTGGCCTGCCTGTTCCTGCCTTGGCCACACTGGACGGTGGCGCTGGTCGGGGCTTCCCTCGCCGCCGCGCTGTTCGGCGCGGCCTGGGCCGCCATTCCCGCCTGGCTGCAAGCGAAACGCGGCAGCCATATCGTGATCACCACGATCATGTTCAACTATATCGCTGCCGCCCTGCTGATCTATATCCTGGGCGAAATTCTGCGTCCGGTGGGCAGCATGGACCCGGCCTCGGCCCGCTTTCCCGCAGAACTGGGCCTGCCGCATTTCCACGAAATGCCGATCTTGCGCGACTTTTTCCTGAAATACGGCCCAGATGGCGCAGTCAAACTCAGCGCGCAGGGCCTGCCGGTCTATTCCCGCGTGCCCGCCAACATCACCTTCTTCCTCTCTCTCATTGCGGCCTTCGGGGTCTGGGTTCTGCTGTGGCACACCCGGCTGGGGTATGAGATGCGCGCCTTTGGCAAACAGGAAAAGGCCGCGCGTTATGCCGGGATTTCGGCCTTCAAGATCATCATGGTCGCCATGCTGCTGTCGGGCGCACTGTCGGGCCTGATGGCAATCAACAATGTCATGGGGCAGGCCGAGCGGCTTTTGCAGAACTCGGCCGAAGGGGCGGGCTTCATCGGCATCGCCGTGGCGCTGATGGGGCGCAACCACCCCCTTGGCGTGGTGCTGGCCGCCGTCCTGTTCGGCTTTCTCTATCAGGGCGGCGCGGCGCTTGGCTTGAACACCAGCATCCCGATAGAACTGCGCACCGTGGTTCAGGGCCTTGTGATCCTGTTCACCGGCGCGCTGGATTACATGGTCCGCATCATGTTGACCTGGGTCTTTTCGCTGCGCCAGACGGAAAGGGCTGCGTGATGGATTACGCCACCCTGCTGCAAATCCTCGATTCCACCATCCGCCTTGGCACGCCGCTTCTGCTGGCTTGCCTTGCAGGCCTCTACTCCGAACGCTCGGGCATTTTCGACATCGGGCTGGAAGGCAAGATGCTTGCCGCCGCCATGGCCTCGGGCGCGGTGGCGGCGCTGACGGGCAATGTCTGGTTGGGCCTTCTGGCGGGCATCGCCGCTTCGATGATCTTCGCCCTGATCCACGGCCTCGCCTCGATCACCTTTCGCGGCAACCAGCTTATTTCGGGCGTGGCGCTGAACTTCGTCGCCTCGGGCATCACCGTGCTGATCGCGCAAAGCCTGTTCGGCCAAGGGGGGCGCACCCCGCCGCTGGAAGGGGCCGCCCGCTTCAACCCCATCACCCTGCCCTTCGCCGAACAGGTGCAAGGCGTTCCCGTCATCGGCCCGCTTTATTACGAGGTGATCTCAGGCCACCCGATCCTCGCCTATATCGCCTTTCTTGCCGTGCCGGTAACGTGGTGGCTGCTTTACCGCACCCGCTTTGGCCTGCGCCTGCGGGCTGTGGGAGAAAACCCGGCGGCGGTGGATACGGCCGGCATCTCGGTCACCGGGCTGCGCTATGCCGCCGTGGCGATCACCGGCCTTCTCTGCGGCATCGCCGGGGCCTATATGGCCACCGCCCTGCAAGCGGGCTTTGGCCGCGAAATGACCGCCGGTCGCGGCTATATCGCGCTGGCAGCGCTGATTTTTGCCAAGTGGAGACCGTGGCAAGCACTGATGGCCACCATGCTGTTCGGTCTTTTTCAGGCACTCGCCCTGCGCCCCGATGTGATCGAGGGCATCGCCGGCATCAAGATTCCCTCCGCCGCCCTTGATGCCCTGCCCTATGTGCTGACCGTGCTGGCGCTGGCGGGCTTTGTCGGCAAGGCCACCCCGCCCCGCGCGGGTGGAGAGCCTTACGTCAAGGAACGCTAACCCCATCATCTGTTCATAAATATCCCACGGGGGTCCGGGGGTGTGAAACCCCCGGCGCAGGCAACAAGGAACCACGATGGACGCGCTTTCCCTCATCCAGTCCCGCGCCGGAACCGAGCCCGTCCGCCTTGGCCTCATCCTCGGTTCGGGCCTTGGACATCTGGCGCAGGCGGTCGATGGTGTCGCCATCCCCTATGCCGACCTGCCCGGCTTTCCCCATGTGGGCGTGTCGGGCCACAACCCCACCCTCGTGATTGGCATGTTGGAGGGCACCCGCGTCGCGGTCTTCGGCGCACGCGAGCATTTCTATGAAAACGGCAACCCCGCCGCGATGCGCCCTGCACTTGAACTTTTGAAGGCGCTGGGGGCCTCGGCGCTGATCGCCACAAATGCCGCAGGCTCCTTGCGCCCCGAGATCCGGCCCGGCGACCTGATGCTGCTGTCCGATCACATCAATTTTTCCGGCCTCAACCCCTTGATCGGCGAGCGCACGGATGCCCGTTTTGTGCCCATGACCGACGCGCATGACCCTGCCTTGCGCGCCCGCCTCCGCGCAGCGGCAGAGGCCGAGGGCATCCCCCTGCCCGAAGGCGTCTATGCCTGGTATTCCGGCCCCAGCTTTGAAACCCCGGCCGAGATCCGCGCCATCCGCATTCTTGGCGGCGATGCCGTCGGCATGTCCACCGTGCCAGAGGTCATTCTGGCCCGCTTTCTTGGCCTGAAGGTCGCCGCCATCTCGACCATCACCAACATGGCGGCGGGCCTGTCAGACGAACAGATCAGCCACGAGCATACCAAGGCCATGGCCCCCTTGGGCGCGGCCAAGCTGGAACGCATCCTGCGCGCCTTCCTGCGTAGGATGTGAGACCTTCAGGCCATCATCGCCAACCGAATGAGTCCAGCCCGGACAATCGTTTGACAAGCCCTGCCCTTGTGCGCATGGCTTGAAAAAACAGGCATCGAACCATCATCCGCCCATGCAATTGTACCTCCCGATCGCCGAGGTCTCGATCAATGCCTTTCTTCTGACTGGCATCGGCGCAATCGTGGGCTTTTTGTCCGGCATGTTCGGTGTGGGTGGCGGCTTTCTGATCACCCCCCTCTTGCTGTTGATCGGCGTGCCCCCCGGTATCGCGGTCGCTACCGGCGCCAATCAGGTCGTTGCCTCCTCGATCTCGGGCGTCTTGGCGCAGTTCCGCCGCAAGGCCGTCGATGTGCCGATGGGTCTTGTGCTGATGAGTGGGGGCCTTGTCGGCTCTTGGATCGGCTCCAAGGTCTTTGCCTGGATGACCGCGCTGGGGCAGGTCGATCTGTTCGTTCAACTGTCCTATGTGGCGTTTCTGGGCATCATCGGCACGGTGATGTTCATCGAATCAGCGCGTGCGATCTGGCGCAGCAAGCGTCCCGGCAGCGTGCCGGTGCGCCGGGCCCATACCCATGGCTGGATGCACGGGTTGCCCTTCAAGATGAAATTCCGCGCCTCTGGTCTTTATATCTCTGTCCTGCCACCCATCGCGGTCGGAACCTTCGTGGGCTTTCTGGGCGGCATCATGGGGGTGGGCGGCGGTTTCATCCTTGTGCCAGCGATGATCTATTTGCTGGGCATGCCAACCAAGGTCGTCATTGGCACCTCGCTGTTCCAGATCATCTTTGTTTCGGGCTTCACCACGGTTCTTTACGCGGTGAACACCCATACCGTGGACATGCTGCTGGCGCTTTTGCTGATCGTCGGCGGCGTGATCGGGGCGCAGGTCGGCGCGCAAGTTGGCCTGCGGCTCAAGGCCGAACAATTGCGCATCCTGCTGGCGATTCTGGTGCTGGCCGTCGCCATCAAGATCGCCTTCGACCTGCTGTTCCAACCGACAGAGCTGTTTTCCATCAATATCGGGCGGCTGCCATGATCCGGGCGCTGACCCTTGCCCTTTGCCTGCTGGCCCTGCCGGCCGCCGGTTCGGAGACCATCGTGGCGGGTCTGTCGCAAAGTCGTGTGTCGATCACCGCCAATTTCGACGGCTCGGAAATCCTGATCTACGGCGCGGTCAAGCGGGATGCGCCCGAACCCGAAGACGCGCCGATGCAGGTGATCGTCACTGTCGAAGGCCCGTCAACCCCGCTGACCATCCGTCGCAAGGAAAAGACCGCTGGCATCTGGATCAACCGGTCCGCGGTCAATGTCGGTTCTGCGCCCAGCTTTTACGCCGTGGCCACCTCTGGCCCGTTGGACAAGATTCTGTCCAGCACCGAAAACCTGCGCCACAAGGTGTCGCTGGATCAGATCATCAGCGATGTCGGCATCACCGCGCAGGCCGAAAATTCGGATGATTTCATCACCGCATTGAAACGTATCCGCATTGCCGACGGCAGCTATCGGCTGGATGACAACAGCGTCATCCTGAAAGAACAGACCCTGTTTCGCGCCGATGTCCAACTGCCTGCGAACCTTACCGAAGGGGCCTACCGCGTCCGCATCCTGCTGACCCGCGACGGCAAGGTGGTAGACAGTTCTGAACAGCGCATCTTCGTGCATAAAGAGGGGCTGGAGCGGTTCCTGTTCAACATGGCCAAGCAGCAATCCTTCCTTTACGGCCTTGCCTCGCTGGCGATGGCCGTGGTGGCGGGTTGGGCCGCCTCGGCCGGGTTCAGATTGCTGCGGCGCTGACGCGGGCCAGTACGGCCGGGAATATGGACCGCATCGTCAGGCACCGCGTGGCGTTCAGCACCAAAAGCGCCGCCCACAACCCGTGATCGCCCATTGCCCACGTCAACACGACCAGCGTCACCGCATAGACCGCCACCGACAGCGCCATGGTGCGCAGCATCTCACGCGTCATCAACGCGCCGATGAAGATGCCGTCATAGATCCAGCTTGCGAAACTGATCACCGGGGCCACGATCAACCAAGGCAGCAGCGTGCGTGCTTCGGCCCGCACATCGGGCGCCGTGGTCATCAGGTCGATCAGCCAGGGCCCAAAGACCAGGAGCACCAGCGAGATCAGCCCCGCCCCGATCAGCCCCCATTGCATGGTCAGCCGGGATGCCTGCCGGAACTGCGGCAAGGACCGCGCGCCCAGCGCCTGCCCGGCCAGCGTTTCGGCGGCAATGGCGAACCCGTCCAGCGCATAGGCGGTTATTTCCAGAAACTGCAACAGCACCTGATTGGCCGCCAGCGTCACATCGCCATACCGCGCGCCCAGAAACAGGAAGGCGGTGAAGGACAGCTGCAACAGGATTGACCGCAGCATGATGTCGCGGCTGGCGTGGAACATACGGCGCAAGGCCGCACGATCCCACAGCCGCGCCAGCGCCGCCGCCAGATCGGACAAGAACGCATCCCGCGCCAGCCACAGCGCAAAGATCACCCCCACATATTCCGCGATCAGCGTGGCCGTCGCCACCCCCGGTACGCCCCAGCCCAACCCCAGCACGAACCAGACCGACAGCACCACGTTCAGCCCGTTCTGCACCAGTTGCAGCCACAAAACGCCGCGCGTCCGCTCCATCCCCACCAGCCAGCCGGTCAGCGCGTAAATCGCCACCGTCGCAGGCGCCCCCCAGATGCGGATGGACAGGTATTGCCGCGCCAGCCGCTCGACCTCCTCACTGGCGGGTGCCACCGCAAAGGCCGCGCCGAACAGCAGCGCTTGCAGCACGATCAGCCCCAGCCCCGCCGCCCCGGCCACCATCAGCGCCCGCAGCAAGATCGCCGACCGCTCCACCCCGTCGCCCGCGCCATGGGCCTGCGCGGCAAGGCCCGAGGTGGACATGCGCAGGAACCCGAACACCCAGTAAAACGTGGCCAGCACCATCGCGCCCAGACCCACGGCACCAATCGGCGCGGCAAGGCCCATCTGGCCGATGACGGCGGTGTCCACCGCCCCCAGCAAGGGCACCGTCGCATTCGACAGCACCACCGGCAGCGCGATTTTTACCACGCGGGCATAGGTGATACTGTTCATTCCGCAGGTTGCCCCGGTGCGGGGGGCATCAAAAGATGCACCGTCCCCAACGCGAAAGGTCGGTCACGGTTGTCCTGCCACGCCTCGACCGTCACACTGGAAAAACGGCGGCCCGAGCGCAGAATCCGCGCCCGCGCATAGGCGTCGCGCGGCAAGCCCGACCGCAGGTAATCCACCGTAAAGTCAATGGTGCGTGGCAGGGGCGGCAGCGCCTTGCCCGCCACCTCTGCCGGGTCGATCCGCCCGGATTCGAACTCTTCCCACAGCGTGGCCCAGGCCAGGCTGACGATCGCCGTCACCTCCAGAAACGCCGCCGTCACCCCACCGTGCAATGCTGGCAGGGTGGGGTTTCCGATCAGCTTGTCATCATAGGGCAGCACCGCCGTCAGCTCATCGCCGCGCCGGTCAAAGACAATGCCCAGAAACTGCACATAGGGAATGCCGCCAGCCAGCCATGCCAACGCCCCGTCGCGCCGCGATTTCACCACCTGAACCGGCTCTGGCCGCTTGCGGTTGCCGCTCATTTCCCGCCCTCCCGCGCGCGTTCCAGCGTGAAGACGCCGTTGCCCATCGCAACCGGGCGCGCGGTATCCTCATCCATCGCCAACACCCGTACAAAGGCCACGCTGCGCGTCGCATGGTGGCATTCGGCGCGCGCGGTGATGGCCTGCCCCGGTGTGGCCGGGCGCATGTAGTCAATCCGCAGGTCCAGCGTCGCGGTGGACAAGGGCGCAGACGGATGACTCATCGCCGCCGCCCCCGCCGCCGTATCCATCAAGGCCGAGATTGCCCCGCCATGCAGCACCCCCGTCGCCGGGTCACCCACCAGCCGCGCATCATAGGGCATCGTGATAGCGGCCAACCCCGGGCCCAACTCGCTCAGGTCCATGCCCAATTCGCGCGCATGGGGAATGGCCTCGATAAAGCGGCGCGCAAAGGTCAAAAGATCGGTCATCGCATGTTCCCTTCCCGCGCCATAATCCGCCGCTTCTGTCCGGACGCAACCCCTTCCGGTTGTTGCATCAAATGCTGTCGCGTCCTAGGCTTTGCACCAAGAGGAACACCATGACCGACACCCCCCGCCTCAACTTCAAGGAAATGTGCGCCCGGTTCGACGTGACCCCGCGCACCTTGCGTTATTACGAATACATCGAACTGCTCGCCCCACAGAAAGAGGGCCGCGCCCGGTTCTACAGCCCGCGAGAGGTGGCGCGCATGACGCTGATCTTGCGCGGCCGTCGCTTTGGCTTCTCGCTGGAGGAGATTCGCCAATGGCTGCTGATCTACGGCAAGAAGGGCGAAAAGCAGCAGTTGGAGGCGTGGCTGCAAATGGCCGACCGGCAATTGGCCGAGCTTGACCGCCAACGCAGCGAGCTTGATGGCACGATTGACGACCTGCGCAGCCTGCGCACCACTGCGGCGAACGAATTGGCCAAGCACGACTGAGCCGACATCACGTCACATCCGTTTCTGACGCCACGTCATATTTACGTTAACGTCAACTTTGCTCCTATCATGGTATCCGAACCGCCTGGGCTGCCCCCGCGCAATGGACACCATGACCCGACACACAACCGACACCCTGACGATCCGCCAGATGTGCGACGCTTTCGGCGTTACCCCCCGCACCTTGCGCTTTTATGAGGCGAAAGAGCTGCTGTCCCCGCTGCGGCAGGGCACGCGGCGGCTGTTCTCTCACAAAGACCGCGCGCGGTTGACGCTGATCCTGCGCGGAAAACGCTTTGGCTTTTCGCTAGAGGAAATCCGGCAGCTTCTGGGCATGTATGACCCCGCAGGCTCGAACGGGGCGCAGTTGGAAAAGACCCATGAAATCGCGCTGGAACGCCTTGCCCTGATGGAAGCGCAGCGCGCCGACCTTGATATCGCGATCACCGAACTCAAAGGGCAGCTGGTTGAAATTCAGGGCAGGATCGCCCGGTTTCGCGCCGCCGCCGAATGACTGACCACGACGGGAGGAGCCGCCGATGACCACCTATACCGCACCCTTGAAGGATATGCAGTTCCTGCTGCATGACGTCCTGAACATCACGCAATCCGACACTCCCGGTTATGCCGATCTGGACGCAGGCTTCACCTCGGCCGTGCTGGAAGAGGCGGCAAAGCTGGCGCAAGACGTACTGGCCCCGCTGAACGCCGTGGGCGACCGGATGGGCTGTGTGCTGGAAAACGGCGTCGTCCGCACCCCCACCGGTTTCAAGGCCGCGTTCGACCAGATCCGCGAGGGCGGCTGGACGGCGCTCGACTGCGACCCCGAGTATGGCGGTCAGGGTCTGCCCTACCTGATGAACTCGGTCGTCGGCGAAATCTTCGTCTCGGCCAACATGGCGTTCAACATGTATCAGGGCCTGACCCACGGTGCCTATTCCGCAATCCATGCCCATGGCACGGCTGAACAAAAGGCCAAATACTTGCCCAAGATGGTGACCTGCGAATGGACCGGCACCATGAACCTGACCGAACCGCATTGCGGCACCGATCTGGGCCTGATGCGCACCAAGGCAGAGCCGCAGGCCGATGGCAGCTATCTCATCACCGGACAGAAGATTTTCATCTCGGCCGGCGATCATGACATGGCCGACAACATCATCCATCTGGTGCTGGCCAAGGCCCCCGGCGGCGGTGAGGGGACCAAGGGCATCTCGTTGTTCATCGTCCCCAAATTCCTCGTGAACGATGATGGCACCCCCGGCGCGCGCAACGCGGTATCCGTCGGCAAGGTTGAAGAAAAGATGGGCATTCACGGCAATGCCACCTGCGTGCTGAACTATGACGGGGCGACCGGCTGGCTGCTGGGTGACCTGCACAAAGGCATGCGCGCCATGTTCACCATGATGAACGAGGCGCGTCTGGGTGTCGGCCTGCAAGGTTATGCCGTGGCCGAGGCCGCCTATCAGAACAGCCTTTCCTATGCCAAAGACCGCCTGCAAGGCCGCGACGTGACAGGGGCCAAGAACCCCAAAGGCCCCGCCGATCCGCTGATCGTACACCCTGATATCCGCCGCAACCTGATGGATCAGAAATCCTTCGTCGAAGGTGCTCGCGCCTTGACCTTCTGGGGTGCCAGCCTGATTGACGCCGCCCACCATGGCGACGCGGCGGCAGACGGGCTGATCGGCCTGCTGACGCCGGTGATCAAGGGGTTTCAGACCGACAAGGGCTTTGACATGGCGGTGCAGGCCCAGCAAATCTGGGGCGGGCACGGCTATATCGAGGAACAGGGCATGTCTCAGTTCGTCCGCGACGCCCGCATTGCGCAAATCTACGAAGGGGCCAACGGCGTGCAGGCGCTGGACCTCGTGGGCCGCAAGCTGGCGCAGGATGGCGGCAAGCATGTCATGGCCTTCTTTGAGCTGGTCAAGGCCGAGTGCAAGGCCCATGACGGCGATGACCGCATGAAGCCGTTCACCGATGCCCTGAAAGCGGCGTCAAAACAGATGCAGGCTGCAGGCATGTTTTTCATGGCAAACGGCATGAAGAACCCCAATGCGGCGCTGTCCGGCAGCTACGATTTCATGCACCTGATGGGCCATGTCTGTCTTGGCCTGATGTGGACCCGCATGGCCAAGGCGGCCTATGCCGCGCTGGATGCAGGCGGCGGCGATACCGGCTTTCTGGAAACCAAGGTCGCAACCGGGCGCTATTACATGGCCCGGCAACTGCCCGCCTGCGCCATGCACCTTGCCCGCATCGAAAGCGGGGCCGATCCGGTCATGGCACTGGCCGCCGAGGCGTTCTAAGCTGTCAGCAAATTCCTTGAAGAAAGGAATTTGCGCCCAGCCCGACCGGAGGTTCCCAGATGCCCAAGCGTTTCCGCCTGACCCGCCGTTTTCCCGTCGCGATGACCGAAGAAGGCTATCGCCGGCTGAAACGCTTTGCCACCGATGCGGGCCTAGATGAAGGCGAGGCGCTGTCGTTCCTGTTCGAGCATTTCGACAGCGTGATGCACAAGGACAACCTGACCCACCGGCTCAGGCTGTTCAATTCGGAGCTGGAAGACCGCAAACGCTGATCGGCGTGCAGGCGGAAACGGCGGACGCCTCCGGCGGGGGAGTATTTGGGCCAAGAGGAAGACCGGTTGGTCCCCCCCTGTCCCATCATCACCCCCGGCTTGGCTATCCAGTTGGATGGGACAGGGCTTCCCCTTGGGCGGCCATCGGCTCTCCAGCCTGTGCCGTAACGGAAGACTTGCAGGAGAAGGGTTAACAAATCCTTCTTCCTCTTGGCGAAAATACTCCGCGGGGGTGCGGGGGCGCGAAGCCCCCGCTCTTCGGCAGCAAACAGGAGGAACGCATGACAGCACAACTCTACTGCTTTGGCGAAAGCGGCAATGCCTACAAGGTGGCGCTGATGCTGACGCTGACCGCCACCCCTTGGCAGCCGGTCTTCGTCGATTTCTTCAACGGCGCGGCCCGCGGCCCGGCTTTTCGCGCGATCAACGAGATGGGCGAGGTGCCGGTGCTGGTGATGGGCGGACGAACGCTGACACAATCTGCCGTGATGCTGCGCCATCTGGCCAAGGCGACCGGCCAGTTCGGCTGGACGACCGAGGAGGAGGAAGACGAAATCCTGCGCTGGCTGATGTGGGACAACCACAAGCTTTCGACACAAGTAGGCACCACCCGCTTTCTGATGAACTTCCTGCCTGCCGACAAGCGCCCCGAACAGGCCATTGCGTTCCTGCAAGGCCGCCTCAAGGCCGCTTACACGATCCTGAACAACCATCTTGCCAGCCGTGATTGGGTGGTCGCCGGGCGCGCGACCATTGCCGACTTGTCGCTGTGTTCCTACCTTTATTACCAAGAGCCTTTCGGCTTTGCGCGTGCCGATTGGCCCCATATCGACGCCTGGCTAGCCCGCATCGCGGCGCTGCCCGGCTGGCAACACCCCTATGATCTGATGAGCCGGGCCTTCCCGCCCGCCACCGCCTGAGGAGACCCCTATGACCGAAGCCTATATCTACGATTCCGTTCGCAGCCCGCGCGGCAAGGGTCGCGCCGACGGCGCGCTGCATGAGGTTACCTCGGTGTCGCTTTCGGCGCAGATGCTGAACGCGGTCAAGGACCGGAGCGGCCTGACCGGCCATGCGGTTGAGGATGTGATCTGGGGCAATGTCACGCAGGTGGGTGAACAGGGCGGCTGCCTTGCGCGCTCTGCCGTGCTGCTGTCAGATCTGGATCAGTCGATCCCCGGCCTTGCCATCAATCGCTTTTGCGCCAGCGGGATGGAGGCGGTGAACCTGGCCGCCAATCAGGTGCGGGGCGGGGCGGGGCAGGCCTATATCGCTGGCGGGGTTGAGATGATGGGCCGCGTGGCGATGGGCAGCGACGGGGCGGCGATTGCCGTTGACCCGACGCTGGCCATGAAAACCTATTTCGTGCCGCAAGGCATCAGCGCCGACATCATCGCCACCGAATACGGGTTCACCCGCGAACAGGCCGATGCGCTGGCGGTGGAATCTCAGCGCCGCGCCGCTGCGGCTTGGGCGGACAACCGCTTTGCCCGCTCCATCGTTCCGGTCAAGGACCAGAACGGCCTGACCATCCTCGCCCATGACGAATACATGCGCCCCGGCACCAATGTGGCGGCGCTGGGGAAACTGGACGCCAGCTTCAAGATGATGGGCGAGGTGATGCCCGGCTTCGACAAGGTGGCGATGATGAAATATCCGCATCTGGAGCGGATCACCCATATCCACCACGCCGGGAATTCCTCTGGCATCGTCGATGGCGCGGCGGCCATTCTGATCGGCAACAAGGAATTCGGGCTGGCCCATGGCCTGAAACCGCGCGCGAAAATCCGCGCCACGGCCAAGATCGGCACCGATCCCACCATCATGCTGACCGGCCCGGTTCCGGTGACGGAAAAGATTCTGAAAGACAGCGGCATGTCGATAAAAGACATCGACCTGTTCGAGGTGAACGAGGCTTTCGCTGCCGTCGTCCTGCGCTTCATGCAGGCGTTTCATGTGGACCCGGCCATCGTCAACGTCAACGGCGGGGCCATCGCCATGGGCCACCCGCTGGGGGCATCGGGGGCCATCATCATCGGCACCCTGCTGGATGAATTGGAGCGTTCGGGCAAGGGCGTGGGCCTTGCCACGTTGTGCATCGCCTCTGGCATGGGGGCCGCCACCATCATCGAGCGGGTCTGACACCATGCCTCGCCGCCAGCCGCCAGATTCCGCCGACTGCCGTAGCGTCACTTGCCTTGCGGCCTTGAAAAAGGTCATACAGGCTGACCATCTCGCGGGCTTCGCGAGTGAGGGTGACGATGTACGGACGAATTGCAAATCTGATGGCCTGGCGGGCTGGCCTGATGATGGCAGGCTGCGCGGACGCTTTGGCGCGCGAGCATCTGTATCCCTATGCCGTCTATTTCGGCGACCGCTTGCAAGCCATGCCGTCCTCGACAGAGCTGGTGCAGGCCTACCGCACCATTCACGGCGCCCTGACGGCCCTTGGCGCGCGCCAGTTGGAGGCGCGGGTCATCGCCCTGGGTCTGCCCAAGGGCGGGCGCTTTCGGATCTGGGTCGATTGGTGGGCCGAACTGGACGACGGGTCGTGCAGGCTGGTGGCGCAAACCGTGGAATACATGCGCGAGACGGCCGAAGGCTCGCGCTGCGAAATGACCGAATGCAGCGGTTGGGCGCCGCCTGCATCCATCGCGGCCCGCTAGCGGCCCTTGCCGCGCCTTTCGGGCCGCCCGCAACAGGCAGCACGCAAAGGGAGGCGCACTGATGCCCAAACTCGACCTTACCAAAGTTCCGGTCAAGACCGGCTCGATCTACCCCGAACCCTATGCCTCAATGATGAAGGGCCGCAGTTCGCTGCGCTTGGGCGATGCGGCTGGGCTGACGCAGTTCGGCGTCAACCTTGTCATGCTGGAACCGGGCGCGGTTTCCAGCTTGCGCCACTGGCACATGGCCGAAGACGAATTCGTCATGGTGACCGAGGGTGAATGCGTCATGGTGCAGGACGATGGCGAAACCGTGATGCGGGTGGGCGATTGTGCGGGCTTTCCCGCCGGGTCCACCAACGGCCACCATTTCCTGAACCGCAGCGACAAACCCGCCAAGTTTCTGGTGATCGGCAGCAAGGCCAAGCGAGAGGTCGCCACCTATTCCGACCACGATTTCGCAATCGAAATCGAGGGCGGCAAGGCGCGCTTTACCTATCGTGACGGCACCGACTGGAAAGGTGTGCGGTGAAGGTCGACCCCGCCCTTGCCCCGCTGAACCGCGCAGACAACGGCACGGAAACGCTGCATCTGTCTGATGCGGGCGGGCTGCGGCAATTCGGTTGCTATTTGGAAACCCTGCCGCCCGGCGCAGGCTCGTCCGACCGCCACTGGCATTCGCATGAGGATGAGTTCCTGTTTCTGCTGTCGGGCAGCACCGTGGTGATCGACAATTTCGGTGAACACCTGCTGTCCCCCGGCGATGCCATCTGCTGGCCGCATGGCGAGGCGAATGCCCACCGGGTGGAAAACCGGGGCGACCAGCCCTGCCGCTATCTGATCCTCGGTTCGCGCGTTGAACGCGACATCTGCCACTACCCAGACCTTGGCCGCCGCCTGATCAACACGCCGACCACCTGGGCTGTGGTCGCCGACGATGGCACCCACCTGCGCGGTGGCGATCTGCCAGCGTATCTGCTGAACCTGTCGCCGCTCTGGGGTCAACCCGCCGAAGGCCCACCCCAAACCCGCATCCTGCCCGCCGCTGCCCGCGCATGGGTGGATGAGGGCGCTTTGACCCACCCGATCATCGGCGGCGGCCTTGGCCCCTATCGCCACTCCGTTCTGGGCGACCTTGGTGGCCTGTCACAATTCGGCGTCCATTTGGAAGAGCTTCCCCCCGGCAGCCAGTCCTCTTTCCGCCACTGGCATGAGGGCGAGGATGAGATGATCCACCTCCTCTCCGGCACCGTCATTCTGGTCGAGAACACCGAGACCGCCCTGCACCCCGGCGATACCGCCGCTTGGCCTGCGGGCCAACCCATCGGACATCAGTTGCAGAACCGCAGCGACGCACCCGCGATTTACCTGACCATCGGCACCCGGCATGTCCGCGATGTCATCCATTATTCCGATCATGACCTGATCACCCACAAGGACGGCAAGGCCCGCCGCTATCTGCACCGCGACGGCACGCCTTACCCGCAAGGAGGACCCAAATGACCGATTTCACCAGTGTTACCGATGCCGATGGCGTTGCCGTCATCACCTGGGATGTTCCGCAAAAGTCGATGAACGTCATGTCAACCGAGGCGTTTGCCCTGCTGTCTGATCTGGTCGATCAGGCGCTTGCTGACTCTGCGGTGAAGGGCATCGTCATCACCTCTGGCAAAAAGGATTTCGCGGGCGGGATGGACCTGAACGTCATCGCGCAAATGCGGGCGGGTGGCGCGCAGGCGATCTTTGACGGCGTGATGATGATGCACAAGGTTCTGCGCAAGATCGAGCTTGCGGGCATGGACCCGAAAACCAAAAAGGGCGGCAAGCCGATTGCCGCCGCCCTGCCCGGCACCGCCCTTGGCATCGGCCTTGAACTGCCTCTGTCCACCCACCGAATCTTTGCCGCCGACAATCCCAAGGCCAAGATCGGCCTGCCCGAAATCATGGTCGGCATCTTCCCCGGCGCGGGCGGCACCACGCGCCTGTCGCGCAAGCTGGGCGCGATGATTGCAGCGCCTTTCCTGCTGGAAGGCAAGCTGAGTGACCCCAAATCGGCCAAAGCCGCTGGTCTGATTGATGAGGTGGTTCCTGCGGATGAGCTGCTGGCCCGCGCGAAAGACTGGGTGCTGAATGCCAAGGATGCCGATCTGGTCAAACCCTGGGATGACAAGGGCTATAAAATGCCCGGCGGCGCGCCCTATCACCCGGCGGGCTTCATGACCTTCGTGGGCGCCAGCGCCATGATCAACTCGAAGACCCAAGGCGTCTATCCTGCCGCCAAGGCCCTGCTGGCGGCTGTGTATGAGGGCGCGATGGTGCCCTTTGACGTGGCCCTGAAGATCGAGGCGCGGCAGTTTACCTCTGTGCTGCTGAACCCCTCGTCCTCGGCGATGATCCGCAGCCTCTTCATCAACAAAGAGGCGCTGGACAAGGGCGCAAACCGCCCCAAGGTCGCCGATCAATCGGTGAAGAAACTGGGCGTGATCGGCGCGGGCATGATGGGCGCGGGCATCGCCTATGTCTCGGCCAATGCGGGCATCGAAGTGGTGCTGATTGACGCCAGCCAAGAGTCGGCGGATCGCGGCAAGGCCCATTCGGCTGACCTTCTGGACAAGGGCGTCAAGCGCGGCAAGGTGACCCCGGCGAAGAAAGAAGAGGTGCTGGCCCGCATCACCGCCACCACCGATTATGCCGCCCTTGCCGGGGCCGATCTGATTGTTGAGGCGGTGTTCGAGGATGTGGCCGTCAAGGCTGGCGTGACGAAAAAGGTGCTGGCCGCCGTTGGCCCCGACTGCATTTTCGCCACCAACACCTCGACCCTGCCGATCACCCAACTGGCCCATGCCTCTGACAAGCCGGCGAATTTCATCGGCATCCACTTCTTCTCTCCCGTGGACAAGATGAACCTTGTCGAGATCATCAAGGGCCACGAAACCGGCGATACCGCCGTCGCCAAGGCGCTGGATTTCGTGCGCCAGATCCGCAAGACCCCCATCGTGGTCAACGACGCCCGCTTCTTCTATGCCAACCGCTGCATCATCCCCTACATCAACGAAGGCATCCGCATGGTGGCCGAAGGTGTGGAGCCGGCGCTGGTCGAGAATGCCGCCAAGCTGGTCGGCATGCCGCTGGGCCCGCTGCAACTGGTCGATGAGACCTCGATTGATCTGGGCGTCAAGATCGCCAAGGCCACCAAGGCCGCGATGGGCGACGACTATCCCGATGAGGCCGTGGACAAGGTGATCTTCTGGATGGCCGATCAGGGCCGTCTGGGCCGCAAGGCCAATGCGGGCTTTTACACCTATTCCGACAAGGGCGACCGTCTGGCCCTGTGGGAGGGGCTGGAGCCGAAATACCCGCTCGACAAACTGCAACCCTCGCTGACCGACGTGCAGCATCGCCTGCTGTTTGCGCAAGTTCTGGAAGCGGTCCGCGCGCTGGAGGAAGGCGTTCTGACCGACATCCGCGAAGGCGACGTGGGCGCCATCCTTGGCTGGGGCTTTGCGCCGTGGTCGGGCGGGCCGTTCTCGTGGCTCGACATCCTCGGGGCCGCCCGCGCGGTCGAGATTTGCCGCGGCCTGACCGCCCAGTTCGGCCCCCGCTTCCACGCCCCCGCCTTGCTGCGGGAGATGGCCGAAAAGGGCGAGACCTTCTATGGCCGCTTTGGTGGGCAGAAACAGGCGGCCTAAGCGCCGAAATCGTCGAAGGCATAGCCGAACCGGGCTATGTCTTCGGCAGAAAGATCAGCCAGCAGCGCGGCATCGGCGTCGGAGTAATACCCCCGCCAGTCACGCTGCCGGTCGCTTTCATTGGCACGGCCCAAAGGCGTCAGGCGAAAACCCAAATGCGCCTCGAACGGGGCAATATCCTGGGCCAGATGCTCCAGCCGAAGGAAATTCGCGGCTCGCTCTTCGCCCCGCGCATCCCGCAGATAGGCGCCATAGGGCCACAGGCGAAACGCGGTCTGTGTCTGCGGATGGTTCAGAAACCCGCTGAAATCATGCGATTTCGCCAGACCCACCGCCGGATGGGCAAAACCCTGCACCCGCAACCAGTGGTAATAGCTGACCGCCCGGTCCCACGGATTGCGGACCAGCGTGACCAGCCTCATCGCCTCCAGTTCGGCGCCCGACAAAACCCCG
This sequence comes from Fuscibacter oryzae, assembly GCF_016765795.1. Taxonomy (GTDB): domain Bacteria; phylum Pseudomonadota; class Alphaproteobacteria; order Rhodobacterales; family Rhodobacteraceae; genus Fuscibacter; species Fuscibacter oryzae. Next base: position 488,138 of record NZ_JAESVP010000001.1, read on the forward strand.
TCAATATCGGCCAGCGTCGAATGCTTCCACAACCGCCCCGCCGCCTTCAGCGCCTTCACCCGCGCCCGCCGTGCCCGCGCCTTTGGCGTGTCGCCGATCAGAATGTCGTCCTTCATCGCCCGCGCCTCCAGCGCCAGCGACAAGGCGGTGCCCCCGGTCTTGGGGATATGCACGAACACATAGCGCCGCCCGCGAGAGATGATCATGGCAAGCCCCCCGCATCAGTCCGGGACGCTCTGCGGGGGATATTTATGCCAAGATGAAAGCGAAAGGCCAGCGCCCCCTCCTCTTGGCCCAAATACTCCCACCGGAGGCATCCGCCGCCCGCCATCATGCAACCAAGGTAGGCAGCTGCAGATCGAAGCCACGCAATTCGTCGGGGAACAGCGGGGCGGTCCGGTCGCGCAGCGTCGCATCGAACCGAGCGCTGGCGGCGGCAAGCACCGTATCTGGCAAGCGGCTGGTGATCAGCAACCGCATCAGAACATCCTGCCGCCCAATGGCACCGTCTGATCGGGCGATAACAGCACCACCTCGCCCGCTTCATCCGGCACGCCCAGCACCAGCACCTCGCTCATCACCTTGCCAATCTGGCGTGGCGGAAAATTGACTACCGCCATAACCTGCCGCCCGATCAGCCCTTCGATGGTATAATGCCGGGTGATCTGCGCGGAAGAGCGTTTCTCGCCGATCTCGCCGCCAAAATCGACCCACAGCTTATAGGCGGGCTTTCGCGCCTCGGGGTAGGGTTCGGCGCGGGTGATGCGGCCGACACGAATATCCACCTTGGCGAAATCGTCATAGGTGATCGTCACTTTCCCAACTCCGCACCACGATCTGCTGCCGCCTTGACCGCGCGGGTTAGCAGGGCCGGAAAGCCGGTTTCCCCATCCATCAGCACCGCAAGCGCCGCCGCCGTTGTTCCGCCTGGCGAGGTCACATTGATGCGCAATTGCGCCGCCGCTTCGGGAGAACGGTAGGCAAGTTCCCCCGCACCGCACACGGTGGCACGCGCCAGCTGCATCGCCACCTCGGGCGACAGGCCCTGCGCCACACCGCCTGCCGCCATCGCTTCGATCAGGTGGAAAACATAGGCCGGGCCAGAGCCGGACACGCCGGTGACGGCATCAATCTGATGCTCACCATCCAGTTCGACCACTTGCCCCACCGCGCTCATCAATGCGCGACCAAGGGCCAGCCCCTCGGCCCCGGCAGTGGCATTGGCACAAATGCCGGTAATGCCGCGTCCCACCATGGCCGGGGTGTTGGGCATGGCGCGCACGACCGGGGTGCGGTCGCCGAACACCTGTTCGAAGGTAGCAATCGAGGTGCCCGCCGCGATAGAGACCACCAGCGTCTTGCCATTGCCCAGCGCCTGCAAGGCGGGCAATGCCGCGCCCATCATCTGCGGCTTGACCGCCAGCAGCGCAACGGCAGGTGCAGGCGGCACGCCTTGGTTCAGATGAACACCAAGACCTTGAAGCCAGTCTGTCGGATTTGGCTCGATCACCCAGACCGCCGTGGGGGGCAACCCTGCCTCCAGCCAGCCCGCAAGCAGGGCCGACCCCATCTTGCCGCATCCCAGCAACACAATCCCGTCGCGGGCAACCTTTTCAAGCGCCATTCCAGCCTCCGTTCATCGAACGGCAGGTTAGGCGCGGCCGTAGGCCTCGGCAATGGCAACCTTCATCGCGTCGGCGGGGGTATGACCCGCCCAGGCCACCAGTTGAAACGCCGGATAGAACCGCTCCGCCGCCATCACAGCGCCGCCGATCAGCCGGTCGATCTGTTCCAGCGCGGCACTTTGCCCGCCCGCCAGGCACAGACCATAGCGCCAGACCATCAGCTTCTGCTCGGCCCACCAGGTAAATGCGCCGTTCCACACCATGTCGTTGCAGCGGTTCAGCACATCATAAAGCGCCGCCTCGCGGTCGTCTGGCGGCTCCATCTCGAACGTGCATAGCAGGCGCAATGTCTCATCATGGGCCGACCATGCCAGCGTCAGGGAATAGGTCCGCCACTGGCCTTCGACCGACATGGCGATCTGGTCATCGGTCACGCGATCGAACTCCCAGTCGCGATGCGCGGCGATATCCTCGACAATGTCGATGGGGTGCAGGTCATCCGACAAATGAAATTCTTCTGAAACCGACATACGCCCCTCATCATGAAGCTGCCCGAGAACATACGATCTCAACAGACTGGGTGTCAGACCATAAGCTGCGGCTGACGGGGAAATGCTTACTAGATATTGAGGATATTGGAAGGTGTCGGGGGGTGTGTAAAGCGGAAACTGGGCAAATCTTCTGTGGACAAAACCGAAATCCGGCCAAAAAACACGCCGCAGACCGATCTGGCCTGCGGCGCCAATTGTTTCCGAATGAAAAACAGTCTCTGTGTGCGCCTAATGCGCGTTCACCGGAGCAAGGTCATTCTGGCGGGCCAGTTCAAAGGCCATGTGCCGATCGGCAACCAGGGCAAGGCGCTCTCCATCCGGGCGGTTCACAGAATAGACGGTGGACAATTCGCCCACCTGCTCGCGCACCTCATCCGGCAGATCCGCAACTGCGACCGGGCGCACATAGACGATGCTGTCGTCCCGTTGGGGCAGCGCGTTGAAGTTCATGTTCATCCTAAGATCTCCCCTATTTTCGCCCGATGCGGATGGTCTGCACCACCGTGTCGGGCACCGAGCGCCGCAGATCGATATGCAGCAAGCCATGGTCCAGATGCGCGCCCGCTACCTCGACCCCGTCGGCCAGCACGAAACTGCGCTGAAACGCGCGCGCCGCAATGCCGCGATGCAGGAACACCCGGTCCGCGCCGTCATCGGCCTGACGGCCCCGGATCACCAGTTGCCGATCCTCGACTGTGATCGCCAGATCCTCGTCGCGGAACCCGGCCACCGCCAGCGTGATGCAATAGGCATTCTCTGCCGTCGCCTCGATATTGAAGGGCGGATACCCTTCCGAGGCAGTCTTGGCCGTGCGCTCGACCAGCCGTTCAAGCTGTTCGAACCCCAGAAGATGCGGATGCGCACCAAAGGAAATCTTCGTCATCTGCCCTGCCCTTGCGAAAGCGACATGGTTGGCGGGCCCCACACGGGCACCCATGCGGTGAATATGGGCCTGCCAACGCCCCCCTGCAAGGCCCCGGGGCAAAGCGATTATTTGATCAATTGCCCCAATTTTCTCGCCTGCACCCCTGCGAATCATGTAATCTGATTGCAGAAGCAAGAAGACCGGATGTCATCCAGCCATGCACGCCCCCAGCGAGATGAATTTTGAAGAGATGTTGCGCGTCAAGCTGGAGGTGCTGCGCCGCGAACATCGCGATCTGGATGAGGCGGTTCAGGCGCTTGAACTGACCGGGCGGCCCGATCAACTGACCCTGCGGCGGCTGAAAAAGCAGAAACTGGGCCTCAAGGACCAGATCGTGAAGATGGAAGATCAACTGATCCCCGACATCATCGCGTAGCGGTGCGTGAAATCACGCTCCCCTCCCCATATCCAAGCGTTCTTGCCCTGTGCTGCCCCCCGGTATAATCGGCAGACAGGCAGGATTGGGGCAGGCAACATTGGGGGCGCATATGGCCGTGGATGTCGGGATCATCATGGGAAGCCAGTCAGACTGGCCGACGATGAAAGAGGCCGCCCTGATCCTTGATCAGCTTGGCATCCCTTATGAGGCAAAGATTGTCAGCGCCCATCGCACGCCCGACCGGCTGTGGACCTATGGCAAGACCGCTGCCGAACGGGGGTTGAAGGTCATCATCGCGGGCGCCGGCGGCGCCGCCCATCTGCCCGGCATGATGGCATCAAAAACCCGCATTCCCGTGGTGGGCGTGCCGGTGCAGACCAAAGCCTTGTCGGGCATCGATAGCCTTTATTCCATCCTGCAAATGCCCAAGGGCTATCCGGTCGCCACCATGGCCATCGGCGCGGCGGGTGCCGCCAATGCGGGCCTGATGGCGGCAGGTATCCTTGCCATTTCCGATCCCGCCCTTGCCGCCCGCCTTGATGCCTGGCGCGAGGCCCTGTCCGCCTCTATCCCCGAGGAGCCGAAGGATGAGTGACGTTTTGCAAACCGGCGCCACCATCGGCATTCTGGGGGGCGGCCAGTTGGGCCGGATGCTGTCGGTCGCAGCCAGCCGCCTTGGCTTCAAGACCCACATCTTTGAACCGGGCGCCAACCCGCCCGCAGGCCATGTGGCCGACCGGGTGACCACCGCGCCTTATGAAGACCTGAATGCCCTGCGCACCTTTGCCGCTTCGGTCGATGTCGTCACCTATGAGTTCGAGAATGTGCCGACCGAGGCCTTGGACGCGATTGAGGCCCTGCGCCCCATCCGCCCCAACCGCCGCGCGCTGGCCATTTCGCAGGACCGCATTCTGGAAAAGGATTTCCTGAACCAGATCGGCCTGACCACCGCCCCCTATGCCGCGCTGACCACCGCCGCAGAGCTAGAGGCGGCACTGCTGAAGGTGGGCCACCCGTCTATCCTGAAAACCACGCGGCTGGGCTATGACGGCAAGGGGCAGGCGCGGATCATGTCGCTGGCCGATGCCGCACCCGCGCTGGCATCGATGAACGGCGCGCCTTCGGTGCTGGAAGGGTTCATCGACTTTAGCCATGAAGTTTCCGTCATCGCCGCCCGTGGGCTGGATGGTTCCGTCGCCTGCTATGATCCAGGCGAGAATGTCCACAAGGACGGGATTCTGGCCACCACCACCATCCCCGCCCGCCTGTCACCCAGCCAGCGCACCGATGCCGTGCTGCTGGCCGCCCGCATCCTGAACGCGCTCGATTATGTCGGCGTGATGGGAGTGGAACTGTTCGCGACGCCCCAAGGCCTGATCGTCAACGAAATCGCCCCCCGAGTGCATAATTCCGGCCACTGGACGCAGAATGGCTGCGCGGTCGATCAGTTCGAGCAACATATCCGCGCCGTAGCCGGCTGGCCTCTGGGCGACGGCAGCCGCTTTGCCGATGTGGTGATGGAAAACCTGATCGGCGACGATGTGCTGCGCGTGCCTGCAATTGCCAAGGAACGCGACGCCGCCATCCACCTTTACGGCAAGGCCGAGGTGAAACCGGGCCGCAAGATGGGCCATGTGAACAGGGTCAAACGCACCTGACCGACGGGCAAAGAAAAACCCCCGGCAAGCCGGGGGTTGATCGGATGGGCCTCGCGACCCCAGTTTTCGGAAAAACGCCTTAGATTGCGCCTTCGCGTTGGGCCTTCTTACGCGCGAGTTTGCGCGCACGGCGGACCGCTTCGGCTTGCTCACGCGCTTTTTTGACGGAGGGCTTCTCGAAATGCTGCTTGAGCTTCATTTCCCGAAACACGCCTTCGCGCTGGAGCTTTTTCTTCAGGGCCCGAAGGGCCTGTTCGACGTTATTGTCACGAACGCTGACCTGCATGTGGTTGTCACCACCTTCCTAAGCTAGAGTTGCACGATAAAGTGCAGGCGTGCGGGCCATAGCAAAGGCGGGGCCGCTTGTCTACATCGCTGGAAAGGTTCGGGCCATGCAGGACACAAACACGATGGATCAGGCGAAAGAACGGCTTTTGGCGGCAGCCCTACCCCATGTTCCCTTTGACGGGTGGAGCGATACGACCTTTCGTGCGGCAGTCGCCGATTCGGGTCTGGGTGACGCGCTGGCCCGCGCGATCTGTCCGCGCGGCGCGCTGGATCTGGCGGTCGCCTATCACAAGGCGGGCGATGCGACGATGCAGGATCGGCTTGCCGCAACCGACCTGACATCCCTGCGTTTTCGCGACCGGATCGGGCAGGCGGTGCTGTTTCGGTTGCAGGATGCCGACCCCGAGCTGGTGCGCCGGGGGTCTGCCCTGTTCGCCCTGCCACAGCACGCCAGCGAAGGCGCGCGCCTGATCTGGGGCACCGCCGATGCCATCTGGCGGGCCTTGGGCGATAGCTCAACCGACCTCAACTGGTACACCAAGCGCGCCACCCTGTCGGCGGTTTACGGGGCCACCGTGCTGTTCTGGCTGGCCGATACCTCTGACGAGAAACAGGCGACGACGGACTTTCTGAACCGCCGTATCGACAATGTGATGCAGTTCGAAAAGGCCAAGGCCGCATTCCGTGACAACCCCTTGGGCAAAATGCTGGCCCGTGGCCCCTTGCGCCTGCTGGGGGCGATCCGCGCGCCCCGCGACACCAACGACCTGCCCGGCCACTGAGGACATCATGCAGCTTTCCGATTCCATGCTGGCCATCGAGATCAGCGAACCCGGCGCGCCCGACGTGCTGAAGCCCGTCTCGGTGGCCGTGCCGGTGCCCGGCCATGGGCAAATCATCGTGCGGTTGGCCTATGCCGGGGTGAACCGCCCCGACGCCCTGCAACGCGCGGGCCTTTATGCGCCGCCCCCCAGCGCCTCGCCTCTGCCGGGGCTGGAAGGGGCGGGAACGGTGGTAGAGACGGGCCCCGGCGTGACCCGCTGGAAGATTGGCGACAAGGTTTGCGCCCTGTTTCCAGGCGGGGCCTATGCCGAGTATGCCGCCTGCCATGAAAGCCACGCGCTGCCCATTCCGCAGGGCCTGAGCCTGCGCGAGGCGGCCTGCCTGCCCGAAACCTGTTTCACCGTCTGGTCAAACATCGTCATGCGCGGCGGGCTGAAGGCGGGCGAGCGCTTTCTGGTTCACGGCGGCACATCCGGCATCGGCACCACCGCCATCCAGATCGCCCGCGCCTTGGGCGCTCGGGTCTTCGCCACCGCTGGCAGCCCCGAAAAGGCCAAGGCCTGTGAGGGGATCGGTGCCGAGCGCGGCATCAACTATCGGGATGAGGATTTCGTCGCCATCGTCAAAGAGGCAGGCGGTGCCGACCTGATCCTTGACATGGTGGGCGGCCCCTACCTGCCGCGCAACGTCAAGGCGCTGGCCGATGACGGGCGGCTGGTGCAGATCGCCTTTCTGCAAGGGCCCAAGGTCGAGTTGAACTTTGGCGAGGTGATGATGCGTCGGCTGACCATCACCGGCTCAACCCTGCGCCCGCAATCGGATCAGGCCAAGGCCCGTATCGCCGCCGCGGTGGAGGCCTATGTCTGGCCGATGGTGGCCAGCGGCAGCTTCAAGGTCATCATCGACAGCGAGTTTCCCCTGAAAGATGCCCCCGCCGCCCATTGGCGTATGGAAAGCAGCGGCCATATCGGAAAGATCGTGCTGAAGGTGGAGTAATGGCGCCCCTCTCCCCTTGGGGGACAGGGAAGGGTGAGGGGGTCAATCCCCCAGCTTGCGATGCACCTCGTCCAGATCAACCTCGGCCAGCGGCATCTTGTTGTCGGGGTCGTCGAAGTCGTATTTGAAAAGCTGGAAATCCTTCTTGTAGATTTCCCAGACCAGATGGCGCGACAGATCATCGAAATAATCGCTGACCTTGTGCAGCCGCTTTGGCCCGTGCCCTTCGCTTTCGTTGAACCGGGGGATCTTTTTCAGGTCGATCTTGTGCTTGGTCTTGATCTTTTTCAGGACCTTGGCCATGCCCTCGTCGAATTTCTCGGTAAAGAAAATCTGGTCATATCGCCCGCCGTTCACGATGAAGGTGCTGATATGGCCTGACATGGCCGACCAGTGGATGTCCGGCTCCATCGGTTTGCGGAACCGGATCGTGTCGCGCGCGAACAGCAAAAAGCGGCGAAAGCTGGCAATCTGGTCAAAGTCATCCTTGCCCTCTGGCCCGCCAACCTCGGCCCCATAGCGCTGCACCAGCATCGGCACCAGATTGCCGCGATAGCGTTTGCCATTCCGTTGCACGCCGCAAATCTTGTCGAAAAAACTGGACAGGATGCGAGCGTATGGGTTGCGCACACAGGTGAAGGCCAAGGACTTGTGGCCCTTCACATTCGCCTCGATCAGAGGCTGGCTGGCCTCTATCGCCCATTTGTGCATGCCAGCTTGGGCATCGTGGATATCGCCGTCGAAAAACTTGCCATGGTCGGAATAGAACATGATCTGCCCGATGGTCGAGCAGGCGCATTTCGGCACCACGCGGTAAACCACGCTTTCACTTTCCGTCATCCAGGTGCCGGGAAACCCCATCAGTCACTCCACTTCGACCACCGTTTTGCGCCCGGCCCGGTCAGACCGCCACAAAAAAGCAAAGAAACTCTATCTTTACAATGTCTGTCCGCGCAAATTAGGGAAACAGTCAACCGCTCTGTGCCCTACTGTCGGTGTCATGGCAAGAATCGCCTATATCCTTCTGTGCCACAAAGACCCCGATGGCATCATCGCTCAGGCGCAACGCTTGACGGCGGCGGGCGATTTCATCTCGATCCATTTCGATGCCCGCGCCTCGCGCGAGGCCTATGAGCGTATTCGCGAAGGGCTGGACGGCAACCCCGCCGTGACCTTTGCCCGCAAGCGCATCAAATGCGGCTGGGGCGAATGGAGTTTGGTGCAAGCCACGCTGAATGCCATCGAAGCTGCGGTCGATGCCTTTCCCCGCGCCACGCATTTCTATATGCTGTCGGGCGATTGCATGGCGATCAAATCGGCCGAATTCGCCCATGATTTTCTGGACCGCAACGAGACCGACTTCATAGAAAGCTTCGATTTCTTTAACTCTGACTGGATCAAGACCGGCATCAAGGAAGAGCGGCTGATCTATCGCCACTGGTTCAATGAACGAAACAGCAAGGCGCTGTTCTATGCCTCGATGGAATGGCAAAAGCGGCTGGGGCTGACGCGCAAGGTGCCCGCCGACATGGCGATCCAGATCGGCAGCCAATGGTGGTGCCTGCGCCGCCAGACGATGGAAGCGCTGCTGGAGTTCGTGCGCAAGCGGCGCGATGTGGTGCGTTTTTTCCAAACCTCGTGGATACCGGACGAGACGTTCTTTCAGACGCTGGTGCGCCATCTGGTGCCCGAACACCAGATCAGCACCCGCACCCTGACCTTTCTGATGTTCACCGATTACGGCATGCCGGTGACGTTTTACAACGACCACTACGACCTGTTGCTTAGCCAGGATTACCTGTTCGCCCGCAAGATCAGCCCCGAGGCGAAAGAGCTGAAAGAGCGGTTGGGCAAGCTTTATGCCGCCAAAGGCGTGCGGTTCGACATTTCGAACGAAGGGCGCAGCCTGTTCAAATTCATGGTTGACCGGGGCCGCCTTGGCCGCCGCTTTGCGCCGCGCTTTTGGGAAACCGAAAGCTCGCTGGGCCGTGAACGCACGCTGATGATGGTGACCTGCAAGAAGTGGCATGTCGCCAAGCGGCTGGTGGACCGGGTGCGCCAGGTCACCAACATGCCCGCGCTGGACTATCTGTTCAACGAGGCCTCTACCCCCCTGCCCGATCTGGGTGGCATCCAGTCCACGCTGGAAAAGCGCACGCGCCACCGCCGGGCGCTGGTTCGGATGCTGTATGATTACTGGCAGACCGACCGGCTGATCTTTTGCATTGATCCGGCCAACATCGATCTGATGCAGGATTTCTACAACGACAAGGCCAAGGTGCGGTTGCTGGAGGTGGATTGCGACTTCACCGACGAATACCTGCTGGGCCATGCCAAACGCGTCGGTCTGGCCGGCGAACGCACGCCCAAGGAAACCATCGACCGGATTCTGCCGACCATCCGCTATGACGTGAAATTCGAAAGCGACCGCATCCGCGACGCGGGCTTTGCCAACATCTACCGCGTCCGCCAATCGGCCAGCGTTGATGAAAACACCGTGCCTCTGGCGGAATTCCTTGATATTCCAATGGAGAAAGCGCGCGAGATCGCGGGCACTCATTACCTGTTTGTGGACTGACCCATGGCCTATACCTACGACCCCCAGAATATCTTTGCCCGCATCCTGCGCGGTGAAATTCCAAACAAGACCGTGGTGGAAACCGCCCACACGCTGGTGTTCCACGACATCCACCCCCATGCGCCGGTGCATGTGCTTGCCATTCCCAAGGGGGCCTATGTGAATTTCGACCATTTCGCGGCCGAGGCCAGCGCGGAAGAGATCGTCGATTTCCACCGCACCGTGGCGCAGGTCATCGTCGATCTGGGCTTGTCGGGTGAGGCCGGGTATCGCGGCATCACCAATGCTGGCAAGGCCGGGTTGCAGGAAGTGCCGCACTACCACATGCACATTCTGGGCGGGCGGGTGCTGGGCCGTCTGGTCGATCCGGCCTGATTGCGCAAGCTCCGGGTCGCGGGAGCGCGGCCCGACCCCCATTCTGGCTCCGCAACCAGGAGGCCAGAATGATCCGTTTCACCCCAATCCCCACCAAAACCGTCCGCGCCTATCAGACGGGCGGGCCTGATGCCAATGGGCAGGTGCCCGAGCGGCACATCGCGGAAGGCACCGGCAATCCGTGCCGTCATTGCCTGCGGATGATCCCCGAAGGCGCGGGCCTGTTGATCCTGTCCCATCGCCCGTTTCCAACGCCCCAGCCCTATGCCGAAACCGGCCCGATCTTTCTATGTGCCGATGCTTGTCAGGCGGAGGGTGGCGAAGACCTGCCCGAAATGTTGGCCTCGCCCGAATATATCGTACGGGGTTACGGGCAGGATGACCGCATCGTCTATGGCACGGGTGGGGTCATACCGACGCCTGGCATTCCGGCGCGGGCGGCGAAACTGCTGGCCGATCCGGCCATCGCCTATGTCCATGTCCGTTCTGCCCGCAACAACTGCTATCAGGTCAGGATCGACCGCGCTTGATCCTGCGGGACGGTGTGCCTCGCAATTTACGCTGCCCCGGATCACGTCCGGGGCAACGAGGGATATAACGCCAACACCAATCCTAAACCGGCGACTTCCCCTCTGCCAACCGCGCCAAAAACTCGGCCATCCGCTTGGTCCGCGTCTCTGCCCGCTTCGCCGTGGTTAAGCGGTAGTAAATTGCATAGCGCTCCTTGGCATCCAGCGCCGCAAATGTCTTCTGCGCCGACTGTGGGGCTGTTGCCAAAGCCTCCAGAAAATCCACGGGCAGATCAGCCCCCTTGCCGCCCGAATAAGTCGCCTCCCAGCGCCCATTCGCGCGCGCCGCCTCCACGGCTGCCAGCCCCGCCGCCTGCATACGTCCCGAGACGATCAGCCGTTCAGCATGAGCGCGGTTGAGCTGGCTCCACGCCGAGCCGGGTTTGCGTGGCGTAAAGCGTTGTATCCACTGGGTTTCACTTTGCGTCTTGCGCACACCATCAATCCAGCCCCAAGCCAAAGCCTCTACCACCGCCTGCTGCCAGTCGATCGAGACCACGCCTGAACCCTTTTTGTGATACAGTACCCAGACTTCGCTTTGTGTGGCATGGTTCGCCGCCAACCAATCATGCCAGTCCACTGCTGTCGCAAACGCCTGCAGAGTCACTGTGCATCCCAATCGCGCAAGAACCGCTTCGGAGCTGCGTCGCGCCACTGCTGCACCAGCCGCGCCCGCGCCCAACCCGGATCAATCCGCCCCGCCCGCACCAGAACCAAATTGTGCGGGGCGTAATGCGGATGCAGAAAGAACGTCTCGGGGTCAGCCGCCATCAACATCTCACGCTCATCTGCTGCTGCTTTGAACACCGCCGCTTCCTCGTAATACGACCAATAGCACCACATCTTGCCAAAGGCTTTCAACGCCTCATGCCCCCAGGGTGTGGCAAGGGTGATCTCGGGCAGATCAAGCGCCAGAGCAAAAGCCTTCAACTCCGCCCAATTGTGGATCACCCGACACTCCCTTTGCGTTCCCTACGCTCAAAGAGGTCTGAGGGTTGGGAAACCCCCAGCTTTTACCTCAATGCGCCGCAGCCCATGTCGCTCCGACACCCGCCTCCACCGTCAATGGCACTTTCAGTTGCACCGCAGGGTGCGAGGCCCCCTCCATCACATCCTTCGCCACCTTGATCAGCGCATCCGAGGCATCCTCGCCCACCTCGAACAGCAGTTCGTCATGCACCTGAAGCAGCATCTTTGCATCCATCCCGGCAATCGCGGCAGGCATGCGGATCATGGCGCGGCGGATCACATCGGCCGCCGTGCCCTGAATGGGGGCGTTGATCGCCGCACGCTTGGCAAAGCCCGCACCGGGGCCTTTGGCGTTGATTTCCGGCGTGTTGATCTTGCGACCGAACAGGGTCTGCACATAGCCCCGCTCTTTGGCAAAGGCGATGGTCTGGTCCATGTATTCGCGGATGCCGGGGAACCGTTCGAAATAACGGTCGATGAAGCCCTGCGCCTCGGCCCGGGGAATCCGCAGGTTGCGGGCAAGGCCAAAGCCGGAAATGCCATAGATGACGCCAAAGTTGATCGCCTTGGCCCGGCGGCGGATGTCGCTGGTCATCTGGTCCAGCGGCACGTTGAACATCTCGCTGGCCGTCATGGCGTGAATATCCAGCCCGTCGCGGAACGCCTGCTGAAGGGCGGGAATATCGGCAATATGGGCAAGGATGCGCAGCTCGATCTGGGAATAGTCGAGGCTGACCAGAACCCGGCCTTTCGGGGCCACAAATGCCTCGCGAATGCGCCGCCCCTCTTCGGTACGGACCGGGATGTTTTGCAGGTTGGGGTCGGTTGAGGCCAGCCGCCCGGTGTTGGCCCCCGCGATGGAATAGCTGGTATGCACCCGCCCCGTTTCCGGGTTGATCGCGGTTTGCAGCGCATCGGTGTAGGTGGATTTCAGCTTGGAAAGCTGCCGCCAATCCAGAATCCGCGCCGCAACGCGCGCGCCTTGGGGGTGCGTGTCTTCCAGCGTGGTGATGTCTTCCAGCACATCGGCGCCGGTGCCATAAGCGCCGGTCTTGGTTTTTTCGCCCCCCGGCAGGCCCAGCCGGTCAAACAGAAACTCACCCAGCTGCTTGGGCGAGCCGACGTTGAATTTCTCGCCCGCCGTATCCTGAATTTCATCTTCAAGCTGCGCCATTTTCTGCGCAAAGGCGTTGGACATGCGCGACAGGGTATCGCGGTCCACCTGAATGCCCGCCATTTCCATATCGGCCAGCACGGGCACCAAGGGGCGCTCCAGCGTCTCATAGACCGTGGTGACGCGGACTTTCGGCAGTTGCGGCTTGAACATCTGCCACAGGCGCAGCGTTACGTCGGCATCCTCGGCGGCATATTTCACCGCCTTGTCAATTTCGACCTGATCAAAGGTCACCTGCGCTTTGCCAGAGCCGATCAACTCTTTGATCGGAATGGTCTTGTGGCCCAGATACTGCTCGGCCAGATAATCCATGCCGTGGTTATGCAGGCCCGCGTGCATGGCATAAGACATCAGCATCGTGTCATCCAAGGGCGCGATGCGAATGCCGTGGCGGGCGAAAATCTTCCAGTCATATTTCATGTTCTGGCCGATTTTCAGGATACTGGCATCCTCCAGCACCGGTTTCAGCGCAGCCAAGGCCTGATCCAGAGGGATTTGCCCCGCCACCCGTTCGCTGGACCCAAAGAGGTCACCGCCGCCCTGACGATGGCTCAACGGGATGTAACACGCCTGCCCCGCCTTGACCGACAACGAGATGCCCACCAGCTCGGCCTGCATTTCATCCAGGCTGGTGGTCTCGGTATCCACCGCCACGCGGCCCGCCTCGGCAATGGCGGCGACCCATCGGTTCAGTGCATCCATATCGCGCACGGCTTCATAGCCGGCATGGTCAAAGGGCAGACGGTCGGGGGTTGCCGCGGGTTCGGCATGGGCACCCGAAACTTCAAACCCCTTGCTCGCCTCGATCAGCGGGGCCGCGACCTTCAGCTTGGTCGCAACACGGGTCGCAAGGGTGCGAAACTCCATCCGCGACAGAAACTCCATCAGCGGCTCGGCCTCGGGGGCACGCACCGTCAGCTCATCCAGACTGACCTCAACCGGAACATCGCGTTTCAGCGTCACCAACTCGCGCGACAGGCGGATCTGGGCGGCATTGTCCACCAAGGTCTCGCGGCGTTTGGGCTGCTTGATCTCGCCCGCCCGCGCCAACAGACTTTCCAGATTGCCATATTCGTTGATCAGCAGAGCCGCGGTTTTCAGCCCGATCCCCGGCGCGCCGGGCACGTTATCGACCGAATCCCCCGCCAGCGACTGCACATCCACAACCCGATCCGGCCCGACGCCGAATTTCTCGATCACCTCGGCCTCGCCGATCGGGCGCTGCTTCATCGGGTCGTACAGGCCCACCCCCGGCCCGACCAATTGCATCATATCCTTGTCAGAGGTGATGATGGTGCAATCGCCCCCCGCTTCCTGCGCCTGCCGGGCCAGGGTGGCCATGATGTCATCCGCCTCGAACCCCTGGATTTCAATGCAGGCGACGTTGAAGGCGCGGGTGGCATCCCGGGTCAGGGGGAACTGGGGCCGCAGGTCTTCGGGCAACTCGGGGCGGTTGGCCTTGTATTCGGGGTAGATGTCATTGCGAAAGGTCTTGGACCCGGCGTCAAAGATCACGGCGATATGGGTCGCCTTGGCCTTGCCCGCCGACCCGCTGGAAAGCTCGCTCCAGATGAGGTTGCAGAACCCGGCAACCGCCCCCACCGGCAGCCCATCAGACTTGCGCGTCAGGGGCGGCAGCGCGTGATAGGCGCGAAAGATAAAAGCCGAGCCATCGATCAGATGCAGATGATCGCCCTTGCCGAATGCCATATGCCCGCCCTCCTCTGCTGTCCGGGGATGAGTATTGGCACGAACCGGCGCGCGCTGCCACCCGGCAGGGCGTTTGGATCAGGGCTGATTGGCCCAGATTGACAGGGCAACCGCCTGCGGCGTCGGCGTCCACAAACCAAAGCGCAGCCCCGCGCCGCGCAGTTGCGCCCCAATCCAGACATTGCAGGTGCGAAACAGGTCGAACCCGCCGAGCCCGTGCCAAAAGCCATCGGTGCCGGTGAACCCCGCCACGGCAACCGGCTGCGGCTGGCCCTGCGGATCGCTGGCAAAGCTGTCGCGGATACCGCTGCGCAGGCGGGCGTATTGCGCGGGGCTAAGGTGTATCCAGTTCAGCCCCGGCACCTCTTGCCCCGCCAGATCGCCCCAGGCATCGACCCGCATCACCGAGGCGTCGCCCGTGGCCGCCTGCCACACGGCCCCAGCCGAAATATCGCCGTAGCTGCCCGCCGTGGTGTAAAACGCCTCTGACCCCCACCCCACCACCAGCCAGCGGGCGTCGGGGTGGTTAACCGGCACACCGCGCTGCTCAGCGGCAAAGGCAAAGGTCTGACGGGTGGCGGAATCAAGCGGCAACAGAAAATCATAGTGAATCGGCCCGCGCAGCAGCCCGACCACAACGCCCGTAGCTGGCCAGTTGTCACCAGACGACACCAATGCCCCGGCAAGTCCGGCAAGGTAATATCCGCATGGCACCAAAAGCAGCACCGCGATCGCCCGCCGCAGCCAGCGCCCGAACACGTCTAGATCGTCGGCTTAGTGGTCGTCGTGGGCGTGGTCGCGGTCGATAACATAACGCTTGTCGCAATAGCCGCATTCGACAAAGCCGGTGTCTTGGGGAATCGACAGCCAGACACGCGGATGGCCCAAGGCCCCCTCTCCCCCGTCGCAGGCCACTTTCTTGGTGGTGACGACTTGGGTTTCCGGCGCGGCGATGGTCATGGGGTGCCCCTTTGGCTTGGCGATATACGCACATTCTAGCGATCTGGTCGGGGCGGGCAAGGGCCGGACGCGCGCGCGCCGCTTCTGGCCGTTGACAAGCCGCCGCCCCTCCTCGACAAACCGGGGCAACCGAGAGGCGCCATGTCCTACATCCCCTTCCCCAATATCTCGCCAGAGATTTTCACCATCAGCCTTGGCTCTTGGGAGTTCAGCCTGCGCTGGTATGCGCTGGCCTATGTCGCGGGACTGTTGATCGGCTGGAAGCTGATCGTGACCATCCTGAAGTCGCCGCGCCTGTGGCCGAACGGCGCCCCGATGCAGCCCGAAGCGGTAGAGCGGTTGCTGACCTGGGTCATCCTTGGCGTCATCATCGGCGGGCGACTGGGTTATGTACTGATTTACGATCCGGCATTTTTCTGGGCCAACCCGTCGCAGATTCCCGTCGTCTGGCATGGTGGCATGTCGTTTCATGGCGGTTTTATGGGGGTTGTCGTCGCGGGGATCCTGTTTTGCCGAAGGGAGGGCATCCCCATGCTGACGATGGCCGATCTTATGGCCATTGCCACACCTGCTGGCCTGTTCTTTGGCCGCATCGCCAATTTCATCAACGCAGAGCTGTGGGGCCGCCCCACCGACCTGCCCTGGGGCGTGGCCTTCCCGGGCGAGGCGGCGCAAAGCTGCCCCGACCTCTTGACCATCTGCGCCCGCCATCCCAGCCAACTTTATGAGGCGGCGCTGGAGGGCCTGGTGCTGTTCGCCGTTCTGGCCTGGGCCATCTGGCGCGCAGGCTGGCTGCGCTATCCGGGGCGCGTGGCGGGGCTGTTCTTTGCTGGCTATGGCCTGTCGCGCTTTGCCGTCGAATTCGTTCGCCAGCCCGATGCGCAGTTCATCACGCTGGGCAATCCCTTGGGGTTGGCGCTGCATCTGGGCGGCTATGGCCTGACCATGGGGCAACTGTTGTCGCTGCCGATGATCGTGGCGGGCATCTGGTTCATCGCCCGCGCAAGGGCCGCATGACGGCGCTGGCCGATATTCTGAAGGCCCGCATTGCCGCCACGGGGCCGATGCGGCTGTCCGATTACATGGCCGAATGCCTGCTGAACCCCCAGCACGGTTATTACTCCATGCGCGACCCCTTTGGCACGGGCGGCGATTTCATCACCGCGCCCGAAATCTCGCAGATGTTTGGCGAGCTTTTGGGCCTTGCCCTTGCGCAATACTGGCTGGACCTTGGCCGCCCTGCCCCCTTTACGCTGGCCGAGCTTGGCCCCGGCCGGGGCACGCTGATGGCCGATGTGCTGCGCGCCACCCGCGCGGTGCCCGGCTTTCACGCCGCCGCAAAGGTGCATCTGGTTGAGGCCAGCGCCACCCTGCGCCGCGTCCAGCGCCAAACGCTGGGCGATCACACCGTCACATGGCTGGACCGGGCCGAAAGTTTGCCGCAAGCGCCCCTGTTCCTTTTGGCCAACGAATTCTTCGACGCGCTGCCCATCCGCCAGTTCACCCGCGATGCTGCAGGATGGCGCGAAACCATGGTCGGGCTGGAAGGTGACAATTTGCGCCTTGGTCTGTCCACCCCCGGCCCCTTTGGCGCGGTAGAGGACCGTCTGGACGATACCACGCCCGGCGATGTGGTGGAAATCTGCCCTGCCGCCGGGCCGGTCATGGCCGGGGTCGGCCAACGCATCGCCGCCCACGGCGGGCTGGCAATGATCATCGATTATGGCAACTGGACCTCGCTGGGCGATACGTTTCAGGCGATGAAAGCGCACCGCTTTACACACCCCTTGGCTGAACCGGGCGAGGCTGACCTGACGGCCCATGTTGCCTTTGAACCCTTGGCTGATGCGGCCCTGCCCGCCAACCATGCCTTTGTGAATCAAGGCTATCTGCTGACCACGCTTGGCATTGGCGCGCGCGCTGACCGGCTGGCGCAGGGCCTGACCGGCGCGGCGCTGCTGGCGCATCAGGCCGCCACTCGCCGCTTGACCGCACCCGAGGAAATGGGACACTTGTTCAAGGCGCTGGCTATCTTTCCGCCCGGTGCCCCGCTGCCGCCCGGATTCGCATGACCCTTGACCTGATCACTTCAGCATCCCTGGCCCCGCGCCACGGGTTTTTCACCCGCAAGGGCGGGGCGTCCTCGGGCATTTTTTCGGGGCTGAACTGCGGCACCGGGTCAAGTGACCAAAGCGAGATCGTGGCCATCAACCGTGCCCGCGCTGCGGCCGCCCTTGACCTTGCACCAGAGGCGTTGGTGTCGCTGCATCAGGTGCATTCCGCCGATGTGATCGCCGTGACCGGCCCTCTGGCAGACAAGCCCCGCGCCGATGGCGTGGTTACCGCGACCCCCGGCCTTGGCCTTGCCATCCTGACCGCTGATTGCCAGCCCGTGTTGTTTGCCGATGCGGGCGCAGGTGTGATCGGGGCCGCCCATGCCGGATGGCGCGGTGCAAAAGAGGGGGTGCTGGAAGCGGTTCTGGACGCGATGGAGAGCTTGGGCGCCAGCCGGGCAAACACCGCCGCCGTGATCGGGCCCACGATCAGCCAGCGCGCCTATGAGGTTGGGCCTGAGTTTTTTGAGGCCTTTACCGACGACGACCGCGCAACCAACCGCTTTTTCACCAGCGGTTCGGGCGACCGGTATCTGTTCGACCTGCCGTCCTATGGCCTGTGGCGGCTGCGGCAGGCGGGGGTGGGCAGCGCCGAATGGACCGGCCATTGCACCTATTCTGATCCGGCGAGATTCTTTTCCTTCCGCCGCACCACCCATGCGGCCGAGGCGGATTACGGGCGTCTGATCTCAATCATCCGTCTTTAGGGTGCGCCTTTTGGCCCGGATTTTGGCGCTTTTGGCGCAACAATCTGGCCATATCATTTCCCAAAAAGAAACAAGTTATGGAAAATCAGTCCTTTACAAACAAGGCGTCACCGCCACGGTTCCCGCCCCTTTGCGCCCTCAATTCCGCGTTTCAGTCCAACCTGCGCCGCAAAGCCCTGCGAAACATGGGGCATACCGGAAAACCGGACCAGACCAGGAGAGCAAGATGACCAAGCAGCGCCGCTGGATGAAATCCGCTATCGCCGCCTCGATCGAGGTTCAGGTGGCCTTACCTTGGGCACGCGCCACCCGCCGCCGTCCCGAGGCGATGAAAACCAAGCCTCAACAGCCGATCCGGGCGCTTGCCGCCCGCTAAGTCCCCGCAAATGTGGCAGGGGCGATTCGTCTTTTGGCAGAGCGCGCCCCGCCCCAGTCACCGCTTTTGTAACGAGTTTTGTGAACAGTTTGCGTTGCTACAGGTACTTTGTGTTGCAATCTATGCGTAATGTGCAGACCCCTTTGACAACCCTGACGCGTTTCGCCTAAATTTCCCCTTAGTTGCCCTAAGATGATGGCGGCTGGGGAAATTGTAAGACCCTACTGGGCTGCCCTCGCCGCGCCGGACACCTTGTTCGGTCATGTTCGGTCAAGGCCGCCCCGGCGTTCTCTGGCGCCACATAAGGGGCGGCCTGAGCATTTCAGGCCTCCCCTTTTCACCCATGCGCCCCGGCTATCCCTTGAACCACCCGGCATATTCGGCGCGCAGCAGGTTCTTTTGCACCTTGCCCATCGTGTTGCGTGGCAAATCGGCCAACACAATCGCCGCCTTGGGTTGCTTGAACCGCGCCAGCCGGTCGCGTAGGCCCGCCAGAACCGCCTGCGTATCCAGTATCACGCCTTTTTGCGGTGTCAGCACGGCAAAGACCGCCTCGCCAAAATCCGGGTGTGGCAGGCCGATCACCGCGCTTTCCAGCACGCCGGGCAGTTCATCCAGCAACATCTCGACCTCTTTGGGATAGATGTTGAATCCGCCGGAAATGATCAGATCCTTGGCCCGGCCCACGATGGTCACATAGCCATCGCTGTCCAGCGTGCCCAGATCGCCGGTGATGAACCAGCCATTCTCGCGCAGCTCTTCCCGCGTCTTCTCAGGCATCTGCCAATACCCCTGAAACACGTTCGGCCCGCGCACTTCGATCACGCCGACCTCACCCGACGCCACCGCACCCGCCTCGCCCATCAGCCGCAACTCCACCCCCGGCAAGGGCTGACCCACCGTTCCTGCCCGCCGGTCGCCGGCATAGGGGTTAGAGGTGTTCATGTTCGTTTCCGTCATGCCATAGCGTTCCAGAATGCGATGACTGGTACGGGCCTCAAACTCCCGATGGGTCTCGGCCAGCAGCGGGGCCGACCCGGAAACGAACAGCCGCATATGCCCGGTCAGCGCCCGGTCGAACCGAGCATCGTCCAAAAGCCGCGTATAGAAGGTTGGCACCCCCATCATCGCCGTCGCGCGCGGCAGCAAACCAATCACCTGATCAGCGTCAAAACCGGGCAGGAAAATCATCGCGCCGCCCGTCAGCAGGCTGATGTTTGACGCCACGAACAGCCCATGCGTGTGAAAGATCGGTAGCGCATGCAGCAGCACATCATCTTTGGTGAAGTGCCACAAATCAGCCAGCACCTGCGCATTCGACAACAGGTTGCCGTGGCTCAGCATCGCCCCTTTTGATCGCCCAGTCGTGCCCGAAGTGTAAAGGATCGCCGCCAGATCACCGGCCCCGCGCGCAACAGGTGCAAAGCTGTCGGGCTGCCCCGCAGCAAGTTCGGCCAGTTCGCCGCCGCCCGTGGCCCCCAGCGTGATAAGCCGCGCACCATTCCGCGCCGCAACCGGGGCCAGCGCCGCCTGCCGGACCGGATCGCACAGGAACACCCTTGGCGTGGCATTGCCCAGGAAATACTCCACTTCCTCGGGCGTATAGGCGGTGTTCAGCGGCAAAAACACCGCGCCCAAGCCGACGGTCGCCGCGTAAACCGCCAGCGCCTCGGGTGATTTCGCCACCTGCACCGCCACCCGATCACCGGGCAGCACGCCAGCGACCCGCAGGGCGTGGGCCTGCCGCGACACCAACCGCAGAAAGGCATCACCCGTGATCTCGCGCCCGTCGGCCAAGATCAGCAGCGCCGTCTCACGACCGGAAAGCGGGGTAAACAAGGCATCGAACAGCGTATTCGTCATGGCGTGGGCTTCCTTCAGCTCTTGCCACGGTTCTGCCACGGCCAAGGCAGTTTGCTCAAGCTGCGTCACAACCCGCCCGCGAAAGGCGCCAAAAACACCCTTTGGCGGACATTTTCCTGCCCCGGTTCGCTTGCAAGTTGAATTTATGTAAAACGGGAGGAAGCAATGCAGCTTTACCGCAACCTGATCGCCCTGCTGGGTCGCAAGTCCACCACCGCAGCCCCTGATGCGTTCGCTGATCGCCTGTCGCGGATCGGCCTGCGCGAAGCCCGCCGCAGCCAGGTCTGCTCGGCGCTCTTCAGATATTCACCTCAACACCTGGAAGCCTGAGCGCCTTCAACAGATCGCGCACCTCCTGACGTGCAGCGACATTCGAAAGGTTCAACTGGTCCACGCCAGTATCTTTCAGGTCCAGCACCGTCAGGCCGCGCGGAAACAGTTCGCGAAAGATCACCCGCTCGGCAAAGCCAGGCGCGACACGAAAGCCGATCCGGCGCGACAATTCTTCCAGCGCCGCGCCTACCTTGCGCTTGTTGTGCATCACCTGCGCGCCAACGCGATTGCGCAAAACGATCCAGTCGATGGGCTTCAGCCCGGCCTGCGCCCGCAATTGCCGCGCATTCCATACCATTTCCGAATAGATCGACGGCCCGATGATCTTGCCTGTCTCGGCATCAATCCGCGCCAACAGGTCGAAATCGACAAAACTGTCGTTCAGGGGCGTAATCAGCGTATCGGCCAGCGAATGGGCCACCTGACTTAGCCGCGTATGGCTGCCGGGGCAGTCGATGATGATGAAATCGCTGACGGGTTCCAGTGCCGCCACCGCCGCCGACAGCCGCGCATCATAGGGGTTTTCGCCGGGCAGCATCTGCGCCGGTTCCACCTCTGGCAGATCGCGGTAATCGGGCGAGGGCAGGTCGATTCCGGTGCGCGACAGATAGGCGCGGCGGTTTTCGACATAGCGACCAAAGCTTTTCTGCCGCAGATCCAGATCAAGCGCCCCAACCCGGCGCCCCATCCGCACCAGCGCCGTCGCCACATGCATCGAGGTGGTGGACTTGCCCGATCCGCCCTTCTCGTTTCCGACGACGATGATATGCGCCATTCTTTCCCCCGGCAGATTTCTTGCAGCATTCATAAGCGGCAAGGCGCCGGGAAGGAAGCGGCAAGGCGCCGATTACCGCCCTGTTGCGGGCCCAAGGTCACGTTTTGCCGCCGCCTGCCGTCGCGCCCCGCGTAAGCTGGCCAGCCGCAACAGCCGCCGGAAGGTCGGGCATTCCAGATGCGACGGCGCCCGGCAATCAGCAACATGGCGCAAGGTGTCGCGCAGCGCGGCCAGATCGCGGATCTGACGGTCCAGATCATCGGCCCGCGCGCGCAACTCGCCACGGGGAATATCGGGCCTGCCGTCCTTGCCAATCATCCCGGCAATATCGGCCAGCGAAAAGCCCGCTGATTTACCCAGCGCCACCAGCGACAATCGCAACAACGCCTCTGGCCCGTATTGGCGGCGCAGACCATGGCGGCCTTCGGACGCGATAAGCCCGATCTCCTCGTAATAGCGCAAGGCAGAGGGCGGCAGGCCAGTGCGGGCGGCCAGCGCCCCGATGTCCAGCGATTTCATTATTGACCTCAAGTGAACTTTAAGTGGCAGATTGCCTGCCTTGGATGATTCGAGCAAGCGAGGTTCCCATGTCTGCCCTCTCCCTGACCGCACCCCGTACCCGTCTTGCGACGGCAGGCCCTGCACTGGCGATGCTGCTGGCGTCCTTGGGCACCAGCATTGCCAACATCGCCCTGCCCCGCCTTGCCGAGTCGTTTCAGGCCCCCTTTGGCGTGGTTCAGTGGGTAGTGCTGGGCTACCTGTTGGCCGTGACCGTCGCAATTGTCGCAGCCGGGCGGCTGGGCGACCGCTTTGGCCACCGCCGGATGCTGGCGGCGGGCCTGTGGGTCTATACCCTTTCCGCAGCGCTGGGTGCCATTGCCCCTTCGGTCTGGGTGCTTATCATTGCGCGGGTGGCGCAGGGCTTTGGCGCGGCACTGATGATGGCGCTTCCGGTGGCGCTGTTGCGAGAGACGACGCCTCCAGAACGGCTTGGCCGTGCGATGGGGCTGATGGGCACCACATCGGCCATTGGCACCGCCCTTGGCCCGGCGCTGGGCGGGGCGCTGATCGCCGCCGCCGACTGGCGCGCGACCTTTGCGCTGCTGGCTGGACTGGGGCTTGTTGCGTTGGCTGTGGTGGGCGGTGGCGGGCAAGCCACTGGCGCGGCCCGCCGCTTGCCCGACCGGGCGGGGGCGGTGCTTTTTGCTTTGGCCGTCATGGCCTATGCCCTTGCGATGACAGCGGGGCCGCGCAATCCGGCGTGGATGGCCGGGTTGTTGCTGGGCGCGGTTGTCGGAATGGGGGTGATGCTGGCGGTCAGCCGACGCGCAGCGATGCCATTCCTGCCCGTATCCTCTCTGGCTGCACCGGGGCTGCGGGTGGCACTGTTGGCAAACATGCTGGTGACGACGGTGATGATGGCCACATTGGTCGTCGGCCCGTTCTATCTGACGCGTGGGCTGGGCCTGACCGCGTGGCAGGCCGGGCTGATCATGGCTATCGGGCCGGTCACCTCGGCCCTGACCGGCGTTCCGGCAGGGCGGCTGGTGGACAGCGTGGGCAGCCTGCTCGTTGCGCGGATCGGGTTGGCAGTCAGCATCACCGGGGCGCTGCTGATGGCCATGCTGCCCGCTCGGATCGGGCTTTGGGGATATGTTGCCGCCATTGCCCTGATGCCGCCCGGCTTTCAGTTGTTTCAGGCCGCGATCACCACACGGGTGATGGAAACCGCCGTGGCTTCAGAGCGCGGACTGATCTCTGGCCTGCTAAGCCTGTCGCGCAATCTGGGTCTGGTGACGGGGGCCTCGCTGATGGCGGCGGTCTTTGGCTGGATTGCTGGCAGCCAGAACATCGCAGGCCTTGGAGCGGCAGCGGCCGGTCAGGGGTTGGCGGCAACCTTCTTGCTGGCGGCAGGCCTGCTGGTCGTGGCCTTGGGGTTGACCCGCATCATCCGGCGCTGAAAACGAAAAGGCCCCGGAAAACCGGGGCCTTTCCTGTCAGAAGGGCGTTGGCTCAGAAACCAAGGCCCGCGTACTTGTTCTTGAACTTCGACACGCGGCCGCCGGTGTCCATCAGCTTGGCGGTCTGGCCGGTCCAGGCGGGGTGCGACAGTGGATCGATGTCGAGCGACAGCGTTTCGCCTTCCTTGCCCCAGGTGGAGCGGGTGGAATAGGTCGTACCGTCGGTCATTTTCACTTCGATGAAGTGATAGTCGGGGTGAATACCGTCTCTCATGGCAGCCGCTCCTTACTCGGATTTCGCTTTGTAGGTCGAATCTTCCGCGATCCGGGCCGACTTGCCGCGGCGCGAGCGGAGGTAATACAGCTTGGCGCGACGGACCTTGCCGCGGCGCACGACATCGATCGAATCGATGTTGGTCGAGTACAGCGGGAACACACGCTCCACGCCTTCGCCGAACGAAATCTTGCGGACGGTGAACGAGGCAGAGATGGTCGCGCCACCCTTGCGGCCGATCACGACGCCTTCATAGTTCTGCACGCGGGTCCGGGTGCCTTCGGTGACCTTGAAGCCAACGCGAACGGTGTCGCCGGCCTTGAAGTCTGGGATCTTCTTGCCAAGCGCAGCAATCTGCTCGGCCTCAATCTGTGCGATCAGGTTCATCGCCTGTCTCCTGTTGCTCGCGGTTAGGGTCCGCGAAGTGAAGCCGTTCCAGAGCTCCTGGTCTTCGATCGAGTCCCCGCGATGACCGCGAGCCCGCCGGAGATGGAAAGGCGTTTTCCTGTACCTTTTCCTGCGGCCCAGCCCGCCGAAGAAGACGGGTTCGATAGCAAAAGGAATCGGGTCCGGCAGGCTTTCACCCCGGACTGGCCGCGTATAGGGGGGATGGGGGTTCGGGTCAAGGGCCAGCAGGGGCTACGGCGGCACCGGATTTCACGCGCAAAATTCCGGTTATCAATTTGATATTAATATATAAAATATTGAAGATTAGGGGTTTGTTGAGAGGTTTTCGGTGGGTGGTGCGTGCGAAGCACGCATCCCACGGCGTGGTGGCGGTATGGGCGCGGCTTCCCACCCTCTCTTTCAAGGGAACGCGTACTACCCCTTGCTCCGATACTTGGCCCACAGATCGGGGCGGCGAGTGGCAGTGATCTGTTCGGCCTGGGCGTGGCGCCATTTGGCGATGGCGCCGTGGTTGCCGCTGGTCAGTACCTCTGGGATATCGGCACCCTGCCAGCTTTGCGGGCGGGTGTATTGCGGGTGTTCCAAAAGGCCGTCGGAAAAGCTTTCTTCCTCGGTCGAGGCCTGGTTGCCCAGAACGCCGGGGCGCAGGCGGACGGTGGCGTCGATCAGGGCCTGTGCCGCAATCTCGCCGCCGGTCAGCACGAAATCGCCCAACGAGACCTCTTCAATCTGCCAATGGTCCAGAACGCGCTGATCGACCCCTTCGAACCGGCCACACAGCAGCGTGACGCCATCGCAATCGGCCAGACGACGGGCGGTGGCCTGATCGAACGGCCTGCCGCGGGGCGAGAGGTACATCACCGGCCAGCGGGCACGGTCGGTGCTGGCGCCCTGCATCGCGGTGCGAAGGGCAGCATCCACCACATCGGCACGCAGCACCATACCCGCGCCGCCACCGGCGGGCGTATCATCGACATTGCGGTGCTTGCCTTCGCCAAAGCCGCGCAAGTCGTGGGTTTCCAGCCGCCACAGCCCCATATCCAGCGCCTTGCCCATCAGCGACAGGCCAAGGATGCCGGGAAAGGCATCGGGGAACAGGGTGACGATGCGGGCCTCCCACGCCCCTTTCAGGCGCGGCTGTTCGTCCATCAGATCGCGCGGCTTCAGGCTGGCGCGGATGGAAAGGCGGCCATGGGATTTGGGCGGTTCTTCGGTCATGGGGGCCTTGTAACCGAAGGGGGAAGACGGCGGAAGAGTGTGCGAAGGCCGCTTAGGCCGCATCCGGGCGCGCAGTGGCGGCAACTTCGTCATTGGCCATCTCTACGCGGGCGGCCCGCTCTGCCGCCTCGGCGCCAAGCCGTTCCATCTCTTCGGCCATCCACGGGTCCCAGATCAGCCGTGCCAAAGGCACCGACAGAAAGCTGAGAGACAGAGGAAACCACGCAGGCCAGCCGACCACCGCGCCAAGCGTGCCGCCAATGCCCCGGCCAACGCCGAACAGCACCGCAACAAGCAGGCATTGCGCCACCACTTGCGTCAGCGCATGCAACAAAACGGCGGGATCGCACCACTGTGCCGCGCTGCGTGGCCAGGCCTGCGGGCGAAGCACGATCAGCCACAGCGTGAAGATCATGGCAAAGGCGTAAACCGCAGGCCAGCCTGCCCCACCCAGCCCCGCCAGCAGCGGGCCAAAATACAAAAGCGCCATTGCCGACATCAGCAAGGTCGCACGATCGAACATTCTGGTGTTTGCCATTCTGGCACCGTCCCGCTGTTGTTGTCGGCGCCTTGCGGCGCGGTCTAGTCCAACCCCTCGGGCAGATCGACGACGATCTTGCGGGCGGTCAGATCAACTGTGGGCACAGCAGCAAGCGTGAATGGCACCATCAGGGCAGATTTGAGGCCGGAGCCGGAAACTTCCAGAATATCGCCTGCGCCATGATTGTGAACCGCCTGCACGGTGCCAAGAGCAGCACCCCCGGTATCCTGCACGGCAAGGCCTATCAGGTCTGCGTGGTAATATTCGTCATCGGGCAGATGCGGCAAGCGCGCCCGGTCGGCATAAAGCTGGGTGCCGCGCAGGGCATCGGCCTCTTCCTTGGTCTTGACGCCCTGAACGCGGGCACCAAGGCCCCCGGCAACTGGCCGGGTCAGGGTGATGCGAAAGCTGCGCGCGCCGTCTTCGGTATAAAGCGGGCCGTAATCGGCGATGGCCGTGGGCTCGGCGCAATAAGATTTCAGGCGAACTTCGCCCGCCACGCCGAAGGCTCCGGCAATTGCGCCGACACAGATGCGGTCAGGGTCTGTCATCGCCCATCCTTTCGCAAAAGCGGGCGGCCCGAAGGCCGCCCGTTCAGATCACTCTTCAGCCGGAGCAGCAGCGCGAGCGGCCTTTTTGGCAGCGCGTTCGGCCATTTGCTTGCCGGGAACGGCAGCCTTGGGGTTCGAGCGGGTTTTCTTGGCCAGAACGCCAGCCGCTTCCAGGAAACGGGCCACGCGGTCGGTCGGCTGGGCGCCGGTTGCCAGCAGTTCCTTGACGCGGTCAAGGTTCATCACAACGCGCTTTTCGTTGTCCTTGGCCAGCATCGGGTCATAGGTGCCCAGCTTTTCCAGAAAACGGCCGTCGCGCGGCATGCGGCTGTCGGTCACGACGATGGAATAGTGCGGGCGCTTTTTCGAGCCACCACGGGCCAGACGGATCTTCGTTGCCATGTCATTTCTCCTTTTTCGATGGCGATTGCCGGCAGATGCCGGTTATTCCTTGGGTTACTTTTGCAGTTTCTCGTGATGCCTGATGACTTCGGAAATGATGAAGTTCAGGAATTTCTTGGCAAATTCGGGGTCCAGATCGGCCTGTTGGGCCAGGGCTTCCAGACGCTCGATCTGGCGGGCTTCGCGCGCCGGGTCCGACGGCGGCAGGTCGTGTTCGGCCTTTAGCTTGCCCACGGCTTGGGTGTGCTTGAACCGCTCAGCCAAGGTATAGACAAGGATGGCATCCAGCCGGTCGATCGACTGGCGATGCTCGCCAAGGATTGCGGCGGCGCGGGCGGCGTCGGTCATGGCCTCTCCTTTGGTCATCATTGCGGCACCGCTTCGGGGCCGGGGTGGCGCCAGGTCTGAACCTGCCCATGAATCTGGTCGGCCTTGGTCGTTTCCAGATGCGCGCCCATGCGGGTGGCAAGCGCGGCAGAGCGGGCGTTGCCTTCGGCAATCAGGCTGATCGCGGTGGTCCAGCCAAGCGTTTCATAGGCCCAGCGGCGGGCGGCGCTTGCGGCCTCATAGGCAAGGCCCCGGCCTTCGGCGGCGCGCGACCAGATGGTCCAGCCAATCTCGGGTTCAGGCCACCCTTCAGGGAACCATGGCCCGGCCATGCCAAGGGGTTCGCCGCTGGCCTTGTCGGCAAAGACGAACATCGAATAGCCCCGGTGCAGCCAGTGCCCGGTCATGTGACAAAACCCGCGCCATGCCAGCCCGCGGTCCAGCGGCCCGCCGATAAAGCGCGACCGGTCCGAGGCGGCGCATTCAGCCCAAGGCTCAAAATCCGCCGTCTCGGGGCCACGCAGAACCAGCCGCTCGGTCTCAAGCCGCGGAATACCGGATAGGGCGATCATGCCAGCCCCCGCAGGTCATGCACGATCACCACATCGCCGGGGTCTATGCCGGGGCGGGTGGCATCGATCCGGCCGCCAAGGCGCTGGCCCAGCGCCACAGACCGCGCATTGCCACCGTCGATGATGTTGACGATCTCGTCCCAGCCAAAGGTTTCGCGCGCCCAAGCCATCACCGTGCGGGCAGCCTCAAGTGCAATGCCCTTGCCCTCGGCTTCGGGCACGACGAACCAGCCCAGTTCCGGTTCGGGGTATTCGGCGGGGTGGTAGATACCAACCTCGCCCATATAGGTGCCGTCCATGTCCACCGAGAACGGGCCATAACCCATCAGCGGCCATTGCCCGACCTCTGACGCCCAAAGCCGCCACGCTGCGTTGCGCGGCAGCGGCCCACCCTCCCAGACCGAACGGTCAGAGGCGTAGAAGGCAGCGCGATGTTCGAAATCGGCCAGAGCCGGCATCCGCAGGGTCAGGCGCGGGGTGCTTAGTGTCGGGGCAAGCCCCCTCACCCTACCCTCTCCCCCGAGGGGAGAGGGGGCCATACCCCCACCCGCAGCGCAACGCTGCTCCCTCTCCCCTTGGAGGAGAGGGCTGGGGTGAGCGGCCTCGCCACCAATATGCGCGCCTGCCTGCATCACTTCTTTTTCATCAGCCCCGACAGGCCCGAGGGCAGCGACAGGCCGGGGAAGCCGCCGCCCATGCCCATGCCCTCTTTCATGCCTTTGGCCGCCTCGGCCATCTGTTCGGGCGACATCTTGGACATGTCAGGCATACCGCCCTTGCCCATCATCTGCTTGATGGCCTGCTTCATCATGCCGCCCTTGCCCATCTTCTTCATCATGTCAGCCATCTGCTTGTGCTGCTTGAGAAGACGATTCAGTTCAGCCACATCAAGGCCCGCCCCGGCGGCGATGCGCTTTTTGCGGCTGGCGGCCAGCAGATCGGGGTTCGCCCGTTCCTTTTTGGTCATCGAGTTGATCAGCGCGATCTGGCGCTTGAGCATCTTGTCGTTGAAGCCCGCAGCCTCGGCCTTTTGCGCCATGCCGCCCATGCCGGGCAACATGCCCATCAGGCCCTGCATGCCGCCCATCTTCATCATCTGCTCAAGCTGCATCTTCAGGTCGTTCATGTTGAACAGACCCTTGGCAAAGCGCTTGGCCATGCGCTCGGCCTGCTCGGCCTCAAACGTCTCGCGCGCCTTTTCGACAAGCGCCACGATGTCGCCCATGCCAAGGATGCGGCCCGCGACACGCTCGGCCTCAAAGGTTTCCAGCGCGTCCATCTTTTCGCCAAGGCCGACAAAGCGGATCGGCTTGCCGGTGACGGCACGCATCGACAGGGCGGCACCGCCACGGCCATCGCCGTCCATCCGCGTCAGCACGACGCCCGAGATGCCGACCTTGGCGTTGAACTCGGTCGCGACGTTCACGGCGTCCTGCCCGGTCAGACCGTCGACCACCAGCAGGGTTTCACGGGGTTGCGCGATGTCGCGGACCGCCTGCACCTCATCCATCAGCACTTCGTCGATGTGCAGACGACCGGCAGTATCCAGGAACAGCACGTCATAGCCGCCAAGGTTGGCTTGGGTCTTCGCGCGCTTGGCGATCTGCACGGCAGTTTCGCCCTTGACGATCGGCAGGCTGTCCACGCCGATCTGGGTGCCAAGGATGGCAAGCTGCTCCATCGCCGCAGGGCGGTTGGTGTCAAGGCTGGCCAGCAGCACCCGCTTGCCGTTCTTGTCTTTCAGGCGCTTGGCCAGTTTCGCCGTGGTGGTGGTTTTCCCCGAGCCTTGCAGACCGACCATCAGGATCGTCGCAGGCGGATTGTCGATTTTCAGCGCATCGGGTTCACCGTCACCGGCCAGAAAGCGGACCAGTTCGTCATGGACAATCTTGACGACCTGCTGGCCCGGCGTGACCGATTTCGTCACGGCCTGCCCGGTGGCCCGCACCTTGACCGCCTTGATGAAATCGCGCGCAACGGGCAGCGAAACGTCGGCCTCCAAGAGCGCGGTCCGCACCTCGCGCAGCGCGGTCTCAACGTCGGCCTCAGACAGGGCACCCTGTTTGGTCAGGCGGTCAAAGACACTGCCAAGGCGCTCTGAAAGGCTTTCGAACATCGGTCGGCTCCGGTTACTGGTTGCCCCGATATGGGGCGGCGGCGGTATTTCCCAAGGCCAATGCGAAACGGCACCTGCGGGCGCAACGCGCTGGCAGATGGCGATCCCTTGCATGGGCAAAGGGACCGGAAGCGTGGGGCTTCCGGGGAATTGGGTCGGGCGATACGCTTATTGCTTCCCAGAGTCAACCGCGCTTGGGCTTTCGCGGCTGAAGCCAGGCCTTCATCGCAGTTACGGCCTGGGTCGTTCCGGTATCGGCGGAATAGGTGCCGGTCAGCGGGACCACCTTGCCATCGATCAGCACCAGAACCGCCCGTTGCAGCGGATGGCCGGATTTTGTGCGCTCCTTGCCCGGGTCGGCCTCCAGCTTTGCCTGCCGGATGTCCGACAGCTCCAGCCGGATGCCTGAACGACCAAAGACCGAGCGGCGGGCAATCACCACCTCGCCTGCTGTGCGGTCAAAGGTGGCTACGGTTTCGCGCACAAAGACCACAAAGGCGATAAGCAGCATTCCCATCGGCAGGGCTGCCCTCTCGGCCTCGGCGCTGTTGCCTGCAATGGCATTGGCAATCACCACGGCGGCGAAAATAGCAATCCCACCGCCGATAATCGCCGCCAGCAGCAAAGGGCGAGAGCGCAGGATCAGACGGTCAGTCGAGTTGACGACAATCTTCATCACTTTCCCTCCGCGCATCATTTTGCGCCCATTTTCACATTCGCTCAATCACGACCTTGCATCCCGGCTGGCTTCGGCCTCATCTGTGCGCGACTGCACAGGAGTTCGGCATCATGGACAACTGGGACGAAATCCGCACCGCCTTTCAGGTGGCTCGGCTGGGCACCGTTTCGGGGGCGGCGGATGTGCTGGGCGTGCACCACGCCACGGTGATCCGCCATATCGATGCACTGGAAAAACGCCTTGGCGCGAGGCTGTTTCAGCGCCACGCCCGTGGCTATACGCCCACAGAGGCGGGGCGTGACCTGCTGTCGGTGGCCCAGACCACCGAAGAGCAGTTCGGCCAGCTTGCCAGCCGCATCAAGGGCCAGGGCGAGATGGTGTCGGGCGAGTTGGTCGTCACCGCGATCACCGGGCTGTCAGACTTGCTGGTGCCCGTCCTCAGCCAGTTTCAGGCCGAACATCCGCAGGTTCTGGTGCGCTATCTGTCCGACATGCGGCTGTTCCGGCTGGATTACGGCGAGGCGCATGTGGCCATTCGCGCCGGGGCCACGCCGCAGGAACCCGACAATGTGGTGCAGCCCTTGGGCAGGATGCGCACAGCGCTTTACGCCTCTCGCAGCTATGTCGAGGCGCATGGCCTGCCGAAATCAGAGGCAGATCTGGCACAGCACCGCTTTGTCGGCCCGGATGACCCCGAAAGCCGCGCGCCCTTCAGCCGCTGGCTGCGTGAGAATGTCAGCGAAGACCGCATCACCATGCGCATAACCGAGCCGTCTTCGGGCGTGGCGGCGGTGCGTGCGGGCATGGGGCTTGGCTTTATCACCACCGAATATGCCAAGACGCGGCCCGATCTGGTTGAGGTGCTGCCACCACGGCCAGACTGGGAATCGCCCTTGTGGATCGTCACCCATGTCGATCTGCACCGCACGCTCAAGGTGCAAAGTTTCCTGAACTGCCTGAAAACCGCAGCGACAGGCTGGGCCTGCATATGACCGCCACTGTGACGCCCCGGCAGGGCCATCTGGCCATGCTGGCCTTTTCGGCGCTGGTGGCGGGATCGTTCAGCCTTGGCGCAATGGCGGCCCCGCATGTGTCGCCCAGCGCGCTGACGGTGCTGCGGTTCGCGCTGGCTTGCGCCGTTGCGGGCGGGTTTGTCTGGGCGCGGGGCGGGGTGACGCGGGCAGCGTTTCATGCGCCTTGGCGGCATCTGGTGCTGGGCGGGCTTTACGCCGCGTATTTCGTGCTGATGTTCGAAGGGCTGCGCACCGCCAGCGCGGTTTCGGAAAGTGCGGTCTTCACGCTGACCCCGATCATGGCGGCGGGGTTCGGCTGGCTGATCCTGCGGCAGGTCACGACGCCGCGCATGGCGATGGCGCTGGCCTGTGGGGCGGCAGGCGCGCTGTGGGTAATCTTTCGCGCCGATCTGTCCGCGTTGCTGGGATTCCATGTTGGCCGGGGTGAGGTGGTTTATTTCTGGGGCTGCGTGGCCCATGCGGTTTATGCGCCGCTGGTGCGGCTGTTCAACCGGGGCGAGCCGCCTGCGGTTCTAAGCCTTGGGGTGATGATCTCGGGGCTGGTGCTGGTAAGCCTGTGGGGCTGGCGCGATGTGGTGGAAACCGACTGGGCCGCGCTGCCCAATATCGTGTGGATCTGCCTTGTCTATGTGGCCGTGGCAGCGACGGCGGTGACCACGATCTTGCTGCAATATGCCGCGATCCGCCTGCCTGCGGCCAAGGTGATGGCCTATACCTATCTGGTGCCAAGCTGGGTGATTTTGTGGGAGCTGGCATTGGGCCATACCGCGCCGCCCCTGATGGTGCTGGGCGGTGTGGCGCTGACCGTGGTGGCGCTGCTGCTTTTGCTGAAGGATGAACACAAATGACCCGTGCGCGCGATCTTGGCCTGCCATTTCCCGGCACCCCCGGCCCGTTCAACGCCATCACCGATGTGGCGGGCGTGCGGGTGGGCTTTTGCACCCTGACCGATCCGGCCAAAAAAATGCGCACCGGCGTGACGGCCATCCTGCCCCGCCCCGACCACGGGCGGCCCCAGCCGGTCTGGGCCGGCCATGCCGTGCTGAACGGCAATGGTGAGATGACGGGCACCCATTGGATTGACGACGCCGGATACTTCATCGGGCCGGTGCTGATCACCAACACCCATGGCATCGGCGCCGCCCATCATGGTGCCGTGCGCTGGATGATGGAAACCTATGCCGACTATTTCACCGACACCCATGCCTGGGCCATGCCCGTGGTGGCCGAAACCTATGACGGTGTGCTGAACGACATCAACGCCCTGCATGTGACGGCGGATCATGCCGTTGAGGCCATTCGGGGCGCCCAAGGCGGGCCGGTCGCCGAAGGCTCGGTCGGCGGTGGCAACGGCATGATCGCCTATGAGTTCAAGGCGGGCACCGGAACCTCTTCTCGTCAGGTGAATGTGGGCGACGCGGGCTATACCGTCGGCGCGCTGGTGCAGGCCAACCATGGCCAAAGGGCGTGGTTTCAGGTGCTGGGGAAACCCGTGGGCGCGCTGATGCCCGAAGGGGCGTTCCGCCGGAAGGAGCAGGGGTCGATCATCGTGGTGATTGCCACCGATGCGCCCTTGTCGCGCACCTCGCTGCGCCATCTGGCGCGGCGGGCGGGAGTGGGGATTGGTCGGGGTGGCACTCCGGGGGGGAACAGTTCGGGCGACATCTTTCTGGCGTTTTCCACCGCCAACCCCGGCCCGATGCCACAAGAGGCCGGGCCGCTGGTCAACCGGGCAGAGCTGAATAACGAACTGCTGGACCCGATCTATCTGGCGGCGGTTGAGGCGGTGGAGGAAGCCGTGGTGAATGCCATCGTCGCCGGAGAGGATGTGGCGGCGGTCAAGCCCGCCGGCGTGGTCGTGCCGGGGATCGACCGCGACCGGCTGCGGGATTTGTTCGCACAAGGCTGAGCGGGCGCCCTACCCCGCCTTCGCCGCCTGAACCGCCTGTTTGATAGCAACGGTCAGGGTGGTGACCAGTTCGGCCAGCTCCTCTTCGCTGGCGTTGTAAGGCGGTGCGAGGATGACGGTATCGCCCGCCACGCCATCGACATTCCCAGTGCAGGGGTAGCATATCAGCCCATGATCAAAAGCAATGCGGCCGATTTCGCCATGCACCTTCAGCCCCGGCGCAAACGGGGTTTTCGCCGCCGGATCGCGCACAATCTCCAGCCCCGTGAAATACCCCCTGCCCCGGATATCCCCAACCTCTGGCACATCGGCCAAGGCGCGGGCCAGTTCGGCGCGCAGGGTTTCGCCGCGCACCTTCACATGCGCCAACAAGCCATCCCGTTCCACCACGCGCTGCACAGCAACGCCTGCGGCACAGGCGGCGGTGTGGCCGGTAAAGGTGTGGCCCGTCATCACCGCGCCGTGGGCGGCGGTCAGCGCATCACCCACCTTGGCGGAATAAAGCGCCGCCCCAAGCGGCACATAGCCCGCCGCAAGCCCCTTGGCGACCGACAGGATATCGGGGGCGATGCCGTCCTGCTCCAGCGCCATCCAGGTGCCGGTGCGGCCCGATCCGCACATCACCTCGTCCCCGATCACCAGAACGCCGTGGCGCTGACAGACGGCCTGCATCGCCTTGGCATAGCCCGCAGGCGCTGGCACCACCCCGCCTGCCGCCCCTACAACGGGCTCAAAGATGAACGCCGCCACCTTTTCAGGGCCAAGGCGCAGGATTTCGGCCTCCAGTTCCGCCGCAAGATGGGCCACCAGCGCCGCCTCATCCGTGATACCTTCGGGCATCCGGTAGCTGTTGGCAGGCGAGAGATGAGAGACCTCGAGCAGACTGCCTTCAAACGCATCGCGGCGCGATTTGAATTCCGACACCGACAGCGCCCCAAGGGTATTGCCGTGCCACGAGCGCCGCCGCGCGATGAAGCGACGGCGCGATTGCTGCCCGATGGCGGTCTGGTATTGCAGCGCGATCTTCAGGCAGCTTTCCACCGCCTCGGACCCCGAGGACACCATCACCGAATGCGGCAGGCCGGTGTTGCGGGCCATGATCTCTGCCAGTTCATCCGCTGCGTCAGAGGTGAACAGATAGCGGTAGGCATGGGCGATGCGGTCCATCTGCGCCTTGACCGCCTCGGTCACCTCGGGGTGGGCATGGCCAAGGCAATAGACGGCTGGCCCGCCCGAGCCATCCAGATACCGCTTGCC
The DNA here is from genome assembly GCF_016765795.1 of Fuscibacter oryzae. GTDB lineage: Bacteria > Pseudomonadota > Alphaproteobacteria > Rhodobacterales > Rhodobacteraceae > Fuscibacter > Fuscibacter oryzae. The sequence continues at coordinate 523,095 of NZ_JAESVP010000001.1, forward strand.
CGTCACATCATAAAGATAGCTGCCCCGCCCGTGCGAGATGCGGGGCAGGTTTTGGATGCCATAGCTGCCGGAGCGGTTCGGAGTTGTCATTGCGTCGATACCTGCGGTCAAAGGGGTTGGCTACAGGCTAGGGGTCTGGCTGTGGCGGTCTAGCCCGCTGCCGACAGGGGCACGGCGGGAAAACGGCGCGGGCCTTGCGTCCTGGGGTGCATAAAGGCCGGCGTTGAACACACGGCCCACGGACTGCCCGGCGGGGTCTTTGGGGGCCAAGGCCTGCCGGGGGTCTTCCGACTGATACCTGGGCAGGCATTGCCATTGGGTATTTCTGGTGGACCAGACACTTGCAGAAACCGCACATGCGGGCGAGGAGGCAATGTGCTTCCTAATCCACACCGACTTCGGCTGGCTGATCGCCAGTCTGCCCTAGATCAGCCCTTCCTTGCGGAACAGTGCCTTCAGGTCCGCCTCTGGCCGCGCGCCGAAATGGCTGATCACCTCTGCCGCCGCCACGCAGCCCATTCGGCCAGCGGTTGCCAGCGTCTGGCCCGTCGCCATGCCATAAAGAAACCCGGCAGCGAACTGATCGCCCGCGCCCGTGGCATCGACCGGCACCACGCGGCGCACCGGAACCACGGCGCGGTCATCGCCCATCATCAGGATGACCTCATCCCCCGAACGGGTGCAGACCACCAACCCGCAATCCTTGACCGCCTGCGCCAACGCCGCGTCAAGATCGCATTGATAAAGGCTCGACCATTCGTGTTCGTTGCCGATCACATAATCCAGCTCGCGCACCAGATGGCGGAACCCGTCGCGGTGGCGATCCACGCAGAACGGATCGGACAGCGCAATGCCTGCCTTGCCGCCGCCCTGCTGGCACAGCTTGGCCGCACGTTCAAACGCCTGCTTGCCCTTGGGCTTGTCATACAGATAGCCCTCAAGAAACAGCACTTCGGCCTTGCCCGCCACGTCATCCGACACATCCTCTGGCCCCAGTTCCGAGGAGATGCCCAGATAGGTGTTCATAGACCGCTCACCATCCGGCGCCACGAAGATCATGGAGCGCGAGGTCGGCAACTCGCCGCCCGGCACCGGCGGGTTGACGAAATCGGTGCCCTCATCCGCCATGGTGCGGGCATAGAACCGGCCCAAAGCATCATCATGCACCCTGCCAATGAAGGCGGTGGTCAGCCCAAGGCTGCCCAGACCCGCCAGCGTGTTGGCCACCGACCCGCCCGGCGCCTGCACCCGGTCTTTCATCGCGGCATAAAGCAGCTCGCCCCGCTCGCGTTCGACCAGTTGCATGATGCCTTTTTCAATGCCCATCAATTCAAGGAAAGAATCGTCGGCAGACGAGAACACATCGACGATTGCATTGCCGATGCCCACAACCTGATAGCGCTTCATGCGGTCTTTTCCTCGAACTGGCAGTCTGCGGCGATGATGCAATCGGCGCAGCGGGGTTTTCTGGCGGTGCAGATATACCGGCCGTGCAGGATCAGCCAGTGGTGGGCGTGCTGTAGAAATTCAGCCGGAACATTATCTTCGATGGCGCGTTCCACCACCGTTTCATCTTTGCCCGGCGCAATGCCGCTGCGGTTGCCGATGCGAAAGATGTGGGTGTCCACCGCCTGCGCGGCCTGATGGAACCACATGTTCAGCACGACATTGGCGGTCTTTCTGCCCACACCGGGCAAGGATTGCAGCGCCGCACGGGACGAGGGCACCTGACCGCCGAAATTGTCGATCAGCAGTTGGGAAAGGCGGATGACGTTTTTCGCCTTGTTGCGAAACAGTCCAATCGTCTTGATATGCTCGATCAGCCGTTCCTCGCCCAAGGCCAGCATCTTTTCGGGCGTATCGGCAATCGGAAACAGACCGCGCGTGGCCTTGTTCACCCCGGCATCGGTCGCCTGCGCCGACAGGGCCACGGCGACCAGCAGGGTAAAGGCGTTCACATGCTCCAGCTCCCCTTTCGGTTCGGGGTTGGCGTCACGGAAACGCGAAAAGATGCGGTGCATCGTGGGGTAATCAAGCTGGCGTGCCATGGCAAAGGGTATGCCCGCGCCGCCGGGTTTGGGCAAGCGCAGGTTTCGCGCAGGAATCGGGTCGCAACGTTGGGCCACCCGGCCTAACTTTGCCGCCAAGGAGACCGCCATGACCGACCAATCGCCCAGCTATCATTACAATGTCATCGCCCGCGCGCTGAAGATCATCGATGAGGGCGGGCCAGGCCTGTCTCTTGATGACCTCGCCGCGCGCATGGGCATGTCGCCCAGCCATTTCCAGCGGGTGTTCTCGGCCTGGGTCGGCATTTCGCCCAAACGCTATCAGCAGTATCTGACGCTGGATCACGCCCGCCGCCTGCTGGCCGACCGTTTCACGGTGCTGGAAACCTCGCTGGAGGCCGGTCTTTCAGGCGGGGGCCGCCTGCACGATCTGTTCCTGCGGTGGGAGGCGATGAGCCCCGGTGACTATGCCAAGGGGGGTGAGGGGCTGGTGATCAACTGGGGCTGGTTTGACAGCCCCTTTGGCCCCGCCATCGTCATGGGCACCGACAAGGGCATCTGCGGCATGGGCTTTGCCGCCGAGATGGGGCACGATCCCGCGCTGGTTGACCTGACGCGACGTTGGCCCAAGGCGCAATTCATCGAAAACGCCGATGCCCTCCGCCCATGGGTGCAGGCTGCCTTTGGCGCAGACCCCGATGGCCCTACCCCGCTGCACCTGATCGGCGCACCCTTTCAGATCAAGGTGTGGGAGGCGCTGATGCGGGTGCCCTCTGGCCATGTGACCACATATTCCGAGATTGCGGGCGCGGTGGGCCACCCCGCCGCGATGCGCGCCGTCGGCACCGCCGTGGGGCGCAACCCGATAAGCTTTCTGATCCCCTGCCACCGCGCACTCCGGCGCGATGGCGGGCTTGGCGGCTATCACTGGGGGCTGCCCGTCAAGCGCGCAATTCTGGCATGGGAGGCCGCAAGAGCCGATGCCATCCCGGTTTCGTGATGCGCGGAAACTTGCGCCAAGAGGGCAAGTCGCTGTCGCTATAGGCGAAACACTGCTATTCAAACGGTCGAGGGCACATCAGGCCCTGCAATATTTCGAGGCGTAACATGAGCTTCAAGACCCCTCTTCTTGCCACCCTGTCCGGTGTTGTCCTGCTGGCTGGCTGTGTTGACCCCAACACCTCGGGCGATCCGAATGCCCGCACCAAGAACGGCGCCATGATCGGCGGTCTGGTCGGTGCCTTGGGTGGAGCGGCTGTCAGCGATGACGACAAGCTGAAAGGTGCGCTGATCGGTGGCGCGCTGGGTGCCGGTGCCGGTGCGCTGATCGGCCAGAACCTGGACCGTCAGGCGGCAGAACTGCGTGGCAGCCTGTCGAATCCCAACATCACCGTGACAAACTATGGCGACTATCTGGTCGTGAACATGCCGCAAGACGTGCTGTTCGCCACCGACAGCGCCGAGTTGCGCGGTACGCTGACCCGCGATGTGCAGGCGGTTGCCAACAGCCTGGTCAAATACCCCAACAGCACCATCCAGGTGATCGGCCATACCGACAGCACCGGGTCGGATGCCTATAACATGGACCTGTCGCAGCGCCGCGCCTCGTCGGTCGCCAATGTTCTGTCCTATTCGGGCGTTCCGTCGTCGCGCATCCAGACCATCGGCAAAGGCAAGACCCAGCCGATTGCCTCGAATGCGACCGAGGCAGGCCGTGCGCAGAACCGTCGGGTGGAAATCATCATCCGGCCCTACCGCTAAGTCAGCGCCGATATTTTAGGCAAAGGGCCGGATTTCCCGGCCCTTTCGCATTGAAGGCAGGCGCAGATTGGTCATATTCTTCGACCAATCGCGGGGGACGCTATGCCTTTCCACAAGATCGAAGCCGAGAAACTGTCACATAGCGTGGTTCGTCAGGTCGAACTGCTGATCTTGCGCGGTATCCTGCGCCCCGGTGAGCGCCTGCCGTCAGAGCGCGAACTGTCCGAGAAACTGGGCGTGTCGCGGCCCAGCCTGCGCGAAGCGGTCGCCGATTTGCAGGCACGGGGCCTGCTGATCAGCCGCCCCAACTCTGGCATCTTTGTTGGCGATGTGCTTGGCTCTGCCTTCGCGCCAGCGCTGATCCAGCTTTTCGCCAGCCATGACGAGGCGGTGTTCGACTATATCGCCTTTCGTCGCGACATGGAGGGACTGGCCGCCGAGCGCGCTGCGCGGATGGCCTCTGACACCGATCTACAGGTGATCAGCACGATCTTTGCCAAGATGGAGGCCGCCCATCAAAAGCGCGACCCGACGGATGAGGCCGAGCTGGATGCCAGCTTTCACATGGCGATCATCGAAGCCAGCCATAATGTCGTCATGCTGCATATGATGCGGTCGATGTATGACCTGCTGCGCGGCGGTGTCTTTTATAACCGCCAGATGATGTTCAGGAACCGCATCACCCGCGATCAGCTGCTGGACCAGCACCGCGCCATCAACTCGGGCCTGCAACGCCGCGACCCAGCCGCGACCCGCGCGGCGGTCGAGGCGCATATGGACTATGTTCACAGCGCCCAGTCAGACCAGATTCGTGCCGAGCGAAACGAGGCCATTGCGCGCCAGAGACTGGACCATGAAAATACCCGCTGACTTGTGGGGCAGCCTGCCAGCCCTGTTGTGAAAACCCTGTCGCGAAAAGCCGCAAACGCAAAAGGCCCAAGGTTTCCCCTGGGCCTTTGTGCATTCTGGTGCAGCGATCAGTGCAGCTTTGCTTCCACCTGTGCAATCGCCTCATCAATCGAGGCCGCGGCACTGGCAGCGGTCTTTTGCTTGGCCAGCACGGTTGACGCAGCAGCCACGGCCACATCGACGGCATGCTCGCGCACCTTGCGCACCGCAGCCGTTTCAGCCGAGGCGATCTGGTCTTGCGCCGCAGCCAAACGGCGGGCGATCGACAGTTTCAGATCATCCTTGGCCTTTTGCGCCGCAATGCCAGCCTCTTCCTTGGCCGAAGCCACGATGCGGTCGGCCTGCTCCTGCACTTCTTTGTGCTTCTTCTCATAGGAAGCCAGCAGCGCACGCGCCTCATCCCGCAGCGCCTTGGCCTCTTCCAGTTCGCCCTTGATCGTCGCCGCGCGACCATCAAGCATACCGGCAATCTTGGCCGGAACCTTGGCGACCAGCAGGATCGCCACGAACAGGATGAACGCCACCGACACCACGAAATCGGTGTTGTGCAACGAGAAGAACGGACCAGAGGCCGCCATCGCAGGCGTTGCGGTCAGGGCTGCAAGGGTAAAGCTGAGTTTCTTCATGGCTTACCCTTTCAACGCGGCTGCGACCGCAGCCTTCACGGCTGCCGGATCGGCCTGACCGCCCAGCGCTGACACCACGGCATCCGCCGTATCCAGCGCCACCGCAGACACGGCCTGCTCTGCCCCGGCCCGAATTTCGGCCAGCGCCTTTTCCGATTCTGCCGTTTTCGCGGCAATTTCGGCATCGGCCTTGGCAATCGCGGCGTTCAAATCGCCCTGAATGTCGGCCTTGGCCTTGGCGACGATACGGCCCGCCTCTGCACGGGCAGCAGCCAGCGCGTCGTTATAGGCCTTTTCAGCGGCAAGCGCCTTTTGCTTCAGCTCTTCTGCCGCAGCAAGGTCGTTGGTGATGGTGCCACGGCGTTCGGCCAGAACCGCCCCGATCCGGGGCAGGGCCACGCGCCACAGCACAAGAAAGATCACGACAAGCGCAACCGCCAGCCAGAAGATCTGGTTCGCCCAGGTCGTGATATCAAGCTGCGGCATCCCGGTGGCGTGCCACGCCGGTGCCGCTTCATGCGCTTCGGTCGCCATGTCATTTCCTCACGGTCTTGAAACACTAGGCCGGCGGGGCAGCGCGCCCCTCCGGCCGAGACGTTAGACGGTCAGGATCAGACTGCGAACATCAGCAGCAGAGCGATCAGGAACGAGAAGATGCCCAGAGCTTCGGCAAATGCGATGCCGACGAACAGGTTCGCGGTTTGCGAAGCGGCAGCCGACGGGTTGCGCAGGGCGCCCGCCAGGAAGTTGCCGGCAATGTTGCCCACGCCGATACCAGCGCCGCCCAGACCGATAGCAGCCAGACCAGCACCGATGTATTTGCCGAGAAGGGCGAGTTCACCAACTTGTTCCATGTTTTTCTCCTTTGGTATGCGATGTTTGAGGATAGGGTTCAGACCTTAGTGGTGGGCATCGCCCACCGCGTCTTTCAGATAGACGCAGGTCAGAATGGTAAAGACATAGGCCTGGACCACAGCCACCAGCAGTTCCAGCCCGTAGATGGCCGAGACAGCGCCGATTGCAACGGGCGAGATCACCGCCATCGAGGCAAAGCCCGCGAAGACCTTCATAACGGCGTGGCCCGCCATCAGGTTACCCGCAAGACGAATAGAATGGCTGACGGGGCGCACGAAGTAGGAAATGATCTCGATCACCGCCAGCACCGGGCGCAGCGCCAGCGGCGCCGACGATACCCAGAACATGCCCAGAAAGCCGATGCCCTTGCGCGCCAGACCCAGCAGGGTAACGAACAGGAACACGATCAGCGCCAAGGTCACAGTGACGGCAACATGGCTGGTGGGTGTAAAGCTTTTCGGCAGCAGGCCCAGCAGGTTGGAAAACAGGATGAACAGGAACAGCGTCATCACGAAGGGGAAGTATTTCACCCCGTCATGGCCCGCCACATCCTCGACCATCTTGTGGATGAAGCCATAGATCACCTCGCCCACCGATTGCAGGCGGGTCGGAATGACGGCGCGGCCACGAGAGCCGACAACCATCAGCAGAGTGATCACCAGAACCGCAACGGCCATCCAGACGGTGACATTGGTGATGTCATACCAATGAATGTTCTGCGTGCATTCGTTGATCAGCGGCGTTGCCGGATCATCGTGGCAGAACCAGCGTTTCACGACGAACTGGTCCATCGGGTGAATTGCAAAGGCGCCTTCAGCCACGTCTGTCATCCTTCGGTTCCGGCAGGTCACCCTGCCCTTGTCGTTGCGCCTCGGCCTTGGCCTGCATGTCGCGCGCGGTGCCAATCACCGTGCGGATGCCCGCCACAAAGCCAAGCAGAACAAAAATCACCAGGAAGATGGGGCGCGTGCCGAACACATGGTCCAACCCAAAGCCGATACCGAGGCCGATCACCATGCCGGCAACCAGCTCGGACACCATCCGCCAGGCCACTTCGCCCTGCGAAAATCCCTTGCCTGTTTCCGCTGGCTCGGCCCTTGCCGCCTTGGCCGCCGCCAGCTTCGCCTCAAGGGCGCGCAGGCGGTCAGGATCGGGCGTTTCAGGCATCATCAGGCCCCCGGAACAGTCGCCGCGAACCTACGCAGCACGCGAATGTGAGTCAAGCAAAGCATCAACCAGCAAGAGCCTGATATTAAACGATTTTCTAAATATCCCTCAACGCCCCGGTTCAGATTTCGGCACATTTCCGCCGCAAGTCATATTCAACCTTTCGGTTGACGATCTCCCGAAACCCCGGCCAGATACGCGCATGACCGACCCCCTCAGCCCCGTCTTCGCCGCCCTTGCCGATCCGACCCGCCGGGCGATCCTGTCAATGCTGCTGGAAGATGACATGGCCGTCACCGATGTGGCCGAACCCTTCCAGATGAGCCTGGCCGCCATCTCGAAACACCTTCAAGTGCTGGCCGACGCCCGTCTGATCACCCGCGAAAAGCGTGGTCGCGTCATCTGGTGCAAGCTCGACCCCGACGCCTTCCGCGCCGCTTCGGTCTGGATGCAGGGCTTCGGGCAGTTCGAACCCGTTGACCTTGATGCCTTCGAACGCTTTCTGGAAACCGAATTCAGCGCCCCGCCCGAAGACTGAATCCCCCTCATCTGTTCATAAATATCCCGGGGGGTCCGGGGGGCTGGCCCCCCGGCCTTCGGTCAGGCGTTCTTCGCCAGCCGCTCTTCCAGCACATCAAACGGCAGGCCCGGCTCGTCCTTGGCACAACGGATGACCAGACTGGTCTTGACCGAGGCCACATTGTCCGCCGCCGTCAACTGATCGGTCAGGAAATGCTGAAAGCTCGACAGGTCGGGCGCCACGCATTTCAGGATAAAGTCGATCTCGCCGTTCAGCATGTGGCACTCGCGCACCAGGGGCCATTCCTTGCAGCGCCGCTCGAACGCAGACAGGTCCACCTCGGCCTGACTGCGCAGCCGCACCATGGCGAACACCCGCACCTCAAAGCCCAGTTCGCGGGCATCGACATCGGCGTGATAGCCCTTGATATAGCCCTGCTCTTCCAGCGTCCGCACCCGGCGCAGGCAGGGCGGGGCCGAAATACCGACCCGGCTGGCCAGCTCCACATTCGTCATCCGCCCGTCGGCTTGCAGCTCTGCCAGAATGCGGCGATCAATCGGGTCCAGCTTCGAGACGGCCATGGGTGACTCCATTTTGGGCGTTTGATAGGCCAGCGGCACGCTCTGCGCAATAATATTACGCAAATGCACCCCTATATTTCGCGCTCTTGCGGAAACTGCCTGCCTTTACGGCGGCCGATCCGGGGCCTTTCGCGCCCCGGTTTCACCGCCTATATCGGGCGGGACGAATCCGGCAGAGGGTATCATGGGCGAGACGCGGCACACAAAGGTTCTGATCATCGGCTCCGGCCCCGCAGGCTATACGGCGGCGGTCTATTCGGCCCGCGCCATGCTGAACCCTATCCTTGTGCAGGGCCTGCAACCCGGCGGGCAACTGACCATCACGACCGAGGTCGAAAACTGGCCCGGCCAGACCCATATCCAGGGCCCCGACCTGATGGTGAACATGGAAGCCCATGCGACGGCCATGGGGGCCGAGGTGATCTCGGATTACATCACCTCGCTTGACCTCGGCTCGCGCCCCTTCACCGCGCGGGCCGACAGCGGCACCACCTATACCGCCGATGCGGTCATTCTGGCCACCGGCGCGCAGGCCAAATGGCTGGGCCTGCCATCCGAGGAAAAGTTCAAGGGCTTTGGTGTTTCCGCCTGCGCCACCTGTGACGGCTTTTTCTATCGCGGCAAAGAGGTGGTGGTGATCGGCGGCGGCAATACCGCCGTGGAAGAGGCTTTGTTCCTGACCAACTTCGCCACCAAGGTAACGCTGATCCACCGCCGCGATACCTTGCGCGCCGAAAAGATCATGCAGGACCGGCTGTTCAAGCACCCAAAGATCGAAATGCTGTGGAACAGCGAGGTCACCGAAGTTCTGGGCTCCGATGCCCCCACCAGCGTGACTGCCGTGCGCACCCGCAATCTGGTGACGGGCGAGGTGAAAGACGTGCCCTGCCACGGCTTTTTCGTCGCCATCGGCCATGCTCCCGCCAGCGAGCTGGTGAAGGATCAGCTTCCGTTGCATTCGGGCGGTTATGTCTCGGTCGAAGCGGGCAGCACCCGCACCGCGATTCCCGGAGTCTTCGCGGCGGGCGATCTGACCGACCATATCTATCGTCAGGCGGTCACTTCGGCCGGGATGGGCTGCATGGCGGCGCTGGATGCCGAACGCTGGCTGGCAGAACAGGGCTGAATCGGCGAAAAACGGGACATGTCCTTTCGGATAGGTGTTCTTACCGGTCTTCCGGCAAATGACTGAAAAACATCATAAAATTCGAAATACCCAGAAATCTGCGTTCACAACCGGGAAACATTGCATCTTCAACCCACAGAATAGTGCCCGGATCGAGTTTCTGGCATAAAGAGTTTACGCGAGGGAGATTTGAAAATGGATGTTGGTTTAATGGTTCTGTCCCTCGCGGCTGTGTTTGTATGTGCCTCTGCCCTGTTGGCGGGTGCCATGGGGATCCATGGTGCCAAGGCGCGCGGTCAGCTTGTTGCGGTTCGTACCAAAGGCTGACCACCGCGCCAGCTTTGTTTCTGGCTCGTTCTGCCGTGCGTTATTTGTTTCCTCCTTTCTGTCATTACGATTGAAAGGCATCTCCTTTGCCACGCCTTGAGTGATGCCATGTTTATGCCCTGACCGCCGCGATGCCCCGGCGGTCAGGGCTTTTTTATCGCCCCGCACTCCCCCGCGGCCATCGCGCGCCCATACCGTTGCGGTGAGACAGGTTCCGCATTCTGGGCGGGCGAAGGAACATTTTCGCGCCGCATCCGCCACCGGCGCAACGCCAATCCACGCGCTGCCATTCCTGCCGGAAAACCGCCTTTTCCCACGGAACCTGCGCTGTTTCGCTTGAAACTCGCCCGATTCCGTCGCTAATTCCGCGCCAAACGGCGACCCCGCCCCTCTCAGGCAGCACAAGCGAGCACGGCCATGGCCCTTTCAAATCACGCTCCGATCCCGGAGCTTTATGTTTCCAACGAATCCGCCCAGAAGCTGAAGGTCGAGGCCGGTGGCCTGCCGTCGTGGGATCTGACCCAGCGTCAGGTCTGCGATCTGGAACTGTTGATGAACGGCGGGTTCAACCCGCTGAAGGGCTTCCTGTCGGAAGAAGATTACAACGGCGTCGTGGAAAACATGCGGCTGGCCGATGGCACGCTGTGGCCGATGCCCATCACGCTGGATGTGAACGAAGGCTTCGCGGAAAAGATCGAACCCGGTCAGGATATTGCCTTGCGCGATGCCGAGGGTGTCATTCTGGCTATCCTGTCGGTCACCGACAAATGGGTGCCGAACAAATCGAACGAAGCGGCCAAGGTATTCGGCGCCGATGATCTGGCCCACCCGGCCGTGAACTATCTGCACAATACCGCCGGCAAGGTCTATCTGGGCGGCCCGATCACCGGCATCCAGCAGCCGGTGCATTACGATTTCAAGGCCCGCCGCAACACCCCAAACGAATTGCGTGCCTATTTCCGCAAGCTGGGCTGGCAGAAGATCGTGGCCTTCCAGACCCGCAACCCCCTGCACCGCGCGCATCAGGAGCTGACCTTCCGCGCCGCGCGCGAAGCACAGGCCAACCTGCTGATCCACCCGACCGTCGGCATGACGAAGCCGGGCGACGTGGACCACTTTACCCGCGTGCGCTGCTATGAGGCGGTGATCGACAAATATCCGCAATCCACCACCACCATGTCGCTGCTGGGTTTGGCGATGCGCATGGGTGGCCCGCGCGAGGCGGTCTGGCACGGCCTGATCCGCAAGAACCACGGCGTGACCCATTTCATCGTTGGCCGCGACCACGCCGGCCCCGGCAAGAACAGCCAGGGTCAGGATTTCTATGGCCCCTATGACGCGCAAGACCTGTTCAAGAAATACGAGGCCGAAATCGGCGTAACCATGGTTGATTTCAAGCACATGGTCTATGTGCAGGAAAAGGCCCAGTATTTCCCGGCGAACGAGATCCCCGAAGGCTCGACCGTGCTGGACATTTCCGGCACCGAACTGCGCCGCCGCCTGCGTGAAGGGCTGGACATCCCGGAATGGTTCTCGTTCCCCGAGGTCGTCGCGCAACTGCGCAAGACCAGCCCGGCGCGTGACAAGCAGGGCTTTACCGTGTTCTTCACCGGCCTTTCCGGTTCGGGCAAATCGACCATCGCCAACGCGCTGATGGTCAAGCTGATGGAGATGGGCGGGCGCCCGGTTACGCTGCTGGATGGCGATGTGGTCAGGAAACATCTGTCGTCAGAACTGGGCTTTTCGAAAGAACACCGCGACATCAACATCAAACGCATCGGTTATGTCGCAAGCGAGATCACCAAGAACGGCGGCATCGCCCTGTGTGCCCCGATCGCGCCCTATACCGCCACCCGCCGCGCTGTGCGCGAGATGATCGAAGCCTATGGCGCCTTTATCGAGGTGCATGTGGCGACCAGCATCGAGGAATGCGAAAAGCGTGACCGCAAGGGCCTTTATAAACTGGCGCGGGAAGGCAAGATCAAGGAATTCACCGGCATTTCCGACCCATACGAGGCCCCGGAAAAGCCCGAACTGCGCATCGACACCACTGGCACCGACGTGGATGCCTGCGCGCATGAAGTGATCTTGAAGCTGGAGGCCATGGGTCTGATCAAGGCCTGAGCTTTCCAAACAACCAAAGGGCCGCCCATTTGAGCGGCTCTTTTCGTTTCACAATTGTGCGATGGATTGGTGCGTCCCTACGGCATCACCTCGAACTTATCGACATCGACCATCCCGTGATCGGTGATCTTCAGATGCGGGATCACCGGCAGCGCCAGGAAGGCCAGTTGCAGGAACGGCTCTTCCAGCACCACGCCCAGCGATTTGGCCGCAGCCCGCAGGGCGATCAGCTCTTGATGCACCGCCTCGAACGGTTTCAGGCTCATCAACCCCGCCACAGGCAGCGCCAGTTCGGCCAGAATTTTGCCCCCTTCAACCACAACAAACCCGCCCTCAATCTGCCCCAGCCGGTTGGCTGCCACGGCCATATCGCCCGCATCCGCGCCCACCACGGCGATGTTGTGGTGGTCATGGCAGACGGTCGAGGCAATCGCGCCCCTTTGCAGCCCGAAGCCCTTCACGAACCCGGTGGCGATGTTGCCGTTCACCCCATGCCGTTCCACCACCGCAATCTTGATGAGGTCGCGCGCAAGGTCTGGGCGCTTGTCGCCATCCACGGGTGCGATGTCATAGGTCAGATGTTCGGTGATGATCTTGCCGGGAATGATGCCGATCACCGGAGTTTCCACACGGTTGCCGCCGGTGCGGAAACTCTCTGCCGTCACGGGACGGGCCTTGACCGAATGCCGCGCCACGGGGGGGATGGTGTCGCGGGCGGCAAAGGCGGCTGCGGTCACCTCGACCCCGCCGGCGTAGACCGCCGACACATGGCAGCCCTCCAGCCCGTCAATCACCGCAATATCGGCCCGCCGACCCGGCGCGATCAGGCCCCGGTCTTTCAACCCGAACGCCTCGGCCGCCGACAGGCTGGCGGCGCGGTAAACCGCAAGCGGAGGCGCGCCCAGCGCAATTGCGGTGCGGATGATCCAGTCCAGATGGCCATGTTCCGCAATATCCAACGGATTCCGATCATCGGTGCAAAGACACAGATAGGGTGAATGACGTTCGGTCAGCAGCCCCACCAGCGCGTGCAGATCCTTCGATACCGACCCTTCGCGGATCAGAACCCGCATCCCCTTGCGCAGCTTTTCCAGCCCCTCGTCGTAGCTCGTCGCCTCATGCTCGGTGCGGATCCCGGCGGAGAGGTATCCGTTCAGGTCAGCCCCCCGCAGCAGGGGCGAGTGGCCGTCGATGTGCCGCCCGTTCCACGCCTCCAGCTTGGCCATGCAGCCTTCATCCAGCATCAACACGCCGGGGTAATTCATGAACTCGGCCAGCCCGATGTTGCGGGGGTGGTCCATCAGCGGGATCAGGTCCGCCGCCTCCAGCCGCGCACCAGTGGTTTCCATATGGCTTGAGGGCACGCCGGACGACAGTTGCACGCGAATATCCATCAAGGTGCGGGTGGACGCCTCCAGGAAATAGCGGATGCCGGTCAGGCCGCAGACATTGGCAATCTCATGCGGGTCACAGATCGCCGTCGTCACGCCATGCGGCAGGACGCAGCGGTCGAATTCGAAGGGCGTGATCAGCGAGCTTTCGATATGCAGGTGGGTATCGATGAAGCCCGGCACCAGCACCTTGCCCGCCACGTTCACCTCTCGTCGGCCCTGATAGCTGCCGAAGGTTCCGACGATGGTATCGCCGCAAATCGCCACATCGGTTTCAACCAGATCGCCTGTGATCAGGTCGAACACCCGCCCGCCTTTCAGCACCAGATCAGCAGGCACCTGCCCCCGTCCCTGCGCGATACGGTCAGACAGCGGGGCAGCGGCCGGAATATGGGGCATGGCAGTCTCCTTTCACCATAGGGAAGCGCAAGGGGCTGGCTGGTGCAAGGGCGTTGCGGCCTTACGGCCCCCATTGGTAATGGATGTCATAGCCCTCAGAACCCAAGGCACGAAAACCGGCCCCCAAGTAGAAAGCATTCGCCGCGCTGTGCCGCAGCGCCATCAGGCGGACCGGCGTGCCAAGGCTGCGCGCCTTGTCCTTGATCGTTTCGACAATCCACCGCCCGATACCCTTCCCCTGCTGGTCTGGCGACAGATAGAAGTGATCAAGGTAAAGATGGTCCCCACGGTTGCGCAGGACGTAAAACCCGGCAACCAGCCCATCTGTCTTGATCAGCGTGGTATCCCCCGCACAAAACCCGTCCAGCAGGCGGTGGCGGGCACGGTCGGTATCAAACCGGCCAAGCGCCTCAAGACTGGGGCGCATCGCTGCAACCCGGATATCGGCCAGATGCCCGGCATCCTCGGGGGATGCCTGTTGCGTACTGATCCGCTCCATCGCGATACGGGATGTCATACCTGACTCCTTGGGTGGCGGGCGGCAAACCCCTGTGCACTCGGTCGCTAACCGTAGCTTGAACCCACCCGCGTTCTGCCGCAAGACGAAGGGGCAAAAGGAATCCTCATGCGTCCCCTGCGCGGCATTACCTTCAAACTCTGCTCGGTCCTGATCTTCATCGTCATGCAGGCGATGATCAAGGCGACCACTGGTCATGTGCCGGGGGGCGAGGCGGTGTTTTTCCGGTCGCTGTTCGCCATTCCGGTCATCGTGCTGTGGCTGGCGGTGGTGGGAGACCTGCGCCAAGGCTTGGGCACGGCGAACCCGTGGGGCCATGTCTGGCGCGGGTTGATGGGCACGCTGGCAATGGGGTTGGGGTTTTCGGGGCTGGCCTATCTGCCGCTGCCGGAAGTCACCGCCATCGGCTATGCCGCGCCGCTGCTGACAGTGATTTTCGCAGCGATGTTTCTGGGCGAAGAGGTGCGGCTGTTCCGCATCTCGACCGTCATCCTTGGCATGATCGGCGTGCTGATCGTGCTGTCGCCGCGCCTGACGGTTGTCAAAGGGGCTGCTGGCACAACAGAGGCCTTTGGCGCTGTGGTTGTGCTTGGAGGCGCGATCTTTGCCGCGCTGGCGCAGGTGACCGTGCGCAAGCTGGTGGCAAGCGAACGCACGCCGGTGATCGTGTTCTGGTTTTCCGTCACCGCCACCTGTCTGTCCCTGATCACCATTCCCTTTGGTTGGGTCATTCCCACACTGGGCGAGGCTGCGCTGCTGATAGGTGCAGGCCTTCTGGGCGGTGCAGGCCAGATTCTGCTGACCTCCAGCTACCGCGAGGCGGATGCCTCGCTGGTGGCGCCATTCGATTATGCCTCGATGATCTTTGCGCTGCTGATCGGCTGGTTCATCTTTGCCGAGGTGCCCACGCCAACCGTGCTGGGCGGGGCCGCGCTGGTGGTTACGGCGGGGTTGCTGATCATCTGGCGCGAACGGCGGCTGGGGCTGGAACGCGCCCGCCAGCGCAAGGCGATGACGCCGCAGGGGTAAGACCTAGGGCTGAACCCGATGCACCGGCATGGCAAAGGCCACATCGCCGCGACGGTCCGCCAGATACAGCCCCAGCGAAGCCGCCAACGTCACGGCAGACCCGATCAGCGCGGTTGTGCCATAGCCGCCAATGGCCATGCCCGCCGCAAAAATTGCCGCCGCACAAACATCGCTGACCAGCTTTTGCAGCGCGAACAGCGCCGCCGCAGCCCCGGTGCGCCCATTGGTCAGATCCTGATAATAGCCGATTGGCAGGGTCAGAATGGCCGCCCCGCCCATGCCCGCCAGCAGCGGCAAAAGCCACAGCGACCAGTGCCCCACCAAGACCGGCATCAAGGCCAGATGCCCGGTATAAATCGCCGCGCCGACGGCGATTTGCGTGGCCCGCCGGACCCGCCCTGCCAGCCGCGACAGCACAAGCATGAAGGGCACCTCCCACCCGGCGACCATGCCGACATAGAGTGCCACATCCCCCGCCGACCGACCGGGATTGGCCTGAAAGATCAGCGAGACCAGCATCATGTAAAGCGTGCCAATCGACAGCACGCCCCCCAACAGCCCCATCCGCAGCAAGATTTCCGGGCGGGCGATTTCGGCGAAACTCTGGATCAGGTTCAACCCCGAGGGCGCGTGATTCCACGCCCCCCGGCCATCGCGCGGCCACATGAACACTGAAACCGCCACCAGCCCCGCGCTGAAAATCGCCCCCGCCAGATAGATCTGGCCAGGAACGAACCTGTCGGCAAAGGCAAAGGTGAACCAGATCAGCAGCGCCAGAAACCCCGCCGACAGCCCCGCCCGAATGACCGCCTGCACCCCGTCGCGCCCCGGCTGCCCCGCCATGACCAGACCGGCCAGCGCGAAAGACTGGCCCAGTAGGCTCCACGCCAGCGGGAACATCACGCCATGGGCCACAATCAGGCTGACGACGCCGGGATGGACCAGCATCGCCAGATTGCCGATCAGCGCCGCGACCGAGGTGGCAATGACCAGCGTCTTGCGGTTGGCCCGCAGATCGCCGATCACCCCGATCAACACCGAGGCTGCCACCGAAAAGCCCGAGGAAAACGTCATCAGCAGCGCCAGCCCGTTATCTGACAGCCCCACCTCGTGAATGGCGATGCGCGACAGATAGGGGTAGATCGCTGCACTATGGGCGCCTTGCAGCACCAGCATCAGCGCCAGCATCCGCAGTACGGGCTGGCGGGCAATCTGGGCAAGCGGGCTCATTCCGGAATGACCTTGCCGGGGTTCATGCGGTTTTCGGGGTCAATCGACTGTTTGATTGCGCGCATCACGGCCAGCGCCACCGGGTCTTTGCGCCGCTTCATCGTGGCCAGTTTCGACAGGCCCACCCCATGTTCGGCCGAAAAGCTGCCATGCAAGTCCTGCACCACATCTTCGACCGCCTCGACCACGGCGTCATAAAGCGCGGGGTCGTCGCGGGTCGGATAGACGGTGTAATGAATGTTGCCGTCACCCAGATGCGCCACCGACAGCGTATCGCAACCGGGGTCCAGCGCGGGCAGGCGGGCCTCGATCCGGGCAAAGAATTCGGGCACCAGATGCAAGGGCAGCGCGATGTCGGTATCAATCGTCGGCTGGCGCGCGATGGTGATTTCGGCGGCCAGTTCGCGGCGGTGCCACATGGTCAGACGCTGCGCCTCATTCTGCGCGATCTCGGCATCCAGCACGGCGCCTTCCTCAATCAATTGACCAAGGGTTTCCTCCAGCAGCGCGGTCAGCGGCACGGTGCCATCTTCGGCCACCGCCGCATCGCGGGGGGCGGTGGCGGCGATTTCGACCAGGATATTCGTCTCATACCGCTGCCCGCCAAAGGGCAGCGCCACATCGGGCCGCGCCTCGGCCAGCCGCTGCATATAGGTGGCGGGCATGTATTCAAACGCCTCGACCAGCCCGCCCGTCACTTCGCGCAGTCGGTTCAGCAATGCCAGCGCATCAGGCAAGGACCGCGCCGCCAGCGTGGCGGTGGCATAGGCGCGCGGGGCGGGCACCAGCTTCATCACGGCGGCGGTGATGATACCCAGCGTGCCCTCTGCCCCGATGAAAAGCTGTTTCAGGTCATAGCCGGAATTGTCCTTGTGCAGTTCCGACATCAGGTTCAGCACCCGGCCATCGGCCAGCACCACCTCCAGCCCCAGACACAGCGCGCGGGTGGAGCCATAGCGCAGCACATTGCTGCCGCCCGCATTGGTCGAAAGCACGCCCCCGATCATCGCCGAGCCGCGCGCCCCGAACCACAGCGGGAAATACATCCCCTGCCTTGCTGCCGCATCATGCAGGCGCGACAGGATCACCCCGGCCTCGACCACCGCCGTCCGTGCCTCGGACCGGATCTCGCGAATGCGGTTCAGCCGTTCGACCGACACCATCAGGCCGCCCGTCGTCATCGCACCGCCGACAAGGCCGGTCAGGCCCGAAACAGGCACCACAGGCACGCCATGGCGCGCGGCAATCTGCACCACACCCGCCACCTCGGCTGTACTGGCCGGACGGGCGACGATGGCGGGGTTGGGGGAATAGTGGCCCGACCATTCGGCGCGGTAGCGGGCAAGGTCATCGCCGGTCAGCACATGAGACGCCCCAAGAAGGGCGACAAGATCGTCGTGAAGGGACATTTGCAACGCAACTCCGGGAACGGTCGGAAGATGCCTGTTTCCTACAGCAAAGACCAGAGGAGCGGATGCCCGGCAGCGTCAGGAAATCTGTCGGATATTTCAGGGAGAGAAGGATTTCACCCGGCCCAGAAGCTCCAGCACCTTGGGGCCCAGGCCCGCAACGATCTTTTTCACCCCTTCGGCGTTGGGGTGAATGCCGTCAGCCTGCATCATCGCATGCGCTGCCGCCGGGTCGGCCATCTCTGTCAGGGGCGCGAAGAACGAGGGCAGAAGAACAGCGCCGTATTGCGCCGCAAGATCGGGGTAGATCGCATCGAACCTGGCCTTGTAATCGGCGCCGAAGTTGCCTGGTGCCTTCATGCCCACCAGCAGCATCGGCAAACCCCGCGCCTGTCCGCCCTTCAAAATCGCCTCAAGGTTCGCGCGCGCCTCTTCGGGGGACAGGCCGCGCAGCATGTCATTGCCCCCCAGCTCCACGATCAACGCATCGGTTTCGGGCGTCAGGCTCCAATCCAGCCGCGACAGCCCGCCCGCCGTTGTATCGCCAGAAACCCCGGCATTCACTACCACCACATCGCGGCCCTGTTCGGTCAGCCATGCCTGAAGCTGCGGCACCAACCCCGCCTCGGGCGCCAGCCCATAGCCCGCCATCAGACTGTCGCCCAGTGCCACAACCGTGATGGGTTCGGCCCATGCAGGTGCAGAAAAGATCAACCCGACAGCCATGCAGACATTGCGGATCGCCCGGCCCGACGCATATCTGAACCGAAGCGTTGAAAGGTGTAACATGGCGGACCCTGTCCTTAGGCTGGAAGACGTGGGCCTGACCCTGCGCGGCAATGCTGGCCCTGTCGAGATACTTAGGGCCATTTCGCTGACTGTCATCCCCCAAGAGACGGTGGGGCTGGTAGGGCCATCGGGGTCAGGCAAATCGTCGCTGCTGATGCTGATGGGCGGGTTGGAGCGCGCGACGGCGGGGCAAGTCACAGCCCTAGGGCAGGATCTGGGCGCGATGGACGAGGACGGGCTGGCGCGGTTCCGACGGGGCCGCATGGGGGTGGTGTTTCAGAACTTCCACCTGATCCCCACGATGACCGCACTGGAAAACGTGGCCCTGCCGATGGAGATTGCGGGCACGCCCGACGCCTTTGCCCGGGCCGCAGCAGAGTTGGAGGCCGTTGGCCTCTCCCACCGCGCCGACCACTATCCCGCCCAGCTTTCGGGGGGAGAGCAGCAGCGCGTGGCGCTGGCCCGCGCCGTGGCCCCCCGCCCGACGATTCTGCTGGCCGATGAGCCGACCGGCAACCTGGACAGCGCCAATGGTGCCGCGATCATGGACCTGCTGTTTGCCCTGCGCGACCGTCATGGCGCCACGCTGATCATGGTGACGCATGCCCCCGAACTGGCGGCGCGCTGCGACCGGATCATCCGGCTGGCCGATGGCCGGATTGACGGGCCTTCGGCATGAGCCTGCGCCTTGCCGCCCGCATCGCCCGCCGAGAGTTGCGCGGCGGCATCGCCGGGTTCCGCATTTTCCTGATCTGCCTGGCGCTTGGGGTCGCGGCGATTGCGGCTGTGGGCATGGTCCGCTCTGCCATCGAGGCGGGGTTGAGCGAACAGGGCGCCGTCATCCTGGGCGGCGATGCGCAGGCCGAGTTTACCTATCGCTTTGCCAGCGAGGCCGAAAAGGCGTGGATGGCGGGCGTGGCCAGCCAAGTGTCCGAGATTGTCGAGTTCCGGTCTATGGCGATTGCGGGCGACGATCAGGTGCTGACGCAGGTCAAGGCGGTGGACGGGGCCTACCCTTTACTGGGCAGCCTTGCCCTGCAGGGCGACCAGACGCTGGCGCAGGCCTTTGCGGGCAAGGACGGCCTGCCCGGCGCGGTGATGGAGCCTTTGCTGGCCGACCAGATGGCCTTGCGCCCCGGCGACCGCTTTCGCCTTGGCACGCAGGAATTTGTGCTGGCCGCCCTGCTGGCGAAAGAACCAGACAGCGCCACCGGCGGCTTTCAGATGGCCCCGCGCACCCTTGTGCGGACCGCCGATCTGGCACGGTCGGGGCTGTTGCAGCCGGGCACGCTGTTTGACACCTCTTACCGGATGGCTCTGCCGCCCAAGGCCGATGTGGCCGCGCTGAAGACCGAAGCGGAGGCCAAGTTCCGCGAAACCGGCCTGCGCTGGACCGACCGGCGCCGTGCGGCCCCGGGGGTGGAGCGGTTTGTCGATCAGGTGGGCGCGTTTCTGATTCTTGTCGGGCTGTCGGGCATGGCGGTGGGCGGGATTGGCGTTGCCTCGGCGGTGAGGGCCTGGGTTGAGGCGCGAATCTCCACGCTGGCCACCTTGCGCACGTTGGGGGCGGATAGCCGCCTGATCTTTCGCGCCAGCCTGATGCAAGTAGCGGTGCTGTCCGGGCTGGGCGTGACGCTGGGGCTGGCGGCGGGCGTGGGCCTGCCGCTGCTGTTCGCACAGCAGATCGCCGCCGCCCTGCCCTTTCCGGCAACCATTGCGCTTTACTGGCGCCCGGTATTCGAGGCGGTGTTTTACGGCGTGACCTCGGTCTTTCTGTTCGCGCTATGGCCCCTTGCCCGCGCCGCGCGGATCAGGGCGGCGGCGCTGTATCGTGGAGGGTTAGGAGGCTGGCCCGCGCGCCGGCATATCGCGGCGGTGGTGGCGCTGGCCGGGCTGCTGATCGGCGGGGCGGCAGTGCTGTCTGGCGCATGGACGCTGGCACTGGGCACGGCAGGCGGGGTGTTGGCCGCGCTGGGGTTGCTGGCGTTGGCAGCGGTCGGGCTTATGCGGTTGACGCGCCGGTTGGCGCGGCTGCGGGCCATACAGGGGCGGCCCGCGCTGCGGCTGGCGCTGGCCGCGATTGGCGGGCCACGGGCGGGCACCGTGCAGGTGGTGCTGGGCCTTGGCCTTGGCCTGTCGGTTCTGGCCGCCGTGGGGCAGATCGATACCAATATCCGTCAGGCGATTGCCCGCGACCTGCCAACCCGCGCGCCCAGTTTCTTTTTCATCGACATCCAGCCCGACCAGATTGACCCGTTCCGCGCGATGATTGCCGCAAATCCTGCCGTTACCCGGCAGGAAAGTGCCCCGATGCTGCGCGGCGTGATCACCCGGATCAACGGGCAGGATGCGCGCAAGGTGGCGGGCGATCACTGGGTGGTGCGCGGCGACCGGGGGCTGAGCTACGCCGACGCCCTGCCTGCGGGCACCACGATCACCGAAGGCGCGTGGTGGCCCGAGGGCTACACCGGCACGCCCCAGATGAGCTTTGCCGAGACCGAGGCCAAAGAGATGGGCCTGAAGCTGGGCGATGTGCTGACCGTGAATGTGCTGGGCCGCGACATTGAGGCCCCCATTACCAGCCTGCGGGCGGTGGATTTTTCCAACGCCGGGATGGGCTTTGTCATGGTACTGAACGCGGCGGCCTTACAAGGCGCGCCGCATAGCCATATCGCCACCGTTTATTCTGGGCCGCAGGCAGAGGCAGGCATTCTGCGGCAGGTGACCAAGGCCTTCCCCAATGTAACCGCGATCAGCGTGCGCAACGCGGCGGCCCGCGTGGCCGAGGCGCTGTCGGCGATTGCCGATGCGGTGACGCTGGCAGCACTGGCCACTTTGGTCACCGGCTTTGCCGTGCTGATTGGCGCGGCGGCAACCGGAGAGGCTGTGCGACGGCAAGAGGCGGCGGTGCTGCGGGTGCTGGGCGCATCGCGTGGGCGCATTCTGTGGTCATTCGCGATGCGTGCAGCGCTGACCGGGGCGGCGGCGGGGTTGGTTGCAATTGTCGCAGGCGGAGTGGCCGGCTGGGCGGTGATGCGCTTTGTCATGGACAGCAGCTATCAATTCGCCTCCCTGCCCGCGCTGGTCGTTGTTGCAGGCGGGGTGCTGGCCACGCTGCTGGCCGGGTTGGCCTTTATGCTGCGCCCGCTGGCGGCGCGGCCCGCACAGGTGCTGCGCTCGGCCGAATGATCAGTTTGCAGGCACGGTGCGCAGCTCCAGTTGCAGGATGGCGGGACCGGGGCCATCTGCGGTCTCCTCCTGCAACGCGGTGGCGCTGCGGGTGGTCTGGCCAAACCCGGCCTCGGCCAGTGCGGCATTCAGACCAGAGCGGGTTGAGACGTCGCGGGTGACATCAAGGCTGGGCTGGGCAAGAAAGCCAAGATCTTCGACAGGCGATTGCGCTGCAGCGGGGGTCAGCACGATGATTAGCCGCTCAGCGCCCAGAACCGCGTCGGAAATCTTGAACAGGCCCTTTTTCAACCTGTCGCCCGGCTGCAACCGGCCCGAATACCAGTGCGAGATTGACCAGTCGGCCCCGATGTAAAGCACGTTCACGTCAACCAGAATAGCCATGCGGTTTTCGGCCACGACATGCACCTGATCACCGGGAATCAACCGGGGAATGGCGCTGGCGGGCATGGGCCGCAGCGCATCCTTGTTGGGGCCGGCCAGCAGTTGAACATCGACATCCAGCCCGCCCGCCCCCACCGCGCCCGCCATTTTCGTAAGATTGATCGCCTTGGCCATGGCGCCCAACAGCGCGCCCATCGCCTGCGCCACGCCCTCCGCATCCTTGTCGGCGGTTGAAACCGAGGGCGTGGTGGTCAGATCGTCAGCCAGCCCGGTCGCAGGCAGAACCCAGACCGCATCGGGGCGGGGGCTGTCCGGCAGGATTGCAAGGCGCAGATCGGCACTGGCATCGCCTGCGGGCACAAAGGTGATGCGGGGGCCTGCGGCTTTAATCAGCACCGGCAGGGCGGTTGTCAGGGCATCGGTTGCAAGGCTGCCCGCAGGCGGCAGGGCGACGGTCAGGCCAAAATCAAGACCGGCGCCGATCTTGCGCAGCATCAGACCCTTGGGCAGCGCATCGGGCAAAGCCTTGCCCTGCTGCACAATTGGAACGGCCTGCGCGCCAAAGGTCTGAACCTGCGTCAACCGGGCATAGCCCAGCGCATCCGGGGTTGCATCCGCCGCCGTCGCCATCACCGCCAGTACATCGCCGGTGGCCAGACCATGCAGGCTGCCAGCCGGAATTGTGAATTCCTGTTCACCAACGCGGGCCACCCATTGATCCACCCGCCTGCCCGGCAGGCCGGAAAAAGCCACCTGACCCAGATCGCCTTCGAACATCGGGGTGGTGCGGGCAATCGAGGTGGTGGCGTATTTGCGCAAGACCTCTTGCCCGATCTGGCCATAGGTGGCGTTCGGATATTCGGCCAGCACCTGCATCAGCGTATAGGTGAACACCCCCTGCGGCACGCGGCCCGGCTTGCCCTTGGGCAAGTTCTTTTCGGGCGTCACCTCGGTCGTCTGGGCGGCAAAGAAGGCGACGAAGCTACCCGTCTGTGGCCCTGCGGCCCCCACCTCCACCGGTGCATCTGGCTCGGCACGCGGATCGGACGGGGTTCCACGGGTGCGTGCGGCGGCAGCCTCAATCGCCGCGCCAGAGATACCCAGCGCCTGCGGCGTCACTTGCCGCGTGCGCAGCTCTTCTTCGCCATCAGGCGCGCCGCGCGTGACGGTGCCCGAGTGGCAGCTATCAAACACCGCCCAGACATTCGCCCCCTTGGCGCGCAACCTATCGATCATCGCGCCGATCTCGTCATCGACCAGCGCATTCTGCACATGGCCCACGTCGGCCAACCATGGCCCGATGTCACGGGGCAAAAACACCTCGTCCAGACCATCCAGTTCAGATTCGGGGTCGGCGGCAGGGGCCTGGGTGCCGTGGCCGGAAAAATGCAGATAGACGAAATCGCCGGGCTGTACGCGGGCCGTCAGCGCCGCCATCCGGTCGCGGATATGGCCCAGCGTGGGGGTGTCGGTGGCACCGGGAACGCCATCGGCCAGCACCACCACATTCTGCGGGGTGAATTTCACCGGCGCCTCGGTCGTCAGATATGTGGCGACCAGTGCCATGTCATTGGCCGGACCTTTCAGCCAGTATTTCCGGTCCAGCGCGGGATACTGGCTGACCCCGATCAGCAGTGCGTAATTCTCGCGTGCCAGCACAGGCACGGACGCAAGGATCAGCGTGATCGCGAAAGCCAGACGGCGCACCGTAGCCTCAGTTCGTCATCAGGGCGTAGGCCGCACCTTTGGGGCCGTGGTTTTCCACCTTCATGGTAAAGCCTGCGGTCTGATCAGGCCGCCAGCCGCAATAGGCAATCGGGCTGCGGTCGGTATCGGAACACACAAGGCGGCCCTGCGCGTCATAAACGGTCAGGTTCAGGTCGGTGGCATCCTTGGCCTCGACATAGATCTCGGCATATTCGCCACCAATAAAATCAACCGCCGGATAGGTATCGGTGCCGCCGTTGCCCAAGCTGCCAATGTTGTAAACCGGGCCAGAGGTAACACCCCGCGCCCCTTCGTCGCGGGTGTCTTCGATCAGGCCTAGTACGGCATCATCGCCTGCGGCAAGCTCTTCGGCTTTGGCCAGCATCTCTTCCCACGCCAAAGGCGCGCCCTCGCCCGCGGCTGCCCCTTGCGCGGAAAGCGTGCCCTTGGTGGGGTTCAGCCCCTTGCGCAATTTCGCCGCCGACAGGATCAGCACAGCATCGCCCGTCTCCAGCCCGGCTTGGTAAAGTTGCGCCGAAAGCTGCGCGGTGCGGACCGGCGACAGCGGTTCCGCAATGGCGGGCAGCGCAAGGGCAAAGGACAGCAGGACGGCAAGGCGCAGCATATGACCCCCTATGGCTTGGTGACGACCCATAGTCGCCAGCCGCAGCGCCCCTGTAAACCAAGGATTTCGGCGGGGCATTTTTTGCCGCAGGCCCAGCCGAAATAGCCGTTCGGCGCGAAAGACGGCCGCTGTTGCCGATGTTGGTGCGGCCTGATCAGGCGCAGCCCAAGCCCTCTGGCACGGCGGGGCCACAAGCGTGCTGTCGGTGCGGTTGCAGGGCTTGCCGAACACCATCGCGCCAAACTCTGCCCGCCACCGGCGGAAAAGGGTTTCGCACTGCGGATCGGCTGGCCTAAGCTGCCCCCCGGAACAGGGGCAGCAGGCGATTCCGGTATGAGACGACTTTTCCTGTGCCTAGCCTTGCTGGCGGCCTGCGCGCCCTGGAACCAGCCGATCAACCAGCCCCTGCACGGCGCCAATGCCCCCTTGGTCGAGGATGGCGCGGGCGTGGGAGAAACCTGGGTGGGGCTGGCCTTTTCGGGCGGGGGCATGCGCGCCTCGGCCTTTGCCTATGGCATGTTGCAGGAATTACAGGCGCAGACGACCGGCACGCCCGATGGTTTGCTGAATTCGGTGCGCCTTGTCTCTGGCGTGTCGGGCGGATCGGTGACGGCAGCGCAGTTCGGCCTTTACGGCCCCGGTGGCCTGACGGATTACCGAGAGCGGTATCTGCTCACCAATGCCGAAAAGTACATGGCCACCACCGCCTTTAACCCGCTGACCATCGCCAAGGGCATCGCAGGGGGCGCGAACGGGCGTGCCACCTTCGGCCGCTATCTGGACGAGACGCTGTTTCACGGCGCAACCTTTGCCGACCTGCGCCAGCGCAGCCATGTGAAAACCTGGATCAACGCCACCGATATTGCCAACAACACACCCTTCCTGTTTTCGCCCGAAACCTTTGACGCCCTGTGTTCCGACCTGTCAAAGCTGCCGGTGTCAGAGGCGGTTGCGGCATCTGCCGCCTTCCCCATTGCCTTCACGCCTGTGGTGCTGGAAACCCGGCCAGGCACCTGCCGCTATAAAGAGCCGGACTGGCTGACCGCCGCGCGGTTCAACCCCGAAGCCACCGCCACGATGCGCGCCTATGGCCAGACGTTGGAAAGCTATGCCGTGGGTGGCGACGTGAAATACGTCAAGCTGCTGGATGGCGGCATCACCGACAATTTCGGCACCACTGGCCTTGCGTTGGAATGGGCGCGCGCGCAGCAGCCCTATGCGCCGATGACGGCCCAAGAAGCGGTGCGGATAAAGCGGATGCTGTTTCTGGTCGCCAATGCCGGGGTGGAAAGCGAATATGGCTGGACGCAAAAGGTGCCGGGGCCGGGGGGCATGGGCCTTGGCATGTCAATCGCCACCGCCTCGATGTATGCGGCCACGCGGTCGGGCTATGATGCGATGCGGGGCGAGTTGCGGCGATGGGAGGGCGATCTGGTCGAATGGCGCTGTTCACTGGGGCCTTCCGAGGTACGCCAGTTGCGTGGGTCGCTGGACGGCTGGGATTGCCGCGACGTCAAGGTGTTTGTCGGCCAAGCCGGGGTGGAAAATCTGCCCGCCCCGTTGCAAAAGGAAATGAACAAGGTGCCCACCCGCCTGCGCCTTCCGCCAGATCAGGTGGATCTGGCGATAAGGGCAGGCCGCCTTGCCACGCGCGCCACGCCCGAATTCAACGGCTTTCTGGCGGCACTGGAGGGCAATGACGTGGACAGCCGCATTCAAAAGGGCATCGCTGCCGGTGGGCGGCGCATCACGCCGATCAACTAGGAACACCATGACAGGCCCGACAATGACTGGCCCTACCCTGACCGTCACCGCCGACCGCTTTCGCCTTGCCGAAACCTTCACCATCTCGCGCGGGTCAAAAACCGAGGCGCAGGTGCTGACCGTGTGCATCACCCGCGACGGCGTGAGTGGCTGGGGCGAATGCGTGCCCTATGCCCGGTATGGCGAAACGCTGGACAGCGTGACAGCCCAGATCATCAGCCTGCCCGCCAGTATCACGCGCGAAGGATTGCAGCGGTTCCGCCCGCCGGGGGCCGCGCGCAACGCGGTGGATTGCGCTTTGTGGGACTGGGCGGCGAAGAAAGCCGGTCGCCGGGTGTGGGATGTGGCGGGCCTGCCCGCCCCCGGGCCGGTGGTGACCGCTTTTACCCTGTCGCTGGACAGCCCCGAAAACATGCGCGCGGCGGCGGCGCGGAATGCGGCACGACCGCTGCTGAAGATCAAGCTGGGCACCCCTGATGACATGCCCCGGCTGGAAGCGGTTCGGCAGGGGGCGCCCCATTCCACCCTGATCGTCGATGCCAACGAAGGCTGGACACCCGAGGTTTATACCGACCTTGCCCCCCATCTGATCCGCCTTGGCGTGGCGCTGGTCGAACAGCCGCTGCCTGCGGGTGCCGATGACATGCTGGCCGAGATTGCCCGCCCCCTGCCGGTCTGCGCCGATGAAAGCGCCCATGCGACCGATGGGCTGGCCGGGTTGGTCGGTAAATATGACCTCGTGAACCTGAAGCTGGACAAGACCGGCGGTCTGACCGAGGCGCTGCTGGCGCGGGACGAAGCCCGCAGGCTGGGCCTTGGCGTGATGGTGGGCTGCATGGTGGGATCGTCGCTGGCCATGGCCCCCGCCGCGCTGCTGGCACAGGGGGCGGCGTTCTGCGATCTGGATGGCCCGCTGCTGCTGGCCCAAGACCGCCCCCATCCACTGACCTATCAGGGCTCCACCCTGCTGCCGCCAGACGCCGCGTTGTGGGGTTAGGGCCAAAACCCTCTTGACCCCATGCGCCCGCAGGCCCAAGACGCGGCCAACCCCAGTTGCGAAAGGTTTCCCCCGATGACCCGCACCGTTTACGTCAATGGCGACTACTTGCCCGAAACCGAAGCCAAGGTTTCCGTGTTCGACCGTGGCTTTCTGATGGCCGATGGCGTTTATGAGGTGACCTCGGTTCTGGGCGGCAAGCTGATCGACTTTCAGGGCCATTGCGTCCGCCTTGCGCGCAGCCTGTCGGAACTGGACATGACCAACCCGATGACCGACGCCGAATGGCTGGCAATGCACCGCGAACTGGTGGCGCAAAACGGTATTCAGGACGGGATGATCTATTTGCAGGTCACGCGCGGCAACCCCGGCGACCGTGACTTTGCCTTTCCCGGCCCCGATGTGACACCGACCGTGGTGGCCTTTACCCAAGCGAAGCCCGGTCTGGCCGAAAACCCGCAAGCCGCCATTGGCATCCGCGTGATCTCGATCCCAGACATTCGCTGGGGGCGACGCGACATCAAGACGGTGCAGCTGCTCTATCCGTCGATGGGCAAGATGATGGCGAAAAAGGCGGGTGTCGATGACGCCTGGTTCGTCGAAGAGGGCCATGTGACCGAAGGCACCTCGAACAACGCCTATATCGTCAAGGGCAACCGCATCATCACGCGCCCGCTGTCCAGCGATATCCTGCATGGCATCACCCGCGCCGCCGTGCTGCGCTTTGCCGCCGAAGCGCAGATGGTGGTGGAAGAGCGTCTGTTCACCGTGGAAGAGGCCAAGCAGGCGGATGAGGCCTTCATCTCTTCCGCCTCGGCTTTTGTGATGCCGGTGGTGGAACTTGACGGCGCGCAGATCGGTACCGGCAAGCCGGGCAAGCTGGTTCCGCGCCTGCGCGAGATTTATCTGGAAGAAATGCGCAAGGCCGCAATTTGACGACATGATCCGCGCGCCCTTTACGCTGGCGGGGTTCGGGCGCGGGGTCCGCTTTGGGCTGGCGCTTGCCCTGCCCATCGGGCTTTACGGGCTGGCATTCGGGCTGGTTGCAGCGCAGGCGGGGATGGGCTGGGGCTGGGCCACCGGGTTCAGCACGGCGATCTTTTCCGGTTCGGCCCAACTGGCCACGATCAGCGTTCTGCAAACCGGTCATGCCACCCTGACCGCCGTTGCTGCGACGGTTCTGGTGATGAACGCGCGCTACCTGTTGTTCGGCGCGACTTTGCAGCCTTGGCTATCACAGGCCGGACCGGCCCGCGCCCTGCCCAGCCTGCTGTTGTTGGGCGATGCCAACTGGATCATCACGATGCGCGCGATTGACGCGGGCGAAAAGGACCGCGCCTTTCTGGCCGGAACCGGCATTCCACCGCTGGTGGTCTGGCTGGGTGGAACGGTGGTTGGCGCGATGTTTGGCAGCATCCTGCCCGATCCCAAGGCGCTGGGGGCTGATCTGATGCTGCCCGCTTTTGCTGCCGCAATGATGGCGGTGATGGTGCGGGGGCCCGCCTCACTTGTCCCCGTCGCGGTGGGCGCGGTGTCGGCTTTGGGCGTCGGGCATCTGGCTGGGCCGGGCTGGGGCATTGTTGCCGCGGGGCTGGCCGGGGCCGGGTTTGCCGCCCTGACCGCCCGCCCCAAAGGGCACGCCAATGCTGCCTGACCTGCCCGCCTTTCTGCTGGTTGCCGCCGCCGCTGCCGTGGCCTGCCGGTTTGCTGGATATGTGGCGATGCGCTGGCTGCCCCCGTCGCACCGGCTGGACGCCGCCTTGCGCGCCACCCCGCTGGCGGTGATGGCGGGCATCACCGCAATGGCGCTGGCCGTAGGCGGGATGACCGAGGCATTGGCCCTGACTCTGGCCGGTGTGGTCGCCCTTGTCACGCGCAACGATGTGGGGGCGGCGGTGGCGGGGGTCGCGTTTGGGGCTGTGCTGCGCGCCTTTGGCCTTTAGCCAGCCGCAACCGCCGCCGTCAAAGCTTCCGTCAGAACCGGAGCCAGCCGCGCGGCCCAATGCGCCTGCCCCTCGGAAGTGGCGATCAGATCGTTCCGCACCTCGATCAGCGTGTTCAAGCGGCCCGTTTGCAGGGCGTGCCGGTCAATCGCATCGCCGGGCAGATGGCCGGAATAGGGTTCATTGTCTCCGACGCAAAGATCGCTCTGCACGGCCAGCCCTGCGATCAGCGGGGCCGAGAGCCGGTCGTCCAGGTGGCTATACAGGATACCAGCCTGCCAGGGTCGGGGCGGACGCCCTTTCAGGCAAGGGGTGAAGGAATGCACCGCAACAATCACCGTATCGGCCTGCCGGGCCGCCAGACTGGCCAGCGCCGCGTGATAGGGGCGGTAAAGCCGGTTCAGACGCTGCTCGGTATCCGCCGCACCGGCATGGCGGTTGGCTGGAATGATGGTGCCGTCATACAGCTTCATCACCAGCGTAGGGTCATCCTCTCCCCGGTTCGGATCAATCACCAGCCGCGAAAAGGCCGAGCCGATCACTGGGCTGTCCAGTAACTGCCCCAGCGCCCGTGCCACCCCCCAGGCCCCCACATCCCACGCGATGTGGCGGGCCATGTCCTCGGGGCCGATTCCCAAGGTGCCGCCCGAAATCCAGCCCGGCACCGCATTCGAGGCATGATCACAGGTGATCAGCCAGCGGCCGGGCCGTACCTCTCCCTCGATCTGATAGGCCTCATCCATCCTTCACTCCCTCTTTTCCGCTGCATGGCGCGGGATTTTGCGGATGAAAAGAGATTGTGTTACGCTTGCGCAGAAAAGTTAGCGCTAACGCGCCACAACCGTTGCCGCCTTGTCGCTTTTGCGCGATAAAACGCGCGGCCTGCGACAGATGAAAAAGGAAACTGCCATGAGACGCCTGCGCAACGTGAAAATCGTCGCAACGCTGGGGCCTGCCTCCAACGATTATGCGATGATCCGCGCCCTGTTTGAGGCCGGGGCCGATGTGTTCCGCCTGAACATGAGCCACGGCACCCATGCCGACATCGCCGCCCGTCATGCCATCATCCGCAAGGTCGAGGCCGATCTGGATCGCCCGATCGGTATTCTGGCCGACCTTCAGGGGCCAAAACTGCGCGTCGGCACCTTTGCCAACGGCTCGGAAGAGCTGATCGAGGGTGCCAAGTTCCGCATGGACCTGTCTGCCGCCCCCGGCGATGTGAACCGCGTGCAACTGCCCCACCCCGAGATTTTCGCAGCGCTGGAACCCGGCGCCAGCCTGCTGGTGAACGACGGCAAGATCCGGCTGGAAGTGGTGGATTGCGGCAAGGATTACGCCAATTGCACCGTGACCGTGGGCGGCACGATTTCCAACCGCAAGGGCGTGAACGTGCCCGACGTGGTGCTGCCGCTGGCGGCGCTGTCGGAAAAGGACAGGGGCGATCTGGAATTTGCCTGCGAGCTGGGCGTGGACTGGCTGGCACTGTCGTTCGTGCAGCGCCCCGAGGATGTGATCGAGGCGCGAGGCCTTGCCAAGGGGCGCGCCGCCATTCTGTCCAAGATCGAAAAACCCGCCGCCGTAAAGGCCTATGACGCCATCCTGCAAGTGTCGGACGGGATCATGGTGGCACGCGGCGATCTGGGCGTTGAACTGCCGGTCACCTCGGTTCCGCCGATCCAGAAACGTCTGGTGCGCGGCGCGCGTGCGGCGGCCAAGCCGGTGATCGTGGCGACCCAGATGCTCGAATCGATGATCGAATCGCCGGTGCCGACCCGCGCCGAAGTGTCCGACGTGGCGACCGCGATCTACGAAGGCGCCGATGCGGTGATGCTGTCGGCCGAATCCGCCGCCGGGAAATATCCGATCGAGGCGGTGACGACGATGAACAACGTCGCCATGTCGGTGGAAAAAGACCCGACCTATCGCCAGATCATCGACGCCAGCCGCGTCGTGCGCCGCGAAACCATCGCCGACGGCATCGTTTCCGCCGCGCGCGAGATCGCCGAGGCGACCAACATCAAGGCCATCGTCTGCTTCAGCCAGTCGGGCAGCACGGTCAACCTGGTGTCGCGCGAACGGCCCAAGGTTCCGATCATCGCGCTGACGCCGCTGATGTCCACCGCTCGGCGCTCGGCGCTGATCTGGGGTGCGCATTGCGTGATCACCGAACCGCAAGACCGCTTCAAGGGTGCGGTTCTGGCGGCGGTCAAGGCCGCGCGCGACCATGGCTTTGCCGGTGAGGAAGACATGATCGTGCTGACCGCGGGCGTGCCTTTCAACGTCAAGGGCACGACGAACATCCTGCGCGTCGCCCCCTGCGACGAACGGTTGATTTCGCGCGTCGACCCAGAGTAACCTGACAGGGTGAACATATTTGCGGGCAGGGCCTGTGTATGGATACCGATCTTATCCTTGTGGTTGGCATTGTTGTCTCTGCGCTGACCTTCCCTGCCCTGCTTGCCGCCTTTTCCGAAAGCCGCCCCCCAAGGGCGGCTTCGGTCATTCTGCTGGTCGGGGGCGTGCTGATCGTCTACGCCCTGACGCAAAAGCCCACAGGCTACAGCTTTGGCGAAATCCCCGATGTGTTCGTTCGGGTGTTCCGGCGCGTTCTGGGTTAACTCGGCCCTTGCCCTTTGCCCGCTGCCCCCCTATAGGGGCCACTTCGACTACCCCGCGAGGCCGGCGAATGTGGCATGCCGAGTCGCGCGCGAACACTGGAGAGTGAAATGCCCAAGATGAAGACCAAATCCGCTGCGAAAAAGCGGTTCTCCTTCACGGCCAATGGCCATGTGAAGGCTGGCGTGGCCGGCAAGCGCCACGGCATGATCAAACGCTCGACGAAATTCATCCGCGACGCATCCGGGACGATGATCCTGTGCGACAGCGACGAGAAGATCGTCAAGAAATACATGCCGTATAACCGCTAAGGAGAGCCAGAGATGTCCCGCGTCAAATCCGGCGTCGTTACCCACGCCCGCCACCGCAAGGTGATCAAGGCCGCTTCCGGCTACTACTCGGCTCGCTCGCGCAACTTCCGCACCGCGACCCAGGCTGTTGACAAGGCCCAGCAATACGCCACGCGCGACCGCAAGGTCCGCAAGCGCCAGTTCCGCGCCCTGTGGATTCAGCGTATCAACGCTGCCGTCCGCCTGTTCGATCTGGAAATGACCTATTCGCGCCTGATCGACGGTCTGAACAAGGCCGGCATCGAGGTGGACCGCAAGGTTCTGGCCGATCTGGCTGTGCATGAGCCCGAGGCATTCAACGCCATCGCTGCCCAAGCCAAGGCCGCTCTGGCCTGATCTTCGGTCAGCGCTGTTTGAAAAGCCCCGCCCCCGTGCGGGGCTTTTTCATTGCGGGGCTTTTCCCGTATCAGTCCCGGAAGGCACAGCTTTCCAGATGGTCATTCACCAACCCGCAAGCCTGCATGAAGGCATAGGTGATGGTGGGACCGCACAACTTGAACCCCTCGGCCTTCAGCGCCTTGGCAAGAATTTGCGATTCCGGCGTCTGGGCGGCGACATCCGACAGGCTGCGTGGCCGGTTGATCAGCGGGCTGCCCCCGACGTGCCGCCAGATAAAGGTTGAAAATCCCTCGCGCGCCTCGATCCGCAGAAAGGCCTGTGCGCCCAGAATCGTTCCTTCGATCTTGCCGCGGTGGCGGATGATGCCCGGATCGGCCAGCAGGCACTGCACCTCTGCCTCGCCCCAGGTGGCGATGATGGCGGGATCAAAGCCTTGAAAAGCCGCGCGAAATGTCTCGCGCCGCCGCAGAATGGTGATCCAGCTCAGCCCGGCCTGAAAGCCTTCCAGAATCAGGTTTTCCCACAGCGCGCGGCCGTCCCGCTCTGGCTTGCCCCACTCCTCATCATGATAGGCGACATAAAGCGGTTCTGTGCCACACCACGGGCAACGCAAGATTTCAGACATCGACAACTTCCTATTTCATTCAAATGTTCACTGTTTACCCCAAATTTACATTCATGGCTACAATCTGGCACAGAAGATTGGATCGGGGGTTGCCATGGCGAATGGTCCGAAAAAAACCAGGGTAGAGTCGATTGCCGGCCCGCAAAGCCCGCTGGGCGTTGCCATCTCGGCGCAGGATCAGGTGACTATGGACATGGTGCGCGAGGCCATAGTCACCAAACGCGCCCGTCTGGCATGGCAGCCGGTGGTTCTGGCGCGCGATCCGACGCGGGTGGCGTTTCACGAAGGTCTGATCCGCATTCTTGACCATCAGAATCGTGTCATCCCCGCCCGCGACTTCATCGATGCGGTCGAAGCACATGAGACGGGCCGCCAGATCGATTGCCTGGCGCTGGAGATTGGGCTCAACACACTCGCCCGCCACCCCGGCCTGCGGATTTCCATCAATATGTCGGCCCGCTCCATCGGGTATCCACGCTGGATGCGGGTGCTGAAACGCGGTCTTGCCGCCAGCCCGACGATTGGCGAGCGGTTGATTCTGGAAATTACCGAAAGTTCCGCCATGCTGGTGCCCGAACTGGTGATCAGCTTCATGGAAGAGTTGCAGCGCGAAGGCATCGCCTTTGCGATGGATGACTTTGGCTCCGGCTATACCGCAATCCGGTTCTTCAAGGACTTCTGCTTTGACATCCTGAAAATCGATGGCCAGTTCATCCGCAACATTCATGCCGATCCCGACAATGCCGCCCTTGTGGGCGCGTTGATGTCGATTGGCCGCCACTTCCATATGTTCACCGTCGCCGAGGCGGTTGAAACTGCGGCAGAGGCGAAAGTGCTGCAAGCCATGGGGGTGGAATGCCTGCAGGGCTATCTGTTCGGTGCGCCGTCGCTGAAACCGGATTTTGCCACCCAAGCCCCCTTGCGCAAGGCTGGCTAAGACGCTTTGCTGCCCCTGCGGCAATTGGCTGTGGCCCGCGCGCTTGCTTTTCGCGGGTGCAGCGCCTAGCCATGCTGCAAGGCGGCAGGAACGCCGTCGGGGAGTTTCGGGAGAGGGCGCCACATGACCAATGTTGTAATCGTTTCGGCGGCACGGACCGCCGTGGGAAGTTTCAATGGCTCTTTCGCAGCCACACCGGCGCATGAGCTGGGTGCTGCAGTGATCGAGGCCGTGGTCGCACGGGCCGGAATTGAAAAAGGCCTCGTGTCCGAGACGATTCTGGGTCAGGTGCTGACGGCCGGTCAGGGCCAGAACCCCGCCCGGCAGGCCGCGATCCGTGCCGGTCTGGCGAAAGAGGCCAGCGCCTGGTCGCTGAACCAGGTCTGCGGCTCGGGCCTGCGGGCCGTGGCGCTGGGGGCCCAGCATGTGCAACTGGGCGATGCCGATATCGTCGTTGCCGGGGGGCAGGAAAGCATGTCGCTGTCGCCCCATGTCGCGCATCTGCGCGCGGGCCAGAAGATGGGCGACATGAACTTCATCGATTCGATGATCCGCGATGGTCTGTGGGATGCCTTCAACGGCTATCACATGGGCCAGACCGCCGAGAATGTCGCCAATCAGTGGCAGATCAGCCGCGACATGCAGGATGAATTCGCCGTCGCCAGCCAGAACAAGGCCGAGGCTGCGCAAAAGGCCGGCAAGTTCAAGGATGAGGTCATCCCCTTCACCATCAAGACCCGCAAGGGAGACATCGTGGTGGATGCCGACGAATACATTCGCCACGGCGCGACCATCGAAGCAATGCAAAAGCTGAAGCCCGCCTTCGTCAAGGACGGTTCGGTCACCGCGGCCAATGCCTCGGGCCTGAACGATGGCGCGGCGGCGGTGCTGCTGATGAGCGAGGCAGAGGCCGCCAAGCGCGGGCTGACCCCGCTGGCACGCATTGCCTCTTATGCTACCGCCGGGCTTGATCCGTCGATCATGGGCGTTGGCCCGATTTTCGCCAGCCGCAAGGCGCTGGACAAGGCGGGCTGGAAGGTCGGCGATCTGGATCTGGTCGAAGCGAACGAGGCTTTTGCCGCGCAGGCCTGTGCTGTCAACAAGGACATGGGCTGGGATCCGTCGATCGTGAACGTCAACGGCGGCGCCATTGCCATCGGCCACCCGATCGGAGCCTCGGGCGCGCGCATCCTGAACACGCTGTTGTTCGAACTAAACCGCCGGGGTGCGAAAAAGGGCCTGGCAACGCTGTGCATTGGCGGCGGCATGGGTGTTGCCATGTGTATCGAACGCGCCTGAGCCGGAAAATTCCTGCTGCAAATGCGAAATGGGCGCGCAATAAAGTTGCGCGCCCTTATTTGTTTCGGTAACGGTATTTCAACAACCCTTGGAGGAGGATCTCATGGCACGGGTGGCTTTGGTAACGGGCGGTTCACGCGGAATCGGTGCGGCAATTTCCGTGGCGCTGAAGGCGGCAGGCTATAAGGTCGCCGCCAACTATGCCGGGAATGATGAGGCGGCAAAAGCATTTACTGCCGAAACCGGTATTCCGGCCTACAAGTGGTCGGTCGCCGATTATGACGCCTGCAAGGCCGGTATCGCGCAGGTTGAGGCGGATCTTGGCCCCGTAGATGTGCTGGTGAACAACGCCGGGATCACCCGCGACGCGATGTTCCACAAGATGACGCCGCAGCAGTGGAAAGAGGTGATCGACACCAATCTGACAGGCCTGTTCAACATGACCCATCCGCTGTGGTCTGGGATGCGTGACCGCAAGTTTGGCCGGGTGATCTCGATCTCGTCGATCAACGGGCAAAAGGGGCAGGCGGGCCAAGCGAACTATTCCGCCGCGAAATCGGGCGATCTGGGCTTTACCAAGGCGCTGGCGGCAGAAGGCGCGCGCGCGGGCATTACCGTGAATGCGATCTGCCCCGGCTATATTGCCACCGAAATGGTCAAGGCGATTGATGAAAAGGTGCTGAACGAACGTATCATCCCGCTGATCCCGGTGGGCCGCCTGGGCGAACCGGAAGAGATTGCGCGCTGCGTGGTGTTTCTGGCCTCGGATGACGCGGGCTTCATCACAGGCTCGACGATCAGCGCCAACGGCGGGCAGTTCGTCGTCTGATCTGGCCGACAGAGTATCGAAAGGCCCCCACCTGGGGGCCTTTCTTTTTTCCTGACCTTCGCTAGACATCCAGTCGTAAGAATTTGTGGGACATTGGATGACACGGCAACGCGCGACCACCATCGGCTTCACCGCCATCCTGATGTGGGCGCTGCTGGCGCTGCTGACAATCGGCTCCGCCCCGGTGCCCCCCTTTCTGCTGAACGCGCTGTGCTTTGGCATCGGCGGCGGGCTGGGGCTGATCTGGTTGGCGTTGGGGCCGGGCTTTGACGTGCTGCGGGGCATTTCCTGGAAGGTCTATGCCTTCGGATCGATTGCTTTGTTCGGCTATCACGCGCTGTATTTTACCGCCTTTCGCATTGCCCCCGCAGCCGAAACCGGGCTGATCGCCTATCTGTGGCCGCTGTTCATCGTGCTGTTGTCCGGCCTGTTGCCGGGTGAGCGTCTGGGTCCGCTGCATATTTTGGGTGCGCTGATCGCCTTTGCCGGCGCTGCACTGATCCTGCTGGGGCGCGGCGATACGGGGGCTTCTGTTCCGGTGGCAGGGTTGGTGCTGGCATTTTTGTGCGCCATCACCTGGGCCGCCTATTCGGTGCTGTCGCGCCGTCTGGGCCAGGTGCCGACCGAAAGCGTGATTGTCTATTGCCTTGCCACGGCGGCCCTGTCGCTGCTGGTGCATCTTGCGTTTGAGGAAACGATCTGGCCCGCATCCCGCTGGGGCTGGCTGTCGGTGATTGCGCTGGGGCTGGGGCCGGTGGGTGCTGCCTTTTTCACTTGGGATGTCGGCATGAAAAAGGGCGACATCCAGTTGCTGGGTGTCGCCTCTTATGCAGCCCCGTTGCTGTCTACACTGGCTCTTGTCGCCGGTGGACGGGCACAGGCAACCCCAATCTTGCTGCTGGCGGCAGCTCTGATTACCGGCGGGGCGGCGCTGGCCGCCCGCGCCAGCCTGCGGCCTGTCAGGCCTGCTGAAGACGGCTGATCTCTTCCTTGATGCGCAGTTTCTGCTTCTTCCACTCGGCAATCTGAATATCGTCCGACGCCGGCGCGCGCTGCGCCGCTTCGACCATATGGGACAGGTTATCGTGCTTCTTCTTCAATTCGGAGATATGGGAAGCGACAGTCATCAATCAGTCCTCCTGATGGTTACGACAGGATCAGTGCAGCACGGATATTGAGTCGTGTCACCAATTCTTCGCACCCCTGTCACATCGCGGGGCGAATGGTCGCGGTGAATTTCAGTCAAACTCGGCGGAAAGCGGCGCGGCATGGCGCAAGACCTCATTTGCGCGGGGGGTATAGCTCTCACGGTCGCCATCATGGGCGGCCCCGTTATGAATGACAAAGGGCGCAAGCAGGCGGAACGGCGCCCGCCCGCCCTTGCGCGCCCGCAGGATCACCCGGCTTGCCGCCCGCCCTTGTCGCGCCGCCAGCGGCAGCACGGTGGCAGAGCCCAACCGGCTGCCAAGCGTGCCCAGAACCTCTGGCAGACCGTCGGCACCAAAGATCATCGTCAGCCAGCCACCCGGACGCAGACGGCGGGCGGCGGCCTGCACCCAATCGGCCAGCGGGGTTTCCACCTGCATCGCCGTGGCCCGCGCCTTGCGGGGCGACGGCGTACCCCCCTTGGGGTAGTAGGGCGGATTGGCGATCACATGGTCGAAATCTACCCGCAAGGGGCGCGGCATATGGGACAGATCGCCCTCCTCCACCTGCATCGCCTGCCCGTTGGCCGTGGCGTTGCGCCGGGCAAGATCGGCGTAGCCTGCCTGTAGTTCCAGCCCGGCCAGCACGAGCCCCGGCACCCGCGCGCCAAGGCACAAGGCCGCAGCCCCTGCCCCGCAACCCAGATCAAGCACCGATTGCCCCGGTTCCGCCGGGCAGGCCGCCGCCAGCAGCACCGGATCGGTCGCCGCGCGATACCCTTGCAGCGGCTGCCACAACACAAGCCTCCCGCACAGGAAGGCATCCTGCGACAAATCGCCCCCGGCAAATGTCATCGCGCCACCTCAACCCCGTTGTCACGCAAGGCTGCGCTGGCCAGAAACCAGTCTCTATCCGCCACCATCAGGCGCCGGGGGATGAACCCAAGCCCACCTTCCAGGATGCTCGTGTGGACGTCCAGCACAAAGCTGTCTATACCCTCGCCCTGAAGCAGGGCCTGAGCGAAGGCGATGGCAGTGGGGTCGGTGGTCTGAAGCAGCAGTTTCATACCGCCAGTGTTGCGGCCCCCGCCCGGAAAAGTCGAGACCCGTGGGGAATGGTGATGAGCCTGGATATTGCCGCCAAGACACCGCATGATCAATTGGCCGAAATGCTGGCTGCGGATATGGCCGCGGTGAATGCGCTGATCCGTGACCGCATGGCCAGCGAACACGCCCCCCGCATTCCCGAAGTGACCGCCCATCTGATCGAGGCGGGCGGCAAACGCCTGCGCCCGATGCTGACGCTGGCCGCAGCGCGGCTGTGCGGTTACGCCGGGCCTTACCATGTTCATCTGGCGGCAACGGTTGAATTCATCCACACCGCAACGCTGCTGCATGATGATGTGGTGGACGAAAGCACCCAGCGGCGCGGGCGGCCGACGGCCAACCTGCTGTGGGACAACAAATCCTCGGTTCTGGTGGGCGACTATCTGTTCGCCCGCAGCTTTCAGTTGATGACTGAAACCGGCAACATGCGCGTGCTGGACATTCTGGCCAATGCATCGGCCACGATTGCCGAGGGCGAGGTGCTGCAACTGACCGCAGCCCAGGATCTGGCGACGGATGAGGGGATTTACCTTCAGGTGGTGCGCGGCAAGACCGCCGCGCTGTTTTCGGCGGCAACCGAAGTGGGCGGCGTGATTGCTGGCGCGGAAGAGGCGCAGGTGCGGGCGCTGTTCGACTATGGCGATGCGTTGGGCATTGCGTTCCAGATCGCCGATGACCTTCTGGATTACGGTGGCACCAGCGCCGTGATCGGCAAGAACACCGGCGATGATTTCCGCGAGCGCAAGCTGACGCTGCCGGTGATCAAGGCGGTGGCCCGCGCCAATGCCGCAGAGCGTGCCTTCTGGACCCGGGTCATCGAAAAGGGCCAGCAGGGCGACGGCGATCTGGAGCAGGCGATTGCCCTGATGCAGCGCCATGGCGCGATGGAAGATGCGCGCAGCGATGCGCTGATGTGGTCGGCCAAGGCGTGCGCCGCGCTGGAGCGGTTGCCCAATCACCCGTTACGCGATGTGCTGGCCGAGTTGGCCGATTTCGTTGTGTCGCGCATCCGCTAGGGCTGCGGGCGGTCTAACTCGCCATCGCAGCGGCCTGCACCCACCAGCCGGGTTGCGCGCGGCGCAGGGCTTGTGCCGCCCCCTCGGCCTGCGCTGCCCCGGAAAACAACCCGAAGCAGGTAGCGCCCGATCCTGACATTCGCGCCAACAGGCAGCCCGCTTGCGCCCCCAGCGCCGCCGTGACCTGTCCGACCTGCGGCACCAACGTCAGGGCAGCGGGTTCCAGATCATTGCGCTGCTGGCGCAGGAACGCCGCCAGGTCCTGCGCCGTTGACCAATACGGCAGCGCATCGGGCAAGCCCGGATTGTCACGCCGCGCCAAGGCACGAAACACCGCCGGAGTGGACAGCGAAACACCGGGATTGACCAGCACCAGCCAAGCGGCGGGCAGGCCACGAACCGGATCAACCTGCTCGCCCACCCCGCGCATCCGCGCAGGCACCCCGGCCAGACAGACCGGCACATCTGCCCCCAGCGTCAGCACC
Source organism: Fuscibacter oryzae (assembly GCF_016765795.1). GTDB lineage: Bacteria > Pseudomonadota > Alphaproteobacteria > Rhodobacterales > Rhodobacteraceae > Fuscibacter > Fuscibacter oryzae. The sequence goes on from NZ_JAESVP010000001.1 coordinate 563,221, forward strand.
GCCGCCGCGTCTGGCAAGGCCACGCCCCACAGCCGCGACAGCGCCCCCAGCACCGCCGCCGCATCCGCCGACCCACCCCCGACGCCAGAGGCGACGGGCAGATGCTTGTCCAGTGTGATCGCCGCCCCCAACGACAGGCCAAAGACCCGCGCCGCCCGCAGGCACAGGTTGTCCGGACCGTCTCCCAGCCCAGCGCCTTGCGGGCCGGTCACCGTCAGAGAAAGATCAGCGGCCGGGGTGACGGTGATCCGGTCGCCGGTTCCGGCAAAAACCACCAGCGAATCCAGCAGATGATAGCCATCTGCACGCTGCCCCATGACATGCAGGCACAGGTTCACCTTGGCGCGGGCAAGCGCCATTTCAGCCGCCATTCGTCGCCGCTTCTTGCTTGACCGGATGGGCCGTCTCATCCGCCATCACCGCATCAAGGCCAATGTCCAGCTTTTGGCGAATGCGCTTGGCGTCGGCCTCGGTCGGCTTGAACGACAGGGCACGGTGCCATTGGAATTCCGCTTCGCGCTGGCGCCCGGCCTTCCAGTAGACATCGCCCAGATGGTCGGTAACCACGGGATCCACAGGTTCCAGCAGCGAGGCTTTTTCCATCGGCTCTACCGCATCGGCATAACGGCCAAGACGGAAATAGGCCCAAGCCAGACTGTCGATGATCATGCCCGACTCCGGCTCTGCCTTGACGGCGCGTTTGATCATGTCCAGCGCCTCATCCAGATTCTGGCCGCGATCGACATAGCTGTAGCCCAGATAGTTCAGCACCTGCGGCTGATCCGGGTTCAGCTTCAGCGCCTGCCGCATATCGGCCTCGGTCGCGGGGAAATCGCCGGACCGTTCGGCACAGATGCCCCGGCTGAAATAGATCGCCCAGTGGTTCGGCTGCGGGTCGGGCACCAGCGCAAGGGCGGCGTCATAGGCGGCACGCGCCTCGGTAAAACGCTCCTCGCGGCGCAGAATGTCACCCAGACCGACCTGCACCACCAACAGATCGGGGTGGCTGCGGGCGAGTGTCTGCATGATCTCGACCGCCGCGTCCTTGCGGCCAGATGCATAGGCAGCATCGGCGCGGCCCATTTCGGCAATGTGGAAAATCGGACTGTCGGCAGGCACCTTGGCATAGGCCTCGGTCGCCAGGTCGTGCTGGCCCAACTGCTCCAGCAGGCCCGCCGTCATCAGCACGGCATCGGCATTGTCGGGCCGCAGGTCGGTGGCGATCCGGCTGTAAAGCAGGGTATAGGCATCCTCTGCCTGCCCGTTCAGCGCGGTGGCAAGGGTGTAGAACGCCTCGGCCAGACCATCCTTGGCGTTGCGCGCCATGTCAAAAGGCAATGGCTCGCCCGCCGTCAGGCGGCGGCGCAGATCATCGGCCAAAGGGTCCGGCCCGGTGCCAAAGGCCTGATCCAGCAGTTTCAGCGCATCGGCGTTCCGCTCCATCTGGCTCAGGATCTGCAAATGCGCCACCACGCCACGCCGCGTCATCGAGATCGGCCCGGCGGCCTTGCCCGACAGGATGTTGTCGGCGCTTTGGTAGTCACCAGCCGAGGCAAGGGCCAGCGCCTTGTGATACAGGGCAAAATTGGCAAGCTGGCGGGTTTTGGCCAAGGTATCAAAGGCATCCAGCGCCTCGGACATGCGGCCTTGGCCCAGTTCGGACCACGCCGTCACCAGCCCAACCAGCAGCGTGCCTGCCCCCGGATCGGATTTGACGGTGGCCAAAACGGCACCGAAATCACCCTTGCGGGCACCGGCATCAATCTGGGTCAGAAAGCTGACAAGGCCGGGCTTGTCCGAGGTAGTCATTGCAGCGGCCAGCCGCGACGCCTCGTCCATCCGGCCAAGCGACAGGTTCGACAGGGCCGCCCCTTCCAGCAACAGGGGGTTCGTCGGATCGGCCAGCAGCGATTGGCCATACCAATCCGCCGCCCCGGCAAAATCATGCTGGGCCAGCGCCGCCTGCGCCGCAAGATAGGCTCCGGGGTTGCCGTCATCCGCCCATGCCGGATGGCCCAGCACCCACAGGGCCAAGGCAGAAGTGGCAAGGGCAGCTTTGACGGAACGCAAGACCATGAACACAATCTCCAAAGACTGGGGCAAAGCTAGAACGCGCAGGCCGCCAAAGCAATGCGGGCCGGGGAGATGTGCCCCCCGGCCCGCCGATTCTCGCGCAGATGTGTGGCGTTACATATTGGGATAGTTCGGCCCGTCACCGCCCATCGGCGTGGTCCAGACGATGTTCTGCGACGGATCCTTGATGTCGCAGGTCTTGCAGTGAACGCAGTTCTGGAAATTGATCTGGAAGCGCGGGTCTTTGCCCTCTTCCGCGATCACCTCATACACGCCCGCCGGGCAATAGCGCTGCGCCGGTTCGGCAAACTCCGGCAGGTTCACCTTGATCGGAACGCTGGCGTCTTTCAGCCGCAGGTGCGCGGGCTGGCTTTCTTCATGGTTGGTAAAACTGAACGCCACGTTGGTCAGCCGGTCGAACGACAGCACGCCATCGGGGCGCGGATAGTCGATCGGCTTGTGCTTGGCGGCCTTTTCGGTTGCCGCAGCATCGGTCTTGCCATGCTTCAGCGTGCCCAGAACGGTCAGGCCAAAGGTATTGGCCCACATATCCGCCCCGCCCGCCAACAGCGAGGCGATCAGGCCATAACGCGACCACAACGGTTTGACGTTGCGCACCTTTTTCAGATCTTTGCCAATCGCGCCGCCGCGCACATCAGCCTCATAATCATTCAGTTCATCGCCCGAACGGCCCGCCCCGATCGCGGCATAGGCGGCCTCGGCGGCAGCCTTGCCCGACAGCATGGCGTTGTGGTTGCCCTTGATGCGCGGCACGTTCACCAGACCTGCGGTGCAGCCCAAGAGCGCCACGCCCGGCGCCACCATTTTCGGGATCGACTGCCAGCCGCCTTCGCTGATCGCCCGCGCGCCATAAGCCACACGCTTGCCGCCTTTCAGCAGCTCGGCCACCATCGGGTGATGCTTGAACCGCTGGAATTCCATATAGGGGTAGAGGTAGGGGTTCTTGTAGTTCAGGTGAACCACGAAACCGACGTAAACCTGATTGTTCTCAAGGTGATAGATAAAGCTGCCGCCGCCGGCATTGCTGCCAAGGGGCCAACCCATCGTATGCGTCACAGTGCCTTCGCGGTGCTTCTTGGGATCAATCTCCCAGATTTCCTTCATGCCGATGCCGAATTTCTGCGGGCAATGTCCTTTGGACAGGTCGTATTTGGCGATGACTTCTTTGGCCAAGCTGCCGCGCACGCCTTCCGACAGGAAAACGTATTTGCCGCGCAGTTCCATCCCCGGCTCATAGTTCGGGCCGGGCGTGCCATCGGCAGCAAGGCCCATCTCACCGGCCACAACGCCGACCACCTGGCCTTTGTCGCCATAAACCAGTTGCGAACAGGACATGCCGGGGAAAATCTCGACCCCCAGCCCTTCGGCCACCTGCGCCATCCAGCGGCAGACATTCGCCATCGAGACGATGTAATTGCCATGGTTGTTCATCAGGGGCGGCATGGGGAAATTCGGGATTCGCATCTGACCGGCCGGGCCGAGGATGTAGAAATTATCCTCTTTCACCTCGGTCTTGATCGGCGCACCCATGCTGCGCCAGTCGGGCAGCAGCGCATCAAGGCCCGAAGGGTCCAGCACCGCACCAGAAAGGATGTGGGCGCCGACCTCGGAGCCCTTTTCCATCACCACGACCGACAGGTTCGGGTCCAACTGCTTCAGCCGGATCGCCGCAGACAGGCCCGACGGCCCCGCGCCAACGATCACGACATCATATTCCATCGCCTCGCGCTGGATATCCTGTGGCATGGCTGTTCCCCTCGTCCCGGTTCTGGCTCGCGTCTGCGTGATTGCCTTAAGGCAGGCCACAGGTCAACCACGACGCAACATCATATTTCGGCATCGCAGCATGAGGGAAACTTTCTTACCCGGTCGCGACAGACCATCGCCGAAACCCGGCATACCCTCTTGCAATCCATCCCTCCATCGGGTCAGGTGAAGCGAACGAGGTTCCAAGGTCATGGCCCGCAAGGCTGTGACCTTATCATTTGCGTGAATAAGGCCATGGAAAAAATTCCGATGACACGCGCGGGTTTCAACGCGCATGACGAAGAACTGAAGATTCTCAAGACGGTGGAGCGCCCCTCCGTGATCCGCGCCATTGCCGAGGCGCGCGAGCATGGTGACCTGTCGGAAAACGCGGAATATCATTCAGCGCGCGAAAAGCAGAGCTTCATCGAGGGCCGCATCAAAGAGCTGGAGGGCGTCTTGTCGCTGGCCGAGGTGATCGATCCGTCCAAGCTGTCGGGCGCGATCAAGTTCGGCGCGACAGTGACCCTTGTTGATGAAGACAACGAAGAGGAAAAAACCTATCAGATCGTGGGTGAGACCGAGGCGGATATTGAGGCGGGCAAGCTGAACATCCGCTCGCCGCTGGCCCGCGCGCTGATTGGCAAGGACGAAGGCGACAGCGTTGAGGTCCGCACCCCCGGCGGCCAGCGCAGCTATGAAGTTGTCACGATTCGCTACCTCTGACCACAGCGGGAACGGTGCATGACCCTGCCCGAAGACCAACGGCCCGACCCAAAGCTGCGCGATCTGACGCAAGCGCCAATGACCGAGATTTTCGCGGCATTGCTCAGTTTTGTCTGGATGGGGGCGGTGGGGGCTTATGCGCTGACCGCGCCGGGCGAATCCGCGCCGGGGCTGGCGCTGTCACTGCTGGTGGTGTTTTTGCCGCTGGTGCTGATCTGGACCGCCGTGGTCACTTTGCGGTCACTACGCACCCTGCGGGCCGAGGCGCGCAGGCTGCATGCCACGGTCGAGGCGCTGCGCCGCGACTATGCCGCCAATCAGGCCGGACCGAAGCCCTCTGTCGAGAAAAAGCTGACCGAGATCGAGCGCGCGACCCGCAGCACCGAAACCGCGATGGCAAGCTTTACCTCGCGCCGTGACAGCAGCCTGTCGGTGCCCTCGGCCGACCGCAAGGCGGCGATGGCGGCCCCCCGCCCCGAACCGCAGGCCGAGCAGCCTGCACTGGCGCTTGGCACTCCGGCAGAAGATCTGCGCCCGCCACTGTCGGTGCCCGATTTCATCCGCGCGCTGCAATTTCCCGAAAGCCCCGATGACAAAGAGGGCTTTCGTGCCCTGCGTCTGGCGCTGGAGGACCGTACCGCCGCCAAGCTGATCCGCGCGGCACAGGATGTGCTGACCCTGCTGGCGCAGGACGGCATCTTCATGGATGATCTGAAGCCCGACCGTGCTCGCCCCGAATTCTGGCGCAAGTTTGCTGCCGGAGAGCGCGGGCGCTCCATCGCCGCCCTTGGCGGGGTGCGCGACCGATCCTCTCTGGCGCTGACCGCCGGGCGTATGCGCGAAGACCCGGTGTTCCGCGATGCGGCCCACCATTTCCTGCGCACCTTCGACCGCGCCTTTCAGGAATTTGAACATAACGCCAGCGATGCCGATCTGGCCGATCTGTCCGACACCCGCACCGCTCGCGCCTTCATGCTGTTCGGGCGGGTCACGGGGACGTTCGACTAGACGCTGCTCTTTTGGCTGATGCCGGGGGGTTCACTCCCCCGCGACCATGGTTTCTTGAACCAATGGCGCAACCATGGTCGCACCCGTGGGATATTGCTACCAATGTGAAAGCAGAAGAGGGGCTGTGCGGGCTTTACGCTTCTCGGAGAACCTCGAGGAACGCTGCGCCGAAGCGGTCGATTTTCTGTTCGCCCATGCCGATGATCTGCGCCAGTTCGGACAGGGACGAAGGGCGCTGCTCGGCGATATGGCGCAAGGTTGTGTTGGTGCAGGACATCGGTTTGCCGGTGCCATCCTGTCCGCGTTGCAGGCGCAGTTGCACCTGCGACAACTGATCAAACAGGGTGCCCGCAGGCCGCCCCGCCAGTTTCATCCGCACAGGGTGCAGGGGCACCGCAGGCGCGCCGGTGATCACGGCCAGAAATTCTGCCCCGAAACTTTCCAGCTTTTTCGCGCCGATGCCCGTGATGCCCATCATGGCATCCAGCGTCTGAGGTCGCTGTTCGGCCAGTTCGATCAGGGTGCGGTCGGCAAAGATGACATAGGCAGGCACGCCCGCCGCCTCTGCCAGCGCGCGGCGCTTGGCCTTAAGGGCCGAGAGCAGCGGTGCATCCTCTTCCGCGACCTGCGATTTCACCGCCACCATCGGGCGGGCGCGGTCGATGGTATCTTGGCGCAGGGTGATGCTGGCCTCGCCTTTGAGCAGCGGAATCGCATTGTCGGTCATCCGCAGCGCGCCGTGTCGTTCGGCATCGGGGCGCAAGAGATCGCGGCCCATCATCTGGCGGAACACCGCGCCCCAGGCGGGCTTGGACAAATCCTTGCCCACACCAAAGGTGGGCAAGCCATCATGGCCGCGTTCCCGCACTTTGGGCGTGGCGGTGCCAGTCAGTACATCGATCAGATGGCCCGCGCCGAACCATTCGCCGGTGCGCAACACCGCCGACAGCGCCTTGCGCACCACCTCGGTTGCGTCAAACACCTTGGCCGGGCGGTCGCACAGGTCGCAATTGCCGCAAGGCTCGGCCAGCACCTCGCCAAAATAGCCCAGCAGCAGGCGGCGGCGGCAATCCACCGCCTCTGCCAGACCCAAAAGGGCGTTCAGGCGACCATGATCAGCCTCTTTCCGCTCTGCCGGGGCCAGCGATTCGTCGATCTGAGAGCGGCGCAGCCGGATATCATCGGGGCCATAAAGGGTCAGCGTTTCCGCCGCCGCCCCGTCGCGGCCACCGCGGCCGATTTCCTGATAATAGCCCTCGATCGACTTTGGCAGATCCGCATGGGCGACCCAGCGGATATCGGGCTTGTCGATGCCCATGCCGAAGGCCACCGTCGCCACCACGATCAGGCCGTCTTCCTGCTGAAACCGGATTTCCACACGGCGACGCTCATCCGCCTCCATCCCGCCGTGATAGTGGCAGGCGGGGTGGCCCGCCTCGCGCAGCGCCTGGGCAAGGGTTTCAGTCTTGGCGCGGGTGGCGGCATAGACGATGCCCGATTGGCCCCGCCGTGCATCGGCAAAGCGCAGGATCTGGTCGCGGGGGCTGTCCTTGACGGCAAAGGCCAGATGGATGTTCGGCCGGTCGAACCCGCGCAGAAAGGTTTCGGGCGGCTGGCCATCGAACAGACGGGCGACAATCTCGTCCCGCGTCTCAGCATCGGCCGTGGCGGTAAAAGCGGCCAGTGGCACGCCCAGGGCGCGGCGCAGCTCGCCGATGCGCAGATAATCGGGGCGGAAATCATGGCCCCATTGGCTGACGCAATGCGCTTCGTCCACTGCGATCAGCGACACACCGACGCGGCGCAGCATCGGCAGGGTCGCAGATTGGGCCAGCCGTTCGGGCGCGATGTAAAGCAGCTTCAGCCGCCCCTCCTCCAGCGCCTGAAACACGGCCTCGGTCTCTTCCTCGGTGTTGCCCGAAGTCAGCGCCCCCGCCTCGACCCCCGCCGCACGTAAACTGCGGACCTGATCGCGCATCAGCGCAATCAGCGGCGAGATCACCACCGTCACCCCCGTCCGGCACAGCGCGGGCAGTTGAAAGCACAGCGACTTGCCGCCGCCCGTCGGCATGATGGCCAGAGTGTTGCGCCCGGCACAAACCGCATCAACAATTTCCATTTGACCAGGCCGGAACGAGGCAAAGCCGAACACGCGCGCCAAAAGCACCTGCGGATCATCGGTCAAAGGGGAATCGAATGTCATTTAGACTGGTTTGCCCCGCTGCGGGTTAAGGCCGTTTCAAAGTCAGCCAAGGGCATACATGTTGTTCACTATGGCCTGCCGCAGCGCGAAAATGCCGATCAGCAACACCAGCGGCGCAAAGTCAATGCCGCTGATCACGGGAACCACTCGGCGGATCTGGGCATAGATCGGCTCCAGAATGCCTTTCAGCCCATACCAGATTTGCGAAACGATGGGCTGGCGCAGGTTCAGCACCTGAAAGTTCACCAGCCAGGACATGATCACATTGGCCAGCACGATCCATTTCGCAATATCGACGATCAGCAACAGCACCTGAAAGATGGTGGTCATATTCGGCTCCGGCCACAAGGGATTGTGGATTTCTAGGGCGATACCCCCAAAAGGGCAAGGCTTGCCGCAGCGTTTCGCTTGACGCCCGCGCAGGCGCGCGGCACCGATGGCCCGGAACAGGAGCGTACCGATGTATCCCTATCTTCGCATGTGGCAGGAGCTGTGGAAGTTCCGCAAAGCCCCCCGTCTTGGCCCGTTTGAGCCGCATGTCTCTACCGTCCGCATCTGGCCCTGGGATCTGGACCCGTGGCGCGAGCTGAACAACGGCCGCACCCTGACGCTTTATGATCTTGGCCGCCTGCCGATGCTGAAGCGGATCGGCTATGACCGGCTGGTCAAGGAAAAGCGCTGGGGGGCGACGGTCGCGGGCAACACCACCCGCTATCGCCGCCGGGTTACGCTGTTTCAAAAGCTGACCATGGTCAGCCGGGTGATCGGCTGGGATGCCCGGTTCATCTATATTGAACAAAGCATGTGGCGTGGCGGCGATTGTACCTCGTCCATCCTGATCCGTACCGCCGTCATCTCAAAAGGTGGGATGGTTCCGGCAACCGAGGCGATGGCGGCCCTCGGCGTGGCCGAGGCCAGCCCCCCTCTGCCCGATTGGGTTCAGGCCTGGATCACCGGTGATGCGGTGCGCGCCTGGCCGCCCGAAACGCCCGGGGTCACACCATAGCTTGCCATTTGCCAAGGCATCGGGCTTGATCGCCTGAAACAAGGGGGCAGGAATGGCAACGCAGCGACAGCGCATCTGGGGCTGGTGGTTTTTCGACTGGGCCAGCCAGCCCTATAACACCCTTCTTCTGACCTTTGTCTTTGCCCCCTATTTTGCCGAGGTCGCCCGTGGCTATTACATGGGCACCGGGTTGGAGGAAGAAGCGGCCAAGGCGGCGGCGCAATCCTACTGGAGCTTCTGGTATGCCTGTTTCTCGGTGATCATCGCGCTGATGGCGCCGGTTCTGGGCGCGGTGGCGCAGGGCACCGGGCGGCGGCTGGTCTGGGTCTGGCTGTTCTCGGTGCTGTATGTCGGGGGGGCGGCCAGCCTGTGGTGGATGATGCCGGGGGGAGAGTTGAATACCCTGCGCTGGGGTGCCATCATGTTCGGCATCGGCCTGATCGGCATGGAATTTGCCACGATCTTCACCAATGCCCTGATGCCCACGCTGGCCGAGGGCGATGATATCGGAAAGGTTTCGGGCAGCGGTTTTGCCTTTGGTTATCTGGGCGGGTTGATCGCGCTGACACTAATGCTGGGGTTCTTTATCTCAAAGGGCGATACAGGCCTTTCTTATTTTGGGTTGCCCCCTCTTCTGGGCGATGATCCGGAAACGCGTGAAGGCACTCGCGCGGTTGGCCCATTCACCGCGATTTGGTTTATCGTTTCCATGGTCCCTTTCTGGCTATGGGTAAAAGAGCCACCGGGCGGAGCGGGCGCGCTGCATGTGGGTCGCGCACTATCCAGTCTTTGGGAGCTGATTAAGGGGCTGCGGTTCCGGAAAAGCCTCTCTGCCTACCTGGGTTCTTCACTGGCCTATAGCGATGCGCTGACAGGAATATACGCCTTTGGCGGCATCTATGCCTCGAACGTTATGGGCTGGGAGATTGGTCAGATCGGCGTATTCGGCATTCTTGGCGGGGTGACGGCGATGATCGCAAGCTGGTGGGGCGGCAAGCTTGACAGCCGCTTTGGGCCGAAACCCGTCATCGTCGGGTCGATCATTGTGCTGATCCTGGTCTGCGCCGTGATCGTCGGGATGGAGCGCGACAGCCTGTGGGGCATACCGATGGATTCGGCGTCGAACCTGCCGGACATCATCTTTTACATCTGCGGCGCACTGATTGGCGCTGCGGGCGGGCCGTTGCAGGCCGCCAGTCGCACCATGGTGCTGCGCCACACCACGCCAGACCGCGCGACCGAGGCGTTTGGCTTGTTCGCCCTGTCGGGCAAGGTCACCAGCTTTATCGCACCCGCGCTGATCAGCATTGCCACCACCATCACCGGCAGTGCGCGGCTGGGAATTTCGCCCATCATCCTGTTGTTCCTTGTGGGGCTTGTGCTGCTGGTCTGGGTCAATCCACGGGGGGAACAGGCATGATCCGCAAGCTGCTGCTTCTTGCCCTTCTGGCCACCCCCCTGCCGGCAGAGGCCGAGAAACTGGCCAACAAGCTGTTCGGCGCTGTCGATGGGCCCAGCCAGCAAGACCCTATGCCCGTTGGCAGCTATGCCAAGGGCTGTGCGGCGGGGCTGATGGAACTGCCGGAAACCGGGCCGACCTGGCAAGCGATGCGCCTGTCGCGGCACCGCAACTTTGGCCAACCTGCGATGATCGGTTTTCTGCAAGACCTGTCGGTGATGGCGACGCAGGTTGGCTGGCCGGGCATCTATGTGGGCGACATCAGCCAGCCGCGCGGCGGCCCGATGACATCGGGGCACGCCAGCCACCAGATCGGGCTGGATGCGGACATCTGGTGGCTGCGGCCCCGGTCCCTGTCGCTGTCGCGCGACCAGCGGGAAAGCATCTCGTCCATCCCCGTCCGCTCGGCCGACCAGAAATCGGTGACCGAGGCCTGGACACCGGATCGCGCGGCACTGTTGCAGATGGCCGCCTCTGACCCGCGGGTGGACCGGATTTTCGTGGCTGCCGCCGTCAAAATCCAGATGTGCCAGTCTGCCAGCAAGGCCGACAAGAAATGGTTGCAGAAAATCCGTCCCATCGGCGGGCATGACACCCATTTCCATGTGCGCCTGAAATGCCCCAAGGGCGCGCGCCTGTGCGACACGCAAAAGCCCACCGTGGCCGATCTGTCAAACGGTGGCGATGGCTGCGACGATACGCTGATGTGGTGGGTGTCGGATGACTATCTGCACCCCAAACCGTCGAAGAAAAAGCCCGAGGATGAGGACACGCCCAAAAAGAAGGGCCCGCGCCAATACACCATGGCCGACCTGCCCAAGCAGTGCATGGATGTGCTGACATCGCGCTAGGCGATTGACGACCATCACCGTTTGGGGCTAAGGCCACGCGTCCCCGACTTGGGGCCAAGTCTCCGCGACCTTGTAAAAAACGGATCAAATCATGCGCGCACTTCTTCCCGCCGTTCTGGCGATGGCCGTCATTGTGGTGGCCTCCAACATCCTTGTGCAGTTTCCGGTCGGCCAATGGCTGACCTGGGGAGCCTTCACATATCCCGTGGCCTTTCTGGTCACCGACCTGACCAACCGCTTTTACGGGGCAGCCGCCGCGCGGCGTGTGGTCTATGCCGGTTTCGTCACCGGCCTGCTGTGTTCGATGATCGGCACGCAGATCATGGGCGAGTTTGGCCCCATCGTCACCCTTCGCGTCGCAGTGGCCTCTGGTACGGCCTTCCTGATCGGGCAGTTGCTGGACATTGCAGTCTTTTCCCGCCTGCGCCGCGCGCCATGGTGGCAGGCACCATTCTTTGCCTCTTTTTTAGGCTCTGCCATTGATACCGCGATTTTCTTCCCGCTGGCCTTTGCCACCGCTTTTGTCTGGATCGAACCGGCGAATGACGTGTCCTGGGCCGCAGGATCAGTGTCGCTTTTGGGCTTTGGGGCAGCGGTTCCCCTTTGGGCATCGCTGGCTGTGGCCGACTTTTGCGTCAAGGTTCTGGTCGATGGCGTGGCACTTTTGCCCTTCAGACTGGCAGTTGCACGACGCACGGCACGGGTAGCGTAAAAACTTTTGACAAACACAAAATCTGTGTCAGGCTCACCTCATCGGCAACTTTTCGAAAGGAGGTGATCCAGTGTCTAGAGTGACGTTGGAGAGACGTGTCGGGACAGTCATCAGGGGGATTTTTAGGGCAAACCCTTGAAATCACACTATGATTGGGCTTGAACCTAACTGGCCCATCTCCTTGGATCTCGGAAGGGGTCGCCACCAACGGCGGCCCTTTCTCTTTGGTGCGATATGCTGCGAATTACAGATACCCTGAGCATCGCCGACTGGGAAATCAGCGAAAATTTTGTGCGGTCTTCCGGCCCCGGCGGGCAGAACGTCAACAAGGTGTCAACTGCCGTCGAACTGCGGTTCGAGGCAGAGCGGTCGCCCCATCTGCCTGCCCCGGTCAAGGCACGGCTCAAGCGGATCGCCGGTCGGAAATGGACATTGGAAGGTGCACTGGTGATTCAGGTCGAAGACACCCGCAGCCAGGCGCGCAACCGCGAAATCGCGCGTGAACGGTTGGTCGAGATGATCCGCGCCGCCCTTGTCACCCCGAAACGCCGCATCGCAACCAAGCCCACGCTGGGCAGCCAACGCCGCCGTATTGCCGCCAAACAGGCGCGCGGCGATGTGAAATCCCTGCGCGGGAAAGTGGACGACGACGAATGACTGACACCCTTGCTCAACAAGCCGCCACGCACTGGGGGGCCGAGGTGGTCCGCCTGCTCAGCCACCGCGAAAACGCGGTTTACGAGATTCGCCTGCCCGGCGGTGCCCGCGCCGCCCTGCGCCTGCACCGCCCCGGCTATCAGGATTTTGCGGCGATCCGGTCAGAGCTGTGGTGGTGTGCCGCGCTGGCGGGCGAAGGCGTCGCGGTGCCCGCCGCCCTGCCGCACCAAGGCGGTGACCTTTTGGCCGAATTGCCCGGCGGCCGGGCGGCCTCGGTCATCGAATGGGTTGCGGGCATCCCTCTTGGCGCGGGTGGCACGCTACTGCCCTATCCGCCCGCCCAGACCCTGCGACTGCACCACGCTTTTGGCGCGCTGGTTGCCCAGTTCCACGCCGCGACCGACCGGCTTACCCTGCCTGCCGATTTCACCCGCCCCCGCTGGGACATTGCGGGCCTTGTGGGCGAGGCCCCCCTGTGGGGCCGGTTCTGGGACCACCCGGAGGCGACGCCCACCCAAACCGCCCGACTGGCCGAGGCGCGCGACTTTCTGCATGACCGCATGGCCGCGCATCTTGCGGCGGGCGCCAAAATCGCCCCGATCCACGCCGACCTGCTGCGCGAGAATATCTTTGTAGATGGCGACCGCCTGTCGCTGATCGACTTTGATGACAGCGGCTGGGGGTTCCGCCTGTTCGATCTGGGCACGGCGCTGGCGCAGAACCTGGACGAACCCGCCTATGCCGACATTCGCGATGCGCTGATGCAGGGCTATGGCACCGCTGACCGCGCGATGGTGGAAACCTTCACGCTGATGCGGTGCTGCGCCTCGGTCGGCTGGGCGATGACGCGGCTGGGGCCGGGCGATCCGGTCCACCCCCGCCATCTGGCCCGCGCGCTGGATTGCGCGGCCCGCGTGATCGGCTGATCAGACGCGCACCTCGGTTGCCACCTGATCCCCCACGCCGAACACCCGTTTATAACGCGCAACCTCCTCGGCCGGGCCCATCGCCTTGCTGGGGTTGTCCGACAGTTTGACGGTGGGGTGACCGTCCGCCGACACCGCCTTGCACACCAGACTAAAGGGTGCCAGCGCATCATCCGGCACCAGCCCGCGGAAATCATTGGTCAACAAAGTGCCCCAGCCGAACGAAGCCTTCACCCGCCCGTTGAACTGGGCATAAAGGCTTTCGATCTGTTCCACATCCAGCCCGTCGGAAAAGATCACCAGCTTTGTCATCGGGTCTTCGCCGCGTTCCTGCCACCAGCGGATCGCCAGCTCACAGGCCCCTGCCGGATCGCCCGAGTCAATGCGGATGCCGGTCCAGCTTGCCAGCCAGTCGGGCGCGTTTTTCAGGAAACCCGCTGTGCCATAGGTATCGGGCAAGATGATGCGCAGATTGCCATCATGCTCTTCATGCCAGTCGGCCAGCACCTGATAGGGGGCGCGCGCAAGTTCTTCGTCACTCTTGGCCAGTGCCGAATAAACCATGGGCAGTTCATGGGCATTGGTGCCGATCGCCTCGATATCGCGTTTCTGCGCGATGCGGCAGTTCGAGGTGCCGATGAATTTGGACCCCAGCCCTTCTTGCATCGCCTGCACGCACCAGTCTTGCCACAGGAAGGAATGGCGGCGGCGGGTGCCGAAATCGGCAATCTTCAGGTCGGGCAGCGCGCGCAGGCGCTCAATCTTTTCCCAGATCCGGGTCATGGCGCGGGCATAAAGCACCTGAAGTTCAAACTTGCGCATGTCTTTCAACACCGCCCGGCTGCGCAATTCCATCAGCACGGCCAGCGCGGGAATTTCCCACAACATCACCTCTGGCCAACTGCCTTCAAAGGTCAGCTCATACTGGCCGTCGCGCTTTTCCAGATGGTAGGGCGGCAGGCGCAGCTTTTCGAACCATTCCATGAAATCGGGGCGGAACATCTGGCGCTTGCCGTAAAAGGTGTTGCCGCGCAGCCAGGTGCTTTCGCCACGGCTCAGCGACAGGCCGCGCACATGATCCAGTTGCTCGCGCAGTTCACCCTCGTCGATCAAATCGGCCAGCCGTACGTTTTTGGAACGATTGATCAGGCTGAACGTCACCCGTGTGTCGGGCTTGTTGCGAAAGATCGACTGGCACATCAGCAACTTGTAAAAGTCATCATCGATCAGAGACCGGACAATCGGGTCGATCTTCCAGTTGTGATTGTGGACCCGCGTCGCGATATCGACCATGCCCTGCCCCCCTGTTCAGCCGTCTTTATGCCATGCGCCGGGGCGGGCTCACAACCCGCCTGCCCGGCAATGCGGGCGATCAGCGCATAAAGATCGGCCCGCGACAAGGGCTTGGTCAGCACGCCGTCAATTCCGGCAGCACGGCGGGCGGCTTCGTCCTCGGGCGCGGCAAAGGCGGTCAGGGCGTGAATCGGGCAAGGGGCCAGCCCATGGGCCGCCTCATGAGCACGAATGGCGCGGCTGGCAGACAGCCCATCCATCTCTGGCATCGAGACATCCATCAACACCAGATCGGGCGGCTGATCCAGATAGCGCTCTACCGCGATACGGCCGTTTTCCGCCTGCGTCAGGCGGGCCACCGCGGGTTCCAGCAGCTTGCGCGCGATCAGCATGTTGGTGCGGTTATCTTCGGCCACCAGCACATGCAGCGACGTGCGCGGCACAACCACACCCTGCCGCGACGGGGCGGCAACCGCCGCCGCCGCTCGCGCCAGCCGCACCGTCAGCGTGAAGACCGACCCTTCACCGATGACAGAGGCCACCTCGATATTACCGCCCATTTGTTCCGCCAGCAGGCGAGAAATCGTCAACCCCAGCCCGGTGCCGCCGAACTGTCTGCTGATCGTGGCATCCGCCTGGGTAAAGCTGTCGAACACCTGTCCGATGCGGTCAGGGGCAATGCCAATGCCGGTATCGGCCACGGCGATGCGAATTTCGTCATGCCCAGCCAGCTGGGTCACGCCCAGACTGACCGCCACCTGCCCTTCGGCGGTGAATTTCACCGCATTGCCCATCAGGTTCAGCAATATCTGCCGCAACCGCCCGGCATCGCCCAGATAGCGCGGCAAGCCATCAAGGCAGTCGGCGGTCAGCGCGATGCCCTTCTTCTCTGCCGTAGGGCGCAACAGATCAACTGCCCTGACCACGCTTTCCGTCAGCGAAAACGGCTCCAGCCGCAGCTCTGCCTTGCCTGCCTGCAACTTGGACAGGTCAAGCACATCGTTCAGAATGGTCAAAAGCGCGCGGCCAGATTCGACGATGGTGGCGGTATACTGGCGTTGCTGGGGGTCAAGCTGTGTATCCTCCAGCAACTCCCCCATTCCGATCAGGCCGCCCAAGGGAGTGCGGATCTCATGGCTCATCGTGGCAAGAAATGCCGCCTTGGCCTGCGCCGCCGCCTCGGCGGCGATGCGCGCGGCAGACAGTTCGGCAGCATGGGCCTTGGCTTGCGTCACATCACGCTCAATGGCGATGTAAACATCTGGCCGCCCATCAGGTTTCAGGACAGGCGTCATCGACACCTCCATCCAGATATCCCGGCCATCCTTGGTGCGATTGGCGATCTCTACCAGGCAGGGGCGACAATCCTGCTGCGCGCCAGCCAGAATCTGGAGGGATTCGTCCGAGGTCAGCGGGCTGTTCAGAACATCGCTGGGCATCCTTCCAACAGCCTCGGCTGCGGAATAGCCGGTCACGCGGCTGAACGCCTCATTCACCCATTCGATGCGCCCATCTGGCGTGGTGAAAATGATGCTGTCATTGGCCTTGCGCGCCACCAGCGCCAGCCGTTCCGACAGACGCGCCGCCTGATCCAGCGCGCTGCGCGAGGCTTCAAGCGCGCCCTGCTCCTCTAACAGCGCGGCTTCAAACCGCAACCTCTGTTGTCGGCCATGCTCCATCGCCTGAATGAACAGCGCCGCGACATAGGCCAGAATCGTGATCGAGAGAACAACGAACCAGTCGCTGGCCTGCCCATGCAACAGGCCGGGCGCGATGCTGCCCGTCATCACCAGCCCGGTCAGCGTGTAAACCACCAACCGCATCAGGCTGCCTTCGGCGAAATGGTGGCGCACAAGGCCCGCGTTGATTGCTGCGCTCATCAGAAAGACGGCAGCGAACAGGCGCGCCTCGGAATAGGGCACCTTGGCCCAGCACAAAAGGATGCAGGCCGAAATGGTGATGGCCTGCACTGCCCCGCTGGCCGCCGCCGCCCGCCGCAAGCGGGCCGTTATGCTGACCTGTCGCAGCGTGGTGGCCAGAACAAGACAATCGACCGCCTCGCCCAGAACCGCCGTGAACGCGGCGACGAAACCGATCCAGGGGGCGCCAAAAATACCGATGGTCAGCGCCCCGAACACCGTCATGGTCTGGCGCATCGCAAAACCGCGCACCCGCGCGCGGGCATAGCGGCGAAACCGCCCCTCAGCACTGTTGCGGGCCGCAAAATCCGCCAATGCGGTGCGCTGCCCGATGGCAGGTCCGGCATCAGGTGTGGTGGCCATCCCCGTGGTCATCCGCGCAAAATCCCCTTTTCGGGGCAGATTGCGCGGGAAAGGTTAAGGCCGGGTGCAGGGCGCTAGCCCCAGATCACCCCGGCAGAAATCGTGTTGGCCCGCGCCTCGGCCAGACTGCCGTTCATGTCAATCGCGCGGCAGGCCACCTCGAGAATGGTCACGGCAAAGCCAAGCCGGGCTGCATCCAGCGCCGAATAGGCCACGCAGTAATCGGTCGCCAGACCGACCAGCGTGACCGTGCTGATCCCGCGGGCGCGCAGATACCCCTCCAACCCGGTCGGCGTGGTGCGGTCATTTTCGAAAAAGGCGGAATAGCTGTCGATCTCGGGGCGAAAGCCCTTGCGAATGACAAGTTGCGCCGGATCGGTGCGCAAACCTGGGTGAAAGGCCGCGCCGCTGGTACCTTGCACGCAATGCACCGGCCACAGAACCTGCGGGCCATAGGGCATTTCGGTCAGGCTGAAGGGGGCAGCGCCGGGGTGATTGGCGGCAAAAGACGCATGGTCGGCGGTGTGCCAGTCTTGCGTCAGCACCACGGTTTCAAACTCTTCCATAAGATCGTTGATCTGGGCGATGATCTCATCGCCCCCCGCCACGGCCAAGGCACCGCCGGGGCAGAAATCATTCTGCACATCAATCACGATAAGGGCTTCGGTCGGTGCGCGCATGGAAACCTCCGGTTCAGGGCGGGCAAAGGGTGGCGCGCAATGGTCGCATGGTCAACCGCCGGGCTTGCCCGCAGCCTGCGGTTGGCCTATCCCCGCCCACATGCTGACCATTGCCGCGCTCTATCACTTTACCCGCTTTGACGACCCCGCCGCCTTGCGCGGGCCGCTGTTGGATCTGTGCCTTGCCCAAGGCGTCACCGGCACCCTGCTGCTGGCGCGCGAAGGGGTGAACGGCACCATCGCCGGGCCACGCGACGGGATTGATGCGGTGATCGCCCATCTGCGCGCCCTGCCGGGGTGCGAGGGGCTGGAGTGGAAAGAAGCCACCGCCGACACCCCGCCCTTTGGCCGGATGAAGGTAAAGCTGAAGGCCGAGATCGTCACCATGGGTCAGCCTGATGTGGACCCTACTGCCCGCGTCGGCCATTACGTTGCCCCCGAAGATTGGAACGCCCTGATAAGCGACCCCGACGTGGCCGTGATCGACACAAGGAACGATTATGAGGTCGCCATCGGCACCTTTCGCGGCGCGGTAGACCCTGCCACCCACAGCTTCCGCGAATTTCCCCAGTGGTGGGAAGAAAATCGCGAGAGATTTGCCGGCAAGCGCATCGCCATGTTCTGTACCGGCGGCATCCGGTGCGAGAAATCTACCAACTTCCTGCTGGGGCAGGGCATCAATCAGGTTTACCATCTGAAGGGCGGCATCCTGAAATATCTGGAAGAGGTTCCGCAAGAGGACAGCCTGTGGGACGGAGAATGCTATGTCTTTGACGGACGCGTCTCGGTCGGGCACGGGCTGGTGCAGGGTGCCTATGACAGTTGCCACGCCTGCCGCCGCCCCCTTTCACCCGAGGACAAGCTGCGCCCGGAATATGAACGCGGGGCCTCGTGTCACCATTGCCTTGCTGAATATTCCGATGACGACCGCGAGCGGTTCCGTGAACGGCAAAAGCAGATGGATCTGGCCGAAGCGCGGGGCGCGCGGCATCTGGGGGGCTGATCGGCCTGTCCCCTGACCCGAGGTGCGATCTGGCGAAGGCCATCGCCTTCGCCATGCGATGAAGGTGCAATCAGAACCGCCGGGCCTCAAAGGCCCGGCCAGCGCCCGACCCGCCCCCGGCGGGCGCTGGCCTCTCGGTGGCTCTTGCTACCACCGGCTCTAGCGGACATGTCGCGCACGGGCGGGGAAACGCGGTGCGTTTCCTGAACCGCCCGAACATGGGCGGCCTAAAACCCCGCCCCTGATCATCCCCGCGCAAGTCCTGTGCGCCAATCCGGCTTTCCCGACCCGCCCGCACCCCCTATGTCTGATCCAACAGCAAAGGGGCACAAAGATGAGCGCGATTGAACTTGGCCTTGATACCTTTGGCGATGTGACGGTCGATGAAACCGGCGCGTTGAAGCCAATGGATCAGGTGCTGCGCGATGTGGTCGAACAGGGCGTGCTGGCCGATCAGGTGGGCATCCATTTCATCGGCCTTGGCGAACATCACCGCCCGGATTTCGCAATCTCCTCGCCCGAAATCCTGCTGGCCGCCATCGCCGCCCGCACCGAAAAGATTCAGCTTGGCACCGCCGTGACTGTTTTGTCCTCGGACGATCCGGTCCGCGTGTTCCAACGCTTTTCCACCCTGAACGCCATTTCGAACGGCCGGGCAGAGGTGATTCTGGCGCGCGGCAGCTTTACCGAAAGCTATCCTTTGTTCGGGTATGACCTGAACGATTACGACATGCTGTTCGAGGAAAAGCTGGACCTGTTCGCCAAGCTGGTTCACGGGGCAGATGTCACCTGGCAGGGCCAGCACCGCACCGCCCTGACCAACCAGCGCGTCTATCCGCCGGTGGGTGACAAGCCCTTTACCACCTGGGTCGGCGTCGGCGGCAGCCCGGAGTCGGTGGTGCGCGTGGTGCGGCAAGACCTGCAACTGATGCTGGCGATCATCGGCGGCGATCCGCGCCGGTTCCTGCCCTATATCGATCTCTATCAACGCGCCTGCCAGCAGATGCAGCGCCCGGAACGGCCCGTCGGCATCCACTCCCCCGGCTTTGTTGCGGCGACGGATGAGGCCGCGCGCGAAACCTTCTGGCCGCATTACAAGGACATGTATGGCCGTCTGGGGCGCGAACGCGGCTGGCCGCCAGTCACCAAGGACCGCTATATCGACGAGATTGAAAACGGTTCGCTTTACATCGGCGGCCCGGAAACCGTGGCGAAAAAGATCGCCGCCGCAATGCGCGACCTTGGCATCCAGCGGTTTGACATGAAATACACCACAGGCCCGGTGCCCCACGAACAACAGATGACCTGTATCGAGCTTTACGGCACCAAGGTCATTCCGATGGTGAAGGATATTCTTGCCCGATGATCAGCGACCAGATTGCCAGCAAGCTGCAAACCTCGTCCCTGCCGCGCAATCTGGGCATCCGCGTGCTGCGTGCCCTGCCCGGCGACAGCACGCTGGAGGTGACGGTTGCGGCCGAGCATCTGAATCTGCACGGCGCCTGTCATGGCGGGCTGATCTTTACGCTGGCCGATACCGCCTTTGGCTTTGCCGCGAATGCGGGCGATGAAAATGCGGTGACGCAGGAAGCCTCCATCCACTACGTCACCCCGGCCCGGCTGGACGAGGTGCTGACCGCGCAGGCCACCCAGATCTCGCGGCAGGGCCGCAGCGCGGTTCTGGATGTGACGGTGACGGCAGGCGATGGCCGGGTGGTCGCGCTGTTTCGCGGCCTAGCCCGGTTTGTCGGCTGATCAGATCATGCGGATGGCATCCTTGCCCACCGCCAGCATATAGCCGCGCCGCGCGACGGTTTTCACCAGCAGTTCGCTGACCAACTGGTTGCCAAGGGCATCGCGCAGGCGTTTCACCCGCGTCGCCCCCGCCGCCTCTTCGCAATCCGCCTCATTGCGGCCAGAGATGACGGCTTCAATCTGAACGCCGGTCATCACCTCATCATCCAGTCGCGCTTCGGCCAGAACCGACAGGGTTTCAATCGCCGCCTCGGTCAGTTGAAACTCCATGTCGTTGATGTAAACCGCCCGCGCCTCGCGGCTGATCAGCATCGACGACACCTGAATGCCCGACCGCTGAATGGCCGAAATCCGGCGGTTCAGCGTGACGATGGTGACCAGAAACACCAGCGACGCCACCAGCAGAGCGGTGGAAAACAGCAACAGCACAAAGATCACGCTGCGATAGCTGGCCAGAACTTCGGAAAAAGAGGTGCCGGATTGGGCAAGGATTTCCAGCAGCTTGATTTCCGCCGCCGTCGTCAGGTCATTGTTTTCAACGAACAGCCGTTCAACCCGTGCGTTGAAGGCATTGGCGTCGGGCAGGCTGACAAACAGAAACACCGCCGCGCCCAACAGGATCACGACAATGGCAGCGATACCGTAAGCCACCACGCGGTTGCCCGCGCGCAGGCTGTCAGAAACGGAGGAAGTAGTCTCCGGCACTGCCTTTCCTTTCATTCAGACCTTCCGGCCCGAACACCGAAAGCACGTTCAACAATGTCCAACCGGCCTGCTCCAGCCGGGGCCGCAATTCTGCCGCTGCCGCCTTCTTGTCGCAGGCAGACACCTGCGCAACCCCGTAATGCAGGCGCAAGGGATTGTCTTGCTTGGCCTTGTAATCGGCATAGCAATCGGCGGACGCAGGCCCACACAGCGCAAATAGCACCGCAAAGGCCATAAGGAAGGGCGCTAGGCGCGTCATCTCGCTTCTCCGTCAAGGTAGCCTCATCCTGCGCCGGGCGGGTGGGGTTATTCAATAACCAACGGCGGGTTTCCGCGTTGATATCGCATATCACCGCCGCGTTATTGTCCTTCACCACGGCTAAGGCGCAGGTTTGCTGCATGGTCCCATCGGCCGAGTCGCCAGTTGGCTCCTCACTTTGGCGGGACACAAGAACGGCAACAGGAGGTCACGATGACCGCATACAGCTTGAACGACATGAACTCGGAAACCCTTGCCGAGACAGCGCTTTTGCAGGCCCGCAACGCGGCTGCTCCCAAGCCGGTGCGCCTATGGAAAGGCATCGCCATGCTGGCTGCCGCCGCTGCGGTTGTTCTGGTCGGCGCCACCCCGATGCAGGCCGATGAAGACAGCGATAATCTGGCCAAAATCATCGTCGGCGGCCTGATCGTCGGTGCCATCGTGAATGACATGAAGCACCGCGATGGCGACCGTCCGCAGTATGACGACGAAGATTACTATGGCAGTGGCGATTATTACCGCGGGGATCATTACAAAGCGCGCGACCGTCACAACCGCCGCCGCATCCCCGAGGATTGCGCCATCACCATCGACAGCCGCGACAGTGGCAGGGTGACGTTGTATGGCGGGCGGTGCCTGCGCGACTATGGCTTCCGTGACCTGCCAGACTGCGGCCGCTCGGTCCGTATCTATGGCCAGCGCGACAAGCTGTTTTCGGCCCAGTGCCTGCGCCGCGCAGGCTTTGGCGGATCAAGATTGCCGCGCAGCAGCGACCGCGACTAAGCCCCCAAGGTCGCGCTGCGCCGGGGCTGCGCAAGGCAAGTTGTGGCCCCGTTCGGGGGTGGGGGAACAGGCGCCCTCACCCCCTTTTTTCGCGCCCGGTTTCGCGCTAGGCCAAAGCCATGCCCAGACCGATCCCCGATTTCAGCTTTGAATCCGCCGCCCTTGCGCGCGGCCTGTCCCCCATATGTGGTGTGGACGAGGTGGGGCGCGGCCCCCTTGCCGGGCCGGTCACCGCCGCCGCCGTCATCCTGGACCCCGCCCGCATTCCGTCCGGCCTGTCGGATTCCAAGGCCCTGACCGCCCGCCAGCGAGAGGTGCTGTTCGACCAGATCGCCGAAACAGCACAGGTTTGCATCGCCCATGCCAGCGTGGAAGAGATCGACACGCTGAACATCCTGCGCGCCTCTCATCTGGCGATGGAGCGCGCGGTGGCAGGGTTGGGCGCGGTGGGCCACGCGCTGATTGACGGCAATATTTTGCCCCCCGGGCTGCGGCCCCGGGCCGAGGCGATCATCAAGGGCGATGCCAAAAGCCTGTCGATTGCCGCCGCTTCGATCATGGCCAAGGTGACGCGTGATCGCCTCATGGTGGATTTGGCGCAACAATACCCCGGCTATAGCTGGGAGCGGAACGCCGGATACCCGACAAAGGCCCATCTTCAGGCGCTTCTAGATTTGGGCGTAACCCCCGTTCATAGACGTTCCTTCGCGCCCGTCCACAAGATATTGTATCAAGATATTTATATAACCCCTTGATTCAAAAAAGAATTTGACGGCGAATCAGGTCTGAATCATCTTTTCGTCAACGAACGGCGCATCAAGCAGCCGTCAGACGAGGCAGATATGGCGACCAAGAATGCTCCGGCCAAGGCACCGACCTTGCCGCTGAACCAGATCATTGCAGGTGACTGCATCGAGGTGATGAACGCCCTGCCCGCAGGGTCAGTGGACCTGATTTTCGCCGATCCGCCCTATAACCTGCAACTGAAGGGCGACCTGCACCGGCCCGACAACTCCAAGGTCGATGCGGTCGATGACCACTGGGATCAGTTCTCCAGCTTTGCCGCCTATGACAAGTTCACCCGCGACTGGCTGGCTGCCGCCAAGCGGCTTTTGAAGCCGAATGGGGCGATCTGGGTCATTGGCAGCTACCACAACATCTTCCGTGTCGGCTCTGCCTTGCAGGATCAGGGGTTCTGGATGCTGAATGATGTGGTCTGGCGCAAGTCGAACCCAATGCCGAACTTTCGCGGCAAACGCCTGACCAACGCCCATGAAACCCTGATCTGGGCCAGCCGGGATGAGGACAGCAAATACACCTTCAACTACGAAGCGCTGAAGGAACTGAATGACGGCGTGCAGATGCGGTCCGACTGGGTGATCCCGCTGTGCACCGGGCATGAGCGGCTGAAGGATGACAACGGCGACAAGGCGCATCCGACACAAAAGCCAGAGGCGCTGTTGCACCGCGTGCTGATCGCCACCACCCACCCTGGCGATGTCGTGCTGGACCCGTTCTTCGGCACCGGCACCACCGGCGCCGTGGCCAAGATGCTGGGCCGCGATTTCATCGGGATCGAACGGGAAGAAGCCTACCGCAAGGCCGCGCATGCCCGCATCGAACGTGTCCGCCGTTTCGACGCCTCGGCCCTTGAAATCACCGGGTCCAAGCGCGCCGAACCGCGCGTGCCCTTTGGCCAGGTGGTCGAACGCGGCATGCTGCGCCCGGGCGAGGAATTGTTCTCCATCGGCAACCGTTTCAAGGTCAAGGTCCGCGCCGATGGCACGCTGATCGGCAATGATGTGAAGGGCAGCATCCACCAGGTTGGCGCCGCGCTGGAAGGCGCGCCAAGCTGCAACGGCTGGACCTATTGGCACTTCAAGCGCGATGGCAAGATGGTGCCCATCGACCTGCTACGCCAGCAGATCAGGGCCGAGATGGAGGCCGATCAGGGCCGCCCGCACTGACCTTTCGACATTCCAGAACGCCTGTGCCGCGGTCCGCCTGCGGCACACCTCCCCGCCATGTCCGCATGGCGGGGCTTTTTGCTTTGGCCTAGCATGGCTCCAGTCCCGCGTGATTCCCCCTTCACCCCGAGGCCGCGATGTTTTCCACCGACCCGGAAGTCTATGGTGCGGGTCTAGACCTGCGCAGCGCCGCCGCCCGGATCGAAACCGGGCTTCGACCGCTGGTCATAGCACTGGCGCAGGAGATCCGGCCCCCCTTCACCCCGGCCCGCCGCCGCGCCATTCTAGGCGCACTCCATATTGCGCAGGAACAGGTCATCCGCCTGGGCCAGATCACCGCACGCTATTTCGTTGAATCCCAAGACCCGCTTGCCGCGCGGCTCGATTTCCTGCGCCGCTCTCGCAGCCTTAGCCTGTGGTACGATTGCACGACACGACTGGAACAGGTGATCCACCAGCGCCCACTGCCTCTGTTGCCCGACGTACCAGCCGACTCCACGCTCGAGCGGCTGTTCGAACATCTGCATCTGGCCCTGTCACCCACCGCTCCGGCGCTGATCGAGGACGGTCGGCATGGCGATATACCGTTGCCGATGGGCCGCTTCCTGCACCTGATCCGCGCTGCCGGGCGGCTTTTGCGCGCCATGGACCGGCCAGAGCCATGGTCGTTCCTTGATGTCGGCTGCGGGCTGGGTCTGAAACTTTTGGCTGCGCAAGAGATGTTTGATTATCTGGAAGGGATCGAGATCACACCTGCAACCGCCCGTCGTGCCAAAACGCTGTTGGCAACCGCCCGCCGCAACCGCGCTGCTGCCGAGGCGACACCAACCCCTTGGCTGACCGGCAACCTGCCGCTTGCCCGCACCCATATTCATTTCGGAAATGCGCTGGATTTTCCAGATTACGGCAATTTTGACGTGATCTACGCCTACCGCCCGATCGCCAATACCGCCCAGCGCCATCTGCTGGAACACCGCATCGTGGCACAGGCCCGCCCCGGCGCTTTGCTGATCCTGCCCTATCCCGATGCAGAAGCGACGGGCTGCTATACCCTTGCGCCCGGCCTTTATTGGAAGCAAGCGCCCGGCCTGACCACTGCCTCATTGCTGGCACGCGCCGCCCATATCGGCCCACAGCGCGCGGTGCCGGTGGCCGAACGCCACAGCGACGAAGGATTTGTCGCCCCCTTGGCCCAAGCCCTGCGCCACTGGGGCCACCTGCCCTGACAGACAGGCCCTTACGGCGCGCCCTTTGGCAGCGGGTTCAATGCCTTGTTATAGGGTTTCCAGTCGGTCACATCGGGGTAAAACTGCCGCCGCCACGCCTTGACCCGCCGGTTCATCACCCGTTTCCATAACGGCGGAATCATCGCCACCGCACTCATCAGCGGATAGCCATAGGGCAGTTGCGGCGCTTCTCGCGCGTCATAGGTCTGCAACAGGGGAAACCTTCGGTCGGGCTTGTAATGATGGTCCGAATGGCGTTGCAGGTTGATCAGCAGCCAGTTCGATGCCTTGTGCGCCGCGTTCCAGCTATGGCGCGGCAAGACATGCTCATACCGCCCTTCGCCCAGATACCTGCGGGTCAACCCGTAATGCTCAACGTAATTCACCAGTTCCAACTGCCAGACGGCCACCCCCGCCTGCCAGACAAACAGCCCCAGCCCCAGCCAGCCCCCCAAACCAAAGGCCAGCGCCAGCATCACCGCTTGCAGCGCGCCATAACGCCAGACCGGGTTGCTGCGGTGCCACCACGGGCGCCCCTGCCGCGCCAGCATCGCCGCCTCGGCCCGAAAGGCCGATTGCGGGCAGCGCCACAACACGCGCGGGAAAAAGCGGTGAAAGCCTTCATTATACCGCGCGGTCACCGCGTCGCGCGGGGTGGCGACGTACAGGTGATGCACCCGTAGATGCTCGGAGCGGAAATGGCTGTACAGCACCATGGCCAGCAACAGATCGCCCATCCAGCGCTCAACGGCAGCTTTCTGATGCATCAGCTCATGCGCGTAATTGATGCCAATGGTGCCCGAGGCAACCCCCATGCCCAAAAACAGCACCAGCCGCTCGGCCCGGTCCAGATGCGGGGCCTGCGGCACATACCAGATCAGCCAGAACAGCAGCCCCGCCTGCACCGGAAACCAGATCAGCGTGATCAGCCGATACCAGAGCAACTCGCTCTCGGGTGTCGTGGGATCAACATTGTCGCGGTTCATCCCCAAGGCCGCATCCAGCAACGAAAACAGCACCCAACTGTAAACGGGCAGCAGACAAACCGTCCATCCGCCGACCAACGCCCCCAGCACCGCCAAAGGCACCGTCCCCAGCGAGGCCCAGAATGGCAAGGCATCGGTCATTCGCACGCGCGTCATCCCTCCTCCCCCTCCATACTGCCCGGCAGGCTTTCATACTGGCCCAAATATCCCACGGGGTGGGACAATTGGTTCGCCATTGGTTCAAGAGCCAATGGTCTCGGGGGGTGTGCCCCCCCCGCTGCCACGGCCAGATCATGCGCCTTGCGCATCAGCGTGGGCAGATCGGTGGCATGAAACGCGGGCATCGCCATCCACTCTCCGCGCAACGGCACAGCCTCGGTATCCGCAACGGCAACCGACAGGATCAGGTGGAAATGGGTAAAGGTATGGCGCACCTCACCCACCACCCGCCAGTCGGCAGACAGCGGGGCTTCCCCGCCCGCACCATCCCAGCCATCCCCCGGAAAGCCCAGCATTCCGCCCAAAAGCCCCTTGTCCACCCGCCGCTCCAGCACCAGCGCGCCATCGGGCCGCCGCGCCACCCAAACAATGCCCTGCCGCGTGGGCTTGGCTGCCTTTGGGACCTTGCGCGGCAGATCGTCGGCGATGCCCTGCTTGCGGCCTTCGCAGAACGCCATCACCGGGCAAATCCCGCAGGCCGGTTTGCGCGGCGTGCAGATCGTGGCACCCAGATCCATCATCGCCTGCGCATGATCGCCGGGGCGGTCGGCGGGGGTCAACAACCCGGCCAGCCGCGTCAGTTCCGCCTTCGCCGCTGGCAAAGGTGTTTCCACCGCAAACAGCCGCGCCACAACCCGTTCCACATTGCCATCCACCACCACGGCAGGCCGGTCAAAGGCAATCGAGGCGACGGCGGCGGCGGTATAGGGCCCGATGCCGGGCAAGGCGCGCAAGCCCTCAACCGTGTCAGGAAAGCGCCCGCCATGACGCTGTGCCACCGCCCGCGCGCAAGCCAGCAGGTTGCGCGCCCGGGCATAATAGCCAAGCCCCGCCCATTCCCCCATCACCGCCGCATCGGGCGCGGCGGCCAGATCGCCCACCGTCGGCCACAGCTCGGTGAACCGGCGGAAATAGGCGCGCACGGCGGCCACGGTGGTTTGCTGCAACATCACCTCGGACAGCCAGACGCGATAGGGATCGGGCCGAACCCCGGCGGCCCGATCCGCCGGACCGACCCGCCACGGCATTTCCCGCGCATGGGTGTCATACCATGCAAGCAACGCAGCACCCGCCGCATCCAGATCGCCCCCGGCAATCACTTCGGCAGTCACTTCGGCGTCACGCAATCTTTATTCCTTTCCCCCAGCCTGACGGCTGGCCCTACCGGCATCTGCCCGCGTAAGATAGCGCCAAGCAAAGCAGGAACCAGTGGCCAAATCACCGCCCCCCCATTCGCCGTTCCGTCGGGAACGCGGCTTCGAGCCCGCCTCGCGCCTTTTGGCCGAGCGGATTCGCACCGCCGGGGAATCGCGCGGCTTTGCCGTGGCCCGGCTTTTGACCCAATGGCCAGAGATCGCGGGCGAAGAGCTGGCCCGCATCACCCGCCCGGTCAAGATTTCCTATGGCCGCGAAGGCTTTGGCGCCACGCTGACCCTGCTGACCACCGGCGCGGTCGCCCCCATGGTTGAAATGCGCAAGGATCATCTGCGCGAACGGGTCAACGCGGTCTACGGCTATTCCGCCATTGCCCGCATCCACCTGACGCAAACCGCCAGCACCGGCTTTGCCGAAGGTCAGGCCCAGTTTGCCCATGCACCAAAGGCTCCCGCCGCGCCCGATCCGGTCCTTGTCGCAAAAGCCACCGAAACCGCCGCCGAGATCAAGGACGATGGCCTGCGCGCCGCCCTTGAACTTCTGGCGCGCAATGTCTTAACTCGCCGCAACCCGAAGGAAGGCGCATGACCATGACTTTCAAGACCGGCCTGACCGCATTTGCCCTGGCCATTGGCCTTGGCTTCACGGCAGCCCCCCTGCTGGCCCAGACCGCAACCACCCCTGCCCCCGCCACCGAAACCGCCCCTGCGGTTGGCGACATCTCGATCGGTCAGGCCGATGCCAAGGTAAAGATCGTTGAGTACGCCTCTTTCACCTGCCCGCATTGCGCCGATTTCCATGAATGGAACTGGGCCAAGCTGAAGGCCGATTACATCGACACCGGCAAGGTGCAGTTCACGCTGCGCGAGGTGTATTTTGATCGCTATGGCCTGTGGGCTGCGATGATGGCCCGCTGCGGTGGCGAGATGCGCTATTACGGGATCGTCGATATCCTCTACAGCACCCAGCGCGAATGGGTGAATTCGGAAGACCCGAATGTCATTGTCGGCAACCTCAAGAAAATCGGCCGCACCGCTGGCATGGATGACGCCAGCCTTGATGTCTGCATGAAGGACGGGGCGACGGCAGAGGCGTTGGTCAAGCAGTTCGAGACCAACTTCAAGGCAGATGGTGTGGAAGGCACGCCCACCATCTTTATCAACGGCGTCAAGCATTCGAACATGCAGTATGACGAGCTGAAGGGCCTTCTGGACGCGGAACTGGCCAAGTGACGACTGCGCCGCTGCATGGCCTGAAGGTCGTCGAACTGGCGCGGATTCTGGCTGGCCCCTGGGCCGGTCAGACCTTGGCCGATCTGGGCGCCGATGTGTTGAAGGTAGAGGCAGCAGAGGGCGATGACACCCGCCGCTGGGGTCCACCCTTCATAGACCACGACGGCGAACGCGCCGCCGCCTATTTCCACGCCACCAACCGTGGTAAGCGGTCGGTCACCTGCGATTTCCGCACTGCCGAAGGGCAGGAAATGGTGCGCCGTCTGGTGGCCGACGCCGATGTGGTGATCGAGAATTTCAAGGTCGGCGGGCTGGCAAAATACGGGTTGGACTGGGAAAGCCTTCGCAAGGTGAACCCCAGGCTGATCTATTGCTCGATCACCGGCTTTGGCCAGACCGGGCCTTACGCCCACCGTGCCGGATATGACTTCATCATTCAGGGTATGGCCGGGTTGATGAGTGTAACAGGCGAGGCCGAGGGCCAGCCGCAAAAGGTGGGCGTCGCGGTGGTTGATGTGTTCACCGGCATCTATGCCGCCACCGCCATCCTTGCCGCGCTGCACCAGCGTGACCGCACGGGCCTGGGCGAGATGGTTGACATGGCGCTGATGGATGTGGCTGTGTCCGTGATGGCCAATCAGGCGATGAACTATCTGGCGACCGGGGTCGCGCCGGTCAAACTGGGCAATGCCCACCCCAACCTTGCGCCCTATGCGGTGTTTGACTGCGCCGATGGCTGGATCATCCTTGCCACCGGGAATGACGGGCAATATCAACGCCTTTGCGCAATTTTGGGGTTGCAGGCGCTGGCCACTGACCCCCGCTTTCTGACCAACGCCGACCGGGTGACCAACCGCCCCACGCTGACTGTGCTGCTGACCGAAGCCACCCGGCGCTGGACCAAGGCCGACCTGCTGGCCGCGTGCGAGGGCCAAGGCGTTCCCGCCGGACCGATCAACAACATGGCCGAGGTTTTTGCCGATCCGCAGGTGGTGGCGCGTGGAATGCAGATTGCGCCCGGTGGTGTGCCGGGCGTTCGCACACCGATCAGCTTTGGCAGCGCCAGCCTGTCGCTGGATCGACCGTCACCGCATCTGGGGCAGGACGACTAGCCCCAAAGGTGAAGCCGTCGCAACGCCGCGTCCAGCGGCGCGCCATGCGCCAGCCGCAGCCGCACCACCAGCGTCAGCACCCGCTGGCGAAAGGCGGGCGGCAGGCGGGCGGCGTCTTTCTCGGTCGTGACCAGGTGCGCGCCGGTGGTAAAGGCCTCCATCTCCAGCCGCTTCAACAGCGCCTCGGACAGCGGCTGATGATCGTCCAGCGCCTCGGCCCGCACCACGTCGGCCCCCTCGGCGCGCAGGGTGGCAAAGAACCTTTCGGGCCGACCGATCCCGGCAAAGGCAATGACCCGCTCGCCTGCCCAATCCATCCCCATCCTCAGCGGCTTCAGCTCACCCTCAACAACTGGCATTTCCTTCAGCGCCCCAACCCATTGCTGGCGAAACGCGCCACGCGCCGCATCGGGGCCGATCAACATCACCAGATCGGCCCGCGCAAGGCCAACCGCCACAGGCTCGCGCAGTGGACCGGCGGGCAGACAGCGGCCATTGCCGAACCCCTGTTCGGCATCGACGACGACAATCGACAGATCCTTGATGACCGAAGGGTTCTGAAACCCGTCATCCAGCAAGACCACCCCTGCCCCCGCCGTCTCGGCCGCCTTGACCCCCGCCGCGCGATCCTTGGCCACCCAGACCGGGCAAAAGGCCGACAGCAGCAGCGGCTCGTCGCCCACATCCGCCGCGACATGGCGCGCGGCATCCACCCGCACCGGCCCCTCCAGCCGTCCGCCATGGCCGCGGCTGACGACATGCACCGCATGGCCCGCCGCCACCAACCGCTCGGCCAGCAGCACGGCGGTCGGCGTCTTGCCGGTGCCACCTGCGTTCAGGTTGCCGATGCAGATCACCGGCACCACGGCAGTATAGCCCGCCTGCCGCAGCCGCCGCGCCGTTCCCGCCGCGTAAAGTGCTCCCAGCGGTGCCAGCAGCCGCGCCCATACCCCCGGCGCGTCGGGTGCCCGAAACCAGAACCCCGGCGCGCGCATCAGCCGCCCCCTTCGGTCAATTGCCGGATCAGGCCCAAAACCTTCTCGGTCGCCTCCGCCCCGTCAGAGGCGACAGCCCAGGCCGCCTGCGCCAGCCGCGCCGCCTTGTCGGGGGCCAACAGATCGCCCAGCGCCTCGGCCAGATCATTGGCCGACCCCACCGCCCGCGCCGCCCGTGCCGCGCCCAATCGGCCAAAGGCGGTGCCGTAAACGCCGGTGCGCGGGCCGTGCAGAATGGCCGACCCCAGCGCCGCAGGCTCCATCGGGTTGCGCAGCGCCCCCTGCGCGGCAAGCGTTCCACCGACAAAGGTCACCGGCGCAAGCCGATACCACAGGCCGAATTCCTGAAGGTTATCTGCGATATAAACCTCAACCTCCGGGTCCGGCTCCTCATCGCGCGCCCGCAAGGCAACCGTCCAGCCTTCATCCTCAGTCAACCGCGCCGCAAGCGCCTCGGCCCGGTCGGGGTTTTCCGGCACCATCACCAGCAACAACCGATGTGCCAGCCGCAGGCAGGCGCGATGTGCGGCAATCACCGTAGCCTCTTCGCCCTCTGGCACCATAGCGGCCAGCCAGACCGGCCGCGTCGCCATCACCTTGGCCAAAGCGGCGCGTTCAGCCTCCAGACAAGGTAGAGCGGCGCTTTCCTCTTCCAGCCGCCCGGCCACCTCGACCTGCGCCGCACCTGCCCGGCGAAAGGCCCGAGCCGCGCCATCATCCAGCGCCAGCACCAGCCGTACATCGGCCAGTGCGCTGCGGATCAGACCGGGTAGCAGCGCCTCTCGGCCCCGCACCAGCCATGGCTCACGCGCCTCCAAGAGCAGAATGGGAATGTTGCGCTGCACCGCCTCGCGGAACAGGGCGGGCCGCAACTCGCCCTCGGCAATCGCGATCAACTCTGGTCGCCAATGGTCCAGAAAACTGCGCACTTCTGGCGTGCGGTCAACGGGCGCCTCGGCGCCAAGGGGGCTGCGCAGTATGGCGAACCCGTCCTCTTCGGCCAGCCGCCGCCCCAGTTCAGCCATGCCACAAGCCACCGTGGGGCGCGGGCTGTGCAGCCAGATCAGTCGCCCGGCAGGCCGGGGAGGCCAAGCGGGGCGATCCGTCGCCTCGCTGCGCCAGGCAAGATCATAGAGCCTGCGGCCCAGCGAAAACGCCATGACCCGGCCTTAGGACCGCAGCTCTTCCGTAACCGATCCCTGCGTCGCTTCGTCCCGCAGGCGGTGGATATGGGCGATGAAATACCGCATGTGGGCATTGTCCACCGTGCCTTGCGCCGCCGCCTTCCAGGCCGCAAAGGCCGTGGCATAATCGGGAAACATTCCTACGATATGAATGTCGGCGACATCCCTGAACACGTTCTTTTGCGGGTCCACCAATTCGCCGCCGAAAACAAGGTGCAGGCGTTGGGTCATCTTCTCGGCTCCGGCCATGAGGTTTGGCGCAGGGTATCCGATACACCCGCACCGTCAAGCCGTGCCGCAACGCAGCATCCCGCCGCCGCTTGCCCCCGCCCTGCCACCCGGCTAGCGTGCCCCGAATATCTGCCGGAACAGGAGGCCGCCATGTCCACCATCGAAACCCGCCTTGCCGAACTGGGCGTCACCCTGCCCGACGCGCCTGCACCCGCGGCCAATTATGTGCCCTTCGTGATCGTGGGCAATCTGGTGCATATCTCGGGCCAGATCAGTGCCAATGCCGGGGGCCAGATCAAGGGCCGCCTTGGTGACAGCATGAGCGTGGAACAAGGGGCAGAGGCCGCAAAAGCCT
The DNA here is from genome assembly GCF_016765795.1 of Fuscibacter oryzae. Classification (GTDB taxonomy): domain Bacteria; phylum Pseudomonadota; class Alphaproteobacteria; order Rhodobacterales; family Rhodobacteraceae; genus Fuscibacter; species Fuscibacter oryzae. Next base: position 596,031 of record NZ_JAESVP010000001.1, read on the forward strand.
GCGCAATTTCGCTGCTGGCACAGTTGAAAAAAGCCGTGGGCGGTGACTTCAGCCGCGTGGTGCGCGCAGTAAAACTGGTGGGCTTCGTCAACTCGACGCCAGAATTCACCGACCAGCCCAAGGTGATCAACGGCGCTTCCGATTTCATGGTTGCAGCCCTTGGTGATGCCGGTCGTCATGCGCGCTCTGCTGTCTCCGCCGCCTCGCTGCCCTTTGGCGTCGCGGTGGAAATCGAAGGCATTTTCGAGATCAAGTGATGCGCGTTCCCCTGCCTGCTGCTTTTCTGACCACCCCCCTCGCCCACCGCGCCTATCACAAGCGCAGCGAGGGGCGGCCGGAAAACTCGCTGCCCGCCATTCGGGCGGCGATTGCAGCGGGCTACGGCATCGAATGCGATCTGCAACTGACCAGGGACGGCCAGGCCCTTGTTTTCCATGATGAATGGCTGGAGCGGCTGACCAAGGCCACCGGCTTTGTCAAAGACAAGACCTTGGCCGAAATGCAGGCGATAGGGCTGAAAGACTGCGCCGAACCGCCGCCCTCTTTCGCCGAAATGCTGGCACTTGTGGCGGGCCGTGTGCCGCTGCTGGTCGAGTTGAAAGACCCGACCGACAGCATGTCTGACACCGATGGCCGTCTGGAGGCAGCGGTGGCAAAAGCCCTTGAAACCTATCGCGGCCCCGTCGCCCTGATGTCCTTCAACCCCCATTGCATCGCCCATCTGGCCCGGCTTGCCCCGCATATCCCGCGCGGGCTGACCACCGCCGCCTATGACCATGCCGGCTGGGCCCCGCTTTCTCCTGCCCGCTGCGATGAACTTCGCCCGATCCCCGATTACGACCGCACCCTGTCCAGCTTCATCAGCCACGAAGCCGCCGACCTTGCCCGCCCCCGCGTGGCCGAGTTGAAAGCCCAAGGCGCCGCGATCCTGACCTGGACCATCCGCTCGCCCACCGAAGAGGCACAGGCCCGCAAGGTCGCGCAGAACATCACGTTTGAAAACTACCCCGCCGCCCTGCCCGCTTGACACAAGGCCACAGCACCCCATTTGCACCTTTTGAAATACTCTCGGGGGCACGGGGGGCAGACAGCCCCCCGCCGTTGCAAAAGGCGACCGCCATGATCGTTAAAGCATGACCTTAGACGCCACCCTGCATACCGGCATGGCAGAGATTCCCGCGCCGGAGTGGGATGGGCTTGCCTGTCACGAATCCGGCCGCCCGCACGACCCGTTCACCACCCACCGCTTCCTGTCGGCGCTCGACCGTTCCCGGTCTACCGGCAAGGGCACTGGCTGGCAGACGCGGCCCTTGGTGCTGCGCGATCAGGGCCGCCTTGTCGCGGCGATGCCGCTTTATGTGAAAAGCCACAGCCAGGGCGAATACATCTTTGATCACGGCTGGGCCGAGGCGCTGGAACGGGCGGGCGGCAGCTATTACCCCAAACTGCAATCTGCCGTGCCCTTTACCCCCGCCACCGGGCGGCGGTTTCTGGGCGCGCCGGACTATCGCACGGCGCTGATGGAAACGGCGATAGACCTGACGCGCGGCAACGGCCTGTCGTCACTGCATGTGACCTTCTGCACCAAGGAAGAGGCACTGGCGCTGACCGGCCTTGACGGGACCTTGCGCCGGATTACCCAGCAATATCACTGGGAAAATCCCGGTTACACCAGCTTCGACGCCTTCCTTGCTGAACTTTCCAGCCGCAAGCGCAAGATGATCCGCAAGGAACGCGAAACCGCCCGCAGCCACGGCCTGACGATCCACGCCCTGACCGGCGATGACATCACGCCCGACCATTGGGCGGCGATGTGGGCATTTTATCAGGATACCGGCAGCCGCAAATGGGGCCGCCCCTATCTGACCCGCGAATTCTTTGACGAGTTGCACACCACCATGCGCGACGATGTGCTGCTGGTGCTGGCCTATGACGGCACGAAACCCGTCGCGGGGGCCTTGAACTTCATCGGGCGGCAAACGCTTTATGGCCGGTATTGGGGCTCTGTGGCCGAATATCCCTGCCTGCATTTCGAACTGTGCTACTATCAGGCGATGGACTACGCCATCGCCCATGGCCTGCGGGTCGAGGCGGGGGCGCAGGGCGAACACAAGCTGGCGCGCGGCTATCTGCCGGCCGAAATCCATTCCTTGCACTGGATTGAAAACCCCAGCTTCCGTGCCGCCGTTGCCCGCTATCTTACCGAAGAACGCCGCGCCGTGGGCGAAGAGATCGAGGTCTTGACCAGCTATGGCCCCTTCCGCAAGGTGACCACCGACGACTGAGCCAAACGGGAGGAACCAATGGCCCTGACGTTTTACACCAACCCGATGTCGCGCGGCCGTATCGTCCGCTGGATGCTGGAAGAGGTGGGCCAGCCCTATGACACCGTTGTCATGGCCTTCGGCCCGCCGATGAAAACGCCCGACTATCTGGCGATCAACCCGATGGGCAAGGTTCCCGTGCTGGTCCATGATCATGGCGTGGTGACCGAGGCGGGCGCTATCTGCACCTGGCTGGCCGATACCTTTCCGCAGGCAGGCCTGATGCCCGCCGATCGGGGTGCCTTGTATCGCTGGATGTTCTTTGGCGCGGGGCCGCTGAAACAGGCCGTGACCAACGGGTCCAAAGGCTGGGTGCCCACGGCAGAAGAGCGCGGTCGCTTTGGCTATGGCAGCATGGATTCGGTGATGACCACGCTGATCGGGCATCTTGGCCGCAACACCTATTTCTGTGGCGATACTTTCAGCGCCGCCGATGTTTATGTCGGCAGCCAGATCGGCTGGGGTCTGCGCTTTGGCACCCTGCATACCGACCCGATGCTGCAAGCCTATTGGGACCGGATCGCCACCCGTCCCGCCCTTTCCCGCGCCAATGCGCTGGATGATGCGCTGATGCCGCCAAAATCCTGATCGCGAAAGGACAGACCATGCCCGCAACCCTGTTGTCAGACGAAGACCGCGTGACCCGCCTGCCCGCCTTGGGCGAAACCGGCTGGATGGGCGTGGCCGACCGCGACGCCCTGCGCAAAATATGGAAATTCAAAAGCTTTTCTGAAGCCTGGGGCTTCATGTCCCGCGCGGCACTGGCGGCGGAAAAGCTGAACCATCACCCGGAATGGTCGAACACTTACAATGTGGTCGATGTCACGCTGACCACGCATGACTGCGACGGCCTGTCAGCGCTGGATGTGGAACTGGCGCAGCGGATGGACAAGCTGGCGGGCGACGCCACCGTGGTGCGCAACCATTCCGAGCCGGTAGACTGCCTGTGCAAGCTGCACGCAGGTGGCAAAGGGGCGGCCTGAGCCGCCCCCCAAAGATCAGATCGCGTCCAGCATCGCCTCGCCGCCCGAAATCTCGCAGGCGCTGGTTTCCTGCCCATGGTGCAGAACCTTGACCACGCCATCTTCGGCATAAAGCGCATAGCGCTTGGACCGGTCATTCAGCCCCAGATGCGGTACCGAAAACTCCATCCCGATTGCCTTGGTAAAGCTGGAATCGGCATCGCCCAGAAAAGTGATGCCCGCCGTGGTTCCACCCGTGCTGTCACCCCAGGCCTTCATCACAAAGGGGTCGTTGACCGAAAGGCAGATGATCTCATCGACACCCTTGGCATCAAACTTGCCTTTGGTACGGATAAAGCTGGGCACATGCGCCGTGGTACAGGTGCCGGTATAGGCCCCCGGCAGACCAAAGATCACCACTTTGCGGCCCGCGAGCTTTGCCCCCAGATCGACCGCTTCGGCGCCATTTGCCCCCATCTGCAAAACCGTTGCCGCTGGCAGCTTGTCGCCCACTGAAATCGTCATTCTTCGTCCCTCGTCACGTTGCGTTTCCTGTATCACGGGATATAGGGTCCGGCCCTGACAAGGGCCAGAGGGGGCAAAGATGGCGCATGTGGTGATTGTGGGCGCGGGGCAGGCAGGAGCGGCGGTGGCGGCCAAATTGCGCGCGCTTGGCCATGACGGGCAAATTACGATGATTGGCGAAGAGCCGAGTCCTCCCTATCAACGCCCGCCCCTGTCAAAGGCCTATCTGTTGGGCGAGATGGAGGAAGAGCGTCTGTGGCTGCGCGCGCCCGATTTCTGGGGCCAGCACAACATCGCGCTGAAACTGGGGACCAAGGTGACGGCTATCGACACCGGCGCACAGACCGTGACTGTTGGCGGCGAAACCATTGCCTATGACGATCTGGTGCTGACCACCGGGTCCACCCCCCGCCGTCTGCCTGCCGCCGTGGGTGGCGATCTGGGTGGCGTCTACACCGTGCGCACCTTGGCCGATGTCGATGCGATGCGGGCCGAGTTTCAGCCGGGCCGCAATCTTGTGGTTGTTGGCGGCGGCTATATCGGGCTGGAGGCGGCGGCAGTTGCGCGCAAGCTGGGCCTGAATGTCACCGTGATCGAAATGGCCCCGCGCATCCTGCAACGGGTGGCGGCGCCCGAAACCTCGGCCTATTTCCGCAAGTTGCATGGCGATGCGGGCGCGGTCATTCTGGAAGAAACCGGGTTAGACCGGCTGGTGGGCGACGGGCATGTCAGCGCGGTGCGTCTGAAAGACGGGCGCGAGTTGCCCGCCGATTTCGTCATTGCAGGCGTGGGCATCACGCCGGGCGCGGAATTGGCCGAGGCTGCGGGCATCGCGATTGAAAACGGCATCCGCACCGATGAGACGGGCCAGACCAGCGCGCCACATGTCTGGGCCGCGGGCGATTGTGCCAGCTTTCCGCATAACGGCGGGCGCATCCGGCTGGAATCTGTGGGCAATGCGATTGATCAGGGTGAACTGGTCGCCGAGAATATCATGGGCGCGGGCGTGGTCTATCAGGCCAAGCCGTGGTTCTGGTCCGACCAGTATGATTGCAAATTGCAGATCGCGGGCCTGAACACCGGCTATGATCGCGTGGTAACGCGCCAGACCGAGGGCGAGGCGGTCAGCTACTGGTATTATCAGGGCGACCGCCTGCTCGCGGTGGATGCGATGAACGACAGCCGAGCCTACATGGTGGGCAAGCGCCTGATCGAAATGGGGAAAGCCCCGGACGCTGCCAAAATTTCCGATCCGGCGACGGATCTGAAGGCACTGCTCAAGGGATGATGTCCGCTCCCATCTCCATCCCCTTTCCCCGAACGGGAGAGGGGTGCGCCCCTTTGGCAGCGCCATGAGGATCATCGGCGGCGCAAGGCGCGGGCTGAAACTGGCCGAGGTGGGCGAAGGTGATCCGGCGGCGCATCTGCGCCCCACCTCTGACCGCGTGCGAGAGGCGATCTTCAACCTGTTGATCAACGGGGGCTATGGCGACCCGGTGACCGACGCACGGGTGCTGGACCTGTTTGCAGGCACCGGCGCGCTGGGGCTGGAGGCGCTGTCGCGTGGGGCGGCGCGGGTGGCATTTGTCGATGATGGCGCCACTGCCCGCGCGCTCTTGCGCCGCAATATCGAGGCCATGCAGGCGATGGGCACCACCGATGTCTGGCGGCGCGATGCCACCCGCATGGGGCCGAACCGGGGGCCTGAGTATGGGTTGGTGTTCCTTGACCCACCCTATGGCAAGGCGCTTGGCGAGGCGGCCCTGGCAAGCTGTGTTGAAGGCGGCTGGCTGGCCCCCGGCGCGCTGGTGGTGTGGGAAGAAGGCACTACCCCCCTCGTGCCCGACGGGTTCGAGGAGTTGGATCAGCGCAAATACGGCGATACGCTGGTTACAATCCTGCGGGCACCGGATGGTGCGTGAAATCACGCACCCTACCGCCAGACCATGAGACTTAGCGTGCTACGCACGCACCGCCTATTCCCAGCCCTTGAAGAACTTGCCCGCAGGCGACGCGGTGAAAATCTCGCATCCCGTGGCGGTGACGCCGATCGAATGCTCATATTGCGCGCTGTCGCGGCCATCGCGGGTCACGGCGGTCCAGTCGTCTTTCAGCACCTTGGTTTCGGGGCGGCCCAGGTTCACCATCGGCTCGATGGTAAAGAACATGCCCTCTTCAAGCACCGCGCCCGACCCCGGGCGGCCATAGTGCAGCACATTCGGCGGGGCATGAAACACCCGGCCCAAGCCGTGGCCGCAGAAATCGCGCACCACAGACATGCGCGCCGCCTCGACATAGGTCTGAATGGCATGGCCGATGTCGCCAAAGGTGTTGCCGGGCTTGACCGTGGCAATCCCGCGCATCAGCGCCTCATGCGTGATCTCGATCAGCCGCATCCGCCAGGGTTTGACGTTGCCCGCCACATACATCCGGCTGGAATCGCCGAACCAGCCATCGACGATCACGGTCACATCGACGTTCAGAATGTCACCATCCTGAATCACATCCGACGAACGCCCCGGAACCTTTGCCCCCGGAATGCCGTGGCAGACCACCTGATTGACGCTGATGCACGAGGCGTGCTGATAGCCCTTGTAGCCGATGGTCGCCGACACCACCCCGCGCCGGTCAACTTCGGCGCGGATGAAATCATCAATCTCGCCCGTGGTGGCGCCGGGCTTGACCAGCGCTGCCACCATGTCGAGGATTTCGGCCACAACCCGCCCCGCCACGCGCATTCCTGCGAAATCCGCATCCTCATAGATACGAATGCCATCACGGGTCACGCGGCCGCGGGTCTCTTCCAAGGTGTCCTCATCGCATTTGGCGCCAGATCACGGCCTAGATAGGGGATCGGGCGGGGCTTGACCAGTAGGGCGCAGGTCACACCTATAACGAACATCAAGATCGGAGGCACAGATGCCGAATCCTACCGCCGCCATGCTGGTCATCGGTGATGAAATCCTTTCGGGCCGCACCCGCGATTCGAACATGCACTATCTGGCGGGCGAGCTGACCCGTATCGGCATCCGTCTGGTCGAGGTGCGGGTGGTGGCCGATGATCACGCCGCTATTGTTGCGGCGGTGAACGCGCTGCGGGCGGGGGTGGACCACCTTTTCACCTCGGGCGGTATCGGACCAACGCATGATGACATCACCGCCGATGCGATTACGGCAGCCTTTGGGGCGCATATCGGCCACCGTGCCGATGCCATGGCGCTGCTGCAAGCCCATTACGACCGCGCGGGCCTGCCTTTCAACGAGGCGCGCCAGCGCATGGCCCGCATTCCTGACGGAGCCATTCTGATCGACAATCCAGTCTCGACCGCGCCCGGTTTCACCCTTGGCAATGTGCATGTCATGGCAGGCGTGCCGAACATCTTTCAGGCCATGGTCGCCAGTGTCCTGCCCACCCTGACCGGCGGCGCCCCCCTGTTGTCGCAATCCCTGCGCGTGAACCGGGGCGAGGGCGAGATCGCCAGCGATTTCGGTGCGCTGGCCGCACAGTTCCCCGATCTGTCGATGGGTTCCTATCCCTTCATCCAGAACGGTGCGCATGGCACCAACCTGGTGATCCGCGGCACCGATCCGGCCCTGCTGGCCGAGGCGATGAAGCGGCTGGTGGCGCTGTTCGGATGACGAAGGCCCCATCCCCTACCCCCGATCGCCTGTTTGCCGCGATGGAGGCAACATGGCCCCCTGCCCGGCGCTGGCCACTTGGCCCCTTTGCCCTGCGCGATGGTGCGGGGGGCGGCAAGCGCGTGTCGGCGGCAAGCGCCACCGGCCCATGGCTCTCGGCTGATCTTGACGCAGCAGAGGCCGCGATGGACGCCCCCCTGTTCCTGATCGGCCCGCAAGATCAGGCGCTGGACATGGAACTGGCAGCGCGGGAATACACGGTGATTGATCCGGTGCTGGCCTATGCCGCTCCCGTGGCCGATTTGGTGCAGATGCTGCCGAAACGGATGACCACCTTTCCCCACTGGCCACCGATGCAGATTGCCCGCGACCTGTGGGCCGAGGGCGGCATCGGGCCCGCACGGGTGGCGGTGATGCACCGCGCCAAGGGGGCCAAGACCGCCATTCTGGGCCGCGCGCAGGACCGCGCCGCGGGTGTTGCCTTTGTCGCCTGCGACGGTGATCTGGCGATGCTGCACGCGCTGGAGGTGTCGCCTGCCTTTCGTCGGCAGGGTTCCGCGCACAACATCCTGCGGGCGGCAGCACTTTGGGCGCAAGACCAAGGGGCAACCACCCTCTCGCTGGTGGTCACAACCGCCAATGCCCCGGCCCGTGCCCTTTATACTTCCGTCGGAATGCAGGTTGTGGGACACTATCATTATCGACAGAAATGAGCCCGCGAGAGGCCAGAACTGGTGAAAGCCACAAGACCCAGATTGCAGCCGCTTTGCACGGCAGCCCTTGCGGTGCTTGCCGCCTGTCCGGCCATTGCCGTCGAGGCGCCCCTTACATTTCCGGCCACCGCCGAAATCACGGCCAGCCATAGCCAACCGATGACCTCTTATAGCCTTGCCATCGGCCCGTTTCGGGATGGGGCATTGCAGGTCCGTCCGATCGAGGGCGCAGTCGATCAGACCGCCTGGCGCTTTGGAGCCGACGGGGTAGGCACACTGGAAATTCTGGCACCCCTGCGACAACAACTTCGGGATCAGGGGTTTACCTCACTTTACGAATGCCAGAGCGAGGGCTGCGGCGGCTATGATTTCCGCTATGCCAGCGATGTGCTGGCCGAACCGGATATGCACGTCGATCTGGGCGATTTCCGGTATTTCGCCGCCGAACGGGCGGGGGCTGCGGGGCCGGTCTATGTTGCGTTGCTGATCAGCCGGTCGGCCCATGACGGCTTTGTCCAGATGACGCGCATCGGCCCCGAACTTGCGGCACCCGATGCACTGACCACCTCGACCAAATCACCACAGCAACTGGCCCCCGCCACGCCCTTGGACGCTGTTGCGCCAGTCGCGGCTGCGCCCGTGACCGCGCCGCCCGACATGGCGGGCAAACTTGCCTCTGGTCAGCCGGCGGTGCTGGACGGGTTGGTGTTCCCGTCCGGCTCGGCAAATCTTGCCGCAGGTGAGTACCCGGAACTGGTGGCACTCGGTGATTGGCTGCGCGCCGATCCGGCGCGCAAGGCGCTGCTGGTCGGCCATACCGATGCCTCTGGCACGCAGGCGGCCAACCTGCGGCTGTCAAAGGCGCGGGCCGAAAGCGTGCGGCGCTGGCTGATCGATACGCTTTCGGTCGATGCCGCACAGGTTTCGGCCGATGGCGCGGGCTTTCTGGCCCCCCGCGCCAGCAACGCCACCGACGAAGGCCGCCGTCAAAACAGAAGGGTCGAGGTCATTGCGACCTCGACCCTTTCCGTCAGCCCTTAGGCAGATTTCACCAGTTGTCGGGGCCTTTGTCGAGGAACCGCCGTGCCAGAAAGTCGATGAAGGCGCGCACCTTGGGCTGGGTGAACCGGCCCGGCGGATAGACGGCATAAATGCCCAGAACTTCGGTCGGCAGGCCGGGAATGGCCTCTTCGATCTGCCCAAGACGCATCGCATCAGCATAAAGGAACGACGGCAGGAACGCGATGCCAAGGCCCGAAATCGCAGCATTCAGCAGGCTTTGCCCGTCATTCACCGTCAGCCACCCGGCAGAGCGGACCTGACGCTTTTCCCCCGATGGCGCGGTGATTTTCCAAACATTGCCATTGGCTTGGTTGGAGTAATGCAGCAGCTTGTGGTCGTTCAGATCGTCGATCTTCATCGGACGCCCGAACTTCTGGTAATAGGCGGGCGAGGCGATCATCCGCTTGGTCGTCTCGGTCAGCTTGCGGGCCCGCAGCGACGAGTCTTCCAGTTCACCCACCCGGATCGCAAGGTCAAAGCCTTCGCTGATCAACTCGACATAGCGGTTGTTCAGCACCATGTTCACGGTGATGTCGGGATATTCCAGCAGGAAATCGCCCAGGATCGGCGACAGCAGGTTCACCCCGAAATCGGTGGCGACGCTGATCCGCAACAGACCCGAAGGCGCGGATTGCATACTTGTCACTAGGGCATCGGCCTCTCCGGCGTCGTTCAGAACGCGGCGGGCACGGTCGTAATAGGCCAAGCCGATTTCGGTCGGCGAAACGCGGCGAGTCGTGCGGTTCAAAAGCCGGGCGCCGAGACGCGCCTCCAGCGCAGAGACATGCTTGGAAACGGCGGATTTCGAAATCCCCATCTTCTTCGCGGCATCCGTGAATCCGCCCTGATCCACCACGGTGGCGAAGGCTTCCATTTCTGTCAGTCGGTCCATTTGTTTCCCCAAGGTGGCAGCAAGGGCAGATGGAGTGTTATTGACCGCCAATTCGGGCAGGATCGGGGCGCAGACGCGACCGATCCGGGGTAATGTCGCGGATCGTTGAAGGCAGGGAAACGACCAAGCAAGGCAAATCCGGCGAAAGCGCCACGAATGACCCAAGGATTACTGATCAACGCAGGGTATTTTGCCTGATTTTCGCTCGCAACTATAGAGAGAATTTTTCGGGCGGCAAACGTAGGATCAAATTCGGATCAGGCGAGACAGATTGCCATAGCTCCCAAAGGCTTTCATGGCCCACGCCAAAGAAGTTGCCCTGATCCTGAGCCAGAAGGTCGGTAATCACCTGAAAATGCAGATGCGGCGCCCAACCGCCATTTTCAGGCCAATCCCCCAGATGCGCGATGGTTTGGCCGGGGCTCACCGGATCGCCCAAACGCAAGATATGGGGAAGGCTTGCCCCAAGATGGCCATAAAGTGTGTAGAACGGCACGCCATCGGCCTCATGTTCCAAAATCAATGTGTGGCCATAGTCCAGCGGATCGGCGTTGTAGGTCAGATATCGCACCCGCCCGGCCAGTGGCGCATGAACCGCGGTTCCGGCGGGCGCGAACACATCGATGCCCAGATGAATCATCCGCCGTTCAGAACTCGCGGCATCAGCGAATTGTGCGGTGGCATAGATACTGCGCTTTTCGCCATAAAGGCCAAGACCATAGGACACGCCCTGCGCCGCGAACCAGTCATCAAAGGCATGATCGGAAAAGGCGGGCATGTCGGGGCGCTCACCCCGCGTTGGCAGGGCGATACTGGTTGCGTCGGCAATCGCCGGGGCAAAGACCGGCGCGACCGCAACGCGGCCCAGATGCTGGCGCACCTGCGCCTCTGCCGCGCTGGCGGGCAGGCCGCGCCCAACCCGCATCACGGCGCGCAGCAGCCCCAGATCAACCTGCGCCAGCCGCCGCGCCACAGCCTGCGCCGCCGCATCGCCCCCGGCCAGCCCGCCCAGAACCTGCGCCAGCGTCATATCTGGCACCCGCGCCGCCAGCGTCCGCAGGGCGGCATAAAGATCATCCTTGCCGATCAACTCCCTGTAAATGCTGTTCATCTGCCCCACCCAAAGCATCGTTCATCCGCAGGTTGTCCGCCGCGGCCCCGATTTGTCCAGCCTATTCCGCCGGAAGTTTTCCGCCGTTGCCCGCTTGCCCCCGCCGGATGCGCGCCCTATCCCTAGGCCAAACCAGCCGGAAAGAGCCTGACGTGACGCCGCCAATCCCCTCTTTGCCCCGCCGTGCCCGCGTTGCCGCCTTGTTGCTGACGGGGTTGGCGCTGGCGGCTTGTCAGGTTGCGGGCAGTGCCCGGCAGGCGCCGGTTCTGGGCGGAGCCGTCACCATGGGCCTGCCCGCCGGCTATTGCATTGATCGCAGCACCAGCCGCGAGGGGGCGGATTCCGCCGTTATCATCATGGGGCGCTGCAATTCGGACGCCAGCGCCGTGCCCGCCATCGTTACCGCCACAGTTGGCCGTCCCGGTTCTGCCGGGGTGATGACGGCCAGCCCCGCCGAACTGGCGGCCTTTTTCGCCACGACCGAAGGCCGCGCCACCCTGTCGCGAGATGGCAAGGCCCGCGATGTGCGGCTGATTTCGGCGGTTACCTCGGGCAATGCGCTGCTGCTGCATTTGGTGGATCGCAAACAAGGCGAATACTGGCGGGCCTTTGTCGGCGCGCGCGGGCGGCTGGTGTCGATCTCGGCCAGCGGCACACCCGGCATTCCGCTGGCGCCAGAAGCAGGGCGGCAGGTGCTGGACGCCTTTGTCGCCGCGCTGGCAACCGCAAACGCCACCCGCTGAACCGGGCATGACACCGGGGGAATACAACTTCTCCGTGGACCGCCGCAGACCAAATCTTTACTCCTTTGTTTCAAGAACGAATCGTTTCCATGCCGTGGGCAATGGCGACAACGACACAAACGGGCAGGCATGTCGGGCGTACTCTCGAACCTTCTGGAGAATTTCCTGCACCGGCGGGTCTTGCGCCGCTGGGCGCAATCGGCCGATGCCGCCCCTGCGACAGATCTGGAATCCCTGCGCAGCCTGCGGTCGCGCGCGCGGGGCCTGCGCCGCAACCTTGACCGTGTGATCCACGAGGCTGACCACCGCCTTGCCTTGCCGGTCATCGGATCAAACGCGATCCGCAAACCCTTTGGCACCGATTGGGCCTGGCGCCCCGAAATGTGGAAGGGTCCGATGCCCGTCCCCGGTTTCTCCGGCGTGCCCGGCAAGGCCGAGATCGGCCCCGGCACCACACTGTTCCATGATTGCCGCCGCAGCGAGCTGACCGCCCGCCAGATCAGGAACACGCGAGAAGCCGACATCGCCCCCTTTGGCCTGCGGATGGATGTGTTCCGGTTCGACGGGTCGTTCCTGTCGCTGGTGCTGGAGCTGCCACCCGAGGCTGCACTTGGCCTGCGCCTGCGCCACCTGATCCGCTGCGATGTGATCGTGGAGATGGAAAAGCCGCTGGAAATCTTTGCCCGGCTGAACATCAAGCACGGGCCCAACGTCGAACAGATCGTGCGCGAACTGCCCCTGAACGAAGAAGAGGTGATGGTGGAATTCGACCTCGCCTATTCCAAAATCAACGAAAAGCGGGTCGAACGGCTGTGGGTCGATCTGATCTTTGAAGGGCCGGAGATGAACCAGATCATCCTGCGCGACGTGACTTTCAGCCGCCGCCCCCGCGCTGATTTGTGAGGATGTGATGCCCGACACCACGCTGACCAAAACCCGCATCCGCGCCGGAATCTGGGAGGGGATTCTGACTGGACCGGCCAGTCCGCCAGCGCTGGAGGTTACCCTGCTGGAAAAGCCGCTGGCTGGCGTCACCGTCACCGCCCTGCCCGATCAGCTCGGATCATGGGCCGTGCGCGTGCCCGTCCCGGCCGAGGTGCTGAGCGACGGGGTGCAGACCTTCCTGATCCGCGACACCGCGACCGGAGCAACGCTGCAACATTTTACCATCATCACTGGCGTGGCGATGGAGGACGACCTGCGGGCAGAGGTGGATCTGTTGCGAGCGGAGCTGGACATGCTGAAACGCGCCTTCCGGCGGCATTGTCTGGAAACAGTTGGCTGAATGGAATGGTGCGTGCATAGCACGCACCGATCTAAACGCCTTCGCGCAAAATACGCGGCACTTTGAACTCAATGTCTTCCTGCGCGGTTTCCACCAGTTCAACCTGGGTGTCGAACCGGGCGCGAAAGGCATCCAGAACCTCATCCACCAGAACCTCCGGCGCGCTGGCACCTGCCGTCACACCCACCGCGCCAATACCCTGAAGCGCGCGCCAATCGATTTCCGCCGCCCTCTGGATCAGTTGTGCATAGCCGCAGCCCGCCGCGCGCCCTACCTCGACCAGACGTTTCGAGTTGGAGGAATTGGGCGCGCCAATCACCAGCAGCGCGTCGATCCGGGGCGCAACCGCCTTGACCGCCGCCTGACGGTTGGTAGTGGCATAGCAGATGTCTTCCTTGTGTGGCCCGATGATTGCGGGAAACCGCGCCTTCAGCGCCGCGACGATGCCGGCGGTATCATCAACCGACAGCGTGGTCTGGGTGATGAAGGCCAGCTTGCCCTCATCGCGCACCACCAGCCCCGCCACATCCTCGGCAGTTTCCACCAGCAACACCTCGCCCACAGGCAATTGCCCCATTGTGCCGATGGTTTCAGGGTGCCCGGCATGGCCGATCATCACCATCTGAAGACCCGCCTCGGAATGGCGGTGCGCTTCGGAATGGACCTTGGTCACCAAGGGGCAGGTGGCATCGACCGCAATCATGTGCCGCGCCGCGGCCGCCTCTGGCACCGATTTCGGCACGCCATGGGCCGAAAAGATCACCGGGCGGTCGGCGGGGCATTCGTCAAGCTCTTCAACGAACACCGCACCCTTGGCGCGCAAGGCATCGACCACGAATTTGTTGTGCACGATCTCGTGGCGCACATAGACTGGCGCGCCCCATTTGCCGATCGCCATTTCAACAATCTTGATCGCACGGTCCACGCCGGCACAAAAGCCGCGGGGGGCTGCAAGATACAGGGTCAGCTTTGGCTTCATCGCGCGCCTCTTCAGTGTCCGACCCTAGCTAGTCGCTTGGCCCCATCAGGTCCACCCTGCGCCAGCATGAAATGCAATGGGGCCAGAGGTTCCCCAACCTCTGGCCCCATGCGTTATTGACCCTGCGTTCCGCAGCCGATGTTACTTAACCGAAACCGGCACCATCTCGGCCTCGATCGGGCGCGGTTCGCGCGGCGGGCGACCGATGACATCGCGCAACTCATCCAGCTCGATGAAGTTATCGGCCTGGCGGCGCAGTTCGTCCGCGATCATCGGCGGCTGGCTGCGAATGGTCGAGACGACCGAAACGCGAACCCCTTGCCGTTGCAGGCTCTCCACCAGCGGACGGAAATCGCCGTCACCGGAAAACAGCACCACATGATCGACGCGCGGCGCCAGCTCCATCGCATCGACCGTCAGTTCGATGTCCATGTTGCCCTTGACCTTCCGGCGCCCCTGGCTGTCGGTATACTCCTTGGCCGGTTTCGTCCGCATGGTGAAGCCGTTGTAATGCAACCAATCCACCAATGGGCGGATCGGCGAGTAATCGTCGTTCTCCAGCAGCGCGGTGTAATAGAACGCACGCAACAACTTGCCACGACGAATGAATTCTTGCCGCAGCAGCTTATAGTCGATGTCAAAACCCAGCGCCTTGGCGGCGGCATACAGGTTCGACCCGTCTATGAACAGCGCAAGCCGTTCGTCCTTATAAAACATCCAGTCTTCCCCTCGGTAATAAATTCATCCACCAATCGCGTTCCGTGAGTGACCAACGTATTTTCAGCAATATGGCAGTGACATAAGAAGATATGGCGAGATGGATGAACCGCCACAAGGCGGCTGAAGGACTAGGTACCCATCCGAAAGGATAGGGTAGCAAATGGGCGGGCCGTGGAAAAGACAGCACTCATAGCACTGGGCGGCAATCTGCCATGGAATGGTCAGTTGCCGCGCCAGACCATAATCGAGGCTGTCGAAGCGGTTTTACAGGCCTTCGGCGGCCCGATTGTTACCAGTAAGTTGTATCGTACGCCCGCTTTTCCCGCAGGCTCTGGCCCCGACTATGTTAACGCTGCCACTTTGGTGACGCTACGTCACAACGCGCGGGCCGAGGAAGTTCTTGTCATACTGCACGAAATAGAGAGCCGATTCGGGCGAGAGCGCCTGCAGCGCTGGGGAATGCGCAGCCTTGACCTTGATTTGCTGGCGATGGGCGATCTTGTGCAGCCCGATCTGGCCACCTGGCAGCACTGGCACGACCTGCCGCCTGCCGAACAGATCCGCAACACGCCCCCGGGCCTGATCCTGCCCCATCCCCGCCTGCAAGACCGGGCCTTCGTGCTGGTACCTCTGGCCGATGTAGCGCCCGACTGGCGCCATCCCGTGCTGGGCCTGACCGTCCTTCAGATGCGGGATGCCTTGCCCAAGGTCGAGCTTGATCAGGTTGTGGCGCTTGACTCTGACGGAATGTCCTGATTATGCGCTTGTAATGATACCCTCCGGCGCTTAAATAGGCGTTCCCGATCCCCTGCCCGACTGGAGTTTCCAATGGCCCGCGTGACGGTTGAAGATTGCGTTGACAAGGTCCCGAACCGGTTTGACCTGGTGATGCTTGCTGCGCATCGTGCGCGCGAGATCCAGTCCGGTTCTGCCCCCACAGTTGACCGCGACAACGACAAGAACCCCGTCGTTTCCCTGCGCGAGATCGCCGAGGAAACCCAGAATGCCGGTGCCCTGCGCGAACGGATGATCGAAAGCTATCAGACCCAGATCGAGGTTGACGAGCCGGAAGACGACCAGATGGCGCTCTTGATGTCGGGCGAGATCGACCGCCCGATGCAGGACGATATGTCGGAAGAAAAACTCCTCCGCGCGCTGATGGAAGCGCAGGGCGAGCTTTAAGGCCTTTCTTGGCCGTTCGGGGCGATGATGATCGATGTCGAAGACCTCATCGCCCTGGTCCGCAACTACAATCCGCGTTGCAATGCCGATCTGATCCGTCAGGCCTATGCCTACGGCACCAAGATGCACGAAGGCCAGTTCCGCAAATCGGGTGAGCCGTATTTCACCCACCCGGTCGCGGTGGCGGCGATTCTGACCGAACAGCACCTTGATGATGCCACCATCATCACCGCCCTGCTGCACGACACGATCGAAGACACCAAATCCACCTATACCGAGGTGGAGCGCCTGTTCGGTCACGAAGTTGCCGAGCTGGTCGATGGCGTCACCAAACTGACAAACCTTCAGCTTTCATCCACCCACAGCCAGCAGGCGGAAAATTTTCGCAAGCTGTTCATGGCCATGTCGAAAGACCTGCGGGTCATTCTGGTGAAACTGGCCGACCGTCTGCACAACATGCGGACGATCAAGTCGATGAAAGTGGAAAAGCAGGCCCAGAAGGCCCGCGAGACGATGGAAATCTTTGCCCCCCTTGCTGGCCGCATGGGGATGCAATGGATGCGTGAAGAGCTGGAGGATCTGGCCTTCAAGGTGCTGAACCCCGAAGCGCGCGCCTCGATCATCCGCCGCTTCCTGATGCTGCAACGCGAGGCGGGCGATGTGATCCACAAGATCACCGCCGATATCCGGACAGAGCTGGAAAAGGTGCAGGTCGATGCCGCCGTTTATGGCCGGGCCAAGAAGCCCTATTCGATCTGGCGCAAGATGCAGGAAAAGGATCTGGCCTTTTCGCGCCTGTCTGACATCTATGGCTTTCGCGTCATCTGCGGCTCTGTCGCTGATTGCTACACCATTCTTGGCGTGATCCACCAACGCTGGCGCGCCGTGCCGGGCCGGTTCAAGGATTACATCAGCCAGCCCAAGTCGAACGGTTACCGCAGCATTCACGCCACCGTCTCGGGCCGCGATGGCAAGCGGGTCGAGGTACAGATCCGCACGCAGGAAATGCACGAAGTGGCAGAGGCCGGGGTGGCCGCGCATTGGTCTTACCGCGAAGGCGTGCGCGCCAAGAACCCCTTTGCTGTCGATCCGGCCAAGTGGATCGCGCAGTTGACCGAACGCTTCGACGAAGGCGACCACGACGAGTTTCTGGAAAACGTCAAGCTTGAGATGTATTCCGATCAGGTGTTCTGCTTCACCCCCAAGGGCGATGTGGTGCAACTGCCGCGCGGGGCAACACCCCTTGATTTCGCCTATGCCATCCATACCCGCATCGGCAATTCCACCGTTTCGGCCAAGGTAGACGGCATCCGCGTGCCCTTGTGGACGCGCCTGAAGAACGGCCAGTCGGTTGAGATTATCACCGCCGAGGGCCAGCGCCCGCAGGCCAGCTGGGTGGATATTGTCACCACCGGCCGTGCCAAGGCCGCGATCCGGCGGTCTTTGCGCGAAGAGGACAAGGGCCGCTTCATCCGTCTGGGGCAGGAACTGGCCCGTGCCGCGTTTGAGCATGTTGGCAAGAAGGCGACCGACAAGGCGCTGCGCACCGCCGCGCGGATGCTGGGTCAACCGGATGAGACGGAACTGCTGGCCCGCCTTGGTTCTGCTGAACTGACGGCGCGCAAGGTGGTGGAAACCCTTTATCCCGAACTGTCGCAAAAGGTGGTGGATGAGGTGGACGCGGCCCGCCCGGTTCTGGGCCTGCCCGATGACCAGACCGTCCGCCGCGCGCCCTGCTGCCAACCGCTGCCGGGTGAACGCATCGTCGGCATCACCTATCGCGGGCAGGGCGTGGTGGTTCACGCCATCGACTGCCCCGCGCTGGAAGAGTTCGAAGAACAGCCAAACCGCTGGATCGACCTTCATTGGCATGCCGGTCGTCACAAGGCGGTGAATACGGTCGGACTTGAGCTGACGATTTCCAATGATGCCGGCGTTCTGGGCCGCATCTGCACCCTGATCGGCGAGCAGAAGGCCAATATCTCTGACCTGAAATTCACCGAGCGCAAACCCGATTTCTATCGTCTGCTGGTCGATGTCGATTTGCGCGATGTCGAGCATCTTCATATGGTTATGACAGCGCTTGAGGCGGAAACCGATGTGGCGCAAGTCTCGCGTCACCGCGATCTGGCCCGCAGACCCTGACCCTGCGGATTGCCATCACCGCGTCATGGTTGTGACACAGGCGCGCGGCATCACAATCGCAGCGTTTCGGTTGGTGACGCGCCGATCGTAACTATGTAAGGCAGGGCAGCGGCCCCTTTCGGGGTGCTGAAATCGGATAGGAATCGGCGTGGTTTTCAAGCGGCGGGAAAAGCTGGGCTGGGCAGCCTGGATACGCGAGATGGTCTACCCCCGTGGGGGGTTCAAACGCGCGACCCGCTATGTCATCCACCGTATGCGCCGCGTTCCCGATACGCCGCACCGCGTGGCCCGTGGCATCTTTGCCGGCTGTCTTGTAGGGTTTTTGCCGCTGCCGGGTCTGCAATTCGTGGGGGCCTGGCTGGCGGCGCGTCTGGTGCGTGGCAACATCCTTGCTGCCCTTCTGGGCACCTTCAACACCAACCCGCTGACCACGCCGTTCTTTGCCGTTCTGGCGATGACGCTGGGCCATTGGATCATGGGCATTCAGGCCCCGCTGAACGCCGATTACATCGCATCCGCCTTTGCCCATGCCGGCGCCGATCTGTGGTTTAACGTCAAGGCGATATTCGGCCCCGAAACCGCGCGCTGGGGTGGGCTGAAACAGTTCTGGCACGAGATTTATGTGCCCTATTTCATCGGCGCGCTGCTGCCCGGAATCGTTCTGTCGGCCATTGCCTATTGGCTGACCATTCCTTTGGTCAGCGCCTATCAAAAGGCCCGGGCCGCCAAGGCGAAAGACCGCCACGAACGCCGCCGCAAGATCAAGGCCGCCCTGACCGAAGCCGCCCATCGCCTTGCTCACCCACGGGAAACCGCGGCAGGGGATGACTCCCGCCCCGGAGAGCCGTAGTCTGCCCCGAAGCAACCGGGACGGAACAACGATGACGGGCAGAAAATTGCGGCTGGGCGTGAACATTGACCATGTGGCCACCGTACGCAACGCACGCGGCTCTGCCTGGCCTGATCCGTTGCGCGCGGCCCTGCTGGCCGAGGCGGCGGGGGCCGATGGCATCACCGCCCATCTGCGCGAAGACCGCCGCCACATCCGTGATACGGATATGGAGGCGCTGCGCGCGGGCCTTGGCATTCCGCTGAACTTTGAATGCGCCGCCACGGATGAAATGCAGGCCATCGCCCTGCGGCTGAAACCGCATGCCGTCTGCCTTGTTCCCGAAAAGCGCGAAGAACGCACCACCGAGGGCGGGCTGGATGTGGCCAGCGACCAGAACCGCCTGACAAGCTATATTGCCCCCCTGCGCGCAGCGGGCTGCCGGGTAAGCATGTTCATCGGCCACGACTCCCGCCAGATCGAGGCGTCGGCCCGGATCGGCGCGGCGGTGGTCGAGCTGCACACCGGCCATTATTCCGACCTGCACGCCGAAGGCCGTCTGGACGAGGCCGAGGCCGAACTTGCCGCCCTGCGCAACGGTGCCGCCCTGGCCGACAGCCTTGGGCTGGAGGTTCACGCCGGTCACGGCCTGACCTATGACAACGTGGCCCCCATCGCCGCCATTCCGCAAGTGATAGAGCTGAACATCGGCCATTTCCTGATCGGCGAGGCGATCTATCTGGGTCTTGGCCCCGCGATTGAGGAAATGCGCCGCCGTATGGACGAAGCCCGGCGCTAGGCCGCCGCAAACAACGAGGACCGAAATGTCGAACCGAGTCTGGCTTGTGCTTTTGGGCATCCTGTTCCTGCTGGGCGGGGCGCTGACGCTGATCCACCCCTTTCCCGCCTCGCTGACGATTGAGCTGTTCGCGGGCTGGGCCTTCCTGATTCTGGGCGGTATGCAAATCATCACTGCCATCCGCCACCGTGCCGAAGGGGCGGCGTTGTGGTTGCTGCTGCTGGGCGGAGTCATGGCGCTGATCGGGGTTGAACTGTTGCGCAACCCCTTGGGCGGGCTTGTGGCGCTGACCGTGGTGGTGGCGGTATCGTTCCTGATCTCTGGCCTTTTCAAGCTGTTCATCGGGCGCATGGTCCAACCTGCCCGACTTGGCTGGGGCGTCATGCTGTCGGGTGGGGTCTCTGCCCTGCTGGGGGTGATCGTGCTGGCCGACCTGTCCACCTCTGCCCCGGTGCTGCTGGGGGTTCTTTTGGGGATCGAGATGCTCTCCACCGGCGTCACCGCCCTTATCATGGCCGCCGCGCTGCGCTGACCATGATTCTGGGCATCGGCACCGACCTTGCGAATATCGAACGGATCGAGGCCACGCTGGCCCGCTTTGGCGACCGCTTTCGTGACCGCGTGTTCACCCCCCGCGAACAGCGCAAGGCCGAAAGCCGTCCGCGCAATGTCGCCGCCACCTATGCCAAACGCTGGGCCGCGAAAGAGGCTTGCTCCAAAGCGCTGGGAACCGGGTTGCGCATGGGAATTTCGTGGAAAGACATGGCGGTGTCGAATCTGCACACCGGCCAGCCTGTCATGCACCTGACCGGCTGGGCCGCCGAACGTCTGGCGCAGATGACGCCGCCGGGCCACCACGCCGTCGTTCACGTCACTTTGACCGATGATCACCCCTGGGCGCAGGCCTTTGTGCTGATCGAGGCCCTGCCAATCGCCCCTTGACCGCGCCGTGAACTTGACTCGCCCAACCCCAGCGCGCATGTAGCCCCCGACCAAGGCCCCCCGACCCAAAGCGAAGGCACCGATCATGGCGAAATCCGAAGGCGGCATTCTTGAAACGGTGAAAACCGTCGTCTGGGCGCTGCTCATCGCGGGCGTCTTCCGCACCCTGTTCTTTCAGCCGTTCTGGATCCCTTCGGAATCGATGAAGGATACGCTGCTGATCGGCGACTTCATCTTCGTCAACAAGATGGCCTATGGCTATTCCAAATACTCCTGCCCCTTCGGCATCTGCCCGATCTCGGGCCGCCTTCTGGCATCGGACCCGCAGCGCGGCGATGTGGTGGTATTCCGCCACCCCGTTTCGGGCGATGATTATGTGAAACGGCTGATCGGCCTGCCGGGCGATACGGTTCAGGTGAAAAATGGCATCCTGTTCCTGAACGGCGCCGAGGTGCCGCAGGAACCCGCTGGCGTTTTTACCGAAAAGTACGAACAGCAAGGCCCGCAGGGCGGCTATCCGGCTTGCGCCAATGATGCGCAGGCCACCGGCATCTGCGAAAAGCCGCGCGCCCGCGAAACCCTGCCCGGCGGCCGCACCCATGATGTGCTGAACGTGCGCGACAACAACCCCGGCAGCGACAACACCGATGTGTTCACCGTGCCAGCGGGCCACTACTTTTTCATGGGCGACAACCGCGACAACAGTCTGGATAGTCGCTTTGCCCAAACCGCAGGTGGCGTCGGCTTTGTTCCGGCCGAAAATCTGCTGGGCCGGGTGGACCGGGTGATGTTCTCGTCTGCAGGCCGGTCGCTGTTCTACTTCTGGACCTGGCGGGCCGACCGCTTCTTCAAGGCGGTCGAATAAGGCGTGCTGCAAGGACTGGTGAAACGGTTCGACCTTTCTGGCACGGCGCCCCGGCGCGAGGCCATTGTGGTCGTGACCGCACTGGTGGCAGCCGTGGTGCTGCGCGCGTTGACCGAAGCGCGTTATCCGGGCGCAGAGCCGTGGCTGGTTATGGCCATCGGCCTGATTGCCACCCTGACGATTGCCACGCTGATCCGCCGCCTGCATGACACCGGGCGCTCTGGTATTTACGCGCTGCTGGCCTTGGTCCCCTATCTGGGCCCGCTGTTGACGCTGGCGCTGCTGGCCCTGCCCTCTCGACGGCCCTATCTGCAAGGCCACCCCACCTTGCGGGCCATGGGCGGCGTTCTGCTGGGGCTGCTGGCGGTGCTGTCGCTGTCACGCCTGTTCTGGACACCCTATTGGATTCCGTCCGAGGCCGACAAACCCACCCTTCTGCCCGGCGATTATGTCGCCGTGCGCCTGCTGTCGCCCACCAGTTTTCAGCGCGGCGATATGGTGGTGTTCCGTCATCCGCTCACCGGCGAAAGCTACATCAAACGATTGATCGGTCTGCCCGGCGAACGGGTACAGGTAAAAGACGGCATCGTTTTCATAAACGACCAGCCGCTACCCCAGTCGCCCGCAGGCACCTTCACCGAACTCAAGGCCCCGCAAGGCCCCGCCCACGCCCTGCCGCGCTGCGCCAATGATCCCGTGGGGCTAGGCGGCATTTGCGAAACCCCGCAATTGACGGAACTGCTGCCCGACGGGCGCAGCCATGCTATCGTCAATCTTGAACCGGCGGGCTTCGCCGACAACACACAGGTTTTTACCGTGCCCGCAGGCCACTATTTCATGCTGGGTGACAACCGCGACAACAGCCTCGACAGCCGCTTTGCGCAAAGCGTGGGCGGCATGGGCTTTGTTCCGGCTGAAAATCTGGTGGGCCGGGCCTCTCGTGTGATCGTTTCCGCCGAAGGGCCCTATCTGCTGGCGTTCTGGACCTGGCGCCCCAACCGTTACCTGCTGGGCGTGCAATGAGACTGTCTGCCGATCTTGTAGAGTTCCAGGACCGTCTGGGTCACAAGTTCCGTCAACCGGCACTTTTGCTGCGCGCCGTCACCCATGCCTCGATCTCCTCGGCCACCCGGCCCGATAACCAGAGGCTGGAGTTTCTGGGCGACCGCGTGCTTGGCCTTGTCATGGCCGAGGCTTTGTTGGGCGCCGATCTTCAGGCGACCGAGGGTCAGCTTGCCCCCCGTTTCAACGCCCTTGTACGCAAGGAGACCTGCGCCGAAGTGGCCCGCGACATTGGTCTTGGCGATGTGCTGAAACTGGGCCGGTCCGAAATGATGTCGGGCGGGCGGCGGAAAGAGGCACTGCTAGGTGACGCGATGGAGGCGGTAATTGCCGCCGTTCATCAGGATGCCGGGTTTGAGGCAGCGCGCGGGTTGGTCCTGCGCCTTTGGGGCAGCCGGATCGGCACCGTCGCCCCCGATGCCCGCGATGCCAAGACCTCGTTGCAGGAATGGGCGCAGGCCCGTGGCATGGCCCCGCCGCACTATACTCTGACCGGCCGCGACGGGCCGGACCACCAGCCCCACTTCAAGGTAGAGGTGAGGCTGGACAATGGCGCGGTGGAAACCGCCAGCGCCGGATCGAAACGCGCTGCCGAACAGGCGGCGGCAGGTGCCCTGCTGGCCCGGATGGAGACCCCGAATGACTGATAGCCACCGCGCCGGATTTGTCGCCCTGATCGGGGAACCGAACGCCGGAAAATCCACCCTGCTGAACCGCATGGTCGGGGCCAAGGTGTCGATCGTCACTCACAAGGTCCAGACCACGCGCGCCCGCATTCGCGGTGTGTGCATGGCGGGGCAAGCCCAGATCGTCTTTGTCGATACCCCCGGCATCTTCCGCCCCCGCCGCAGGCTGGACCGCTCGATGGTCAAGGCCGCATGGGGCGGGGCCGCCGATGCCGATGTGGTCGTGCTGCTGATCGAGGCGCATCGCGGCCTGACCGAGGGCACCAAGGCCATCATCAACCGTCTGAAAGATGAAATGCCGCGCGACAAGCCCGTGGCGCTGGCGATCAACAAGATCGACCGCACCAAAGCCGAACATCTGTTGGCGCTGACGCAGGAAATGAACGAGGCGTTTCCCTTTGCCAAGACCTTCATGATTTCCGCCGAACGCGGCTACGGTGTCGATGATCTGCGCGACTGGTTGGCCGCCCAGTTGCCCGAGGGCGAATGGTTCTACCCCGAAGATCAGCTTGCCGACCTGCCGATGCGCATGATCGCCGCCGAGATGACGCGCGAAAAGCTGACCCTGCGCCTGCATGAAGAACTGCCCTATCAACTGACGGTCGAAACCGAGAAATGGGAAGACCGCGCCGATGGGTCCACGCGCATCGATCAGGTGGTCTATGTCGCGCGCGACGGGCACAAGGGCATCATCCTTGGCGCCAAGGGCGAAACCATCAAGCAGGTGGGGCAGGCCGCGCGGCTGGAAATCACCGAGTTTCTGGGCCGCCCGGTCCACCTGTTCCTGCGCGTCATCGTGCGCCCGAACTGGCTGGACGAATCTGAGCGCTATTCGGAAATGGGGCTGGATTTCAAGGATGGCGACGCCTGATCCATGCGCGCCCGGCTGACCACCGATCTGTGGGTTTCGGCCTATCTTGCCCGGCTGCGATTGGCCGATATTGCGGCTTATGTCACCGCCAAAGGCGATGCCACGGCGGGGGCAGTGGTGGTCAAGGTCGCCACGCTGGATGGCCACGCCCGCGCCTTTCAGCGTGGTTATGACCTGCAAGCCGACCGCCCTGTCTGGATGGTTCTGGCAGACGGGCCAGAGCCCGAGGTCGATCAGGCCCTTGCCCGACAGCGCAATCGTGACAGCGACCTGTGGCTGATCGAGCTGGAAGACCGCCGTGGCCGCACCCTTCTGGGCGAAGAAGGGCTGGACTGACCAGCCCCGAAAGCGACCTGCAAGCAGCCTCAAAACCCGCAAGACAGGCCCCTCTTGCGGCAACCATCGGGCACCCCCGCCCGCGCGACGGCCCCCTGTGGTTGGACTGATCGCCACCAGCGTCTCCACCCGCCAAAACGCGGCGTCTCCCCCCCTTGCCCTCACTCCATCCGCGCCCGATACTCGGCCAATGGAATGGCGTGACGAAGGCTTTCTGATCTCGGCACGCCCGCATGGCGAGGCGGCGGCCATCATCGAGGTGTTCACCCCGCACCATGGCCGCCATCTGGGTGTTGTGCCCGGCGGCCTGTCGCGCCGCATGGCGCCGGTGCTGCAACCGGGCAACCAGCTTGCGCTGGACTGGCACGCCCGGCTTGGCGATCATCTGGGCCAGTTTCGCGCCG
This sequence comes from Fuscibacter oryzae, assembly GCF_016765795.1. Lineage (GTDB taxonomy): Bacteria > Pseudomonadota > Alphaproteobacteria > Rhodobacterales > Rhodobacteraceae > Fuscibacter > Fuscibacter oryzae. Next base: position 621,107 of record NZ_JAESVP010000001.1, read on the forward strand.
AACCCCAGCGCGCCCGCAGCGCCATTCTGTCCGACCGTCCGGCGCTGACCGCCCTGAATGCAATCTGCTCCCTGCTGCATATCGCCCTGCCAGAACGAGAGCCGCATCCTGCGCTTTACGCCAGCACCACGGCCTTGGCAGATGCGTTGCTGGCCAAGGGCTGGCAGCCCGCCTATCTGCGGTGGGAGTTGCACCTTTTGGCCGAACTGGGCTTTGCACTGGATCTGTCGTCCTGTGCGGTAACCGGGGATACGACCGGGCTTGCCTATGTCTCGCCACGCACCGGGCGCGCAGTCAGTGAGGCGGGCGCGGGCGATTGGGCGTCGCGCCTCTTGCCGCTGCCCCCGGTTCTGCTGGGGCAAACCCTATCCCCGCAAGATCATGCCCCCGCAATGGCGCTGACCGGCTTTTTTCTGGAACGCGCGCTTGAGCCGGTTCTGGCGGGCGCCCCTCTGCCCGCCGCCCGACAGCGGCTGGCCGACCTGCTGGCCCGCCCCTAGCACCAAAGCGACAACCCACGTCGCACCCCGGCAAGGCTTCGTCGCGGATGAGGCAGAAACCAACATTCTTCGGGCGCATTCTGTCATCATGGCCACGAAAGATCTTCCTCTGCCGCTGGTGTCTGCCCCCAGACCCAAGACCCAGCATTTCGCCGTTCTCACCGGGATCGAGGCGGCGATTCGTGGCACGCTGATCTCTACTACCCCGCTTGTGGTCTATCAGGCCCTTGGCAGCGCCGAGGCGACCTCTGCCGCCTATTTCATCGCCGGAATCGCCTCGTTGATCTGGGGGCTGATGGTGCCGTGGTTCACCAAGGCATTGCCCCGGCGCTGGATGTATTCGGCGGGCTGCCTGCTCTATCCGACGGCCATGGCACTTATGCTGACCGGGCACCCGGCGCTGACCGTTCTGGGCATCATCGCCATGGCGATGGGCACCGTCACCACCTTTGTCTGCCTGAATGCCTATGTCCTCGACTATGTGGCGCGCGAGGATTTAGGCCACAACCAATCGATGCAGATGCTGTATGCCGCCGCCCCCTGGGCCATCGGGCCGATGACAGGGGTCTGGCTGCACGAGGTCTGGCGCCCCGCACCGTTCCTGATCGCCGGGGCCTTCGCGCTGGTGCTGCTGGCGACCTTCTGGCACCTGCGGCTGGGCAATGGCCGCCAGATCGCCCGGGCGCGCGGCCCGGCACCCAACCCGCTGGCCTATATGGGGCGGTTTCTGCAACAACCCCGGCTGATCGCGGGCTGGCTTTTCGCTGTGATCCGCTCCTGCGGATGGTGGGTCTATGTGGTCTATCTGCCAATTTACTGCATCGAATCCGGTCTGGGTGACAAAGTGGCCGGCACCGCCCTGTCGGTCACCAATGCGCTATTGTTCATCTCGCCGCTGATGCTGCGCCTGTCGCGGCGTGGCACGGTGCGCCGCGCGGTGCGCCTGGGGTTCGGCTGCTGCGCCTTGGGCTTTCTGGGGGCCACGCTGCTGTCGCCTCTGCCGCCCCTTGCCGTTGCCGCCATGATGGCCGGATCGATCTTTCTGGTCTATCTGGACGTGATCGGCAGCCTGCCGTTCCTGATGGCGGTAAAGCCCTCGGAGCGGGCCGAGATGAGCGCGATCTTCTCCAGCTTCCGTGATGTGTCAGGCATCGTCACACCCGGAGTGGCGTGGCTGGTGCTGCTGGTGGTACCGCTGCCGGGCATCTTTGCCGCCACCGGGCTGGGGTTGGGATTGGCCTTTGCCGTTGCCGGGCGGCTGCATCCGCGCCTTGGCGCCTTGCGCCCCTCGCGCGGAGGAGCGGTGGCAGAGGCCGGCTGATCCCAGAGCTATTCAGGGTGTGACGGGCACAAATTTCATTTCCCGCCCCTTTTGATCCACCAGTTCCAGATGGCCAAGGCCCACGGCCTGATGCGTCATCGCCTGCATCGCGGCAAAGAACACCTGTTCCTCGGCCAGCTTGTCGCAGGCCATCATGGTCGCCGCCACCTTGCGGATACGCCATTCGGGAAAAGGGTCGGTCTCTATCTGCCCGGTCCAGCGGTTGCAGGGGGCCTGCCCAAAGGCGCGCCCCTTGTCGGTATCAATCGCCAGCGTGGCATTGGCCGCAAAGGGCTGACCGTCTATCGAGACCAGTTTCCAGTAATAGGGCTGGTCTTCGGTTTGGGTCACGCAGGCCGCCAGCAGCAGGGGCAACAGCATGGCATGGCGCATCGGCTCCTCCGGGTTTCTGCCCAAAGGTGCCATGCCCCCCACCTTGCGGCAAGCCTCAGTCCAGCAACCGCCGCGCGATGACCTGCGCCTGAATTTCCGCAGCCCCTTCAAAGATGTTCAGGATACGGGCATCGCACAGGATGCGGCTGATCTTGTATTCCAGCGCAAAGCCGTTGCCGCCGTGAATCTGCAACGCATTATCCGCCGCCGCCCAAGCAACGCGCGCGCCCAAGAGCTTGGCCATCCCGGCCTCAAGGTCACACCGCTTGTCATGGTCTTTCTGCCAGGCGCTGAAATAGGTCAACTGCCGGGCGATCATGATTTCCACCGCCATCATTGCCAGTTTGCCAGCGATGCGGGGGAATTCGATCAGCGGCTTGCCAAACTGCTTGCGGTCTTCGGCATAGCGCATCCCCTCTTCCAGCGCGGCCTGCGCCACGCCGATGGCGCGCGCGCCGGTCTGGATGCGGGCGGATTCAAAGGTCTGCATCAACTGCTTGAAGCCCTGCCCCTCAACCCCGCCCAGAAGGTTCGCGCCCTTGACCTTGAACCCGTCAAAGCCCAGTTCGTATTCCTTCATGCCGCGATAGCCCAGCACCTCGATCTCACCGCCCGTCATGCCGGGGGTGGGGAAAGGCTCGTCCTCGGTGCCCGGCGTCTTTTCGGCCAGAAACATCGACAACCCGCGATAGTCGGTGGTGGCGGGGTCGGTGCGGGCCAGCAAGGTCATCACATGGGTGCGCGCAGCATGGGTGATCCAGGTCTTGTTGCCGGTCACCTCCCAATCATCGCCAACCTTCACGGCGCGGGTGCGCAATGACCCAAGGTCAGACCCGGTGTTCGGCTCGGTGAAAACGGCGGTTGGCAGGATTTCCCCGCTGGCCAGCTTGGGCAGCCACTGCGCCTTTTGCTCATCCGTGCCGCCGCACAGGATCAGCTCGGCCGCAATCTCGCTGCGGGTGCCAAGGCTGCCGACGCCGATATACCCGCGCGACAGTTCTTCCGACACCACAACCATGCTGGCCTTGGACAGGCCAAAGCCGCCGAATGCCTCGGGGATGGTCAGGCCGAACACCCCCATCTCAGCCAGTTCGGTGATCACCTCCATCGGGATCAGCTCGTCTTTCAGGTGCCAGTCATGGGCGAAAGGCACCACCTTTTCATCGGCATAGCGGCGGAACTGGTCGCGGATCATCTCCAGCTCTTCGTCCAGCCCGGTCACGCCAAAGGTCGAGCGGCCATGGTTGTCGCGCATAAGCGCGACCAGACGCGCCCGCACCGCCGGGGTATTGCCGCCGGCCATCAACCGGCGCGCAGCCTCGCCGGGCGTAGCCTCAATCCCCAGGTCAGACAGCCGGGCCAGTTCGCCCTGGCTCATCGGGATACCACCGTGAATCTGGTTCAGGTATTCGCCAAACCCGATTTGCAGGATCAGCGCCTCCATCTCGCCCAAGGCCCCCGCCTCGGCCAGCCGCGCTGCCCAGGCGTTCAACTGCCGCAGCGCCTCGGTATAGGTTGCCAGCCATGACAGGGCATGGGCCGCGAACTGATGAGTCTCCAGCGCGGCGCTGCTGATCTTGCCATCCACCGTCACTAGGCTGCGCAGCACCTCGCGGGCGCGGACAAAGATCGCCTCCACCTCGGGCACGATGGCCGCTGTCAGGCCGGTCAGATCACCAAGAACAACCTGCCCCTCAAGGCGCTGTCCGTCATGGGCCATCATCCTATCCCTCGCGAAGATTCTGCATCTGCACCGGGTAAACCCTTTGCAGTCGCAGCGCAACAAGATTTCAGCAAAAGCAATACCAACGCACTATAATGTCGCGTCGGAAATTCAAAGCGTCGATCACACGCCAAAAGGCAAGGGGAAAGGCGCCGCCTTTCCCCTTGCCCTTCTCGAAACACTCTCTGGGGTCCGGGAGGCGAAGCGTCCCCGGCCTGCCTCAGCCGATCGCTGCCGCCTTCACGTCGGCGTCGATGAACGGCACATACTGGCCGAAGTTGTCAGCGAACATCTTCACCAGCTTGGCCGCCTGCGCGTCATAGGCGGTCTTGTCGGCCCAGGTCTCGCGCGGGTTCAGCAACGTGGTATCGACGCCCGGCACAGCAACCGGCACTTCAAAGCCAAAGTTCGGGTCTTTGCGGAATTCTACTTTGGCCAGCGATCCGTCCAGTGCTGCGGTCAACAGCGCGCGGGTCGCCTTGATCGGCATCCGCTTGCCCGTGCCATGCTTGCCCCCGGTCCAGCCGGTGTTGACCAGCCAGCAGGTTGCACCCGTGCTGGCGATCTTTTCCTGCAACAGCTTGCCGTAAACCTCGGGGCGGCGCGGCATGAAGGGCGCGCCGAAACAGGTCGAAAAGGTCGGCGTCGGCTCGACAATCCCACGCTCGGTGCCCGGTGTCTTCGAGGTGAAGCCCGACAGGAAGTGATACATCGCCTGCGCCGGCGACAGCCGAGAGATCGGCGGCAGCACGCCATAGGCGTCGCAGGTCAGCATCACCACATTCTTCGGCATCCCACCCAACCCGGTGGCCGACGCGTTGGAAATATATTCCAGCGGATAGGCGCAGCGCATGTTGTCGGTCAGGCTGTTGTCTTCGAAGTCCAGCTCGAACGTCTCTGGGTCATAGACCATATTCTCGATCACGGTCGCGAACCGCGAGGTGGTCGCGTAGATTTCCGGCTCTGCTTCGGCCGACAGGTTGATGGTCTTGGCATAGCAGCCGCCTTCAAAGTTGAAGGTGCCCTTGTCAGACCAGCCATGTTCGTCATCGCCGATCAGCGTGCGGCTGGCATCAGCCGACAGCGTGGTCTTGCCGGTGCCCGACAGACCAAAGAACACCGCCGTCTCGCCCGTGTCGCCGATGGCGTGGTTGGCCGAACAGTGCATCGGCATCACACCCTTTTCCGGAAGGATGTAGTTCAACAGCGTGAAAACCGACTTCTTGTTCTCGCCCGCATATTCGGTGTTGGCGATCAGGATCAGCTTCTTGTCAAAATTCAGCGCAATCACGGTATCGGTGCGGCAACCGTGGCGGGCCGGATCGGCCTTGAACGACGGGCAGTTGATGATGGTGAATTCGGGGACAAAGCTGTCCAGCTCGGTGCGCGACGGGCGGCGCAGCAGATGCCGGATGAACAGGCCATGCCAGGCCAGTTCCGTCACCATGCGCACATCCAGCCGGTGTTCCGGGTCAGCGCCCGCGAACAGGTCTTGCACGAAATAATCGCGGCCCTTCATATGCGCCAGCATGTCTGCATAAAGCAGGTCAAAGGCATCCGGGGCCATCGGCGCGTTGTTTTCCCACCAGACGGTGTTTTCCACCGAGGCCGTACGCACAACATGCTTGTCTTTGGGCGAACGGCCTGTGAACTGGCCGGTGGTGCACAGGAATGCGCCGCCCTTGCCCAGCTTGCCTTCGCCCCGCGCGACCGCCGCTTCGACCAAGGCCGGTTCGATCAGGTTGTAATAAACATGGCCAAGCCCCGAAATACCCTGATCTTCCAACGTCGCGTTGGCGTTCACCCGTCCGGTCATGTCCAGCAAGCTCCTGTTTCCGCCCCTGCTTGGGCGGTCAAGTCAAACACAGGCATCCGGGCCTTGGATGCCACCAGCACCACTCCTCGATGGGCTGATGCAGGGGCTATAACATGCAGATTTTGTGGCGAATAGAAGGGTTTAGTACAGTTAGCGCAACCATTTACACATCGGGCAAAGTTTAGCGCAATCATTTCCGGCATGTGGGCAGATGTGCGGCAGTTTCGCCATGGGTGGACAAATTCGCCACATCTTTGCCTGTCAGCGACAGGGTGATTCGCACATTGCTGTTGATTCCCGCGTCCTAAAGCCCGATCATCCAACAAAATAATAATGAGCAGAATTGGGGAAGCCGAAGATGGCACGGATCGCCCTTGTTGATGATGACCGCAACATTCTAACCTCGGTCTCCATGGCACTGGAAGCCGAGGGGTTCGAGGTTGAAACCTATAACGATGGGCAATCCGCGCTGGATGCCTTTACCCGGCGGCTGCCCGATATGGCGGTGCTGGACATAAAGATGCCCCGGATGGACGGGATGGATCTGTTGCAGCGTCTGCGGCAGAAAACCTCGATGCCGGTGATCTTTCTTACATCCAAGGATGATGAGATCGATGAGGTTCTTGGCCTGCGCATGGGGGCTGACGATTACGTCAAAAAACCCTTCAGCCAGCGCCTTCTGGTCGAACGCATCCGCGCGTTGTTGCGCCGTCAGGATGTGATCGCCAATGGCGAAACCGCCACGGTCGAGGAAAACAAGATCATGGAGCGCGGGCAACTGCGCATGGACCCCCTGCGTCATTCGGTAAGCTGGAAGGGCCGCGATGTCGCGCTGACCGTCACCGAATTCATGCTGTTGCAGGCGTTGGCGCAGCGCCCCGGTTTCGTAAAAAGCCGCGATCAGTTGATGGACGTGGCCTATGACGATCAGGTCTATGTCGATGACCGCACCATCGACAGCCACATCAAGCGCCTGCGCAAGAAAATGCGCGCGGTGGACGATGATTTCTCGGCCATCGAAACCCTTTATGGCATCGGCTACCGCTACAACGAAGAATGAACGCAGCCGCCAAGATCGACCATGAAAAAACAAGCCCGGCAAAGCCGGGCGAGTTGCTTTTGGGTGAAGACTGGGTATCGCCAGAGGTCCTGATCGATCCGGTGCTGCGCGCAGGGCGCAAGCGTCGGGGGCTGATGACGCTGAACCGCTCGCCCCTGGCCCGCAAGATCATTGTCTTCAACCTGGTGGCCCTGGTCATGCTGGTGGCCGGAGTGCTGTTTCTGAACCCGTTCCGTGACAGCCTGGTGTTGCAGCGCGAACAGGCCCTGATCACCGAGGCGCAGCTTTTGGCCGATGTGGTTACGGGCAAATCCACCACCACTCTGCCCGCATCGCTGGACGGCGTGACCATCGGCCCCAGCGTCGAGGTGTTCCTGTTCGACACCGCTGGCAATGTGGTCGCCCGTGCCGAAGGCGGGCAGTCCAGCGCCGAAATTCTGCGCCGCGAAGGCCGCCCGACGGTGATCACCGACTTTCTGGCCGGCATCTGGGATACGGTTTCCGGCCTTTTGGTTGGCGGAGGCGCCCCCGTTGGCAACACCACGAACGAAGTGCTGGCACGCAGCCAGCTTGACCGCGCGCTCAAGGGCGAACTGGCCGTCACCGGCGGTGCGGGCACCTCTGAAACCACGCTTTTCGCCGCCCTTTCGCCCGTGCGCGATGGCGCGGGGCAAGTGATCGGCGCCGTTGCCGTCGCCTCGGCCCGGGGTGAGATTGACGCATTGGTCCGCTATGAACGCGAACAGGTTCTCCAGATGTTCGTGATCGCTCTTCTGGTCTCGATCGGCCTGTCGATGGTGCTGGCCTCGACCATCGCCAACCCGCTGTCTGACCTTGCTGCCGCTGCCGAACTGGGCCGTGACCGCGACGCGCGCCACATGTCGCCCGGCCGGGTGCGCATTCCCGACCTTTCGGCCCGCCCGGATGAAATTGGCCGCCTGTCTGTCGCCATGCGCGGCATGGTCGCCGCCCTTTACGAACGGATCGACGCCAACGAACAATTCGCCGCCGATGTGGCGCATGAGATCAAGAACCCGCTGGCCAGCCTGCGCTCTGCCGTGGGCTCGCTGCACTATGTCAAAAAGGATGAGCAGCGCACCAAGCTGCTGGAGGTGATTGACCATGACGTCCGCCGGTTGGACCGTCTGGTCTCTGACATCTCGAACGCCTCGCGGTTGGACAGTGAGCTGGTCAAGGAAGAAGAAGAAGAGTTCAACCTTCTGAAAACTCTTGCAAATCTTACCGAATATCTCGGCCAGCAAGCGCGTGAAAAGGGCGTGGATTTCATCACCGACTTCCCCGCCGATCCCATCCGCATTCGCGGGCTGGAGGCGCGTCTGGCGCAGGTTTTCGTGAACCTGATCACCAATGCCACCTCGTTCTGCGAAAAGGGCGATGCGGTGCGGGTCTGGGCCCGCAAGCGTGAAAACCGGGTGCTGGTGGTGGTGGAAGATACCGGCCCCGGCATTCCCGAACAGGCGCTGACCAAGATTTTCAAGCGCTTTTATTCGGAACGCCCCGAACAGCAGTTCGGCAACCATTCCGGCCTAGGCCTTGCCATTTCGAAACAGATCATCGAGGCGCATGGCGGCGTGATCTGGGCCGAAAACATCCGCCCGACCCATTCAGACCCCACGTCAGAGCCGCTGGGCGCGCGCTTTGTCGTCGGCCTGCCGGTGTGAGCGCGACAGACCTCCTGCACGCATCCTGTGTGGCCCTCGGTGCAGACCGGGGGCTTCTTGTTCTGGGGCCATCGGGCGCAGGCAAATCGGCGCTGGCCCTACAGCTCATGGCGCTGGGGGCGCAGCTTGTGGCCGATGACCGCACCGAGGTTACCGCCACCCAAACCGGCCTTTACGCCACCTGCCCCCCCGCCATCGCCGGTCTGATCGAGGCGCGGGGCGTTGGCATCCTGAATGCTCCCGCCCTGCCCCGCGCCCGTTTGGTGCTGGCGGTTGATCTGGGTCAGACCGAATCCGATCGCCTGCCCCCCTTCCGTAGCGTCACGATCATGGGAACGGCTCTGCCGCTTGTTCTAGGGTCGCAAAGCGCCCATTTCCCATCTGCGCTCCTGTGCTATTTGCAAGGGGGACGCCATGGATAGGACGACAGTGCAGGACAACACGGAACATTCCCCTGACCATCGGCTGGTGCTGGTCACCGGCCCGTCGGGGGCTGGGCGTTCCACGGCGATCCACGCGCTGGAGGATCTGGGGTATGAGGCGATTGACAACCTGCCCCTGTCGCTTGTGCCTCGGCTGATTGACGGCCCGCCCCTTGGCCGCCCTATCGCGCTGGGGATCGACGTCAGGAACCGCGAGTTTTCTGCCGCCGCCCTGATCGAACTGATCGACCGGCTGACGCGCGACCCGCGCACCGCGCTGGACCTGCTCTATCTCGACTCCACGCCCTCGGAACTGATCCGCCGCTATAGCCAGACGCGCCGCAGCCACCCCCTTGCCCCGGCAGAGACGCCGAGCGAAGGCATCGCCCGTGAGGTGGAACTGCTGACCCCCATCCGCGCCCGCGCCGACCACCTGATCGACACGACCGAGATGACGCCGCATGACCTCAAGGCCGAACTGGCACGCTGGTTTGATGTGGGCAAGGCGGCGGGGCTGGCGGTGTCTGTGCAGTCGTTCAGCTATCGTCGGGGCCTGCCGCGCGGCGTTGATATGGTCTTCGATTGCCGCTTTCTGAAAAATCCGCACTGGCAACCAGACTTGCGCGCACAGGATGGCCGTGATTCGGCGGTGGCCGCCTTTGTCGAATCCGACCCTTTGTTCGTGCCCTTCTTCCAAAGGTTGCGCGACATGGTGCTGTTTCTGCTTCCGGCCCATGTAACCGAGGGGCGCGCGCACCTGACCATCGGCTTTGGCTGTACCGGCGGGCAACATCGCTCTGTTGCAGTTGCAGAAAAACTAGGCAAACTGCTTGCCGAAGCGGGCTGGCCGGTGTCAAAACGGCATCGGGAACTTGAACGCAGGGTGGGGCCAACCCATCCCACGCATACGGGGTGACAGACGCTTGATCGGCATTGTGATCGTCGCACATGGCGGACTGGCACGCGAGTATCTCTCGGCGGTCGAGCATGTGGTAGGGCCTCAGGCCCGAATGCGCGCCATTACCATCGAAGATGTGCATGACCGCGCGGCCAAGCAGGCCGAAATCTGCATGGCCGCGAATGAAGTCGATGGCGGCTCTGGCGTGGTGATCGTCACCGATATGTTCGGCGGCTCGCCCTCGAACCTGTCGCTGATGGCGTGCGCCGGGGCAGAGCGGCGCATCGTTTATGGTGCGAACCTGCCAATGCTGATCAAGCTGGCAAAATCGCGCGACCTGCCGGTGGCAGAGGCGGTTGCCGCTGCACTGGAAGCCGGGCGCAAATACATCAACAGTCTGGATCTGGGCGGGGGGGCCTAAGCTGCATGACGGAACGCACGCTGAAGATCGTCAACGAAAAGGGTCTGCATGCGCGGGCCTCGGCCAAATTTGTCGAGGTGGTCGAACAGTTCGACGCTGCGGCAGAGGTCACCAAAGATGGCATGACGGTCTCGGGCGATTCGATCATGGGGCTTTTGATGTTGGCAGCCTCTCGCGGAACCACTATTGAGGTTCGAACCAGTGGTGCGCAGGCCGAAGACCTGCTTGCGGCGCTGGCGGCGTTGGTGGCCAGCCGCTTCGGCGAAGACAACTGACGCCGGAACGTGATTTTGGAAGGCAAGCGACCTTGGCGACCGATCAGCCGCAAACTGCCGCAACGACCCAGCCCGAAGACCTGCGCATCGCCGCCGCCAAGCGCAAATATGACATGCGCCGCCTGTCCTATGCCGGCACCTTCAAGAATCCGCTCAAGGCTGGCACCATCCGCGTGATCGAATGGCTGACCGCCAAGATCCAGCTTCTGAACCTGATCCGCAGCTTTGAAAAATCGGGCGCGCCCTTTGGTGCGCCATTCTGGCCCAAGGCCATCCGCCACATGGGCATCCGCATCGATACCCCGGATGCAGAGATTGCCCGCATTCCCGCCACTGGCCCGCTGGTCGTGGTGGCCAACCACCCCTCGGGTCTGGTCGATGGCATGATCATGGCCGAGATGATCAACCGCGTCCGCTCGGACTTCCGCATCCTCACCCGGTCGCTGCTGACCGGCATCCCCGAGGTCGAGGAATTCATGATTCCCGTCCCCTTTCCGCACGAAGACAATGCGCGCGAACTGGGCCTGCAAATGCGCGCCGACACCATGGCGCATCTGAAAGCGGGCGGCGTGATCATCCTGTTCCCGGCAGGCAAGGTTGCCATGTCCGAAACCTGGTTCGGCCCGGCTGTCGAGGCGGAATGGAACGTCTTTACCCACAAGATCGTGCGGTCTTCCGGCGCGACGATTCTGCCGATCTTCTTCCCCGGACAGAACAGCCGCGCCTTTCTGATCGCGAACAAGCTGTCAGACACGCTGCGGCAGGGCCTGTTGCTGTATGAAATCAAGCGCAGCCTGTTCAAACCGCAGCGCCCGGTGATCGGTGAACCGATCCCGGCGGAAGAGCTGAAGAAATGGGACGGCAACCCGAGGGGGTTTCTGGCCTGGCTGCGCGAGCATACGCTGGCTTTGCGCAAGGGTGCGTGAAGCACCCTCCTGCCTGCAACTAGCCACCGTAAGCTGGGTGGTTCCCACGCACCACGTTACCGCGTCGGAACAGGCACCTCGCCGCGGTAATCGTAAAATCCCCGGCCCGACTTGCGGCCCAGCCAGCCAGCCTCGACATACTTCGTCAGCAGCGGACAGGGCCGGTACTTGGGGTCGGCCAGCCCGTCATACAGCACGTTCATGATGGCAAGACAGGTATCCAGCCCGATGAAATCGGCCAGCTCCAGCGGCCCCATCGGATGGTTGGCCCCCAGCTTCATCGATTGGTCGATCGACAGCACATTGCCCACGCCCTCATACAGCGTATAGACCGCTTCGTTGATCATCGGCACCAGAATGCGGTTCACGATAAAGGCCGGGAAATCCTCGGCACTGGCCGCCGTTTTCCCCAGCCGCCCCACCACGGCCAGCAGCGTGTCATAGGTCGGCTTGTCGGTGGCGATGCCCCGGATCAGTTCCACCAGTTGCATCACCGGCACGGGGTTCATGAAGTGGAACCCCATGAACCGCTCTGGCCGGTCGGTCCGGCTGGCCAGCCGCGTGATCGAGATGGAAGAGGTGTTCGAGGTCAAAATGGTCTGCGGGCCCAGATGCGGCCCCAGTGCCTCGAAGATCTTGTTCTTGACGTCTTCGCGCTCGGTCGCGGCCTCGATAATCAGATCCATCGGACCAAGGTCGGTCAGGGTCAGCGTTGTGGAAATCCGGCCAAGCGTAACCGCCTTGTCCTCGGCACTGATCTTGCCGCGCGACACCTGCCGCTCCAGATTCTTGTCGATGATGGCGATAGACTTCGTCAGACTGTCTTCGCTGATGTCGTTCAGCGTCACGTCATAGCCCGCCATGGCGAAGACATGGGCGATTCCGTTGCCCATCTGGCCCGCGCCCACAATACCGACCGTGCGGATGTCCATGCCGTTCCCCGAATTGTTGCATCATCTGCGTCCTCGGGCACCATAGGCAGTCCCCGCAAGTCGGGCAAGCCAAAGGGACCGACAGCATTTGCGACAAACTCGACCCTTAGCGCTTGGGAAAGAAGAATCGGTCAGGCTGTTCCTCGGGTGTTGCAATTTTGGGGTGAAAACATGGCCTTTGTCTTTCAGGGCGCGGGCGCGCTGGACTATGCTCCTTGTCACTATGCCGGGTCGCGGCTGGCATTTCGTGGGCCAGAGCGGCCAGTCACGGGGTGCTATCTGGCCTGTCTGGGCGGAACAGAAACCTATGGCCGTTTCGTACCGCGCCCCTTTCCAGATCTGCTGGAGGCCGAACTTGGCCTGCCCGTCCTGAACCTTGGCTGCGCCAACGCCGGGCCGGATGTGTTTCTGGCCGAACCGGCGCTGCTGGCGCTGATGGCGGGGGCCGAGGCGGTGGTGGTACAGGCGGCGGGGCTCCCCAACCTGTCGAACGCCTTTTACAGCGTTCATCCCCGCCGGAATGACCGCTTTCTTGGTGCAACGCCCAGGCTGCGGACGCTGTTTCCAGAGATGGATTTCACCGATTTCGCCTTTACCCAGCACTTGCTGCACAGCCTTGCCAGCCGCTCGCCCCACCGCTTCGCCGAGGTTCTGGCAGAGCTGCGCCGCGCATGGCTGCGCCAGATGCGCACCCTTCTGGCCCATTTACAGGGGCGCGCGATCCTGCTGTCGCTGGGCGCGCAAAGCCCCGGCGACCCGTTTGCCCTCGATGAAGGCCTTTTGGCCGCCTTGCAGCCATTTTGCGCCGCCATCCTGCACAGTGCCCCTCCCTTCGGAGATCAGGGGTTGGAGGGTATGTTCTGCACCGCGCTGGAGGTGCCTGCCGCGCGTATGCTGCCCGGCCCGCAACATCACCGGCAAGTGGCGCGCGCCCTTGTGCCGCTGATCCGCGACCGGATGTGAAAAGGGGCGCCCCTGCTTTGGGCGCCCGTGATCATTTGCGTTAGTGTGCGTGCTGTGCGCGCACCACCCTTTACAGCTTCGCAGGCCTTACAGCTTTGCGGTGAGTTCCGGGACCAGTGTGAACAGATC
>NZ_JAESVP010000010.1 GCF_016765795.1 Fuscibacter oryzae
GCGCGCCGGGCGCTTGAGCAATCTGAGGGCTCCGCGCCCGGCGCGCTTGCCCAACCCGAAACCGACCACTATCAACCCCAAGGACTCTCGTTATGAACGAGGGACGACCGGGGGGCAGGTCATTTTTGGTGCATTATTGGTGCCCTGCCTATTCTGAGCACCAACACTCAAAAGACCGCCCTTGGGGCGGTCTTTTGGTTTTCAGCCCGTGACTTCCCAATTTGATGCCGTAATATTGCCGTCAGGCATAATTATGCCTGCCTGTGTTTGCGGAGCGCGAAACCATGGCGGCACCAGCCCTGACGGAAGACTACCAGCTTAAGCTGGAAAAGTTCATCTCGACCGTTCCGCCCTATGTCGGCGATCTGCCCGGCCAGACGCCAGAGGTACGGTCAACCGGCAAGGGATCGAAAACCCTGACCACGGCGAAAGGCAAATTTTCGTCGGATGATGTGAAAGCCATCGCTGATGGCATCGTGACGAACCCCGATTTTCAGCGGATGACCGGCTATAGCCAGCGCAGCTTGCTCGACAAATGGGTCAACGACCGCACCACCACCTGCAACGAGTTCTGTTCAAAATGCGCGGTGGCAATGGGCTATACCTCAAAGGATGGGGTGGGCCGGTTTGATATTGCCGACTGGCTGACGCGCTATGGCCTTGGCCATTGCTGGGTGCCTGCCAGCAGTGGAGCCATGCCAAATTATGGCGATGTGTTCCGCATGTTCGCGCAGTCATCCGACCACAACGGCACCAACCTGAACCACATGGGCGTGTCGCTCTATGTCGAGGGCGCAAATTGGTACACGGTTGAATCCGGCCAGGGCGGACCGAGCAATGGCTATGATGCGATCAAGCGCAAGCGCCACGACTGGCGGCCTGATGCCCTTCAAGGCTGGGTAAACATGAAGGCGCTGATCGACGCGGGCAAGCCCGTGCCCCATTGGCTGGGCGGCTGGTGGGAAGTCGAAGAAGGCGCTTACGAGGTGTGGTATTACTACTTCGAGGCGCCGAACAAAGTATATTACTCGTCTGAACCGCCCGCAAACCTTTACGCCCCGCCGATGCGGCCCGGAACGGTGGGATCGTTCGCAATGAAGGGCATGTTCGGCGTGCAGGTCTTCTGGAACAGCGCCGATGTGGACGAAGATTTCATGGCAGGCTTGCAGGATTCCAAGAAGCGCAAGTTCACCATGACCGGCAAAACCACGCGCGGCGTGCCGTTGACAGCCACCCGAATGATGATCAGCGGGCTGTTGTAGCCGTCTTTTGCCATGATCGGCGGGCAGCGGTTGACCCTCTGCCCCCGCCGGGTCTATCGAGGCTGCGACCCCATCTGACGGAACCCCGCACCTTGGCCAACCATCTGCACCAGAACGACCTGCCCGACGGCCTGACCCTTGGCCCCGTGGTCGCCATCGACACCGAAACCATGGGCCTTGACCCACGCCGCGACCGACTGTGCGTGGTGCAATTGTCCAGCGGCGACGGTAACGCCCATCTGGTGCAGATCGCCCGTGGCCAGACCAGCGCGCCCAATCTGGAACGGTTGCTGACCGATCCGGCGGTGTTGAAGCTGTTCCACTTTGGCCGGTTCGACGTGGCCGCCTTGCAAAAAGCTTTTGGCGTGCGCACCGCGCCCGTCTGGTGCACCAAGATCGCATCCAAGCTGATCCGTACCTATACGGATCGCCACGGCCTGAAATACCTACTGATGGAATATGTCGGCGTGGATGTTTCCAAGGCGCAGCAAACCAGCGACTGGGGCTCTGCCGTGTTGACCGATGCGCAAAAGGACTATGCGGCATCGGATGTGCTGTATCTGCACAAGCTGAAAGACGCGCTGGAGGCGATCTTGCACCGCGAGGGCCGGATGGATCTGGCGCAACGCTGTTTCGATTTCCTGCCCGCACGGGCGGAGCTGGACCTTCTGGGCTGGGACGAACCGAATGACCTCTTCCACCACTGATTTTCTGGTCACCGACTTTCTGGCCACCGGTCGCCGCGTCATCGCACGCGAAGCCGAGGCGCTGACCGTGCTTGGCGACAGCCTTGGCGACGGGTTTGGCGCGGCGGTTCGGCTGATCCTGTCTGCCGAAGGGCGGGTCATCGTGTCCGGCATGGGCAAATCGGGCCATATTGCGCGCAAGATGGCGGCAACCTTTGCCAGCACCGGCACGCCTGCCCATTTTGTTCACCCCGCCGAGGCCAGCCATGGCGATCTGGGCATGGTGACCAAGGGCGATGTGGCGCTGCTCATCTCGAATTCGGGTGAGACAGCGGAACTGGCCGACATCATCGCCCATACCCGTCGCTTTGGCATTCCGATGATCGGCATCACCGGCAAACCAGATTCGACCCTTGCCCGCCAGTCAGAGGTGGCCTTGCTGCTGCCCGCCGTGCCAGAGGCTTGCGATACCGGCATCGTGCCCACCACCTCCACCACCATGACGCTGGCCTTGGGCGATGCGCTGGCCGTGGCACTGATGGAGCATCGCAAGTTCACGCCGGAGCATTTTCGCATGTTCCACCCCGGCGGTAAACTGGGTGCCAAGCTGCTGAAGGTGCGCGATTTGATGCACGCCGACCTGCCGCTGATCAACCATGACGCCCCGATGAGCGAGGCTTTGCTGGAAATCAGCGCCAAGGGCTATGGCGTGGTGGGGGTCACCGATGCCGACGGCTGGCTACAGGGCATCATCACCGATGGCGACCTGCGGCGACATATGAACGGCCTGCTGGACCTGTCGGCGGGCGATGTGATGACGCGCGGCCCGCGCACTGTTTCGCCCGATGCGCTGGCCGAAAAGGCTGTGGCTCTGATGAATGACAAAAAGATCACCTGCCTTTTCGTCATGGCAGATGAGGCCCCCGGCCAGCCGCTGGGCATCGTTCATATCCATGACTGCCTGCGCGCAGGGGTGGTCTGACATGGTGTTTCAGGCTCGCGACAACCTGCATTCGCGCGTTGTCGCCGTGCTGAAGATCGCGCTGCCGCTGCTGGCGCTGGCCATCCTGTCGTCGCTGTTCCTGTTCTCGCGCCAGATCAACCCCGAAGATGCCATCCCCTATGCCAAGGTTGATATCGAGGACCGTCTGCGCGAACCCCGGCTGACCGATGCGGGCCTGTCGGGGGTAACCGCCGACGGTGCTGCACTGACCCTGAACATGGCCGAGGCCCGGCCCCGCCCCGATGGCAGCGGCACGGCCAAGGGCATCACTGGCAGACTCGCCACGCCAGACGGCTCCACCACTGACATTACCGCAGGAACCGCCGAGGTGGACAATGTCGCCAAAAGCGCGGAACTGGCGGGCGGGGTGACGCTGAAATCCTCTGCAGGTTATACTGTGATTAGCGCCGGCTTCGGCCTTGCGCTGGATCGGACCTGGGCCGAAAGCCGCGGCGCCGTCACGGCAGACGCCCCGATGGGCAAATTGACGGCAGATCGGATGAAACTTTACCAGAAGGGCCAAGGCGGCGGCTATCTTCTGGTTTTCAACGGCAACGTCCACTTGCTATACCAACCGGCGAAATGACGGGATTTCCCATGATCAAGCCCTTTGCCCTTATCGCCCTTTGCGTCGCCCTTCTGCTGGGGCCGGATGCGGCCTTTGCGCAGGGCACGAACCTGAAATTCGGTGGTTTGAAGGGCGATCCCTCTCAGCCGGTAGAGGTAAAGGCCGACAGCCTGTCGGTCGATCAGACCAATGGCGCTGCGGAATTTGCCGGTAACGTGCTGGTCACCCAAGGCGCCATGAAGCTGTCGGCTGACAAGGTGACCGTCACCTATGCCGCCGACCAAAAGCAGGTGCAGTCGCTGCATGCCACCGGCAACGTGCTGCTGGTGAACGCAACCGATGCCGCCAAGGGGAACGAGGCGGTCTATACCATCGCCTCCGGGGCCGTGGTGATGACGGGCGATGTGGTGCTAACCCAAGGGGCCGCCGCGATCAAGGGGCAGAAACTGTCGGTCGATCTGAAATCCGGCACCGGCCGGATGGAGGGCGGCGTGACCACAACCTTCGTGCCGGGGGGCAACTGATGTCGCCCGATCACGCGACCGAGGCACCCTCGGCGCAGGGTCTGTCGATTCGCGGGTTGCAGAAAAGCTACAAACGCCGCCCGGTGATCCGCGATGTGTCGCTGGATCTGCGGCAAGGCGAAGTGGTGGCACTGCTTGGCCCGAACGGCTGCGGCAAGACCACCACCTTTTATTCCATCGCCGGACTGGTCATCCCGGAACGCGGCAAGGTCACCATTGACGGGCGCGACGTGACATCGCTGCCGATGTATCGCCGCGCCCGGCTGGGCATTGGCTATCTGCCGCAAGAGGTCTCGATCTTTCGCGGCCTGTCGGTCGAAGACAACATTCTGGCCGTTCTGGAGATTCGCGAGCCCGACCGCCACAAGCGCCGCGAACGGCTGGAAGAGTTGCTGGGCGAGTTTTCCATCACCCATATCCGCCATGCCCCCGCGCTGGCCCTGTCGGGCGGCGAACGGCGGCGGGTGGAAATTGCCCGCTGTCTGGCGGCGGAGCCGAAGTACCTGCTGCTGGACGAACCCTTCGCCGGGGTGGACCCGATCGCCGTCGGCGAAATCCGCCACCTGGTGCATGATCTGAAAAGCAGGGGAATCGGCGTCCTGATCACCGACCATAACGTGCGCGAAACACTGGACATCGTGGACCGCGCCTACATCCTGCATGACGGCACTGTGCTGAAAACCGGAACGGCGCAGGAAATCGTTCAGGATGAGATGGTTCGCCGCGTCTATCTGGGCGAGAATTTCCGCATCATTTGACGATGCTGTCACACCGTTATTGACAAGCGCAGGGCGGCGTTCCCAAATGAAGGGGATGCACGCGATATGCGCCCAGACCCGAATGACACAAGCGGCCCGCCACCGGCCCCGCCGCAGATGGGAACTGGGCAGAATTTCCCCTTTCTCTCAATGGGAAAACCCCGCCCCGGCAACCCGTGCCGGGGACTTCTACGCATATGTAAAGGAGGCATCATGCGCTACCAGATCAGCGGAAAACAAATCGACATTGGTGAAGCCCTTCAGACCCATGTGAAGGCCGAACTGGGCGAGGTGATAGAGAAATACGCCCAGCGCCCGACCGATGCCACGGTGGTGTTTTCGCGCGTTGCGCATGAAAACGTCTGCGAAGCGGTGATCCATCTGTCTACCGGACTGACGGTGCAGGCCAAGGGCCATGCCACCGAAATCTATGCCGCTTTTGAAAGCTGCCGCGAAAAGATGGACAAGCAGATGCGCCGGTACAAGCGGCGCCTGCGCAACCATCATACCAACCGCGTAGAGCCGGTTGAATTCGAGGGCGGCTCCGCCTATATCCTCGCGCCAACCGAGGAGCCGGAAGACGCAGATACCGACGCGCTACAGCCGATTGTCATCGCCGAGATGGAGACGAAGATTCCGTCAATCACCGTGGGCGAGGCGGTCATGCAGCTGGAGCTTGCCGGGCAGCGTCTTTTGGTCTTTCGCAACGAAGGACATGGCGGCGTGAATGTGGTGTACCGTCGGGATGACGGCAACATCGGCTGGATCGATCCGCGCAACAGCAAATAAGGCCCGGTTCAGGGCCAAAAGGACGAACAGGCATGAACCTTGCCAAGCTTTTGACACCCGGCGCCGTGCGTGTGCTGGGCCAGATGACCAGCAAGAAACGGTTGTTTCAAGAGCTTGGTGAGGTCGCCGCCCAGGCCTATGGCCTGAATGCGGCCCAAGCCTTTGACGGCTTGCAGGAGCGCGAAAGCCTGGGGCCAACCGGGGTGGGCAACGGCATCGCCCTGCCCCACGCCCGGCTGGAAGGGCTGACCCAGATCGTCGGGCTGTTCGTGCGGCTGGAAAAACCGCTGGAATATGACAGCGTGGATCGTCAGCCGATCGACCTGGCCTTCTGCCTGCTGGCGCCAAAGGATTCAGGCGTCGATCACCTCAAGGCGCTGGCGCTGGTCAGTCGTACCATGCGCGACGCGTCAGTTTGCGCCAAGCTGCGCGCCAACAGTGATCCGGCCAAACTTTACGCCATTCTGACCGAGGCAAAGGCGATTCAGGCCGCCTGATCCGGTTCAGAAGCCGGGCTGCCAGTCGCCAAAGCCGAAAGCCGTATAGTCCCGGCCATAGGCGGCGCGGGCCGCGGCCTCCAGATCGGGGCCATAAAGGCTGTCGAGCGCATAAGGCCCGGTCGCTACGGCGGCGGGCAAGGCAGGCAAGGGCCGCCCGATTTCCGCCGAAAGCCAGGCAACGCCCTCGGCCAGCCGGTCTTCACGGATTACCAGATCAGGGCCCTGCAAGGAGGCAAAGCCCTGCAAGATGGTTCCTTGGGTCGCCAGATGCGGCGGAGTGCGCAGTTCGGTCCGGCCGTTGTGCAGGTGGCGGATCATGTCCAGAAACACCAACAGACCCTCGCGATATTCGGCGGCACTGGCAAAGCCTTTGCCCTTGGGCGGCAGGGTGAACTTGTGAACCCGCTTCAGATAGGGCCGCAGCTCCGGCATCCATTCGCGCGCGACGAAATCGGAAAAGGCGGCATGCGCGCGCGCCAGCGGATGGCGCAGCACCGTAAAGCTGCGGTGGCCCGGATTGCCCTCGCGCCAGCGGCGCAGGGACTGGCGGTCCATGCCCGTCTGCACCCCGCCCATCGCGTTCAGCCATTTGCGCAGCCTTGCCTCTGGTGCGGCCTTGATCGGCATGAACAGCAGGGGCTGTACCTCTGACGCCAGATAGCTGGGCACGGCACCGGCGCGGCGCGGCTCAAAACTGGGGCTGTGGCTTAGGGCAAAGAAATCGACCTTGGCCAACCCCGCCTGCATTTCGGCGGGGTTCGACACCTTGTCCAGAATCGGTTCGGGATTCTGTTTCTTGAAGCGATAGTTCAATGCCTGCAACCGCGCCTCTACCCCCAGAAAGGCGGCAAGACCGTTCAGCACATCCAGATCAAGGATATCATCATAGTCGATATAAAACGCGGTCTGCCCGGTGGCCTGCAACTGGTGGGTCAGGCGGCGCTGGAACTGCTGCAATACATCCAGCCGAGCGGTGAATTCCTCCAGATCGAACGGGGGCCGCACGGTTTTCAGATGCTTGGTGTTGGCCAGCCACCACTGATCGCTTTCCATCGCGATTTTCCAACTGACATAGCTGTCCAGATGGTTGCGCGTCAGGATGATCTTGGCCACCGCCGGATCATTCACCACCAGATCGAACACGCGCGGGTCATGGTCGTTGAAATAGCGAAACCCAGACATCCCGTCGGTGCCCGTCACCATGGCGCGCAACAGGCTGCGCGGATCGGCGTTGCGCTGATCCAGCGACACGCCCAGCAATTCTTGCTTGCCCTCCCCGCCAATGAAATAGGGGTTGAACGCCTCGCCATGGCATCTGACGCCCGCCAGATCGTTCAGATTGGCTTCCAGAAAATTCGATCCTGTCCGCATTTCGGCGAACACGACAAAGCTGGTGAATCGCAGGGTTGGCATCCGGTCAGTTCACCAGATAGGGGCGGCCACGGCGCGGTGGATTGCCGCGCAGATCGTCATTCACCGGGAACTCTCCCATCAGAACCGGCTGCATCCCCTGATTGCGCAGGTTCTGCAAGAACTGGCCAAAGCCGCTAAGGTCGGTCAGCCGCGGCACCTCGGTCAGCCGCCGCATCGAGCGCGGGCTGATCTCATCCACCACGGTTTGCAACGGCTCCATCGGGTTTTCCACGAATTCCGCCAGCGTCCAGACCCGCACCCGCGCCTTGGCCCAAGGGCTGCGCAGC
This sequence comes from Fuscibacter oryzae, assembly GCF_016765795.1. Classification (GTDB taxonomy): domain Bacteria; phylum Pseudomonadota; class Alphaproteobacteria; order Rhodobacterales; family Rhodobacteraceae; genus Fuscibacter; species Fuscibacter oryzae. The sequence goes on from NZ_JAESVP010000010.1 coordinate 7,791, forward strand.
ATGGCCAAAAACTCCGCTTCGATCTTTTGCAACTGCGCCGCCTCGCGCCGGATATCGCTGAAATTCCTGTTCGAATGGAACAGCGGCACCGCCCAGGCCCCCGAAATCACCGAGATCTGGGCATTTGGATCGCCCGCCATAAAGGTGGCCAGCGCCTGATTGTCGCCCGGCCCGAATTGCAGGCATTGGCGCTCTCCGCGCGTGTTCCACAAGAGGTTGGTCAAGAACCCCTTGGGGGTATAGTCGCGCAAGGTCGCGCTATCGGACAGGGCACCATTATAAACCGTCTCGCGCCCGGCAAACTCTACCCGATCGGGCGCGAACAGATGGCCGTGTACACGTGTGCCGGTGGTCTTGCCCAGCCAGACCTCAAAATTCTCGAACACATCGGTGAAGCCTTCGAAAACGGCGTAGGGTGCAGCGGTGCGGCCATTTTCCCAGTTTTCGTTGGGGTAGCGGCTTTGCATGTAAAGACCTGCGCGGCCCTTGGTGCGCCGTTCGACCGCCTTGGAAAACAACCGGTCGATCTTGCCGGGGTTCGGCTCTGCCGCTTGCGCGCTGGCATTGTCGGTCAGGAAGTTGCGGTAAAGCTTGTCGGCATGGGGCCAGATCTTGCGCGCGACAAAGCAATCCGACCGCCGCAGGATTTGCAGGTGGTCGTCATAAAAGATATGCGGCTTGCCCTGAAAGTCGAACTTCGACAGCGTCAAAGACCGGCTTTCGACATTGGGGGAAACCTGCCGTACCAAGGTCTGGAAATAGCTTTCATCGGGAATCCAAACCCGGCGAAAATAGCGGTCAATCTCATCTCGATCCGGGTTTTCCAGAATGGCCGAAAGCGTCTGCCGCGTCAGGCACCACCATTGGCTGCCCAGATGCGGCACCACCCCCGCAGGCACCTTACGGCGAAAACCGACGCGGCGCTGAACCCGGACATACCAGTCAAACAACCGCCGTTGCTTGCGCCAGCTAAAGGGAAAGCGCAGGGTAAAGCGTTCGACATCCAGCCCCCCCACCGTCCAGCCGACATCTTCGGTCGTCACGCTTTCAATGAAATCGGTGCGCGGGCGGGCATCAAGATAACGGATCAACTCGCCCACCGGGCGCAGCGGCAGGCAGGCCCCCGACGCAAGGTAGACATGCCGCACGCCGGGAAATTCGGCCAGTATCACTTCGCTTGCGTCTTGCGTCGCGGCAATCAGCCCCCAGGTGCCCCATTCACAGGAATGACGGCGCGAAAACCGCACATTCCCCAGATCTTCCAACTGTTTGAGCAGTCGCGCATGGGCCTTGCGTCCAACCCGTTTGTCCACATGAATCACCACCGGACAATCCCGCTCGGCCCAGTGCCGCGCCACTTGCGCCGCGCGGTCCAGCGCGGTGTGGCACAGCATCACAAAGCCAAGCGAGCCGCTTTTCATGCCCAGTTCCCCTTGGACATGAGGCCCAGAATCTCCAGCTGGCGCCAGTTGATGTACTTTTCGCTCCATTTGCACCACAGGTCAGGTTCGGTGCCGATGACCTGGCTATAGGCGCGGTATTCGTGGCTGTTGGCATAATGCTGGCGCCGCGCCATCTCTTCTGCCGCCTTGGTGCCGAACGTGTCGAGGAACTTGGCGTGCAGTAACACGCCAGAGGCCTTTTCGCCGCCCCATTCGTCGTAAACCTGGTTAAGCCCGCGCGGCAGCAGCGAATGGGTTGAGCTGACATAGGCATAGCTGCGATGCCATTTGACCAAGGGCACCTTGTTCAGCGCAGGCGCACGTTCGGGGGCATCGGCAAAGAACATCCGCATCCGTGGGCCGCCCTGGATCCACAGGTTGCCGAATTTGCGGTTGCGGTTGATGACGTAATTGCCGCTATCGAACCAATTGGCAATTTCCAGCGGGTCTTGCCCTTCGCTGTAAGGCTGCGCATCGAACGGGCCCTTGGGATACATATCCAACAGCATCGCCGAAAAGGACTTGATCGACGATGCATCCAGCCAGTCGGTCAGCGCCCGCAGGGGTCGGGTATCGCAGAACGGATAGACAAAGAACTCATCCGCATCGACCACCAGCGTCCAATGCCCATGGCCATATTTGCGCTGCAACCAGTTCAGCCAGTCAGCGCCAAAGCGCGCCCGTTTATAGCTGGCACTTGTGGTCCAGACCGAGACGTCCGGCTGCTGCGCCAGATATTCGCGCCCGCCATCGTCGCTGTCGTTATCAACGAACAGAAAATGGTTGACCCCAAGGTCGCGGTAATAGCGCAGGAAAAACGGCAGACGAATTTTTTCGTTGCGCAGCGTCGAAAACAGTAGAATACCATCGCGGGAAATCAGGTTCGTGCGATCAACCACGGGCTGCAATTCGCGACGCTTGCGCATTGCACGCACAAGCCACCGCTTGCGGGCCAGTCGCAAGACATATTGAGACAGTAACTTCACCCCCGCCTCACCCTGCTGCCAGACGCTCTCTGGCACATCCTGTCAGGCAGGGCTTAAGACCGCGTTGAAATGAGCCTCCCACGTGGGAAGCACAATCCTTGCGTCTGTCTGACCTGCCCGTTCTGTCGTCTGAACCAGTTCTTCTATCTTTGTTGCCCAAGAATACCGATTGGAATCGTTCAGGTAAACCGGATAGTCGCCAAGAGTCTCATGGATTACCGGCAGTTTCAGCGCCAGCACCGGAACACCCAGCGCCGCCGCCTCTAACGGGGGCAGACCGTAGCCTTCGGCCAGGCTGGGAAACAGCAGCGCCCGCGCACCGGCCAGCAAGGCGGCAACCGCGTCATCGGGCAGCCCGTTCAGTTCGGTGATCGCACCGCCCGGCGGCAATGCGTCGAGCCGCGCCAGCAGGTCGGCCCCGGCCCAGCCGCGCGCGCCGATCAGCAACAGTTGGGGCGGGGCGGCCAGCACGTCCCAGACATCCAGCAACAGGCCAATATTTTTGCGCGGTTCAATCGTGCCCAAAGCCACGAAGTAGGGGCGCGACAGGGTCGGCCCGGCGGGCAACGCGGCAGGGTCGGGCCGCGCAGGCATGACACCCAGCGGCGCGGTGCAGCCGGGCGGCACCCGGCCCAATCGGGCAAAATGCCCCTCGGTCAACTGGCGGGTGGCAGCGGTCAGGTGGATCACCCGATCCGCATGCTGCACAACCGCCGCCAGTTTGCGACGAAAGGCATCGGGACTGCCCACGCGAACCAGATCGGGGTGGTCCAGCGGAATGGTGTCATGGATCAGAACCGTCACCTTCAGCCCGCCGCGCTGAACCTGCCGCAACGTGCGGGGCACAAGGTTTGCATGGCCAAGGTTCAGATAGATGCCCCCGGCAGGGCACCAGCGCCGCACCATCCGCGCCAGGCCAAAACGGCTGCACCGTGCCACCGCCAGCCGCCGCGCCAGCGTTTCGGCCCGCGCCCAAGCGGGGTGCCTGCGATGCGTCAGCCGCGCCAGACCATCCGCCCGCGCGGGCAGATCGGTGGTGAGCAGTGCCGCCATCCCCACGCGGTCCAGCAACAAAAAACCCGCCCCCGTGCGGATCAGCGCAAGGGCGGGTTCTGTCTGTTTCACCAGTTCGGCGGCCCATGCCGCCTCTACCCGATCAATCCCCGTCATCGGCCCCCGGCCCAGACGCGACACACTGCGCGTCAGGTCCAACAGCCGCGCCGGGCCTGCGACCAAGGTTACTGCGCCGCCTGTTGCAGGGCGATCATGTCATGCAGATAAGCGTTGAACTCTTCCCGCAGATCGGGGCGCGCCAGACCAAAGGCCACGGTCGCCTGCAAGAAACCTGCTTTCGATCCGCAATCATAGCGCTGACCGCGGAAGCGGAAGCCATAGACGTTGCCCTTCGGCACCTCTTCGGCAATCGCATCGGTCAACTGAATCTCGCCACCGACACCCTGCTTGATCTTGTTCAGGTTATCCATCACCGAAGGTTGCAGGATATAGCGCCCGATCACCGCAAGGTTCGAAGGCGCTTCTTCCTTCTTGGGCTTTTCGACCATGCCCTTGGCACGCACGATCGACCCCATATCCTCGGCAATATCAAGAACGCCGTAGGACGAGGCCTTTTCGGGCGGAACCTCCATCGCAGCAACAATGTTGCCGCCAGTGTTCTCATAGGCTTCCATCATCTGGGCAAGACAGGCCTTTTCGGCCGCGATCACGTCATCGGGCAGCAGAACCGCAAACGGCTCATCCCCGATCAGACGGCGGGCGCACCAGACGGCATGGCCAAGACCCAGCGCGCGATTCTGGCGCACATAAGCAATGGCACCAGAATCCATGTTGGTTTCCTTAAGAACCTCAAGAAGCTGGTCCTTGCCCGCCTTTTTCAACGCGCTTTCCAGTTCGGGCGCGTGGTCAAAGTAATCCTCCAGCGCGGATTTCCCGCGCGAGGTGACGAAGATGAATTCCTTGATGCCCGCAGCCCTTGCCTCATCAATCGCATATTGGATCAGCGGGCGATCAACCAGGGTCATGATCTCTTTCGGGATCGACTTGGTGGCCGGCAGGAAACGGGTGCCCATTCCCGCAACGGGGAAGACGGCCTTGGTAACTTTCCGGTGTTTCATGGATTTCTTCTTGGCCTGCTCAGGTGCCATAACAATTGTCCTCATGCCGGCGCAAATGCGCCCTGACGGATGCAGCATAACGCTTGCTGCGCTGCGATAGCATAGTTTTTTGGCGCCGATCAGGTTTCATCGCCGATAAATTTCCCCTCTCGGCAAGGTTCCGCATCCATTGGCCGAAATTTCGCCCAATAGCGGCATTCGAGGCGAATTCTTGCGCCAAAACCAAGCAGCCGTAGGCGTGGGCCTGCGCGCAAAACCTGCCCGAACAGGCCGCCCTGATGCAACCAGAAGCCGTGCGGATCGAATCGCACCGAATGGCGGCGGGGCGTTGGTGACAAACTGTAAACAGTGACAATGGCTTGCGGGGCCTTCAATTTGGCCTCGCGCAGCAATCGCCGCCGGCTCCAGATGCGCCCCGCCAGCACAAGGCCCGGACGTGGCCCGGTATCGGCCAAGGGTTTCAGATCCGGCGTGACTGCTCGCAGCGGGGCAAATTCGCGCAACGCGCGGCTCTCCCCATCGGCCCAGCCCTGCTCCAATCCTTTCAGCAGGGCCGTTACCTCAGCCACAGTCAGCCGCCCCGCCTTGCGGTGGCGATCAAGCCGCGCCTTTTGCTGTTCGCGCAACAAAGCCAGCCCCCCGCCCAGCGCCTCCGGCGCATGGCGGCGCAAAAAGACGGCGGTTGAGGCGGCAATCTCTTGCAAATCGGTCGGCACGCGGTCCGCCCGGCGACGGGGAGAAGCTTCGAACCCGTGGTGAACCTGCGCCAGTGGCACAATGGCGGTCAAACCCTGCGGACCAAGCCGCAGATTCACATCTGCCTCGTCCAGATAGAAGCGATAGGCCGGATCAAACCCACCGACCGCGCGCAAAGCGGCGGCGCGAAAGGCGCAGTTTGTGCCCACGGTCTTGACCGCAAAGCCGGGACGCGAGGGCAGCACCGCGCCCTCTTCCGGCACCTCCAGCGGGTGGTCCTGCCCCCGCGCATCCACCGATGCCGCACGCCATTGATAGGAGATTCCGTTCCGCCCGCGCACAAACCCCGTGGAGGCGACCACATCGGGCAGGTGAAAGGGCCGCACCAGACGCGAAAGCCACGTCGCCTCTGCCACCGCATCGTCGTCAATGAAGGCCACCAAAGGCGCTGCGGCCTGCGCCAGCCCCAGATTGCGCGCGGCAGAGATATTGGGCTGATCAAACCCCACCAGCTTCAACCCCAGCCCGGTGGCCTGTGCCGCCGCCAGCCCTTCAGGATCGGCAACCACAATCACCTCGAACCGGGGATGATCCTGCTGAGACAGCGCCACGAGACAGCGCGCCAGCGAGGCCGCCCGATGGCGGCTGACGATGACAACACTAGCGTCATCAGGGCTGGCGTCGGGCGGCGTCATCCCATCGCGGCCATCATCGCCTCGATCACCGGCACGTCGCTGGGGTTGTTCAACTCCCAGAACTGCCGCCCGCGGGCCTGCACCTGCACGCACAGCACCTTGCGGCCGTTTTCCAGAAAGCGCAGCTGCTCCAGCCCCTCCAACGCCTCCAGCGGGCCAAGCGGCCATGATGGATAGGCGTGCAAGGCGGCAGGGCGATAGGCATAGACGCCGACATGGTGGAACACTGGCGTCGGGTCTTCGTCGGCATAGGTCTTGCCGGTGTAGGGGATCACTTCCTTGGAGAAATACAGCCCCCGGCCACCCACACCGAACACCGCCGTGGTGCCCCCCACCCTGCCCGCCCGACGGTCGGCCAGAAAGCCGTTCAGCGCCCGGCCATCACAGCGCAGGACGGGGGTTGCAATATCGGCCTCTGGGTCGGCCCGCAGACCTGCCACCAGATCTTCGACAAACCAAGCCGGGGTCAGCGGCGCATCGCCTTGCAGGTTCACCACCACGTCATAGCCGGGCAGGGCCGCAGCCACCTCGGCACACCTTTCGGTTCCATTCTGGCAGGCGGGTGAGGTCATCACCACCTCGGCGCCAAAGCCCGTCGCATGGTCGGCGATGCGCGTGTCGTCGGTGGCCACCACCACCCGGTCCACGCCCTGGACGGCCACCGCCGCCTCCCAACTGCGGCGGATCAGGGTCTTTTCGCCGTCCGGCCCCTTCAGGCTGACCAAGGGTTTGCCGGGATAGCGCGTGCTGGCATAGCGGGCGGGAATCGCGATCAGCACGCTCATTTCTTCAACTCCACACCGGGGGCGAAAGCGATGAAGAACGGGTTGTCCCAGCCGGGCTTGCCATAGGCCAGAGGTGTATGGTCATCGAACCGCACTACCTGCCCCCCCGCCCCGCGCAGAACGGCATCGCCCGCTGCGGTGTCCCACTCCATTGTGCGGCCAAGCCGGGGGTAGAGATCGGCCTCGCCCGTGGCCACAAGGCAGAATTTCAGGCTGCTGCCCGCCGACTTCATGTCCTTGAAGGCGTATTTCCCGATGTAGTCATCGGTCGCCTGATCGCGGTGCGATTTCGAGGCGACAACCATCAGCGCGCCATTGTCAGGCTGGCTGACCCGGATGGAATGCAGCGCACCGGGGGTATCAAGGGCGAAATCGCCGGTCTCTTCCACCGCCGTGCCACCCGGCAACGTGTAGAACAGCCGCTTTTGAGCGGGTGCATAGACCACACCGCGCACCGGCACGCCATTTTGCACATAGGCGATGTTCACCGTGAAATCGCCACGCCGTTGCACGAATTCCTTGGTGCCGTCCAAGGGATCAACGATCAGAAAGGTGCTGGCGGTCAGGGCATGGCTGGCGGCCTGTTCCTCGGTGATCAGCACCACATCCGGGAAAGTCGCGCGCAACCCGGCCGAGATCAGGGCATCCGCCGCCTCATCCGCCTCGGTCACCGGGCTTTGGTCCCCTTTGACCTTCACCGCGAAATCGGGGCCGTCATAGACCTGCATGATCCGCGCACCAGCCTCAAGCGCCAGACGACGAAGAATCGGAATCAGCCGGTCGAAATCCATGAATGCCCCCTGCGCGGCTCATGCGCGCATCGTTGATTAACCTGATTTCTGCCCTTATCATGCGCCATCAAGGGAACAGCAAGATTTCCCGGCGAATATGGGGCCTCCCCCATGAGGAAGCGCAGATGTTCCGGCCCGAGGCAAAGGTTACCCCCTTTCACAGCGCGGTTGCGCTGAGTGAGCTGATTTTTCACGCCACCGTACGCCGGATACGGAAATCGCATGGCAATGCAATCATCGGGCTGTTGATGGCGATTTCGCAATCGGTCGTCGGCATCGCGATCATGATGCTGCTTTACAACCTGATGGGCAACAACAACGCCCCGGTACGGGGCGACCGCATGATGTACATCATGTCGGGCATTTTCAGCTATATGACCCATTCGCGCGCCATACGGGCGGTCTCGTCCGCCGAAGGTCCGACCTCATCCATGATGAAACACGGTCCGATGAACACCATCGTCTCGATCAGCGCCTCGGCACTCAGCGCGCTTTACATGCAAACCCTATCGGCGGCAGTCATCATGTACGGCTATCATGTGCTGTGGCACCCGGTCACGGTGGATGAACCGGTGGGCGTTTTGCTTATGTATCTGCTGGCTTGGCTGTCGGGCTGTGCAATCGGACTGGTCTTCAAGGCGCTGGTGCCTTGGGCACCCGATTTCTTCGGTGTACTCACAATGGCCTATACCAAGGCCGACATGGTGTTTTCGGGCAAATTATTTCTGGCGAACGTGACGCCCATGCACATTCTGGTATTTTTCATCTGGAACCCGCTGTTCCACATCATCGACCAGATCCGCGGCTTCATGTTCCTGAATTACACACCGCATTATAGCTCGATCCAATATCCGGTCGTGGTGACCGTGGTTCTTCTGTTCGTCGGCCTCTTGGGTGAACGCTTCACCTCGCGCCACGTTTCGGCAAGCTGGAGCGCCCGGCGCTAGCACCCTGACGGCAATTGCACCTTTCACCGCACGGTTCGTGTCGGATTCATCACAACTTGGCCCCTGCCGCCGCTTGCAGGCCCAAATCGGCCCCCCTATATACGCCCAGAAGCCGGATGAGGGCCACCTCCTCCGGGTCTCACATGGGATCGGGACGGGATGCCTTATCGGGTTCCGCCCCCACATATCGCCGAAGGAAAGGGACCACACATGGCCAAAGTCATTGGTATTGACCTCGGGACGACGAACTCTTGCGTCGCCATCATGGACGGCTCGCAGCCCCGGGTCATCGAAAACTCTGAAGGCGCACGCACCACGCCTTCGATCGTCGGTTTCACCGAAACCGAGCGTCTGGTGGGTCAGGCTGCAAAACGGCAGGCTGTCACCAACGCCTCGAACACCGTCTTTGCGGTGAAACGCCTGATCGGCCGCCGCATCGGCGATGCCGAGGTGGAAAAGGACAAAAAGCTTGTTCCCTATTCCATCGTCGATGGTGGCAATGGCGATGCCTGGGTTTCGGTGCGTGGCGAAAAGTATTCGCCGTCGCAGGTTTCGGCCTTCATTCTGCAAAAGATGAAGGAAACGGCTGAATCGTATCTGGGCGAAACCGTCACCCAGGCCGTTATCACCGTGCCCGCCTATTTCAACGACGCCCAGCGTCAGGCTACCAAGGACGCAGGCAAGATTGCCGGTCTTGAGGTGCTGCGCATCATCAACGAACCGACCGCTGCCGCGCTGGCCTATGGCCTCGACAAGAAAGAATCGCGCACCATCGCGGTTTATGACCTTGGCGGCGGTACGTTCGACATCACGGTTCTGGAAATCGACGACGGCCTGTTCGAAGTGAAATCCACCAACGGGGACACCTTCCTTGGCGGTGAAGACTTTGACATGCGCATCGTCAACTATCTGGCGGATGAGTTCAAAAAGGAACACGGCGTTGACCTGACGCTGGACAAGATGGCCCTTCAGCGCCTGAAAGAGGCGGCAGAAAAGGCCAAGATCGAACTGTCCTCGGCCAGCCAGACCGAAATCAACCAGCCGTTCATCTCGATGGACCGCAACACCGGGCAGCCGCTGCACCTGGTGGTCAAACTGACGCGCGCCAAGCTGGAAAGCCTGGTCGATGATCTGATCAAAAAGTCGATCAAGCCCTGCCAGGCCGCGATCAAGGATGCTGGCATCTCGATCAGCGACATTGACGAGGTGGTTCTGGTCGGCGGTATGACCCGGATGCCCCGCGTGATCGAGGAAGTGACCAAGTTCTTCGGGAAAGAGCCGCACAAGGGCGTGAACCCGGACGAAGTGGTTGCCGCCGGTGCCGCCATTCAGGCCGGCGTTCTGCAAGGCGACGTGAAAGACGTTGTGCTGCTGGACGTGACCCCGCTTTCGCTGGGCATCGAAACGCTGGGTGGCGTGTTCACCCGTCTGATCGACCGCAACACCACGATCCCGACCAAGAAAAGCCAGATCTTCTCGACCGCCGAAGACAACCAGAACGCCGTGACGATCCGGGTGTTCCAGGGCGAGCGGGAAATGGCCGCCGACAACAAGATGCTGGGCCAGTTCAACCTGGAACAGATTCCGCCCGCCCCGCGTGGCGTGCCCCAGATCGAGGTGACCTTCGACATCGATGCCAACGGCATCGTGTCGGTGAAAGCCAAGGACAAGGGCACCAACAAGGAACAGGCCATCACCATTCAGGCCTCGGGCGGTCTGTCGGATGAGGACATCGAAAAGATGGTCCGCGACGCCGAGGCGAACGCCGAATCCGACAAGGCCCGCAAGGAACTGGTCGAGGCGAAGAACCAGGGCGAAAGCCTGCTGCATTCGACCCGCAAATCGCTGGCCGAACATTCCGACAAGGTCGATCCCTCGACCGTGGAATCGATCGAGCTGGCGATGGGCCCCTTGGAAGAAGCCCTCAAGACCGAAGATGCGGGCAAGATCAAGGGTGGCATCCAGAACCTGACCGAAGCGGCAATGCGCTTGGGCGAGGCGATCTACAAGGCGCAGGCCGATGCGTCAGGTGGTGATGAAGCCGGTCCGCGCGACGTGGATGACGACATCATCGACGCCGACTTCGAAGACATGGGCAACAACAAGCGGAAGTAAACCGCTTGGGAACCAGCAAAGGGCGGCCCAAGCGGCCGCCCTCAGCGTTCCCCTCATTGGGGTTTTGCCATGGCAAAGCGTGACTACTACGATGTTCTTGGGGTGGCTCGCGGCGCATCGGCCGACGAGATCAAGAAGGCTTACCGCCAAAAAGCGAAAGAGCTGCACCCCGACCGCAATCAGGAAGATCCGAACGCCGAAGCCCAGTTCAAGGATGTGAACGAGGCCTATGACGTTCTGAAAGACGATCAGAAAAAGGCTGCCTATGACCGCTTTGGCCATGGTGCCTTTGAAAATGGCATGGGCGGCGGTGGCGGCCCGCGCGGCGGCTTTGCCCAGGGCGATTTTGCCTCTGCCTTCTCGGATGTGTTCGAGGATCTGTTCGGCGATTTCATGGGCGGTCGCGGCGGGGCGGGCGGGGGCGGGCGTGCCCGGTCGCAGCGCGGGTCTGACCTGCGCTATAACCTGCGCGTGACGCTGGAAGAGGCGTTCAAGGGCGTTCAGAAAACCATCAACGTGCCGACCTCCGTCGCTTGCGATGTTTGCAAAGGCACCGGGGCCGAAGGCGGGGCAGAACCTGTCACCTGCCCGACCTGCTCTGGCATGGGTAAGGTGCGGGCGCAGCAGGGCTTTTTCACCGTTGAACGCACCTGCCCCACCTGCAACGGCGCGGGTCAGATCGTCAAGAATCCGTGCAAGAACTGCGCCGGCCATGGCCGGATCGAGAAAGATCGCTCTCTCTCGGTCAACATCCCGGCAGGGGTGGAAACAGGTACCCGCATCCGCCTGGCGGGTGAGGGCGAGGCCGGTCTGCGCGGCGGCCCCACGGGCGACCTTTATATCTTCATCGAGGTCAAGGATCACCCGATCTTTCAGCGCGACGGGGTGAACCTCTATTGCCGCGTCCCGGTCAGCTTTGCCACCGCCGCACTGGGTGGCGAGGTTGAGGTGCCCACGATTGATGGCGGCATGAGCCGGGTAAAGGTGCCCGCAGGCAGCCAGACAGGCAAGCAGATGCGCCTGCGCGCCAAGGGCATGCCCGCCCTGCGCGGCGGCGGGTCGGGTGACATGCTGATCGAAATGTCGGTGGAAACCCCGGTCAACCTGACCGCGCGGCAGAAAGAATTGCTGCGAGAATTCGAGCAGTTGTCGGAAGAGAACAACCCCGAAGGCAAAACCTTCTTCTCCAAGGTCAAAGGTTTCTGGGATGGAATGAAGGGCAGTTAACCCTTTCTTCACCATGTGATCGCAGATTGAAGCCATGGCAAACCATGGCTTCAATGATTCCGGGCGGTCGCTGTTTGATATGCCGGGTGATGCGGACGAGGCAGAGGCATCGCCCCTGCCCGGCAAACTGCCCAGCTATATCGCCGATCACCGCAAACGCCTGCGCAGCCGCTTTATGGAAGGCGGTGCTGCCGCCCTGCCCGATTATGAAATGCTGGAACTGGTTCTGTTCCGCGCCATTCTCCGGCACGATGTTAAGCCTCTGGCCCGGCGTCTGCTGGACACGTTCGGCGATTTCAACCGGGTGATCTCGGCCTCTCCGGCCCGCCTGACCATGGTCATGGGTGTGGGCGACGCCGTGGTACAAGAGTTGAAGATCGTCGAAGCCGCCGCGCAGCGCCTGAGGCGGGCCAAGGTGATCAATCGCCCCGTGCTCTCATCCTGGGACGCGCTGCTCGACTATTGCCACACCGCGATGGCCCATAGGGATACCGAGCAATTCCGCATCCTTTACCTCGACCGAAAGAATGTGCTGATCGCGGATGAAGAACAGGCGAAGGGCACCGTCGATCATGTGCCAGTCTACCCACGCGAGGTGGTCAAACGCGCGCTCGAACTGAACGCCAGCGCGCTGATCATGGTGCATAACCACCCCTCGGGCGATCCGACCCCAAGCGAGGCAGACATCAGCATGACCATACAGGTTCAGGATGCCGCGCAGGTGCTGGGCATCACCCTGCACGACCATCTGATCATCGGCAAAAGCCGTGAGGTCAGTTTTCGCTCGGCGGGGTATCTTTAACAAAGGCCGGGCGCACCCACAGTTCGACCCGCCGGTTCAAACGGCGACCTGCGGCGGTTTCATCGCAGGCCATCGGCATCGCCTCACCAAAGGCCTCGATCCGGGGCAACTGATCTTCGCTCAGGCCCGGCGCGGCCTCTTTCAACTCCAGAAAAACCCGCACCGCCCGGTCACGCGACAGGTCCAGATTGGCCTTGGCCGCCCCCGTACCGTCGGAAAAGCCTGCCAGCATCAGGGTCTGCCCCTTGAAGGCCCCGGCCTCCAGCAGTTGCGCCAGGTCTTTCAGGTTGTCCTGGCTGTTGCGGTCCAGATCGGACGCCCCATCCTGAAACCGGAAGGTGAAGGACAGCCGGTCCGCCCCGTCCATCAGACCGACCAGCCGTTTCAGGTCTTCCAGCGTGGTATCTTCCCCCGCGCCCTGAATGGCGTTGATCAGTCGCAGGCCGTCCTTGGTCATTGGCGCACGCTCTATCCCGCGGTCGATATAGCCCCCCGCCGCCACAGCCGCCTGCGCATGGGGCGTGGCCATGAATTCCAGCAGTTCCCGCGCGGCAAGGGGCAGGCGGCGACGTGGCGTCAGCAGATAGACTGGCAGTGTCAGGGGGTAATCCTCGGCCTTGACGGCCAGCGGATCGGGCAACAGCGGAAAGCCGCATGTGTCCGACAGCGGCAGCACCCGCGCGCGCCCCGCACTGGCCCGACCCGTCACCGCCAGCGCCCACGGGTCGCGCGCCACCGCCTCTGCCAGACTGGCGAGGTCGGGGTGCATCACTGTCGCCACGATCTCGCGCCCCAGCCGCGCCGACAGGGCAGCAGCCAGATCGCTGTCAGCTTCCAGCCCATGCAGCACCAAGGGCATGTCGGGGCCACCGATCTGGGCCCAATTGGTGATCTCTCCGGCAAGGGCGCTGGCCAGATCGGGGGTGGAAATACCGGGCATCGGATTGTCGGGCGCCACGATCGGGATCAGCGCATCCAACGCCACCGATTTGGAGCCGAAATCAGGCTCGGTTGCGGCGGCCAGCATCAATTCGGCGCGCCCGGCCAGCATGGCCGCCCGCGCGTCCGAAGGCGCTAACGGCTGAAAGCTGAACTCTGCCAACACTTTGCCGGTTACCGGGTCGGACAGGCGGATCACCGCCTCGGCCTCCTCGAGTCGCAAACCCCGCGCCTCGGCAAAGGCGCGCAGCACCACGGGCAGCAACATCCGCCCCGGATCGGCCGCCCCCACAATCCGCACCACCGATTTCGGCGCCGTGAGTTCCGGGCATGCCGGCCCGTCGCACAAAACGCCAGCGGCATCCACTGTCAGCGGGCCATAGCCGGTATCCAGCCGATAGAACTCTCCATCAAAGCCCTGCAAGGTGCCCGCCACCGAAAGCGCCCCGTCGCGAGAGGTCAACGTGACGTCCTGCGCCAACGCAGCCCCCCCAATAAGAAGCGCGGCGATCATCGCCGCGCATCTTGCAAAGCCCGTCATCTGTATTCCGCCCGACCTTTAGTTCGCGGCGGCGATATTCGTCGTCGGGGCAAGATTCTTCAACACCAGATAACCCCCTGCGGCGTCACAATCCGGCATCGTGACCGCCAGATCCTGCACCTGCACCTTGCCGCCGGTTGAAATCAGCGTCTGGCCCAGCAGTTCGCGGCCACAGGTGGCGGGTTCAATCGCCGCCTCGACCACGATATCAGAGTGAACGCTGCTGTCGGCAGGATAAGTGTAAACCGCCGCCAGCAAAGGAGTCGGAGCGGCGTTATCCCCCAAAAGCGTCATGAACCCCTGCGTGGCAGGCAGCAATGCCGAAGGAGAACGCGTGTTTTCGGCCCAGACATCGCCGGGCGTGCCGTAGCCAGAGCCGCCTTCGAACCCGTGCAGCAAAAAGGCGTCGTCCTGTTGCCACTGAATGGCAAAGCGGCGCAGCCCGGCCAGTTCGGGCGTGGTGATCCGGTTTGTGGCGCGGGTACCATCAGCAAAGACCACGGCCACCAAGGCGTCGGTCGTCAGGGCAGGCATGTCCAGAAACAGACCACCCGTGGCATTGGTCATGGCGGTAAAGGTCAGGCCCTCTTGCTGCACCACCACGCGCTGGTTGCTGTGGCAGGCGGCAACAAGACTGACCCCAATCATCGCAGCCGGTTCGGCCACAAGGTCCAGCGCAACGGGGCAGCTTTGTACGCCCGGCTGCACCGCCAGATCAACCTTGGGGGCTGGATCGGCAGCCGCAGGGGCAGGCAAGACGGGTTGCTGCATGACAGGCGGCGCCAGCACCACCAGCGGCACCTTGGGCATTGGCAAAAGCTCTGCTGTGACAGGCCGTGGCTTGGTGGTTTCCGGCCCGGCAGCCACCGGCTCGATCGCCTCTGGCGTCGCCTCCAGCGAATGACGGGCCTGTTCCTGCGCGGCCTTGGTCTGCACCAGATGACCAGCCGCCAGTGCGACCGACAGCACGGCAACAACCCGTGCGATTCTGCGCTTCCACTCCAACATCTTCACCATCGCCCCCGAATGACAGGCAAAATCTGCGCGTCAAACGGGGCGAGGGCGTGGCAAAACCTTGGAATGTTTCCCGTCAGGGTGGCGGGAATCCGGCAGTCTGGCCAGATTCAGGCCAGACGACCGTGGCAATGTTTGAACTTTTCACCCGATCCGCAAGGGCAAAGGTCATTCCGCGAAGGATTACCCCAGGTTGTTAGGTCCGATTCGTCGAAACCGGCCAGACGTTCTGCCTGCGGCGCCGAAACTGGGGCATCCGGGGCGGAAACAATCACGGGGGGGCTCTCCTCTTCGGGCTGCTGCTGTGCGGCGGCCTGCTGCGCTTCGATCTGGGCCATCATGGCCGCCTGCTCTTCACGCGTGATCGGGCGGATCATCGACAGGCGTTGCGTCACATCCTGCCGCAACCCGTCCAGCATGTGTTCGAACAACTGGAACGCCTCGGTCTTGTATTCGTTCAGCGGGTCACGCTGCGCATAGCCGCGGAACCCCACGACCGAACGCAGATGCTCCAACCGCAAAAGGTGGTCGCGCCATTTGCCGTCGATGGTCTGCAACAGAAGCTGCTTTTCGATGTTGCGCATGGTTTCGGGGCCGAAGGCATCCTCTTTTTGCGCCATCTGCGCATCAGAGGCTTCGGTGATCCGCTTGCGCATCACATCCTGATCCACGCCCTCTTCGGCGGCCCAATCCACCACCGGCAGATCGAGGTTCAGCTTTTCGGCGATGCCAAGACGCAGGCCTTGGGCATTCCAATGGTCGGCATAGCTTTTCGGCGGCAGATAGGCATCGACCAGATCATCGATCACCGAATGGCGCATGTCGCGGGCAATCTCGTCCAGATCTTCGGCTTCCATAATCTCCATGCGCTGGCCAAAGATCGCCTTGCGCTGGTCATTCATCACGTCATCGAACTTCAAAAGCTGCTTGCGGATGTCAAAGTTGCGACCTTCCACCTTGGCCTGCGCGCGTTCCAACGACTTGTTGACCCAAGGGTGAACAATCGCCTCGCCTTCCTTCATGCCCAGGCTGGACAGCACCTTGTCCAGACGTTCGGACCCGAAAATCCGCATCAGGTCATCTTCCAGCGACAGGAAGAACGACGACCGGCCCGGGTCGCCCTGACGGCCAGAGCGACCGCGCAACTGGTTGTCGATGCGGCGGCTTTCGTGGCGTTCGGTGGCAAGCACGAACAGGCCCCCAGCGGCAATCACCTTGGCCTTTTCGTCGGCATGTTCCGCTTCGATCCGGGTACGCACCTCGTCTGGGTGGGCTTCGGGGTTGGCGGCAATTTCTTCCAGCACCTTCATCTCGACGTTGCCGCCAAGCTGAATGTCGGTGCCGCGACCGGCCATGTTGGTGGCGATGGTCACAGCGCCCAAGCGGCCCGCATCGGCCACGATCTTGGCCTCTTGCTCGTGCTGACGCGCGTTCAGCACATTGTGCGGAATGCCCGCCGCCGTCAGCAGGGCCGACAGCGATTCAGACTTGTCGATAGAAGTGGTGCCGACAAGGATCGGCTGGCCCTTGGCATGGGCCTCCTGAATCATCTTGACGATACCTTCGTTTTTTTCGCGCGCGGTGCGGTAAACCGCATCATGTTCATCCTTGCGCTGGACGGGGCGGTTGGTCGGCACCTCGACCACACCCAGCTTGTAGATCTCCATGAATTCGTCAGCTTCGGTCAGCGCCGTGCCGGTCATGCCCGACAGCTTGGCGTAAAGCCGGAAGTAGTTCTGGAAGGTCACGCTGGCCAAAGTCACGTTTTCGGGCTGAATGGCCACATGCTCTTTCGCCTCGATCGCCTGATGCAGACCGTCCGACAGGCGGCGGCCACGCATCATACGCCCGGTGAATTCGTCGATCAGCATCACTTCGCCGTCACGCACGATATACTGCTGATCCTTGGTGAACAGCTTGTGCGCCTTCAGCGCCTGGGTGGCGTGATGCACCAGGGTCGAGCTTTCGGGATCATAAAGGCTCTGCCCCTCGGGCAGCAGACCGGCCTGCGACAGCAGGGTTTCAATCGCCTCGTTGCCCTCTTCGGTCAGCGTGACGTTGCGGGCCTTTTCATCCAGCTTGTAATGCGCTTCGGTCAGGTGCGGGATCAGGACGTCCACCTTTTGATACAACTCGCTGCGGTCCTGCGACGGACCAGAGATGATCAGCGGGGTGCGCGCCTCATCGATCAGGATGCTGTCCACCTCGTCCACGATGGCAAAGAAATGGCCGCGCTGCGCCATCTCTTCGATGCTGCCCTTCATGTTGTCGCGCAGGTAGTCAAAACCCAGCTCGTTGTTCGTGGCATAGGTGATGTCGGCCCGGTACGCGCCGCGCTTTTCCTGCTCTTCCTGATAGGGGTAAACAACGCCGGTCGTCAGGCCCAGATGGCCGTAAACCTTGCCCATCCATTCCGCGTCGCGCTTGGCCAGGTAGTCGTTCACGGTGACGACATGCACGCCCTTGCCCGCCAGCGCGTTCAAATAGGCCGGAAGGGTCGCCATAAGGGTCTTGCCCTCGCCCGTGCGCATTTCGGCGATGTTGCCCTGATGCAGGAAAATCCCGCCCATCAACTGCACATCAAAGGCCCGCAGGCCCAAAGCGCGGCGCGCCGCCTCGCGGCAGTTGGCAAAGGCTTCGGGCAAGAGATCATCCAGATCCTCGCCCTGCTCTTGCACGCGTTTTTGAAACGCCCGGGTCTTGGCGATGATCCCCTCATCGCTTAGCGCGGCAAATTCCGGCTCCAGCGCATTGATCTTGGCGACCAGGGGCTGCACCGATTTTACCTTGCGGTCATTCGGCGTGCCGAAAACCTTGCGTGCAAGCGCACCAATACCCAGCATGTTCTCTCCGACCCGAATGATCCTGACATGATCGTGTGAGGCTCATGGCTTGCTCGGCAGTACAGCCTTCCATAGAAGGGCATCAGGACCGGGCAGACCCCTCGCACGCGACCCGTGCGATGTAAGGGGTGGGCCCTTGATAGTCAACGCTGCGCCGGGTCGCAGCACGATCAGAGGGTTGTGAATGATGGCCAAAACGATGCAATTTCTGGCCGGGGCGGTTCTGGCCCTTGGGCTTGCCCTTCCCGGCCATGCCGAAGATGCGCCGACGGCGGCCACCGTCGTCGCCACCGTCAATGGCAAAACCATTACACTGGGCCATATGATCGCCGCCCGCGAAGGCCTGCCCGATCAATACAAAAGCCTGCCACCCGATGTGCTTTACAAGGGCCTGCTGGATCAACTGGTGCAGCAGACCGTGCTGGAACAGTCGCTTGATGGCAAACTGACTCCGACCCAGACCCTGCAACTGGAAAATGAAACCCGCGGTTATCTGTCGAACATCGTCATTCAGGCAGCAGCAGCCGGTGCCGTGACGGATGAGGCGCTGAAAGCCGCCTATGACGCCCGTTTCAAGGACGCCAAGCCCCAGACCGAATACCACGCCGCCCACATTCTGGTGGACAGCGAAGAAAAGGCCAACGACCTGAAAAAGCAGCTTGAGGGCGGCGCCAAGTTTGACGAACTGGCCAAGGCCAACTCGACCGATACCGGATCGGGGGCCAATGGCGGCGATCTGGGCTGGTTTGGTCCGGGCATGATGGTCAAGCCGTTCGAGGATGCCGTTGTTGCCGCCCCGGTCGGCACCGTCGTCGGCCCGATCAAGACCGATTTCGGCTATCATCTGATTCTGGTCAGCGAAACCCGTGCTGCCAAGCAGCCCACGCTGGAAGACCTGCATGACGAACTGGCCAGCGAGATCCAGCAAAAGGCCGTCGAAGCCAAGGTGGAAGAACTGACCAAGGCCGCCAAGATCGAAAAGCCCGGTGAAAAGCTGGACCCGGCCCTGTTGACCAAGACCGAACTTCTGGACAAGTAATCCAGTACACCAAAAGGGAACAGGGCGATGGACAAGAAGGAATGGAAGGCCAAGGCCAACTCGCTTCAGAAAGAGGTTGAAAAGCTGATTTCCGAAGGGGCTGCCGCCATTGAATCCGTTGTCGAGACCGCAGTTTCGGCGGTGAAAAAGGCGGCCAAGCCGGTCTCGCCGCTTGCCCCCGCCCGGTTCCCCACCCTGCCCCGCATCGCCGGGGCCGAATTCGCCGCGGCCGAGGCCGGGGTGAAATACCAAAACCGCAAAGATGTGATGCTGGTCCGCCTTGCGCCGGGCACGGTGATGGCCGGTGCCTTCACCAAATCCTCCACCCGCTCGGGTTGCGTGCGCGATTGCCAGACCAAACTGGCCGCGCGGGTGCCTGCGGGCGCAGGCGCGGCGATCATCGTGAACTCTGGCAATTCCAACGCTTTCACCGGCGCTATGGGTGACAAGGCCGTGGCCGAGGTGACCGGCGGGGTGGCAGCGGCCTTGGGTATTCCGGCCAGCCGAGTGTTCTCATCTTCCACCGGCGTGATCGGTGAGCCCCTGCCCTTCGAGAAGATCACCGCGAAAATCCCCGCTCTGGTCGCGGGCCTGACCGAAGATGCGGTGGAATTCGCCGCGCATGCCATCATGACCACCGACACCTTCCCCAAGGGTGCCACCGCCATGATCAAGGGCGAAGGCGGCGACATCGTGATCTCGGGCATCGCCAAAGGCTCGGGCATGATCGCACCTGATATGGCGACGATGCTGGTCTATATCTTCACCGACGCCAAGATCAGCCAAAGCTCGCTGCAAAAGATGGTCTCGCGCAACGTGGGTGCCACCTTCAACTCGATCACGGTCGACAGCGACACCTCGACCTCCGACACGCTCTTGGTTGCCGCCACCGGTCAATCCGCCGCCGCCCCGGTGCTAGGCGCCGTGGCCAAGGCGTTTGAAACGGCCCTTGCCGATGTGATGCGCGATCTGGCGCATCAGGTCGTGCGCGATGGTGAAGGCGCCACCAAATTCGTCGAAATCCGCGTGACGGGGGCCACCACCGATCAAGACGCCTACCGCGTCGCCAAATCCATTGCGGATTCACCCTTGGTAAAAACCGCAGTCGCGGGCGAAGACCCGAACTGGGGGCGCATCGTCGCCGCAATTGGTAAATCGGGGGCCGAGGCCGACCGTGACCGCCTGACCATCAAATTCGGCGACATCCTTGTGGCGCAAAAAGGCTGGCGCAACCCGAAATACCGCGAGGAAGACGGCGCCGCCTATATGAAGCAGCCCGAACTGGTGATCGCCGTCGATCTGGGGCTGGGCAAGGCCAAGCGCAGCATATGGACCTGCGATCTGACCAGCCGCTATATCGAGATCAACGCGGATTACCGCTCCTGATCTTCCTCTTGGCATAAATACTCCGGGGGTCCGGGGGCAGCGCCCCCGGCCTTCTTCATAGGGCACCCGAATGAAAACCCTTCTCGTCTCTGCCGTTGCCCTGATCGACAGCGAAGGCCGCGTGCTTCTGGCGCAACGGCCAGAGGGCAAGTCCTTGGCCGGCCTGTGGGAATTTCCCGGCGGCAAGGTCGAACACGGCGAAACGCCCGAGGCGGCGCTGATCCGGGAACTGCGCGAGGAACTGGGCATCGACACCTGGAAATCCTGCCTCGCCCCGCTGACCTTTGCCAGCCACAGCTACCCCGACTTCCACCTGCTGATGCCGCTGTTCGCCTGCCGCCGCTGGGAAGGGATTCCGCTTGCCCAAGAGGGCCAGACCCTGGCTTGGGTGCGCCCCAACAATCTGCGCGACTACCCCATGCCGCCTGCCGATCTGCCCCTGATCCCGATTCTGCGCGACTGGCTGTAATAATTTTGTCAGGACAGTTACAAAACTGCGAAAATCTTGTGACTTCCTTTACGATTGTGTCTAATACTTCAACCAGCAGCGTTCAATCTGGGGGGAGGAACAAATGCTTCGCACGATTTCTATTGGTAGCTGTGTTTCGGTGCAGGGCCTGTTTGTAGGCCAACTGTCTGACGGCAAGATCATGGTGAAGGTTGACGACAAGACCTTCGTTGGCCGAGAAGTGCCGGTCGTTCGCCCAAACTAAGGGCAAAACGGCGTCACACCTCGGGCCACGCCAGTGATGGCGTGGCTTTGTTTTTTTATAGACCCCGGATCAGGCCTCGACCGTGACCGCGCCCATCGGCTTGGAGCAGCAGGCCAGAATATAGCCCTGCGCCACATCATCGTCGCTGATGCCCCCGTTGTGGACCATATGCACCTCACCTGCAGTTTTCTTCACCTTGCAGGTGCCGCACAGGCCAAAGGTACAGCCCGACGGAATGTTCAGGCCATTGGCGCGCGCAACAGCAAGAACCGTATCGGTCTGGGTGCAGGCCGCTGTCTTGCCCGAAACAGCAAAGGTTACCTCGGCCGTGGCGGTCTGATCAGGCACCACATCGCCCGCCTTCTGGGCCTGCGCCTCCTCTTCGGTCTCTGCCGCCGCCTGGAAACTTTCCTGATGATAGCGGCTCATGTCAAAGCCGAGCGCATTCAGCATGTCGCGCACCGCCTGCATGAAGGGTTCCGGCCCGCAGCAGAACACTTCGCGCTCCAGATAATCCGGGGCCATCAGGCCAACCATGATCTGGTTCAGCCGCCCGCGATAACCGGGCCAGGCGCGGAATTCATCCAATCCTTCAACCACGAAATGCAGTTGGATACCCGGCGTACGGTTGGCCATATGCTCCAGCCGTTCGCGGAACAAAATCTCCGACGGGCGCCGCGCAGCATGAACAAAACAGATATCGGGCTGTTGCCCGGTATCCCACAGCCAGGTGGTCATCGACATCACCGGCGTGATGCCGGTTCCGGCAGAGATGAACAGATACTTCTTGGCCGGGTGGTGGGCAAAGCTGAACACCCCCGCCGGGCCAAATGCCTTGATACGCACCCCCGGTTTCAGATGCTCCAGCATCCAGCGCGTGCCGATCGAATCCCGCTGCGCCTTGACGGTCAGCGACAGCGACAGGGGCCGCGACGGGCTGGATGAGATCGTATAGGTCCGGGGAATCGTCCCGCCCGGTAAGGGTAGCTCCAGCGTAATGAACTGGCCAGGCTTGTAGTCAAACCACGCGCCCGAAGGCGCGCGGAAGGTGAATGTGGCGGAATCAGAGGTTTCCGGCACCACCATGGCGCATTCCAGCGGCTCGGAATCCTTCCAGGCCGCTTCGCCGAAAGACTGAAACTTTGGCAGGCTCATCCGATCACTCCGCCGCAAGCGCCGGGCGCGGGGCCAGACGGTTGGTCATGGTTTTGCAATACCAGTCGATGAACTGGATCACGCCTTCCTCTTGAATGCGCGAATAGGGGCCGGGTTCATAGGAGGGCGATAGGATGCCCTTCTGGTTTTCCTCGACCACCTGACGATCCTCGTCATTGGTGTTGATCCAGACCCGCGTGAGGTCTTCGATGTTGTAGTCGACGCCCTCGACAGCATCCTTGTGAACCAGCCATTTGGTCGTCACCTCGGTTTCGGTCGGGCTGATCGGCAGCACACGGAACACGATGGCATGATCGCCAAGGAAGTGGTTCCAGGTGTTGGGATAGTGGAAGAACAGCAGGCTGCCCGCGTCATAGAATGGCATCGCGCCCATCTTCCTTTCGACCGCGTGCTTGGTCGACATCGTATAGCTTTCCGCATTGTTCAGCAGCGGAATGCGCGCCAGACGCCACTGGGAATCGTCGTGCATGATAAAGCGCGACGGCAGGCCCGCGGCCTCGCACCGCGACCAATGCGCCATGATTTCATCGCTGGCCGAATCGGGGCCGTCCATCGCCGTCATGCGCGGATTGTCGGAATAGGTCCGGCACAGCGACGGGTGGCTGCCGCCGCAGTGATAGCATTCGCGGTTGTTTTCCAGCACCAGCTTCCAGTTGCCATTTTCCACGATGGTCGAGGAATAGGCCACCTTGGCATCGGCAAGGCCCGAGGGCGCCAGATAGCGGTTCATATGCCCGGCGATCTCGTCAAAGGATGGCGGGTTGGCGGCGACACACACGAACACCATGCCACCGGCCTCGCGGCAGGCGACAGGTTTCAGCCCATGGTCGGCGGGCTTGAAATCAGGGCCCATGTCGCGGGCGAACAGCAGCGTGCCATCCAGTTCATAGGTCCACTGGTGATAGGGGCAGACCAGCTTCGGCGTCGAGCCGACGACCTTGGAACACAACCGCTGGCCACGGTGGCGGCAGACGTTGTGAAAGGCGCGGATCGCCCCATCGGCGCCGCGAATCACCACGACCGGATAGGCCCCGACGTTGAAGGTGACAAAGTTGCCCGTCTTTGCAATTTCGCAGGCCGGCAGCGCGAACAGCCATTCCTTGTACCAGATCTGCTCCAGATCGGTCTTGTAGACCCCCGGATCGCAATACAGGTCATGCGACAGGGCATGGTCGGGCCTGCGGGACAGAATTTGCATCAGGGTTTCAGCGGGCGAAAGCATCTTGGTCCTTTTCTCAGCACGACCCGTGCAGAACTTGGCTGGCTGTTGCAGGCTTTGCACAGGAACGGACCCTGCGGCCCCAAGGAGGAATGCCGCCGTCCGTCCCCACCGCCGCCCGCGGTTTGACGTGTCTCAAGGCTGGTTTCCGGGCTTGAAGGTTGGCCCGTCGGCCTGACACAGCGCCTTCCCAAGGGCTCCTCCCCCCAGTGGCGATTGCTGTGTCGTCCTTCCTACCGTTGCGGGGGCAGCGCCGGTATCCGACCGGCTTCCCAATTCTCCGCTGTTGCCAGCGGCACCCTGATCGGCCAAAGATACATGCCGCAAACAGACTATATGGTCGGATTCCGACATTGTGGCGCGGCAAGCGACAGCGTGCCAGAAACACCGCAAAAAAGCAAATGGGCGCGGCCCTTTCGGTGCCGCGCCCAAAGATATTCATGCCTAAAAAGGCATCACAACGTCCGCTTGACCTCTTCGCGTTCGAAGATTTCGATGACATCGTTGGCCCGGACATCTTCATAGCGTTCAAACGCCATGCCGCATTCTTGACCGGACTGCACTTCCTTGACCTCGTCCTTGAAGCGTTTGAGCGTCTTGAGCGTGCCTTCGTGGATAACCACGTTGTCGCGCAAGAGACGCACCCCCGCCGAACGCCGCGCCACCCCTTCGGTGACAAGGCAGCCTGCGACGTTGCCGACGCCCGTGATGCGGAACACCTCGAGGATCTTGGCATAGCCGATGAAATGCTCGCGCACTTCGTTTTTCAGCAGGCCAGAGGCGGCTTTCTTGATGTCGTCGATCAGGTCGTAGATGATCGAGTAATAGCGCAGTTCCACGCCCTTTTGCTGGGCAGAGTTGCGCGCCGTGGCATTGGCCCGCACGTTGAACCCGATGATCGGCGCGCCGCTGGCTTCTGCCAGACCCACATCCGAATCGGTGATTGCGCCGACACCGTAGTGCAGCACGCGGACGCGCACCTCTTCGTTGCCAACCTTTTCCAGCGCCTGAATGATCGCTTCGGTCGAACCCTGAACGTCGCCCTTCACGATAACCGGCAGTTCCGAAACCGACTGGTCGGCCTTGGCCTTGGCCATAAGCTGTTCCAGCGTGGTCGCAGCCCCCGCCGCCGCGCGCTTGTCCTTTGCCGCCTTCTCACGATAGTCGGCAATCTCGCGCGCCTGCGCTTCGGTATCGACCACGTTCAGCACATCACCGGCTTGCGGCGTGCCGTTCAGGCCCAGAACCTCGACCGGAACCGAGGGACCGGCTTCGGTGACGGTTTCGCCCTTGTCGTTGATCAGGGCGCGCACCTTGCCCCACTGTTCGCCGACCACAAAGATGTCGCCCTTTTTCAGGGTTCCGCTTTGCACCAGAACGGTGGCGACCGGGCCACGGCCCACGTCTAGCTTGGCCTCGATCACGGCGGCGGCTGCCGCGCGCTTCGGGTTGGCCGTCAGCTCCAGAATTTCCGCCTGAAGCGCGATGGCTTCCAGCAGATTGTCCAGACCCTTGCCAGTCTTGGCCGAAACCTCGACATCCTGCACATCGCCCGACATCGCCTCGACGACGATTTCGTGCTGCAACAGGTCCGTGCGCACCTTTTGCGGGTTCGCATCGGGTTTATCGACCTTGTTGATCGCCACGATCAGCGGCACCTTGGCCGCCTTGGCGTGGTTGATCGCCTCAATCGTCTGGGGCATCACGGCGTCATCGGCCGCAACCACCAGCACCACAATATCCGTCACATGCGCGCCACGGGCCCGCATCGAGGTGAACGCGGCGTGGCCGGGCGTATCCAGGAACGTGACAAGGCTGCCCTTCGGCGTTTTCACCTGATAGGCACCGATGTGCTGGGTTATGCCACCGGCTTCGCCAGACACCACATTGGCCTTGCGAATCGCATCCAGCAGGCTGGTCTTACCGTGGTCAACGTGGCCCATGATCGTCACGATCGGCGGGCGGGTGACCAGATCTTCGCTCTTGTCGGCAACGGTATCGATCGCCTGTTCCACGTCGGCATCGGTCACGCGGACAGCTCTGTGGCCGAATTCCTCGATCACAAGCTCCGCCGTGTCGGCGTCGATGGCCTGGTTCATCGTAACCATCATGCCCATTTTCATCAGGGCCTTGACCACATCGGCGGCGCGTTCCGCCATCCGGTTGGCCAGTTCGCTGACAACGATGGTTTCCGGCAACTGCACGTCGCGGGCCTGCTTTTCGGGCTTGTTGAAGCCCATGGCCTTTTGACGGGCCTTTTCTTGCTTGCGCTTCATCGCGGCAAGGCTACGCTGACGCCCACCTTCATCCGAGACGGCATCCGACAGGGTCAGCTTACCCGAGCGGCGACCTTCGTCACCCTTGTTCTTCGCGCCACGGTCGCGGTCTTCGCGCTCGCGGTCGGTCTTGCGCGGCGACAAGCCGGGCTTGGCGCTGCGATCTGCCTCGCCACCGGGGGCCGGGGCTGCGCCATCGGCACCTGGACGCGGACGGCTGACGCCGGTCGAGCGGTCTTTGGTGGCCGGAGCAACCGCAGCAGCGGCAGGCTCTGGTTCGGGCTTGGCCGGCTGGCGGCGCTGAGTGCCCAGAATGTCGGCCTTGCGCTGTGCCGCCTTGGCGACAGCTTCAGCCGCCGCTTCCTGACGGGCACGCTCTTCCTCTTCGGCCTTGGCCCGGAGGGCCGCCTCGCGGGCACGCTCTTCGCGTTCCTTGGCCTCGAATTCCTCGCGGCGACGCTGGCGGTCTTCTTCGCGCAGGCGCTCATCTTCGGCGCGCTTGGCGCTTTCTTCCTGTTCGCGTGCCTTGGCCTGGCGCAACGCCGTCAGGCGCCGTTCCATTTCGGCATCGGTAATGCCTGCGGGCCGCTTGGACGGATCCCCCAGATTGGTGGCATTGCCACCGGAGCCACCGGCAGGCTTTTGCCCCGGCGTTGGAACAACCACCCGCTTGCGTTTGGTTTCGACCACCACCGCATGGGTCCGGCCATGGGAGAAGCTTTGCTTCACCTGCCCCGAACGCGGGGCCCCACCCAGACCGAGGGGTTTCTTGCCGTCAGTATCGCTCATGCGTCCTACGTATCCTTCAAGGCGGTCTCACCGCCATCCTGCTGCCCGGTTTGCACGCGCACCCCAGCCAGCCTTGCCGCTTCCTCTACAACACGGGTCGTGAGTCCACCAGCCGCAAGCGCGGCGTGTATCGCACGTTCGCGACCGAAAGCCAAACCCAATTCCCCCGAGGTCAGACAGCCGATAAAACGGCTTTCATCCCCATCAGGCGGGTACAGCTTGTCCTTGCCGCGTTCCGACCCGTCGCTGGCCTGAACAAGGATTCGCGCCTTGCCCTTGACCAGCCAGTCCTTGACCTTCTCAAATCCCGTAACGGCACCGCTCGCTTTGCGCGCCATCGAGATCAGATCGACCACCCGACGCGCCAGCAGCGCCTCGACCAGATCGACCAACCCTTCGGGCGACTTGACCGGCTGACGCGCGGCGCGGGAAAACAGCCCCTTTGCCGCCGCCTTTGCAATCGCCGCCCGATCCGCCGCAACATAGATACCGCGCCCGGGCAGACGACCCAGCACATCGGGCACGATCATGCCGTCAGGCCCGACGCAAAACCGGATCAGACCCGCCTTCGGCTGGCTTTCCCCCGAAACGATGCACTTACGTTCCGGCTCTTCGCGCGTATCTTCCCGGCCACCGCGTGTCACGGTTGTCCCCCGAGGCCTGCGATCAGGCCTCGGCCTCCTCGTCTTCGGCGCCCTCTTCGGTGGCATCCTCTTCAGTTGCCACCTCCGCCAGCGTCGGATCGACCCAACCCAGCATTACCCGTGCGGTCATCACCAGATGCTGGGCTTCTTCGAGGCTCATCTCGAATTTTTCCAGAATGCCTTCGTCCTTCTTGCGCTGGCCGTTCTCGGTGGTCCAGCCACCGGCCAGTTCCCAGTCGGCGCAGGTCGCGAAATCTTCCAGCGTCTTGATGCCTTCCTTGCTCAACGCCTCCAGCATCTGGGGAGTGAGACCGTCAAATGCAATCAGCGCCTCGTCAACACCAGCGGCGCGGGCGGCTGCCAGAGCCTTCTTGGCCTGCTCTTCCAGATAGTCGCGGGCACGGGCCTGCAATTCGGCGGCGGTGCCTTCGTCGAACCCGTCAATCGACAGCAGTTCGTCCAGATCGACATAGGCCACTTCTTCAAGGTTGGTGAACCCTTCCGAGACCAGAAGCTGCGCCATCATCTCGTCCACGTCCAGCGTGTCCATGAACAGCTTGGTCCGCTCGGCGAACTCGGCCTGACGACGGGCCGATTCTTCGGTCTCGGTCATGATGTCGATGTCCATGCCGGTCAACTGGCTGGCCAGACGTACGTTCTGGCCGCGACGACCGATGGCCAGCGAAAGCTGCTCATCCGGCACGACGACTTCAATCTTGCCAGCCTCTTCGTCGAACACGACCTTGGAAACTTCGGCAGGTTGCAGCGCGTTCACAAGGAACGTCGCCTGATCGCCATTCCACGGAATGATGTCGATCTTTTCGCCCTGAAGCTCGTTCACAACAGCCTGCACCCGGCTGCCGCGCATACCGACGCAGGCGCCGACGGGATCGATGGAGTTGTCATAGGAAATCACGGCAATCTTGGCGCGCGACCCCGGATCGCGGGCGCAGGCCTTGATCTCGATGATGCCGTCATAGATTTCCGGCACTTCCATCTTGAACAGCTCGGCCATGAACTGCGGATCGGTGCGCGACAGGAAAACCTGCGGGCCCCGCGGTTCGCGGCGCACATCCTTGATATAGCAGCGGATGCGGTCGCCGGGGCGATAGGCTTCGCGGCCGATCTTTTCGTTGCGGCGCAGAATCGCTTCACCACGGCCGATATCAACGATGATATTGCCGTATTCCTCGCGCTTGACCTGACCGTTGATGATCGTGCCCTTGCGGTCCTTGAATTCGTCGAACTGACGGTCCCGCTCGGCTTCGCGGACCTTTTGCAGGATGACCTGCTTGGCCGATTGCGCGGCGATGCGGCCCAGATCGACAGGCGGAACCTCGTCCACGATCTCATCACCGATCTGCGGATCGGCAAGGTAAGACTTGGCCTGCTTGGCGGTCAGTTGCGCGTGGTGGTTTTCCAGCGCCTCATCCTCAACCACGGTGCGGACGCGGGAAAAGGTGGCGCGGCCGGTCTTGCGGTCAATCTTGACACGGATATCCATTTCCGCGCCGTAACGCGACTTGGCGGCCCGGGCGAGACTGTCTTCCATCGCCTGGATGACCAGTTCGGCGTCAATCATCTTCTCGCGGGCAACCGCCTCGGCGGTCTGGAGAAGTTCAAGCTGGTTGGCAGAAGTAATCGCCATTGGGTCTCTCCCGGCTTTAAATCAGTGTTTTGTCGGTTCGGGGGCTTCTTCGTCGTCCCCGTCGGTGTCTTCGATTTCGTCAAACTCGCCATCAGCAGGTTCGGCAACCTTTTTCTGGCGCAGCATCTCGGCGATCAACTCATCGGTCAGGATCAGCTTGGCATCCGACAGCCAGTCGAATTTCAGGCCGATGGTCAGGTCTTGCCCGCCCTCTTCGATCTCGATCAGAACCTCGTCGCCCTCGACCCCCATCAGCCCGCCCTTAAAGCGGCGACGGCCGTCGATCAGTTCGGTGGTCTCGATCCGGGCCTCCCAGCCTTTCCAGATTTCGAAGTCCTTCAGGCGGGTCAGGGGGCGGTCGATGCCGGGCGAAGACAGTTCCAGCGTGTAGTTTTCCTCGATCGGGTCTTCCACATCCATCACGGCAGAAACAGCGGTGGAAATGTCGCCCAGCTCATCCACGCCAATGCCGCCATCGGGGCGGTCGGCCATGATCTGCAAAATACGGGCCTTGCCGCCGCCGCCCATCAGGCGGATGCGGACCAGTTCAAAGCCCAAGCCTTCGATCACCGGGCCGAGAAGGTCGGCCAAGCGGCGGTCAATGGCGGTTTTGGCGATAAGATCGCTCATGTAGGTTCCAAAAACAAAAAGACGGACCAGCGGCCCGTCGGTGTGGTTCGGTTCATCCGGGGGTGGAGGCCGGACGCGCTGTTGGAGGCCATATAGGCCGGAGGGCGGAAAGATGCAAGAACTTCCTGTAGGCTGGCGCGGTCTTACGCATCAAAATCCTGATTTATCACTTCATATCAATCGCATGCAATTTTTTGCCCGGCTTTCCCTGATCTGCCACGGCCCGTCACCCGCCTGCCACCCAGTCAAGCCCGTATTTGCCCTTTGGCTGCGTCTGCGCTAGGGCTGCGGGATCATCTGAGGATAAAACCACGCCGTGTCTGTTATCGGTCGAACTTTTTCGGGCCTTCTGGCGCGGCTTTTGGGCCGGGGCTGGTCGCAGGGTGCTGTGGCGCGGGTCTTTCTGGAAAACGTGCCAGGACAACGGCTTACCTATGCGTTGGCTATTTTGGCCATGGTGGGGGTTGCGGCCGCTACCGCTGCCTCGGCCTGGATCATGCAGGCGTTTTTCGATGCGATTTCGTCACCCGGCAACCGGCAAAAGATCATGCTGGTCGCGGGGGCGGTTGCGCTGACCTTCCTTGTGCGCGGCGCGATGACCTATCTGCAACAGGTCATGCTGGCCAAGGCGGGCAACCGGATTGTTGCGCAAATACAAACCCGCGTATTCGGGAAACTGCTGCGGCAGGACGCGGCCTTTTTCAGCGCCACCGATTCTTCGGACATTCTGATGCGGGTGACCCAAGGGGCGGCGGCGTCACGGGCGTTGATCGACGCGGTGGTTCTGGGGCTGGTGCGCGATCTTTTGACCTTTGTCGGCCTGCTGGCCGTGATGTTCTGGCAGCATGCGCTTTTGTCGGTGCTGTTCCTGATTGTCGGCCCGATTGCGGCGCTGGGGCTGCGGGTCATTCTGGCCCGTGTGCGCAACGTGGCGGGCAAGGAACTGACCTCGGTTTCCGAGATCTACAAGATCTTGCAGGAAACGGCGGCGGGGGTTCGCATTATCAAGACCTTCCATCTGGAAGGGCTGATGGCCGACCGGATGACCACCGCCGTGCGCGAGGTGGAGCGGCGGCAGAACGCGATGGTGCGGCTGCAATCCATCACCGTGCCGATGCTGGATGTGCTGGCGGGCCTGTGCATTGCCGGGATTCTGCTGATTTCCACCACCAGTCTGGCGGGCGGCACCACGACCTCTCCGGGGCAGCTTATGTCCTTCGTGACCGCGCTGTTGATGGCCTATGACCCGGCGCGGCGGCTGTCGCAAACCCGCGTGCAGGTAGAGGCGGCGCTGGTGAGCGTGCAACTGGTGTTCGACATCATGGACCGGCAAGAGGTGCTGACCGAGGCACCAGATGCCCGGCCCCTGCCCCCGCCGCCGCATGAGGTGCGGTTTGACGATGTGGTCTTCGAATATCAGGGCGGCAAGCGCGCGCTGGACCATGTGAACCTGACCTGCAAGGCGGGGCAGACCATCGCCTTTGTCGGCCCGTCGGGTGGCGGTAAATCAACCCTGCTCAACATGATCTTGCGTCTGCAAGACCCGACCAGCGGGGCGGTAACGATCAACGGCATGGACCTGCGGGCCGCCACAACGGCCTCGCTGCGGGCGGCGGTGTCTTATGTCGGGCAAGAGACGTTCCTGTTTTCCAACTCGGTGCGCGAAAACATTCGGCTGGGGCGGCGAGAGGCCACGGATGCCGAGGTGGAAGAGGCCGCACGGGTGGCGCAGGCGCATGATTTCATCGCCGCGCTGGATCAGGGCTATGACACGCCGATCGGCGAGAATGGCGCGTTCCTGTCGGGCGGGCAGCGCCAGCGCATCGCGATTGCGCGGGCGGTGCTGAAAAACGCCTCGATCCTGATATTGGACGAGGCGACGAGTGCCTTGGACAACCTGTCGGAACGTGGCGTGCGCGACGGGTTGCGCGCTTTGACCCAAGGGCGGACCACAATCATGGTGGCGCATCGGCTGTCTACCGTGATCCACGCCGACCGGATTTGTTATCTGGAAGAGGGCAGGGTGGTGGAAGAGGGCAATCTGGAAGAATTGCTGGCCATGGGCGGGCGGTTCAGGGCGCTTTTTGAGTCCAGCGCCCTGACCGAATAATCACGGCAGCGCGTTCAGCACGGCCAGAACCTGCGCGTTTGTCTTGCCCGCATCGGTGGCCAGTTTGGCAAGCGACGTGTCGGGCTGTGCCGGAATGCCCTGTGCGGCAAGGGCATCGGTCAGCGCCTGTGTCGTGACATGCAGCGCGGGCGCTAGTTCGGCGGGGGTGGCGGCAAGCGCCTTTTCGGCAAAGGCGAATTGCGGTGGGCCCCCTGCCCCACCGGGCGACCCGGTCGGGTAAAGAAACGACAGCGCCGCCCCCAATGACAGAACCAGCGCATAACCCATGGGCGCGCGGCGCAGATAGGCGGTCATCGGGCGCCAGTTCTTCCAGATGTGCAGCATGAAGGGCACGATCAGCACCATGGAAAGCCATTCGTGCATAGCGTGAAAGCCGCCGGGGCCGATGTGGAAAAACAGCGCGATCCCAGAGATGAGGGAGACGAGGAAAAGCCCCGTGATCAGGGGCGTGGCATAGGTATGAAACAGGCGCGACATGAGGGTTCCGGGCTTGGGCGTTTCCTGCGGGTGAAACGCCGGGCCGGTCAGCTTCCGTCGCGCAGCCAGCCTTCGGTGAATTCCACCCTCTCACAACCCGCAAAATCGGCGAGGCGGACCAGTTCGGCCTCCAGCCTTGCCAGCCGCGCCTTGGGCATGGTCTGGCGCGCCTCTGGCCAATAGGCGCGGACGCGCAGTGCGCCTTGGTCGCGAAAGGCCTTGGCGTCGATCCGGCCGATCAGGCGCTCGCCCTCCATCACCGGAAAGACGTAATAACCGTATTGGCGTTTGGGCTCGGGCACGAAAACCTCGATCCGGTAGAAAAAGCCGAACAGGCGCTCCGCACGCGCCCGGTCGCGCAACGCGGGGTCAAAGGGTGACAGGATGCGCAGGCGATTGGGCGCGGGCGGCAGGGTGGCGGCATGGGCCAGCAGATCGGGGCGGGCAAGGCTGCGACGGGGTTTGCCGTCGAAGCCTTCGATGTCAACTTCGATCAGGCGACCGGCGGCCAGCGCGCCCTTGGCCCAGGCCCGCGCCTCATCCGGCGTGATCGCATTCCAATAGGCCTGCAACTCTCCGGTGGTGGCAAAGCCAAGGCGATCCAGCGCGGCAGAGCAGGCCCAGTCGATGTGGTCACCGGTGGGGATGTCTGGCAAGCGGTGAGCATCGGGGATGACCCGCTCGGTCAGGTCGTAATATTTGCGAAACCCCTCGCGCCGGGTAACCGACAGTTGGCCGGTGCGCCACAGCCATTCCAGCGCGGTTTTCGACGGGTGCCATTCCCACCAGCCGCCGCGCCGCTCCTCACCCTCGCCCACCTCAGTCGAGGATACGGGGCCTTCGGCGGCAACACGGTTCAGGATGGTATCAAGCTGCCCCTCGTAGCCATCGGAAAACCAGCGGTGCCAGTTGGTGCGCAGCCGGTCATTGGCACGGGCAAAACGATGCTTCCAATGCGGGAAAACGGCGACCGGCAGGATCGAGGCGTCATGCGTCCAATGCTCGAACAGCGCGCGGTCCTTCTCGGCCAGCCGTTTCAGCGCCGGGGGCCGGTAGGTGGGACGGCGCGACCACAGGATCATGTGATGCGCCCGTTCGACCGTGTTGATGCTGTCCACTTGCACAAAACCGATGCGGTCGATCACCTCGCACAACGCGGCCCCCCTGGCAGGACCGACTGGCGCATCACCAAGCCCGTGGCGATGCAAGAACAAGCGACGGGCAAGGGCGTTGGGCAAAAGGGGAATGGCATTCATGCGACCATCGGTAGCATGTCGGCGACCCCGATCAAGGCCTGTGGTAACATGCTGAAACATTCACGCCGAAATCGTGACCCCAAAGGGCGAAACCCTCTCTTGAACATGGGGGCCGGGGGCTTAGTTTGGGCATGATCCCGTAAGTTATTGCAGAAAGAGGTGCCGCTTTTGCCCCATGAGACTCCCCTGATCACCACATTGGTTGTTGGCCTGTCGCTGGCCTTCATCTTTGGCGTCTTTGCCCATCGGCTGAAGCTGCCGCTTCTGGCGGGGTATCTGATGGCGGGGGTTGTGTTGGGGCCGTTCACACCGGGCTTCGTCGCAGATCAGGAGATTGCCAGCGAGCTGGCCGAACTGGGGGTGATCTTGCTGATGTTCGGCGTCGGCATGCACTTTTCGCTGAAAGAGCTGCTTGCCGTCAAGATGATCGCCATTCCCGGCGCAATCGGCCAGATCGCCGTGGCGACTGCGGCGGGTGCTGCCTTGGGCTGGGTCTTGGGCTGGGGCATTGGTGCCGGACTGATCTTTGGCCTGTCCCTGTCGGTCGCCTCTACCGTCGTGCTGCTGCGCGCCTTGCAAGAGCGCGGCATTGTCAAAGAGGAACGCGGCCATATCGCGGTGGGCTGGCTGATCGTGGAAGATCTCGTCATGGTCATCGCATTGGTGATGATCCCGCCGCTGGCCGGCCTCTTGGGCGGTATCTCGGCCCCGGTGGAAGAGGGCGCGCAGGCCGTGGCGCGGCTGGGCTTTGGCCCGGTGGCGGCCACGCTGATGCTGACGGCGGTCAAGGTGGCCAGCTTTGTCGCCATCATGCTTATCATCGGCACCAAGGCGATTCCGGCCATTCTGCATTACGTCGCCCATACCGGGGTGCGCGAACTGTTCCGCCTGTCGGTTCTGGCCATTGCGCTGGGGATCGCCTGGGCCAGTTCCACCTTTTTCGGCGTCAGCTTTGCCTTGGGCGCGTTCTTTGCCGGGATGGTCATGTCTACCTCCACCCTGTCCACACAGGCGATGAAAGAAACGCTGCCGCTGCGCGATGCCTTCGCGGTGCTGTTCTTCGTCTCGGTGGGGATGCTGTTCAACCCGTCGATCATATGGACGCAGCCCTTCTCGCTGCTGGTCACGGTGCTGATCATCGTGGTGGTCAAGGCAGTTGCCGCCTATGCCATCGTGCGCGCCTTTGGCCGCGACCGCGAAACCGCGCTGACCATTGGTGCCAGCCTGGCCCAGATTGGTGAGTTTTCCTTCATCCTGATCGTGATGGGGGTCAAACTGTGGATCGTGCCTGTGATGGCGCGCGATCTGGTGGTGGCCGGGGCGCTGGTGTCTATTCTGGTCAACCCCTTGATGTTCAAGTGGCTGGACAAGCTGGTGTTTCCCGAAAAGCCAACCCCGAAACCCGTGGGGGATGCAGACGAGGGAGATACGGCAGAGGATACGCCCAAGGCGGCGTGAGCGGCTGTTGAGCGCCCTTTACCCCCTCCTTCCCCGCTGCTGGGGGGCCTAGGCTTACAACCCCGCCTCGGCGGCAATCTCGGCCCGGGTTTTGCGCGACCGTTCGGTGGCCGACTTCAACTGGCCGCAGGCGGCCATGATGTCTTCGCCGCGCGGGGTGCGGATCGGGCTGGCGTAACCGGCCTTGTAGATGATGTCGGCAAACGCCTCGATCCGTTCCCAATCGCTGCGCTCATAGGGGGAGCCCGGCCATTCGTTGAACGGGATCAGGTTGATCTTGGCCGGAATGCCCGCGATCAGTTTCACCAGACGGCGGGCGTCGGCGTCGCTGTCGTTCACACCTTTCAGCATGACATATTCAAAGGTGATCCGCTCGCTGTTCGACAGCTTGGGGTAATCGCGCAGCTCATCCAGCAGGGCCTTGATGTTCCAGCGCTTGTTGATCGGCACCAGTTTGTCGCGCACCTCGTCAGTCGTCGCGTGAAAGCTGACGGCAAGCTGGCAACCGATTTCGGTGGCCGCACGGGCAATCTCGGGCACCACACCGCTGGTCGACAGGGTGATCCGGCGGCGACCGAGGGCGATGCCTTCGCCGTCCATCACCACGCGCATCGCATCGCGGACGTTGTCAAAGTTATAGAGCGGCTCGCCCATACCCATCAGCACGACGTTTGACACAAGCCGCGTTTCATCCTTGGGGTCGCCCGGCTGCGGCCATTCGTTCAAATCGTCGCGCGCCAACATGACCTGCCCCACAATCTCACCGGCCGTCAGGTTGCGCACCAGTTTCTGCGTCCCGGTGTGGCAGAAGGAACAGGTCAGCGTGCAACCCACCTGCGACGACACGCAAAGGGTACCGCGGGTTTCTTCAGGGATATAGACCACCTCAACCTCATGCCCGCCAGCGATGCGAACAAGGTATTTGCGGGTGCCATCGGCAGAGACCTGACGGCTGACCACCTGCGGGATTTCAATGGTGAAATGATCGGCCAGCAGGGCGCGGTAATCCTTGGCCAGATTGGTCATCGCCGCAAAATCGCGCACGCCCCAGTGATAGACCCATTGCCAGATTTGCCCCAGCCGCATCTTGGCCTGCCGTTCCGGCGTTCCGGCCTCGATCAGAGCGGCGCGCAACTGATCGCGCGTCAGGCCGACAAGGTTCAGCTTGCCACCCTCGGGCAGTTTGCGCGGGATGGTGTGAACATCTTGGGTAATGGGGGCGAATGCCGCGTTCGAGGCGGAGTCAGTCATGGTCAGATCCTTGGGTTTGGCCTTGCGACAGGCGATCTGGGTGCGGATTGGCGGCTTTTAGGCGATTCGCGGCAAAAACGAAAGCGCCCCGGAAAACCGGGGGCGCCGTGTCGCGGAATACGCGGCTTATTTGCAGCGTTTGGCGGCTTCGTCCATCGCGGCAGTAAAACCGCGCAAGCTGAAGGTATCCTTGGTCTGGGTGCCCTTGCCCGACCGCGCCGACATCACGGCGGAATTGCCTTTTTGCATGGCGGCAAGGATGGCGGCATCGTTCTGCGACCCATCCGCTTGCGGCCAGGCCCATTCATTCTCGGGCGAGGTGGTGCCGGGGACCAGATCAAACGTGTTGCCGTCAATCTCCATCTTGACGGTCGATTCCGGGGCGAAGGGATAGCCGCCGGTAAAAGACACTTCGGGTTGGGCGCCGGGGCGGAAGGTGACAAACATCTGGATATCGCCACGCCGCACGGTTGCGGGCTTGCCGTCCTTGATGTTCACCGTTTCTTTCGGCACCGAAACCGCCCAGCATTCCTTGGGGTTTTCCTCGGTGAACACACTCCAGTCGGTTTTCACCGCGACCTGGTTGTTCGATTCCTGCGCCTGGGCGATGCCTGCGGTCATCACCACGGCGGCGGTGCAGGCCGCGCTGACCATCCGGTTCATCATTGTCTCACAGCCTCCAAGCTGTTCATGCCTCGGTCCCGCAGGGCCCGGTCTTGCCTGGCCGATTGATGCAGCGGGTTTTCTTCGCTCGATATTCCAGACATAACCGGAAAAGGCCAATCGGCGAAAGCCCCTTGGGCATGAATTCGCGCATCTGTGAGGGGGAAAAGGCATGGGCAAGGCCATTCCGATGGTGGAATTGTGGCGCGGGGGGCTGCTGGAAAGCACCCATCTGGGCCATGCAGTGATCTGCGATGAGGCGGGGCAGATTGTCGAAGCCTGGGGCGACCCCGGGCGAGTGATCTTTCCGCGATCCTCCTGCAAGATGTTGCAGGCGCTGCCCTTGCTGGAAACCGGGGCCGCCGATGCCCATGGGTTGACCGAGGCGCATCTGGCGCTGTCTTGCGCCAGCCATCAGGGCGCTGCCATTCATGTGGAGATGGCTGGCAAATGGCTGAAAGATCTGGGCTTGGGCGAAGCCAACCTGCGCTGCGGCGCGCATGAGCCGCTGGATCATGCCGAGCGTGACCGCCTGATCAGCCACCACGACAAGCCTTGCCAGTTGCACAACAATTGCTCTGGCAAGCATTCGGGCTTTCTGACCGTGGTCAAGCATCTTGGCGTTGGCCCGGAATATGTGGAGCTGGACCACCCCTTGCAAAAGGCGATCAAGGCCAGTTTCGAGGAAGTCACAAACGAGACCAGCGCCGGTTGGGGCATTGACGGCTGTTCGGCCCCGAACTTTGCCTGTTCGGTCACCGGGCTGGCGCGGTCGATGTCGGCTTTCGCCTCGGCCAGCGAGGACGGGAACACGCGGCAAAAGGCAATGCACCGGCTGACCCGCGCCATGGCAACATATCCCGAACTGGTCGCTGGTGAGGGCCGCGCCTGCACCGAGCTGATGCGGGCAATGGGCGGCAAGGTGGCGATCAAGACCGGCGCAGAGGCCGTGTTCGTGGCGATCATCCCCGAGAAAAAGCTGGGCATCGCGCTGAAGATCGAAGACGGCAATTCCCGTGCCTCTGAGGCGGCGATCACGGCCATTTTGGCGCGGATCGGTGTGCTGGACGCGGCCCATCCGGCAGCGCAAAAGCGCCTGCCCGCCGAACAGCGCAACTGGCGCGGATTGCACACCGGCGAATTGCGGCTGTCGGCCGGATTTCTTTAGAAAAAGGGAAAGCCCCCGACCTTGCGGTCGAGGGCGGCCCTCACCAGCACGTCACGCAGCGATCAGGGGCAAGAACGCCGCGCTTCTTACTGGTTACACAGCTTTTTTGACGCCGGAATATGTCGCTGTCTGGGTTGCGCCAAGGTCAGGCCCGGATGATTTCTGGGCCATTCGGTGTCAGTATTTCCAAGGCTTGACCAATGGCGCCAAGGGGGTAACATTTACCCATGACGGTGCAATCGCCGACCCCTTTTCCCCATTCCCCGCACCTGCCAGAGCAGGTCAGCTTTCAACGGCAAGAGCTGGGCGTGATTCTGGGCCTTTATGGCCGGATGGTCGCGGCGGGCGAATGGCGCGATTACGGGATTTCGGCGCTGCCCGATGTGGCAGTGTTCGCGATCTTCCGGCGCACGGCGGAATATCCGCTGTACCGGATCGAAAAGCGCCCCAAACTGCGTGCCCGGCAAGGAATGTATGCGGTTATTGGCAGCGAAGGGCAGGTGCTGCGGCGCGGCCATGATCTGGCGGCAGTGCTGCGGGTGCTGGAAAAGGTACGCCCCGTAGAGTGAAGGATCAGCTTGGGCGCTGGCGGGCGATGACGGGGCGGTTTTCCTGTGCCATCACGCGGGCGATGCAGACGGAAATCCCCTCATAAGCGACCGACATTGTATGGCCGTTGGCATGGATCAGCCGGGTGTCATCGACGATGATCGCGACATGCCCCTTCCAGAAGATCAGGTCGCCGCGCTGTTCGGCCCCTTCGGCGACCGGATGGCCTGCCGTCTGTTGCAGATCGCTGTCACTGGGAATGGCCACACCGCACAGGCCATAAGCCAGTTGCGCCAGACCCGAACAATCGATGCCCGCGCGGGAATTGCCGCCCCACAGATAGGGCGTGCCCAACAGGCTTTCGGCCACGGCCACCGGGTCGCTGGCCCAATTGCCCAAGGCGCGAAGGTGGCGCGTGGGAACGAAGCCCTGGGTGGTCTCCGTCCATTTCTCGCCCGCGGCCAGCACGGCAACGCGGGCGCCCAGCGACAGGCTGGTCAGTTCGCGGGCCTGAACCCGGGGTTCGGGGTAAAGGTGGGTGGCGGGGGCCGAAACCCAATGCGTCGCTTTGGCGGTTTCAGCCAAGGCGCTTTGATCCAGCCAGCCGCAATGGCCGTCTTTCACCGCAAAGCCAAAGGCATGGCCTGCGTCCCGGTCGATCACCGTAAAGCTTTCGCCCAGCAAAAGCTGACGGTCGCGCGCGCCGCCGGGGCTGACGCACAGATCGGCCACCGGTGTGGTGACGTGCAGCCTTTGCCCATCGGTAAAGGCGGGGGCATCAACCTTGCCGCGCAAGGAACTGTGCGCGATGCGGGCGGTGGCAGGGGTCAGGCGGCGGTCCATCTATAGCCCCAGAATGGTGGGGAAAGCCCCCAGCAGCGCCCGCGCGCCCTGCCCCACGCCGCCCTTGGGGCGGGCAGGCTGATCGGCGGGGGTGTGGCCATAGATGTCAAAGTGCATGTAACGCGGCCCTTCGACAAAGCGGCGTAGGAACAGCGCGGCGGTGATCGAGCCGCCAAAGCCCCAGCCGGGCGCATTGTCCAGGTCGGCGATGCCGGGTTCGATGATGGGGTCATAGGGTGTCCAGAACGGCATCCGCCAGACCGGATCGAAGCCCGTCCGCGCACCGGATTCGAGCGCCTGCGCCATCACCTCATCATCGGTGTAATAGGGCGCCAGATCGGGGCCGACTGCGATCCGCGCGGCCCCGGTCAGCGTTGCCATACTGATCAGCGCGTCGCAAGGCTCCTCACAGGCAAAGGCGAGGGCATCGGCCAGCACCAGACGCCCCTCGGCATCGGTATCGTTGACCTCGACCGTCAAGCCCTTGCGGCTGGTCAGAATGTCACGCGGGCGTTGAGCGTTGCCAGAGATCGCGTTTTCCACCGCAGGCACCAGAACGCGCAGGCGCAACGGCAGGCCAAGGCGCATGATCATATGGGCAAGCCCCAGCACGGTCGCCGCACCGCCCATGTCTTTCTTCATCAAAAGCATGGAGTTGCCGGTCTTGATGTTCAGGCCACCGGTATCAAAGCACACACCCTTGCCGACCAAGGTCAGCGCTGGGCCAGTTGTACCCCAGCGCATTTCCAGCAACCGGGGCGCACGGGGTGAGGCACGGCCCACGGCGTGGATCATGGGAAAGTTCTGCGCCATCAGGTCATCGCCGACGATTGCAGTCGCCGTCGCGCCAAAGCGGTCGGCCAAAGCGAAGAACGCCGCCTGAAGATCATCCGGCCCCAGATCAAGCGCCGGGGTGTTGATCAGGTCGCGGGTCAGGAATTCACCCTCGGCCATCGCGGTCAGGCGAGCGGCATCAAGCCCGTCCGGCAATTTCAGCCGCACGCTTTCGGCGGCGGGCTTGCCGGGGCGATAGCGATCGAACCGATAGGATTGCAACAGAAAAGCCAGCGCCGCCTCTGCCTGCTGATCGGCTGTCAGATCCCCCGCAAGATGCCAGTTTCCCGCGGGCAGACCCGCCTCCACCTTGGCCAAAGCAAAGCGGGTCCGGGCACGCGCCTTGGCGTTGCCGTATCCCGCCACAGCCGCCGTCACCTGCCCATCCGCAGCGGGGATAAGCCGCAGCTCGCCAAGCGCCCCATCAAACCCCGTAGCGGTCAGCCAGGCCTTCACCGCAGGCGGCTGGGCATCAAGAAACGCGGCCAGCCCTTCGGCAGAGACGACATGCAAGGGGCGGCTGGGGGCTGCGGGATCGGCAAATTGCGGGGTCATCGGGGCATCCTTCGTGATGCCCCGAAGCTGCACTGCCCCGTGCGCCGCCGCAAGAGGTCAGCGAAAGGTCTGGTCCAGCAAGTCCTTGTCTGGTGCCAAAGACCGCTCTGCGATCCGTAGCAACCGTGCCCAGACGGCGGTGAAGGCGGTGGAATCCGCGCGACGCAGGCAATCCTGCACATCCAGCGCCACAAGGCCAAGACTGACCAGCCCCAGCGATTCCGCCATGCGCTGCAAATGGCGCAGGTGGCGCGGCAGATCCTTGATCTGATGCCCCCGCACCTGTTGCGCCAACCCCGCCATGGTCAGCGCCAGTTCGCCCAGTTCCCGCGTTACGACCTGCTCGGCCGATGCGGTGCCCAGGTTCCGATAGATCGTTGCGATCGGTTCGGCATCCTGACGCACGCATTCCTTTGGCCTGAGGGCCACGACATTGTCGGCCATCACACTCACCCGATTATTGTTCACACCCAAGGTTGATGCTGCCGAAACAGGCTGAAGATTTCGTTGAGGGCCGAAAAAGAATCCTCTCGAATTTTCTGCAATTGCAGCCTAGACGGGGGCAAGAGACCTGAAAGGATGACAAGATGGACGCTGCCCGCCCGTTGCCCTCCTATCTGATC
This sequence comes from Fuscibacter oryzae, assembly GCF_016765795.1. Taxonomy (GTDB): domain Bacteria; phylum Pseudomonadota; class Alphaproteobacteria; order Rhodobacterales; family Rhodobacteraceae; genus Fuscibacter; species Fuscibacter oryzae. The sequence goes on from NZ_JAESVP010000010.1 coordinate 49,074, forward strand.
AGCCGGTTCCACGGCTGGCGCGCGACGACCTATCAGGACAACAAGGCCTGGTATCGTCGTCTGGCCGAAAGCGGCCAACACCCCCGTGCGATGGTGATTTCCTGCTGTGACAGCCGCGTGCATGTCACCTCGATCTTTGGCGCGGATGAAGGCGAGTTCTTCATTCACCGCAACATCGCGGGCCTTGTGCCACCCTATACCCCGGACGGGGAACGCCACGGCACCTCGGCTGCGGTGGAATATGCCGTCACCTCGCTGGGGGTCGCGCATATTGTGGTCTTGGGCCATTCAAGCTGTGGCGGCGTGAAGGGGTGTCACGATATGTGCACCGGCCATGCCCCGCAGCTGGAGGAAAAGACCAGCTTCGTCGGCCGCTGGATGGACATTCTGCGCCCCGGCTTCGACCGCGTGGCGCATCTGGGCAAGGATGACATCCTGCGCGCGCTGGAACATCAGGCGGTTCTGGTCAGCCTGGAAAACCTGATGACCTTCCCTTTTGTCGCCGATGCGGTGCGAGATGAGAAGCTGACGATCCACGGGCTGTGGAACAACACCGGCGAGGGCGAGTTGCAGCAGTTTGACCCGGCGCGCGGCGGGTTCGTCAACGTCTAGGCCTGTCATTCTGGCGTCATGGGCTTGTGATCAGGGTCTTGGCACCCAATCGCAAGAGGAATGCCATGTCGCTGGATGACGGTTACGATCTGGACGAGGCCTATCAGATCGACGGCCCCGAAGATGCCAAGCGCATGTATGGCGCCTGGGCCGAAAGCTATGACAACAGCTTTGGCGCGGCCTGGGGCTATATCGCCCCGCGTGAGATTGCGGCGATCCTGAAGGATGAAATCGGGGCCGATGCGGAAATTCTGGATATTGGCGCGGGCACCGGGCTGGTGGCAGAATCACTGCGTGGCCATACGGTCGATGCCCTGGACATCACGCCCGAGATGCTGGAGGTCGCGCGCGGCAAGGGGCTGTACCGCGCCCTGATGCTGGGCGATCTGACCAAAGTGCTGGAGATTCCCGGTGGAAGCTATGACGCGGTGATTTCCTGCGGCACCTTCACCCATGGCCATGTCGGGCCGGAATGTTTCCCCGAACTGCTGCGCATCACCCGGCCCGGCGCTGTCTTTGCCTGTGGCACGATTGCACCGGTGCTTGACGGGGCGGGCTTTGGCTCGGCTTTGGCACGAATGGTTGCGCTGGGGCAGATCACGCCGGTCGCATTCCGCGATATTGCGATTTACGAGGGCGCCGACCATCCGCACAAGGATGACCGGGGGCTGGTGATGGTGTTCCGGCGGGTTTAGGGGTTCGGCTGTCTGCTAATGTCCGGGCGGCTCAGGTTCCCGCTGCATCGTGTGGCGAAGGCGATGGCCTTCGCCAAGGCAAGTGGGCGCAATATCGGTCCGTCCTAGACCGTGGGAAAAATCAGCCGAAACAGGGCGCCAGTGTCGCTGGCCGCGACCTCGATCCCGGCATTGTGGGCGGCCAGCAGGTTGCGGGCGATGGTCAGGCCCATGCCTGTGCCACCCTGATCGCGGCGGGTGGTGAAAAAGGGTTCGAACAGGCGCGCGGCATTGCCGGGAGAGATGCCGGAGCCATTATCAGAGACCTCCAGCATCAGCACATCCGGATGGTGCAGCGCGGCAAGGGAGACATGGGTCGCCTCATGGCTGACCGAATTGGCCAGAAGCTGACGCAGCACGACCAGCAGGCCGGGTGCGGCCATGGGCAGGGCATGGCTGCCGCCTTCGATACCAAAGGTCAGCGTGGGGAAATCGCTGCGCAGGGCGGGTGCAAGGTCGGCCAGCGTGGTCTGGCCCAGATAGCGCGCCTCACGCGCCTGCGCGGCCTGTCGCAAGACGGCCAGTTGCGCCTGAATCTGGGCCTGCGCGCCGTCGATCTGCGCCACCAGTTGCGCGTCTTGCGGCGACAGCGAGCCGTCTTGCAGCAGTTCAACGGCGGCATGGATCGCGGCGACAGGGGTTTTCACCTCATGCGTGACGTGATCGGTGAAAGCGCGGATCGTCGCCTCGCGATCGCGCAGGGCGTGGGCCATGGCAATCACGCGGCGGGCGGTGGCGTGCAGCTCCTGCGTACCGAAATGGGCGGGGGGTTCCGGCGCGCGGTTCTGTTCAACCGACAAAGCAAACGCCTCCAGCGCGTGGATCGGGCGCAGCAGAAGGCGCACCAGTAGCCAGCCCAAGGCGGCGGTGGCCAGCAGGATGGCAAGGCCCAGTGCGGCGGCGGCATTGGCATAGCCCAGATGCGGCCCCAGACTGCGCAGCGCCAGCAGCCCGGCAAAAGACAGGCCCAACGTGCCGCACAAAGCCCCGCCCAGAACGAAGGCCAGCGAGGGCCGCCAGCGCCGCGCCGTCATTCCACCGCCCCAAGCCGCAGGCCCTGCCCATGCAGGGTTTCAATGACATCAGGCAGACCCGCAACTGCCAGCTTTTGCCGCAAGTTACGCAGATGGCTGTCGAACGTGCGGTCCGACACCTGACTGCCCGTGCCCCAGATTGTGTCGATCAACCGCGCCTTGGGCCAAAGGCGACCCGGGTGGGACAGCAGATGATCCAGCAGGCGAAACTCGGTCGCGGTCAGCGGGATCGGCTGGCCCTCGATGTGGCAAGCGGCGGCGGCCCGGTTCAGCACAAGGGACCCGTGGCGCAGGGTTTGGCCCTGCCCCGCGCCGCTGGTGCGTTTCAGGATGGCGCGGATGCGGGCCACCACTTCGCGGGGCGAAAAGGGCTTGGTGACGTAATCATCGGCGCCAAGCTCAAGGCCGACGATGCGGTCCACCTCATCATCCCGCGCCGTCAAGAACAGGACCGGCAGGTCAGAGGTGGCGCGCAGGCGGCGACACACCTCGAACCCGTCAATCTCTGGCAAACCGATATACAGCACCATCAGGTCAGGGGCATCGCGGCGGGCGGCAACAAGGGCGGCCTGCCCGTCGGCAACGGTGACGGCGGTAAAGCCTGCCCGCTCAACTGCAATGCGCAACAGGTCACGCAAGCGAGGGTCGTCATCGACGATCAGAATCTTCACGGAACAAACCTTACAACCGGATGGGCCGCAAGATAGCGGTCGACGCGCCAGTTGCGAAACCCCCAATCCCGCCAGCCAGTGATCTGGGGCGCATCAGGGGCACAGCCGGGCAAGTCCAGCGTCAGTTGGGGGTTTTGCGCCATGGCTTCGGCAATGGCAGCAGCAGCGGTGGGGCCAAGGGCGCAGGTATACCAGGCATCACCGCGGGGCTGGGCCAGATTGTGGCGCACAATCAACGCGGCGAAATTGACAAAGCTGCACAGGTAAAGCGTGGCCAACCCCATCACCGCCACCCGCGACAATAGCCACAGGTTCGACCGACGCTGCACCACCTGCCACAGGCACAGCCAGAGACCGGCGGCGACAAGCACGACCCAGATCCCGGCACGAATCCGCAGATAGGTCAGCCCATAGGCCTGCACGTAAAGATCCAGCCGCAAAAGGGCCGAGGCGCAAAGCACCATGTTCTGCCCCAGCCACAACAGCATCAGCGGTCGGATCAGCCGATGTTCGCCCAGATAGGGCCGCGCCGACAGGGCAAAAGCCCAGGCCAAAAGCGCGGTCGCCAGCAGCGGATAGGCCCCGCGATGGGCATAGGCGGCAAAGCTCATCCCCCGCGGCAGTTGCGCGCCGCCCAGCAAGATTGACAGGTCCAGCCCGCTTTGCAGCCCGATCAGCAGGTTGAACATCACCAGCGCCCGCAAGACCGAACCCGCGTTGATCCCCGGCAAGGCAACGGCGCGCGCGGCCAGATGCACCGGGGTAGGCAGATCCAGTAGCGGCCAAGCCAGAAGGGCGATGCCTGCCCAAAAGGCCGCACGGTTGATCAGCCGCACGGCATCGAAATTCAGCGATAAGGCCTGTTCGATCAGCGGGTTGGCATCGGCCAGCAGCGCGGCAAAAACCAGCGTGCCGCCCAATGGCACCGCCCAGTTTCGCAGAAAACTGCGCGGCGACGTGATGCTGCCAGGCCGGGCGGAGCGGTTCATCACCAGATGCAAAAGGCCCAGAATGCCCCCCAGCGGCAGCCGGGCCAAAAGGCGCAGACCCGAGACCAGTTTGCCACCCGCCGTCAATCCCGGCAGATGCGCCCAGACAATGGCAGTCGTCAGCGACAGGGCCAGAAAGGCCAGCGACAGCGCCTGAACATACTCGACCACCGGCAACAGGCCCAAGACCAACAACCCGGCAGGCCGGGCCTTGGCCAGCCCCGGCACCTGCATCGTGGCCAGGCCAAACACCGCCCCGGCGAAGACCGCCAGAGACAGGCCGGGCACCTGCCCCCAGAACAGCAGATCGCCCAGCACCACCAGCACCACAAGGCCCAGCCCACGACTGGCCAGCGGCGACAGACTGCGACCTGCCATAGCGCCAGACCCGGTGCTGCCTGCCTCTGGCGCCGCGTCTGGCACGGCGTCTGGCTCTGGTCCAAGCCACCACCCGTCGCGCGCCAATACAGTAGGAAGTCCGTGGATCGTCAGGCGTTTCGTCGTCATCTCTGCCTCCGGGTTTCGCGGCAGGAGTGAACGGTGCCCCCCGCAGGCCCGGCGCAGGGTTTGCGCAGGATTTGTGCAGCGCACCAAGGCGGTGCATCCATGCACAGCCAAACCGTTGCGGGGTGAAAAACGACGTGTTAGGGATGCGGTGTTCTCAGGGCGGGGTGCGATTCCCCACCGGCGGTTATAGCCCGCGAGCGCCTTTCTTCGGAAAGGGTCAGCAGATCCGGTGAAACTCCGGGGCCGACGGTATAGTCCGGATGAAAGAGAACCGCGTGCAGCAGGGGCGACCCGGCTGTATTCGGGACATGCCTTGGGACCTGACTGTGTAGCAACGGAAGGTTCCGCAAAATGACGACCCAATTCCCCCGTATCGCCTTTATCAAGGCCCGTTGGCACGATGACATCGTGGACCGTGCCCATGAAGGCTTTGTCGCCGAAGCGGCGAAACTGATGCCCAATGCCAAGGTAGAGGCGTTCGACGTGCCCGGCGCGTTCGAAATGCCGCTGGTGGCGAAAAAGCTGGCCCGCACCGGCAAGTATGATGCCATCGTCGCATCGGCCTTTGTGGTGAACGGCGGCATCTATCACCACGAATTCGTCTCCGAAGCGGTGGTGACCGGCCTGATGAATGTGGGGCTGGAAACCGGTGTGCCGTGTTTCTCGGTCTCGCTGACGCCGCATAACTATCAGCCGGTGGCCGAGCTGACGGCGTTTTACACCGAGCATTTCGTGAAAAAGGGGGCCGAGGCCGCCCATGCCGTGCGCCAGATCCTGGATCTGGATGCCCGTCTTGCTGCCGAAGGTCAGGCCAGCGCCGCCTAAGACTTGCCAGGGCAGCGCGTTCAGGTTAGCGCTGCCCTGTCTGGTGCCCGGCCCCAAAGGCCGGGATAATCGGGAACGCGGTGCAACCCCGCGACGTGCCCAACGCTGTAAGGCCGAGGGGTCCGCAAGATGCCACTGGGTTCCGGCCCGGGAAGGCGCGGTGCCCCGGCGACGCCAAGTCAGAAGACCGGCCAGGCAAGATCGGCGGGGACGCGCGGACGGCGGCCCTGTCAGCATTCGTTGCCTGACAGGGGATATGTCGATGCAACCAGAGTCCAAGCTGGCCCCCGCCGGGGCCTTTTCTGATGATGAGCGCGACGCGGTCTATCGCGCGATCTTTTCTCGACGCGACGTGCGCAGCCAGTTTCTGCCCGACCCAATTGACGAAGCGTTGGTACAGCGGCTGCTGGTCGCCGCCCACCACGCGCCTTCGGTCGGCTTCATGCAGCCGTGGAATTTCATCGTCATCCGCGATGCGGGTGTTAAGGCACGGGTTCAGGCGGCCTTCGCCCGCGCCAATGACGAAGCGACAGAGATGTTTCCCGAAGAAAAGCGGGCGCTTTATTCCAGCCTGAAGCTGCAAGGCATCACCGATGCCCCGATCAACCTGTGCATCACCTGCGACCGCACGCGCGGCGGCAAGGTGGTACTGGGGCGCACACACAACCGCGACATGGACCTGTATTCGACGGTGTGCGCGGTGCAGAACCTGTGGCTGGCGGCGCGGGCCGAAGGCGTGGGCGTCGGCTGGGTCAGCATCTTCCGCGAGGAAGAGCTGCGCGGCATCCTTGGCCTGCCAGACCATGTGGTGCCGGTGGCCTATCTGTGCCTTGGTCATGTGAGCGAGCTTTATACCCAGCCGGAATTACAGGCCAAAGGCTGGCGTGACCGCCTGCCACTAGAGGGGCTGGTGTTTCAGGACGGCTGGGGTGCCACGCCCTGACGGCGCATCAGATAAATGTCCATGATCCAGCCATGGTCAGCCCGTGCCTTGGCGCGGGTTGCCACGATGCGCGGCCCGGCGCTGGCCAAGGGGCCATGGTCAAGGATCTGTTCGGCCATGCCAACATAGGCACCCCACCAGATTTCGGTGCCCGCAGGGTCCAGCGTGCTGAACGCACCACCGGCATCCAGCATCACCACGACCGTATCGGCATCCTGCGGCCAGCCATGGCCGCGCAACCGGCGGCCGGTGGTAATAACCACGGGTGCGGCAAGGTCATTCAGCGGAATGGCATGGGCGGCGCACAGCATCTGGATCGCGGTGATGCCGGGAATGACCTGCACTGTCATGGGCAGGCTGCGGCCCACCCGCTCGGCAATGCGCAGGGTACTGTCGTAAAGCGACGGGTCACCCCAGACCAGCAGCGCCACATTCGCCCCGCCGCCCGCCGCCAGATGGGCGTGGATGTGGTCCGCCCAGACCGCCGCGATGGCGTCGTGCCAATCGTTCACGCGGTCTACATAATCGGGCGTTGCCGGGTCGCGCTGTGGCAGATCGAACGGCACGATCCGGGTGGCGGGGTTGGTCAGAGCCGCATTGCAGATCGCACGGCGCAGACCGGCAAGATCGGCCTTGTCCTCGCCCTTCAGGGGCAAAAGGATCAGGTCGGCGGTATTGATCGCCTTCACAGCCTGCCCCGTCACATGATCGGGGTTGCCGGTGCCGATGCCGATCAGGGAAAGCTGGAGAAGGGCTGTCATGCTGCGGTCATTCAGGAAAGGCAGCGCGCCGTCAAGACGGCGCGCCGCAGGATCATGCGGGCTTGTCTGACCAGAGGCGGCTGGCGAACCACCCCAGAAAGGCCCAGGCGATTGCCCCGATACCCAGCGCGCGGGCGGCGAATTCGGCTGCCAGTTCCGGAGGCGCGACCCCGGCATAGCCATCTGCCTCGGGCGCACCGATAAGGTGTGGCAGCGCAAGCAGCGCCACACCCGCAGCGGCAAGGGCCATGCCACGGCCATAGGCCAACAGGCCCAAGCCGCCCGCCGTGCACAAGACCGTCATCCACCACCAGACCTGCCGCGCACCAAGGGCGGCGGCGGGCGTGCCGGGCAATTCCGGGGCAAGCCCCATCGCAGGGGCAAGCTGAATGGCCGCAAAACCACCCAACCCCCACAGGATGCCTTCCAGCGCACCGATGCGCCGCCCCGTCGCCTCTGCTGCGCCGAACCCGGCGATCAGCAGCATGGCAAAGCCCACATAGACCAGCACGTCGAACATGACCGTCAGGCCATTGCGGCCAAGGCTGCCGCCCGAGGGTTCATGCGAGTGACTGTGCCCATCCCCGTCGACTGCACCCTGGGGGGTGGAATGGTCATGACCGGCCTCGCCGTTTGCGGCATCATCATGGTCGGCAGATTCACCTGCGGCATGATCATGGCCCATGGCAGGGGCCGCCTGAAAATGGATCAGGGCCCCGGATTCATACTGCTCTGCCAGCAAAAGCCGGTCTTGCAGAAATGCGAAATGCAGAGCAGCGGCCAAAAAGCCCGCCACCCCGCCAGCGACTACTGCGCTGACGAACATGCGTTTGAACATGGGTTTAAGTTATGCGCTCAGTGGCAGGGAAAGCCGGTCGCGTGGCGCACATCATGCGCCGCATCATGCAGCGCCGCCGATTGGGCGTGGCCCGCCACGAACATCAGCGAAGAGCCAAGGACCACCATCATCAGGATAGGGCCGAATGCCTTGGAAAGCGCGGTGGTTTTGGCCGTGGTCGAAATCGTCATCATATCTCTCCTTGCCGTCACACCCGACGGCAGTTGTGTTTCACGTCCCAAGGCCGGTCTCCTGGCTGGCGGGTCATCACGAGCTTTCGCCTTCCCGCCCCAAAGGGCAGTGGCCTGATGAAAGCCCGCTCACCGCTGACAGTCGCGGGGGCGGCTGGGGATGGGGGCGCCTGTTTTGGTCCGCCCCTTCCCCATTCCCGTTTCAGTCCCGATGCTTTGCACCTGATGGGACACCTTGCCTCTTCATTTGCATGTCATGGAGCCATGCGGTCAAGGTCGATAGCGGCAGATCGGGCAGATTTCCGACCCCTGCCGCGAATTAGCCGGGAATGCGCGCGATCGCCTTGAGCCGCAGGGCACCCAGCGGGCGGGCGTCGACAAAATTGCCATCGGGGCTGTCGTGATAAAGGCGGGCAAAGGCAAGAATGTCGGGCAGATCAGATTCGTTGATATCGCCGAACAGATAGGTCGTCTTGCCGGGGGCGCGGGCGGCAAGGGTTGAGGGGCGGGTGCAGCCGGACATGCACTCGACTGTGGCAACCTGCGCCGGAACGGCCACCCCGTTCAGGGCATCGCGCAGGGTCGCAGCAAAGCCCGACCGACCCAACACACAACTGGCGCAAAGGGTCAGCTTCATTCCGCCCCACCCGCCAGCGGGCCATACAGGATCAGCCCCGGCTGATGCCCCGGACCATCGGCCAGATGGGCCACAAGGCTGGCCATCGTGCCGCGCAGCAGCCTCTGATCCGGGGTTGAGACCGCTTCGGCCAGCAGGGCGGGCGTGCTGTCGGGCAGACCGTGGGCGCGCAGACCTTCGACCAGCGCGGCAAAGGTGCGTTTGCCCATGTAAACCACGGTGGTCGCCTGCGGGTCGGCAAGGGCCGCCCAGTTCAGCCCTTCGGGCAGGCCGCCGGTCACATCGGCGCCGGTTACAAACTGCACCCGCCGCGCCGTCAGCCGCCGGGTCAGCGGAATGTTCGCCGCAGCGGCAGCGGCAGAGGCGGCGGTGACGCCGGGAATGACCTCATACCCGATGCCGGCTTCGGTCAGGGCGGTGATTTCCTCTTCCAGCCGCCCGAAGAGGCCGCAATCGCCGGATTTCAGCCGCACCACCCGCGCGCCGGTGGCGGCATAATCGACCAGCAGCCGGCTGACATGATCTTGCTTGGGTGACGGGCGGCCTGCGCGTTTACCCACCCCCACCAGATCGGCCCCGTCCCGCGCATGGGACAGGATAGGCCCAGAGGACAGGTCGTCGAATAGCACCGCATCGGCGGCTTGCAGCCGGGCGACGGCCTTAAGCGTCAGCAGGTCGGGGTCGCCCGGACCCGAAGAGACGAAGGAAACGAAACCGGTCATGTAGCCTCGGCGATGTGGTGAAAGAAGGTGCCGGTGGCGCGGCCACCCCCGGCAAAGCTGCGGGTGGATCCGGTTTCGGCAACCGGAGTGGCGGTGGCGTCGGTCACCTGTGCCAGCGGCGCGTCAGGCTGCGACAGGATCGTGGCATAGTGGAATTCGTGCCCGCGCAGGCGGTGGCCCGCGGCATGGCCGGGAATCGGGGCCAAAAGCCGCGCATGGCGATAGCCAAGGTGCATCCGCCGTTTGGCAAAGCTGGTTTCTAACCCCAGCAGGCCCGCCATCTGATGCCGTGTGCCATCGGCGGCCACCAGCCCCGCACCCATCGCCATATAGCCTCCGCATTCACCATGAACGGGCCGAGTTTCGGCGAACCGGGCAAGGCCGTCACGGAACTGGCCGGCCTCGGCCAGCCTGCCGCCATGCAGTTCGGGGTAGCCGCCGGGCAGCCAGCAGGCACCTGCGGTATCGTCGGGCACCTCATCGGCCAAGGGCGAAAACGGCAGGATCGTCGCCCCCGCCCGCCGCCAGCCATCCAGCAAATGCGGATAGACGAAGGAAAACGCCGCATCACGGGCAAGAGCTATGCGCTCGGCGGGAGGGGGAATGGGCAAGGGCGAGGCAACGGCGGCGGCAGGGGTAACAGCGGCGGCGGCGATCAGGGCGGGCAGGTCAAGATGCTGGGCGATAAACGCCCCGGCATCCGCAAGCAAGGTGGCAAGGCGGGGATGCTCCTCGGCCTGCACAAGGCCAAGGTGGCGTTCGGGCAGTTCGATGGCGGCCCTGCGCGGCAGGGCACCGAACACTCGCAGGCCCGCGCGGTCCATGCCGTCGCGCACCAAGGCTTCGTGCCGGGGCGAGGCGACCTTGTTCAAGACCACCCCCGCCAGCCGCAGATCGGGGCGCATCGCGGCAAAGCCCAGCGCCACGGCGGCGGCAGATTGCGCCTGGCCTGAAACATCCAGCACCAGAACCACCGGCCAGCCCATCGCCACCGCCAGATCGGCGGAAGACCCGTTGCCGCTTTCGCCGGGGGTTGCCACGCCATCGATCAGGCCCATCGACCCCTCGGCCACGATCAGATCGGCCCCCTGCGCCGCCGTCACCAGCCCGCCCAGCCGGTCGCCCGCCATCGCCCAAGTATCAAGGTTGACCGAAACCCGCCCCGCAGCGGCTGTGTGAAAGGCCGGGTCGATATAGTCGGGACCGCTTTTGAACGGCTGCACCGTCACCCCGCGCGCCCGCAACGCCGCCAGCAGGCCCAGCGTGACCGTGGTCTTGCCGGTGCCCGAGGCGGGGGCCGAGATGAGAAGGCCGGGGGGAATCATGCGCTTTCCGGGAAACGGGGGGTGGTGCCGACCGGGCGATAGCGGCGGTCGTAGTCACCCGCATAAAGGCGGCTTTCGTCGAACCCTTCGGCGGCCAGCGCCGGGCCGACGAGGATCAACGCGGTCCGCTCGCCCTCTCCCATCGCGGGGTTGAGGGTGGCAAGCGTGGCACGCTCAACCCTCTGGTCGGGCCAACTGGCGCGGAACACCACGGCCACCGGGCAGTCAGGGCCGTAATGCGGGGTCAGGCGGGCCTGCACCTCTGCCAGCACATGGACCGACAGGTGAATGGCCAGTGTCGCGCCGGTTTTGGCAAATGCCTCCAGCGTTTCGCCCTCTGGCATGGCGCTGGCGCGGCCCGAGGTGCGGGTAAGCACGACCGACTGGGCAAGGCCGGGCAGCGTAAGTTCCGCCCCCAGCGCCGCAGCGGCGGCAGCGAACGAGGGCACGCCGGGCGTGACATCATAGGGAATGCCAAGGGCGCGCAGGCGGCGAAGCTGTTCCCCCATCGCCGACCAGATCGACAGATCGCCCGAATGCAGGCGGGCAACATCTTGCCCCGCGTCATGGGCCAGCGAAATCTCGGCCATGATCTCGTCAAGGCTGAGCGGCGCGGTATTCACGATCCGCGCGCCGGGCGGGCAATGTTGCAGCAAGGCTTCGGGCACTAGCGACCCGGCATAGAGGCAGACCGGGCAAGCGGCGATCAGGTCGCGCCCGCGCAGGGTGATCAGGTCGGCGGCACCGGGACCTACGCCGATGAAGTGAACGGTCATTCGGATATTCCTTCCGCGATGGCGGCGGTGGCCATGCCGTTGGGGGTTGCGACGCGGGGGGTGACAAGGCAGGCACCGGGACCGGCGGCAACCAGCGCCGCCGCCTCGGACAGTGATCCTGTGGCGAATTTGGCCTGCACGCGTGGCGAGGTGCTGGGAGTGGGCTGGCCTGCAACGCGTACGGCACGGATCGGCAGGTTCAGGCGCGTTGCAAGCGCGGTCAGTGCCGGGGCCTTGGCTTTGGTTGCATCGGTGGCCAGCAGGTCAACCCGACCGCCTGCCAGATGCAGGGCATCGTGCAGGTCATCCACCGTGGCGGCGCTGCGAAAACCGAGACCGGCGACCCTCATAGCGTGACGCTCCACTGCACCACGGGGCGGGCGGCCTGCCAGCCGCGCATCGTGCCAAGGGGGGTGGCGGTGGCGATGTCGATCCGGGTCAGCGTGCCGCCGTGGCTGGCGTGAAGGGTCGCCAACAGCGCTTCGGTCTCCAGCGTGACACCATTGGCGACAAGGCGGGTGCCGGGGGGCAGGGTGTCGAGCAGGCGCTGGAACAATGCCATATCGCCGCCGCCGCCGACAAAGACGGCATCGGGGCGAGGCAGCGTAGCGATCAGATCCAGCGAGGAGCCAGAATGCAGCGCCAGCCTATGGTCTACGCCAAAGCCCAGCGCATTGGCGCGGATGTTGGTGGCGCGGTCGGGGCGCAGCTCCACCGCATGGGCCAACCCGCCCACAAGGCACCATTCGACCGAGATCGAGCCGGAACCAGCGCCCAGATCCCACAAGACCTCGCCGCGCCGAGGGGCAAGGGCGGCAAGGGTCAGCGCGCGGATCGGAGATTTGGTGATCTGGCCGTCACTGGCGAACAGGCTGTCGGGCAGGCCGGGGGTTTGCGGCAGACCGTCGCCCGCCGCATCAATCGCCACGGCGACGGGGGCGGTGATGTTGGGTGTGTTGAACCCGGCGGCGGTGGTTTGGGTGATACGCTCCTGCACGCCACCGAGGGCTTGCAGCACATGCAGGTGAGAGGTGCCGAAGCCCGCGCCGTCCAGCCACGCGGCCAAAGCGGCGGGGGCATCGCCGTCACGCAGCAACACAATCAGCCGAGCACCATTCGCCAGATGAGGGCGCAGACGGGCAAAGGGGGCGGCGTGCAGGCCAAGGCAGGTCGTCTCCTCCAACCGCCAGCCAAGCCGCGCGGCGGCGTGAGAGAAGGTTGAAGGCGCGGGGTGCGCCAGCCATTCGCCGGGGGCAAGGTGAGGCATCAGGCTGCTGCCCGCACCGAACCAGAACGGATCACCCGAGGCCAGAACCACCGTCGGCTGCCCGCGATGCACCAGAACGTGTGCTACATCAAACGGTACGGGCCAGGGGCGGGCCCGGTCGCTTGCCTGCACCAGCGCTAGGTGGCGGGGACCGCCAAAGATCACCGTCGCAGCAGCCAGCGCGGCACGGCTTGCATCGGGCAGGCCCGCCAGTCCATCTTCGCCCAGACCGATGATATGAAGCCAGGGCCTATCCATGACGCACATCCTGATCCTTGGTGGCACGACCGAGGCGAGCCTGCTGGCCGCGCGGCTGGCGGCAGAGGGGATTCCGGCGATCTTCAGCTATGCCGGTCGCACGGCTGCCCCAGTCGGCCAGCCCCTGCCGATGCGGCTGGGCGGGTTTGGCGGGACCGCGGGGCTGGCGCAGTTTCTGCGCAGCGAAGGCATCAGCCATGTGGTCGACGCGACGCACCCTTTTGCGGCGCAGATCAGCAGGAATGCTGCGCTGGCCTGTGCAGAAACCAGCACCCCGCTGCTGGCCCTCGAGCGCGCAGCTTGGGTGGCGGGCGAAGGCGACCGTTGGACCCTGGTGAGCGATACCGAGGCGGCGGTGGCTGCCCTGCCCAAAGCCCCGGCACGGGTGTTTCTGGCGATTGGCAAGCAGACCCTGACCAGCTTTACCGCAAGGCCGCAGCACCATTACCTGCTGCGGCTGGTCGATCCGCCCGATGGGGGGCTGCCCCTGCCCGATGCCTCTGTGGTGATCGACCGGGGGCCGTTCACGGTTGAAGGCGATCTGGCCCTGCTGCGCCACCACCGCATCAGCCATATCGTCGCCAAGAATTCGGGGGGCGCGGGGGCAGAGGCCAAGCTGATCGCGGCGCGCGCGCTTGGCCTGCCGGTGATCCTGATCGACCGGCCTGCCCTGCCCGCGCGGAATGTGGCACATGATCTGGCGGCGGTGATGGCGTGGATCGGTCATCAACCCGCCCGCCTCGGGGTATAGACCCAATCCCCCACCCGGCGCGTGGCGGCATTGCCGACCAGAACCACGGTGCGCATATCGGCCATTTCGGGCGTCGCCTCGGCCAGTGTCATAGTCAGCAAATGCTCATCCGGTGTGGTAACCGCGCGGGCAAATGTGATCAGGCGATCCGGCCCGCATTCCTGACGCAATATCTCCAGCACGCGGGCGAATTGATGCGGGCGGCTGGCGGAGCGGGGGTTGTAGAAGGCCATGGCGAAATCGGCCTGCGCGGCAAGGCGTAGGCGGTGTTCGACCAGATCCCACGGCTTGAGGTTGTCCGACAGGTTGATGGCGCAGAAATCATGGCCCAAGGGCGCACCGGCACGGGCGGCGGCGGCCAGCATGGCGGTGATGCCGGGCAGGATGGCGATCTGCGGTGGGGGGCCTTGCCACGCTTCCAGCGCCTCGAACAAAGCCGAAGCCATGGCAAAAACGCCGGGATCGCCAGAGGAGACGATGACAACCTGACGGCCTTCGGCGGCCATGGTCAGCGCATGGTTGGCGCGGTCCAGCTCCACCCGGTTGTCCGAAGGGTGCAGCGTCAGACCCGGTCGCGCCGCAACGCGGGCGACATAGGGAATGTAGCCGACCACATCGGTCGCCCGGTCCAGCGCCTGCCGGACTTGTGGGGTCACCAGCGCCTCATCCCCCGGACCAAGGCCGGCAACGGTGATGGTTCCGGTCATTCGGCAGCCTCCAGTTCCGGGCGGCGGCCATGGCCGTGGACAAGGACGATCGCGAAATAGGGGCAATCGGCGGGATCGACATCGGCCAGACGGGCCACGCGCTGATCGGGCATGGTGCCACGTTCGACCAGCCAGGCATCCTGCAACCGGCCCGCCGCCTGCAACGCCCGGCGCACGCGCGGCAGGTTGCGGCCGGTTTTCATGATGACCAAAGCGTCGGATCGCTGCATGTGGCTGACCAGATCCGCCTCTGGCAGCGTCGCCATCAGCACGGTCAGCACATCATCGCCCCAGGTGATCGGCTGGCCGGTGGCGTTCCAGCAGCCGGTCATGCCGGTGATGCCGGGCACGATTTCCACCTCGGCCCGCCCTTGCAGGCGGGAATGCAGGTGCATGAAGCTGCCGTAAAAGAAGGGGTCACCTTCGCACAGCACGACAACATCGGCGGTGCGCGACAGGTCGGCAAGGCGCGCCGCCCAATCATCGTAAAACCGCGCAAGGGCATCGCGGTATTCGGGGCTGTCAAAGGGCAGCTCAGTCGTGACCGGATATTCCATCGGATATTCGGTCACGTCGCTGCGCAGCATTCCGGTCACAATCCGGCGCGCCTGCCCGGCGCGGCCCAGCTTGCGGAAATAGGCGACATGGGTGGCGGCGCGGATCAGCCGGTCAGACCTGACCGAGATCAGATCGGGGTCGCCCGGCCCAAGGCCGGTGCAGATGATGCGGCCCATGGGTTATTCCTTCCGGCTGGCAAGGGCATTGACGGCGGCGACGGTGATGGCCGACCCGCCCAGACGGCCCTGCACGATGACCGAGGGCACCGGCAGGTCGGCCATCAGCGCCTCTTTCGATTCCGCCGCGCCGATAAAGCCCACTGGGCAACCGATGATCGCGGCAGGTCGTGGGCAGGCCGGGTCTTCCAGCATGTTCAACAGGTGGAACAGGGCGGTCGGCGCGTTGCCGATGGCCACAACGGCCCCGGCCAGATGGGGGCGCCACAGTTCCAGCGCGGCGGCACTGCGGGTGTTGGCCATCTGGCGGGCAAGATCGGGAACGGCGGGATCGTTGAGGGTGCAGATCACATCATTGCCAGCGGGCAGGCGGGCGCGGGTGATGCCTTCACTGACCATACGCGCATCGCAGAGGATCGGCGCACCCGCCTCCAAGGCCGCGCGGGCGGCAATTGCCATGCCGGGGGAAAAGCGCACATGGGCCTCCAGCCCGACCATCCCGGCGGCGTGGATCATACGGACAACGACAATCTCTTCCTCGGGCGAAAAGCGCGCCAGATCGGCCTCGGCCCGGATGGTGGCAAAGGACTGGCGGTAAATCTCGGCGCCGTCGGTGATATAGCTGTGGGGCATTCAGGAGGTCTCGATCAGATGGTCGGGCGTGACGGGGTTCAGGTCGGGCAGCGCGGGCGTGGCAGAGGCTGCCCCCCGGCGGATCAGGTGAAATCCGCGCGGCGTGGCGGTCAGGGTCAGGGCGGCGGGGCCGGGATGGGCGCAGCCCTTGGCGCAACCCGACACATGCAGCAGGCTGCCCTGCGGTACATGGGGTGCAAGGCGGCTGGCCAGATCGCGCGTCGGCTGATGCGCCTGAAGACATCCCGGCGCGCCGGTGCAGGCGACGACGCGCAACATCGGGTCGTTGGAGACGGTGATAAGGCCGGTTAAATCGGGCATTGCGCGCAAGCCTTCGACCAGCAACATCCGCCACGGGGTCAGCCGCAGGGGTCCAAGCGCGGCAAGGGCGGTCAGGGTAACGGGGTCGGTCTGACCAAAGGCAAGACCCACCAGCGCACCTGCCGCACAAAGGCCGGGCATGGGCACGAAGGGCTGGGCCATGGGGGCTGGCACCTCGTGAAACGACTCTGGCGCTGGCGCGCCGCGCGCGACAAGGGCGGCCATGCGGCCCCTGCCCTCATTGACACCGCCCGCCGCGACGAACCAGCGCGCGAGGTGCAACATGGCATCGGCAGCGGTATCGGCGGTTGCGCGTGCGCCGGATTGCATCCCTTCGGCGCGCACGATCAGGGCCCCATCGGCCAGCCGTTCAACCCGGATATCGGCAGAGGCCTCTCGCAGCACGGGGCTGCTGCCGATGTCGATGGCATAGCCGAATTTACCCGGCAGGGCTGGTGCGTCGGGGGCAGAAAGGCGTTGCGCAAGATCGGCCGCGATGCGCTGGGTATCATCGCCCTCGCGCCAAAAAGGCGAAATCAGGATGTTGCGCCGCGATTCAACCTGCTCATCACGGTCGATGAGGCCCATGCCGGTCAGAGCCGCGATCAGGGGGGCGTGGCTGTCTGGCGTGACCCCGCGCAATTGCAGGTTGGCGCGGGCCGACAGGTCCATCAGACCGTTGCCATGGGTGGCGGACAGCCCTGCAATCTGGCGCACCTGATCCGGGGTCATGCGGCCACCGCGCAAACGGATACGCACCACCAGCCCATCGCCCGACGCCATCGGGCGCAAGGCACCGGGGCACCAGCCTTGGATGACCGGGGTGCTCATGCTGCACCTCCGTATTGCGCGGCGATCGAGTTGCGGCGGCTGACCCACAGGCCCGCAGCATGAAGTGCTGCAAAACGGTCGCGCAGGCGTTGCAGCGCCAAGGAATTTTCAGCCTGCATGAAGGCAACCAGATCGGCGCGGCCAAGGGTGGCATCGTGATAAAGGTCAATCAGATGCGCCGGAACAGCGCGGGTCAGATGGGCATATGCGGCTAGATTGTCCAAGGTCGCGGTGATCTCTGCCGCACCCCGGAACCCATGGCGCATCATTCCGGTCGCCCAATCAGGGTTGGCAGCGCGGGCGCGGACCACACGGGCGATTTCTTCGGTCACGCTGCGGGCCTTTGGCGCGGCGGGGTTGGTGGTGTCGAGGTGGTAGAGCGCGGGGGCCGCTGCCCCAAGGGCGGCGCGGGCGGCGGCGATACCACCTTCGTGGGCGGCATAATCAGCGGCCATCAGAATGTCGGTTTCCGACAGGTCCTGCACATGGGCGAAGGCATCAGCGTTGAGCAAACGCTGCTCCAGCGCAGCGCGGGCGGGTTGCGCCTCGCCCTTCACATCCAGTGCCCAGGACGAGGCGGAAAGCCAGGCCTCGCCCGCAGCAAGGCGACCCGCGTCGGAATAGTCCTCCAACGCCTCGGCCATGCCCATGCCGTAAAGGCCGGGCTGGGGGCCAAAGACGCGGGGCGCGCGGGCAAGGTAGGGGTTGTCCTCGGGGGTCTCATCCCGCAGGGCCAGCGCCTCGGCCCCTGCTTCAAACAGTTGGGCAAGACCGGGGAACACATCGCGGAACAGGCCCGAGATGCGCAGCGTCACGTCGATGCGCGGGCGGTTCAGCAGGGCAAGCGGCAGGATTTCATAGCCCGAAACCCGGTCAGACCCGTCGTCCCAAACCGGCTTCAGCCCCGCCAGATGCAGTGCCATCGCCACCTCTTCGCCCGCCGTCCGCATGGTGGCCGAGCCCCACAGGTCCAGCACCAGACCGCGCGGCCAATCGCCCTTGTCCTGCAAATGGCGGCGCAGCAGCTCCTCGGCCAGCTTGACCCCTTGGGCATAAGCGGCACGCGAGGGGATGGCGCGGGGATCGACCGAGTAAAGGTTGCGCCCCGTCGGCAGCACATCGCTGCGGCCCCGGTGCGGCGAACCGGCGGGGCCTGCGGCCACGCGGCGGCCTGACAATGCTTCGGTCAGGCCGTGCAATTCCCCGTCACCTTGGCCATAGATGTGCAGCCCGTCGCCATACTGGCTTTCCTTCACATCGCAGACGAAACGGTCGATGCGGGTGATCGCCTCGGCCATGCTGGCATCGGGGGGAAGGCCAAGATCGGCCTCAACCCCCGCCGCCTGCGCCTCGGCCCGCACCTGCGCGATCAGCCGGTCACGGCGACCGGGGTCAAGCCCGTCGGCGGTGGAATATTCGTCCAGCAACCGCTCAAGCCGCAGCAAACCCTCGGGCACCGATGCGGCGGCAAGGGGCGGCGGGAGGTGGCCAAGGGTCACGGCACCGATGCGGCGCTTGGCCTGCGCGGCCTCTCCGGGATCGTTGACAATGAAGGGGTAGATAACTGGGACAGACCCGGCCAGAGCCTCTGGCCAGCAGTCAGATGACAGGGCAACCGACTTGCCCGGCAGCCATTCCAACGTGCCATGCGCGCCGACATGGATCAGCGCGTGCAGGCCCTGCGCGCGCAGCCACAGATAGAACGCGACATAGCCGTGGCGCGGGGTGCGAATCAGATCGTGGTAATCAGCGTCACGGGCCTGAACCTCGCCGCGTTCGGGTTGCAGCGCGATCAGGGCGGTGCTGACGGAAAGGGCGGGAAAGCGGAACAGGCCGCCCCGCACCATCGGGTCATTGGCGGGATCGCCCCAAGCGGCGGCAAGATCATCCTGCAAGGGCACCGGCAGGGTTTGCAGGGCTGTCAGATAGTCGGTCAGCGGCCAATCGATGGTCTCGCATATCAGGCGGCTGCCAAGGTCGGCCACAGGTTGGGTGCCATAGCCCTGCCCCTGCAAATAACGCAAGGCAGCATTGACCGAAGCCAGCGCATCAAGGCCCACGGCATGGGCAATCTGGTCCGGTCTGCCGGGATAGGTGGACAAGATAAAGGCCAGCTTTCGCTGTGCAGCATTCTCCGCCGCCAGCCGGTGCCACGCTGCCACTCGTTCGGCCACATGCGCCACACGATTCGGGTCAGCCCGGTGAGCAAAGCGGGAATATTGCAGGTCAGGGTCGCGCTGGCCCGGCGATTTGAAGCTGATAACACCGGCAAAGATGCGGCCATCCACCTCGGGCAAAACAACGTGCATCGCCAGATCGGCGGGCGACAGGCCACGCGTGGCCATGGCCCAATCGCGCCGTCGCGCGGTGGACAGCGCCACCTGAAACACCGGGCAACCGGGCGCGTCCAGCGGCGAGCTACCCGTGGCATCCTTGCCCGAAAACGCAGTCAGGTTGACGATGGCGGCGGGCGACAGGCCGGCCAGAGCCTGCTCCAGAAACGCCCGCGCGCCGGAGGCCTTGAGCGACGGAACAAACAGGCCGACCGGGTGAAAGCCCCGGTCGCGCAGGGCGCCGAACAGGGCATCCACCGGGTCAAGATCGGCGCTGGTCAGATAGCTGCGGTAGAAAGCGACGGCAACGGTGGGGCCATCGGGCATGGGCGCATCAATCACGCCATGCGCCGGGTCATAAAACCCGCAGTCCGGCAAGGTCTTGGCGCCCGGAACCGGCCCGGCATAAAGCCCCGCTGACAGCGCCAGTTGCGCCAGCGCCGCCTGCGCCGCCACCGCCCCCCCGGCATCGCACAGGTCAGACAGCCGCCGCAGGGTAGACACCGGCAGGGTGGACACCGCATCAAGGCTCGCATCAGGCCGCCCATCGGCCGGCAGCACCGCCAGCGCAATACCCCGGCGACGGCACAGATCCTGCACCGAGGCCAGACCATAGGGCCAATAGCTCTCGCCCCCGATCAGACGGATCAGGATGCCTTTGGCCGCATGCAGCGTCTTTTCAATATAGGTATCTACGGACAGGGGATGCCGCAGCGCCACTAGATTGACCAGCCGCAGCGTGGGCAACGCCCCCTTGGCCCGGTGCCAGCCCGCCGCGAAAGCCCCAAGGTCGCTATCGGAAAAGGACATGACCACCAGATCCGCCGGGTCTTGCCCGACATCAAAGGCGGTGTCCGTTTCCTCCAGCCCATGGCTTTCGCGGAAGACGACATGCATGGCGGATCAGGCCCCCAGAACGGCGCGAATGGCGGTCAGGTCGATGTCGTGATGTTCGGCAATCACCACCAACTGCCCCTGCCGGGGCAGGCTGCCCCAAGGGCGGTCGAACTGATGGCGCACACGCTCGCCCACCGCCTGCACCAGCATCCGCATCGGCTTACCGGTGACAGCAATATACCCTTTGACGCGCAGGATGTTTTGTGCACGCGCAAGGCGCTGGATGCGGGCCACAAGGTCTTCAGGGTCAGTTATTTCGGGCATGTCGATCACCACGGTGTCGAAATCATCATGCTCGTGATCGTCGTGGCCATCGTGATGGCTGGGGCGGGATGCAAGATCATCCTCGGCGCGGGCATTCAGGCCCAGAATGATGCGCGGGTCGATCACGCCTTCGGTCATCGGCAAGATCGGCAGCTTGCGCGGTGCCTCTGCCTCAATCACCGCACGGGCCGCTGCCAGACCCGCTTCGCCCGCCAGATCGGCCTTGGACAGCAGGACAATGTCGGCGCAGGAAATCTGATCCTCGAACACTTCGGACAGCGGAGTTTCATGGTCAAGGCTGTCATCGGCCTCTCGCTGCGCCTGAACCGCCGCCTCATCGGGAGCAAAGCGGCCCGCCGCCACCGCCTCGGCATCGGCCAGCGCGATGACACCATCGACGGTGATACGCGAGCGGATCGCGGGCCAGTCGAACGCCTTGAGCAAGGGCTTGGGCAAGGCAAGGCCCGAGGTTTCGATCAGGATATGATCAGGGCGAAGCGGCATGGCCATCAGCGCCTCGATCGTCGGGATGAAATCATCGGCGACGGTGCAGCAGATGCAGCCATTGGCCAGCTCGACGATGTTTTCCACCGGACAGCTCTCATCGGCGCAGGATTTCAGGATGTCACCATCCACCCCAACGGTGCCGAATTCATTGACCAGGATCGCCAGCCGCTTGCCTTGCGGGTTCTGCATCAGATGGCGGATCAGCGTGGTCTTGCCCGCGCCCAGAAAGCCGGTGATCACGGTGACGGGAGTCTTCGACAGGTCGGTCATGGGGCGGTCTCCTGCGGGGGTATGGTCGGGGGTATGCGGGCAAGGCTTTGCTTGCGGAAAATCACCGGCCGCTCTCGCCAAGGCACAAGGCCATCGGGCGTAGCGGCATAGGCGGCGGCCCCGGCCAGAATATCTGGCGCGTCAAGGTCGGTCAGCCGGCCATAGACGTAAGACCATTTGCCCGCTCCGGTCAGTGCCACCGAACAGCCCTGCGAACAGGCAGACAGGCATTCGACGGGAACGATCTCCACCCCCACCGGCACATCGGCGGCAAGAAGGGCTGCGTGCAGTCGGGCACCGGGCGGCACCTCACCTTCCGGCAGGGGCAGACCCGCGCGGCAGGTCATGCAGACATGCAGTTTGGCCGCCATGGCGAACCCCTTGTCCAAAAGGCAAAAGGGGTCAGACGAAGGGAAGCGCAGGCAAAGCGCAACACCGTCGGCTGCGGAACACCCCGTCCGCCCGTTTCAGTTTCAGTGGCTCTGGCAGGTCTCCCGGCTTGCGGATTCTGGGTTGCCCCAACGGCCTGCCCCCCTTCCCATCCCATTGCTGGAACAGTGGATCGGACAGACCTTTCCGGTCACGGTCGCGGGGGCGGCTGCGCTTCGCCTTCGCGACCTTTTGGGTCGAAAAAGCTGTCGCATTCCCTTTTCGCCTGTCCTAGGACAAGCACCAGCGCCTTTGGTGCTACCTGTGGCAGAAGCCATGACAGAGTCAAGAACAGGACCGCCCCGATGCACGATGACAGCGACATTTCGGTAACCGGCGCGGCAGATGCCGACGCCCGCCACGCCACCAAGATGGCCAAGAAAAAGGCCGCGCGCGACAAGATCATGGCGACGAAAGAGGGCGAAAAGGGCCTGATCATCGTTCATACCGGGGCCGGAAAAGGCAAGTCATCCTCGGGGTTTGGCATGGTCTTGCGCTGTATCGCGCATGAAATGCCCTGCGCGGTGGTCCAATACATCAAGGGCGCCTGGGACACCGGCGAACGCCGCCTGATCGAGGGTAATTTCGCCGATCTGTGTCAGTTTCACGCAATGGGAGAGGGTTTCACCTGGGAAACCCAGGACCGTGCCCGCGACATCGCCATGGCGCAAAAGGGCTGGGAAAAAGCCAAAGAGCTGATCCGAGACCCGGCAATCCGACTGGTGCTGCTGGATGAGATCAACATCGCCCTGCGCTATGATTATCTGGACGTGGCCGAGGTGGTCGCGTTCCTGCGAACCGAAAAGCCGCCCCAGACCCATGTCGTGCTGACCGGGCGCAACGCCAAGGAAGAGCTGATAGAACTGGCCGATCTGGTGACCGAGATGACACTGGTCAAACATCCGTTCCGGTCGGGCATCAAGGCCCAGCCGGGCGTGGAGTTCTAAGCCGGGGAAAAGGAGGCGCTGCCCCCTCGGCGGGCCGCGCCTCACCCCCGGGATATTTTCTTCCAATATGAAAGCAACGAAGTGTTAACCTTGATGCGCCAGAATGAAGAGGCGGTACAGGGGGCGACCCCGATGACCGCCCAGTGTGAAAGTGCCACGCCTCGCCCGGAAAACCGGCCCGAGGCGCGGCACCGACGCCCTGCACCTTTCATGACTGCGGCTTTCATACTGGAAGAAAATATCCCCGCCGGAGGCTTCCGCAGCCTCGGCCCGCGCACCACCGGAATACTGCGATGACGGCGCTGATGATTCAGGGCGCGGGGTCGAATGTCGGCAAGTCGCTGATCGTGGCGGGGTTGTGCCGGGCAGCGCGGTTGCGCGGGCTGTCGGTGGCACCGTTCAAACCGCAGAACATGTCGAACAACGCAGCCGTTACTGCCGATGGCGGCGAGATTGGCCGGGCACAGGCGTTGCAGGCACTGGCCTGTGGGTTGCCGCCGTCGGTTCATATGAACCCGATCCTGTTGAAGCCCGAAAGCGATGTGGGCAGTCAGGTCATCGTGCAGGGCAAGCGTCTTGCCACGGTGAAAGCACGGGATTATGCCGCGCTGAAGCCGCAGCTTATGGCTCCTGTTCTGCAAAGTTTTCAGCATCTTGCTGCGCAGCATGATCTGGTAATTGTCGAAGGTGCGGGCAGCCCGGCCGAGGTGAACCTGCGGGCGGGCGATCTTGCCAACATGGGCTTTGCCCGGGCGGCAGATGTGCCGGTGGTTCTGGTGGGTGACATTGACCGGGGTGGCGTGATTGCCCAGATGATAGGCACCCAAGCGGTGCTGGACCCAGAGGATGCCGCGATGATCGCGGGCTATCTGATCAACAAGTTTCGCGGCGATGTGACCCTGTTTGCCGAAGGCGACCGGCTGATCGCCCGGCGCACCGGCTGGCGCGGGTTCGGCGTGTTGCCCTACTTCCCCGATGCGCATCGCCTGCCCGCCGAAGATGCGCTGGATATTCCGGCGCGCCATGGCACGGGCGCGTTTCGCATTGCGGTGCCGGTGCTCTCGCGGATTGCGAATTTCGACGATCTGGACCCTTTGGCACAGGAGCCGGGCGTAACGCTGACCATGGTACGGGCGGGTGAGCCTTTGCCCGATTGCGACCTGGTCATTCTGCCGGGGTCGAAATCGACGCGGGGGGATCTGGCCTTTCTGCGGGCGCAGGGTTGGGACATTGACCTGAAGGCGCATCACCGGCGGGGTGGACGGATTCTGGGGATTTGTGGCGGGTATCAGATGCTGGGGCAGCGGATCACGGACCCTGACGGCATCGAAGGCCCAGCAGGCGAAACCGAGGGCCTGGGCTATCTGGACCTCGCTACCGTGATGACCGGCGACAAGCGGTTGACGCGGGTGACCGCGCGCCATGCCGCGACAGATCAGACGATTGAAGGGTACGAGATCCACATTGGCCGCAGCACGGGCATCGATTCTGGCAGGCCTTTCGCCCTGCTGGACGGCCAGCCCGAAGGGGCCAGCAGCCCCGATGGCCGGGTGCAAGGCACCTATCTGCATGGCATGTTTTCAGCCGACGGGTTCCGGGCCGCGTTCCTTCGGGAATTGGGCGCCACACCTTCCGGTCTGACCTATGGCGCGGCGGTCGAGGCCTGCCTTGACGCGCTGGCGGCACATATTGAGGCACATCTGGACGTGGCGGGCCTACTGGCACTGGCGCGCTGATCAGGCTGCCAAAAACTGACTCTGAGTTGTTGACTTATTTAGTAGGCAATTCTAAAGCGCAGGAACGGAAGCCAACCCCCAAGGCGGTCAAGCCACCGAAGCAATCGCAAACGATGACTTCGCATGGGGGATATGATGACCACGATTTCGCGCCCTGCCTCGTTGAGGCAGGTCAACCGCGCGCCAAATGCGCCCGACAGCAACCGCAAGGCCATCGCGCTGGCCACGGCGGCCATGATCACCACTGCCCTGCCCGGCATGGCGCAAGAGGCGCAAGATGGTGTGATCCTGCTGCCGACGGTGAATGTGGAAACGGCAGCGCCTGCCGAAACGGTGGTGCGCAAGAAAACCGCCAAGAAGGCAAGCGCTGCCCCGACTGCAACCGCCGAGGCCGCCCCGGCTCCTGTGCCGGCCGAAAGCACCGGTGCGACCTCGAACGCCCCCGCTGCCGGACAGAACGGCCTTTCGCCCTTTGCCGATGCAGCCGCCGGCTATCGCGCAGTCTCGTCAGGCAACTCGTTGTTGCGCCAACCCTTGTCGGAAACCGCCCGCACGGTGAATGCGGTGACGGCCGAGGTTCTGGCCGACAAGAACGCCACCTCGGTTCGCGAACTGGCGCGCACCACTCCGGGGCTGACGCTGGGCACGGGTGAGGGCGGCAACGCCTTTGGCGACGTGCTGTTCATTCGCGGCTTCAAGGCGACGAATGACGTTTACATCGACGGTATCCGCGACGCGGGTGCCAACCTGCGCGAGACGTTCAACACCGAGCAGGTCGAGATCACCAAAGGCCCATCGGGGTCGATTGCGGGCCGCGGCACCACGGGTGGCGCGGTGAATGTGGTCACCAAGAAGCCGCAGCATGAAGACTTCGTGAAGACCGAAACCACGCTGGGAGCCTATGGGCTGGCGCGGCAGACGGTGGATTGGAACAAGGTCTGGGATGACCGATTCCGCACCCGCGTGACGGCCATGGCGCAAACTGCCGAAGTGGCGGGCCGCGATGGCATCACCGATGACCGGCTGGGCCTGTCGTTCGGGGCGGAATATGATGTCAGCGACCGGCTGACCCTGTCGCTGGACGCCTATCACATGGAAATCAAGGGGATGCCTGATTGGGGCATTCCGTGGATCAACGGTGGCCCGGCGACCGAGACCATCGGGCTGGACCGTTCGACGACCTACACGGTCGAGGGACGCGACTTTCAGGAAGGCCAGCAGGATATCGCCACCTTTGGACTGGCCTATGACATCGCGCCGAACCTGAAGCTGACCAACCGCACCCGACTTGGGCGCACCGGCATGGCCTATGTCGCCTCGGTTCCCTCTGGCGCCAGCCTGATTGACGGCGAATGGGTGCTGACCAACCTGTCGGCCAAATCCACCAAGCAGGTCAACAGCACCCTGTCGAACACAACAGAGCTGGCTTATGATTTCGGCACTGGCGCGGTGGAACATAATCTGGTCGCGGGCTTTGGTATCTCGCGCGAAAAGGTGGATCAGTGGTCCTATACCGGCGCGGTTTCTGAAGATTTCGGCGGTGTCACCGGGTCGGCCTGTCGCAACCTTGTGTCGGTGATCAATCCTGACACTTCGGTCTGTTGGCCGGCAGGGTCGACGCTGACGCTTTCAGACGTGCCGCGCGTGACCGAGGTGAACACCACCTCGCTCTATCTGACCGATACGATGAAGCTGTCAGACCGGCTGAGTTTCAACCTGGGCCTGCGGCTGGATGATTACGATATCACCCGCAGCGGCGTGACCGGAACCACGCCTTATGCCTACAGCCGCGACGACACGCTGTTCACATGGAATGCGGGGGCGACCTACAAGCTGAATGACCGGGGGATGGTCTATCTGGCCTATGCCACCTCGGCCAACCCGATGGGGCAGGAACTGGATGCCGGTGGCGGCGACTATGCCGGGCTCGATGGTCCGGGGCAGTTGCTGGACCCGGAAAAGAACCGCTCAATCGAGATCGGGACCAAATGGGACATGGGGCATCTGAGCCTGTCGGCTGCCGCGTTTGACACGGTGAAATCCGGCGCGCGGGAAACCGTGTCAGGGGTGACCACATCGACCCTGAAATACCGGGTGCGGGGGGTCGAACTGGGGCTGGCTGGCAAGGTTACGGACCGCCTTTCGATCTATGGCGGGGCGACGGTGATGGGCAGCGAAGTGCTGGAAAGCGGCACGGCGGCGAACATCGGCAAGGGTATCGCCAATTTTGCCGAACAACAGTTCAATATTCTTGCCAAGTATGAAGTGAACGACAAATGGACCGTAGGCGGGCAGGCCACCTGGCGCAGCCCGCTTGCCTTGGGCACCACGGCTGAGAACGGCAACAAACTGCCCGCCTATTGGCGGCTGGATGCGATGGCAGAATATGATCTGGGCGAGGATCGCGTGCTGTCGATCCGGGTCGATAACCTGCTCGACAAGACCTATTACGACAGCGCCTATCGCTCGGGCCAACCGTTCGTCTATGTCGCGCCGGGGCGGACCGCCTCGATTTCCCTGTCGATGAAGTTCTGAACACCCGTGGGGGCGGCAACGCCCCCGCGTTTCCCGAGGGTTGTCATGCTGATCACCATTCCCGACATTCTTACACCGGAAGAGGTTGCCCGGTTTCGTACCGTTCTGGACGGGGCCGACTGGCAGGATGGCCGCCACACCGCCGGACCACAGTCGGCCGAAATCAAGCGTAACGCGCAAATCCCGCTGAACAGCCCGGTGCTGCCCGATTTGCAGGCGCGGTTGGTGCGGGCGCTGATGGCCAATCCGACCTGGGTTTCGGCCGCATTGCCCGCGCAGATCCTGCCGCCGATGTTCAACCGCTATGAAGGCGGTCAAACCTTTGGCGTGCATGTCGATAATGCAATCCGCGTCATTCCGGGTGAAGGGCGGCAGATCCGCACCGATGTGTCCTGCACTGTATTCCTGTCGGAACCCGAAGAGTATGACGGCGGTGAGCTGATTGTTGAGGGCCATTATGGCGCGCAGACGGTCAAGCTGACTGCCGGGTCGGCGGTGGTCTATCCGTCCACCTCGCTACATCAGGTGACGCCAGTCACGCGCGGGGCGCGGGTGGCATCGTTCTTCTGGGTGCAATCGATGATCCGCGATGCCGGGCGGCGCGAGATCTTGTTCGATCTCGACCAGTCCATTCAGTCGCTGGGGGGCGAGATGGGGGCCAATGCACCTGATGTCGTGCGCCTGACCGGCATTTACCACAACCTGATCCGCCAATGGGCCGAGGTCTGATATGTCTGCATCGAATGAAGCGTTGATCGAATTTGTCCGTGGCTGGGGCTTTAGCGGCCTGGCAGATGCCATGGCCGCCGCCGATGCGTCAGGGGCGCTGACACCGCTTGGCATGTTCATGGATGCCGATTGGGTGGTGAAATCGGTAATGCTGGGTCTGATCGTCGCCTCGGTTCTGGCTTGGGCTGTCTGGGCGGGTAAGCTGGTGCAGATTGCCGCCGCCTCAGCCCGGTTGGGGCGCGATTACCGGCGGCTGGCAGCGCATGGCCGGCTGGGGGCCGAGCTGGCGCGGCGCGGTGCCGTTGCCCGGATGCAGGACGCGGCAGAGGCCGAAATGGCTGCCTCGGACGGGTTGCCCAATGACGGCATCAAGGCCCGCACCGCCGCCGACCTGTCGCGGATCGAGGCGGGGGCGGCGCGGGCGATGCAGGGCGGCATCATGGTGATCGGCTCCATCGGGTCCACCGCGCCCTTCATTGGCCTCTTTGGCACGGTCTGGGGCATCATGAACGCCTTTGTCGGCATTTCCGAAAGCGGTTCAACCAATCTGGCCGTAGTGGCGCCGGGCATTGCCGAAGCACTGATGGCCACCGCAATCGGCCTGATCGCCGCCATTCCGGCGGTGCTGTTCTACAACCACCTGACGCGGGTGATCGGTGGCTATCGCGCGCGTCTGGCCGATGCGGTCTCGTTGGTGGAACGTACCCTGTCGCGCGATCTGGACCGGCGGGCAATGCGCCCGTCTGCCCAGATTGTTGCGGCCGAGATCGTGGCGCTGGCGGCGGAGTAGGTCATGGCAGTCAGGATTTCGGGGTCGGATGACGACCTGCCCGCCAATACCGACATCAACATCACGCCCTTCATCGACGTGATGCTGGTCTTGCTGATCATCTTCATGGTGGCAGCGCCCCTGTCCACCGTCGATGTGCCGGTGGAACTGCCGGTTGCCACGGCAAAGCCTGCGCCACGGGTGGGAGAGCCGGTGATCGTCACCGTGAAATCCGACCTGACGCTGCTGATTGGCGAAAACACCATCACGCTGGATGCCCTGCCTATGGAACTGGACATCGCCACGATGATCAAGCGCGATACCCGCATCTATATCTCGGCCGACCGTTCGGTGCCCTATGGCGAGGTGATGGCAGTGATTAACCGGATGCGCGGCTCGGGTTACCTCAAGATCGGGCTGGTCGGGCTGGAAGATGAGGCGCAGGCTGATACCGCTGAGGCGCCAGCGCCATGAGCCTGGTCTTCGCCCCAAGGTCGGGCTTTGGGTTGATGCTGGGCGCAGGCATTAGCCTTGCTGCCCATGGCGGGGTAGTCGCGGCGATGCTGGCCCGCCCCCTGCCCGCCCCCGTTGTGCAGGAACGGGGGTTGAAAGGGCGCGAGTTCATCGACCTTGCCCCGATTGAAATGCTGCTGGCCGCCCCCGACACTGACCTTGCCGAAGGCGACGTGTCGGCGGACAGCGCCGCCCAGACCGAAAGCGCGGAAAAGACCGAAGAGACTAAAGCCTCGAACGACCCGATGCTGGCGCAGGTTCCTTACGACGTCAAAGACCCCGAGTTGCAGTTCCGCATCGCCAACCCGGATGAAAAGACCGACGCGACCAAGGACGCAACCGAGATCGCCACCAAGGTCGAGGAGCAGACCCATACCGAATTCGCCGCGCCGACCACGGCGGCCAGCCCCGCCGCGAGTGCCGGGCAGGATGAGCAATCCGGCTCGACCGAGGCCGAGGTGGGCCTGTCGGATGATGACAAGGCGCAGATTGAATCGTGGCAGAAGGATCTGGTGCTGGCGATTGCGGCGGCGAAAACCTATCCCAAGGCCGCACGCAAGGCGCGGGCCGAGGGCAAGGTGGTGGTGGCCTTTGCGCTGGATGGCTATGGCCGCATCGTCAGCCGCAGGGTCGCGGAAAGTTCCGGCTGGCCGGTACTGGACAATGCCACGCTGGCCATGTTCGACGGGTTCGACCGCCTGCCCGCCCCGCCCGCCGCGATGGGCAAGGGGCCGTTCGACATGAAGGTGCCGGTCAACTACTCGTTTAAGTGAATAGGCATTCGGGGCCGATTTCATCTACCGACCGCAGGCCCATCAGCCCCATCGCCACGGCAAATTCATCACGCAACCGGCGCAGGCAGGTGGAAACCTGCGCAGCCCCGCCAAGGGCCAACGCATAAAACGCGGGCCGCCCCAACAGCACGGCATCAGCCCCCAAGGCCAGCGCGCGCAGCATGTCATCGCCCGAACGAATACCGCCATCAGCCAGCACCGGCACGCCCGGAAGTGCTGCGCGAATGGCGGGCAGCGCATGGGCTGTGGCGGGCAAACCATCCAGCACGCGCGCCCCGTGGTTTGATACAATCACCCCGGCGCAACCGGCCTGCATGGCCAGCAGTGCATCCTCGGGGGTCAGCACGCCTTTGGCCAGCACTGGAACCGGGCTTTCGGCGCAAAGTGCTGCCAGATCGGCCCATGTCGGTGCGCGGGCGAGAAGCCCGGCAATCGGGTCGCCTTCCGGTGGCGGAACCGGGGGCAGCGCATCCAGCATCACCGGGCGGATGCCCCGTGGCAGGGCAAACCCCGCCGCGATTTCCCGGTTGCGGATGCCGTTCAGCGGCGCATCCAGCGTAACCACCAGCGCCGCTGCGCCACAGGCCAGCGCCCGGGCGGCCAGCGCACGGGTCGCGGCAGGATCGGGTTGCAGGTAAAGCTGGAACCAGAACGGGGCGACAACAACCTGTTCCGGGTCAACCGAGGTTTGGCAGGAGAGCACAATCCCAGCACCTTGCGCGGCGGCGGCACGGGCCATGGCGGCCTCACCCTCCGCATGGGCAAGGCGCTGATAGGCCATGGGAGCAACAAGGCAGGGAAAGGCGAGGTCCAGCCCCGGCAGCGCGCAGGTCGTGGAAAACCCGGCCATGTCGCGCATCAGGCGGGGGCGCAGCACCACATCGGCCCAAGACGTGGCATTGCGGCGCAGTGTTACCTCGGCCCCTGCCCCGCCTGCGACATAGGCAAAGGCCGCCGGGTCCATCGCCCCTGCGGCCAAGGCTTCGTATTCATCCAGCGGGCAGGTCGGCATCACACTCTCCACGGAACCGGCCGCTTTCGCGACCGACCCGATTTACGCCTGTTGCGGCGGCAGAGGCAACCGACCGAAAGCGCCCGGCACCCGCAACGGGATGCCGGGCCGCAAGATCATTTCATCAGGTCAGCCACTGGGATCGGGGCCGAGATGGTCCATTCATCCACCACGCCGGGCTTGCCCGCCTTGGTCTCGACGATCAGATAGCGCGCCTGATTCTGGTGATGCAGTTCGGGGGTAAAGGTGCGCGGCCCGAACAGGGTGGGTTCGGCGTTCATCTTTTCCAGTTCCGCCACCACGGCATCGGCGTCGGTGGTGCCAGCACGTTCCACCGCCTTGGCCCAGACATCGATCATCACATAGCCGGGATAGGTGTATTGGGTGGACGGATCGCCCCCCGTCGCCTCTTTGTACTTGGCGTTGAAGGCGGTGACCGCAGGATTCGGGTCATCACCGTAAACCGAGCCCTGAACCGGCACGAAGAAATTCGACAGATCCGGCACCGCCGACAACCAATAGCTGCCGTCCACGCCAGAGCCGTTCAGGATCATCGAGTTGATCCCGGCGGCACGGATCTGCTTGATCGCAGAAACCGCGCCCGGCATCATGGTGCAGAGCATGATGGCATCGGGTTCCTGGGGCAGCGCCTTGATCCGGGTGATCTGCGCGGCAATCGAGGCGTCTTCGTTCAGGAAGGTATCCTCGCCCACCAGCTTGGCATCGGCCAGTTGCGGCAGCATCCAGTCAAAGCCGTCACAGATGCCCTTGTTATATTCGGTCCAGGTATCCAGCAGACGATAGTAGCTGCGCGCGCCCTTCTTTTCATAAGACCACTGCGCCATGGTCGCTCCCTGCACGGCGGCAAGAACCGAGGCCGAGAAGGAATGCGGGCCGACGCCCTGAATGCCCGCCTTGATCGATTCCGCACAGAGGAAGAACGACACGAGGCCCGAGCTTTCGGCGGCCAGTGCCGCAGGCGAGCCGAAGTCATAGTCACAAGACACCACCACAAGGTCGGCACCGGCGTCGATTACCGACAGGCCTGCCTTGGCCCCTTCGGCGCGGTCGGTCTTGGTGTCGGCGGTCACCACCTCAATCTGCTTGCCCAGCAGGCCGCCTGCCTCGTTGATCTCTTTGATGCGGATCATCGCGGCATCTTCGGCGGGCTTGTCATAGGCCTGCATGAATCCGGTCGCGGCGGTGGCGAAACCGACGATGATCTTGTCGTCATCGGCGCGGGCGGGGCTGGCAAGGGCTGCCGCAAGGCACAGGGTTACGGTCAGTCTTTTCATTGGGTTACTCCTTGTTGGTGGTTTGGGGTTCGGGGCCTTGGCGGCCCGCTTTTTCCGAACCTGCCATGGGCAGATTCAGTTCTTTGTTGCCCATGATTCCGGTGGGCCGGAACATGAGGATCACGATCATCACCGCGCCCAGCGCGATTTCCTGCACCCCGCCGGGCAGGGCGAAGGTAGAGGTGCCGATCTGCACGCCCGCCTCCAGCCAGCGCAGCACTTGAATCAAGGTGGACAGGATCAGCACCCCCAGCACCGCGCCCGACAGGGTGGACATGCCGCCCACCACCAGCATCGACAGCGTGGTGAAGGTGAGGCCCAGATAGAAGGTATCGGGCGTGACGATGCCGATGGAATGGGCGTAAAGCGCGCCGCCCGCGCCCATGATGCCGCCCGACAGGACAAAGGCGATCAGGCGGGCACGGGGAATGTCGATGCCACTGGCCGCCGCCGCCGTGGGTTCGTCGCGCGCCGCGCGCAGGGCAAGGCCGTGGCGGCTGATGGAATAGGCCCAAGCGACGAAAACGGCGATTATGGCGGCGATCAGATAGGGCCAGATCACCCGCACGATGGGAATGCCCACAACGGAAGAAGTGGCCGACGTCACGCTTTCCCAGTTGGAATAGATCGAGTTCACCATCGCCAGCATGGCAAATGTAGCGATGGAGGCGGCGATGCCTGACAGCCGCATCAGAACCGAACCAAAGATGCCAGCCCAAAGCGCCGCCCAAAGCGCCGCGACGAGGGCCGAGGCCCAATAGGGGATTTCGGTCTGCATCAGCCAGTCGGGCAGGCCGGGCATCGCGCCGCCCTTCAGCATCGGCTTGATCGTGGTCCAGGCCGCGACATAGCCGCCAAGGCAGGCGAATGCGATGTGGCCAAAGCTGATCACGCCGGAATTGCCGACAAAGGTGTAAAGCCCGACGACGAAGATCACCTGAAGAAAGATGTCGATGATGGTCTGGTTGAAGGGCCGCGATCCGGCGAAGACAGCGGCCAGCGCAAAGCACACCAGCAGCAGCGACAACAGGATCGGCGTCGACAGGCTGCGAAGGGCGGGGGATTGGCGCATCAGACACGCTCCTTCGCGCCGCGCGCGGACAACAGGCCCTGCGGGCGGAAGATCAGCACAAGGATGACCGCGCCATAGACGAAGGCATCGCGAAAGGCGCGGGCATCGGGCGGCAGAATGACCTGCATGACGGTGGCGATAGACCCAAGCAGGAATCCGGCAATCACCGCCCCGGCAAGGCTGCCCATGCCGCCGATCACCGTCGCGATAAAGGCCATCAGCATGACATTGGCGCCCATGGTGATGTTCGCCGTGCCGGTTTGTGACCCAAGGATCAGCGCAATCGCCCCGGCCAGTGCCCCCGACAGCGCAAAGGCCCCCATGATCACCCTGTTGGCCCGCACCCCCAGCATCCGCGCCATGGTAAAGTTTTCCGCTGCCGCCCGCATTTCAAGGCCAAAGCGGGTACGGCGCAGAAAGGCGGTCAGCCCGAACAGCACGGCGATGGTCACCAGAATGGTGATCAATTGCAGCAGGGGAATGCGCGCACCGAAAATCTCGATGGGTTGCGACAGCGCGGGCAAAAGTGAGATGCTTTTCGGCCGACTGGAATAAAGCATCAGCAGGAAGTAGCGGATGACAAAGCCCAGCGCGAAAGAGGCGATCATCATGGTCGCCGGGTTGGCGCGGCGGAATCGGCGGAACACCACCAGTTCCGACAGCACCGACAGCGCCGCCCCCACCGCCAGCACCAGCGGAATCAGCAGGAACCACGGCAGGTTTCCGGCAAAAACCACGGCCACCGCATCGGTCGAAGGCCAGAGAAGGGCGAATACGCAAAAGGCGATCACATCGCCATGGGCGAAATTGACCAGTCGCATAACCCCGAAGATCAGCGCGATGCCAAGGGCGGCAAGGGCATAAAGCGACCCCAGGGCCAGCGCGTCGAAGACGACCTGAAGCAGCGATCCCATCAATGCTCTCCGTATCCGAAATAGGCGGCCTGCATCGCCTCGCTTTGGCCCAAGGCGCGGGCGTCGCCATCCAGCAGAATCTCGCCGCCGCGCATCAGCATCATCCGCCCGCCGACAAGCATGGCGCGGGTGCTGGACTGCTCGACGATCAGCAGGGTCAGCTTGCGTTCGGCGCGCAGGGCGATCAGGCGTTCGTAAACCTGATCGGTGATGTTGGGGGCAAGGCCAAGGCTGGGTTCATCAATCGCCACAAGGCGCGGATTGGTCATCAGGGCGCGGCCGATCACCAGCATCTGCTGCTGCCCGCCCGACAGAAGCCCGGCTTGCGCATGGCGGCGATCTTTCAGGATGGGGAATGTGGCATAGACCGCCTCCAGCTCACTCGCCGCCCGCGCACGCCAGCCACGTTCGGCGGCGTGCATTCCGGTGCCGACCAGCAGGTTTTCCTCGATGGTCAGCCCGCCAAACACATCGCGCCCCTCGGGCACCATCGACAGGCCAAGGCGGGCGATGTCCTCGGGCGCGCGGCCGGTGATGTCATGGCCTTCAAAGTCGATCCGGCCCCCGGCGGGCGGGGTGACGCCCGCGATGGCGCGCAGAAGCGAGGATTTGCCCGCCCCGTTCGGCCCGGTGATGAACAGCACCTCGCCCTCGGCCAGCGAAAAACTGACACCGCGCACGGCGGTCAACCGACCATAGCGGACCGAGACGTTGGAAAGGGTAAGAAGGCTCATTGCCCCACCTCCAGCACAGGCATGTGGGTATCGGCGGCGGTGCCCATATAAGCGTGGCGCACCTTCTCGCTTGCGCGGATAAAGGCCGGATCGCCGGTTTCGATCACCGCCCCGGAATCCAGCACGACGATGTGGTCGCACAGGTCCAGCACCAGCCCGACATTGTGTTCGATCAGCAGCACGCCGCAGCCCATTTCCCGCGCGATACGGCGGATCAGGGCCGAAAGATCGGCGGCCTCTTGCCCGCTCATCCCCGCCGCCGGTTCATCCAGCAGGATAAAGGCGGGCCGCCCCATCAGCGCACGGCCAATGGCAACGCGGCGTTCATCGGTATAGGGCAGAGTTCCGGCAATGCGGTTCGCAAGGTGCGCGATGCCCACCCAGTCCAGCATCGCCCGCGCCTCGGCAATCGCGGCGCTGCGCGACTGGCCAAGGCCAATGCCCGTCACCTCCAGATTGTCGATCACGAGCAGGTCGCGGAACAGCCGCCCGCCCTGAAAGGTGCGGGCGATGCCCCGGCGGCGCAGCAGATGTGGCTTCGGCCCCGACAGGGGAGCGCCGTCCAGCAAGACGGCCCCCGCGGTCGGCGGCTGAAACCCTGTCAGCACGTTGACAAGCGTGGTCTTGCCCGCCCCGTTCGGCCCCATAAGCCCGACGATCTGGCCGGAGGCGACCTTCAGATCCACCTCTGACAGGGCTTTCAACCCTGCAAAGGCAACCGATATCCTGTCAGCGACTAGCTCGCTCATCTGTCCCCTTTCCTGCCGTCACGGGTCATCAGATACGACCCGCTTTCATCCAGCCGCGCGGTCCAGCCCGGTTCGATCACGATGGTGGTTGTGACTTCCTCGATCACGGCTGGGCCGTGGATCGTGGCCCCGGCACCCAAGGGCGTGCCGTCATAGATCGGGGTATGGATGCGCTTGCCATCGGCGGTGAACACCGCCTCGCGGTGGCCCTTTAGCGCCTTGTCGGGGCTGGCGCCTGCGCCAATCGACATGCGGCCCGGCTTTTCGACGACGCCGTAGACCGTGCTTTCGATATTCACCACCTCGACCGTCGAGTTCGGCTCGGCATAGGTGTAAAGCTGTTCATGCCGCTTGTGGAACGCCGCGATAATCTGGCCGATGGACTGCGCATCGACCTGGAAGGTGTCGATATCCACCGTGCATTCATGCACTTGCCCAACATAGCGCATATCAAGGCTGCGCTTGACGCGGGTGTCCTGCTTGCCAAAGCCGTCGGCTTGCAGATGGGCAAGGCCCTGCCCCTCGATCTGGGCGAACAACTCGTCAATCCGGGCATAGGCCGCGTCATTGTCCAGCCGCAAGGGCGCGGTGGCCATGTAGTTGTACTTCACGTCGCTGATGATCTGGCCAAAGGCACAAAGACCCGAGGCGAGTTTGGGCAGCACGATGGTGTCGATGCCGATGGCATCGGCCAAGGCAGTGATATGCGCCGCCGTCGCGCCCCCCGCGCCGACCAGCACGAAGTCGCGCGGGTCATAGCCGCGTTCCACCGTGACGCGGCGTATGCCATTGACCATGTTGGCGTTGACGATGGTGAACATGCCATAGGCGGCGCGTTCGACGGTCATCCCCAAGGGGTCGGCAAGGTTGGTGCGAATGGCCTGTTCGGCCTTGGCATAATCCAGCGGCAGGCGGCCACCGACCAGCCCGTCGGGGTTAAGGTAGCCCAGCACAAGGTTGGCGTCCGATACCGTGGGCAGCTTGCCACCCTGACCGTAACAGGCCGGGCCGGGGTCTGACCCTGCCGATTGCGGGCCCATCTGCATCAGGCCCATCTCATCAATCCAGCCGATAGACCCGCCGCCCGCGCCCAGGGTTTCGACCTGAATCATCGGCACGCCGATCCGGTAGCGCAGAAAGTCGATGTTCTTGTTGATGTTAGTCAGGCCGTCCTTGGTCAGCGTGATATCAAACGACGTGCCGCCCATATCGACGGTGATCACATCGCGCTTGCCAAAGGGGTCGCACACATATTGCCCGGCAGCCGGGGCCGAAGCGGGGCCAGAGTTGATGGCATAGACCGAGCGGTCGGTCATCACCTGCCCCACCGCCAGCCCACCGTTCGACTGATAATACCGCACGGGCTGCTTGGCCCCAAGGCTGCGGAAATAGGCATCCACCGCCTGAACATAGCGCCGCATGATTGGGGCCAGATAGGCGTTGACCACGGCGGTCGAGGTGCGGGTGTATTCGCGGACCTGCGGGTAAAGTTCTGACCCAAGGGTCAGCACGACATTGGGCAGCATCTCGCGCACGATTTCCCCGGCGCGGGCCTCATGTTCCGGGTGCAGGACCGACCAGACGAAGCTGATAGCCACGGTATCCACCCCTTCGGCGCGGAAGATTTCGCAGGCGGCGCGCACGTCAGCCTCGGTCAGCGGCTGGCGGACGGTGCCATCAGACAGAACCCGTTCGCGCACGCCCCGGCGCAGATAGCGCGGCACCAGCATGGTGGCGGGCGGATAATCTGGGTCGTAGCGATAACCGTCTTCCTTGTGGCCAAGGCGGATTTCAAGGGAATCCTCATGCCCGGCGGTGCAGATCAGCCCGGTTTTCGCCCCCTTGTGGGTGATCAGCGCGTTCAGCCCCACGGTGGTGCCGTTGATGCACAGATCGCAGTTGGGGATGATTTCACTGGCCGGAACGCCCAGATCATCGGCCATCAGTTGCAGGCCGTTGCGAATGGCAAGGGTGGGGTCTTGTGGGGTGGACAGCGCCTTGTAAAGCCGCACCTGCCCGGATTTTTCGGCCAGAACGAAGTCGGTGAAGGTGCCGCCCGCGTCGATGCCCAGTCTGTATTGCGATTTCATCGGTTCATCCCCACTTAATTCGCAGCCACGGCGCGACGGGTCGCGCGCAGGGCTTCGGTTGCGGGAATGTCCACGGCCAATGTGGCCGGGTCGGTGATGATGACGCCGTAATCCTGCTTCGCCCCTTCAACCGAGACGAGGCCATTCTTCATATCCCACAGCACCATTTCCACGGCGCGGTCCATCGGGTCACCATAGCCGCCGCCGCCGGGGTTCATGTTGGTGATGCGGTCACCCGGTTTGATGACCTTGATGACATTTTCGCGGATGGTTTCGGACTGGTCGCCCTGAACCAGCTCCAGCCTCCCGACCTTGGTATCGATCATCGTGCTGGCGGCCCCTGCGGCCCCTACGGCGGGAATGCGGCGGCCTTCGCCGAAGGTGATAAAGGTCAGGTCGTCATTCAGCGGCTCCACCTCCCAGGCGGTGCCGGACCCGCCGCGGAATTTCCCCGCGCCGCCAGAGTCGGTCATCAGCGAATAACGGTGGATGATGATCGGATAGCTGTATTCCAGCAGCTCCACATCGCCCGAGGTCAGCGCGCCGAAACAGCATTCTGGCCCGCAGGCGTGCCAGCCATCTTGCGCCGGCGTTGCGCCTGCGCCCGAGATGATGGTGGCCAGCACCATGGTCACATATTCCTCGTCATGGCGCTTGTCCCAACCGGCGATGTTCAGGCCGTTGGCATGGCCCCAGCTTGCCGAAACCTTGGACGGCACCGCCTTTTCAAAGGCCAGCCGCACCGCGTCGGTCAGCGTTTCCATCGGAGTGGTGGTGCAGTTCATGTGGGGGGCGGGTTCGGCTGCGTTGCAGATCGTGCCCTTCGGCCCCATGTTCACCGTC
Organism: Fuscibacter oryzae; assembly: GCF_016765795.1. Classification (GTDB taxonomy): domain Bacteria; phylum Pseudomonadota; class Alphaproteobacteria; order Rhodobacterales; family Rhodobacteraceae; genus Fuscibacter; species Fuscibacter oryzae. The sequence continues at coordinate 87,573 of NZ_JAESVP010000010.1, forward strand.
ACGCAGCGATACAGCCCCTCGTTATAGGGCGGCGGCAATTGGGCGAACATCATCAGGCCCAGATAGACGCCGGAATAGCTGTTCCCTTCGTAAGAGTTGATAAAATACGGGATCTGCGGCGGGCTGCTGATTTCGATGTGGCAGGTATCGTCCTTGATCGTGACCTTGGCTTTGATCTCGAAATCGCCAAAGCCGTGGCCTGCATCTTCCAGAATGGCAGCGCCTTCATAGATGCCGTCCGGCACGCTGGTAATCAGCCCGCGCATCTGTTTTTCGGCCATATCCAGCAGCATGTCGATGCAGGCATCCACCTGTTCCTCGCCATACTTTTCCAACATGGCCAGCAGGGCGCGTTCGCCCACCTGACACGCACCGATCAGCGCGTTGAAATCGCCCTCCTGATCGCGGCGGGCGCGCATGTTGGTCAGGATGAAGTTCAGCACATCCTTGCGCGGCTGCCCCCGGTCCCACACCTTGACCGGCGGGATACGCAGGCATTCGGCATAGATTTCCTTGGCATTGGGGTTGTAGCCCGCAGGCACCGGGCCGCCCACGTCGGTCAGGTGGCCCTTGCACACCGTCCAGTATTTCAGCCGCCCTTTCCAGAACACCGGGCGATAGAAACAGGTATCAATCGCATGGCTGCCGCCCCATGCGGGGTCGTTGTGGATCAGCAGGTCACCTTCGTGGATGTCATCGCCAAAATAGCCCGCCACCACCTTCATCGCCGGGATCAGCGACCCGAGGTGGATCGGGATGTCCTGCCCTTGCAAGATCATTTCGGGCGCCGCGTTGAACAGCGCCGTCGAATAGTCGTGCGCCAGGTTGAACACCGAAGATCGCGCGGTCTTCTCCAGCGACAGCGTCATTTCGCGCTGCGTGGTTTCCAGAATGCCGCGAACCACCGATAGGGTTATCGGATCGACCTCAACCTTTTTCCGTGCTGCTGTTGCCATCACGAAGCCCTCCATTTAGGGCCGCGCAACAGGGTACCGTCCGGGCAGATTGCCCGGTCGAATCGTTTGCACTCCCTGTCACACGGCGTCTGTTGCACCGTTGTGACAGCAAGGTTAGCGACGCTTTTATCGCGCCGTCTTTGCGCCGGGCGCACAGGCTTTTGCGTTTCCGTGCAGTCGGGCCCGACGGCGTGATCTGGCGCTTTACAGGTCGTGTCGCGCGTGGCCTGATGGCGGAAACGGGGAAGGTGGCGATGAAGACCACGATCACGACAGACGGCATTGATCAGGGCGCGCACAGCCGCCATTGGCATGAAACCATCGCCCGCGCCTATTTCCCGCTGGACCTGACCTTCCGGCGGCCCGAGACGTTTGACGGCACCCTGACAAGCTGGACGCTGGGGCAGGTCTCGCTGTCGCGGCTGACCTCCGATGCGCTGATGTATCGCCGCCTGCCCAAGCATTTCCGCGAGCCTGGGCCAGAGGAATTCCTTGTCACCCTGCCCGCGAAATCCGAGGTGCGCTTTACCCAAGGCGGCAGCGAAATTCGCGGCAACCCCGGCTGTTTCTTTATGGAGCGCAGCCATGAACCCTATGAGTTCAGCCACGCCGAACATGCCGACCTGTGGGTGATGAAGCTGTCCTCGGCCCTGCTGGGCGGGCGCATCCGCGCGCCGGACCGTTTTTGCTCGTTGCAGTTCGATGCGACCAACGGGGCGAACGGGCTGTTCGTCGATATGGTTCACCTGATCCCGCAGCGCTATGATGCGATGACCGAGGAAACCCGCACCACCGTGGGCCGCCAGTTGGTTGATCTGCTGGCGCTGGCGATCCAGTCGGATGAGCGGGTGCTGACCTCGGGTGCCTCTACCGTGCGGGCGGCGCATCTGGCGCGGATCGAAGGGTTCGTGCGCCGCAATCTGATGGACCCGGACCTGGGCCCGGATGAGGTGGCGGCGGGGTGTGGTATCTCGGTGCGCTATCTGCATGAGCTGTTGCGCGACACCAACACCACGCTGGGCCAGTGGATCCGCGACACGCGGTTGCAGGCGGCGATGGAGGATTTGCAGAACGCGGGCGACCGCCGGTCCATCGGCGAAATCGCCTATTCCCGTGGCTTTCCCGATCAGGCCCAGTTCAGCCGTGCCTTCCGCGCCCGCTTTGGCGTTACGCCAAGCGAGGCGCGGGGGCGGGGCTGATCCGGTTTCGGCCATCGCCCCTGCCCTAGCGGTCGAGGTGGGCGCGAACGCGCTGCAAGGTGGCCTGCCGGTCATGGCGCGCGGCCAGCGCCTGATCCATCGAGACCTGCACAAACCGCGCCGGGCTGTGGGGCTGAAGCTGCCCGATCAGGTCCATATCGGCGCTGATCACGCAGCCCAGCATCATGTAACCGCCGCCCGACACCGCATCGCGGTGCAGCACGATGGGTTCGGTGCCGCCCGGAACCTGAATGCTGCCATAGGGATAGCAGGCATCGACAATGTTCGACGGGTTCGAGCCTGCGCCAAAGGGCTGTTCGCGCGCCACGAAATTCAGCGCGGTACCGCCGCGAAAGCGGTATCCGATGCGGTCCGCCTCGGGCGCCACTTTCCAGGTGTCGGCAAAGAACTGTTTGCCTGCGGTTTCGGTTATGCGGTGCCAGTAAAGGCCGGGCAGCATCCGCAACTCGGCCGGGTTGCCGGGCATCCGGCGCAGGTTGGCGGGCACGCTGCCCTTACCGCCTGCACCCTGCCCCACCGCCAAGCTGTCGCCCGCCTTCAGCGCCCGCCCCTCATGCCCGCCCAGCGCACCGAGGGTATAAGTGGAACGCGAGCCGAGTTTCACCGGCACATCAATGCCGCCCGACACGGCGATATAGGCCCGCGCGCCGCCTTTCAGGAAGCAAAAGGACAAACGATCCCCGGCCTTGACCGGAAAGGCCTCCCAGCCCGCCCGCTCTTCACCATTCAGCTTGGGCGGCAGGTCGCCCCCCGTCACGGCCACAGTCGCCGGCGCGGTAAACTCCAGCTCCGGCCCCAGAAACACCGCCTCCAGCACTGCGGCCCCTTCGTCGTTGCCAACCAGCATGTTGGCGGCGCGCAGGGCGAAACGGTCCATCCCGCCCGATAGCGGAATGCCGAGGTGATAATATCCGGGGCGGCCAAGGTCTTGCACCGTGGTCGAAAGGCCCGGAGAGATGACGTTAATGGCCATGGATCGCCTCCATCAGCTTGGCATTGGTGCCCGCCATATCCTTGTTGAACTCGGTCAGGCTGAAGGTGGCGGGGCGGATGACGGGTTCGTAGCGGTTGGCGTCCACCGCCTCGATCGCGGCGTCATATTCGTCGCGGGTGACGGGCTTCCACTTCACGATGTCACCGGGGCGGAACAGGCACATCTCGTCTTGCAGATAGGAAACCTTCTGCGCCGGGTCATAGATCGGCATCGGCGTGACGCCGAACATCTGGTAGCCACCCGCGCCGCGCACCGAGTAGATGCAGGAAAAGCAGCCGCCGTGGCCAATGGTCAGCTTGGGCGTATCGGTGCGGGGACGCAGGTATTTCGGCACCTGCAACTGCCGCTTGCGTTCCACCATCTGGTAAAGGAACGGCAGCCCGGCGACGAAACCCACCATCGAGACGAACCAGGGCTGACTGGAATGGGCCTGAATGAAATCATCGGCCGAGCCGAGGTTGTTCACCTCTGCCGCATATTCCAGATCGGTGGCCTTGGGGTTCTGGTGGCGTTCGCGGAACCGCATCAGGGTTTCGTGGGTCCAGGGGTCTTGATAGAGGACCGGGATTTCCATGATCCGGGTTTTCAGGCTGGCGTCGGATTTCGACGCCGCCCCCTCCATGCTTTGCAGTTCCTTCAGCAGATCGCCCGGCTTGATCGCGTCGGGGTCGAACTTGATCTGGAAACTGGCATTCGCCGGGCAAATCTCGGTCACGCCCTTGATGCCTGCGGCCTTGACCGCGTTGGTCATGGACAGCGAGGTGAAGAAGGCTTCCAGCGACATTTCCTCGCTGACCTCGGCGAAGATATGCTCGTCGCCCCCGAAACTGAAACGGATCGACATGGTCCCTCCTAGGGTTCGAGTTCCGGCACGAGCCGGGCCGCGTGGGTTTCAAGCCAGCCTTCCAGCCAGCGGGTGTGAACGTCATTGGCCTGCACCGCAGGGTCATCGGCCAGCGCAAGGAACAGGGGCTTGGTGGTTTTCAGCCCGTCGATCCGGGTTTCATGCAGGGCGCGGACCAGCCGGGTGATCGCGGCCTCTCGCGTTTCGGCATGAACGACCAGCTTGGCCAGCAGCGAGTCGTAGAAGGGCGGCACGGTGTAGCCCGCGTAAAGCATCGATTCAAACCGCACGCCCGGCCCGCCGGGCACGCGCAAGCCGCTGACGGTGCCGGGAAAGGGCGCAAAATCGCGCGCCGGATCTTCGGCGTTCAGCCGCACCTCGATGGCATGGCCCTTCACCGTGATGTCGCGCTGTTTCAGCCGCAGCGGCTCGCCCCCCGCGATGCGCAGCATTTCAGCCACCAGGTCGATGCCGGTGATCATTTCTGTCACCGGATGTTCCACCTGAATCCGGGTGTTCATCTCGATGAAGTAAAAGCGGTCGGCGGCATCGTCATAAAGATATTCGATGGTGCCCGCGCCGGAATAGCCCACCGCACGGGTCAGGCGCACGGCGCTGGCGCAAAGCTCATCGCGCACCCGGTCGGAGAGCGCGGTCGAGGGCGCTTCTTCCCACACCTTTTGCCGCCGCCGTTGCAGCGAACATTCGCGTTCAAAGCAATGCACGGCATCTTTGCCGTCGCCCAGAACCTGCACCTCGATATGCCGGGCCTGGGTGATGACCTTTTCCATGTAAAGCCCGCCGTCACCAAAGGCGGCCAGTGCCTCGGCTGCGGCTTGAGGGAAGGCGGATTCGAACTCGGCCAGATCATTCGCAATACGGATGCCGCGCCCACCACCGCCAGCAGCGGCCTTGATCATCACCGGAAAGCCGGTGTCGATCAGGATATGGCGCGCGGCGTCAATGTCGGCCACACGGCCCATCGAGCCCGGCACCACCGGCACCCCGGCGGCATGGGCGGCGGCGCGCGCAGCCACCTTGTCGCCCATCATGCGGATGGCATCGCCCGAAGGGCCAACGAACACCAACCCCGCAGCCGCGCAGGCATCCGCGAAATCGGCGTTTTCGGCCAGAAAGCCATAGCCCGGATGAACGCTGTCGGCCCCGGTATCCGCCGCCGCTTTCAGAAGGGCCGCGACGTTCAGATAGCTTTTCTTCGCGGCAGGCGGGCCGATATTCACCGCCTCATCCGCGATCTGCACATGCAGGCTGTCACGGTCGGCGTCGGAATAAACCGCCACGGTGGTGATGCCCAGATCCTGCGCAGCGCGGATCACCCGCACGGCAATTTCGCCCCGGTTTGCGACCAGAAGTTTCCGCAGCATCAGTCGAGGTCCGCCAGAACGGCGCCCGCCATCACGGGTTCCTCGTTGTCGGCTGCAAAGTGGATATTGGTGCCCGCCACGTCCGAGCGCACCTCATGGAACGACTTCATCACCTCGATCAGGCCGATCACATCGCCCACCGCGACGCCGTCGCCATCGGCCTTGAAGGGCGGTTTGTCGGGCGAGGAGCTGCGATAGAACGTGCCGGGAAGCGGAGACAGGATCTGGGCCATGGAAACCTCTCAGGTATAGGGCTGGACGGCGGCACGAACGGCGCGGGCGATATCGACCGCGTTCGGCGTGTCGGAATGAATGCAGATGCTATCGCAGCGCACCGGAATGTCAGAGCCATCGGTAGCGGTGCCCTTGCCCTCGAGAATCGCCCGCACACAGCGCGCGGCCATCAGGTCGGGGTCTTTGGCATCATGTTCGCGCGTGACGATCAGGCTGCCATCGGGGCGGTACTCCAGATCGCCATAAAATTCGGCAATCATCCGGTGCCCGCGCGCGGGATAGACGGTTTCATGCAGGGTGCCGGTCATGCCAAGAATCGGCACGCCGTACACATCGGCGGCATCGCAGACGGCCTGGGCAATATGGTCTTGCCGCCCCGCCATGCCATAAAGGCTGCCATGCGGTTTGATGTGGTTCAGCCCCATCCCCTCGGCCTTGAGGAACCCCACCAGCGCGCCGATCTGATAGATCAGCGCATTGGCCATCTCCTCGCGGTCCATCCGCATTTCGCGGCGGCCAAAACCTTGCAGATCGGGCAACGAAGGATGGGCGCCGACCTTGACGCCATGCTGTTTGGCCAAACGCACGGTTTCGCGCATGTGGTTGAAATCGCTGGCATGAAAGCCGCAGGCCACGTTGGCGATATGGATGAAGGGCATCAGCCCCGCATCATCACCCATCCGGTAAAGCCCAAAGCTTTCGCCCATGTCACAGTTGACCGTGACAGGCATGACACCCCCCGATTTGTTTTGATTTCAGGAAGTGTGCGGGGAATCACGCTGCGTTTGCAAATATGAAATTCTGTAGCGTAATATCGAAAAAAAAGATAAAGGTCGTGCCATGTCCCTGACCCTGAAACAGCTTCGCTATTTCATCGCTGCCGCCGAAACCGGGCAGGTCAGCCAGGCGGCGGTCGAGATGAACATCTCTCAATCCGCGGTCACCGCAGGCATTCAGGGACTGGAGGCGCAACTGGGCGTCAAGCTGTTGTCCCGCGGCGCGCAAGGGGTGGCAGTAACGGCCGAGGGCGCGCGGTTCCTGTCACGGGCGCGGTCGATCATGGCGGCGGTGCATGATGCCGTCCACAGCCCTTTGGGCGAAGAGGCCCGCGTCACCGGGCACCTGCGGGTGGGGCTGACCTATACCGTGGCGGGCTATTTCATGGCGCGCCATTACGCGGCCTTTCGCCGGACCTATCCGGGGGTCACGCTGCACCTTTCGGAACTGCCGCGTGCCGCGATTGAAGAGGCGCTTGTCGCCGGAGATCTGGACCTGGCGGTGATGCTCACCTCGAACCTCGACAACACCGGGGCGCTGGATTCCGAAACGCTGTTCCGGTCGCGCCGCCGCTTGTGGCTCCCATCGGATCACCCCTTGCTGGCCAAGGCCGAGGTGCCCTTGGCCGAAGTCGCGGCACAGCCCTACATCATGCTGACGGTGGACGAGGCCAGCCGCACCGCCGGACGCTACTGGGAGGCCCATAATCTTAAGCCGAACGTGGTCTTTGCCACCTCGTCGGTCGAGGCGGTCCGCTCCATGGTGGCAGAGGGGATGGGCGTTACCATCCTGTCCGACATGGTGTACCGCCCCTGGTCCCTGGAGGGGCAGCGGATCGAGCAGCGTGCCACGCGAGAGGCGGTTCCGTCGATGGATGTCGGGCTGTCCTGGGCACGGGCGCAACCCCTGTCAGACCCCGCGCAGGTGTTTCGTGCCTTCATGGCCCTGACGCTGGGCGGCGGCGGTTAACCCGCGCGCTGGCCGGGGGTGCGGCGGGTGGCGCAAGGGGGAATGCCCATTTCGTCGCGGAACTTGGCCACAGTACGGCGGGCCAGTATCTTACCTTCGCGTGTCAGAAGGGCGGCAAGAGCGGCATCGCTGATCGGGGCACCGGGGTCTTCGGCGGCGATCAACTGCCCCAGCCGGAGGCGCACCGCCGCCCAGGCCGGACCACCGCCCTCGCGCGCAGCTTTAGGCCCGGCGTCGAACAGACTGCACAGGCTGCGCAGGCCATGCGGCGTTTCCACCAGCAATTCGCGCGCCACGCGGCCCACCGTGCTGTCATGCAGGCCAAGCCGGGCGGCAACGGTGGTTCGGCTAAGGGCAACCAAAGCGGATGGGCCATGCGTCAGAAAACCCTGCTGATGGGTCAGCACCGCGCGCGTGACGGCCAGGACTGTGCGGTTGCGCCGCTCCACCACATTGGCCAGCCACTCCGCTTCGGCCCGTGCAGCGCGCAGGGCGGGGTGGGTCACGGTCGCGGCGCTGATCGTGACTTCAGGCAGCGTCGCGCGGTTCAGCGAAACCTGCCAGCCATCGCCCGACCGGCGCACGATGACATCCGGCGCGCGGGTGGGTGCCACGCTGCCGCCAAAGGCAAGACCGGGGCGCGGGTTCAGCCGCCGGATCAGCGCCAGACTGGCCGCCACCGCCACAGCGTCCAACCCCGCCGCCCGCGCCACCGCAAGGGGGCCGCCCGAAGCGACCAGCGGCAGATGGTCCAGCACCGCTTGCATGGTCGGGGTCAGCACGCCTTGCTCTGCCGCTTGCAGGCGCAGGCAATCGGCCAGATCACGGGCGAACAGGCCGGTCGGCTCGATGCCCTCTTGCAGACGCGCCAGCACCGCCTCGGCCCGGTGCAGCGCAATACCCGATTGCGCGGCAATCTGGGCCAGCGGGCGGTCCAGCCAACCATTGGCATCCAGCGCCTCGACAAGAACCATCGCCAGAGGGCGGTCGGCAGGAACAGGCAAGATCAAGCCGAGCTGGGCCAGAATGTGATCGTAAAGCCCGCCGTCCGTGGCCGCTGGCTCTGCATCCACGTTCAGCGCGGGCAGGCGCAGCCGCAGCAACGGGTTGCCCGCCGCGCGGCGCGCCAGTTCTTCGGCCAAGCCTTCATTCGTCAGGTGCAGCAGGGCGATGGCCTGCAACTGGCGAATGCCAAGGGTCTGGCGCTGGCTTTGCGTCTGGCGGGTGGCTATGGTCATCGTCACCTCGGGTGTGGGGCTGCAAACGGACAGCGCAGGCAATGGATCAGCCCATCGGGCCGGAACGGTTCTATCGCGAAATGTCGCCGCAACTGGCCGCACGGCTGCGCCAGATGTGGTCGGCGCGCGGCCATGATCTGGACAGGCTGTGGGCCGATTGCATCCATGCCCTGCCGGGGTTCCGTCCCCTGCCCCCTGCCCCGCCCGCCAACGACAGCCGCGCCCATGACGGGCTGTGCCTGTTTGATCAGGCGCTGATCTGGCTGATGGCGCTGAACCGAGCGGCAGGCTGCGGTGCCGGGCTGAGCGGGCTGCGGCTGGATGCCGGACAATGGCAGGCGCTGGAGGTTCTGAGCGCGCGGATGACCGAGACGGTCAGCGCATTGCGGTTGCTGGTGCTGTCGGGGTTGACACCCCCGGCGCTGCAACTGGCCCGCTCGATTTCCGAGGATGTAGATATGCTGCTGGCGCTGTTGCTGCGCCGCAAGCTGGCGCAGCAATTTCTGGCCTGCCGCACGGCGGACGAGGCGAATGACTTTTGGCGGCGCCACATCGCGGGGGGCCGTGCCTTTCGCGTGGTGGCGGAAAAGCTTTATTCCATCGGCCTCGATCATTCCGACCACAGCGAATATGGCCGCTGGCGGCGCGAGGTGCTGACGCTTTTGGGCAGCGCTGTCCACAGCTCGCCCCTTGGGCGCGGCGCACTGACGGGCAGCGCCGAATGGCCCGCCAATCCGGTGGCGCGCGACTGTCTGGAGTTTGTGACGCATCGTCTGCATGAGATGTGTGCCTGGGCGCATCTGCTGGACATTGGCCTTGACGGCGATCTGGCCCGCATCGCCACAGCCGGGGCGGCGGACCCCGTTAGGGCCCGCCTGCTGGCGTTTGCCGCACAGTCGCGCGACATTCTGCTGGATCAGATGCGCTGGACCTTGGCTGGCCCCGTGGTGTTCAGTGGCGCGCCGGCGCTCCACTGATCTTGTCGCTGGCAATCCAGCGGGCGGCCAGAACCAGCGTTCCCATCGCGAAATCCTTGCCATGAGCGGCGATCATCTGTTCCGAGATTTCGGCGATGCGGCCAAAGAAGGCATCCTTGCTGGCATCTTCTTCGGTCAGTTTCGGCTTGGCGTTGTTCATCATATTTCCCTTCCTCATTTGAAAAGTTGCGGCGGCAGCGTCACCAGCGCGGCGTCGCCCTGCGCGGTGCCAATCGCCAGATGCGTGCCATCGGCAGACCAGACCAGCGCGGTGATCGCGGCCCCATCGGCATGGCGCAGGGCCATTTCATCGGCCTGCCCGACTTGCGCTATGCTGACCGCGCCGTCGGCCATGCCAAAGGCGATCAGGTCACGCGCCGGGTGAGGGGCAACCCGTTCCACCAGCACCAGTCCCGGCCTGCCAGTGCGCAGGGCACCTGTCGCCTCATCGTCAAAGGGCGGGGTGGCAAGCGACCAGCCCGCCACCCGGAACGCGCCCGAGGCAAAGACAGCATTCGCCGCACCGCTGAAGGCAACGGTGGCCGGTGTGGCGCGGAACCGGCCAAGCCGCGCCGTCCGCCCGTCGGACAGACGCAACAGCCAGAACCCCTGATCCTGCGCCGCCGCCAACCAGTTACCATCGGGTGAAAAGGTCAGGGCCTGCCTCCCCCCCAGCGGATGGCGGGATGAGCGGTGGCCCGGCTGCCAAAGAAAGACTGCGTGGTCCGTCATCACCGCAACGCTTTGCCCATCAGGCGCAAAGGCAAGCGCATGGGCGCTGCCGGGGGTCAGCAGGCCGAACAGCCGCTCCATCCCCTCCTCTGCATGCAGGCTGGTCTGACCGTCGCGGGCAATCGCCAGCCGCCCCTGCCCGTCTGAGGCAAGCGCGCTGAGAGGTTCGGTCTTGCGGGTCAGCGCGATGACCTGACCGCGCGGCGTGATGCGGTTCAGCCGCCCGTCACGGCTGCCAGTCACGAACCCCAGCACGCCCGAGGGCACCAGAAACGCGGCACCCTCTGCCAGCGGTTCGGTCAGGATCGGGGGCGCCACCGGCTTTTCGCGGGGGCGAATGGTGCTGCGGCCCGAATCCGCCTCGACCCGCATCCGGCCAAGTGCGGAATCAGGGTCTTGCAGCGGCATCAAAGCGATGCGCCCATCGGCCAGCGCAAAGGCGGTAGTCTTGCCCGCGCGGTCCAGCACAATGCTGCTGACCGGCGCATCAAGTTGCCAGCTTCGGGCCAGAACATCGAACAACGCCGGTTGCACCGAGGGCGGCGGGGCAGCGGGGGCAAGGGTCTGATTCATGTGATGTATCCTTCAGCGCAAAGCGGCCAGTTCGCGCCCAAGCGCGCCCAGCCGCTGTTCAAGATCGTTGACCCGCGATTCGCAGGATTCAGCGGCAAGGTTCGCGGCAATCTCTGACCGCTCTGCCTCGGCCAGTTCGTGTTCCGGCCCGTCTTCGGCCATCTGGCGCAGAAAGCCCGCAGCGGCGACCTTTTGCAGCAGTCGATGGTATTCGCCGGTCAGAACGCACAGATCTGCCGTCAGGCGGAATTGATCGGCCAGAATGTCTTGCGCGGTGCGGGGCTGTTCGCTCATGTCGCGGCCCCGCGAATTTCGGCCTCGGCAGCGGTCAGGGTGGCGACCACGCGGGCGATACCTTCGGCAAAGCGCGCCTCGGCCATGTCGATATGGCTGGCGATGGCATCCCAGATGTCCACCCGCATCAGCGTTTCGACATCACCGGTCAGCACCTCAATCTCGCCCAGCCGGAAGGGACGGGCCAGAGCAACGCCCGTGACCACGAAATCGCGCAGTTCAACCGCGTGGCTGTCGATGAAGAAAGGCAAGAGCGGGTGATTTTCAGGCGTAACGCCCGCCTGCGCCAGACGGCTTTCAAGAAAGCAGCGGAAATGGCTGTGCAGGATTTCCTGGCTCTGGCCCAGAAAGCGCATGGTGAACACCAGATCCTGCGGCGCCCGCGCCACTATGGCCTCGGCGGTGCTGCGCGAAGGGCGCTGATCAAGGGGAAGCGGACCGGACATTGGTAAAGCCTCAGGCGACCTGCCGGGAAAGGCCCGGCGCTGACAGCCATGTTAGCAGCACGAAGCGGGGCCAAGAAGGAAAGAATTACCCGTAACTTGATGATTATAAATAGGAAAAATTGTGTTTCACGTTACGGATGTAACATTTCGTTCCACCCGCCGGTTACAGATGTTCCCGCCATTTACATGCCGCGCTGCCGCACAATTTTTCTGCACCGCGCCAATAGCCAAACCGGGACGAATCGCCCTGTAACCGGCCCCGAGGTGCGGTTCGTTACAGTTTTGCGCAACGGACGATCACCACCTCGTAACAGGTGTAACGTTCTGCAACGCCCAGCCCCAAGGCAGGCCGCCGACCTGCGAAAACCCGCTGCGGAAACAGGCAAAAAATAAATTCGTTACAATTCAGCCTGTTGGAGAAATCCATCTGCGGGAATCGTGAAAAACCGCCCCGCACCGGCCCTTTTGGCACGGCTTCTGCATGTATCCCCAGCACAAGAAGGCGGTTTCCGAAACGAGACCCCATAAGAACGAAGGATTGGGAGGAGAAGACGTGGCCCCGGACTGGCAGCAATGCCACCCCCGGTTTTCGGCCCCGTTGCCCGGAACCTTTGCCGTGACCTGACCCGACCCCGACGGTCGGACCCATCCGGGCGGTGCTGCCGCCCACCGGCCATGGCATCTGCCAGGCCGGGCAACATCAGGAGACTCATGGCATGACGCAACTGACGCTTAACAAGATCACCGCCCAGCGCGGAATCTCGGTCGGCGAAGCCACGAAGAAGATCTCGGACCTTGGCTGGAACCCCAGCTATGTCCAGGAAGCCGCGACCTTCCCGACCGACTACAAGATCAACAAGGCCCCGCGCGACCCGATGAAGCAGGTGCTGCGGTCCTACTTCCCGATGCAGGAAGAAAAGGACAACCGGGTTTACGGCGCGCTGGATGCCGCCCTGCGCGGCGATATGTTCCGCAACGTGCAGCCGCGCTGGGTGGAATGGATGAAGCTGTTCCTGGCGATCATCCCCTTCCCCGAAATCTCGGCCGCGCGGTCGATGGCCATGGTGGCCCGCATCGCCCCCGGCGAAGACCTGCGCACCGGGTTCACCATGCAGATGGTCGATGAATTCCGCCACTCCACCATTCAGATGAACCTGAAAAAGTGGTACATGGAAAATTACATCGACCCGGCGGGCTTTGACATTACCGAAGAAGCGTTCGGGAAATGCTATGCCACCACGATCGGCCGTCAGTTCGGCGAAGGCTTCATCACCGGCGACGTGATGACCTCTGCCTGCATGTATCTGACGGTTGTGGCGGAAACCGCCTTCACCAACACCCTGTTCGTGGCCATGCCCTCCGAAGCCGCCCGCAACGGCGACTATGCGTTGCCCACGGTGTTCCTGTCGGTGCAGTCGGATGAATCGCGCCACATCGGCAACGGCCATTCGCTGCTGATGGCCGCGCTGAAAGAGCCGGAAAACCACCTGCTGCTGGAACGCGACCTGCGTTACGCCTTTTGGCAGAACCACGCGATCGTCGATGCCGCCATCGGCACGTTGATCGAATACGGCACCACCAACCGCGACAAGGAAAAGGAATCCTATGCGGAAATGTGGCACCGCTGGATTTTCGAGGACTACTATCGCACCTACATGCTGCCCTTGGAAAAATACGGCATCAAGGTGCACCACGATGACGTGCAAGAGGCGTGGAACCGGATCACCAAAAAGCAGTATGTCCACAAGGTGGCGCAGTTCTTTGCCGTGGGCTGGCCGGTCAACTTCTGGCGGATCGAGGCGCAGACCGACAAGGACTTCGAATGGTTCGAACACAAATATCCGGGCTGGTACGCCCAGTTCGGCGAGTTCTGGAAGTGGTATGCCAAGCTGTCGAAGCCGGGCCAGAAGGTCATCACCTTCAACGAAGAGGTCGGCTACGTCTATCCGCACCGCTGCTGGTCGTGCCTGGTGCCGTGCCTGATCCGCGAAGATATGGTCACCGACACCATCGACGGTCAGGTTCACACCTTTGCCCATGAGCTGGACCGCTGGACCGCGGTTGAGGCCTTCTCGAACGAGTATCAGGGCCGTCCGACCCCGGCGATGGGCAAGTTCTCGGGCAAGCGTGAGTGGGAAACCCTGTATCACGGCTGGGATCTGGCCGATGCGATCAAGGATCTGAACTTCGTCCGTGACGATGGCAAGACCCTGACCCCGCAACCGCACCTGCGGTTCGACGACAAGGACATGTGGACGCTGGACGATGTGCGCGGCCACACCCTGCTGTCGCCGCTGACGCTGCTGCGGGAAATGACCCCCGAGGCACGCGACAAGCACGTCGCCGAATACCGCAAGGGCTTTACCATCAAGCCCTGCAACTAAGCCAACCGGCGGGGGCCACAACCGGCCCCCGCCCCATCCAGCGATATGACTTTGGCAGCCCCGCGCTGCCGGACTGACGGCAAGGAGGCCGGACAGAATGGGAGAGGTTTACACCGTAAGGCTGGAGCCTGTGGGCGTGGAATTCGAGGTGACCGAGGATGAAACCGTCCTTGATGCCGCGTTCCGCCAGGGCATCTCGCTGCCGCATGGCTGCAAGGAGGGCCAGTGTTCCGCCTGCAAATGCGTGCTGGTGGAAGGCGAGGTCGAGATGCTGAAATATTCGACTTTCGCGCTGAACGACGGCGAGAAGGACAGCGGCCAGATCCTGATGTGCCGGGCCAAGGCCTTCGACAATCTGACGATCGACCTGCTGAACTATGACGAGGAAGTCCTGTCCAAATCCATCCCCGTCAAACAGTTCGACGGGCGGATCACGGATTTCCAGAAGCTGACGCATGACATTCGCGGCGTTGAGATCGAGCTGAATGCGCCGCTCAAGTTCTGGGCGGGTCAGTATGTCGATATCACAGTCACCACGGAAGAAGGGGAGACGATCACGCGTTCGTTCTCCATGGCAAATCCGCCGAGCGAAACCCAAAAACTATCCTTCATCATCAAGAAATACCCCGAAGGAAAGTTCTCGAACCAGCTCGACAACGGAGGAATCCGGGCCGGAGCAGCAGTAAAGGTCACGGGCCCCTATGGCATGTGTTTCCGCCGCGAAAACCGTCAGGGGCCGGTGGTTCTGGTGGGCGCAGGGTCGGGCATGTCGCCGGTCTGGTCGATCTTGCACGACCATATCGCCAGCGGCGAGGACCGGCCGGTCTATTTCTTTTACGGCGCGCGGACCGAGGCCGACCTGTTCCATCTGGACAGGCTGGCGGCAATCACGGCGGCCAATCCGGCGGTGCAGTTCATTCCGGTTCTGTCACATGCCCCCGAAGACGGCGGCTGGCAGGGCGAGCGTGGCTTTGTCCATGAGGCGGTTTCGCGCAAGCTGAAAGACCTGGGCCTGGCCGGTCAGGGCGATGTGTATGCCTGTGGCCCGCCACCGATGATCGATGCGCTGACCCCCACGCTCTTCATGCTCGACTACGACAGCGAGCGGATTTTCTACGACAAGTTCACGACCACGTCCGGTTCATCGGGCCACTAAGGCCGGCCCGATCGCTCGTTTCAGTGAACACCTACCAACAAGGGAGAGAGACTATGGTAGCCACTTCCAGTTCCGTTGCTTCTGGCGCAGCCGGGGCCGCGATTTTCGCCGGATCGTCCAGCCGCCGCTACAACTACTTTGAACCGCGCGGCAAGCGCGCCACGCATTACGAAGACGTCACCTGTGACGTGCAGCCCGATCCCGAACGCTATCTGATCCAGGACTGGATCATCAGCTTTGGCAACGGCAAGGGTGCCTATACCAAAGACAACACCCGCGCCCTTTCGTCGAACTGGCACGCCTTCCGGGCGCCCGATCAGGAATGGGAACGCACCCATTACCAGCGCCAGTCCAAGATCGAGACGATGGTGCAGGCCGTCATCTCGAATGCCCGAAAGGCCGGGGCGCATCTGGTGTTCGACAAAGCCTGGCAGCGCATCCTTCAGGTGCATCTGGGCGCGTGGAAGCACGCTGAGTTTGGCCTTGGCACCTCGCTGATGCAGGCGCAGCGCTATGGCTATACCCAGATGATCAACAACGCCACGCTGACCAATTCGTCCTACAAGATGCGGCTGGCCCAGGACATCACGCTGTATCTGGCCGAAATCGGCATGGACATCGCGGGTTGGGATGACGAGGCGGGCAAGAAGGCCTGGCTGGAAGACCCGGTCTGGCAGCCCACCCGTCTGGCGATTGAAACCATCATGGGCACCGAAGACTATCTGGAGCAGTACTTCGCCATCAACCTGATCTTTGAACCGCTGGTGGGCGAGTTGTTCCGCTCGGGTTTTCTGATGCAGGCAGCGGCGGCCAACAATGATTTCATCACCCCGCCGGTGATTTCGGCCGCCGAGGCGGATTATGAACGCAACCTCGCCAACACCATCGACCTGATCTACCTGTTGGTGAACGACGAAAAGCACGCCAGCCACAACCGCGCGCTGATGAACGGCTGGGTCAAAAAGCACGCAGCACTGGCCGAAAAAGCCGCCACTGCGCTGCAACCGATCTGGTCGCAACCCCATTCCAAACCCGTGTCTTTCGCCGATGTGCAGGCCGTCTCGCAAGAGCGGCTGGCGCGCATTCTGGGCGAAGTCGGCCTGACCCGTTGAGAGGAGAGAGACCATGTCCAGCGTAGCGCGCGACAACAGCAAGGGTAACATTTTCAAGTCGATGAAGGACATCGACCTCAGCAGCCGCGAAATCTCGCATGAGTGTGGCGTCACCATGAACGACTCGGTCGAGGCCCGCGCCATCGCCGAATTCATGGACCAGGACCCGAAGGTGACGGTGACCTACAACCCCGCCACCATTCGTATCGACGGCGAAGGCAAGCTGATCTTCCGCATGGATGACATCAGCGAGTTTCTGGGCCGCGAGATGACGGCCGAGATCTTCGAGGTCAACACCTCGACCCATTATGGCCGGATGGTCCGCGTCGATGACAATACGGTGATCCTGTTCGGCAATATGGACGAAGTCTTCGAATACATCTGACCGCCAGAACCGACGGGCCGCCCACAGGACGGCCCGTCAAGCAGCCAAAATTCAGGGAGGAAACCATGTACAAGACGCCAGACGGCAAAGAAGTTTTCGTTCTGGACTGCCATACCCATTTCTGGAACGGCAGCCCGGCAAA
Organism: Fuscibacter oryzae; assembly: GCF_016765795.1. Lineage (GTDB taxonomy): Bacteria > Pseudomonadota > Alphaproteobacteria > Rhodobacterales > Rhodobacteraceae > Fuscibacter > Fuscibacter oryzae. The sequence goes on from NZ_JAESVP010000010.1 coordinate 104,391, forward strand.
CCAGCGCAACATCCACGGCAAGCAGTTCATCGACTGCTTTTATGCCTATCACACCGCGCTGTCGCCCAAAGAGCAGCTTTGGGAAAAGTCGAAATTCGAAAAGCAGACGGTCGAAGACATCTACCGCGACCTGTTCGTCGATGGCCCGGATGACATGGCGATCATCCAGTCCACCTATCTGCGCGATTTCTACAAGGAAGGTTTTTCGTCCATCGAACGCTCCAGCCAGATGGCGGCGATCAATCCGGGGCGCTTTATCGTCAATGGGGCCTTCGATCCGCGCGATGGCGAAAAGGCTATCGAATACATCCACTACATGAAAGAGACCTTTGATATTAAAGGGGTCAAGATGTACACGGCCGAGTGGAACGGCGATTCCAAGGGCTGGAAACTGACCGATCCGGCGGCCTACAAATGCTTTGAGCTGTGCGAAAAGCTGGGCATCAAGAACATCCACGTCCACAAGGGCCCAACGATCATTCCGCTGTCGAAAGATGCCTTCGACGTGCATGACGTGGACCATGCCGCCACCGATTTTCAGGGCCTGAACTGGATCATCGAGCATTGCGGCCTACCGCGTCTGGATGATTTCTGTTGGATCGCGACGCAGGAAACCAACGTCTATGGCGGCTTGGCCGTGGCGCTGCCCTTCATCCATTCGCGCCCCCGCTATTTTGCCGAGGTGATTGCCGAACTGTTGTTCTGGATCGGGCCGGACAAGATTCTGTTCGGGTCTGACTATGCAATCTGGACGCCGCAATGGCTGGTGAATGCCTTGTGGAACTTCCAGATCCCCGAGGACATCTCGTCAGAGCGGGGAGGCGTGCAACTGACGCCCGAGATCAAGGAAAAGATCCTGGGCCTGAACGCCGCCCGGCTTTACGGCATCGACGTTGCCGCCAAAAAGGCCGAGCTGGCCGGTTCCCCCGTGCGCATCGCGGCGGAGTAAGGCGATGAGCGTGCCACAAATCCGGGGCGCGCAAGCAAGGGACGTGTGGCGGCGGCTGTCCGCCGTCACCGACCCGGAGCTTGACGAGCCGATCACCGACATGGGCTTTGTTGAACGGCTGGACGTGTCGCGCAGCGGCGAGGTTGTGATCGATTTTCGCCTGCCGACCTATTGGTGTTCGCCCAACTTCGCGTTCCTGATGGCCGATGGTATCCGCAGCGCGACCCTTGCCGCCCCATGGGTGCAGGGGGTGCAGGTGCGGCTGCTGGACCATTGCTTTGCCGACCGGGTGAATGCCGCCGTCAACGGCGCGCAGCCCTTCGAGACGGTCTTTGCCGAGATGACCGACGGCTCTGACCTGACCGAGGTGCGCGAGAAGTTTCGCGAAAAGGCGTTTCTGCGTCGGCAGGAAACCGTGATCCTGGGCCTGAAGGCGATGGGCTGGACGGCGGCCCAGATTAGCACGCTGACCTTGGGCCAGATGGATGCGCTGAACCTTGGCAACCAGCCCGAGGCGGCGGCGCAAAAGCCGCGCTACCGCGAGATTCTGGTGGGCGACGGTCTGGCCTGCCTGCCCGATGATCCGGCCTTTGTCACCTGGCACGGCGACCCGATCACGGCGGAAGGGCTGCCCGACCATCTGATGCGGCTGCGCGCCATCCGCATCAATATGGAGTTCAACGGCGCGATGTGCCGCGGGCTGGCCGCCACCCGCTACAAGGAAGTGGACCGGACCGGAGAGGAGCCGGAGCTGATCGACTTCATCCTTGGGCGGGTGCCGCCCAAAGACCAGCAGGACAGCCACGTCAGCCAAGGCTGACCGAAGCCAACCCACCACCACGAAGGGAAACCGGCGCGCAATCCGCGTCCGGTCACAAGGGAGGATTACCCATGCCGAACATGCTGCTTCACAGCGCCGAGGCCCGCCGGGCATTGGCCCGCGGCGTTGCCCGCCTTGCCGCCGCCGTTGAACCCACGCTGGGGCCAAAGGGCCTGAACGCGATGATCGACCGCCCGGTCGGAACCCCGCTGATCACCCGCGACGGCGTGTCAATCGCCACCGAGATCGAACTGTCCGATCGCTTTGAAAACATGGGTGCGCAGGTGGTGCGCGAAGTGTCGATGCAAACGAACGAGGTGGCGGGCGACGGCACCACCACCGCCATCGTGCTGGCAAATGCCATGATCCAGCAGGGCGTGGCGCAGGCAGAACGCGGCGCGCGCGGGGTTGATCTGTGCCGGGGGATCGAACTGGCAGTGGGCACCGTTGTGGCCGCGTTGCGCCGTCAGGCCGTTTCGGTCAAGGACAATCCGCATCTTCTGACAGCCGTGGCGAATATCGCCGCCACCGATCCGCGCCTTGGCGCCATTGTCGCCGAGGCGCATCAGCGCGTGGGGGCCGATGGCATCATCAGCGCCGATTTCTCGGTGACGGTGGATACGACGCTGGAGGTGATTGAAGGGATGTCGTTTGAACGCGGCTATCTTTCTCATCACATGGTCACAGATCAGGACGAGATGGAGGCAGTGCTGGACCGCCCGCTGATCCTCTTGACCGACCAGAAGATCCTTGATCCCACGGCGTTGGACAGCGCCCGCAAGATCGCCGATGCCGAAGGCCGCCCCCTGCTGATCGTGGCCGAGGAAATCGCGCCAGAGGTGATCGTCACGCTGCTCGAGGCCGCTCCGCCCGGCAAATACCTGATCGTGCATCCGCCGGAATATGGCCATTGGCGCCGCGCGCAGATGGACGATCTGGCCATTCTGACCGGGGGTGAGGTTCTTGCCCGCGATCTTGGCAAGAAGGTTGAGGCCGTGACCCGCGATCAGTTGGGGGCTGCGCGTCAGGTGCGCGCCTCGGCCAGCCAGACCACGGTGATCAAGGGCGAGGGCGACCCCGCTGCCATCACCGCGCGCCGCCTTCAGGTGCAGCGCCAGTATGACGTGGCCCCCCCGAATATCGAGCAGGACAAACTGCGCGAGCGGTTGGCCAAGCTGTCGGGTGGCACCGCCGTGATCTATGCGGGCGGGCTGACCCCGGTTGAACAAAAGCGCAAGATCCAGCTTATCGAGGATTCGCTGCATGCCATCCGCGCGGCGGTGGAAGAGGGTGTTGTGCCCGGCGGCGGATCAGCCCTGGCCCATGTCGCGCCAGAGCTGGACAGTCTGGCGGCCAGCCACAGCGGCGATGTCGCGGCAGGCATCGACCTTGTGCGCTCGGTTCTGACCCGGCCCTTGGCACGCATCGCCATCAACGCCGGATGTGACCCGAATTCGGTGATCGCGGAGGTGATCCGGTCGGGCATGGGCCATGGCTTTGATGCGGCAAACGGCACCTTCCGCGACATGATTGCTGCGGGCATCGTTGATCCCTTGCGGGTCACCTGCGCGGCCCTGGGCAATGCCGCCTCGGTCGCCTGTCTGATCCTGACCACCGAAACCCTGATCGGTCATGCCGAGGATTATGTTGACCCCACCGCCGGCCCCGCCCTTGGCGGCGGCTCGGAACGGCTGGGCCGTCAGTGACGGCGCGGGGTGGCCGGGCAGGCCACCCCATCACCCCCATTTGCATGAAAGGACTGCGCCATGAAGGCCGCAAGACTGTACGAATACGATCCCGCAATGAACGTGAAACTGCGGATCGAGGATATTCCCGCCCCCACCATTACCGCCCCGGATGAGGTGATCGTGCGCGTCGGCGCCGCCGGGTTGTGCCGGACCGATCTGCACATCATCGAAGGCGTCTGGCAGGGCATCATGGACCCCCATGGCAGCCTGCTGCCTTATGTGATGGGCCATGAAAATGCCGGTTGGGTAGAAGATGTGGGCAGCGCCGTCAAGACCGTGAAGCCGGGCGATGCGGTGATCTGCCACCCCTTGCGCACCTGCGGGGTTTGCCTGAACTGCCACCACGGCCATGACATGTATTGCGACCATGGGCTGTTTCCCGGCCTTGGCCTGAACGGTGGCTTTGCCGAATATTTCCTGACCAACGAACGGTCACTGATCAAGCTGAACACCAATATCGCGCCGCTGGATGTGGCGCCCATGGCCGATGCCGGCATCACCGCCTATCGCGCCGCAAAGCGGGCCGCCAAGATGCTGCCGCCGGGCAGTTTCTGCGCCGTGCTGGGCGTCGGCGGTCTGGGCCATATCGCCCTGCAAGTGCTGCGCGAAATGTCGGGCTGCCGCACGATTGCGATTGACCGCGAACCCGGCGCGCAGGTTCTGGCCCGCGAACTGGGGGCCGACTACGTCCTGGACGGTGGGCCGAACCTGATTGAGGAATTGAAGACCATCACGGGCGGCGGCGCCCATGTGGTCATCGACTTTGTGGGCGAGCTGGGAGTGGAAAACATCTGCTGGAAGCTGCTGCGCAAGGGCGGCGAGGTGATTGTCGTCGGCTATGGCGGCACGGTGCAGATACCGACGCTGGATCTGGTGGCGAATGAGATCAAGATCGGCGGCAGCCTGGTGGGCGATTATACCGAACTGGTAGAGCTGATGGAGCTGAACGCCGACGGCAAGGTGAAGATGCACTACACCGCTTACAAGCTGGATGACATCAACACCGCGATTGATGACTTCAAGAACCGCCGCTTTACCGGGCGCGGTGTCATCGTTCCCTAAGGAAAGGTTCGAGCAAGCGGCCCATTTGCTTCCCGCCCCCCTGGCCCAGAGATTTGGGTCCAGAGGGTCAGGGCCGCGCTCCTGCCGGGGCGGAAGGGAAACCTTCCGCCTCGCGCGGTTTCATTCATAGGTGCGACGGATGCCGTAGGCCTTGAGCTTGCGGTAAAGCGTGGGCCGAGAGATACCCAGAACCGTGGCCACGCGGGTCAGGTTGCCCTCTGCCGCGACCAGCGCGCGGCGGATCGCCTGTTCTTCCAGATCGGTCAGGCTAGCGGGTTCTTCTGCGGCAAGGGGCGTTATGGGATCGGGAGCAGGACCGGGTTGCTGCTGATGGAAGGCGGCAGGCAGATCGCCCTCGGTCACAACGGTGCCAGATGCGATCAGATGCAGCCGTTCAAACAGGTTGCGCAGTTCACGCACGTTGCCGGGCCAGCGATAGGCCAGCAGCCGGTCCATCGCGCCATCTGACACCACAAGCGGGTCGCGGCCCAGACGCTGGGCGACGCGCTGGTTGAAATGGTCGGCCAGCACCGCAATGTCGCAGGCGCGTTCGCGCAGCGGGGGCACCTCAATCGTGACGGTGCCGATCCGATAGAACAGGTCACGACGGAAACGCCCGGTTTCAACCTCTTGCCCCAGATCGCGGTTGGTCATGGCGACCAGCTGCACCTCGATCTGGCGGCGGCGCGAACAGCCGATGCGGTACACCGCGCGCTGTTCCAGCACCCGCAGCAGGTAGGGCTGCAATTCCAACGGCATCTCGCCAATTTCATCCAGACACAGCACACCACCATCGGCCTGTTCAAACTTGCCTGCCTTGCCGTCGCGGGTGGCGCCGGTAAAGGCCCCCGCAGCATGGCCGAACAGTTCCGATCCGAACAGATCAGCCGAGATTGCCCCGCAGTTGACTGTGACAAACGGGCTGCGCCCCTTGTGCCCGGCCCCGGCGTGAACCAGCCGGGCGAACAGCTCTTTGCCAACACCCGTCTCGCCCTGAATAAGCACCGGCGCGCCCGCCGCCGCCGCGCGCCGGGCCAGTTCGACAGCGGCAAGGAATTTCGGCTCTTGCCCGATCATCAGCAGCTCATCGCCCTCGGCCCCGGCGCGCGGCGGAATGCGCACGGGTGCGGAGTGTGGGCGGACAAGCTGCGCCACAGCGCCCCGGCGTGGCGGCAGGATCAGGGCGGCGCCGCTGAATTCCCCATCCAGCACCAGACGGCTGACGCCGCTGGGTTGCAGATGCGGCGGCATGGCGCGCACGATGTCATGGTCGCTCATCGAACCCGACAGCGCGATCAACTGACGGCCCAACGCCAGATCGCGCAGCTCTTGCACCTCGGCCAAGCCGCTGGGGTGGCGGTGATACATCACCCGCCCGATGCGGTCCAGGATCACCACAGCATCGGTCTTGCCATGGGCTGAACCGGAATCCAGAAATGCCTCAAGCAGTCGAATACGCCGCATATCCTGCCGCTCGGCCAGCGCAGATTCGATCTCGCGCGCGACGGCGGCGATCATGGCGACATTGTGGGGGCGGAAAATCGTGGGCGGGCCGGACAGATCGACCGCACCGATGATGCGCTGGTCCACCGGGTCGCGCACCGGGGCGGCGGCACAGGTCCAGGTCTTGATGCCCTGACAAAAATGTTCCGAGGCATGAACCACGGTGGGCCGGCCCGACCGGATTGCGGTGCCGATACCATTGGTCCCGATCGCCGCCTCATCCCAATTGCCGCCGCGCACCAGATGGATACCGCGCGCCGCCTCATGCGTGCGGTCATCGCCGATCTGGTCCAGCACTGTGCCATCCGCATCGGTCAGGATCAGCAGCGCATTGGCATCGGCCAGCAGCGGACCGATCTTGGCAAAAGGCACCTGCGCCGCCGCGCGCAACTCGCCATTCTTTTGCCGTGCCGCCTCCAGCCGCTCTTCGGTTTCATCAAGGGGCGCAAGCACGGCGGTGGCATCGATGCCAGAGGCCAGGCTGCGCGACCAGGATTCCAGAATCTCGCGCCGCACACCCGAGGTCTGGCTGCGGTCCACATCGCGAAAGGTTAAAAAATCTTCCCAGGCGCGCATGGTGGCACGCTGATCAAGCCAGTCATCGAACATGCCGGTGCGGGTATGAAATCCCGTTAGAAAATCGGTCATGTTTTCCTTCCCAAAGAGCTGGGGCGTTGGGTGCCCTTGCGATCTGTCTCTCTGTCAGAAGTGCAGCGAGAGGGACTGCGGGAGGAGATAATGGCCGTCCGGTCAGGCAGACCGGGCGTCAGGCATAGCCTAGGCGTTCCGAAATTTCCTGCGCCAGCAGGGTTTCGGGGCAAGCGGCATCGATGATCTGGCCATCCAGTTCTTCGATCGGGCCAAGCACCTCGGCCGGAAGATCGGATATAAACCCGTTGGCGGATCCTGCCAGGGCGAAATATCGCATGCCGTCCTGCCGCCGGATCTCTCCCAACAGATGGACCTGACGGCCAGAGCCGCCATCATAGGCCACAACGCGGTTGTTCAGGCTGACCTTGACCCGCAAGTCGCCGGTATCATGGCTGCGCACCGAGGCGGGCGACAGATCATGGATCAGCTTGCCCTCAGCCTGCGGACCGGCCGCAGCGGCGGCCTTGGCCGCCTTGTTCGCGCTGTAACCGCCCTGGGTCAGCCTGTCGGCCAACTGGGTGATGGTTGCCCGATTCTCGTGAATCAGCTTGCGCGCGCGTTCGTCTTCACGTCGCGGACCGTCACGTTTTGAAATGATATCGACCATGGCCACCTCCCAATGTCCCGTGATCTTTGAACTATTTCAGCAAAGCAGATCTAACCCCGACCCTCCCCGCCGGTTTTCGGATGCTTTGCCAGTTCAACAATGGTCCTGAAGTTGCGCGGACCTGTCCATAGAAATTCAAAGTTACAGGGAAGATGCGCTTTTTCAAGTCATTCTAAGTTGCACAGGCGGTCACGATCCTGCGCGGTCAGGCATCGGGAACCGGGCGCCCCGGTGTCAGGCTACGAACGGCGGCCAGAATTGCCACCGTATCCAGCCCATGCGCGCGGTAAAGATCGGGAATGTCGCCGCTTTGGCCAAAGCCCGTCACGCCCAGCGCCCGCGTCCGGTGCCCAGCCACAGACCCCAGCCAGCCCAAGGCCGCCGGGTGGCCGTCGGTCACCGTGATCAGCCCGCAATCGCGCGGCAGGCCCGCCAGCAGGCGTTCGGCATGACAGGTGGCTTGCCGGCCCTTGGCGCGCAGGGCCCCCGCCGCCGTCCAGCCCTGATAGAGCCGCGCGGCAGAGGTGACGGCCAAAAGGCCCACATCGCGCCGCGCCTCGGCCAGCGCGCCGGTGGCGGCAATCGCCTCGGGGGCAACGGCCCCGGCATAGGCAATGACCGCCTCGGCATTCGGACCGGGCGGGCGCAGCCAATAGGCCCCGGCCAAGAGGTCACCCTCCCGCTCAGGCGGCAGGGGCGGAGCCTGATCGATCGGGCGGGTCGAAAGCCGCAGATAGACCGCGCCGCCCGCATCATCGGCAAGCCCGGTCGCCGGATCGGGCGAAACAGGCCCACGCCGCTGCACATGAGCCAGCGCAAAACGCAGGATCACCGCCAGTTCATGCCCGAAGGCCGGTTCGAACATCGTCAGCCCCGGCTGCGACATGCCAATCAGCGGCGTGGCGATGGATTGGTGTGCACCGCCTTCGGGGGCCAGCGTGATGCCACTGGGCGTTGCGGCCAGAATGAACCGGGCATCCTGATAGCAGGCATAGTTCAGCCCATCGAGGCCCCGGCTGATGAACGGGTCATATAGCGTGCCGACCGGGATCAGCGTCTGGCCGAACAGATCACCCGACAGACCCAGCGCCGACAGCATGGCGAACAGGTTCATCTCGGCGATGCCCAGTTCGATGTGCTGCCCCTCTGGCCCCTTGTCCCAGCGAAAGGTGGACGGCAGTCGCGCCAGCCGAAAGGCATCTTCGCGCACGGCGCGGGCATGCACCTTGCGGCGGTTCACCCAAGCGCCAAGGTTGGTCGAAACGGTCACGTCGGGCGAGGTTGTGACGATGCGGTCGGCAATCGGATGATCCGATTTCGCCAGACCGGCCATCAGCAGGCCAAAGACGGTCTGGGTCGAAACCGCTCCGCGCTCGGGCGGCAGTGTCAGCCGTTCGGGCACCGCCACCGCCGGGGCCACCAACCGGCGCGGGCCGCCAGACAGAAAGGGCACCTGCGTCAGAAATGCCTGCAAGGCGGCGGGGTCATCTGTGCGGTCCCACTCCTGCCCTTCGGCCACGCCCATGGTTTGGCGAAAGGTCGCCATCTGGTCGGGCGTCATCAGCCCGGCGTGGTTGTCTTTATGGCCCGCCAACGGCAGGCCGTGGCCCTTGACGGTATAGGCAAAGAACACCACCGGCTGATCATGATCGCGCGCGGCGGCAAAAGCCTCGCACAAAAGCGCCATGTCATGGCCGCCAAGGTTGGTCATCAGGGCGGCAAGAGCATCATCATCCCGCGCGGCAATCAGCGACAGCGCCGCGTTGTCGCCCGCGAAATCGCGGGTCAACCGGGCGCGCCAAGCCGCCCCGCCCTGAAAGCACAGCGCTGAATATTCGGCATTGGGGCAACCGTCGATCCAGTCGCGCAACGCCTCGCCCCCCGGTTCGGCAAAGGCCGCTTGCTGCAAATGGCCGTGTTTCAGGGTAACGACCTGCCAGCCAAGCGCGCGGAACACCGGGGCCAGCCGATCAAGCTGACCATCTTCGGCCACGGCATCCAGACTTTGGCGGTTGTAATCGACGATCCACCAGCAGTTTCGCAGCCCATGCTTTTGCCCTTCCAGCAGGGCCTCATAAATATTGCCCTCATCCAGTTCGGCATCGCCCAGCAGGGCGACCATCCGCCCCTCGGGCCGGTCCAGCCCCCAGCCGTGGTCGCGCACATAATCCTGCACCAGCGCCGAAAACAGCGTCTGCGCCACGCCCAGCCCCACCGAGCCGGTCGAGAAATCGACATCCTCGGTATCCTTGGTGCGCGACGGATAGGATTGCGCACCGCCAAGGGCGCGAAACGCCTTCAGCTTGTCCAGACTTTGCCGTCCCATCATGTACAGGATCGCATGCAGCGCCGGGCTGGCATGGGGTTTCACCGCTACCCGATCCTCTGGCCGCAGGGCATGAAAATAAAGTGCCGTCAGCACCGTGGTCAGCGAGGCGGTCGAGGCCTGATGCCCACCCACCTTTAGCCCATCGCGGTTTTCGCGCAGGTGGTTGGCGTTGTGGATCGTCCATGCCGCCAGCCAGAGAACGCGCTGCTCCAGCTTGGTCAATTGGGCGATATGGCCCGCAAGGGGCGGCGAAAAGGGTCCGTCGGGCATGCTGGCTTCTCCTGCTGCGATGGCAAAGCCTAGCGCGGCAGGGATGGCGATAATGGCCAAAGTGCGGTACTCATGGCGGCAGTATTAGTGAAAACCACCACTCAATCGCAGATCAGATGGCTTCAGAACCAAGGATTGACCGAATCGACCGCCACATCCTGACGCTGTTGCAGCAGGATGGGCGCCTGACCATGCAGGAAATTTCCGACCGTGTGGGCCTGTCGCCCACGCCGGTTCTGCGCCGTATCCGCCTGATGGAAGAGGCCGGGCTGATCAAGGGCTATGTCGCGCTGGTTGATCAGAAACGCGCGGGGCTGCCGGTCAGCGTCTTCGTCTCGGTCCGGCTGGAACGGCAACGCGAAGATGCGTTGCTGCGCTTTTCCAAGGCCATCGCCGATTGGCCCGAAGTGATGGAGTGCTACCTGATGACCGGGCGGCAAGATTTTCTGCTGCGCGTCGTCGTGGCCAGTCTGGAAGATTACGACCAGTTCCTGAAATCGCGGCTGACGCGTCTGGAAGGGGTGGCCTCGATCGAATCCTCTTTCGCGCTGGCGCAGGAAAAATACACCAGCGCCCTGCCGCTGCGCGAGATGTGATCAGCCGCGCCGCCAGCCGGGCAACGTGGTCAGCCCGCTGGCCTGCCGCAACACATCGCCAGATTGGCGGACGGCATCGGCAATCTGCATCAACTGCGCCTCCAGCGGGCTGGACTTGCGCCAGACCATGCCGATGGTGCGCATCGGCTGCGGATCGCGAAACCGCTGCACCGTGACCGCCGCCGACCGAGTTTCTACCGGCACTGCCATTTCAGGGATCAGCGTCACGCCAATGCCAGACCCCACCATCTGCACCAGCGTGGACAGAGAGCTGCCATCCAGCAGCTCTCTGGGCCGGGTCGAGGCCATATTGCAGAACGACAACGCCTGATCGCGAAAACAATGCCCCTCTTCCAACAGCAGCAGCCGCATTTCACGCAGCATGTCGCGGCTGGGAACCGGCAGGTCGGCATCCGCGTCGGGGCGCACCAGAACGAAACGCTCGGTGAACAGCGCCACTTCGGTCAGCGCGGGTTCAGAAACCGGCAGCGCAAGGATCGCAGTATCCAGCCGCCCCTCGATCAGTTCTTCCAGCAGCCGAGGTGTCACGGTTTCGCGCAAATTCAGATCAAGGTCGGGGTAAAGCGCCGACAGCCGCGAAATGATCGTCGGCAAGAGATAGGGCGCGACGGTCGGGATGACCCCAATCCGCAACCGGCCCGCAGGCTGGCTGTTTGCCGCGCGGGCAAGGTCTTTCAGATCATCCACCGCGCGCAGAATGCTTTGCACGCGGTCAAGAAACACCTCGCCAAAGCCGGTCAGCCGCACCTGCCGCCCGCCCCGTTCAAACAGAGGCGTTCCCAGCCCCTCTTCCAGATCCTTGATCTGCATCGACAGGGCGGGCTGGGTCACTGCGCAATCTTCTGCCGCACGACCGAAATGGCGATGGCGGGCCAGCGCATCGAAGTATCTGATTTGCTTGAGGGTCAGGTTATTCATCAGAATAACTTATTTCATTCATCAGAATATACAAGTTACCCTGATTGAATTGCTCTGTTAAGAATGATTCCAGATTCAGGGCCGGCTGACCGCCGGCGCCTGACACCCATCCGAAGCGGAGGAAATCATGGACGGCAACAACACGACCACGGGCGGCAAATGCCCTGTGCTGCATGGCACCAACCCTGCGGTGCGCACCAAGGTCCGGTCAAACCGCGACTGGTGGCCGAACCAGTTGAACCTGCGCATCCTGCATCAGAACACGGCCCTGTCCGACCCGTTCGGCGGCAGCTTTGACTATGCCGAGGCGTTCAAAAAGCTGGACCTGCCCGCCGTCAAAGCCGATATCTATGCCCTGATGACCGACAGCCAGGATTGGTGGCCCGCCGATTGGGGCCATTATGGGCCGTTCTTTATCCGCATGGCATGGCACAGCGCTGGCACCTACCGCACTGCCGACGGGCGCGGCGGCGCACGCGCGGGCACGCAGCGCTTTGCGCCGCTGAACTCTTGGCCCGACAACGTGAACCTTGACAAGGCCCGCCGTCTGCTGTGGCCGGTCAAGCAGAAATACGGCAATGCCCTGTCCTGGGCTGACCTGATGATCCTTGCCGGCAACTGCGCGCTGGAATCGATGGGCTTCAAGACCTTTGGTTTCGGCGGTGGCCGCCCCGATGTGTGGGAGCCGGAAGAAGACATCTATTGGGGTGATGAAACCACCTGGCTGGGTGACAACCGATATACCGGCGAACGGCAACTGGATAATCCGCTGGCCGCCGTGCAGATGGGCCTGATCTACGTCAACCCCGAAGGCCCGAATGCGGTGGCCGATCCGGTCGCCTCGGGCCGCGACATCCGCGACACCTTTGGCCGCATGGCGATGAATGACGAAGAAACCGTGGCGCTGGTCGCGGGCGGCCATACCTTTGGCAAGGCCCATGGCGCGGGTGACCCAGCGCTGGTCGGCCCCGACCCCGAAGCCGCCCCGATTGAGGCACAGGGCCTTGGCTGGGCCAATGCTTTCGGCACCGGCAAGGGCATTCATACCACCGGATCGGGTATTGAAGGGGCGTGGAAGCCCAATCCGACCACCTGGGACATGGGCTACCTGCGGGTTCTGTTCCAATACGAATGGGAACTGACCAAATCCCCCGCAGGCGCGCAAATCTGGCTGGCCAAGGATGTGGCGGATGAAGACATGGTCGTCGATGCGCATGATCCGTCGATCAAACATCGCCCGATGATGACCACCGCCGACCTCGCCATGCGGTTCGACCCGATCTATGGCCCGATCGCGCGCCGCTTCCATGACGATCCGGCAGCTTTCGCCGATGCCTTTGCGCGGGCGTGGTTCAAGCTGACCCACCGCGATATGGGGCCGAAGGTGCTGTATCTGGGGCCGGAAGTGCCCGCCGAAGACCTGATCTGGCAAGACCCGGTTCCTGCGGTGGATCATCCACTGATCGACGCCGCCGACATCGCGGCGCTGAAGGCCAAGATCCTGAGCACCGGCCTGTCGGTGCAGGAGCTGGTGGCAACGGCCTGGGCCTCTGCCTCAACCTTCCGGGGGTCTGACTTCCGTGGCGGGGCCAACGGCGCGCGCATTCGCCTTGCGCCGCAAAAGGATTGGGAGGCGAACCAGCCTGAACAACTGGCCCGCGTGCTTTCGGTGCTGGAAGGCGTGAAGGCGGCGTTCGATGCCGGTGGAAACGGCAAGAAGGTGTCGCTGGCCGATCTGATCGTGCTGGGCGGGGCTGCGGCGATTGAGGCTGCCGCGCGCGCGGCAGGCCGGGCCATCGTGGTGCCGTTCCTGCCGGGCCGCACCGATGCGACGCAAGCCCAGACCGACGCCGAAAGCTTTGCCCCGCTGGAGCCAGAGGCCGACGGCTTCCGCAACTGGCAGAAAAAGGCGTTCAAAGTCTCTGCCGAAGAGCTGCTGGTGGACCGTGCGCAACTTCTGAAGCTGACCGCGCCCGAGATGACGGTGCTGGTGGGCGGCCTGCGCGCACTGGGGGCGAACCATGGCGGCACGTCGCATGGGGTGCTGACCAGCAAGCCCGGCCAGTTGACGAATGACTTCTTTGTCAACCTGTTGGACATGGCCACGGTCTGGGCCCCGACCGCTGACGCGGCGGACCTGTTCGAAGGCAAGTGCCGCGCAACCGGGGCTGCGAAATGGACGGCGACCCGCGCCGATCTGGTGTTCGGCTCGAATTCGCAATTGCGGGCGATTGCCGAGGTTTACGCTCAGGATGACGCCAAGGAAAAGTTCCTGCGCGATTTCGTAGGCGCGTGGAACAAGGTGATGAACGCCGACCGTTTCGACGTGTAATCCAAAAGCCGGGCGCGAGGAGACCTTCGCGCCCGGACCTATCGGGTCAGTGCAGATCTGACCGCAGATCGCGGGCCAGCGATTGCAGCCGCGTAAAGGCCAGATAGCGCGCATCATGCAGCGCAATGGTCTGGGGTGACTGCGGCTCATAAACCCGGTCGCGCTGCGACATTGCCGCCATCGCCTGCGCCACATCTTTGTATGCCCGCCCAGCAACCGCCCCCAGAATGGCAGACCCCAGCAACACCGGCTCTGCCGCCGTGACGCTGATCACCGGCTTGGCCGTGCTGTCGGCCAGAATCTGGCGCACCAGATCCAACTGCCCTGCCCCACCGCTGATCGCGATGCGCGAAATCGCGGCACCAGCTTTGTCCTGCGCCTCGATGATCTGGCGCAGGCCATAGCCGATGCCGCAAAGGCCCGCGATATAAAGGGCCACAAGGTCGGAAACCTCGCGTCCCATGCCCAAACCGGCAATGACCGCGCGGGCGTGCGGATCAGCAAAGGGGGCGCGGTTGCCCAGAAACTCTGGCACGACATGCAATCCGGCAGCCAAGGCCACCGGGTCGGCCCCGTCAGAAAGATCGCCCGCAAGCTGCGCCAGATAGGCGGGCAGCGAAAGGCCCGCCGCCTGTGCAGCGACGGTGGCCGCAGGCGCGGCGGGGTGGAAGGACAAAAGCTGTTCAATCGCGGCCCCGGCGGCAGACTGCCCCCCCTCGTTCAGCCACATGCCCGGCACCATGGCCGAGAAATATGGCCCCCACACCCCCGGCACAAAGACCGGATCGGCGGTAGACGTCATGGTGCAGGACGAGGTGCCGAACACATAGGCCAGCGTCGCCTGCGGATCGCCTTCGCAGCCGACGGTGCCTATGCCACCCGCATGGGCATCGATCATCCCGGCGGCAACGGCGGTGCCGGGGCGCAGGCCTAGCTCCCCCGCGGCCTGCGGGGTCAGGCCACTGCCCAGCGCCGTGCCCGGATCAACCACGGTTTGGCCGATGCGGGCAAAGCCCTCCTCGGCCAGTTCCGCCAGACCGATACGGCGGAAGTAATCGGCATCCCAGCGGCGTTCATGGGCAAGGTAGGTCCATTTGCAGGTGACCGTGCAGGTAGACCGTGCCAGATCGCCGGTGGCCCGCCATGTCAGGAAATCGGCAAGGTCAAAGAACGCCCAGGCATCGCCAAACACCTGCGGGCGGTTCTCTTTCAGCCACAGGATCTTGGGCGTCTCCATCTCGGGCGAGATGCGACCCCCGACATAGTCCAGCACGCGATGCCCCATGGCGTTGATGCGTTCGGATTGTTCGATGGCGCGGTGATCCATCCAGACGATGACGTCGCGGTCCGGGTCTTCCGAAGGGCCAACCGGCAGCGGCTGGCCACCCTGCCCCAGCACCACCAGCGAACAGGTCGCATCAAAGCCGATGCCACGAATGGCCGATGCGGCCACACCCGCCTGCGCCATGGCCCCGCGCACCGAGGCACAGACCGCCTGCCAGATTTGAGTGGAAGATTGCTCCACCATCGCGCCGGGACCACGATACAGTGTGATGTCCTGCTTTGCGGTGCCCAGCATCTGGCCCGAAAGGCTGAACACGCCCGCTCGCGCGCTGCCGGTGCCGACATCGACACCGATCACGCAAGATGTGTCATCAGAATGGGGTCCGGGCATGGCGGGCTCCTTCTTGGGGCTGCGGGTATGCCCGGCGCACCGTGGAGGCGGCGCGCCGGGCCCGTGTCACAGATCGACGCTGTTCGGGAGGATGACCAGATCGCGGATCGTGACATTCCGTTGGCGCGACAGCATGAACAGCACCGCCTCGGCCACTTCGCGTGGCTGCATCAGGCTGCCATTGGCCAGCGCCTCTTCCATCTTGGCCTTGGGCCAGTCGTCCAGCAGGGCGGTCACCACAGGGCCGGGCAGAACCGCGCCGACGCGAACACCGTGGGGGGCCACCTGACGGCGGGTGGAATGAACAAAAGCCTGCACCGCGAATTTCGACGCGGTGTAGATCGGCTCCCACACCACCGGCACCACGCCCGCGATGGAAGAGGTGAACAGGATGTCGCCAGACTTTTGCGCGATCATATGCGGCAGCACCGCATGGACCGAGCGGAAGGCGGCGTTGATGTTCAGGTTCAGCATCCGGTCCCAGGCGTCTGGGTCGCCCTCGGCCACCGGACCGCCGATATAGGCCCCGGCATTGGCGTGAAAGATGTCGAGGCTGCCCGCCAGATCAAGGATTCGGGGCAGCATCCCCGACACCTCGGCCCCGTCCAGCAGGTTGACCACCAGCGGCAAGGCATTCGGCCCAAGGTCAGCGCACAGCTTGTTCAGCCGGTCTTCGGCGCGGTCGATCAGCACAACCTTGGCGCCCTCTTCCAGCAGGATCTTCGCGCATTCAAGGCCGATGCCAGAGGCTGCACCCGAAATCGCCGCGACCTTGTTCTTCATCAGGTTAGACATGGGGTTCTCCAATTCTCAGGCGCGGCCATGGCTGACGCGGGAACGACGGGCCAGGCTGTCAACGATCACGGCTGTGGCAAGCACGCCCCCAGTGATCATGTAGCGCAGCGAGGACGACAGGTTCAGCAGCGTCAGGCCATTGGAAATCGCCTGAATGACGATGATGCCCAACAGGGCCGACCATGCGCTGCCCCGGCCACCAAACAGGCTGGTGCCACCAATGACCGCCGCCGCGATGGCGTTCAGGTTCACGTCGCCCGTGCCCGCCTGCTGGCTGGAAGAGGCAAGACGAGAGGCCGACAGCATACCGCCAAGCGCCGCAAAGGTCGAACACAGCATGAAGGCCGAAAGATAGATGCGCTTGACGTTGATACCCGACCGGCGCGCCGCCTCTCGGTTGCCACCCACGGCAAACATTGACCGGCCCCATTGCGTGCGGGTCAGCGCATAGTTCAGCGCCACGACAAGGGCGACAAACAGCCCGAACATCAGCGGCACACCGCGCCCAAGGTTCAGATACCACACCGCGAATTCCAGCGCGGCAGTCAGGACGGCAGCCTTCAGCACCAGCCGGCCCAGGGGCTGCGCCGACAGGTTGGCGGCGGTGCGGCGGCGCATGACTGACATGCCCGTCAGCACCATCACCGCACCCGGCAACAGCGCCAGCAGATGCGACAGCCATTTCGGAATGATCCACAACTGACCAAACCCCACAAGCGCCGAGGCGAAGGGCAGGTTGATCGAGCCGGTCGGCCCAAGGATGTAAAGCTGCATCCCAAGGATCGCCAGCAGGCCGGACAGGGTAGAGATAAAGCTGGGCATCCCCAGTTTATTGAACAAAAAGGCATAGATGCTGCCAACCAGCGCGCCCACGATCAGCGCCGCCAGAATGGCCAGCCCCACCGGCAGGCCCATATTGACCCACAAAACGCCGACCATGGCCGAGGCAAAGCCGCTCATCGAGCCGACCGACAGGTCAATCTCGCCCAGCATCAGCACGCAGACGATTCCCAGCGAGATGACGCCCACGGTGGCGCAATCGAACAGCATGTTCACAAGGTTGTTCGGTGCCAGAAACACCGGGTTCAGCGCGGAAAACACCACCGAGATGACCACAAGGCCAATGGCAACCGGCAACATGCCAAGATCGCCCGATTTTACCCGGTCAAGGAATTCACGCACGGCGCCCATCAGGCTGTCATCATGGCGGACGCGGGCGTCAGAGCGGTCCAGCATGGGGGTCGGGTTCTGGGTCATGCGTGTTCTCCCCGGGCTTCGGATTCAAGCCGTTCGTTGCGGCGCGACACGGCGTTTTCAGTGGCGCCGGTGATCGCGGCGACCAGTTCCTGGTTTGAGGTTTCGGGGGTAAAAACACCGTTGTTGCGGCCAAGGCGCAGCACCACGATCCGGTCTGCCACAGCGCGCACATCTTCCATGTTGTGGCTGATGATGATGACGCCAAGGCCCCGGTCACGCACGCGCTCGATCAGGTTCAGCACTTCGGCGGTTTGCGCCACGCCCAGCGCGGCGGTGGGTTCGTCCAGCATGATGATCTTGGGGTCAAGCAGCAGCGACCGCGCGATGGCAACGGTCTGGCGCTGGCCGCCGGACAGCGAGGCGATGGGTTCACGCACCGAAGGGATGCGCGCCGCCAACTCTTTCAGCAGGGTCCAGGCGCGAACCTCCATCTGAACCTCGTCCAGCCGCCAAGGCGACATTTCATGGCCCAGAAACAGATTGGCGACGACATCAAGGTTTTCGCACAGCGCCAGATCCTGAAACACCGTGGCGATGCCCATGTTCAGGGCGGCGGCGGGGCTATCCATGGTTACCTGACGGCCCATGAATTCAACTGTGCCGCTGGTCGGCTGATGAACACCGGCCAGAACCTTGACCAAGGTGGATTTGCCCGCGCCATTGTCGCCAACCAAAGCCACGACTTCCCCGGCGTGAATATCAAGATCGATGTCGGTCAGTGCCGAAACCGCCCCGAATTTCTTGGAAACGCCGCGCAGGCTAAGAATCCGTTCGCCCTTGCGCGCGGAAATATGCGTAGAACCGGCCATCAAACCGCCCTCCCCGACAGTTCAGACTGTCCGGCCCGGAATCGGGCCGGACAAGGTGGTCTTGCTTACTGGGTGATGCCCAGTTTCTTGCAGCCCTCGGCATATTCGCCAGTGCAGATTTCCTCAGGCGTCTGGATGCCCTTGTCGAAGATTTCCGCCTTGATGTTCTCGGCCGTCACAACCGCCGGAACGAAGAGTTCCGAAGGCGTGTTGTAAAGCGAGGTCTTGGGTTCCGGCACTTCGCCCTTCAGGAAGGTGACCGCGATGTTCGCCGCTGCTGCCGCCACGATTTCCGAAGGCTTGGAGATCGTGTTGTACTGGTCGCCCGCGATGATCAGTTGCAGCGCCGCAATGGTCGCGTCATTGCCCGTCACCGGCGGAACCGGGTTCACGCCTGCCGCCTTGAAGGCCGCAATCGCGCCGCCGCCGGTGCCGTCATTGGCCGCCACGACGCCCTTGATGTCGGCGCCAAAGCGGGTGATCTGGCCTGCGGCCCATTCCTGCGCCTTGGGCGGTGCCCAATCGGGCGTGTCGAATTCGGCCAGCGTGACATAGCCGGAATCCTTCAGCCCTTCGTGGATGCCGTCACGGATCAGCCCGGCCGCCGCATCGGTGGGCGAACCGTTGATCTGCAGCACGCCAGCCCCGGCCGGAACGCCCGATGCCTTGAGGTGTTCGACCAGCGACACCGCAATGGCCTTGCCGATGCCCTGATTGTCGAACGACACATAGAAATCGGCAGGCTGGTCGGGAATCGGGCGGTCATAGGCGATGACCTTGACGCCCTGCGACTGGGCCAGCGTCACCAAACCGGCGGCGGCGGCGGAATCCACCGGGTCAAGCACAATGACCTTGGCGCCCTGCGCGATGACCGAGTTGAACTGCTGCTGTTGCAGCGCCACATCGGCATTGGCGTTCTGATAGATCACGGTGCAATCGGCGCACAGCTTGGCCATCTCGGCCTGAAAGCCGGGAAAGTCGTGCTGCTCATACCGGGTCGAGGCTTGGTCGGGCATCAGGAATGCCACGGTCGCCGCCTCTTGCGCCAAAGCCGCGCCGCCCATCAGGGCGGCGGCCGCCGACAGAGCCAAAGTCGGAATGAAGTGCTTCATCAGTGTCTCCTCCACTGTTATCGCGGACCGCCTCGGGCATCTGGTCACGGGTCTCCTCCGCGTGACCGATCTTTCGACTTGGCCGGTTTCATCGATTGCGCATCAATGCTTCATCGATGACGCATTCTTGATACGGAACAAATTACCTGTCAAGCTGTCTTGCAGAGCAGCATGGGGCACCGCGTGGCCGAGGCAAGTCCGACCAAGAGAACAACGATTTACGATCTGGCCAAGATTGCCGGAACCTCTGCCAGCGCGGTCAGCGCGGTGCTGAACGGCAATTGGAAAAAGCGCCGAATCAGCGAGAAGCTGGCAGAGCGAATCCAGAAACTCGCTGTCGAGCAGGGCTATTCGGTCAACATGCAGGCCAGTGCGCTGCGCCGCGAACGGTCGCGGATCATCGGCATGATCGTTCCGAAATACGACAACCGCTACTTTGGCTCGATCGCCGAGCGCTTCGAGATCATGGCGCGCGACCGTGGCCTGTTCCCGATCATCACCTGCACCCAGCGCGACCCCGAATTGGAGGTGCAGGCCGCGCGGGCCATGTTGTCCTATCAGGTAGAGACTATCATCGCCACGGGCGCCACCGACCCCGACCGGATCAGCGAAATCTGCACGGCGGCGGGGGTGCGCAGCTTCAACCTCGATCTGCCGGGCAGCCGCGCGCCGTCGGTCATTTCTGACAACTTCGAGGGCGCGCGCAGGCTGACCGAAGAGGTGCTGCGGCGCAACATGCGCCGCTTTGGCGCAACCGAGCCGCTGATCTTTGTCGGCGGCCGGGGCAGCGACAACAACACGACAGAGCGTATTCGCGGCTTTCGCGCCGCGCATGAGGCAATGGGCATCGCGGTTCGCGACGATTGCATCCTGCCCTGCGGCTATGCGGCAGAAAAGGCCGAACAGGCCTTGCAACGCCTGTACGATGTGGCGCCCGATCATCCGCGCGGCATGTTCGTGAATTCAACCATCTCGCTGGAAGGCGTGCTGCGCTGGATCAAGACCAGCCAGCCCGATCTGCTGCAAACTGCCGCCATCGGTTGTTTTGACTGGGACCCGGTGGCGCAGTTGCTGTCCGATAACATCCTGATGGTGCGTCAGGATGTGCCGACAATGCTGGATCAGTTGTGGTCCCTTGTTGCGGCTGACCAGATTGCACCGGTTCTGATCAAGGTGCCGCCGATTTCTGCGGGACTGGTCTAGGTTACAAAGTCAAAGGCCGCGCGCAGTGGCAGGTCGCGGGCGCGCTTGCCGGTCAGATCGAACAGCGCATTGGCCAGGGCGGGGGCTGCGGGCGGGGTGCCCGGCTCTCCCACGCCGCCGATATGGCCGAATTCGCCGTTGTTTTGCAGAATAGCCACCTCGAAAGCCGGAACCTGATGCAGGCGCAGGGGTTCGTAATCGTAGAAATTGCTTTCAACGACCTGCTGATCCGCAAAGGTGATCGCACCCTGCGCGGCGGCTGACAGCCCATAGACCATGGCCCCGGTCATCTGCGCCTCGATGATGGACGGGTCCATCGCAAGGCCCGGGTCACAGGCAATCCAGGCACGGGTCATGCGAATGCCGTCCGGGGTCTGCTCTACTTCCAATACCTGCGCAACCGGGGTGCCAAACGAATAGCAAAAGGCCACCCCACGCCCGAAGCCGGGCCGCTTCAGGCTATCCCAGCCCGACATCTCGCGCACTTTTTGCAGCACCGCCGCCGAAGGTGCGTGGGTTTCCCGCATCAGATCAAGCCGGAAGGTCAGCGGGTCCGCCGCTGCCGCATGGGCCATTTCGTCGATGAAGCTTTCCAGGAAGAACGCATTCATCGAGTTGCCGACAGAGCGCCAGAAGCCCAAGGGAACAGTAAGGTCCGACAGGTGGCCGTCATAGCGATAGTTTGGCAGGCCGTAGGGCTGATCGAAACCCCCTTCCACCGAACCCCGGTCAGGGCCGGGCGGCGCAAAGCCCATCAACCGGCCCAACGCGTTGCGTGCAGCCGAGGGAACCGCCGTCCGCCCCCACAGCGCCGTTGCCTTGCCGCCCTCGATCCGCCCTGTCAGGCGGGCAATGGCGGCGGGGCGATAGTAATCCTGCGCAAGGTCCTCTTCACGGCTGTAAGTCAGCTTGACTGGCGTTCCCACGAATTCCTTTGCCACGCGCGCCGCCAGAACCGCCGGAACCGGATCGGTTCGCCCGCCAAAGCCGCCGCCCATCATTGGCGTATGCAAGGTAACCTTGTCTCCCCCCAGCCCGACGGCGGCGGCGCAGGCATCGCGGGTCATAATGGGGGCCTGATTGCCGCACCACACCTCTAGCGTCCCATCAGGTTTCAGCCAGGCGGTGGCATTCAGCGGCTCCATCGCGGCATGGGCAAGGAAGGGAATGCGGTATTCCGCCTCGATCACATCGCCCTTTGCCAGATCAACCTCTACATCGCCATCGTCGCGCAGGCGGGAATTGGGCTCATCGGCAAAGGCCTTTGCAATGGTGTCCAGCATTGCTGCGGTGTCGGCCGGATAATCGGCAGGGCCCCAGTCAACCGCAACCAGTGCCGCGCCCTGCATGGCCGACCAGGTGTTGTTGGCAACCACCGCGATGCCTGTGCCCAGATCGATCACGCGTTCCACCCCGGCAACGGCCAGCGCGGGCTTTGGGTCAAAACTGCGCATGGTGCCGCCGCGTTTGGGGTTCATGCGGACCGTCGCGAATTTCATGCCCGGCAACCAGGTATCAATGCCGAATTGCGCCGTGCCGGTCGACTTGGCCGCCATATCCAGACGCGGCATCGCCTTGCCGATATAGCGCCAGATTGACGGATCGCGCAGTTGCACGTCGGATGGCACCAGCGATGCCGCCTCTTCGGCCAGTTCTGCATAGGCAAAACTTCGCGCGCCGATCACGCGGCCCCCTTCGGTCTTTAGCTGATCGGACGTGACGCCCAGCCGCTTTGCCGCCGCCGCCTTCAACGCCTCTCGGGCCGAGGCCCCGGCCAGCCGCATCTGCTCGTACCCACCGATGGCCCCCGTCGATCCGCCGGTGATCTGCAACAAGAAAATCTTGGGCACCGCCTCCAGCACCACATTATGCGACTTGGGCTGGCTGGCCAGTTTGAAGTCCGGCTCGTTTGACATCCGCTCGGCGAAACCGGCGTTGAAATAGGCCTGCGCCGGCGGGCCGTGCAAAACCCGGACCTGCGCCCAGTCAACATCCAGCTCTTCTGCGACAAGGGCGGCAAGGGTGGTGGAAATGCCCTGCCCCATCTCGGCCCGCGGGGCGATGACGGTCACACCATCGGCATTTATGATCACCCATGGGTTCAGCGGCACCGAACCGGGTGTTGGGATCAGCGGGTTGGGTGGAACTTCTGTGACCTTATAGACACCAAAGGCCGCGCCGCCGACGACAGCCGCGCCAAGCACCATGAACGAACGGCGGGTGATCTTTTTCCAGTTTGCCATGGATCAGCCCGCCTTCATCATGTCTGCGGCCTCTAGAATGGCGGCGCGGATACGGGGATAGGTGCCGCAGCGGCAAAGGTTGCCCTGCATCGCATCGTCAATGTCCTGATCGCTGGGTGCAGGGTTAGCCGCCAAAAGGGCAGCGGCCTGCATGATCTGACCCGACTGGCAATAGCCACATTGCGCCACCTGATGCTTGATCCATGCCGCCTGAATGGGGGCCAGATTGTCGGGCTGCCCCAGACCTTCGATCGTGGTGATCTGGCCCGTCGCATCGCCCAGCGCAACTTGGCACGAACGCACCGCCTCGCCGTCAATCATCACGGTGCAGGCTCCGCAAGCCGCCACGCCACAGCCGAATTTCGTGCCCGTCATCCCAAGGCCATCGCGCAACGCCCACAGCAGCGGAACGTCGGGCGGAAGGTTTACAGACTGAACCGAGCCATTGATATTCAGCGTGACGGGCATCAGGCATCTCCTCTTTCTGACATTATTAACTTAAAATGTCACAATGTCAACGCCAGGTTTGACGGGGTGACAATCGCATGCGATACGAGGTCATGTCAGACTCGGATCATTCGCCCGAAGACCCCAAGGATGCCGCCATTCTGCGGTCTGCCTTTGTCGCCTTCGCCCAATATGGTTTGCGCCGCACCTCGATGGCAGACATCGCCAAGGGGGCGGGCATGTCACGCCCGGCGCTGTACCTGCACTATTCGGGCAAGGAAGACATCTTCAAGGCGCTGGTCCGCATCCATTTTGCACGGTCGGAAACGGCGGTTGCCAAGGCTTTGGCGATTGCAGCGTCCCCCGCCGAGACGCTGCTTGCGGCGATACGGGCCATTGATGGCGATGCGGTAGAGGTGATGATGAACTCACCCCACGCAGATGAGATCCTGTCCTCCGACACGCCGTTCAATCAGGCCGAAGTGCAAGACTCTTACAGCCGGATCACCGCCAGCATCGCCCGCTGGATCGCCGAAGGGGTTCTGGCCGGTAGGCTAACACTGGAGGGGCTGGGAGCAACCGCCGAAGAGGTTGCCGCCACCATCATGGCGGCCAAATTCGGAATCAAAGGCGCCAGCAAGGATTTCGCGGCCTATCAGGCGGGGGTGATCCGGTTGACTGCGGTTTTTGGAAAGGCCCTTGGCCGATAGCCTCGTCGGCTTTTGTGCGACCCGGACGGTTTGAATGGGCGATTGCCCGCGATACTATCCGCCCCCAATTCATAATCAAAGCAAATATATCTTGTTGGAAATTGTATTTCTAACCGGGTTGCAACCTTCCTAACGTCCTTTGAGCCTCGCCACAGGGGGCCTTGAAAAATCAACGGGGACAACCATGACAGCAACCTACGAGACATCAATGAAGGCAAGTCCATCGCCGGGATCTGCCGCGACCGACGAGGCGGATCTGTCGTCTCTGGGCTATGAACAGAAACTACACCGGACAATGAGTTCGTTCACCTCGTTCTGTCTGGCGTTTTCCATGGTGTCGATCAACACCGGCGTCGTCACCCTGTTCGCCGATCCGTTCAAACGCGTCGGCGGTGTCGGCGTTCTCTTGTGGTTACTGGTCATTCCCTTCGTGTCTTGCATCGTGCTGGTTTATTCCCATCTGGCAGCCCGCATTCCGGTAACCGGCTATGCCTACCAATGGTCAAGCAGGCTGGTGAACAAAAGCTATGGCTGGTTCACCGGCTGGATTGCGATGATCTCTTTCATGGCGGGCACCGCCGGAACCGCCTCGGCCATCGGTGCGGTGTTTGCGCCCGAAATCTGGGAAAACCCGACGCAGGGTCAGGTGCAGGCCCTCAGCATCTCGGCTACCATTCTGGTCTGTGTGATCAATATCTTCGGGATCAAGGTCGCCACAAAGCTGAACGACATCGGTGCGGTCATCGAGCTGATCGGCAGCGCGGTTCTGGGCGCTTTTCTGATTGTCGGAGTGTTCTTTGTCTTTGGTGACACCCAAGGCTTTGGTCTTCTGGTCGATACCACACCCGCAAGTGGCGAGCCGCTGTCGCTGACCACCTTTGCGCTGGCGATGCTGCTGCCCGTCAACGTGCTTTTGGGCTGGGAAGGGGCAGCCGATCTGGCAGAGGAAACGCTTGATCCGCGCAAGGCGGCAGCGCAGGCGATGATCCGCGCTGTTGCTGTCTCCAGCGTATGCGGCGTTGTGATGTTCACCCTGCTGGCGCTGGCCATTCCCGGCCCGGTTGCCGATTTTCTGGCGCGGTCAGAAAACCCGGTTATCGGGCTGGTGCGCGAGCGCTTTGGCGATTCTGCCGCTGTTGGCATGTTGCTGATCGCCTTTGCGTCGATCTTTGCCTGCCTGATTGCCAACATGGCGGTGGCAACGCGGATGATCTATGCGCTGTCGCGCGACAAGATGCTGCCGGCCTCTGGCTTTCTCATGGGGGTGAACCCGCGCACCGGAACCCCGGTTGCCGCCATCATTCTGGTCACGGTGATTGCCATCGGGATGAACCTGGCCAGCGGCGGCTTTGTGGCCGCGCTCTATTCGATGGTGGGGCTGACCTATTACTGCACGTATTTCCTGACGCTGGTCGGTGCCTATCTGGCCCATCGCAAGAACCGCATTCCACATGCCCCGGTTGATGCCTTTGGCCTTGGGCCCTGGCTGGTGCCGACCATCGGGCTGGGCGTGCTGTGGACCATCGTCGTGATCACCACCTTCTCGGTTCCCGAAGAAAGCCATCCCGGTGCGTTCATGACACTGTTCATGCTGGCGGTCGGGGCGACCTGGTGGGTGGTCAAGCTGCGCGGCGATCTCAAGGCGGGCCGGGCCGGGCCACCAGATACGGCAAAGCGGCGCTGATCCGTCGTCGCAAGGCCGAAAGAGAAACTCCGCGCCGGGCATTCCGGCGCGGGGATTTCGTATCAGATACGAACCTCAGGGTTTTGTGGCCAAGGGCTGTGACAGTTTGCGCGCCAGCGTCACAAAGTCCTTCAGCAGCCTGCTGCTGCCGTCACGGTAGCCAATGGCAATCGAGCATTCCGGCATGTCGGTGATCGGTTTGAAGACAACACCGGGGCGGGCATAAAAGCGCGCCGTGCTTTCGGCGGTAATGCTGATGCCACGATCCATCGCCACAGCCTGCAACTCGGATTCGACAGTTGCGGCCTCATAGACGATGCGGGCAGGACGCCCCTCTCGATGTTCGGCCGCAATCCAGTAGTCGCGCCAAATCCCTTGCCCCGGTGCCGCGACAAAGGGTTCATCCAGAATCTCTCCCAGCACCACACTGGCCTGGCCGCTTAACCGATGGCCAGCGGGCAAACAGGCAACGCAAGGCTCGCTAGACAGTTCGACAAGCGTTATGTCATCGATGCCCAGCGGCGGGCGCACCACCGCACAATCAACCTTGCCAGAGCCAAGCCCCGCCGTCGGGTCGCTGAAGTCGAACTCGGCCCAGTCCAGCACGGCATCCGGGCGCAGCTTCTTGAACTCGCGCACCAGTGCGGGAATGAACTCGACCGCCGTTCCGATCATGTAGCCCACCCGCAGCTGATTGCGCACCGATTTTTGCAGCGTGCCGATCTCGGCGTAAAAGCTGTCCATCTCCCGGCTAAGGCCAAGCGCCTTTTGCAAAAGTGCCTCACCCTGTTCGGTCAGAGCAAGGTTGCGTGTCGTGCGCGTGAACAGCGGAAAGCCGATGAAATCCTCGAACTGAGAGATGGTTTGCGACAGTGCCGGCTGCGACACGCCCAAGGCAACGGCGGCTCGCACAAAGCTGCGCTCTTGCGCGATTGTCACGAAAGCGCGGATGTGCCGGAAGTGGACATTCATAAGCGACATGAATGAATGGTTCAGGTCTTCGTCCTTGTTGTCAAGGGGTTTTGCCCAATACTCGACCCCAATAAAACTTGGGAGAACCACGCATGAACACCCACAACACCGACTTGGCTCAGGAGCTGGAGCGCGGCAAAACCGGCCTGATCCATGACCCGCGGGAAGGCGACACCTCCAAGATCACCTTGGTCAAGGCCAAGGGATCACTGGTCTGGGATGACAAGGGGCGCGAATATCTGGACTGCACCTCGCAGGCCTGGTCGAACAGCCTGGGGGCCAATGACGACCGCGTGGTCGAGGCGGCGATTGCTCAGTTGCGCGACATCACCCACGCGCGACCCAACTTCAACACCATCCCGCTGCTGCAACTGACCGCGCGCCTGCAAAAGCTTTCGCCCGGCGATCTGAACCGCATCGGCTATTGCCTGCATGGCAGCCTGGCAGTGGAAATGGCGCTGAAACTGGCATTCAAGAACCGCCCCGGCGCGCAGAACGTGATCGTGATGCAAGACAGCTATCATGGCCGGTCGCTGGTAACGATGGCCGCAAGCTGGCCGCACCCCACCAACCCCTTTGCCGCGCTGCAACCACGCTGCTTTACCCGCGTGCCGCACCCCGACAGCTATCGCCCGCGCATGGGCATGGACCTTGAAACCGAAACGCAACTGTGCCTGAGCCTGCTGGAAGACACCATAACCAAGGGCGTCGATGGCAGCGTTGCGGCCCTGATCATCGAGCCGATCCTGGGCAATGGCGGCCATATCATGGTCGGCAAATCCTATCTGCAGGGCCTGCGCGAGATTTGCACGAAACACGGCATCATCCTGATTTTCGACGAGATTCAAAGCTGCTTTGGCCGCACCGGCGCGATGTTTGCCGCCGATTATTATGACGTGGTGCCCGACATCATGACCTTTGGCAAAGGCATCAGCGGTGGTTTCCCCCTGGCTGGCATCATGGCCAGCGACCGGCTGGAAGGTTTTGCCTCGGGCGAAGATGCCCTGACTTTCGGGCAGTTCCCGGTTTCGATGGCCGCCGCAGTGGCGACGATTGATGCGATCATCGCCGATGATCTGTGCGGCAAGGCCCGTGCCCTTGGCGACTATGCAACCCAGCGCCTGCATGAAATGTCAGACCGCCGCAAACTGATCGGCGACATTCGCGGCCCCGGCCTGTTTGTGTCGATCGAACTGGTCAAGGACCGCACCACCAAGGCCCCTTCGCCAAGGGCTGCCGCCGAAGTGTATCGTCGTGGCGTTGAAAAGGGCGTGTTGTTCGGCGAAAGCCGCTATGCCGGACTTGGCAATCTGATCAAGGTCAAGCCGCCCCTGGATTGCAGCCATGCGCAGATGGCCCATGCGCTGGATGTTCTGGACGAGGTGCTAGGCAGCATCGAGGCCGATGGCATCGCCTGAGCAGTCATCGACACGGGCCCTGGCGGGCCCGTGTCGCCGGGTCGGTCCGGGCCGCATATCTGTCAAAGTTTTCTCGCTATACTTGAAAAAATATCTTCCGTAATAATCCTTCGTATTCGGGCTCATAAGGATACGAAGCGTGCACGGTCCTGCGGTGAAAGGTGCGCCTGTCTGGGGCCTGTCAAACGAAGCCCCTACCTTGCGAACCTTGAACACCTTCGCGGTGGACCTGATTCAAATCCCCAGTGTCGAGGATCTTTTCTGGTATGTGGCGCAGAACGTCGTCGGGCGGCTGAACTTCGTCGATTGCGTGATTTATCAGGCCGATGACGACCAGACCACCCTGACGCAGGTGGCAGCATGGGGCGAAAAGAACCCGTTCGGGCGCAGCATCATCAACCCGCTGGTGATCCCGTTTGGCCATGGCATAACCGGCAAAGTGGCGCAGACCCGCAAAGCGATCATTGTCGATGACCTGCTGGAAAGCCAGAATTACATCCCCGACACGCAGCCCGCCCGGTCGGAAATCTGTGTGCCGCTGGTCTTTCGCGGCCGCGTCGTCGGTGTGATCGACAGCGAACACCCAGAGCCAAGCGCCTTCGGCGAGGCCGAGCTGGAGATCCTGACAACCGTGGCCGCGCTGGCCGGGGCCAAGCTGGAACTGCTGGCAGAGGCGCAGCGCTCGCAGCAAAGATACCGTGATCTGTTGGTGTCACATGATCGGCTGACCGAAGAAACCAGTATCCGAAAAGCGCTGGAGGCCAAGCTGTTCGAGGCCCGGCGGCTGGAGTCGATTGGCAAGCTGACGGGTCGGTTCGCGCATGAGTTCAACAATTTGCTGACAGTCATTCTGGGCAATCTGGAGCTTGTCGAGGCTGCCGCCACCGACCCCGGATCGGCAGAATTTGTGGCCGAGGCGAAAACCGCAGCCGAGCGCGGGGCCAGGCTGATGCGTGATATGCTGGCCTTTGCCCAGCGCACCCGGCTCGAGCCGGTGGCGGTTGACCTGAATGAGATCATAACCAAACTGTGCGATACACGCACCGCCGATCCCGCGCCCAAGGTAGAGCTGATATTGGCAGACGATCCGTGGCGCATCATGGCCGACCGCAAGGCAATCGTCAGCGCCTTGCTTAACCTGATCGAAAATGCCCACGATGCAACGCCATCCGACGGCAAGATCATGATCCGCACCGAAAACCTGACCCATACGCTGTCCGACACAGGGCCGCTTGCTGCAAGCCTTCCGCCCGGCAGGTATGTCAGGCTGACGGTCGCCGATACCGGAGTGGGCATTCCGCATGACCGGCTGCCGCAAATCTTTGACCCCTTCTATACCTCCAAGCCTGTCGGGGCGGGTACGGGGCTGGGACTGTCCATCGTGCAGGGGTTCACCCAGCAATCGGGCGGCACGGTAACGGTCACCTCCGAGCCGGGCTGCGGATCGTCCTTTCAGTTGACCTTTCCCGCCATTCCCTGACTTGGGACCACCATGGGTGCAGGCCCGCGCCAGATGTGTGACCAGAAATGGGAACGCTTTATTAACCATGGAGCAATAGCCTGACGGCTCTTGCGACTGGGGGGGTCACAATGGCAGCTTCTTTCCTGAAACCAAAACCTGCGGTCCACGACCTGCCGCTGATTGACATCGGCGACCTCAGGCATGGCGATACGGCCCGCAAACGCCGGATCGCCTCCGAGTTGGGAGAGGCCGCGCGCGAGATCGGCTTTTTCAGGATTCATCACCGCGGCATCGACCCGAATCTGATTGAGGCGACCTACCGGATTGCACAGCAGTTCTTCGCCCTGCCAGACCCTGCCAAGCAGCGCTATTATATTGGCCGAAGCCCCAATCACCGAGGCTATGTTCCCTTCACCGAAAAGGGCGACTACCCGGACGAGGTTCACCGCAATTACGAAGCCTTCGATCTTGGCCTTGATCTGCCACAGGATGACCCTGATTTCCTGTCTGGCAATCTGGTGCTTGGCCCGAATGTCTGGCCCGATCTTGCCGGTTTCAAAGAAACCGTCTCTCGCTATTATACCGAGATTGCGGCGCTTGGCCGTCTGGTCTGCGGGGCGCTGGAACGCTATCTGGGCCTGCCGCCCGGCGCGCTGACCGACCATATGAGCAGGCCAATATCGCAACTGCGGCTGCTGCATTATGTGCGCACCAGCCAGACGACAGACCGCAAATCCGTAAACATGGGCGCGCATACGGATTATGAATGCCTGACCCTGCTGCACACCCGCAATGAGGGGCTTCAGGTGATGACGCAGGACAACCGCTGGATCGACGTGCCCGTGGACCACAGCGCCTATGTCGTGAACATCGGCGACATGCTGGAGGTCTGGAGCAACGGCATCCTGAAATCGACGCCGCACCGGGTCGTCAACCTCAACCCGGAACGCTTCTCGATGCCCTATTTCGTGGCGGCAAACCACGATACGCTGATCAGGCCCTTTCCCCGGCTGGTTCGGATCGGAGAGCAGCCAAAGTATGAGCCCTTCCTCGCCGGCGCACATCTGTGACCTGCCCCCCGGAAGTTCCCTCGCTGTGATGTAGAGTCTGCCCAACCTGAGAAGGAGCAGACGACATGAGGAAAAGCCGTTTCACCGAGGCGCAGATTATCGGGATGATCAGGGAACAG
>NZ_JAESVP010000011.1 GCF_016765795.1 Fuscibacter oryzae
TGTTCCCTGATCATCCCGATAATCTGCGCCTCGGTGAAACGGCTTTTCCTCATGTCGTCTGCTCCTTCTCAGGTTGGGCAGACTCTACATCACAGCGAGGGAACTTCCGGGGGGCAGGTCAACCCTGATAACGGGACTAAGTTTTGGACATCGTGTATTAACGTCTCGATGGCGGACCTTCTTTCAAACAAGGAGATGCTTTCGATTTTCAGATCTGCTTCGAAGGTTGACGGCACAGCCAATCACACCTTCCGCTGACAGTACAACAGTAGCAGGAAAGTGCCTCCGCAGCGCAGACCTTTCGCGACCCGAGATCGTGAAACGCGTCGCGGCCGCTGAAACCCTGCGAAGGGCGTTCGCGGCGCTACCCGAGCCTCCGGCCCGGGGAACGAGCACTCACGGAGCATTTGGCCTTGCGAGTGATTGGGAAGCCAAGCACAAGGCGCTCGTCTCCAAGTGGCTGCAAACGTCGGGGGAAGTAGCGGAGGTGGTCGACGCGCTCTGTCACCGCGCTCCCCTCGCGCCTGGGAAGCAAGAAGAAATCGCGGACTATTGCCGGAAAAAGCTTGCCGACCACGTGTCAGAAGTCGTGAACAACGACCGGTATATCCAAGAAGAACTCAGCGAACGCCTGGCTACCGCCGGCGTGCTCCCGATGTTCGGTTTTCCGACCCAAACACGGAGTCTGTTCAGCTACAAGAAGGACGCGACCGTGGACGAGATGGTCGTCTCGGACCGCCCGCTCGACCACGCTGTCTGGGCGTTTTCACCCGGCTCCGAGATACCCAAGGACAAGCAGGTACACGTAGCTTGCGGTTTCGAGTACAAGAAGCAGGTAGGAGGGCGGATCATTCCCGACCCTGACCCACTGGGCAAGCCCCTGGTGTTTTCTCGCTGCGAAGAGCCAACTTGCGGCAACATCATGCAAGGCGCGGTCGAGACATGTGACGTTTGCCATTCGATGGCGTCGCCGTTCAACCTTTACCAGCCAAAGGGCTTCGTGACGACTGGACGACCAAGAGACTACGATGGCCAACGGCAACGAGGTCCGTCGTTGAAGCCGCCGGTCCTGGCGTTCAAGCCGGATTACGCCTCTGGGTTCAGAGTGGGCCCGATGAGCGTCGCGATGACATCCGACGAGCCAATCGCGCTCGTGAACGACGCCGGAGGGGAGTTTTTCAAGTTCCGTCGCAAGGTCAATTCCATCGTCGTGAACGACGACTACCTCTACAGGGATGACGCTCCACACCAGGACCTACAGGGGGATCCGGAGACGACGGGAGCGATCGGTGCCGTCTTCAACACCGACGTGATGACCCTGCTGCTCGACCGTTTGCCAGGCGTTGGATACAACGGGATCCTCGATGTCGAGAACCAGCCGGCCGCCGCGGCCGCGCTGGTATCTTTCGGAGAATTCGTGAAACTCGCGGCCGCCGTCGACCTCGACGTTGATCCTTCGGAGCTTCGGGTCGGCACCCAGAAATGGCGGACCCCAAGTTGCGTGACCCGGCAAGTATACGTGGCGGACTCCCTCGAGAACGGGGCCGGGTACACTCGCCACGTTTGCGATGCTGGCCGCCTGAAAGGGATGCTGGAACGGCACTACCAGATTCGGAAGGCCGAATGGCAAGCAGATGACCATGCCCTGTGCGACAGGTCCTGCCCAGATTGCCTTCGGAACTACAACAACCGCTTCCTGCATGCGGCACTCGACTGGCGCCTTGCCCTAGACGTCGCCGAGCTGGTGCTTGGACTTCCCTTGGACATGGATCGATGGTTGGCGCCTGCCGAGAGGATTGGGAAACGCTTCGTCGAGCTCTGCAACACCGAGAATGGGAACGTCTTCTTGGAGAAGTCCGATAGCCTTTTCGCGGTCACGCGACGCGATCCTGGGCTGTCGCTCGTGCTGTCACACCCACTCTGGTACACGTCCAAGGACGGCCCGGCCCAAGATCGCCAACAGAATGCCAAGCTGAGCTTGCAGGCAAATCATGGCGCTAGTCACGAAGTCAAGTTCGTCGACATAAGGGAATTTACAGCTTCTCCGCAGTCCTTCGTGATCAGGATGCTGGAAGCGTCATGATCGAGATTATTGGGACTGAGGGGTCGAGCGAGTACCGCGCCGCGCTCATGGTCCGCGATGCTTTGGAGGCAACTTGGCCCGGCGTCTCAAACACGCCGGCCGAGCAAGACGACATCAAGATCGCCGTGAGCGTGAAAATCACCGGCTACAAGGTACAGGATATCGACGTCGTCTTGGTTGGCCAGCTGTCGCGACCCCGGCTTTTCCGACCGGCAAGGGTGATCCGCGGACACGCCGGCAATCGCCTCAATGATCGCCCCGTCGTCGTTGAAAGCTTCGTCGTCGCGATCGAGGTCAAGGACCAGGACGACAAGGGGGTCAAGGTAAACGACGACCAGGTACAGGTTCGGTATTCAAGATCGGGCAAGGTCGAATGGAAGAGCGCGACGGACCAGAACGTCGACCAAGTCCATTCGCTCAAGGCGTACTTTTCTGACCAACACGCGGACGTATTCGTGCGTCGATGCATGGTCTTTTCTCCTAGCTCAAGCAGCCACGCCAACACGCCAGAAACGAGCTGGCTCCACGAGATGGCGGAACTGCCCAGGGTCTTTCCCGCGAACTCCTCGACGAGGTTCTTTTGGCTTTCCTTGGCACGCCCAATGGTCGCCATGAACAAAGCGTTCATCAAGTCGGGGCTGAACGACGCGATGCTGGCAGCGATCTCGGTTTCCCGCTCGTCGAGGTCCTGGTCGTCCTGCACCTTTTCGGCGACTGAGGTCGCGTCACCAATGGTGAATTTTTCTCGTGGCCTGAGTTCTGCGAACACGAGTTGCCGAACAAGGGAACGGAAATGATTAAGTTCAAGGCCCGCTGCAACGTCCGCCGCGTCATCCCTGCTATCGGTGAAGGCAATCATCGGGGCAGCGCGAGTTTCCGAACCGAGGCTTGACGTGGCTCGGTCCGCGATCACCTGCGTTGTCACATTCAAGCCCGTCCGCAGCCCCCGGATCGGGCTGTTCACGCGGCTTCCCGAGAAGAACGCCTTCAATATGCGGTTCTGGCTTTTCTTGGATTGGCAAGCGGGACAGATCTCGGGGAGCCCGGGAACGTCAACCTTGCCTGGAACTTGGTACATTGTCCCTGTCGGTTTTTCGCCGGCTTGAGCCTTGTGAAGGTGGCCATACAAGGGATGGTAGACCGCGGGCGCAAAGCTGAACGTTTCAGGTTTCTTGGTTGCTGGGTTCGTGTGCTGCCAAGTTGAACTGACGCCAGGGGCCACTGATTTCCCTGGCCAATACCAACGGAACTGGCTGTTTGGCCGTTCATTCACGAGGCCAGGAACGGTAGTCGAAAGATCCGTTGGCCCGGACTCGAGGAAAACATCTCCGTCGGCGTCTTCTCCGCTCCGAGGTACCACGTAGCCGCCGAGGTAAGCTTCACCACAATCGTAACAGTACAGGAGTTCGAGCACTTGTCCACCGCAGGGGCACTTGATCGCTGGTTGCTTGAAGATCTTGCCTATCTGGCGTCCGTCGTAACTGTACGCTGGATCAATCTCGGTACACGCAGGGTTCGAGCACGCCCACATTCCTTGTATCTGGCGAAGAAACATGTGAGCGCGGAAGGAAGGCTTCGGTTCCTTGAACGACGTGGACTTCTCTCGTGCTGCGGCATGTAGAATGGCCTTAAGCAACTGCTCACTTGCCTCCGCCCCGAACAACGCATCCTTGACCTTCGATATCCGGGCGGGCCCAATAGCGCCGTCGTCCCGTTTGCCTGCAACAAGGCAAGCTGTGCCTAGAGCATCGCGCGGCGAAATCTGGGCAAGGATTTGGTTAATCGCGGTTTCGTCGCCGTCGATGATTGCCTGTTCTTTTCCCACAAAAATGGACGTGTCTAGGGGCAGGTCGGCCTTTGGCTTGCGTGGTTCGCCAGGGAAGACCGCGAAGGTGGCCGAGGGCAGTTCCACCCCTTCAGCTTCCATTTCGCGCAGCACCTCGCCGATCCGGCGCAGCTCGGCCGCGCTCAGGAACCGTTCGCGTTTCTCCTCGGGGTATTTCCGGATGTGCTTGCGCGGGTTACGGAATGAAACTCTGTTCCCGTCCCTGCACCATGCCCGCGCAACGCTGGCCGTCTGGCGCAAGGGCTATAACACCGAACGGCCCCACTCCCGGCTCGGCTGGCAGACCCCAGCCGAGTTTGCCCGAACCTTCGCCCCGCAACGGGACCTGACGCCGCACAATCCGCAAAGCTCCGCGCCAGCCCCCGTTGCCCAACCCGCACCAAAAGGCAAAACTCAAACCCGGAGGCTCGCTCACGCTGGATAAAAGTTGGGGGCAACGTCACCGGGGCGCTGCTTTTCAAGGGTCCAACTCTTGCCGTCGCTGCTCATCCGCGAGGCGATCAACTGCCCGTGATGAAGATGTCCTTTGCCAGTCTTTTATGCTCGATCAGCTTCCGAAGACCACTCCGAGTATCGTCCGTGATCACGATCCCTTGATCGAAGCTTCGGAAATGGCTGAACTCTTGATCTGCCATTCGTTGGTATGTGCTACCCGACATAAAGCTCTGCACTGGCCGGGCGACGAGTTCCTGTCCGTCGTGCCAGCGCAAGTGCAAGTCATTGCGCTGAACAAAGACCTC
Source organism: Fuscibacter oryzae (assembly GCF_016765795.1). Lineage (GTDB taxonomy): Bacteria > Pseudomonadota > Alphaproteobacteria > Rhodobacterales > Rhodobacteraceae > Fuscibacter > Fuscibacter oryzae. Next base: position 4,670 of record NZ_JAESVP010000011.1, read on the forward strand.
CATCGGCGGCGCGCCGAACGTCTCAAGTATTGGGATCACCTCAGGGTTGAACCGCCAATCAGGAAGGTCAAGCGTTCCGGCGTCATACTCAACGACCAACTCGTTCATCAGTGGGTATAGCTTTCTACCCAAGACACTTATTTGCATGTCGAACCAATCGCCCTTCCGAGGCAGTAGCGGGCGCAGGAAGGCGAGGCCATCAACGAAATCGGCGGGCAGCGCGAAACGCTCGCCACTCACCAAAATTGGCGAGAGCGGGGGGCTATAGGGCCGAGTATTTTCGAAGCGCTGCAACATGGCTTTGAGGCGTAAAGCCCTGATGTGCAGAAGTTTGGCGGCAGGTGCCGCGCATGCCCACGTTTAAACGTACCAATCCAAATGTTGCAAGAATATTGCAAAATGGAAAAGGCGTCCCGTATGACGCCCTCTAACCCGTTGTTTTTATTGGTGGAGCCAGGGAGGATCGAACTCCCGACCTCTTGAATGCCATTCAAGCGCTCTCCCATCTGAGCTATGACCCCATTCCAATCGTCCGACGCTTGGGCCGCGTCGTGGGCGCTGTTTAGGGGCAGGCGCGGGGGGGTGCAAGAGATAAAATGCACTTTTTCGCGGTTGCCCCTAAACTTGATTCAGTGCTCTTCCTCATCGCCCGCAACGTCTGCCAACTCGTCAAGCGAAACGTTGTCATCGGCGTCATCTTCCAGCAATTCATCGTCCAGCTCGCCATCGGGCGTGGCCGCTGCCAGCAGTTCGTCATCGGCTTCCAGATCGTCAACCAGAACGTCATCGTCCTTTTCGGGAACAGCGCGGCTGATCACGGCGGCCGCCATTTTGCGACGGGCGGATTCAATATCGACGACTTCGCCGGTATAGGGCGAGACGACGGGCACACGGTTCAGGTCATAGAACCGCTTGCCGGTGGTGGGGCAAATACGCTTGGTGCCCCATTCTTGCTTGGGCATGGTCTTCCCTTTATCACAAGGCTCGGGTTTCGAGGGTCGGGACCGCTTGCCACAAGCCTTGGCCACTGTCAAAGGCTTTGTCGCATGGTTGCGGTATGGCCCCATGTGGCTATTCTGACAGCCCTTCGCAAGAGGTTTCATGCCCGTTCTTCCCGGCCTGCCTGATCTGGATATCACCTTGCGCCGTTCGGCGCGGGCGCGGCGGTTTTCGCTGCGGGTGTCGTCGCTTGACGGGCGCGTCACACTTTCCATGCCCGCCCGCGCCCGCGAGGCCGAGGCGCTGGCCTTTGCCCGCGCGCAAGAGGGCTGGCTGCGTCAGGCATTGGCGCGCGTGCCCCAGGGGGCCGAGGTGGCGATGGGGGGCGAACTTCCGTTCGAGGGCAGGCCCCTGCGCCTGATGCCCGGCAGCGGCCGCGCCATTCGGGTCGAGGGCGATTCGCTGCTGGTGCCCGGCGATCCGGCGCAGGTGGGCGCGCGGGTGGCTGCCTGGGCGCGCGCACGGGCGCGCGACCGGCTGGCAGAAGCGGCAGACCGCTATGCCGCGCAGATCGGCCGCAAGGTTGCGCAGGTCGCGCTGCGCGATACGCGGTCGCGCTGGGGGTCATGCACGGCGGATGGGCGGCTGATGTTTTCGTGGCGGCTGATCCTTGGTCCGCCTGCGGTGCTGGAGTATGTTGCGGCGCACGAGGTGGCCCATCTGGTCGAGATGAACCATTCGCCCGCGTTCTGGGCGGTGGTAGAGCGTCTTTATCCCGGTTGGCAGGTGCAGCGCGCCTGGCTGCGTCGCCACGGGTCCGCCCTTCATGCGATAAGGTTCTGATGATGTCGATCACCCCGCGCCTTGCCGACCCGAACGCCGCCGCGCATGAGCGCGTCTATCGCACTCTGCGCCAGCAGGTCATGCACGGCGAACTGGCGCCCGGTCAGTCGCTGACCCTGCGCGGCGTGGCCGAGATGTTCGGCGTCTCGATGACCCCCGCACGAGAGGCGATGCGGCGGCTGGCGGCCGAAGGGGCGCTGACCATCTCGAATTCGGGGCGCATTGCCACGCCAGAACTGACGCCCGAGCGGATCGAGGAACTGGCCCAGGTGCGGGCGCTCTTGGAGCCTGAAATGGCCTCTCGTGCGCTGCCACGGGTGCATTTTGCGCTGATCGACCGGCTGGCCGCGATCAACCAGTTGAATCAGGAGGCGGTGATGAACCAGGATGCCGTCGCCTATGTGCGCAGCAATCTGGAGTTTCACCGCACCCTATACCTGCGCGCCCAGACGCCCGCGATGCTGGCGATGATCGAAACGGTCTGGCTGCAACTTGGCCCGACTATGCGGGCGCTTTACCAGAAGATACGCCGGCGCGAGATGCCGCAGCACCACCGCCACATTCTGGCGGCGCTGCGGGCAGGGGACGAGCCGGGGTTGCGGCTGGCAATCAGGACCGATGTGACGCAAGGGCTGCGGCATCTGATTTCCTGAGCCGCCAAATGGAAAGGCCGGGGGGCTGTCTGCCCCCCGGACCCCCCGAGGATATTTGAGCCAGTATGAAAGGCTCAGGCGTGAATGGCCCCCAAGCCGCAGGCCAGCGCTGCCTCGCGCACGGCCTCGGAATAGGTCGGGTGGGCGTGGCAGGTCAGGGCGAGGTCTTGCGCGCTGGCGCCGAATTCCATCGCCACGCAAACCTCGTGGATCAGATCGCCCGCACCCGGCCCGATGATATGGCAGCCAAGGATGCGGTCGGTCGCCGCATCGACGATCAGCTTGACGAAGCCTTCGGCCTGAAACACCGCCTTGGCCCGCGCATTGCCCATGAAGGGAAACTTGCCGACTTTATAGGCGCGGCCCGCTTCTTTCAGTTGCTCTTCTGTCTTGCCGACCGAAGCCACCTCCGGCGTGGTATAGACCACGCTGGGGATCACATCATAATTCACATGGCCATGCTTGCCGGCGATGATCTCTGCCACGGCCATGCCCTCATCCTCGGCCTTGTGGGCCAGCATCGGGCCGACAATCGCATCGCCGATGGCGTAAAGGCCGGGAACCGAAGTGCGGAAATGGTCGTCGGTCTTGATCTGGCCACGCGGCAGCATTTCCACGCCCAAAGTCTCCAGCCCCAAGCCCGCCGTATAGGGTTTGCGCCCGGTGGCGACCAAAACGGTATCGGCGGCGATGGTCGCCTCGCTGTCGTTCTTGCGCAGTTTGTAGGTTACCTTCGCGCCCGTCGCATCGGCTTCGACCTTTTGCACGGCGGCGCCCAGAATGAACTTGAAGCCCTGCTTTTTCAGGATGCGCTCAAAATTCTTGGCGACTTCGCTGTCCATGCCGGGGGTGATGGCATCCAGATATTCGACCACCGTCACCTCGGTGCCCAGACGGGCATAGACCGAGCCCATTTCCAGCCCGATCACGCCCGCGCCGATCACCACCAGCGATTTCGGAATGCTCGGCAGCGCCAGCGCGCCGGTCGAGGTGACGACGACCTTTTCATCCACCGTCACGCCCGGCAGGCTGGACGGTTCGGAGCCGGTGGCGATGATGATGTTTTTCGCGGTGTGAACCTCATCGCCGACCTTGACCTGCCCGGCGGCCGGGATCGACCCCCAGCCTTTCAACCAGGTGACCTTGTTCTTCTTGAACAGGAATTCGATGCCCTTGGTGTTGCCGTTCACCACATCCTGCTTGTAGGCCTGCATCCTGGCCCAATCGACCGTGGGCGCACCGCCCATCAGGCCCATCTTTTCGAAGTTCTCATGCACCTCATGCAGGTGATGGGTGGCATTGAGCAGCGCCTTGGACGGGATGCAGCCCACGTTCAGGCAGGTGCCGCCCAGAGTCTCGCGCCCTTCGACGCAGGCGGTTTTCAGGCCAAGCTGTGCGGCATGGATCGCGGCCACATAGCCGCCGGGGCCACCGCCGATGACGATCACGTCGAAGTCTGCCATTTGGATTCTCCTTTTCGAACCGAAGGCCGGGGGCTGTCTTCCCCCGGATCCCCGAGGATATTTGGGCCAATGTGAAAGTGTCAGATCAGGGTTGACACCAGAAGCGTAAGGGTTGCCAGAAGGCTCACCATCCAGATGACCGAGCGCCAGGGAACGAGGCCATAGGCATAGGCGGGGACATAAAGGATGCGGGCCGCGACATAGATCCATGCGGTGGCTGTCGTGAGCGGGCCGGATTGGCCCGAGATGGCGAGGATCAGCACCGCAGGCGCGAACAGCACCAGCCCCTCGAAACCGTTTGCGACAGCGCGGCGCAGGCGGCCCAGCAGCGGCGACATCGCAGGAAGTGTGCCATCGCGCGGTCCGGTTGTGACCTTCGGCCCAAGTTCCCGGTTGGCAACGATGGACATCGCGGCAAGGGTGCCGATCTGGACCAGCAGGGCGAAGACAAGGGTGGTGAGTTCCGGGGTCATGGTGCGGCACTTTCCTGCGGGATGGGGGCATCCCAGCCATAAAGGCCCTGATCCAGCAACAGCTCCTGCCGCAACCGGACAAAGGCGTCGAATGCTTGCTGCTCCAGACGGGCAACCTCTGGATCGGTGCGCCATTCCGCAAGCAGGGCCTTGGTTGCGGGAAGATGGCGCTGGATCGTGGTATCCGTCGCCTCGTTCCGGTCAGCATTCACCCAGAAATCCGAACCCTTGAAGTATTTCGTATGGCTCATGCCCAGCCCGTCGCGACGATGGTTTTTCAGAAGAAGGATATCCTCTGACCGGATGGCGTAATGGTTGATGGCGGCATTGTCCCAAGTGAACAGCCTTGGAGCCGCCGTGGTGTGACGCATGATCTTGCGGCTGAACAGCGCGTCTGTGGGCAGGGCCTCGCCACGGCTGTTCACAAGGGATACGTCCTTGCGTCGTGGCGATTTCGGGACATGGGCGACGACCTGACCGAACTGGTCGGGTCGGAACAGGCATTTTCCCAAGGGAAGCCTGCGGCGCCGGATGTGATCCTCGGTTCTGGCAAAGATTTCCAGAACGCTGCCGCCTGACCAAAGGCGCCTGCCGTCAGAACCGAACATTTTCCAGGTCAGCGAAATGCAGTCGGCCCCATGCCCGGCCACAGCCAGCAGGTCATCAATATGGCCGGACCCGCAGGTCACGTTCAGAAACTCGTCAATGTCGATGTGCAAAAGCCAGTCTACCCCGGTCATCGCAGGATGCGCCAACGCCAGATCGCAGCCAGCAACCTGGGGCGGCACATCTGGGGGCGGTGTGTGGGGCAGGTGGATGATCTGGCCCATCTCGGCCAGCCGCGCCATCATCGCATCCGAGCCGTCGGTGCAATCGTTGGTGGCGACAAAAACCAGATCAAAACCGATGGCCCGGTGATAGGCGACCCATTCCAGAAGCCACAGCCCCTCGTTCCGCGCAGAGGCGAGAACGGCGTGTTTCTGGCTTTGGGCGGCGGCGGTCATTCAGGCGATGCCGTTCTGGTGTGGGAGGGGATGGGTGGAAAGCATCGCTCAGACCGTTTGCAGGAATTGGGCGGTGACGCCGTGGCCAAGGGCGGATTGTTTGGCCAGCCAGTCCTGGGCGTGTTTGCGGTTGGCGACCTCGAACAGGACGAGGACGGCGGCGCCTTCGCCCTTCCAGATTTGCAGGGTCGAGAGGCCCGCATCGGCGATGTTCTCCGCTTCCGCATCGAAGGCGGTTTTCCAGGCGGTGTAATCGGGGGCGGTGGTCTGGATCAGGAGTTGCATGGCGGGTTCCTATGCAGTGCGCGCATATGATATTGGCATTCGTCCGCAGAGAATAAGTCGTGAAAAGCCACCGTCGGAGGCAGGGGCCGTGCCATTTTAATAAATGAGGTCAAGGCATTCATGCGGCACCTTTTGCGAGGGTATCCTGGACGCGGCTTACCACGGATTGCAGTATTCTGATCTGTGCGATGCCTAACATGACGCCCAAGGTAAATTGCGCCAGCGCAGTATAAGGGCCGGTCGCAGGCCAAGTGGAGGTTGACCGGGTGGCCATGAGGCCGAAGAAGCAGGCAAGAGAGGCAATGTAGGCTTCATGATCATGTCGCGACAAAAGGCCGATCGACCAGATCAGCAAGCCGGCAGCAATGACCTGCAACATCGCTAGAAAGACCAGAAGCCCCGGAAAACTGTCGCTGGGCACCTGTGCCAGCCCAAGGGATATGGCAATCAGACCAAACAGGATGGTGGAGGCTAAAGCCACCATGGTCAGTCGCCATATCCCAAGGGCTAGCAAGGGCGTTCTCACAAATCCATCAGCAACCGGCGCGGGTCTTCCAGTGCTTCCTTGACGCGGACGAGGAAGGTCACGGCGCCCTTGCCGTCCACGATGCGGTGGTCATAGCTGAGCGCCAGATACATCATCGGGCGGATGACGATCTGCCCCGCAACCACCACGGGACGATCCTGGATCTTGTGCATCCCCAGAATGCCCGATTGCGGCGGGTTCAGGATGGGCGAGGACATCAGCGAGCCGTAGACCCCGCCGTTCGAGATGGTGAAGCTGCCGCCCTGCATTTCGGCCATGGTCAGCTTGCCGTCGCGGGCGCGCAGGCCAAGTTCGGCGATCTTTTTCTCAATCGCGGCAAAGCCCATCTGGTCGGCGTCGCGCACCACCGGCACCACAAGGCCGGTCGGCGTGCCGACAGCCACGCCCATATGGACGTAGTTCTTGTAGACCACATCATTGCCGTCGATCTCGGCATTGACCTCGGGCACTTCTTTCAGCGCGTGGATGCAGGCCTTCACAAAGAAGGACATGAAGCCCAGCTTGACGCCGTGCTTTTTCTCGAACTGGTCCTTGTAGGCGTTGCGCAGCTCCATGATGCCGGACATGTCCACCTCGTTATAGGTGGTCAGCATGGCGGCGGTGTTCTGCGCGTCTTTCAGGCGGCGGGCGATGGTGGCGCGCAGGCGGGTCATCTTGACGCGCTCTTCGCGGGCGGCGTCATCGGCGGCCACGGGCCCGCGCGGAATGGCGGCTGGCGCGGGGGCAGGGGCCGCAGCGGCGGTGGCCACGGCGGTTGCGGCGCGGGCCACGTCTTCCTTCATGATGCGGCCATCGCGGCCGGTGCCTTGCACCTGTGCCTCGGTCAGACCAGCCTCGGCCATGGCCTTTTTCGCGGCGGGGGCGTTTTCCACGTCCTTTGCCGCCGGGGCGGGGGCGGGGGCTGCAACCGGGGCCGCAGCAGCAGCCGGGGCGGGGGCCGCACCAACCGCACCTTCGGTCACAATCGCCAACCGTGCATTGGCGGCCACCGTGGCGCCCTCGGCGGCGATGATCTCGGCCAGCACGCCGGAAACGGGCGACGGCACCTCGACCGACACCTTGTCCGTCTCAAGCTCGCACAGCATTTCGTCCTGCTTGACGGTATCGCCCACCTTCTTGAACCAGGTGGAGACGGTCGCCTCGCTTACGCTTTCGCCCAGGGCGGGCACCATAACGTCGGTCATGTTACTCTCCATTACCCCCGGGCGATCAGCCCAAGGCCTCTTTCACGAGGGTTTCCTGTTCATACTTGTGACGGCTGGCCAGACCCGTGGCGGGCGAGGCGCTGGCCTTGCGACCGGCATAGCGGGCGCGGGTGGTCTTGGCGCCAATCTCGGTCAGAATGGCTTCCAGTTCCGGCTCGATAAAGGACCAGGCGCCCTGATTCTTCGGCTCTTCCTGGCACCAGACGATTTCAGCCCCTTTGAAGCGCGACAGCTCGGCGACCAAGGATTGCTTCGGCACCGGGTAAAGCTGCTCCACTCGCAGAAGGTAAGTATCATCCTGCCCGCGGGCATCACGTTCGGCCAGAAGGTCGTAATAGACCTTGCCCGAACACAGCACGACGCGCTTGATCTTGCCGTCGGCCTTCAGCTTCAGGGTCGAATTGCCGCGCTCCGCATCATCCCACAACACGCGGTGGAAGGTCGATCCGTCGGTGAAATCTTCGGCCTTCGAAATCGCCATCGGGTGACGCAGCAGCGATTTCGGCGTCATCATGATCAGCGGTTTGCGGTAGTTGCGGTGCAACTGGCGGCGCAGGATGTGGAAGTAGTTCGCAGGTGTCGAACAGTTCGCCACGATCCAGTTGTCTTCCGCGCTGAGTTGCAGGAAGCGTTCCAGACGGGCCGAGGAATGTTCCGGCCCCTGACCTTCAAAGCCATGCGGCAGCAGCACCACAAGGCCCGACATCCGCAGCCACTTCGACTCGCCCGAGTTCACGAACTGGTCGAACATGATCTGCGCGCCATTGGCGAAATCGCCGAACTGCGCTTCCCACAGGGTCAGGGCATTGGGTTCCGACAGCGAATAGCCGTATTCAAAACCCAGCACCGCATATTCCGACAGCATCGAGTCGATCACTTCATACCGCGCTTGCCCCGCGCGGATGTGGTTCAGCGGATAATATCGCTCTTCGGTGGTCTGGTCGATCCAGCCGGAATGGCGCTGGCTGAAGGTGCCGCGGGTGCAGTCCTGCCCCGACAGGCGCACGGGGAAGCCTTCGACCTGCAATGAGCCAAAGGCAATCGCCTCGGCGGTGGCCCAGTCGAACCCCTTACCGGCTTCGAACATCGCCTTCTTGGCCTCAAGCTGGCGGGCCACGGTCTTATGAATCTCGAACCCGTCAGGAATTCGGGTCAGGCCCGCGCCGATTTCGGCCAGTGTTTCCGCCTTGATGCCGGTATCGCCCCGGTCATAGCTGGCGCGGTCTTCGGCCGACAGTGATTTCCACCGGCCATCCAGCCAGTCGGCCTTGTTGGGCTTATAGGTCTTTCCGGCCTCGAACTCTTCGTTCAACTTGGCCTGGAAGGCCGCCTTCATATCCTCGATCTCGCCCTCGGGGATCAGGCCGTCTTTTACCAGACGCTCGGTATAAAGTTGCAGAGTCGTCTTCTGCTTGCGGATGCGGTTGTACATCGCCGGATTGGTGAACATCGGCTCGTCGCCTTCGTTGTGACCAAAGCGGCGATAGCAGAAGATATCCAGAACCACGTCCTTGCGGAACTTCTGGCGGAACTCGGTCGCCACTTTGGCGGCGTGCACCACGGCCTCGGGGTCGTCACCATTCACATGGAAGATCGGCGCTTCCACCATCAGGGCGATGTCGGTCGGATAGGGCGAGGTGCGGCTGAAATGCGGCGCGGTGGTAAAGCCGATCTGATTGTTCACCACGATATGAATGCAGCCGCCGGTGCGGTGGCCCTTGATGCCCGACAGTTGCAGGCATTCGGCCACAACACCTTGCCCGGCAAAGGCAGCATCACCATGCAGCAGGATCGGCAGCACAGAGGTGCGGTCCACATTGTCGCCGAACTGGTCCTGCTTGGCGCGGACCTTGCCCAGAACAACCGGGTTCACCGCCTCCAGATGGCTGGGGTTCGCGGTCAGCGACAGGTGGACCCTGTTGCCGTCAAACTCACGGTCGCTGCTGGCGCCAAGGTGATACTTCACGTCGCCAGAGCCATCGACATCCTCGGGCTTGTAGCTGCCGCCCTGGAATTCGTTGAAAATGGCGCGGTAGGGTTTCATCATAACATTGGCCAAGACGTTCAGCCTGCCCCGGTGCGGCATGCCGATGATGATCTCCTTGACCCCCAGGTTTCCGCCACGCTTGATGATCTGTTCCATTGCCGGGATCAGCGCCTCGGCTCCGTCAAGGCCGAACCGCTTGGTGCCCATGTACTTGACGTGCAAGAACTTTTCGTAGCCCTCGGCCTCGACCAGCTTGTTCAGGATCGCTTTGCGCCCTTCGCGGGTAAAGGCGATTTCCTTGCCGTAGCCTTCGATGCGTTCCTTGAGCCAGGCAGCCTGCTCGGGGTCGGAAATGTGCATGTATTGCAGGGCAAAGGTGCCGCAATAGGTGCGCTTCACGATCTCGACAATCTGGCGCATCGAGGCGTGGGTCAGCCCCAGCACGTTGTCGATAAAGATCGGGCGGTCCATGTCGGCTTCGGTGAAGCCATAGGAGGCCGGGTCCAGCTCAGGGTGGTGGCCCCGGTCGGTCATGCCCAGCGGGTCCAGATCGGCGGCGAGATGCCCCCGGATCCGGTAGGCGCGGATCAGCATGATGGCGCGGATGCTGTCCAGCACGGCGCGCTGAATCTGGTCCTGGCTGATGGCAACGCCCTGTTCGGCGGCCTTGTCGGTGACCTTTTTCGCCACGGCCTTGGCATCCACCTTTGCGGCGGGCCATTCGCCGGTCAGCGCGGCGGTCAGGTCATCGGTGGGCGCGGGCGGCCAGTCGGCACGCGCCCAGCTTGGGCCAGCAGCCTGACGCCGGGCATCGGCCTCACTGTCGCCAAGGGCGCGGAAGAACTCGGCCCATTGCGCATCGACCGACGCCGGATCGGCGGCATAGCGCGCCTGCAACTGGTCGATGTAATCCGCATTCGCCCCTTGCAGGAACGACGAGGCATGGAATTGGGTGTTGGGGGATTGTTCGGTCATTTTGTCACCTCAAGGGGGTTGGGACCGTAGGAATTGGGGCCGGAAGACGGGGCGTCGATCAGGATACTGAACATCCACAGACCGGCGAACCAGGTTGCGGCAAAGCCGAGCAGTTGCAGAGCCGTCACTTCGTAGTATTTGACTGTCCGCAGGTCGAAAGAAAGCGAGAAGCCAATGCCTGTTGCGAGGGTAAGAGCCAGAAACAGCCAACGCGACCTGCTCACATCCTGAAACCGGCGCGATCCAGCGGAAAGGACCGGTGTCAGCATGATCAGGCCAACAAGCGCGTTCAAGGTCAGGTGGCCGCTACTTTCCAGTGCCACTGCGGGCGTGAGCGTCGTGAGAATACCGACAAACGCTGCAAACCACCAATACTCCGAGCGGGAGGCCCGCCCGGAGGACTGCAAGGACTTGGCAAAGCAAGTCCTGATGGCCTGCGCCGGTCCCATGATCAGCCCTTGATCGCCTTCATCACGGCTTCGCCCAGATGGGCCGGGCTGTCGGCCACGATGATGCCGGCGGCTTTCATCGCCTCGATCTTCGATTCCGCGTCGCCCTTGCCACCGGCCACGATGGCACCGGCATGGCCCATGCGGCGGCCTTTCGGCGCGGTGCGGCCTGCGATGAAACCAGCGGTCGGCTTCCAGCGGCCGCGCTTTTTCTCATCGGCCAGGAACTGCGCGGCTTCTTCTTCGGCAGAGCCCCCGATTTCGCCGATCATGATGATCGACTGGGTTTCGGGGTCGGCCAAGAACATCTCCAGCACGTCGATATGCTCGGTGCCCTTGATCGGGTCGCCGCCGATGCCCACCGCCGACGACTGGCCAAGGCCGAGGTCAGAGGTTTGCTTGACCGCCTCATAGGTCAGCGTGCCCGAACGCGACACCACACCGACGCTGCCACGCTTGTGGATGTGGCCCGGCATGATGCCGATCTTGCAGGCGCCGGGGGTGATGACGCCGGGGCAGTTCGGCCCGATGAGGCGGGTGTTCGAATTGATGAGGGCGCGCTTGACCTTCATCATGTCCAGAACCGGAATACCCTCGGTGATGCAGACCACCAGCGGGATTTCGGCGTCAATCGCCTCCAGAATCGAATCCGCCGCGAAGGGCGGCGGAACGTAGATCACGCTCGCATTGGCCCCGGTCTTGGCGACCGCGTCATGAACCGAGTCAAAGACCGGCAGGCCAAGGTGTTCGGTGCCGCCCTTGCCGGGTGTGACACCGCCGACCATCTTGGTGCCATAGGCGATGGCCTGTTCACTGTGGAAGGTGCCTTGCGAGCCGGTGAAGCCCTGGCAGATGACTTTGGTGTTTTCGTTTACAAGGATTGCCATTGTTGGTTCCTATTCCTGCGCCAGCAGCAAGACCGCAGCGCCTTTGTGAAAGTCATATTGGGTGACCGGCACGACATTCAGGGCGGCACCGCGTCCATGAACAGAGCCGACCCAGATGGTCCCGCCGTAGGCCTGCTTTGCAGCCGTAGCCTTCAGATGCAGGTCAGAAGCGATTTTGGCGGCCAAATCCATGGCCTGCCGGTTTGTCATCTTGTTGTAAGAGGCAAAGCAGCCCTGCGTCGGGTGCCCCTTGCGGCCCAAAGCGATAACGACCCGGCGGTTGGCCTTGGTTGTCCACTGATAGACGCCCTCTGATCCAACATAATCCCAGCCGTCGGCCTTGAGGTTCCGCAGCCCGGCCACCGGGTCGCCAAAGGCGGCCACGCAGGCATCGAACCCCTGACGCGCCAGCGCCGGATTGCCTGCCGTGTCGGCTGTGGCAGGGAAGCCCGCCACAAGCAGACACAAAGCAAGAAGGCTCCGGCGCATCATGGGCCTTACCCCTTCACTGCCTTGACGATCTTTTGTGCCGCATCCGACAGGTTGTCGGCGGCGATCACGTTCAGGCCGGAATTACGGATGATGTCCTTGCCCAGTTCGACGTTGGTGCCTTCAAGGCGCACCACCAGCGGCACCTTCAGGCCGACCTCTTTCACCGCGGCCAGAACGCCCTCGGCGATGATGTCGCAGCGCATGATGCCGCCGAAGATGTTGACGAGGATGCCTTTGACGTTCGGGTCAGAGGTGATGATCTTGAACGCCTCGGTCACCTTTTCCTTGGTGGCGCCACCGCCGACGTCAAGGAAGTTGGCGGGTTCGGCACCATAAAGCTTGATGATGTCCATCGTGGCCATCGCCAGACCAGCGCCGTTGACCATGCAGCCGATCTCACCATCCAGCGCCACATAGTTCAGGTCGAACTTTTGCGCGGCCAACTCTTTGGGGTCTTCTTCGGTCTCGTCCTTCAGCGCCAGGATGTCGGCGTGGCGGTAAAGGGCGTTGCTGTCAAAGCCCATCTTGGCATCCAGCAGTTTCAGGCTGCCGTCTTTCAGCACGCAGAAGGGGTTGATCTCCAGCATGTCCATGTCTTTTTCGACGAACAGCTTATAGAGGTTGCGCACGATGCCGACGCATTGCTTGATCTGGTTGCCTTGCAGGCCCAGACCAAAGGCGACGCGGCGGCCGTGGAAATCCTGAAAGCCGGTGGCCGGATCGATCGAGAAGGTCAGGATCTTTTCGGGCGTGTCATGCGCCACGTCTTCGATGCTCATCCCGCCCTCGGTCGAAGAGACGATCGAGATGCGGCTGGTTACGCGGTCGATCAGCAGGGCAAGGTAGAATTCGCGGTCAATATCGGAGCCGTCTTCGATGTAGATGCGGTTGACCTGTTTGCCCTGCTCGCCAGTCTGGATGGTGACAAGTGTGCGGCCCAGCATCTGGCGGGCGAATTCAGCGGCCTCTTCCACCGAGCGGGCAAGGCGGACGCCACCCTTTTCTCCAGCTTCGGGTTCCTTGAAATGACCCTTGCCACGGCCACCGGCATGGATCTGCGCCTTGACGACCCAGAGCGGACCGTCCATCTCGCCAGCGGCGGTCTTGGCATCTTCGGCCCGCAGCACAACGCGACCTGCCGAAACCGGCACGCCATAATCGCGCAAAAGACCCTTGGCCTGATATTCGTGAATGTTCATGGGGCGGTTCCCGTCATGATGAATTTGGGGCGTGATGCCATGATTTTGCAGGCCTGCAAAACCCGAAATGCCAACAAATTCATGAAAAGCGACGTTTGTGATCACAGGTTAAAAACGTGTGATCACAAACGCGGAATGTTAGCGGAAACCCTTGCAGTCAGTTCAGCCACAGCGCCATCAGCATGGCATCGCCGCCTATGATAGATTCGAAACGGCTCCAGTTTTCGGCGCTGACCGTCTCGCCTGCCTGATAATAGGGCATCGCGGCCCAGCCCTGAATCCATCCCGGTACATCAACGGGACGCGGTTCGATAAAGATCTTGGCCAGATTGATCCCAGCACTGGGGCCAGAGCGCCAGTAGGGGATCAGCTTGTCGCCCTTTAGCAGTTCTTCGCCATCGGCGAGCACTGCTTGCCAGACGGCCCCTGTATCGGGTGGCAGGGTCAGCCCGAGGGCCGAGGTCTGCCTGGCATTAGGCAGCCATTCGGCCTGATTGTCGGTTTCTGCCGCGACGCGGGTCCAGAACATGCGGTTCTGGTCCACGGCCGCCAGCAGGTTGTCGCGCGCCGCCACCATTCGCGCGGTATCGGGCTGCTGGTTCAGCGTGGCCAGCGCAAGCGCAATCATGTCGAAACTGTCCAGCCCATCACCTGCGCTGCCAAAAAGCATGTCGGGCGGCAAGGGGCCATGTTCGGTCAATTTGCTGCGGGTGGCGAGGATGCGGGTCACGGGTTCTGTCGGGTCATAGGCCAACACCACTTGCGAAATGGCCTGCAAGCCATGGGCATAGGCGGCCAGCCAGGCGGCATCGGCCACGTCAAAGCGGATCACCGGAGCAGGGGTGGCAGGGTCACGCTGTGACCATTGCCAACCCAGCAGGGCGGGGCCGGCAATGTCCAGCAGCCCCTCTTCCGGGTCGCGGGTGGCATTGGCGTTCACGTCAAACCACAGGTCGGCCAGATTGACCGTGAGGCCGAAATCGGCGGTGTCGGGGATCGTCTCCAGCACCTGATGCGCGCCGGTCAGGGTGGTTTCAGACTGCCGGAAAATCTCGGCAACCGAGGTGGGGTCAAACGGGGCCGGGTTGGGATTGTCGGGCACCGGCAGGCGCAGCAGGGGCAGCATGCCGGTGCGGTCGGTCATGCCGTTCTGCCAGCGGATCTGAAAGCTGATCTCAATCGCGCGCAGGAACCGCAGGCCGCCAAGGGCGAACTTCTCCTCATCGCTGGGGGCGGGCAGGGTGGCCAGTCGCGCCTCGGTCGGGGCAAGGCCCGCGCGACCGATTTCGGCGCTGAGCGTTTCGGAATGCAGTGGTGTGGCGGCAAGAAGCAGGGGGAAAAGGTAGGGGCGCATCACAACCTCGGTTCTGTTCGGGGCAGCCTGCGCCGGTGGCCCTTTGCCCGCAAGGTCAGGAATTCAGCGCAGCGTCCATAGTACCTGCCCCCTAGGCAGGCGGTCGTCGCGGGCCTCGGCGGCGAAACCTGCCGCAGTTGCCATGTCCTGCATCGCTTTGGGGGTAATGTGGTAGGGCGGACGGTCGGGATGGGTGACAACGCCGTCGCGCTGCCGGGTGGCGCCGGCACCTTCGGGGGCCAGAAACACGGTGACAAGGGCGGCTTTCAGGCACGGAAAGCGCGCCCGCAGCCGGGGCAGCGCCCCGGCCAGCAGCGGCGCGGGCAGATGGGTGAACACACCCCAGGCGATGGCAAAGTCGATCGTGTCGGGGATGGCGGGGTAGGTGAAACCGGCATCCTCGACCAACTGGCCAGGAGGCAGGCGGTTCTTGTCCGCCAGCTCCAGTTCATACCCGCGCTGCATCAGGGCTGCCGACTGGTCGGTGCCCCAGTAATGACCCGGATCAAGATAGGGCACCACCTTGCAGCCCAGCCGGAGCGCGCCGCAGCCGATGTCGAGCAGGCGGTGGTGCGGGCGCAGACCTGCCTCCAGCAGCACGCGTATCTGCGCCTCGCCCGTCTCATCCCAGCGACCGCCGACAATATCGCGGTGCCGCCCGCGCGCCAGTTCGCGGTCGTAAAAGCCGGGGACAAGATAGGGAGAGATGGGATGCGTCATGTCTGGTGGCCAAGGCCGGGGGGCTTCACGCCCCCGGACCCCCCGTGGGATATTTATGCCAATGTGAAAGGGTCAGGGCTTGGCTGCTTTTTGCGCGATGGCCAGCATCAGATCGGTGGCCTTGGCCATGTCTTGCAGGCTGATCCATTCCAGCGGGCCATGGATTTCCTGCATTCCGGTGAACAGGTTGGGGCAGGGCAGGCCCATCTCGGTCAACCGAGAGCCGTCAGTGCCGCCCCGGATCGGGACGGAGACCGGATCAAGCCCGATGGCGCGGGCGGCGTCGCGCGCCAGATCGACCGGCGTCATGTCTTTTTCCAGCCAATAGCGCATGTTGCGGTATTGTGGCCTGATCGCGCAGGATATTTCGGCGCGCGGCTCTCCGGTTTGCAGGGCGGCACAGGCGGCGCGCAGGATGTCGCCCTTTTGTTGCAGCCCATCCAGTTCAAAATCGCGGAGGATGAATTTCAGCACCATTTCCGACGAGCCCCCGGTCATGTCGGTGCAATGCAGAAAGCCCTCGCGACCTTCGGTCACCTCTGGCTGCATCGTTGACTGCGGCAGGGCCGACAGCAGTTTGGCGGCAAGCGTGGTGGCGTTGACCATCTTGCCTTTGGCAAGGCCGGGGTGGATCGAGACACCCTTGATGGTGACCACCGCGCCATCGGCGGAAAAGGTTTCATACTCAATCTCGCCCACCGCGCCGCCATCGAACGTATAGGCAAAATCGGTGGCAAGGTCGGCAGGCAGGCGTTTGTCAACGCCGCGACCGATCTCCTCATCCGGGGTGAAGGCGATGCGGATCGTCGGGCGGGGCGCGTCCGAGGCCAGAAGCTGGCGCGCCGCCGTCATGATCACCGCGATCCCTGCCTTGTCATCGGCCCCCAGAAGCGTGAGGCCAGAGGCCGTCACGATGTCATGGCCCAGCTTTTCTGCCAGATGGGGTGAGGTTTCCGGGCTGAGGGTCAGCGCCGGATTGTCAGGATAGCTGATCGGGCCGCCGTTATAGCCCCGGATCACGCGGGGTTTGACCCCGGTCGCGTTGAACTGCGGCGCGGTATCCATATGGGCCAGAAACCCCACCACCGGGCCAGGGGCGGTGCCGGGCAGGGTGGCGATGACGGTGCCATACTCGGTCAGCTGGACATCGCTGGCGCCGATCTCGGCCAGTTCCTGCACCAGCAGATTGGCCATGTTCAACTGAATCGCGGTTGAGGGAGAGGTCGGGCTGTCCTCATCGCTTTGGCTATCGATGGCGCAATAGCGTGTCAGGCGCGATTCGAGTTCGGCGATGATTTGGGCGCTGTCGGTCATGTCTGCTCTCCTGCCGCTGGATGTGGCGGCAGGCATGGGGCGAAGTCAACTGCCCCTCACTCCTTCTTGCGGGCCTCGGCGGCGGCCTTCATGCGAGCCAGAAGTTCGGCCTTGGCATCGGGTTTCGCGGTTGGCGCACCCTTGAGTGTGGCGCGTTTCGGGCGCGGGGCGAATTTTGCAGCGGCTGCGCTGCCGGATTTGGAATAGTCCATCTGGGCCTCCTGTTGCCGATGGGATGCCCCAATCGCGCCCCATGGGCAAGGGGGATGCGCATCGGTTGCGAAAGTGCCGTGAAACACCCGTGGCGAAGGCCCGTGAAACGGGGCCGGAAATAGACTTGTAAAAACGGCGATTTTGACCTATTTAGAGGCGGCTACGTTCTTCACTATCGACCTGTCTCCTTCTGGCTTCAGTTTTCGATTGCGGACTGACTGGCCTGGCCATCGCAATTGTGCGGGTGGCATTTATAGGAGATCTCACGATGGCCAACGGCACCGTGAAATGGTTCAACGCTACCAAGGGTTACGGCTTCATCGCCCCTGAGGGTGGCAAGCGCGACGTGTTCCTGCACATCTCGGCGATCGAACGCGCCGGTCTGACCGCCCCCAAGGACGGCCAGGCTGTGACCTTCGACATCGAATCGGGCCGTGATGGTCGCGAGTCGGCTGTGAACCTGAAGTTCGCATAAGCGAATTCGCCCCCACAGGGCAGGAAAGGCGGCCTTCGGGCCGCCTTTTTGTTTTTGCAGCGCGTGATACCTGCTGCCAACAAAAAACGCGCACCCCTTTCGAGATGCGCGTTCCATTCTGCCGTAGGATGCGTGCCTGGCACGCACCGCTGTTAGGCCAGCGACGGATCGATAGCCTTGCAGGCGGCAACCAATCCCTTCACCGCGTCGATCGACTTGTCCAGCATCGCTTGCTCATCAGCGTTCAGCTTGATGTCCACGACACGCTCAACACCACCGGCGCCCAGAATCGTCGGCACGCCGACATACATGCCCTTCAGACCATAGGCGCCATCGACATAGGCGGCGCAGGGCAGCAGGCGCTTTTGGTCCTTGAGGTAGGCTTCCGCCATTTCAATCGCCGAAGCGGCGGGCGCGTAGAAGGCCGAGCCGGTTTTAAGCAGGCCAACGATTTCCGCGCCGCCATCGCGGGTGCGCTGCACGATCGCGTCCAGCTTTTCCTGTGTCGTCCAGCCCATCTGCACCAGATCGGGCAGGGGGATACCGGCGACGGTGGAATAACGGGTCAGCGGCACCATCGTGTCGCCGTGGCCGCCCAGAACGAAGGCGGTCACGTCCTTCATCGAGACGTTGAATTCCACCGACAGGAAATGACGGAAGCGGCCCGCATCCAGCACGCCCGCCATGCCGACAACCTTGTTTGCGGGCAGGCCCGAGAATTGTTGCAGCGCCCAGACCATCGCATCCAGCGGGTTGGTGATGCAGATCACAAAGGCGTTCGGCGCGTGCTGCTTGATGCCTTCGCCGACCGACTTCATCACTTTCAGGTTGATGCCCAGCAGGTCATCGCGGCTCATCCCCGGTTTGCGCGGCACACCGGCGGTGACGATGCAGACATCGGCCCCCGCGATATCTTCGTAGCTGTTGGCGCCGCGCAGCGTGGCGTCAAAGCCTTCGACCGGGCCGGATTGCGCGATATCCAGCGATTTGCCCTGCGGGGTTCCTTCGGCGATATCAAAGAGGATCACGTCCCCCAGTTCCTTGATCGCTGCAAGATGGGCGAGTGTGCCGCCGATCTGGCCAGCGCCGATAAGCGCAATCTTCGGTCGTGCCATGGCTGGAATCCCCTTTGGGTCTGGTGACTGACGCGGGGTTCGTAAGCCCAAACTTGCCCGTCGCGCAAGCCTTCGCGTCTGCGGCAATGGGGGTGGGATTGCTCAATCTGCCGGTTTTGCGCTAACACCTGCCGCAAACCGGGGGGCGGACCATGGGCGGATGGGAATTCTGGGTGGTCGCTGTCGTTGCTGCGGTGATGACCGGCATGGGCAAGGGCGGGCTGCCGATTGTGGGCGCGCTGGTCGTTCCGCTGCTGTCTCTGGTGATCAGCCCGGTGGTGGCGGCGGGGTTGATGCTGCCAGTCTATGTCGTGTCCGACTGGTTTGGCCTCTACGCCTATCGCAAAGAGTTTGACCGCCGCGTGCTGGCCATCGCCATTGTCGGGCTGACCATCGGGGTCGCGGTCGGTTGGGCGACGGCCAGCGTGGTTCCTGAATTCTGGGTGACGGCGCTGGTCGGGCTGATTTCGGTCGCCTTTGCACTCAACCAACTTTTGCGCCGCCCTGCGGTCGAGGAACCAAAGCGGGCCGAGGTGGGGCCGGGGCTGGCGTGGTGCACAGTGGCCGGATTTACCAGTTTTGTCAGCCACACCGGCGGACCGCCCTATCAAGTCTGGACGCTGCCCTTGGGCATGCGCAAGGCCGCTTTCGCAGGCACGTCCACCATTGCCTTCGCCTATGCCAATGCGATCAAGCTGATCCCGTATTTCTTTCTGGGGCAGATCAACCTGCACAGTCTGGAACTGGCGGCGGTTCTGATGCCGGTGGCGGCGGCGGCGGTCTTCCTGGGGGTCTGGCTGGTCAAAGTCTTGCCGGAAAAGCTGTTTTTCCGCGTTGTCACCTGGTCCTTGCTGATCATCGGGGCGCAACTGGTCTACAAGGGGCTGTCTGCCGCGCTGGGCTAAGGCTGGGGCAGGGCGCCCGAAAGAACCCTGCCCACTCTAGCGTCGTCAAACCCGGTCAATGCCCTTCTTGACCGCATCGGCCGCTGATTTCACGGCGTCTTTGGCCTTGCCCACCAGTTGTTGGGCCTCGCCCTTGGTTTCCTGAACCTCGCCCTCGCTGCGCAGGCGCTCGTTTCCGGTTGCCTTGCCGATGGCTTGTTTGGCATTGCCTACGGCTTCGTTGGCCAGACCCTTGATCTTGTCGGTGGTGCTGCTCATCACGAACTCCTTCGTTTGCGGGCGGAACGGCCCGTCGGGGCCGATGCACGGGCACGGCCCTTGGGCCACTGCGGTGTGCATGTTCAAAAGGTGGGGCGGGTCGGGGCAAGATCAACCGCGCGGCGGGCGTGGGCCGGAAACCGGCGGAGTTTTGCGAAAAGGGCCGTATTTGCCTGCCGCTTGCCGCCGATACCCGGCGAACAAGCTTGACGATCAGGGCAGCCGCTGGATCAGCGCCGGCAAAGGCCAGGGGGCGGCATGTGCCACAGGCCAAAGCGCGCCGCCCCAGCCCGCCTGCATTACAAAAATCACGCCCACCAGACCAAGCGACAGGGCAAAATGCGATTTTTCCATGGGGCCTCCGATGTGTTTTGCCGGGGCAGGTTGCCGCTGTCCGGGTAACGGCGGGTTAATGGCCCGCTCATTCTGCGGTGCAGAAACTTTATCCTTGCCGAAAATGCCAAAATGCGCAGTCTGTGCGCAAGAAAATTGCCCGGAGAGAATCATGTCCTCGCGCCCCTATCGCTCTGTCCTCTACATCCCCGGCTCTAAAGAGCGGGCCTTGGAAAAGGCGATGGGGCTGGCCGCCGATGCGATCATCTTCGATCTGGAGGATGCCGTATCCCCCGAGGAAAAGCCCGCCGCGCGCGCGCTGTTGGCCCGCGTGCTGACCGACTGGGATTTTGGCCCCCGCGCGCGGATTGTGCGGATCAATGGCTTTGATACCGAATGGGGCCGCGCCGATGCCGATGCGATCAGCACGGCGATTGCCGGGGGCGCAAAGGTGGATGCGGTGCTGATCCCCAAGGTCAACAGCGCCGCCGATCTGGACGCCGTGGCAGAACGGGTGCCGGGTGCCGACCTTTGGGCGATGATGGAAACCGCGCTGGGCATGCTGAACGCCGCCGAGATTGCCGCCCACCCCCGCCTGAAGGGTATGGTGATGGGCACCAACGATCTGGCCAAGGAACTGGGCAGCCGGTTCCGCACAGACCGTCTGGCCATGCAGGCGGGTCTTGGCCTGTGCCTGCTGGCCGCGCGCGCCCATGGCAAGGTGATCGTCGATGGCGTCTATAACGCCTTCAAGGACGAAGAGGGTCTGCGCGCCGAATGCGAACAGGGCCGCGACATGGGGTTTGACGGCAAGACGCTGATCCACCCCGCCCAGCTTGACATTGCAAACGCCGCCTTTGCCCCCAGCCCAGCAGAACTGGATCTGGCCCATCGCCAGATTGCCGCCTATGCCGAGGCCAAGGCCGCCGGGCAAGGTGTGGCCGTGGTCGACGGCAAAATCGTGGAAAATCTGCACATCGTCACCGCGAATGCCCTGATTGCGAAGGCACAGGCTATTGCGGCGCTGGCTGGCTGACGGCAACCTAGGGCCAGTTCACATCGTCGGAGCATATGATGCCTGTCCTGATCCTTGGCCTCTTGTTGTGGGTGCTGGCCCACACGTTCAAGCGCATGGCGCCCGGGTTGCGCGCCCGCATGGGCGATGCCGGAAAAGGGCTGGTCGCCGCCCTGATCCTACTGGGCGTGCTGCTGATGGTGATCGGGTACCGCCAGACCGACTTTATCCCGATCTACAATCCATTCCCCGGCGCGGGTCACCTGAACAACACGCTGATGCTGATCAGTGTTTTTCTGTTCGGCGTCGGCGGCACCAAGGGCACGCTTTACACCCGGATGCGCCATCCGATGCTGTGGGGAACCGTGGTCTGGGCGGTGGCTCATCTGCTGGTGAACGGGGATCTCGCCTCGATCGTGCTGTTCGGCTGCCTTGCCATCTGGGCTTTCATTGAGATGTCGCTGATCAACGGGGCAGGCCCTTGGCTGCGCCCGGTGCATGGCCGTGGCCTGAAGGGCGATGCGATGAACCTTGTGGGCACGGTCGTGATCATCGGGGTTGCCGCGCTGATCCACCAGTGGCTGGGCCACCCGGTGTTTCTGGGGAACTACTGATGAAACTCTATCGCTTTTTGTCGGATGATGACACCTCGGCCTTTTGCCACAAGGTGTCGCTGGCGCTGTCCAAGGGGTGGGAGCTGCACGGCAGCCCGACTTATGGGTTTGATGCCGTGCGCGGAGTGATGCGCTGCGGGCAGGCGGTGGTGAAAGAGGTTCCGGGCAGCTATGCGCCCGATCTGAAACTGGGTGAGCAATAATCCGGGCCGATGGCCCGGAGCGGGGGACGAATGAAGACCAATCCGGGCCGTTTCTTTGAAGATTACCGCATTGGCGAGGTGATCGCCCATGCCGTTCCGCGCACGGTTTCGGGCGGCGAGCGGGCGCTGTATCACGCGCTTTATCCCGCACGCGGGGCGCTTTATTCGTCAGATGAATTCGCCCGCGCCAGTGGCCTGCCCGCCAGCCCGCTGGATGATCTGATCGCGTTTCATGTCGTCTTCGGCAAGACGGTGCCCGACATTTCGCTGAATGCGGTTGCGAACCTTGGCTATGCCGAGGGGCGCTGGCTGGCACCGGTTTACCCCGGCGATACGCTGCGGTCGGAAAGCGAAGTGATCGGGCTGAAGGAAAACTCCAACGGCAAATCGGGGGTGGTCTATGTCCGCACCACCGGGCGCAACCAGCACGGGACGCCGGTTCTGGACTATGTGCGCTGGGTCATGGTGCGCAAGAACCGTGAAACCGCAGCCCCCGACCCGGTTGTTCCAAAACTGCAAGCCGTGGTGTCGCCTGAGGCGCTGGTGTTCCCCGCCGGGTTGGATTTCTCCAACTATGATTTTGCCTTGGCCGGTGAGCCGCACCGCTGGGGCGACTATGCGGTCGGCGAAAAGATCGACCATGTTGATGGTGTGACCGTGGAAGAGGCCGAGCATATGCTGGCCACCCGCCTGTGGCAGAACACCGCCAAGGTGCATTTCGACGCCACCTTCCGCGAGGATGGACGGCGGCTGATCTATGGCGGCCACGTCATTTCCATGGCGCGGGCGCTGTCGTTCAACGGGCTTGCCAATGCGCAGATGATCGTCGCGCTGAACGGCGGGGCCCACGCCAACCCCTGCTTTGCCGGTGATACCGTCCGGGCCTGGTCCGAGGTGCTGGACAAGGCAGAAACTGCCGCCCCCGGCGTGGGGGCCATCCGGCTGCGACTGGTCGCGGTGAAATCCGGCGCAGCCCCCTTTGCCTTGCGCGACGAGGCGGGCAAGTATCTGCCAGAGGTACTGCTGGATCTGGATTACTGGGCCTTGATGCCGCTTTAGGGGCGGGGTTGCATACGAAACCTGCCGCGCAGGGGCGGAAAGGGGATTCATATCCGCTGCCAGTTGTGATTCATTACCTCAAAACGACTAATTGAGGTAACGAGCATGTCTTTTCGCCCCCTCGCGGTTCTGGCCGCGTTGTCTTGTGCTGGCGCGGCGCAAGCCCAAGGTTTCAACATCGAGGCCGGCGGCACGCTGATCTATTCCTTCAACCGCGATCACTCGCCATTGTCGCCCGAACTGCCTCGCCCCGATGGCGCGCGTGCTGACACCAAGGATGGCAATGCACTGGAAGGGGCAGCCTATATCGAGGCACAATTCGGCGGCCTTTACGGCGGTCTGCGTGGCTTTGTCGCGCGCGAGACCGATATCAGCCGTGCCGATCTGTATCTGGGATATCGCGGCCAGACGGGGCAGGGCTTTACCTACGATGTCAGCTATACCCAGTTTTACTATCCCAAATCCGGGGGCGATTGCTGTGGCCAGTTGGGGCTGGATGTCGGTGTGCCGATCGGCGCGCGGGGCACGGGCAAGGTTGATCTGGCGCTCAGCCCGGCGGATTCCGAATTTTCGGCCGCTGTCGGGCTGGATTATGCGGTAACCGACCAACTGTCGGTCGGGGTGGATTATGGCGTTTATGATTTTGACATAAGCTCGACCGAACGCAAATGGGAGCTGGGCGCCGATTACGCCGTGAATGACCGGGTCAAGACTGGCGTCGCCTGGCATGACGGGTCTTCACAAGACGGTTTTCTGGCCGTATCGGTCGATTTCAAGACATCGCTTCTGTCGCGCTGAGTCAGGTTAATTTGTGATCACGCGCGAAAATTCCGTGATCACAAACCTGAAAAAATCGCACTGATAGCGGAAACAGGCTGCATCTGCGGCATCGTCGGGCGTGACATGCGCGAATTTCGCGCTATTCAGGAACCGGAACAGCCGAAAGGCGCTGGGGCAACCGGCCCCGCGCGCCCAGCCAAAAGGGATGCGACATGGCTAACGTCAAGCGGGTCGAACGGCCCCTTTCCCCGCATTTGCAAATCTACCGCCCCCAACTGACCTCTTTCACCTCTATCCTGACGCGGATCACCGGCAACGGGCTGATCGTGGGGGTCATTCTGGCGGTGTGGTGGCTGCTGGCAGCGGCGACCAGCCCCGAATATTTCGCAGTGGCCAACGCGGTCTGCACCTCGTGGTTCGGCGATCTGGTGTTTGCGGCCTCGGCCTGGGCGGTGTGGTATCACTATCTGGCGGGCCTGCGGCACCTCTACTTTGATGCCGGCCACGGGCTGGACGTGCCCACGGCGGAAAAGCTGGGCTGGGGCATCATCATCGGGTCGGTCGTGCTGACCGTCCTGACCATTCTTATCGTCTGATGGGGGCCGACATGCGTTACCTGACCGCCCGCAAGCGCGCCGAAGGCAAAGGTGCCGCCCATACCGGGACCGAGCATCACTGGCACATGACCGTGACCGCCGTCGCGCTGGCCTTTCTGGTGCCGACCTGGCTTTATGTCTTCGGCCACGCGCTGGGCCAGCCCTATGAGGCGGTGCGCGCCACCTTTGCCCGGCCGTTTCCCGCCATTCTGACCGCGCTGATCCTGATCGTCGGCATGCGCCATTTCGCCATGGGCGCGCAGATGATGATTGAGGATTACGCCCGTGGCACCGCCCGCAAGATGGCGGTGATCTTCGTCTATTCGCTGTCCGCCGTGGTCGTGGCGACGGGCCTGTTCGCCCTGATCAAGATCGCTCTCTGAGGTTCGATGATGACCCAAGCCTATCCTTATGAAACCCACGATTATGATGTGGTGGTGGTTGGTGCCGGTGGCGCGGGCCTGCGTGCGACACTGGGCATGGCCGAACAAGGGCTGCGCACCGCTTGCGTGACCAAGGTGTTCCCGACGCGCAGCCATACCGTGGCAGCCCAAGGCGGCATTGCCGCCAGCCTTGGCAACATGGGGCCTGATAGCTGGCAGTGGCACCTTTACGATACGGTGAAAGGGTCTGACTGGCTGGGCGACACCGACGCGATGGAATACCTTGCGCGCGAAGCACCCAAGGCGGTGTACGAGCTGGAACATTACGGCGTTCCCTTCAGCCGCACCGATGAAGGCAAGATTTACCAGCGCCCCTTTGGCGGCCACACCACCGAATATGGCGAAGGCCCGCCCGTGCAGCGCACCTGTGCCGCTGCCGACCGCACCGGCCACGCCATTCTGCACACGCTTTACGGCCAGTCGCTGAAGGAAAAGGCGGAGTTCTACATCGAATTCTTCGCGCTGGACCTGATCATCACCGATGGTCGCTGCACCGGCGTTGTCTGCTGGAAGCTGGACGACGGCACGATCCATGTGTTCAACGCCAAGATGGTGGTGCTGGCGACTGGCGGTTATGGCCGGGCCTATTTCAGCGCCACCTCGGCCCATACCTGCACCGGCGACGGCGGCGGCATGGCGGCGCGGGCGGGCCTTGCGCTGCAAGATATGGAATTCGTGCAGTTCCACCCGACCGGCATCTACGGCTCTGGCTGCCTGATCACCGAAGGCGCGCGGGGCGAGGGCGGATACCTCACCAACTCGAACGGTGAGCGGTTCATGGAACGCTATGCGCCCACCTATAAGGATCTGGCGTCGCGCGATGTGGTCAGCCGCTGCATGACCATCGAAATCCGCGAAGGGCGCGGGGTTGGTCCGAACAAGGACCATATCCACCTGCACCTGAACCACCTGCCCAAGGAAACGCTGGACCTGCGTCTGCCCGGCATCAGCGAATCCGCCCGCATCTTTGCAGGCGTCGATCTGACCAAGGAGCCGATCCCGGTTCTGCCCACCGTTCACTATAACATGGGCGGCATTCCAACGAACTATTGGGGCGAGGTGCTGGCCCCCACGCCGGAAAACCCCGATGCGATCTTCCCCGGCCTGATGGCCGTGGGTGAGGCGGGCTGTGCCTCGGTCCATGGTGCGAACCGCCTTGGGTCGAACAGCCTGATCGACCTTGTGGTCTTTGGCCGTGCTGCCGCGATCAAGGCACGCGAGGTGGTTGACCCTAAATCCGCCACCCCACCGACCAACAAGGTCGAGGTTGACCGCGCCCTGTCACGGCTTGACGGCTTGCGCAACGCCAACGGCGCCATCCCGACCGCCGACCTGCGGCTGGAAATGCAGCGCACCATGCAGGCCGATGCGGCGGTGTTCCGCACCGACAAGACGCTGGCCGAAGGCGTTGAAAAGATGGGCAAGGTGGCCGCCAAGATGGCCGACATCAAGGTGACCGACCGCAGCCTGGTCTGGAACAGCGACCTGATGGAGACGCTGGAGCTGACCAACCTGATGCCCAACGCCCTTGCCACCATTGTCGCGGCCGAGGCGCGGAAGGAATCGCGCGGCGCCCATGCGCATGAAGACTGGCCAAACCGTGACGATGTGAACTGGCGTAAGCACAGTCTTGCCAAGGTGGAAGACACCAAGGTGACACTTGCCTTCCGTCCGGTGCATCTTGAACCCCTGACGAAATACGAGGACGGCGGGATCGACCCCAAGAAGATCGCGCCGAAAGCTCGGGTTTATTAAGGGAACCCCAAAATGCGCGCAGCCCTGATCCTGTCCAGCCTTGTTGCCCTTGCCGCCTGCGACCCGCAGGCCATGGTGGATAAGGTGGGCCAACGCACCGCCGAAACGGTGGTGCGGCCTGTGGTGGGCGATTATCTGGCGGGCGCGCAGGCCGATACAGCGACGCGCTGCATTGTTGAGAATGCCGGGGGCGAAGACCTGAAACTGTTGTCGCGCGATGTCGCGGTCGAGGCGGGCAGCGACACGGTGGCCAATGTGCTGCGTATTGCCGCCCAACCCAATACCGCCGCCTGCTTTGCCCGTTCGGGCATTCCGCCGCTGCCAAGGGGGTAAGGGATGCGTCGCCTGACCCTGCTGTTGCTGCTGGCGGCCTGTGGCCCCGTTTCGGTCGAACAGGCCGAGAAATCCTGCATGGAGCGCGCCAAGCTGGCCGCGCATCCGCGTGGCGAGGTGGCACTGGGCGTCGGATCGGGCGGGCGGCATTACGGTGCCGTCGATATTACCATTTCGTCCGACTATCTGGCCGGGCGCGACCCTTCGGGTGTTTTCAACACCTGTGTGAAACAACGATCAGGGCAGATGCCCAACCGCCCGCTTTACGAACAACCCGACTGGCGGCCCTAAGGTCGCCCCGATCCGCCCGCCCATCCGAAAAAGGCAAGCCACATGGTCCAGTTCACGCTTCCCAAGAACTCGAAAATCCGCACCGGCAAGACCTGGCCGCGGCCTGAGGGCAAGAACGTGCGCAAGTTCCAGATTTACCGCTGGAACCCTGATGACGGGAAAAACCCGCAGGTCGATACCTATTTCCTGGATATGGACAAATGCGGCCCGATGGTTCTGGACGCGCTGATCAAGATCAAGAACGAGATCGACCCGACGCTGACCTTTCGCCGGTCCTGCCGCGAAGGCATCTGCGGAAGTTGTGCGATGAACATCGACGGCATCAACACGCTGGCCTGCATCTATGGGCTGGATGAGGTGAAGGGCGATGTGAAGATCTATCCGCTGCCGCATATGCCGGTGGTGAAAGACCTGATCCCTGACCTGACGCATTTCTATGCCCAGCATGCCAGCATCATGCCCTGGCTTGAAACCAAGACCAACACGCCGCAAAAGGAATGGCGCCAGTCGATCGAGGATCGCAAGAAACTGGACGGCCTTTATGAATGCGTGATGTGCGCCTCTTGCAGCACCTCTTGCCCGTCCTATTGGTGGAACGGCGACAAATACCTGGGACCGGCCGCCCTGCTGCACGCCTATCGCTGGATCATCGACAGCCGCGATGAGGCGACGGGCGAGCGGTTGGACAACCTTGAAGACCCCTTCAAGCTGTATCGTTGCCACACGATCATGAACTGCGCCAAGACCTGCCCAAAGGGGCTGAACCCGGCCAAGGCGATTTCGGAAATCAAGAAGATGATGGTGGATCGGGTGGTCTGATCGGGCGGACATGGTCTGTCCATTTCCCTTCCCTCGCAACCAAGGGGGAGGGTGCGGCTTGTGGCGGCGAGTGCCCGAATAAGTTTAGTGTTGTCCTTTGGTGCGATTTTGGGGGACCGATCCGGGGCTTAACCCAGCGTTCGCAGGGCCTCTTGCGTGGCGGTGTCGAACTGATCCATGCCTTCGGTCGTGGTGTGAACCGCATCGACCAAAGCACCAAGCGTGACCTTTTCAGCGTCGCTGAACGGGCCGGAACTACGGGTCAGGCCAGAGATCGTCCGGCTGGTTGCCGGGCCTGTTGAATAGGTCCAGCCATGCAGCAGCCCATGTGCCTTGGCATCGGCAAGCACGCCTTCCGGGTCTTCGGCGGCCAGATCGGGCCAGTCGATGCCGCCACTATGGGTCAGGCCCCAGCGCACCACGGGGTCAAACAGCATATAACCCTTTTCGCTGTAACGCTCGATCCACTCCTGACTGTAGCTGCGATACAGCAGGCTGGGCCGGGTATAGCGGATATGTATGGCGAGTGCGAAGCCGCTGTCACAACTTGCGCGCAACTGCGCAATCAGTTGCGCCATCTTGTCTATGATTTGTCGGCCGTCGGCCATGTCACATCTCTTCGGGTGGGTTGTGTTGACCGGGCGTTACGGGCACAAGGGTCTGGTAGAGGCTACGGCCAGATACAGGGAACAGCAACCGTCTTGACGCGATGAGTTTTCTGCAATCCGTAAAGGACCAGATCGACCTGATCGCACCATCGGGTTTCTATGTTGCATTGCGCGTTGGTTTTTCCTTTCCCGAAGCGGAAGAAAACCACCTGCCGGACCCTTGGGTCGAATATTACACCGCCGAGGGTTTTGTGGTCGATGACCCGTCCTTGCGCTGGGTTTACCGCAATGCCGGGGCCATTCGAACCTCTGCCATTGACCTGCCAGATCCGCGCCATGTGCGCGCACATGCCCGGGTGTTCGGGCTGGGGTTTGGCGCGGTGGTGTCGGTCACGGCCAAGGGCGATGCCGGGCGGCGCAGCTATGGACTGTTCTTCCGCGATGATCGCGATTTCACCGAGACCGAGTTGGAGGCGCTGTTGCGCATTCTGACCGGGCTGCATTCGGGCCGCGACGAAGACCCCGGCCTGACCCATGCCGAGGTTGAGGCGCTGCGTATGCAGGCGCAGGGGTTGCGGCTGAAACAGATCGCCGGGTTGCTGAACATTTCGGAAAGTGCGGTCAAGGCGCGGCTGAACAACGCCAAGCGCAAACTGGGTGCCAAAACCCTTTCGCAGGCCGCATCGCTGGCGGCGCAGCGTCGACTGCTCTGAAAGTTGGTAAATGGGAAACGGAGAGTTTCCTGAAATCAATACCTTAAGCGTGTGAAACGTCAGGAAGTTCAACCTAAAGCGTAATAGTGTGCCCTTGACAAAGAATTTGCCAAGGAGCGGACCATGCACAACGTGACGTTCGATTTTTCGACCCTGCATCGTCACGGCACCGCCTTTTGGCAGTTCCTTGAACTGCGCAAGAAGGTGTTCGTCGATGACCTCGGGTGGGATATTCCCCACAATGACGAGGTGGAGATGGACCAGTATGACACGCCTCTGGCGCAGTATTCGCTGGTGATGATGGATGGCAAGGTGGTGGGCGGCGCGCGCGCCATGGCCACCACGGCAAGCTGGGGCAGCCACACCTACATGCTGCGCGATGCCTGGTCGGGCAAGCTGCCGCATATCCCTGCGCATGTGATGAGCGTCGAGATCGCCTCGTCCGCCATCTGGGAATGCACGCGGCTGGTGATTTCCGACGCGCTAACCGCGCAGGCCGACCGCGCGCAATGTCTGGAGCTGATCGTGGACGGGCTGGTCGAAACCGCACGCGCGGCAGGGGCGAGCCAGATGATCTGCCTGTCATCGCTGGCGCTGATGCGGGCGCTGCGGCTGCTTGGCTATGACGTCAAACGTCTGGGCGAGACCTATCGCAACGGCGAGGATGGGCGCGCCTATGCGGTTCTGGTGATGCCCGCCGAATATTCACGCAGCCGCAAGCGGCGGTGTCAGCCGATTCCCTTTGGCGCGCGCGAACGCCGGGTGGGCGCGCTGGCCTGACGGGGCCTTTCCCGTCGCGAGATTGCGTGGCAGGAAGGGGCATGGTTCTGCTTTTGCCTTTGCTGCTGGTCGGCGTCTTTGCCTATATGTGGTTTGATCGGCGGGGCAGCACCCTGACGCGCGATTGCCTGTGGCGGGTGGATCGCAGCCTTGGCCCCGATCAATGGCGCTGTGCCGCCTGCGGGGCGACTTGTCAGGTTGCGCAAGGCAAAGAGCCGCGCCACTGTCTGCGCCCAAGCTCGCCCCCAAGCTAGAAAGTAGCCGATGAAGCCTGATCACCCGGATCATATGCCGCCCGCCGATGCCGTCGCCCGCCGGGCCATTCCTCCGGTGATCTGTTATCCGGTCTCAAGCCTGCCGCGCCCGGATATGGCCCCTTATCGCACTGCACGCGATGGCTGGGCCAAGATGGCAGAAGTGTTGGTGCCCGCCCGCGATGCACGCTGTTTCGATGTGCCCGCCGGCCATTTCTTTCGAATCACCAGTGTTGATGGCCCGCAGGTCGGTGACCTGAACCTGTGGAACGCCGCAGACCTGACAGAGCGGTTTTTCTCGGGCAAGACCCGCGCCCTGCACGGCACGCATCTGAGCACGGGCGATCAGATGTGGTCGAACCTGCCATATATGCGGGCCTTGGCGACGATCACCGATGATACGCTGGACTGGTATGGGTTCGATGAGTTCGGCGGCTCGGTTCATGATGTGATCGGCACGCGCTGCGATCCCTATACCCACAACCTGTTGTCGCACGGCGGGCAGTATCACCAATGCTGCCATTCCAACCTGACCCGCGCGCTGGCCACCCGCACCGGCCTGCCGCTGCCGGTCTGCGAGACGCATGTGCATGATGTGCTGAATGTCTTTATGTGCACCGGCTTTACGCGCGACACGGGGCAGTATTTCATGAAGGCAAGCCCGGTGCGGCCCGGTGATTACATTGAATTCTTTGCCGATGTCGATCTGCTGGGCGCGCTGTCGGCCTGTCCCGGCGGGGATTGTTCGTCTGAACATTCGTCAGATCAAGCGGCCTGCCATCCCTTGCTGGTCGAAGTCTTTCGCCCCAAGGCCCCGCCTGCGGGCTGGCAGCCGTCGCCCGCAAATGGCTATGACCGGACGCATGGCCTGTGACGGAAGGGGGGCTTTCCGCCCCCCAACGGCGCGTGCCGCGCCTGCCCCCCCGAGGATATTTGGGCCAATGTGAAATCAGCAATAGCGTTCGATGGCCAGCAACTGGTGATCGCCATAGCGGTCGCCTTCGGCCCAGCCGGGGGGCAGCAGGCGGTCGATTTCTGCCCAATCCTCTGGCGTGAAACGGATCTCTGCCGCCTGCACCCATTGCCGCAGATTCTGGGCATACCGGGTGCCGGGAATGGGGATCAGGTGGTCGCCCTGTTGCAAAACCCAAGCCAGGGCGGCGGCGGGGGTAGACCAGCCGCGTTCGGCGGCAAATGCGCGGAACGCAGTTAGTTTCGCAAGATTGGCCGAAAAGTTTGGCTCGGAAAACCGGGGGTTGGTGCCGCGAAAGCCATCTTCGGGCCGGGCAATCGGTGCATCGCCCAGCATCCCGCGCGCCAGCGGCGAGAAGGGGATGAAGGCAATACCCAGCGCCTTGCAGGTCTGGATCACGCCCAGTTCGGGGGCCCGTGTCCACAGCGAGTATTCGTTCTGCACCGCCGTGACGGGGTGCAGCGCATGGGCGGCGCGGATCGTATAGGGGGCCACTTCCGACAGGCCATAGCCGCCGATCTTGCCCTCTTCAATCAGGCGCGACAGGGTGCCCACCACCTCCGCCAGCGGGCGGGACTGTTCGCGGCGGTGGATGTAGAACAGCTCCACATGATCGCGGCCAAGGCGTTTCAGCGACGCCTCAAGCTCGGCCCGCAGATGGGCTTCGGAATTGTCGATCCGGCGGTCAGGGCCGGCGACAAAGCTGGCCTTGGTGGCAATCGTGACCTGCGGCTTGCGGCTGGCCAGCCATGTGCCGATCACTGTTTCGCTGATGCCCATGCCATAGATGTTGGCGGTGTCGATAAAGTCGATGCCAGTCTCCAGCATGGCATCAAGGCAGGATAAGCTTTCGCCTTCATCCGTCGCGCCGAAGATGCCGCCGAATGACATGGCGCCCAGACCGATGGCGGAAACCATCGGCCCGGTCGCGCCCAGTTTGCGGTACTGCATGATGCGTCCTTTTCGTGGGGGGAGGGCAATAGACCCCCGCGAATCGGATGTTTCAAGGGTGCATGTGGTGCAGGCCGGTAAATTTCTGCCGCAGCGCAGCGGTGCGCGGCGCAACGGCGGTTGGATCGTTGCCGCGGAGGCCTTCGACAATCAGATCGGCCAAAGCAGGCACATTGGCAACCGTCACCCCGCGCCGCACCAGTTCCGGCGTGCCGATGCGCAGACCGTTCAGGTCGCCCGCGACCTCGGCAATCGGCAGGCCGATGCCGCAAGCCAGAAAGCCCGCCTTGCGCAGTGTTTTCGATGCCGCCTGACCGCCGCCAAAGGCTGCGGCCTCAATCGCGAACTGGTGGCTTTGCGTCATGCCCCGGCCAGCGCCAAACACCGGCAGGCCGCGCTGGGCCAGCGCACCAGCCAACGCTTGCGCCAGATCCACCATCGCCTGCGCGTAACCAGCGCCAAAGTCGCGCCAATCCAGCAGGCTGATCGCCAGAGCCGCTGATTTTGCCGCGTCGAAATTCGCCGTCATGCCGGGAAAGGCGATGTGATCCAGCGCCTCGGCAATATCCGCCTCATTGGTCACGATCAGGCCGCTCGCTGGGCCGCCAAGGGATTTATAGGTGCTCATCGTCATCAGATGCGCCCCTTCGGCCAAGGGGTTGGCCCAGACGCCGCCCGCGATGATGCCGCATTGGTGTGCGGCGTCGAACAGCACCTTGGCGCCCACGGCATCGGCAATTGCGCGGACCTCGCGCACCGGATGGGGGAACAGGTTCAGGCTACCGCCAACGGTGATGACCTTGGGCCGTACCCGCCCTGCCAGTTCGGCCAGCGCCGGAATGTCGATGGTATAGCCATCGGCATTGATCGGGGCGCTGTGCGTGGTCAACCCATACAGCCCCGCCACCCCTGCCTTGTGATGCGTCACATGCCCGCCAATCGACGGGGGCGGCGCAATGATGGCATCGCCCGGTTTGGTCAGCGACATGAAGCCATAAAGGTTAGCCAAAGCCCCTGAACCCACACGAATCTCGGCATATTTTGCTCCGAACACCTCGGCGGCGAGTTCGGCGGCGATCACTTCGATTTCCTCAATCGCCTCCAGCCCCATCTCATATTTGTCGCCCGGATAGCCAAGGCTGGGGCGGCTGCCCAGACCACGGGCCAGCGCCGCCTCGGCGCGCGGGTTCATGATGTTGGTGGCGGGGTTCAGGTTGAAGCAATCGTGGTCGTGGATGTCGGTGTTGCGCAGGATCAGCGCCTCGATCCGGTCGGCGACTTGGGCCGAGGGGGCGGCGGTTTTCGCGGCAAGCTCTTGGATATAGGTTTCGCAGGCGGCGGGCACCCAGGGGCGGGGGGCGAGGTGAGGCATGGCGATCTCCTTTTGCCAGATCATGCGGGGCAGGGGACTTGCGGGCAAATCAGATTTCTGGAAATCTAGGGTTAGGAAATCTAAGTCATGTCAGTTGCGCCACCTCGCCCCAAAGACCTTGCGCTGAATGCCTTGCGGGCATTCGAAGCCGCTGCCCGGCTGGGCGGGTTTGCAGCCGCGGCTGTTGAGCTGGGTGTGACGCCCGGCGCGGTCACGGCGCATGTGAAGGCGCTGGAGGATCGGCTGGGGGCGGCGCTATTTGCCCGCAGCGCCAAGGGGGTGGAACTGACGACGCTGGGTGCGCGCGTTTTGCCCGGCTTTACCGAGGCGTTCGATGCGCTGGGGCTGGCGCAACATCACCTTCGGTCCGAAGCAGCCCCCCGTGCCGTTCACATCGCCACCCTGCCCGCCATTGCGCAACTGTGGCTGTCGCCCCGTCTGCCTGCCTTGCGGGCGGCGATGCCCGAGGTTGCGATCTCTATCACCGCGATGGAGGTGCCGCCCAACCTGAAACGCGCGCCTTATGACCTGAGCCTCTTTCCCGGCGACCAAGGGCAGGTGGTGGCCGAGGATTGGCTGTTCCCGGTTT
Source organism: Fuscibacter oryzae (assembly GCF_016765795.1). Lineage (GTDB taxonomy): Bacteria > Pseudomonadota > Alphaproteobacteria > Rhodobacterales > Rhodobacteraceae > Fuscibacter > Fuscibacter oryzae. The sequence continues at coordinate 38,906 of NZ_JAESVP010000011.1, forward strand.
GCGCGCCTGCCTTGGCCAACCGGCTGGCCCGGCCCGAGGATTTGAACACGCTGCCCTGCCTGATTGATCTGGCATGGGCCGGGGATTGGCAGCTTTGGTCGGCGCAGGCCATGCCCGGCAAGCCCTTTGCCCCGCGCGGGCCGGTCTTTTCGCTTTATGCGCTGGCAGTGGAAGAGGCGGCGAATGGTGCTGGGGTGCTGATGGCGCACGGGGCTTTGGTGGCGGGGCATTTGCAACGCGGCACGCTGGTGGCCCCGCTGTCGCAGCGGGTAAAGCTGCCACAGGCGCTGCGGTTGTGGTCGGCCCGGTCGCTCCGTGCCGGGCATCCGGTGGGCCGGGTGGCCCGAGCGCTGGGCGCTAGCTGAAGGCCGCCTCCAGCGCCACTTCGACCATCGCGCCGAAACTGGTTTCGCGCTGGTCGGCGGGTAGGGCCTCCTGCGTCAGCAGGTGGTCGGAAATGGTCAGCACCGCCAGCGCGCGACGACCATGGCGGGCAGCAAGGTGATACAGTTCCGCCGCCTCCATTTCCACGCACAGACAACCATGGCGCTGTAGTTGTTCATTCAGATCGGGGCGTTCGTCATAGAAGGTATCTGAGGAATAGATGCCGCCCACATGCACCGGCACACCGATGCTTTGCGCCGCCTTGTGCGCCGCTGTCAGCAGGCCAAAATCGGCAACGGGGGCAAAGTGCAATTCCCGAAACATGGCCTGTGACGGGCTTCCAAGGGTCGAGGCCGCCTGCGCCAATACCACATCGCGCACCTTGACATGGGGCTGCATCGCCCCCGCCGACCCGATGCGGATCAGGGTTTGCGCGCCATAGTCGCGGATCAGTTCGTTGGCATAGATCGACAGCGATGGCATGCCCATACCGCTGCCGTGAATGGTCACGCGGTGCCCGCGCCAGGTGCCGGTATAGCCCAGCATGCCCCGCACCTCGTTCACCAGAACCGGGTTCTCCAGATACTTTTGCGCCGCCCAGCGGGCGCGGTATGGGTCGCCCGGCAACAGGACGGTTTCGGCAATCTCGCCGGGTTTCGCACCGATGTGGAATGTCATGTGGCCCTCATGCTTTTCGCAAGGCTAGCGTCTTGGTGACGCACAAGGAAGGGGCGGGGTTGCGCTTGGTGGCGCGGATGCGTATCCGCGTCCTGTCAAGCAAGGAGCGTCCCATGGCCGACGATGATTACGTCTATGACGAGGCCACCGGCGAATGGCGTCCGGCCGCTGAACTTGCAGCCGAGGCTGTGCGCAAGGTCGTGGATGCCGCCGGCAATCCGCTGGCCGACGGCGATTCCGTTACGCTGATCAAGGATCTCAAGGTCAAGGGCACCTCGACCACGCTGAAGCAGGGCACCGTCATCCGGTCGATCCGCCTGACCGACAGCGATGAGGAAATCGACTGCCGCCACGATACGATCAAAGGGTTGGTCTTGCGGACAGAGTTCGTCCGCAAGCGGTGACCCTTCAGGCGGCGGCTTTTGCGGCTATTTGCGTGAAATCTGCCGCGTTCGGGCAAAAGCCTGCATCGCGCGGGCGCGACAACTCGCCTCGTTCCAGCACCAGCGCGCAGGCCCCGCGATGTTCGCAGTGGCCGCAGGTGTGCAGCATGTCGATCAGGTGGCCGTGGTCCTGGCGCAGCGCGGTTTCATCGACGCCAAAGATTGCGGCCATGGCCGTCACCCGCTTGTCGAGGTCATGCGGCATGCGCACGAACTCTTCCAACTGCGCGCGCGACAGGCCGATGTCATCAAGGTCGCGGTCGCTCATCGCATCGACCTCGCGGATTTCGTCCCAGCGGTGAATAAGTGCCTTGATCCGTTCAAACATTTGCGCCTCCTGTGCGATGGCGCAAGGAATGGCACAGATGTGCGCAGGCACTTTGATCTGGCGCAAACCGCCGCTGCTGATCAGGCCGCTTTTGACGAGATTTCGTCAACGATGCGGGCAATATCCAGCATGATGCGGTTCAGCTCAAAATCCTTGGGCGTATAGACCGCCGCCACCCCCATCGCGCGCAGGGCGCGGGCGTCCTCTTCGGGGATGATGCCGCCGACGATCACCGGGGTGTCGGCCTGCCCGGTGGCGCGCATCCGCTCCATCACCTCGGCAATCAGGGGCAGGTGGCTGCCCGACAGGATCGACAGGCCGACGACATGGGCGTTTTCCTCGGCTGCGCGCGCGACGATTTCCGATGGCGTCAGGCGGATGCCCTCATAGGTGATGTCCATGCCCACATCGCGGGCACGGGCGGCGATTTGTTCGGCGCCGTTGGAATGGCCGTCCAGCCCCGGTTTTCCGACAAGGAATTTCAGGCGACGGCCCAACTTGGTGGAAACGGCATCGACCGCTTCGCGGATCGATTCCAGCCCCTCGGTACGGTTCGATGGGTTGCGTGACACGCCCGTGGGGGCCCGGTATTCGCCAAAGGCGGCACGAACGACCGCGCCCCACTCGCCGGTGGTGGCGCCCGCCTTGGCGGCGGCGATCGAGGGCGGCATGATGTTGCTGCCGGTTTGCGCCGCCTGCCGCACGGCCTCCAATGCCGCCTGCACCTTGGCATTGTCACGGGTGCTGCGCCACGCCTTCAGCCGCGCGATCTGGTCGGCCTCGGCCGCCTCATCCACCACCATGATTGCGCCATCGCCTGCGGTCAGCGGTGAGGGCGCGGCCTCGGTCCAGCGGTTGACGCCGACGACCACGGTTTCCTTTGCCTCAATCCGGGCGATGCGCTCGGCATTCGACTCGACCAGACGGCCCTTCATATAGTCGATGGCGGCCACCGCGCCGCCCATCGCGTCGATCTGCGCCAGTTCGGCGCGGGCCCCTTCCTTCAACGCCGTAACCTTGGCGTCCACCACCGGGTTGCCGTCGAACAGGTCGCCATATTCCAGAAGGTCGGTCTCATAGGCGAGGATCTGCTGCATCCGCAGCGACCATTGCTGATCCCATGGACGCGGCAGGCCAAGCGCCTCGTTCCACGCAGGCAGTTGCACGGCCCGCGCCCGGGCCTTTTTCGACAGGGTGACGGCCAGCGTTTCCAAGAGGATGCGGTAGACGTTGTTTTCCGGCTGCTGCTCGGTCAGGCCAAGGCTGTTCACCTGCACGCCATAGCGGAAGCGGCGATACTTGGCGTCGGTGACGCCATAGCGTTCCAGCAGCAACTCATCCCACAGATCGACAAAGGCGCGCATCTTGCACATCTCGGTCACGAAGCGGATGCCCGCGTTCACGAAGAACGAAATCCGCCCGACCATATTGGGGAAATCTTCCGCCGCCACCTTGCCCTTCAGGTCATCCAGTACGGCGCAGGCGGTGGCAAGGGCAAAGGCCAGCTCCTGTTCCGGCGTCGCCCCCGCCTCTTGCAGGTGATAGGAACACACGTTCATCGGGTTCCATTTCGGCAGGTTCTTTTGCGTATAGGCCGCGATATCGGCGATCATCCGAAGGCTGGGCTTGGGCGGACAGATATAGGTGCCGCGGCTTAGGTATTCCTTGATGATGTCGTTCTGAACGGTGCCTTGCAGGGCGGCCACATCGGCCCCCTGTTCCTCGGCCACCGCGATATACAGCGACAACAGCCACGGCGCCGTGGCGTTGATCGTCATAGAGGTGTTCATCTGCTCCAGCGGAATATCCGCGAACAGCGCCCGCATGTCGCCCAGATGGCTGATGGGAACGCCGACCTTGCCGACCTCGCCACGCGCCAGTTCGTGGTCACTATCATAGCCGGTCTGGGTAGGCAGGTCGAAGGCCACGGACAGCCCGGTCTGTCCCTTGGCAAGGTTGTTGCGATACAGCGCGTTCGAGGCCGATGCGGTCGAATGGCCCGCATAGGTGCGGAACAGCCACGGGGTTTCCTTCTGCGCCTGCATCACCGGCCCTCCTGAATCTTGTCGGCAAGATTATTTCGTCAGGTGCCAGATAGGCGACATTTTCCGCCGTTGTCAATCGCTGCGCTGCGGCGTGGGCGTTTGACGTGCTGCGACTTTCCGGCAAGGCTGGCGCGATGTTCCAGCCGGTTGCGCTTCCCCTGTGGCTTTTGGTTCTGATCCTTGGCTTTGCCGGGGTCACATTTGCCTCTCATTTCCTGTTCCCCTCGGTGCGCTGGTTCTTCCGGCGGCGGGCGGAAAAAGCGCTGGCGCGGCTGAACGCGCGGCTGGACCGGCCGATCGAGCTGTTCAAACTTGCCCGGCGGCAGGACATGATCGTCCGGCTGTCCTATGACCCCAAGGTGCTGGAGGCGGTGACGGATTACGCCGCCGAAGCCAGCATTCCGCCTGAGGTCGCCTTTGAAATGGCCCGCCGCTATGCGCGCGAAATCGTGCCTTCCTTCTCGGCGACGCTGTATTTTGGCGTTGCGATCCGGCTGGCGCGGTGGCTGTCGCGTGGGCTGTATCGGGTGCGCGTGGGCAGGGTCGACAAGGAGCTGAGCCTGATCGACCCGCGCGCCACGGTGGTTTTCGTGATGAACCATCGCTCGAACATGGATTATGTGCTGGTGACATGGCTGGTGGCCAACCGCTCGGCCTTGGCCTATGCGGTGGGGGAATGGGCGCGGATCTGGCCGTTTTCGGGGCTGATCCGCGGGATGGGCGCCTATTTCATCCGCCGTAAATCGCGCAATACCCTCTATCGCCGGGTTCTGGCGCGCTTCGTGCAGATGGCGACAGAAGAGGGCACGACGCAGGCGATTTTCCCCGAAGGCGGGCTGTCTCTGGATGGCCGTGTGGGCGCGGCAAAGCTGGGGCTGCTGAGTTACATCGTTTCGGCCTATTCGCCCGACGGGCGCGATGTGGTCTTTGTGCCGGTGGGTCTGGGCTATGACCGGGTGCTGGAGGACCGGATTCTGGTGCAAGCGGCGGCAAGTGGGGAACGGCGGTTTCGTGGCAAGTTGCTGACCACCGCTTGGTTTGGCGCGCGGGTGCTGTGGAAAATCCTGCGCGGCCGGTTTCCGGGGTTTGGAACGGCCGCCGCCGGATTTGGCGCGCCGGTGTCCTTGCGCGCGTATTATGAGCGGACCCCCGGCGCTGCTGTTGAAACGCTGGCGGCCAGCCTGATGGCCGAGATTGCCCGCGTTGTGCCGGTTACGCCCGGCCCGCTGGTGGCCGCCGCACTGATCAATCAGCCCGCCGATCTTATCGCTTTGGCAACCGAAGTAGAGCGTCTTGCTGCAAAGCTGGAAGGGCAGGGCGCGGTGCTGCGTCTGGCACCGCAGGGATTCGCCGCCACCGTCGCCGAAGGGCTGGTGCCATTCCAAAAGCGCGGTCTGGTGGACGACGCCCTGCAACCAACGCCCGGATCGGCCCCTGTCCTGGCCTTTTATGCCGCAGCGGTACAGCAGCGGCTGCAAGGTGACGCTGCGACGCAGAAGACATAAAATTACAATATCTGCCATAGTAGTATTGCAAAATTGCGCGCGCGGCCATATTCCTTCGCCATCCCCGCCCCGATTCTGCGGTGCGGCAGAGCGAACAGGAGGCCCCGATGGCATTGGATACGATCAGCCCGATAGCGCCCTATGACGCGCCGGTGAAAGACCTGTATGAAATTGGCGAGATGCCGCCCCTCGGTCATGTCCCGGCCAAGATGTATGCTTGGTCAATCCGGCAGGACCGCCACGGCGACCCCGACAAAGCGATGCAGGTCGAAGTGGTCGATACCTGGAAGCTGGACAGCAACGAAGTGCTGGTTCTGGTGATGGCGGCGGGCGTCAACTATAATGGCGTCTGGGCCGCGCTGGGCGTGCCGATCAGCCCGTTTGATGGCCACAAGCAGCCGTTCCACATCGCAGGTTCTGATGCCTCGGGCATCATCTGGGCGGTGGGCGACAAGGTCAAACGCTGGAAAGTCGGCGATGAGGTGGTGATCCACTGCAATCAGGACGACGGCGACGATGAAGAATGCAACGGTGGCGACCCGATGTTCTCGCCCAGCCAGCGGATCTGGGGCTATGAGACCCCCGATGGTTCTTTCGCGCAGTTCACCAAGGTTCAGGCCCAGCAGTTGATGCCGCGCCCCCGCCATCTGACCTGGGAAGAATCGGCCTGCTATACCCTGACGCTGGCCACGGCCTACCGGATGTTGTTCGGCCACCCGCCGCATGATCTGCAACCCGGCCAGAATGTGCTGGTCTGGGGTGCTTCGGGCGGTCTGGGGTCTTTCGCGATCCAGTTGATCAACACCGCAGGCGCCAATGCGATCGGCGTGATCAGCGACGAATCCAAGCGCGATTTCGTCATGGGACTGGGGGCCAAGGGCGTCATCAACCGCAATGACTTCAAATGTTGGGGCCAGCTGCCCAAGGTCAATTCCGAAGAATACAATGCTTGGCTGAAAGAGGCCCGCAAGTTCGGCAAGGCGATCTGGGACATCACTGGCAAGGGTGTGAACGTCGATATGGTGTTCGAACATCCGGGTGAAGCGACGTTCCCGGTCTCGTCTCTGGTGTGCAAAAAGGGCGGCATGGTCGTGATTTGCGCCGGGACCAGCGGCTTTAACTGCACCTTTGACGTGCGCTATATGTGGATGCACCAAAAGCGCCTGCAAGGGTCGCACTTTGCGCATTTGAAGCAGGCGGCAGCGGCCAACAAGCTGATGTGCGAACGCCGGCTAGACCCCTCGATGTCAGAGGTGTTCCCTTGGGCCGAAATTCCCGCCGCCCATATGCTGATGCTGAAGAACAAGCACAAGCCGGGCAACATGGCGGTGCTGGTTCAGGCCCCGCGCACTGGGTTGCGCACGTTTGAAGACACGCTGGAGGCGAGTCTGCGTCGCTGATCACGGAAATGCCGCAACCCTTGCGGGTGCGGCATTGCTATTGCTCCCCGAATCCCGCCACTATCCACGATGTGGGATCATTCTTGCCATGGCGGCCAAATTGTTTCCGTCATGGCGATGATCCGCGTAAAACGGTGGCGGCAGGTTCGGGGACTCGATGCACCACGACTGGATCTTCGATGTCCTACGGGACTTGCAGGCCTATGCTTCGGCCAATGGTTTGCCCGCCCTCGCCGCCAAGGCGGAAGAGGCGCTGCGCACCGCAGAACTGGAATTGATCGCGCGGGGGACTGATGGCGATCCCCCCGACGGCGCGCCCTTCGTTCTGCCGCATTAGCGTCTGGCTCTTCCCGGTGCCATGGCCTAGGGTTGCGCCATGCTGCCCAATGTGACCTTTTCCGACGACCAGGCCGAAGCCTTCGACCGTGTCGCGGCCGATCTGATGTCCATGGGCATCGACCTTGAAAACGGCGAGTTGTCGCCGCGCGCCGAAGGCCGGGCCTCGGTGCTGGCTGTGATCGGCAAGGCCGGGTCGGGCAAGACGCTGCTTTTGGCGCAACTGACCAAAGCGATGCAGGCGGCGGGCGTTGAAATCGTCTCGGGCGATTACGAAGGGCGCAAACGCAAAGAGCGGCGCACTCTGGCGGTTCTGGCTCCTACCAACAAGGCGGCATCGGTGCTGCGGATGCGCGGGGTGCCCGCCACCACGATCCACCGTATCCTTTATACGCCGGTCTATGACCCGCAATACGAACGTATCGCCGAATGGCTGACAGGGCAGGGTGACCGCCCAGTGGTCGAAGGGCTGACCGACCAGGCGCTGGACCGCGCCCATGCCTTTTACCAACAGGTCGCCTCGGTTCCCGGCGCGCTGGCGGCGGCGGGTCTGCGCGGGTCCGATTTTATCAAGGGCTGGAAACGCCGGGAAGAGCCGCTGGATGTCGGCTTTGTCGATGAAAGCTCAATGCTGGACGAACGCCAGTTCGAAGATCTGAAAGAAATCTTCCCCATACTTGTGATGTTCGGCGATCCGGCGCAGCTTGCGCCGGTGGGCCAGTCGGGTGCCATGGTGTTCGACAAGCTGGCCCAGCCTGCCAAGCTGATCCTGCACCGCATCCACCGGCAAACCCAGGACAACCCGATCCTTGATCTGGCCCATGCGCTGGCCGATGACAGTATCGGGTTTGAGGATTTTGAGCGGCTGGTCGAACAAAAATCCCGCGCTGATGACCGCGTGGTCTGGGCCGAGCGGGTCGATGCCGAGATGATGGCGCGCAGCCCGGTCCTTGTGTGGCGCAACGCCACCCGCATCCGCCTGATCACCGCTTTCCGCACCGCTTATGGCGCACCCGATGACGATCTGGTGCCCGGCGAACCGCTGATTTGCGATGGGATCGAACTGCCCCTGAAACACCGCAAAAAGCGCATCGATCTGGAGGCGCGGGGTCTGATCAAAGGCGCGCAGGTCATCTATCTTGGCCCCGGCAACCGAACGGGCTTTGCCAAGCTGCATGTGATCGGCGCCGAAGACCCGCAGTTTTCGGCGGCCAGCATCATCAAGATCGAAAAGCCGGATGAAGAGGAACCTTTCATCCCACATGCCGCCACCATGGGAGCCGCCTTCCTGCATGGCGCGGCGGTCACCATCCACAAGGCGCAGGGCAGCCAGTGGGAAAATGTGCAGGTCTTTGCCCCCGATCTTTACGCCGCCGCCGCCGCGGGCCGAACCGAGGCGGGCCTGCCCCTGTGGAAACGTCTGGCCTATGTGGCGATCACCCGCGCCGAAAAGCGGCTGTTCTGGATCGTGCGCAACCGCCTTGCCCGCCCGCAATCTGCCCTGACCATCGACGATCTGCGCCAGGCCCCCGCGCCTTTGAAGCTGGAAACGCAGGAAGACTTTTCGTAAGGCCCGTGCTGGGCTACACCATGGCAAAGGTCGCATTTGCGCCTTTCCAGATACTCCACGGGGGTCCGGGGGTGTGAAACCCCCGGCCTTCGGCCCGACAAAGGAAACCCCATGCGCTGCGTCTTCGTTCAGTTCCGCTGCACCCCCGGCAAGACCTATGAGGTCGCCGAGGCGATCTATGACCGAGAGGTGGTCAGCGAGCTTTATTCGACCAGTGGCGAATATGACCTGATCGCCAAGGTCTATATCCCGGACGAGGAAGATGTCGGCCACTATCTGTCGTCAAAGCTGTTCGACATTCCGGGCATCCAGCGCACTCTGACGACGATGACCTTCAAGGCGTTTTAATTGGTGCGCGCAAAGCACGCACCCTACCATGGCACCGTAGGGTGCGTGATTTCACGCACCATTCCACAACCTTCACCGCAGGATCGGCGGCCCATCGGCCCGTGCTGCGCGCACAAAGGCCGCGATGCGCGCATGGTCCTTCAACCCCGGCGCGCTTTCCACCCCGGATGATACATCGACCTGCCGTGCATTGGTCAGCCTCACCGCCTCGGCCACGTTCTCGGGGTTCAGCCCGCCGGCCAGCATCCACGGGCGCAGCCAGCGGCGCTGCGCCACCAGCCGCCAGTCAAAGGTTATCCCGTTGCCGCCGGGCAGGGCGGCACCCTTGGGGGGCTTGGCATCGATCAGCAACTGGTCAGCCACCAGCGAATAGTCCAGCAGCGGCGCAAGGTCGCCCTCATCCGCAACACCCAAAGCCTTCATCACCGGCAGGCCATAGCGGGCACGCACCTCGGCCACGCGGTCGGGCGTTTCGCGGCCGTGCAGTTGCAGCATGTCCAGCGGCACCGCCTCGACAATCGCATCCAGCGTGGCATCATCGGCATCGACCACCAGCGCCACCTTGCACAATCCGTCGGGTGCCCACAGCGTCAGTTCGCGCGCTTCGGGAATTGTCAGATTGCGGGGCGATTTAGCAAAGAACACGAATCCTGCATAGGCGGCACCGGCCGCCGCCACGGTGTCCACATCTTGCCGCGTCCGCAGCCCGCAGATCTTTACCCGAATGTCAGGCATCTACCGCGCCTTCGGCTTGTCGAGCAGGGCGAGGATCTCGTCCTTGGGCGGGGTACTGGTCGAATCCTTTAGAACCGCCAGTTCCCGCTCCAACTGCGTGACCTGCCGCGATCCTTGCCGTGCGGCGCTGCGGTGTTTGTGTTCGCGCGCCCATTCCCAGAAGAAGCCGATCAGGATGCCAAATGCCACTGAACCCAAGATGATCAGGAACAGCGGCAGGTCGATCTGGCAATCCCATCCCAGCAACGCGGCAAGCCCCGCTGGCAGCGCCTTGAGCGTGACCACCGAACGGTTGGCAATTGCCACCGTCAGCAAGATCAGCGCCAGTGCGGCAAGGATCAGATAGCGCAGGTATCGAAACATGGTGGCCCCGGCAATGACTGTCGGGCCTTTATCGGCCAGCGCGGGCCAAGGCGCAAGGCGACTATTCGGCGCCGTTCAGCCGTTCGCGCAGCAGTTTGCCGGTCTTGAAGAAGGGCACCTTCTTCTGATCGACCTGAACCGCCTCGCCCGTGCGGGGGTTGCGCCCGGTGCGGGCATCGCGCGCCTTGACCGAGAAGGCGCCAAAGCCGCGCAACTCGACGCGGTCGCCCTTGGCCAGCGCCTCGATGATTTCCTCGAAGACCGTGTTCACGATCCGCTCGACATGACGCTGTGTCAGATGCGGATTTTCATCTGCAATCTTCTGGATCAGTTCAGATCGGATCATCCGATGTCCCCCTGTGGCCACCTCGGTCTGTGGCCGACCGTTCGGTGAGAATACGCTTTGCGATTAGGACTATAGGGGAAATTTGCGGTCACACAAACGATTTCGCCATTGTGTTGACCAATGCGAAAGGCCCCGCCGGGGCGGGGCCTTTCATTGTTTCTTTGGCGTCGCCAGTGGCGATCAGTTGCGGTCCTTCAGGGCCGCGCCAAGGATATCGCCCAGCGAGGCGCCCGAATCGGACGAGCCATACTGTTCCACGGCTTCTTTCTCTTCGGCAATCTCGCGTGCCTTGATCGACAGGCCCAGACGACGGGTCTTGGGGTCGATGTTGGTCACGCGCACGTCGATCTTGTCGCCGACCGAGAAACGCTCGGGGCGCTGGTCGCCACGATCACGGCTCAGGTCCGAACGGCGGATGAACGACTTGGCGCCGTTGTATTCCACCTCGATGCCGCCTTCTTCGATGGCGGTCACTTCGACGGTCACGATCGAGCCACGCTTCACGCCATCAACAGCGTCGGTGAAGGTGTCTTCGCCAACAGCCTTGATCGACAGCGAGATACGCTCTTTCTCGACGTCAACTTCCGAAACGGCGGCCTTGACGGTATCGCCCTTGCGGTAGTTCTGGATCGCGTCTTCGCCGCGCTGGTCCCACGACAGGTCGGACAGGTGAACCATGCCGTCGATGTCGTTGTCGAGGCCGACGAACAGACCGAATTCGGTGATGTTCTTGACTTCGCCTTCGATGATCGCGCCCACCGGATGGGTTTCGGCGAACACTTCCCACGGGTTGCGCTGGGTCTGCTTGAGGCCCAGGGAAACGCGGCGCTTGGCGCTGTCGATTTCCAGAACCATGACGTCAACCTCTTGCGAGGTCGAAACGATCTTGCCGGGGTGGACGTTCTTCTTGGTCCAGCTCATTTCCGAGACGTGGACCAGACCTTCGACACCGGCTTCCAGCTCCACGAAGGCGCCGTAATCGGTGATGTTGGTGACACGGCCCTTGTGGACCGAACCCAGCGGATAGGCCTTTTCAACAGCATCCCACGGATCGGATTGCAGTTGCTTCATGCCCAGCGAAATACGGTGGGTTTCCTTGTTGATCTTGATGACCTGAACCTTGACGGTCTCGCCGATCGACAGGATTTCTGACGGGTGGTTGACGCGACGCCAAGCCATGTCGGTGACGTGCAGCAGGCCGTCAACGCCACCGAGGTCAACGAAGGCACCGTATTCGGTGATGTTCTTGACCACGCCATCGACGATCTGACCTTCGGTCAGGTTGCCAATGACTTCGGCGCGCTGTTCGGCGCGGCTTTCTTCCAGAATGGCGCGGCGCGACACAACGATGTTGCCACGGCGACGGTCCATTTTCAGAATCTGGAACGGCTGCTTCATGCCCATCAGCGGGCCAGCATCACGCACGGGGCGCACATCAACCTGCGAACCCGGAAGGAACGCCACAGCGCCACCCAGATCGACGGTAAAGCCACCTTTGACGCGGCCAAAGATCGCGCCATCGACGCGGGTCTCGGCGGCATAGGCCTTTTCCAGACGGTCCCAGGCTTCTTCGCGCTTGGCTTTTTCGCGGCTGATCTGGGCTTCACCACGGGCATTTTCCACGCGGTCCAGATAAACCTCGACTTCATCGCCAACATTGATGTTGGGCTGTTCGCCGGGGTTTGCGAATTCTTTCAGATCAACGCGGCCTTCCATCTTGTAGCCGACGTCGATGATGGCCTGGCCCGCCTCGATGGCGATGACCTTGCCTTTGACAACCGAACCCTCTTCGGGGGTGTCAATCTCGAAGCTCTCTTTCAAAAGGGCTTCAAATTCTTCCATAGCGTTCTTGGCGCACATGCGAGTTATATCCTTTTCACGGTTTTTCTGGCCATGCGGTTGGCTCCGCCGGTCTTTGGTGGCCCCGCAATGGCAAGCAGCCCGGAAAACCGGGCGCATCCTGCGGGATGGCGGCGCTATAGCGGCAAAGCGGGGTGGGGGCAAGCGAAAGCGGCCAATCTAGCGGGGCGGCAGGCCAAAGCGTTCGCGTGGAAAGCCAAAGCGCGCCAGATGGGCGAACAGGCGGCCTTCGAAACCCGGGCTGTCGATATCCAGCGTGTGACGGGTGAAATACCAGTAAAGCGCGCGGTCAAAATCACGCGGGCCGGCCAGCGCGCGGTGCAGGGCGTCGGCCACATCTTCGGGGCGGGGGGCGGTTTGCACCAATTGGGCAAAATCGGCCCGCCCGCACAGGACGGCGGGCTTGCCGTGCAGCAACCCCTCGACCGACGCGGCAGAGTTGAACGAGACGGTCACATCGCAGGCCGCCAGCACATCATGGATATTCGCCTCTATCGGCGGCAGGTCCAGCCCGTCATCGGCCAGCCGCGCCAGCGTGCGCAGCCCCGGTTCGCGGGCAAGGGGGTGCAGCTTGACCACCACGGGCCGGTCGCCCGCCGCGTCAACGACCGCGCGCACCATGTCTTCCGACGACATGAAGTGCTGGGCAAGGTTCGACGGCTCAATCCCTTGCAGGAACACCGCGATGCAGCCCTGCGGCACAAGGGTGAACTGGCGCGGCTGTTTATAGCGAGACTTGCGCGCCAGAACGAACCGCTGGCGCAACCCGTCGCAAAATGCACGCGCCGCGGCTACATCCACCGCCGCCGCATCAAACACCGCATGACGGGCAGAGCTGTCGGCCAGCGTCCCCTCGGGGTCGGCGTGAAAATAGCCCTGCAAATAGGCCAGCGCGATGTTCAGCCAGCCGGTGCATTTGACCTGCCCGCCCTCGATCAGATGCAGGTTGCCATCGGCCCTCGCCTGATTGGGCTTGCGAAAAATCTCGCGCCGCAGCACGGCCGAGATATCGATGTCATAGCCTGCCAGCGCCTCGATCATCCGGTTGGCCAAGGGGGGGCGGCGGATCTCTGGCCAGACCTCAAGGTTCTTCGGGGTCAGGTGAAACACAATCCGCGCCGGGCCGGTCTTGGCGGCAATCGCCGCCCCGATCCGGGCGGTGGCCATGTCAATCGCCTCGGCAGCGGTCAGGGCAGAGGTGTCGATGATGACCGCATCGGCGGCGGGCCGCAAAGGGGCATCGGCGCGGTTCATGTCGCGCTCATCGCGCTCGATCACCTCGGCCAGAACGTCCTCATAGGGTTTTGGCGCATTCTTGCCGCCCAGTTCCAGCCAGCGGCGGCGGGCGCGCACCTCTGGGCTGGCGGTGACGAACAGCTTCACCTCGGCCTCGGGGCAGATCACCGTGCCGATGTCGCGCCCGTCCAGCACCGCGCCGCCCTTTTTGCGGGCAAACCGGCGCTGAAATTCCAGCAGGGCGGCGCGCACTTCGGGGATAACGGCGACACGGCTGGCGGCTTGCCCGGCTTCCAGCGTGCGCAGGTCGGGGCGCGCCAGATCGTCGGGTGTCAGGCTTTGGGCGGCAAGGATCGGGTCGCCGCCTTTGACCCCTACAGCGCGATAAAGTGCGCCGGTATCGAGATGGCCAAAGCCGAACCGTTCCGCCACGGCGCGGCTGATGGTGCCCTTGCCCGCGGCGGCAGGGCCGTCGATGGCAACCGTAAAGATCATGGCCGAACCTTGCCCTGCCGGAACCGCCGATACCCGGCCAGCAGAACCGCCCCGCCAAAGACCAGCAGCGCAAACCCGTCCAGCACCGCCTTGATCCGCGTTGCATCAGACGCGGCGGTGACCATCGCCTCGGTCAGCTCCCCGGCAGTCAAAAGGGTTGCGACGCGGATATTCTCGGTCAGGTCCGCCACGGCTCCGGCGATGACAACCAGCGCCATTGCCAGGGCCAGCCATCTTGGCAGCAAGACAGCAAATGACCAGACCAAAAACAGCGCCAGCGCCGGAATGAACAGGCCGTCCAGCCGGTGCAGCGCCTCAAGATACAGGTCGCGGCCCGTTGGCGTCAGCCGGTCAACATAGGCCTGTGCGGCGGTCAGGTCATAGCCGCCGAACCGCGCATCGAAACTGGTCTGCCCGCCTGCCGCCGCTGCCAGCTCTGGCCCGACGACCTGCGTCATCAACGCCCAAAGCGCCAGAACCACCCCCGCCAGCGACAGATAGGCCATACGCCCCAGCATGGCCTAGCCGTGCCGCAGCTTGGCACCAAGGCCGTTCATCAACCCTTCAAAGATCGGGAAAGAGGTGACAATCGGGCTGGCATCATCCACGCCCACCGGCTTTTTCGCCGCCATCCCGGCAATCAGGAAGGACATGGCGATGCGGTGGTCCAGATGGGTTTTCGCGGTGGCCCCGCCGGGCATGCCGCCCGCGCCCATGCCATGAACGATCAGCGTATCCTCATCCTCTTCGATCTTCACGCCGCAAGCCTCAAGGCCCCGCGCCATGGCGTCGATGCGGTCGCTTTCCTTGACGCGCAGCTCTTTCACACCGCGCATCACCGTCTTGCCGTTGGCGAAAGAGGCGACGATGGACAGGATCGGGTATTCGTCGATCATGCTTGGCGCGCGTTCGGGCGGAACCTCGATGCCCTTCATATTGCCGCTGAACCGTACGCGCAGGTCAGCCACCGGCTCACCGCCTTCTTCACGCGGGTTCTCAAAGGCGATGTCGGCGTCCATTTCAACCAACGTGATGTAAAGGCCGTTGCGCGTCAGGTTCTGGCTGACACCGGGCACCAGCACGTCCGACCCTTCGACGATCAGTGCCGCGCAAACCGGAAAGGCGGCGCTGGACGGATCGCGCGGCACGGCCACGGTTTGGGGGCGCAACTCTGGCCGGCCGGTCAGGGTGATGACATGGCCTTCGCCGGTCTTTTCCACATGAAGCTGCGCGCCAAAGCCCAGCAGCATCCGTTCGGAATGGTCGCGGGTCGGTTCCTTTTCGATCACCACCGTCTCGCCCGGCGCATTCAAGCCCGCCAGCAGAATGGCCGATTTCACCTGAGCCGAGGCGACGGGCAGGGCATAGCGCACCGGCACCGGATTGGCAGCACCCACCACCGTCATCGGCAACCGCCCGCCCTTGCGGCCAAAGGCCTGCGTGCCGAACAACGACAGCGGGTCGGTCACGCGGCCCATCGGACGCTTGCGCAAACTGGCGTCACCCGTGAAGGTGGCCGAAATCGGCGTCGTGGCCATGGTCCCCATGATCAGCCGCACCCCGGTGCCCGAATTGCCGCAATCGATCACATCGGCAGGCTCCTGAAACCCGCCGACGCCGACGCCGTTCACTGTCCAGACACCTTCACCGTGGCGTGTCACGGTCGCACCAAACGCCCGCATTGCGGATGCCGTATCCAGCACATCCTGCCCTTCCAGAAGGCCGGTGATGCTGGTCTGGCCCACCGCCATCGCCCCGAAGATCAGCGCGCGATGCGAGATTGACTTGTCTCCCGGAATCAATGCCGTGCCTTTCAGCGGCCCCGACTTTTCGGAAATCATCGGTTGAGCTTCACCGTGGCCGGACATGCACGCCTCCCTTGAATTGCCAAAGCCTGATAGCGCAAGCGGGCGGGGCGGTCCACACCCTCGGGCGAAGGTGCTGGTTGATCCTGCGGATGCCTCCGGCGGGGATATTTATGAACAGATGAAGGGGAGGAAACTCATCTGTTCATAAATATCCTCTGGGGGTGCGGGGGGCGAAGCGCCCCCGCTGCCACGGCTTACCCCTTGCGGTGAAAGGTCAGGTAATGCGGCAGGCGGCCTTCGCGTAGCGCCTTTTGTTCATAGCGGGTTGAAAACCAGTCGGACCAGTGTTCGCCAAGGCCCCCCTGATGGATCAGGTCAAAGCCGGCGGGCGGCACCTCTTCCAGCGTCTGGCGGACGTAATCGGGAATGTCGGTCGCCACGCGGAACTCGGCCCCCGGTTTCATCCGGCTGGCAAGCAGGGCCAGATAACCTGGCGTCACAAAGCGGCGGCGGTGGTGGCGGGCCTTGGGCCAGGGGTCGGGGTAGTTGAGGAATACCTTCGACAGCGATTGCGCGGGCAGCACATCGAACAGGTCGCGCACATCGCCGGGGTGCAGCGCAAGGTTCGTCACCGCTGCGGCGCGGATCTTGCCCAACAGCATTGCGATGCCGTTTACGAAAGGCTCTGCCCCGATGATCGCCACATCGGGATGGTTTTGCGCCATATGAAACAGATGCTCGCCCCCGCCAAAGCCCACCTCCAGCCACAGCGGGCGGCCTTGGGTCAGGCCGGTCAGGTCCAACGGGGTGCGGGCAGGGTTTTCGGCGGGGCTGACTCCCCGCAGGCTCATAGCCTCCAGATCGCCCAGATAGTCGCGCTGGCTGGCCCGCAGGGTCTTGCCGTGAATCCGCCCGTAAAAATTGCGCCGCTCGGTCGTCATCTTGGCCCTCGCTCTGAACCGGCGCGCTATTGGCAGGCGGCGCGCGGGTGGTCAAGCCCGCACAGATGCAAGGCGTATCAGCCTTAGGGGGATTGTTGTGATCCTTCGCGGTCACGCTGGGATGCCCGGTCCTCTGCGCGCTCGATCGTCTGGGCGTGGGCTTTCATCTCGCGTTCTTGCTGGTCAAGCGCGCGGATCAGGTCGGGCAACGAGGGGTTCGCCGTATTGATATAGGCAATCGCCGCGCGCAGGGCCTGCCGCTTTTCGCTGTCGGGCAGGCGGTCCATGCTGATGTCGGGCGCGCCGGAATGCGGATACCAGCGCGGACCACCCAGCCAGACGGCGGCGAACATGATCTTGGCGCGCGCCGGTCTGGTGCCACCCGCGACCAGCGTGTCATAGAACATGCGGTGCACATCCTGCCATGTGGCGGCGTGATAGGCGGGGCCCGCCTCATTCCCGATGCCGCAATAGGCATCGTGCATCGCGGCGGCCAGCGCGAATTCGGGATCGCGCGGATTACCGATCACCGACACGAAGACCGGCGGGATTGATGCGCCATCGGTCAGTGTCAGGCGCGCAGCAGTCCAGCCGCGCGCCTTACCATCGACGAAATCCAGCTTTCGCGCCGTGGGATAGAAGGTATAGGGCCGGCCGGGCAGGGTGACGGGCTTTGGCTCCAGTGCAAGGGGTGCGTTGCGAAAGCGGCAGGTCTGCCCGCTGACGGTGTCCTGACCGCATTCATCGGGCGACAGGGGCAGGCGCGCATCGGCCAGCCTGTCGGGCGAGGAGACGCAGCCGCCCAGTACCAGCGCGACAGAGAAGACAACGGGCAGAAAAGGGCGGGCAAAGGGCTGACGGGAACGCGGCATCGGCTGATCTCCCCCAAGGATTTCGCCCTGCGCTAGCCCTGTGCCCACCCTGCGTCAAGCGTGGATCACAGGTACATGCCGCCCGAAACCTCCAGCCGCTGGCCGGTCATCCAGTTGGCCTCTGCGGTCAGCAGGCTGGCCACGGCGGCGCCGATGTCATCGGGCTGTCCCACCCGGCCCATGGCGGTGACGCTGGCGACAAAGCTATTCAACTGCGCATTGTCGCGCACCGCCCCACCGCCAAAGTCGGTCTCAATCGCGCCGGGGGCGATCACGTTCACCGAAATGCCGCGCGGCCCCAGTTCGCGCGCCATATAGCGGGTCAGCGTTTCGATCCCGCCCTTCATCGCGCCATAGGCGGCATAGCCGGGCAGCGAGAACCGGGCCAGACCGGATGAGGTGTTCACCACCCGCCCGCCATCGCGCAGCAGGGGCAGCAAGCGCTGGGTCAGGAAGAAGGTCGATTTCAGGTGGATGTCCACCATCTGGTCGAATTGCTCTTCGGTTGTCTCGGCAAAGCTGGCATGAGTGCCGGTGCCTGCATTGTTCAGCAGAAAATCCAAGGCGTCATGGCCAAGGGTTTTCAGGGTTTCGGCCAGCACTTCGGCAAAGGCTGCGAAGGTGGCAGCCTTGGACACATCCAGCGGCAGGGCTGCGGCCTTGATGCCGATGGCCCGCAGATCGGCCACCACATCATCAGCGGCAGCGCGATTGTTGTTGTAGGTCAGCACGATATCCACGCCCTTGCGGGCCAGATGCAGGGCGGTGTTGCGGCCAAGGCCACGGCTGCCGCCGGTGATAAGGGCAATGGTCATGTCAGTCTCCTGTCGGGGTGCGATGACGGGAACTTAGGAGGTGCAGCATCACCATGCCTGCCGGTTTCTGCGGCTGCTCTGCCCGATTGTCTAAAACATCACTGGGGGCGGCTTGTCGGCTGGTGGGGGCGGGCCTAGCTTTGGGCACAAGTTATAAAGGGCCCCCGTCCATGCAGATCGATGCGCTGAAAACTCTGGCCCTGCGCCATGCCGATCAGGCTCGTGCCGGATATGAGCCGGTGGCGACTGGGGTTGCTGGCTTTTCGATCATCCGCACCCGCCAGCCCACCGTGCTGCGCCCGCAGATCTATCAACCGGTGTTTTGTCTGGTCTTGCAGGGCACGAAAGAGCTGTATTCCGGGGATCGAAAGGTTGCCTTTGGTGCGATGCAGTCACTGTTGGTCACGGTGGATTTGCCCGCGCTGACACGGATCGTGAAAGCCAGCCCGGCAGAACCCTATATCGCGCTGGCCTTGGGGCTGGATGCGGCCCTGCTGGCCGAAATGGCCGATCTGGTTCCAGAGCACACCGAGGCGGGCGGGCCGGGGTTCGGCATGGGGCAGGCAGATGGGGCAATTCTTGATGCGATGGGGCGGATGGCGGCGCTGATCGGGCGGCCAGAGGCTGCGGGCGTGCTGGAACCGCTGATCCGGCGCGAAATTCATTACTGGCTGATGACCTCTTCCCATGCGCCAATGTTGCGCCGGATTGTCAGCGCCGATGGCAATGGTGCGCGGATCGCCCGCGCCATAGGCACCATCCGGCGTGACTTTGCTGCCCGCCTGCCGGTGGACGATCTTGCCCGCGCGGCGGGGATGAGCCTTTCGGCCTTTCACGCCCATTTCCGCATCATGACCGCGACGACGCCGCTGCAATTCCAGAAAAGCCTGCGCCTGATCGAGGCGCGGCGGCTGTTGCTGGCGGGTGGCCACAGCGTGTCGCAGGCGGCTTTTGCCGTGGGCTATGAAAGCCCGACCCAGTTCAGCCGTGACTTTTCACGGCGGTTCGGTATTGCGCCATCCGGCGTGGCGCGGGCGGAAAGCGGCGGCGCAGAGGCGGCCTAACCGCGCCCGCGATAGGGGGCCACGCCCTGATCTGGCACCCAGGCCCCCGCAGGCGGCGCGCCCGTCTGCCAGAAGACATCAATCGGAATGCCGCCGCGCGGATACCAATAGGCCCCGATGCGCAGCCATTCCGGGGCCAGCAGGGCAACCAGCCGCTTGGCAATATCAATCGTGCAATCCTCATGGAACGCACCGTGGTTGCGAAAGCTGTGCAGGTACAGCTTCAGCGACTTCGATTCCACCAGCCAGTCGCGCGGGATGTAGTCGATCACGATATGCGCGAAATCGGGCTGCCCCGTCATCGGGCAAAGCGAGGTGAATTCGGGCGCGGTAAAGCGCACGACCGACAGGCTGCCCGCATGGCCAAAGGGCACCCGTTCCAACACCGCAGTTTCGGGGCTGGCGGGCAAGTCGGTCTTGGAACCCAACTGAGTCAGGCCGGAAACGTCGGTGTGCGTCATCTCGGACTCCTTGAAGGCGCAGGGGCGCGCTGATCGGTTCAGGCCAAAGTCAGCCGCGTTGAACCAAGACCAGCCCCGCAACCATAGCGGCGATCCCTGCCGCGCGGGTCATCGACAGGCTGTGAACCGTGGCGCCGAACAGGGCGAAATGGTCAATCAGCGTGGCTGCAATCATCTGACCCAGCAACACGCAGAACACTGCATTTCCAACCCCGAAGCGCGGTGCAACCCATGTGACCGACAGGACATAGAAGGCGACAAAAAGGCCCGCCAGAAACAGATGTTTCGGCTGGGCAGGCAGGGCGGAGAGTGCAGGGCTCTGGCCTGACACCAGCAGAACCACACCGCATGCCAGCAAGGCCACCGCGAACAGCACGACCGATGCCGCTACGGGGGCTGCAATCCTGCTGCCCAATTGCGAATTCAGCGCCGCCAGCATCGGGATGCCGATGCCGGCCAACAGCATGATCGCGGCATAGCGCAAAGTGTCACCTGACATAGCAAGGCCCTCCATTGCGATTTGCACCACAGTATAGTGCCGCCGCGCAACCTGACCAGTCGTTTGGCAAGCCTAGAAAGGGCTTGCCAAAGTTGATCAGACCGCCTTTTTCAACGCCTCGATCAGATCGGTCTTTTCCCAGCTAAAGCCGCCATCCGCCTCTGGCGCGCGACCGAAATGGCCATAGGCGCTGGTGCGGGCATAGATCGGGCGGTTCAGGTCCAGGTGGGTGCGGATGCCGCGCGGGGTCAGGTCCATCACCTGGGCCACGGCGCGTTCGATCACCGCCTCGTCTACCTGGCCCGTGCCATGGGTATCGACATAGATTGACAGCGGCTTGGCCACACCAATGGCATAGCTGACCTGCAAGGTGCAGCGGTCAGCCAGACCGGCGGCGACGATGTTCTTGGCCAGATAGCGCGCGGCATAGGCGGCGGAACGGTCAACCTTGGTCGGGTCTTTGCCGCTGAAAGCGCCGCCGCCATGGGGGGCAGCCCCGCCATAGGTATCGACGATGATCTTGCGGCCCGTCAGCCCCGCGTCGCCATCGGGTCCGCCGATCACGAAGGTGCCGGTCGGGTTCACATGCCATTCGGTCTTTTTGGTCAGCCAGCCTTCGGGCAGGATCTCGCGGATATAGGGTTCCACGATACCGCGGATCACCTTGGACGTCTGGCGTTTCGAGGTGTGCTGGGTAGACAGCACGATCGAGGTCACCTCAACCGGCTTGCCGTTTTCATAGCGCAGCGAGATCTGGCTTTTCGCATCCGGGCCAAGGGTCGGCTCGGCACCCGATTTGCGCACTTCGGCCAGACGGCGGAGGATCGCGTGGGAATATTGGATCGGAGCCGGCATGAACTCGGGCGTCTCACGCGTGGCATAGCCGAACATGATGCCCTGATCGCCCGCGCCATCGCGGTCAACGCCTTGGGCGATATGGGCGGATTGTTCGTGCAGATAGTTCTGCACCTTGATCTTTTCCCAATGGAACTTTTTCTGCTCGTACCCGATGTCGCGCACGCAGTCGCGCACGATGCCGTCGATACGGTCCATCATCGCCTTGGTCTTTTCCTTGGTGGAAAGACCAACTTCGCCGCCCACAACCACACGGTTCGTGGTGGCAAAGGTTTCACAGGCGACACGGGCGTTCGGTTCTTCGGTCAGGAAGGCATCCAGCACTGCATCGGAAATGCGGTCGCACACCTTGTCAGGGTGCCCCTCCGACACGGATTCAGAGGTGAAGACATAGTTCAGTCTGCTCATGGGAAGTGCTCCATTGGATATCCCCGTCACGCCAGGAAGCCGTTGTGACGGTTTGATTGCGGGCGATGCCTAGGGGCAATGGCGGGCAGGGTCAAGCCACTCTGCGGTGCCGAGGCCGGATCAACGCAAGGGAGAGCCCGGCCAGCAACACTAGCACCGGAGTTTCGCCGAACCGGGCATAGGGCGTGGGCGGTCGCGCGCCGGGCAGGGTAACATCCAGCGCGCCCTCAGTCTGGAACGGCAGGCTGGCGATGGTGCGCCCCCGCGCATCGTAAACCGCTGTCACGCCGGTATTGCCCACCCGAACCAGCGGCAGGCCCATCTCAATGGCACGCAGGCGGGCAAGGGCGGCGTGCTGGAACGGACCGGTCAGGCTGCCGAACCACGCATCATTGGTGATTTGCAGCATCCAGTCGGCGCGGTCAGGCGCGGCCCGCACATCTTGCGGAAAAACCGCCTCATAGCAGATCAGCGGCAGCACCTTGCCCAGCTTTTGGCCAAGATCAACCACCCTTGGCCCCGGCCCGGCGCTATAGCCCGCCCCGGCCTGAGAGGCGAAGGCCCGCACCCCGAACAGCCGGAACATCACATCGCCCGCCGGGATATATTCGCCAAAGGGCACCAGATGCGCCTTGTCATAGCGCGCCGCCTCTGCCCCATCGGGCGCAATCACGGTCAGGCTGTTCCACGCCAGATCGCCGTCCATCCGCTGCGCGCCAATCGCCACCGGCGCATTGTGGCCAACCCCGCCGATCATGCCGAAAATCTCTGGGTGCAGGTCCAGCGAATAGGGCAGCGCGGTTTCGGGCCAGATTGTCAGGTCGCGCAGCGGGCCTTCGGCGGTCAGCCGCATCAGCAGGTCAAAATGGGTCTGCGCCAGCGCAGGGTCCCATTTCAGCGCCTGTTCGGCATTGGGCTGGATCAGCCGCAGGGTCACATCGCGCGGCGCAGGGTCGGGCTGCGACAGATCGCGGATACCAAGGCCCCAAGCGGCGGCAACCAGCAATGCCGCCCCCGCCATCGGGACGATGCGCAACCGCGACAAGCCCGCCGCCGCCAGCAGCGTCAGCAGCGTCAGGCCATAGCCGCCAAACAGGCTGGCGGTCTGGATGACGGGGGCGTGAAACCAGATATGGCCGGGCAAGGCCCAGGGAAAGCCGGTCAGCACATGGCCCCGCAGCATCTCTGCCGCCGTCAGCGTCAGCGCAAAGGCCAGCGCAGGGCGGGGCAGGCGGGTGGCCACCATGGCCGCCGCCATCCAGAACAGCGCCAGACCAAAGGACAGAAAGACCACGGCAAAGGGGATCATCCAGGCATAGGCGGCGGCATCAACCAGAAACGGCTCGGTAATCCAGTTCAGCGCCAGCGCGAAATGCGCGGCCCCGCCTATGAGCGCCAACCAGCCAGCTCCCCGGCGGTTTGCCACCAGCCAGACCAGCAAGGCATAGCCGGGCAGGGCGACCCACCATAGGCCAAAGGGTTCCTGCCCAAGTGCTGCCAGCGTCCCGGCCAATACCGCCAGCCCGGCCAAGCCACGGCCCGGCCAAGCAGCTCGGGCCGCCTGGAGCCACCGCCGCAAGATCACCTATTTCGCCGCTAGCTCAACGGGTTCCACAGGCGTCTCCGCACCGGGTAGCCGCACCCGCAACCGTTTGATCCGGCGGGCGTCTGCGTCGATGACCTCAAACTCGATGCCCTTCTCATGGGTGACAATCTCGCCCCGTGCGGGCACCCGGCCCGTGCGCAGAAACACCAGACCGCCCAGCGTGTCGATTTCGGCATCGTCTTCATCGGTGCGCAGGGGCATTCCGATGGCCTTCTCGAAATCCTCCAGCGGGGTCAGCGCCTGCGCGACAAAGACGCCGGGCTTTTCCTCTTTCCACATCGCGCCTTCGTCTTCGTCGTGCTCATCCTCAATCTCGCCGATCACGGTTTCGATCAGGTCTTCGATGGTCACCAACCCGTCCACGCCGCCATATTCATCGATCACCAGCGCCATGTGAATCCGGTCGCGCTGCATCTTTTGCAGCAGCGTGCCCGCAGGCATTGACGGGGGCGCAAACAGCACCGGGCGCAGCAGCTTTTTCAGGCTGAACCGCCCCGCCGCACCAAAGCCGTATTGCAGCGCCAGATCCTTCAGCAGCACCAGTCCCTCGGGGTTGTCCAGCGTGCCCTTGTAGACCGGCAGGCGCGAAAATCCGTGCTTGCGAAAGGCCTCGACCAGTTCATCCTTGCCGATGTCCAAGGGCACGGCGGCAATGTCAACCTTGGGGATCGCCACATCGTCCACCCGTAGGCGGCGCAGGTTGCCAAGGCCGTGGCCCGTATTGTGACCAGAGGGCGGCGCTTCGGCCTGCCCGGTCGTGTCCTGCGGGGAGAGGGCGTTCAGAATCCGCCCAAAAAATCCACGAGATTGCGTGTCGCCATCCGTGTTGCCTTGCGCTGATGCGCCCGACTCGTCGCTGCTACTGCCCATTGGTCCTTGGTCCAAACGCACCCTTGCCGGATGCTGCTTCAATATGGGTCAGAAAGGCCCATCCGCGCAAGTATCGCGGTCTCTGTCGATTCCATAAGCTCTGCATCGGCATCATCGATATGGTCATAGCCCAAAAGATGCAGAAACCCGTGAACGACCAGATGTGTCACATGCTCGGCCATCGGTTTACCCGCCTCGGCCGCCTCGCGCGCGCAGGTATCATAGGCGATGGCAATATCGCCCAGATGTTCGGGGTCATCCGCCTCGCCCGGCGTGGGCAGGTCGGGTGCCATGCCGGGCGAGTCACTTGCACGTTCGTCCGAAGGCCAGGACAACACATTGGTGGGCTTGGGTTTTCCACGATGATCGGCATTCAGCGTGGCGATGCGGGTATCGTCACATGCCATCACGCACAGGGTAAAGCCTTTCGCGGGCAGGTTCAGATGGGTCAGCGCCTGCCGAACCACCTGATCGGCCAGCGGTTCAAGCCCGAACTCCTCCCAGCGCGCATCCTCAATGACGAAATCTACCAATGGTTCCAGATGGTTGTCTGGCAAAGTTGATGCTGTCACAGCCATGCCCCCCGCCCGGTGCCGACCGCTGCTGCCACATTGGCCAAACCGGCTTTCCGCGCCCGATCTTCCAGCCCGCGCAGCACGTCCGTGACCAGCGACATGCCGTTATAAACCAGCGCGCTGTAAAGTTGCAGCGCCGAGGCCCCCGCCAACAGCTTTTGCCAGGCCTCTTCGGCGCTGGAAATGCCACCCACCCCGATCAGCGGCAGCTTTCCTTCGGTCAGCTTCGACAGTTGAGCCAACACACGCGTAGACTTTTCGAACAATGGCGCACCGGAAAGGCCGCCTATCTGGTCACGGCTTGCACTTTTCAAACCTTCGCGCGAAAGCGTGGTGTTGGTGGCGATAATCGCATCAAGGCCAGATGCCAAAGCCACCTCGGCAATCTCGGCCAGTTCTTCCCCGTTCAGATCGGGTGCGATTTTCAGGAAAACCGGAATGCGGCGGGGCAGGCCGGCCCGCGCCTCCATCACCCCCGCCAGCAGGGCGGACAGGGCAGCCCGGCCCTGAAGGTCACGCAGCTTTTCGGTGTTGGGGGAACTGACATTCACCGTCGCAAAATCGACATGCGGGCCGCACAGGGTCAGCACGCGGGCAAAGTCACCTGCTCGGTCGGTGCTGTCCTTGTTGGCCCCCAGGTTGAGACCCACCGGCACCGGCCCCTGCGGGCGGGTTGCGAGGCGGGCGCCGATCACTTCGGCCCCGTCGTTGTTGAAGCCGAAACGGTTGATCACCGCGCGATCTTCGGTCAGCCGGAACAGGCGCGGCTGCGGGTTGCCCGGTTGCGGGCGCGGAGTCGCGGCCCCCACCTCGACAAAGCCGAAACCGGCGCGCGTCAGAGGCGCAATGGCGGTGGCGTTTTTGTCATAACCTGCCGCCAACCCCAACGGGTTGGGCAGCATCAGCCCGGCGAGATTGGTCGCCAGTACGGGTGAGGTGATCGGCCCCGGCAGGGGCACCAGCCCAAAGCGCAACGCCGAAATGGAAAGACCATGCGCGCGCTCTGGGTCCATCCGATGCAAAAGGCCAAGGCCCAGCCGCTCGACAAAGTTCAAATCACACCTTCTGGGAAAATATGGCCCGCAGCGCCCAACGGCAGGGATTTGTCCCACACCACATCAGACAGCAGCAAGTTGCGGTAAAGATGGGGGAAAAGCGCGCCCCCGCGCGATGGCTCCCACCGCAGCGCCTCACCCAGACGGGCGGTGTGACAGGCCACCAGCACCAGATCGCTTTCGGTGGCGAAATGGCGCGCGGCGGTTTCTGTGACCTGTGCCGCCGTCGAGAAGTGGATGAACCCGTCGGCCAGATCGACCGGCGCGCCCGCCGTCTCGCTGGCAGCGCGGAACGCATCCCATTCGGGGCGGCGAAGGATCTTGTATATCAACATGGCCGCGTGATGCCCCTTCCGGCGGCGGCGGTCAATGCCGTCATGATCCTGTCGGCAAGGTCTTGGAAAGGTTTGACAGCCGCGCCCGGCTGGCGCGACCATGCCCTATCGACGTCAGAGCCAAAGGTATCGCCATGACACGAATCATTCCCCTGACCTTTCTTGCCGCCCTTTCCGCTACGCCCCTGTGGGCCGACAGCGTGAAGATCACCTTGCTGGGGGTGGGCGACGTTTACAATTTTGATGAAGAAGACGGCCGGGGCGGCTTTGCGCGCCTGAACGCGGTGGCCAAGGCGGAACGCGCCGCCAACCCCAACACGCTGTATTTGTTTGACGGCGACATGCTGTCGCCCTCGTTGATGTCGGGCTTCGACAAGGGCCAGAATACCATCGATTTCACCAATCTGGAACCGTTCGATCTGGCCGTGCCCGGCAACCATGAGTTCGATTTCGGGCCGGAGAATTTTTATGATAAGATGAAGGCCTCAAAATACCCTTGGGCCGCGATCAACATCACCAAGGCCGATGGCAACGCCATTGAAGGCTTGGGGGGGGTGATGGTGAAAGAGGTCGCGGGCCTGAAGATCGCGCTGATTCCGGTGGCGCAGGACACATCGCCTTCGGTGTCGGATACAGGTGACCTGAAATTCCTGCCCACGGTCGATACCGCGATTGCGGCGGCGGAAAAGGCCACCGAGGACGGGGCCGATCTGGTGGTGGGGGTGGTGCAGACCGATATGGGCAACGACCGCCGCCTGATCGCCAGCCATGCCTTCGATGTCATCCTGTCGGGTGACGACCATTCCTATGCCACGGCCTATGACGGGGTGACGGCCTATGTTGAAACCTCGATCGACGGGCAGCTTTTGACGGCTTTGGACCTGAACGTGGAGGTGAAGGAAAAAGATGGCAAGCGTGACATCAAGTGGCAGCCAGAGTTTCGCTTTATCGACACCGCCACGGTTGAACCTGATCCAGAAGCCAAGGCTTTGGCCGATAAGCTGAATGCGGAATTGGACAAGCAGTTGAACGTCGAAATTGGCACGCTGGAGGCCCCTCTGGATTCGCGGCGCAACATGGTGCGGGCGGAAGAGGCGACGATGGGTGACCTGATCGCCGATGCGATGCGGGTGCAGACCGGCGCGGATATTGGGCTGATGAACGGCGGCGGCATTCGCGGCGACCGCACCTATGACGCGGGTGCCAAGTTGACCCGGAAAGACATTCTGACCGAGCTGCCTTTTGGTAATGTGACTGTGGTCACCGAACTGCCGGGGTCACAGGTGCTGCTGGCCTTGGAAAACGGGGTCAGTCAGGTCGAAAAGGGGGCAGGGCGGTTTCCGCAGGTCTCTGGCCTGACCTTCACCTTTGACGCCTCTGCCCCTGCGGGCAGCCGGGTCAGCGAAGTGATGGTGGGGGCCAAGCCGCTGGAGGCGGACACGCTTTATAAGGTGGCCGTCAATGACTATATCCTTGGCGGTGGTGACGGCTTTGCGGCGCTGGGCGGCGGGCGGATTGTCACCGATACCGGCGGCGGCCAATTGGTGGCCAATGACGTGATGGCCTATGTTGAGAAGCTGGGCAAAGTGAAGATCGAGACCGACGGTCGGATCAAGAAGCTGGGCAACTGATCACGGGGTTGAGCCTGCCCGCCTGAGGTGCTATCAGGCGGGCAGTTGCGGGTGTTGTGTAATGGTAAGACCTTAGCCTTCCAAGCTAAAGACACGGGTTCGATTCCCGTCACCCGCTCCAAAATCTTAGACCCGACGCATCGACAAAGGCCTGTCACATCTGTGACCGCCCTCTTTTTTCGCGTATCAGCCGTTACCCTGCACAGCGGCCGGGTCCATCCAGAACACGCCAAAACCGTTGCCGTCCGGGTCATAGAAGGCGCGCGAATACATGAAGCCCAGATCCTGCGGCGGTTCGGCGTCCGAGCCGCCTGCGGCAATTGCGGCCTCGGTGATCGTGTCAACCGCATCGCGGCTGTCGCAGCTAAGCGAGATCAGCGCGGTGGTGCCGTTGCGCGGGTCCACCATGGGCTTTTGTGAAAACCCCTGAAACCGCTCATGCGTCAGGACCATGAAATAGATCGCTTCGGACACCACGATGCAGGCCGTGGTCGCATCCGAAAACTGTTCGTTGATCGTCCAGCCCAGCCCTTGATAAAAGGTCCGGGCGCGGGCCACGTCGGTGACGGGCAGGTTGACAAAAATCATCTGGGGCATCGGTTTCCTCCGGTTCGCCTCTTATAGTTAGTGTATTGGCTAACTATTGGCAATCATCCCAAGCGGAACATCGACAGCAGGGGCAGGGCGACCCAAGCATAGGTGGCGGTTGTGGTCAGATAGGCGCCTGCTGCCAACAGTCCGCGGCGCCATGACATCGGGCGTTGCAGGCGGATTACCTGCGCCGATTGCAACAGGCCCGACAGGCCCAGCAGCACGAAGATGAACAGGAAATAGGACTGCGTCAGGATTGCCAGCGCCGCAGCCAGCGCCGACAGGGCCAGCGTAACCCCCTGCGCCGCGCCGGGCAGGAATGTGAAGACCAGTATTCGCAAAATCTTGCCGCCATCCAGCGGCCAGAACGGCATCAGGTTAAAGGCGTTCAGCCCGGCGATGACCATGGCAAGGATCTGCATGCCATAGGCCAGATGCGGCGCGGCATTCCACAGCAATTCCGAGGCGGACAGCAGCACAAACATCGGCGCAAGGCCGATGGCGGGGCCCATCAGGGTGATGAACACCTCTTCCACATGGCTGCCGGGCAGGCGGGACGAGATGGCCTGCCCGCCGACCAGCGGCAGCAGGCGAAACTGTGCGTCGGCATGGCCGCAAACGCGAAAGGCGGCAACATGGCCGTATTCATGCAGCAAGACCGCGACGATAAAGGCCAGACCAAAGACCCAGCCAAAGAACCAGACTGCCGCACCCACCGCGACGACCGCCAGCCCGACGGCGTTGGGGTCAAGCCCGGTGCGGCGAAGGCCGGGGCCAGACCCGGCAAAGCCGCCGCGCAACGTGGCCCAAGTGCCCGACAACAAACACAAAGAGACGAACAGCGCGACCATTTACCCTAACCGGCGCGAGAGGTGTCAGAGATTGTCTTGCTGCGGCATTCCCAGAACGTGATAGCCGCAATCGACATGCACGATCTCGCCGCTGGTGCAGTTGCCATAGTCGGAACACAGCCATGCAGCGGTGCCGCCAATCGCTTCCAGCGTCGCGTTCTGGCGCATGGGGGAATTGGCTTCTGTGTGGCGGAAGGTGGCGCGCGCGCCGCCAATGGCCGCACCGGCCAGCGTCTTCATCGGGCCGGGGGAAATGGCGTTGACGCGCACCTTTTGCGGGCCAAGGTCATTGGCCAGATAGCGCGTGGCGCTTTCCAGTGCCGCCTTGGCCACGCCCATCACGTTGTAATTGGGCGTCACGCGGTTCGACCCGGCGTAGGTCAGCGTGATCAGGCTGCCGCCATCGGGCATCAGTTCGGCGGCGCGACGCGACACGTCGATGAAGCTGAAGCACGAAATCGCCAGCGAATTGCTGAAATTGCCGCGCGTGGTGTTGATAAAACGGCCCGTCAGCTCGTTCTTGTCGGAAAAGGCGATGGCATGGATCAGGAAGTCCATCGTGCCCCAGCGGTCTTTCAGCTTGCCAAAGCAGGCATCCAGACTGTCGTCGTTTGTCACATCGACATCGACCAGGAAATCGCTGCCGACGCTTTTGGCAAGCGGTTCGACCCGCTTGCCAAAGGCCTCTCCCTGATAGGAAAACGCCAGTTCCGCCCCTTCGGCCGCCAAGGCCGAGGCGATGCCCCAGGCGATGGAGCGTTCGTTGGCCACACCCATGACAAGCCCGCGCTTGCCCTTCATCAGTTCGGCCATACCGGCACTCCTGCTATTCAAATCAGCCGAGGTATTTCGACATCACCAGCGTGGCGTTGGTGCCGCCAAAGCCGAAAGAGTTCGACAGCACGCTATCCAGTTCCACCCCGTCGCGCAGGGTCTGCACGATTTCGCCGGGGTCAATCGCCGGGTCCAGTTGCGTGATATTGGCCGAGGCGGCGATGAAATTCTTGTTCATCATGATCAGCGAATAGATCGCCTCATGCACGCCGGTGGCACCCAAGGAATGGCCGGTCAGCGATTTGGTCGAGGCGATGGGCGGGGTGGTGCCGCGGCCAAAGACGCGGCGGATCGCCTCCAGCTCGGTCACGTCACCTACGGGCGTCGAGGTGCCGTGGCTGTTGATATAGTCGATCTTACGGCCTTCGGGCAGGGTCGAAACCGCCAACCGCATCGACCGTTCGCCGCCCTCGCCACTGGGGGCGACCATGTCATAGCCGTCGCTGGTGGCACCATAGCCGGTGACTTCGCCGTAGATTTTGGCGCCGCGCGCAAGGGCGTGGGACAGCTCTTCCAGCACGACCACACCGCCGCCGCCTGCGATGACAAAGCCGTCGCGCGTCGCGTCATAGGTGCGCGACGCGGTTTCGGGCGTGTCGTTGTATTTCGACGACATGGCGCCCATGGCATCGAACAGGCACGAGAGCGTCCAGTCCAGTTCCTCACCACCGCCGGCGAAGACGATGTCTTGCTTGCCCATCTGGATCAGTTCGACGCCATTGCCGATGCAATGGGCCGAGGTGGAGCAGGCCGAGGTGATCGAATAGTTCACGCCCTTGATCTTGAAGGGCGTGGCAAGGCAGGCCGAATTGGTGCTGCTCATGCAGCGGGTCACCATGAACGGCCCCATCTTCTTCGGCGCGCCCTTGTTGATCACGCAATCGAAGGCGGTGAAGAAGTTCGAGGTCGATGGCCCGCCCGAGCCCATGATCAGGCCGGAACGCTCATTGGAAACGTCCGACTCTTCCAGCCCCGAATCCGCGATGGCCTGCTGCATGGCAAGGAAGTTATAGGCAGCACCCGGCCCCATGAAGCGCAGGTTGCGCTTGTCGATATGGTCTTCCAGATTGATCTGCGGTTGCCCGTGAACCTGGCTGCGGAACCCGTGTTCGGCATAGTCAGGCGCAAATACGATGCCGGATTTCCCGGCCCGCAGGCTGGCTTCGACCTCATCAGCGCTGTTGCCGATGGGAGAGATGATCCCGATGCCGGTGATGACGACGCGACGCATGGGCAATCCTTTCCTGTCAGTTCGCCGAAAGGGCGACCTTCATATCCTTGACCTGATAGATAACCTCGCCGTCGGCCTCTACAATACCGTCAGCGACGCCCATGGTCAGGCGGCGGGTTTGCAGGGCTTTGGTGAAATCCACCTTGTAGGTCAGCATCTTGCGATCGGGGCGCACCATTCCAGTCAGCTTGACCTCGCCCACACCCAGCGCGTACCCGCGCCCTTCCCAGCCGCGCCAGCCCAGATTGAAGCCGGTCAACTGCCACAGACCGTCCAGGCCAAGGCAGCCGGGCATGATCGGGTTGCCGGGGAAATGGCAGTCAAAGAACCACAGGTCGGGGGTGATGTCGAATTCAGCGACCACATGACCCTTGCCGTGAAGCCCGCCATCGCCCGAAGTTTCGGTGATGCGGTCCATCATCAGCATGGGCGGGGCGGGCAGTTGTGCGTTGCCGGGGCCAAACAACTCTCCACGCGAACATTTCAGAAGGTCTTCCTTGCTGAAGCTTGTCGGATACCCGCTCATCCTGTCCCAATCCCCCCGATGGTCTTTGACCCCATGTAACAGAGGGGGGGAAGGGTAAGCAAGGGCAGGGGCCGGTCTGTGCGACCTCTCCACGCCTTCTGGCCCGCTCTGCGCGGGTCTTTGCGGCTTTGCGATTGAATTTCACCCTCATTGTCATCTATATATCGCGGATGAAGGATCAACTGCCCCAGATGCACGACGACCTTGCCGCGACATGGTTGTCGCGTGGCGGCCTGCGCCCGACGCGGCAGCGCTTGGCTTTGGCTGCGCTGCTGGTGGGCGACGGGCAGGACCGGCATGTCACCGCCGAATGGCTGTATGACGCCGCCGCGCGCGCCGGAGAGCGGGTTTCGCTGGCCACGGTTTACAACACCCTGCGCGCCTTTTGCGATGCCGGGCTGGTGAACGAGGTGGTCGTCGATGCCTCGCGGTCGTATTTCGACACCCGGCTGGATGACCATCCGCATTTCTATTGGGAAGACCAGCAACTGCTGACTGACGCGCCGCGCGATCAGTTGAAGATCACCGGCCTGCCCACCCCGCCCGAAGGCACCCAGATTGCCCGTGTCGATCTGGTGATCCGGCTGCGCAAGGCTTGATGCGCCAAGTCTGAGTACGCAGCACCTGACCCTTTATCGACATTCCGCGAGGCTATGATGATCCTTTACGGCATTTCTACCTGTGACACCTGCAAGAAGGCGCAAAAGGAACTGACGGCAGCGGGCCATCAGGTGACGTTCCGCGATGTGCGGGCAACCCCGCTGTCGGCGGACGAGATTGATCGTCTGGTTGGAACCTTCGGTGATGCGATCATCAACAAGTCCTCGACTACCTACCGCAGTTTTGGCGAGTTCCTGAAGGCGTCGGACCCAGAGGCGCAACTGGCCGCCCAACCCGCCGTGATGAAGCGCCCGGTGATCGAGCGTGACGGCGCGCTGACGATGGGCTGGGACGAGACGGTGCGCGCCAAGTATCTTTAGCGCGTCGACCACCCTGTAACGGGAAACGGCCCCGCGCAGGGGCCGCCCGTATTATAAGGCGCGGCACGCCTGCCGCGCGGGCGGCAATCAGAGCAGTTTCAGATCCGACGCCGAGGCGCGGCCATCGCGGCCCGACTGGAGTTCGTATCCGATCTTCTGATTGTCGTTCAGGCCCTTGAGGCCAGCACGTTCCACAGCCGAAATGTGAACGAAAACGTCCTTGCCGCCATCATCGGGGGCGATGAAACCAAAGCCCTTGGTGGCGTTGAACCATTTTACGGTGCCGGTGGGCATTCCGTCTCTCCTTACTCCGTTTCTCCCCTTGCGGTATTGCACGGGGCCGTGCGCCAAATCTTCCGGGCCTACGGGTAGAGGCAGTCAGAAAGCCTGTCGTCACTGTCGAAATCATGCCAAAGCTCAATTGAAAATCAAGCGCCGAATCGGGTTGTCGATTCTGGGCGTCAAGTGCTTGAAAACAGGAGAAAAGTATGCGGAACGCCGCACTTGTACTGGGGATCATCGGCGGAATCTGGGCGATGATCGTGGGTTTTTTCGGCTATGGCTACACCACATTCGTCGAACAGCATGGCGCGATTGGCGAGATGGGCAAGCAGGTTGACCACCCGATGGTGATCAAGGCGGCCAGCTTTCTGGCTCCGGTTCTGGCGATTGCGGGCGGGGCCATGGCACGGTCGCAGAACCAGCCGGCGGGGGTTTTGCTGTTGGCGGCGGGGGCGGCGATCTGGTTCGCCTTTGGCTTCAATGTCTTTACCATGTTCCCGATTGCCTTTTGCGGCCTTGGCGGAATTCTGGCACTGGCAGCGCGGCAGCCCGACACCCATTGAGATCATTGACGGGCGGCAGGTGCGTGACCTCGCGCACCCTATGGGCGAACGCCCCCACCGCGAATGGGGAAGGGGGCGTCGGCACAGACGTTCTTAGGGTGGGGTGCGTGATGTACCCCCCCTGTCAGGACGATGGCGGCAGGCTTTCCAGCCCAAGGACACGAAGCGCCTCGTCAAAGCCCATGGTCTCGGTGCGGTTCTCACCCAGACGGCGGACCGAAACGGTGCGGTCTTCCACCTCTTTCATGCCGATGGCCAGGATGACCGGCACCTTGCCCACCGAATGCTCGCGGACCTTGTAGTTGATCTTTTCGTTCCGCGTATCGGCCTCGGCCCGAACCCCGGCTTTTTTCAGCGCCTCGGTCACTTCCATCACATAGGCGTCGGCGTCCGACACGATCGAGGCGACGACCACCTGACGCGGGGCCAGCCAGAAAGGCAGCTTGCCGGCGTAGTTTTCGATCAGGATGCCGATGAAGCGTTCAAAGCTGCCGAGGATGGCGCGGTGCAGCATCACGGGGCGGTGCTTGGCGCCGTCTTCCCCGACAAATTCCGCATCCAGCCGGTTCGGCAGGTTGAAGTCGGCCTGGAAGGTGCCGCACTGCCACTCGCGGCCAATCGCGTCGGTCAGCTTGAAGTCCAGCTTCGGGCCATAAAAAGCGCCATCGCCGGGGTTCACCTCATAGGGTAGACCAAGACCTTCAATTGCCTTTTGCAGCGCCGCCTCGGCCTTGTCCCAAACCTCGTCCGACCCCACACGCACTTCGGGGCGGGTGGACAGCTTGATGTCGAACTTCTCGAACCCAAGGTCTTTGTAGACCGAAGAGAGAAGGGCGATGAAGCCCGCGCATTCGCTTTCGATCTGATCTTCGGTGCAGAAGATATGGGCATCGTCCTGCGTAAAGCCGCGCACCCGCATCAGGCCGTGCATCGAACCGGAGGATTCGTAGCGGTGGCACGAGCCGAATTCGGCCAGCCGCAAAGGCAGGTCGCGGTAGCTCTTCAAGCCCTGATTATAGACCTGAACATGGCAGGGGCAGTTCATCGGTTTCAGCGCATTGATGCGCTTTTCCTTGGCTCCCTCCTCGTCCACTTCGACGATGAACATGTTCTCGCGGTAGGCTTCCCAGTGGCCCGATTTTTCCCACAGGATACGGTCAACCACTTGTGGGGTCTTGATTTCTTTATAGCCGGCCGTGCGCAACCGGCCGCGCATGTAATCTTCCAGCCCGCGCCAGATCTGCCAGCCGTTGGGGTGCCAGAACACCATGCCGGGGGCTTCTTCCTGAAGGTGGAACAGGTCCATCTCGCGGCCCAGCTTGCGGTGGTCGCGTTTCGCGGCCTCTTCCAGCATGGTCATATGGGCCTTGAGGTCGTCGCGGTTCTTGAAGGCAAGGCCGTAGATGCGTTGCAGCATCGGGCGGCTGGCATCTCCCAGCCAATAGGCACCGGCGACATGCGTCAGCTTGAAGGCATCGGCGGGCACTTGCCCCGTATGTTGCAGATGCGGGCCACGGCACAGGTCTTGCCAGTCGCCATGCCAATACATCCGCAGGTCTTCGCCTTGGGGGATGCGGTTGATCAGCTCGACCTTGAAGGGCTCGCCCTTGTCTTCATAGAATTTGATCGCGCGGGCGCGGTCCCAGACCTCGGTTTTCACCGGGTCGCGGGCGTTGATGATCTGCTTCATCTTCGCTTCGATCGCGCCAAGGTCTTCGGGCGTGAAGGGCTCGGCGCGGTCAAAATCGTAAAACCAGCCGTAATCACGGACCGGGCCGATGGTGACCTTCACCTCGGGCCAGATTTCCTGCACGGCGCGCGCCATGATATGCGCAAGGTCGTGGCGGATCAGTTCCAGCGCGGGGGCGTCATCTTTCATCGTGTTGATGGCGATGGTCGTCGAGGCTGTGATCGGCCATTGCAGATCCCAGTGCTGGCCGCCCACTTGCGCGGAAATCGCGGCCTTGGCCAGCGAGGGGGCGATGGAGGCTGCCACTTCGGCAGCGGTCACGCCCGCCTCATAGTTGCGGATATTGCCATCGGGAAATGTCAGGGAAATCTGGGCCATTGGCCTGATCCTCGTCAGTTTGGCGCCCACGGAACGCCCGGTTGCGGGTTATGGTTCGGGGGTTTTGGCCCCCAAGGGGGTGAAAGTCAACCGGGGCACGGGTGGAAAGCTGCGCCTCCGGCGGGAGTATTTTTGCCAAGAGGAAGGGGCTTTGCGGGGTGATGGTGGCCGTGGCAGGTTGGCGAAAGCAGGAGGGATGTGATGCGCAGCTTTGACGAAATTCTAGCAATTGCCGCAGAGCGCAAGGGGGGCGTGGCGGCGGTTTTGGCAGGGGCGACGCAGCCCTTGGCGGCGGCGGCGCTGGCGGCCATTCCTGATGACCGCTGGCTGGCGGCGATGGCGCGGGGCATCTTTCAGGCGGGCATAAGCTGGAAGGTGGTAGAGGCGAAATGGCCGGGGATCGAGGCGGCGTTTGCTGGCTTCGATCCGGGCCGGCTGGCGATGTTTGAGGGCGAGCGGATTGATGCGTTGGTTTCGGATACCCGCGTGATCCGATCGGGGCCGAAGATCGTGGCGATCCGCGACAATGCGGTGTTCGTGCAAGGGGTTGCGCGTGAATGTGGCGGCTTCGGGCGGCGGATCGCCGATTGGCCCGTGAACGACTTTGCCGGATTGCTGGCATGGCTGGGCAAGAACGGCAGCCGGTTGGGGGGATCGACCGGGGCCTATATGTTGCGGCATATGGGCAAGGAAAGCTATGTTCTGGGGCCGGATGTGGTAGCGCGGCTGGTAGCTGAGGGCGTGATTGACGGCCCGCCCACGTCGGCCAAGGCGATGGCGTCGGTGCAGGCGGCATTCAACCAGTGGCAGGCCGAAAGCAGGCAGCCCTTGAATGTGATCAGCCGGGTGCTGGCGCAAAGCATTGGTGCGGTTGGCAGCGGCGCGGGGCCTTGATAGGGTCCGCCCCAAGCCGAAGGAGAGCGCCTTGCCCCAGTTTCTGAAGACACCGCAGGGCCGCCGGATCGCCTATCACCAGACACCGGGTCAAGGGCCGGGTGTGGTGTTTCTGGGTGGCTTCAAATCTGACATGGAGGGCACCAAGGCGGTGTTCCTGCAAGACTGGGCTGAGCGGACGGGGCGCACATTCTTGCGGTTCGATTATTCGGGGCATGGCGAAAGCGGCGGCGATTTTCTGGACGGCGCGATTGGCGACTGGTTCGAAGATGCGGTGGCCGCGATTTCGGCGCTGACGGAGGGGCCGCAGGTGCTGGTCGGGTCATCGATGGGCGGCTGGATTTCGCTGCTGGTGGCCCGTGCGATGCCGGAACGGGTGGCGGCACTGGTGGGAATCGCTGCCGCGCCGGATTTCACCGAAGACAGCATGTGGGCGGGGTTTTCTGCGGCCCAGAGGAATGAGTTGGCCGCGATGGGGCGGGTGGTTCTGCCGTCTGAGTATGATCCGGCGGGCTATGTCATCACCCGGCGGCTGATCGAGGAGGGGCGGGGACGATTGGTCTTGCGCACCCCGTTGGAGTTGCCGTTTCCGGTGCGGCTGTTGCAGGGCACGGCGGATACGGATGTGCCGCAATCGGTGGCGCTGAGGCTGCTGGATCACGCAACAGGGCCGGATATTCGCCTCACACTGGTGAAGGGCGCGGACCATCGGTTTTCGTCGCCCGACTGTCTGGCGCTGATGGTGAGGACGGTTCAAGAGGTGCTGGGTGCGTAGGGTCACGCACTGGATGAGAATTGGGCTGATTGTCTTTTTCGGACTT
Organism: Fuscibacter oryzae; assembly: GCF_016765795.1. Classification (GTDB taxonomy): domain Bacteria; phylum Pseudomonadota; class Alphaproteobacteria; order Rhodobacterales; family Rhodobacteraceae; genus Fuscibacter; species Fuscibacter oryzae. The sequence goes on from NZ_JAESVP010000011.1 coordinate 76,414, forward strand.
TTTGCGGTGGCATGGGTCTTTGCCAAGGATGGCCCTGTAGAACGAAATCTGTCGTTTGATGAAGCTATTCTGCCGGAAAGCTCAACCGATCTTGCGGCATGGCTGGCGAGGAGCGAGCTACAGTTTTCCGATATTCGGCCCGGAGACGGCAAGCAGATTGTCTGGGCAGGTGTGGCAGGGAAAAAGACTCCGCTTGCGATTGTATATCTGCACGGCTTTTCTGGGGGGCCATGGGAAATTCGCCCGGTGCCCGACCGGGTTGCCAAGGCGCTGGGTGCGAACCTGTTCTTTACCCGGCTGACCGGCCATGGCCGGTCAAGCGCAGCGATGGCCATGGCATCGGCGGGCGACTGGCTGCATGATACCGCCGAAGCGCTGGCGATTGGCCGCAGGTTGGGCGACCGGGTGGTGGTGATTGCCACATCGACCGGAGGCACCTTGGCGGCGGTGGCGGCGACCGAACCGGCATTGGCGCAGGACATGGCGGGGATCGTGATGATCTCGCCCAATTTCGGGTTGCGGCGAGGGGAGGCCATGCTGCTGGACATGCCGTTTGTGCAGGCTTGGGGGCCGCTGTTGGTCGGACGGGAGTTGGGTTTTGAGCCAGTGAACGCTGGCCATGCCGCACATTGGACGACGCGCTATCCGACGCGGGCGGTTTTCCCGATGGCAGCCCTGGTGAACTATGCGCGCAAGCTGGACTATGGCGCGGTGAAGGTGCCGATTCTGGTGCTGATCAGCCCGCAAGATCAGGTGGTCAGCCCCAGAAAAACGCGCAGCACCCTGGCAGGGTGGGGCGGGCCGGTCACGCTGGTTGAGCGGCAGATCGGGCCGGGGGATGACCCGTATGCACATATTCTTGCCGGGGATATCCTGTCACCCAACCAGACCGCGCCTGTGGTGGGGCTGATCACAGACTGGCTGCGGGGCCTACAATGAACGAGCCTTTGGTAATGATCCCCGGGCTGATGGCCGATGCACGGCTGTTCTTGCCGCAGATGGTGGCCTTGGGCGCTGGTCGGCAGATGCAGGTGTGCCTGCCCGTGAAGGGTGAGACGGTCGAGCAGATTTCCGAAGCGATGTTGGCGGGGTTACCCGAGCGTTTCGCCCTGTTGGGACACGGCTTGGGGGGCGATGTGGCGCTGGATCTGGTGCGGCGGGTACCGGAGCGGGTGACGCGGGTGGTGCTGATGGCGACCGATCCCTTGGCCGAGCCGCCCGCAACGGCGGCGGCACGCGAGGCGCGGATGGTCGCGGCGCGGGCGGGTCGACTGGCGCAGGCAATGCGCGAGGAAATTCCCGAGGGGGCGCTGGCCGATATGCCGTGGCGCGCTGATGTGATGGCGCTGGTGACCGATATGGCGCTGGGTCTGGGCGAGGGAGTTTTTCTGCGGCAAAGCAAAGCCTTGCAGCGTCGCCCCGACATGCAGAAGACCATGCGCAAGGTGCGGCTGCCCGCGCTGGTGCTGGCGGGGGCGGCCGATACGCTTGTTCCGTTGCGGCGGCAGGAGTTCACTGCGCAACTGATGCCCTATGGCCAGTTGCAGGTTGTTCCCGATGCCGGGCATCTGGCAAGTCTGGAACAGCCAGAGGCGGTTTCGGCGGTTCTAGAGGCGTTTTTGAACGGGCCGATGATGCTGCGATAGGGCGCTAGCCCCATCGCCGGAGTGGGGAGGCTAGGGGTGGGTGAGGGGTTAGCCGTTCGTGACAGCCTTCAGCCGCGCAGGCTTGGGCGTGCCAGCATTGGCATCAATGAAATCCAGCACCAAAGGGCGGATGTTAAGCCGCCAGCTTTTGCCAGCGAAGATGCCATAGTGGCCGGCCTCAGGCTCCAGATGCCAGGCCTTCTTGCTATCTGGCAGGCCGGTGCAAAGTTTCAGCGCCGCCACGCATTGGCCGGGGGCCGAAATGTCGTCCTTCTCGCCCTCGACCGTTTTCACCGCCACTTGCGTAATCGCGCCGAGATCAACCTTTTTCCCGGCGACGGTAAATTCGTTACGGGCGATTTCGCGGTTTTTGAAGATCCGCTCGACCGTCGAAAGGTAGAATTCGGCGGCCATGTCCATCACCGCCAGATATTCATCGTAAAAGCGGTTGTGCGCATCGTGGTCCGACGCCTCGCCCCGCGCGGCGCGCATGATCTGTTCTGCGAACGCCTTCGAGTGACGCTCTGCATTCATTGACATGAAGCTTTGCAGTTGCAGCAATCCGGGGTACACCAGACGGCCCACGCCCTTGTATTTGAAGCCCACGCGCTGAATGGCGATCTGCTCCAACTGGCCCATGGTGATTCGGCGGCCAAAGTCGGTCACCTCGGTCGCGGCAGCGTCCGGGTCGATCGGGCCGCCGATCAGGGTCAGGGTGCGGGGCTGGGCATCGGGATCTTCGGCCGCCAGATAGGCCGTTGCGGCCAGCGTCAGGGGGGCAGGCTGGCAAATGGCGATGACATTGGTGTCAGGCCCCAAGGAGCGCATGAAATCAACAAGGTAGAGGGTGTAATCCTCGACATCGAATTTCCCGGCGGAAATCGGAATGTCACGGGCGTTGTGCCAATCTGTCACGAAAACGTCGGCATCGGGCAGCAAGCTGGTCACGGTAGAGCGCACGAGTGTGGCATAATGCCCCGACATCGGCGCCACGATCAGGATTTTGCGGGCCATGGGGGCACGGCGGCGCACGAAAAACTGGATCAGGTTGCCAAAAGGCTTTTCGACGACAGTCTTGACGTCAACCAGATGGTCCTGCCCTTCGGGTCCTGGAATGGAGCGGATTCCCCAGTCTGGCTTGACGACCATGCGCGAGAAGCTGCGCTCGGTCACCTCGCCCCAGGCGGCCATCAGCGAAAGCATCGGGTTCATCGTCAGCGCGAAGGCAGGATACGAGGCCATGGCCCGCGCGGTGGCGCCCATCCACTCGTTGGTGTTGCGCACACTTTCCATAAGGTCATAGGTGGCCATATACTTCATGTCAGGGAGTCTCCACCGATGATACGCCATACTGTGCGGCGCATCGCGTTTTGGCGGGCGCCTTCATGCTGCATAGCAGCGAGAGTAGGGGCAAAAAATAAGCATGGCAACTAAGGAATACGAGGCGGCACCAAAGTTGGAGAAGCTGACGGCCAATCTTGCCAAGGTCGAGGCTCTGACAGAACGCCTTATGGCGGCGATGGCACAGCAAAAGGCGCATGACCCGGCGCTGCATGGCCCCTCGGCCGAAGTGTTCATGAAGGCGGCGCAGGCCTATCTGGCCGGGATGATGCAAAGCCCCGCAAAATTGCTGGAGCATCAGGTCGGCTATTGGACCAAAAGCCTGAAGCATTACATCGAGGCGCAGCAAGCCTTGGCCAAGGGTGAGCTGAAGGCCCCCGCCGACCCCGGCCCCAAGGACCGCCGTTTTGCCAACCCGATGTGGGATACGCATCCGGCGTTCAATTACCTCAAGCAGCAATATCTCATCAATGCCGAAGCGGTCAGCCAGGCGGTCGAGGATATGGAAGGCATCGCGCCGGACGAGAGGAAGCGGGTCGAGTATTTCAGCAAGCAGATCGTCGATATGCTGGCGCCGACCAATTTCCTGGGCACCAACCCCGATGCGCTGGAAAAGGCGATTGCGACGGACGGCGAAAGTCTGGTGCAGGGGCTGGAAAACCTGATCGCCGATATCGAGGCCAGCAATGGCGGGCTGACCGTGACGCTGGCCGACCGCGAGGCGTTTCATGTTGGCCAGAACATCGCGACAACGCCCGGCAGCGTGGTGTTCCGCAACCGAATGTTCGAGCTGATCCAGTACACGCCCACCACCGAAAAGGTGTATCAGACGCCGCTGCTGATCTTTCCGCCGTGGATCAACAAGTTCTATGTGCTGGACCTGAAGGCACAGAACAGCCTGATCAAGTGGATTGTCGATCAGGGCTTTACGCTGTTCGTGGTCAGTTGGGTCAATCCCGGCGCGGAATATGCCGATGTCGGCATGGATGATTACATCCGCGAGGGCTATCTGACCGCGATGGCAGAGGTGCGCCGCATCACGGGCGAGGCGCAGATCAACTGCGTCGGCTATTGCATCGCGGGCACCACCCTGTCCTTGACGCTGGCGCATCTGGAACGGGCGGGGGACAAGACCGTCAAATCGGCGACGCTGTTCACCACCCTGACCGACTTTTCCGATCCGGGAGAGGTGGGGGTGTTTCTGTCCGATGATTTCGTGGACGGGATCGAGCGGCAGTCGAAGGTTGACGGCATCCTGTCGAAATACTTCATGAGCCGGACCTTCAGCTATCTGCGGTCAAACGACCTGATTTATCAGCCTGCGATCAAAAGCTACATGATGGGCGAAGCCCCGCCCGCGTTCGATCTGCTGTACTGGAACGGCGATGGTACCAACCTGCCCGCCAAGATGGCGGTCGAGTATTTGCGCGGGCTGTGTCAGGGGGACGGTTTTGCCAAGGGCACGTTCCAGGTGTTCGGTCAGCCTGTCAGCCTGGCGGGCGTCAAACTGCCCGTTTGCGCCATTGCCTGCGAGACCGATCACATCGCCCATTGGCGCGGCAGCTTCAACGGCGTGCGACAGATGGGATCGAAGGACAAGACCTTCATCTTGTCGCAGTCCGGCCATATCGCGGGCATCGTGAACCCGCCGTCAAAGGGCAAGTATGGCCATTACACCAATGACGGCCCGATGACGACGCCGGAAGATTGGATGGCCAGCGCCACCTTTCATGCCGGTAGCTGGTGGCCACGCTGGGGCGAATGGTTGGCGGGCCGGTCGGGCAAGAAGATCACGGCGCGGGTGCCCGGTGATTCGGGGCGCGCTGTTTTGGGGGCGGCACCGGGGGGCTATGTCGCGGCGGTTCCGGCAATCTGATGTGCGGGGGCTGAATCGGCTTACCTAGGGTCAATATTCGTGCTGCGTTGCAGAAATTTCACTTGCAATGCTGCGGTGCAGCATCTATGTTCTTTCTATCAGAGGCCGGGGGATGTTGCCCCGGATTTGCAGGAGCAAGACAATGAACAAGACCCCCGACTTCACCAAGGTGTTCCAGGATTTCGCGGCTTCCTTCCCGGTTGACGCGTCTTCGCTGCAAAACGCATTCAAGACCCAGGCCGCCTTTGGCGAAAAACTGACCGCCGTTGCGCTGTCGGCTGCCGAGAAATCGACCGAAATCTCGACCAAATGGGCCAAAGACACCATCGCCAAGCTGACCGTGGCTTCGAAAGCCAAGGCAGAGCCGGCTGAATACACCAAGGCTGCGTCCGATTTCGCGACCGCCGCTGCCGAACTGGCTGCTGAAAACCTGGCCGCTTTCGCCGAGATCGCGAAAAAGGTCCAAATGGACACCGTTGAACTGATCCTGGCCGCTGGCAAGGACGTTTCGGAAGAAGCGCAAGCTGCTGTCAAGAAGGCCACCGCCGATGTGACCGCTGCCGCCAAAAAGGCTGCTGCGGCTGCGAAGTAATCGCGCCCTTTACGTCAGTATCTAGTGTTGGGCAGGCGCTTAGCCTGCCCTTTCTTTTTTGCTGCACCTCTCCTAGACTTCTCTGCACAAGCAAAATCTGGGAGGGCTCCAAATGGCCGATACTGCGAAGCCGCTGTTGATCAAGCGCTACGCCAGCCGCAGGCTGTATAATACCGAAACCTCCGATTATGTGACGCTGGAAGACATTGCCGGGTTCATCCGGTCTGGCCGCGAGGTGCAGATCGTCGATCTGAAATCGGGCGATGATCTGACGCGCCAATACCTGCTCCAGATCGTGGCCGAGCATGAATCGAAGGGCGATACCGTTCTTCCGACCAATGTGCTGACCGATCTGGTGCGCTCTTACGCCACCAACATGCAGGCGGTGATGCCGCAGTTCCTGCAAGCCAGCTTCGAGATGCTGCGCGAAGGTCAGTCGAAGATGGTCGAGAACCTGAGCACCATTCCGAACCCGCTGGCCTCGGTGCCGGGCTTTGACGCGCTGCGCAAGCAGCAGGAAGCCTTTATGAAGACGATGATGGGCGGTTTGCCTGGTTGGACCGGCACCGCCCCCGCCAAGGAAGAGGGCGCGCCAGAGCCGGGATCGGCCGAGGAACTGGCCGAGATCAAGAAGCAGTTTGCCGAGCTTCAGAAGAAGCTGTCGAAGCTCTGACATGCCGCAGGTTCAGGGCCGCGTTACCCTGTGGGGGATCGAGGTCTTTCTGGCGGTAGCGGAAGAGCGGGCGATTTCAGCCGCTGCCCGGCGGCTGAACGTCTCACCCTCTGCCATTTCGCAGCAACTTACCGGGATCGAAGCGGCGCTGGGCGCGGTCTTGCTGGACCGTTCGGCCCGGCCCCTTGCGCTGACGCCTGCGGGGGCGATGTTTCGTCGCCATGCGCAGGTCATCCTGTCGGCCGAGGCCGAAGCGCGGGCCGAACTGGCGGTGGCCGATCTGGCCGGGCTGACCACGCTGCGGCTGGGCATGATCGAGGATTTCGATGCCGAGGTGACGCCGCGTCTGCTGTCGGGGTTGGCACGAGAGTTGAAGGGCTGCCGGTTCCTGCTGGAAACCGGGGCAAGCCATAGGCTGCTGGATCAATTGGAGGCGCGGGCGCTGGATATTGCCGTCACCGCCGATGCCGGGATGACCCAAGGCGATGACGGCTGGCGTGAGGTGCATCCCCTGATGGCCGAACCCTTCGTCGCGGTGGCGCCCAAAGGGCGGGGCACCACGGGCCTGCCTCTGATCCTTTATACCGCGCGGCATCTGATGGGCCGCCAGATCGCGGCGCATCTGGCGCGGCAGAACATGGGGCAGGCGGCGCGGTTCGAGCTGGACAGTTACAACGCCATTCTGGCGATGGTGGCAGAGGGCGAGGGCTGGACCATCCTGACCCCGCTGGCCTTGCACCATGCCGCGCGGTTCCAGGCGGCGGTAGAGGTGTTGCCCCTGCCGATGGACCCGATTTCGCGCACCCTGTCGCTGTCAGCGCGGGCGGGGGTGTTGCAGGATATGCCGGGCCAGATTGCCTTGCGGCTGCGCGGGTTGATCCAGGATCAGGTGGTTGCCCCGATGTTGCAGCGGATGCCTTGGGCCAAGGGCGCGCTGCGGGTGCTTTAGGGCAGGGCGCGTGCCAACACGCGCCCTGCCTTTTGCTTATTCCAGCTCGATCAGCAGGTCTTTCGCCTCGATCTGGCTGCCCGCGTGAACATGCAGCGCCTTGACCGTGGCGGCGCGGTCGGCGTGCAGGCCGGTTTCCATCTTCATCGCCTCGATCGTCAGCAAGAGGTCGCCCGCATTGACCTTTTGCCCCACCGTCACCGCCACCGACGCAACCGAGCCGGGCATCGGGGCACCGATATGGGCGGGGTTGCCTTCCAGCGCTTTGGGCCGGGCGGCGGTCTTTGCCTTGACCGCCCGGTTCGACACGCGGATTACGCGGGGCTGGCCGTTCAGTTCAAAGAACACCTTCACCTCGCCATCCTCGCCCGTCTCGCTGACGGTTTGCAGGCGAATTTCCAGCGTCTTGCCGGAATCGATCTTGGCGGTGATCTCGTCCCCCGGCTGCATCCCGTAAAAGAAGGTGCGGGTGGGCAGCACACGAACGGGGCCATAGGTCTTGTGACGGCCCATGTAATCCAGGAACACCTTGGGGTACATGAGATAGCCGCTGAGGTCTTCGTCATCGATGACAAAGCCATTCAACTCCGCCGAAACCTTGGTTCGCACTGCCTCCAGATCGACCGGGGGCAGCGATTTGCCGGGGCGGTCGGTCAGCGGGGCCTCGCCCTTCAGCACCTTGGTCTGGATGCCCTTGGGCCAGCCGCCGTGGGGTTGGCCAAGGTTGCCTTTCAGCATGTCGGCCACCGAATCGGGGAACGCCACATCAACGGCGGGGTCTTCGACCTGCGCACGGGTCAGGCCTTGGGCCACCATCATCAGTGCCATGTCGCCCACCACCTTGGACGAGGGCGTGACCTTCACGATATCGCCGAACATCTGGTTGGCATCGGCATAGGCCTGCGCCACCTCGGGCCAGCGTTCCTCCAGCCCAAGGCTGCGGGCCTGTGCCTTGAGGTTGGTGAACTGGCCGCCGGGCATTTCGTGCAGGTAAACCTCGGACGCGGGGGCCGGGATGCCGGATTCGAACGCGGCATACTGGGCGCGGACATGTTCCCAATAGTTGGAAATCTCACGAATGGCCCCGATGTCGAGGCCGGTGTCACGGTCGGTATGGCGCAAGGCTTCGACGATAGACCCAAGGCAGGGCTGCGAGGTGCCGCCCGAAAACGCATCCATCGCGGCATCGACCGCATCCACCCCGGCATCGCAGGCGGCAAGAATGGTCGCCGCCGCCGCACCGCTGGTGTCATGGGTATGGAAGTGGATCGGCAGGCCGACCTCTTGCTTCAGTGTCTTGACCAGTTGGCGCGCAGCGGCGGGCTTCAACAGCCCCGCCATATCCTTGAGGCCAAGGATATGCGCGCCCGCCGATTTCAGCTCCAGCGCGCGGTCAACGTAGTATTTCAGGTTGTATTTGGGCCGCGCCGGGTCCAGCAGGTCGCCGGTATAGCAGATGGTGCCTTCGCAGACCTTGCCCGCCTCGATCACCGCATCCATCGCGACGCGCATGTTTTCAACCCAGTTCAGGCTGTCGAATACGCGGAACACATCAACGCCGGTGGCGGCGGCTTGCTTGACGAAGGCCTGCACCACGTTGTCGGGATAGTTGGTATAGCCGACACCGTTGCTGGCACGCAGCAGCATTTGCGTCATCACATTGGGCATGGCCGCGCGCAGGTCGCGCAGGCGCTGCCACGGGCATTCCTGCAAAAAGCGGTAGGCCACGTCGAACGTGGCACCGCCCCAGCATTCGACGCTGAAAAGTTGCGGCAGGTTGGCGGCATAGGCGGGGGCGACGGTGATCATGTCGATCGACCGCATCCGGGTCGCCAGCAACGACTGGTGGCCATCGCGCATGGTGGTATCGGTCAGCAGAACCTTTTTCTGCGCCTTCATCCAGTCGGCAACCGCCTGCGGACCCTTTTGTTCCAAGAGGTTGCGGGTGCCCATCGCCGGTTCGGCCTTGGGTGCGGGGGCCTTGGGGGCCTTCACCTCGGCCGGGGGTTTGGGGCGACCTGCGGTTTCCGGGTGCCCGTTCACCGTGATGTCGGCGATATAGGTCAGGATCTTGGTCGCCCGGTCGCGCCGTTTCTTGAAGTGGAACAGGTCGGGCGTCGTGTCGATGAACTTCGTCGTATAGGAGTAATCGAGGAAGGTCGGGTGCTTCAGCAGGTTGATGACGAATTCGATATTCGTCGCCACCCCGCGGATGCGGAATTCGCGCAAGGCCCGGTCCATCCGCGCAATCGCCTTTTCCGGCGTCTGGGCATGGGCCGTCACCTTGACCAGCAGCGAGTCGTAATAGCGGGTGATGACGCCCCCCGCATAGGCGGTGCCGCCATCAAGGCGAATGCCGTTGCCGGTGGCGCTGCGATAGGCGGTCAGGCGGCCATAATCGGGGATGAAGTTGTTCAGCGGGTCTTCGGTCGTCACCCGGCACTGCACGGCATGGCCGTTCAGCTTGACCTCTGCCTGAGAGGCGACGCCGGTGGCTTCGGCCAGGGTCTTGCCTTCTTCGATCAGGATCTGGGCCTGCACGATGTCGATGCCGGTCACCTCTTCGGTGACGGTATGTTCGACCTGCACGCGGGGGTTCACCTCGATGAAGTAGAACTTCTGGCTGTCCATATCCATCAGGAATTCGACGGTGCCAGCGCATTCATAATTCACATGGGCACAGATTTTGCGCGCCATTTCACAGACTTCGGTGCGCTGCTCGTCGGTCAGATAGGGGGCGGGGGCGCGTTCGACGACCTTTTGGTTGCGGCGCTGCACGGTGCAATCCCGCTCCCACAGGTGCCAGACGTTGCCCTGCTTGTCGCCCAGGATCTGCACCTCGACATGGCGGGCGCGGATGATCATCTTTTCAAGATAACCCTCGCCGTTGCCAAAAGCGGCCTCGGCCTCGCGCCGGCCTTCTCGGACCTTGGCTTCCAGCTCATCCTCGGACAGGATCGGGCGCATCCCGCGCCCGCCGCCGCCCCAGGACGCCTTGAGCATCAAGGGATAGCCAACCTCTTTCGCCTGCTTCTTGATCGCGGCGAAGTCGTCATCCAGCACTTCGGTCGCGGGAATGACGGGCACACCCGCCTCAATCGCGACCTTGCGGGCCGAAGCCTTGTCACCCAAGGCGCGCATGGTGTCGGCCTGCGGGCCGATAAAGGTGATGCCCGCCTGATCGCAAGCCTCAACAAAGTCGGGGTTTTCCGACAAAAGGCCATAACCGGGGTGGATCGCATCCGCCCCCGCCATCTTGGCCACGCGGATAATCTCGGGGATCGACAGATAGGCCCCCACCGGCGACAGACCCTGACCGATCAGATACGCCTCATCCGCCTTGAATCGGTGCAGCGACAGCTTGTCTTCCTCGGCATAGACGGCGACCGTCTTTTTGCCCATTTCATTGGCGGCGCGCATCACGCGGATGGCAATCTCGCCCCGGTTGGCGACAAGAATCTTCTTGAACTCAGGCATAGGCGGCTCCCCGTCGGCCAGGTATCGACCGGGGCACTGTAAGATCGCCGCAGCGCAGCGCAAGGGTTCAGGACGCCTTAACTGCAAATTTTGCGACATATTCAAGACAGGATTTGCAGTTGCAAACCCTGTCTTGCCCGTGAGGTCATTCGCCCTTGGGAACGGTGCGGTTGACCAGAGCCACCTCTTTGAGAACATGAGAGAAACCGAAGCCGATCAGTGCTAGCGCTACCACGATCCAGAACACCGGATTGATGGCATGAACCGCCAGCCCGGCGATCTGGGCGCGCATCTCATCAGGTAGGGCGGCCAATGCCTGCGGGCCGATTTCTCCGCCATGGGCAAGGTTGGCGTTGGCACCAAGGCCGGCCGACAGCCGGGCGGTAAAGATCGCGCCGAACACGGCCACTGCCAGCGACCCGCCGATCTGGCGGAACATCACCCCTGCGGCGGTGGCGGTGCCCAACTGGTGACGCGGCACGGCGTTTTGCACGGCGGTGGTGACGACCGGGAAAATGCAGCCCATGCCAAGGCCAAAGATCAGGATGGCGGCGCAGAACACCGCCGGATGGCTGGTTTCATCCAGCAGCCCCAGCCCCGCTGCCCCCAGTGCGATCAGCGCGGTGCCAACCATGGGCAGGATGCGGTAGCGCCCGGTGCGCCCCATGAACTGCCCTGCAAAGGTAGAGGAGGTCAGGATGCCCGCCGTCATCGGAATCATCATCAGGCCCGAGGCGGTGGGCGAATAGCCCTTGGCGATTTGCAGGTAGACCGGCAGAAAGGTCAGCCCGCCCAGCATGGCCGCACCCGTGGCAAAGCCGATGATGCCCGACACGGTGAAGACGTTGTTCCGAAACAGCTCCAACGGCAGAACGGGTTCGGCGGCGCGGCTTTCGATCCAGATAAAGGCGGCCAGCGCGGTAGGCACCAGCGCAATCATCGCCAGCGTTCCGGGCGCATCCCAAGCCAGCGTGCTGCCGCCAAGCGAGGTCACCAGCGTCAGCGCACCCAAGGCCACCGACAGCGCCGCAGCGCCTGCCCAGTCAATCTTGTGCTTTTGCCGTTCGGGGTTGGCGGCGAAACTGGCGGCGAAACCGGCGATGGCGATAAAGCCCAGGGGCAGGTTGATATAGAAAATCCAGTGCCAGGATGCCGCCTCGACAAACCAGCCACCCGCCAGCGGCCCGATGACGGAAGAGGCCGAGAACACGGCGGCAAACACGCCCTGCACCTTGCCCCGGTCGCTGGGCGGGATCACGTCGCCAATCACCGACAGCGCCAGCACGAACAGCCCGCCGCCCCCCAAGCCCTGAATCGCGCGGGATGCAATCAGGAACCCCATGCTTTGTGCCAGCCCGCACAGGGCGGACCCGAACAGGAACAGCCCGACCGAGATGAACACCATCAGCCGGCGGCCATAAAGGTCGCCCAGCTTGCCATAAAGCGGCGCCACAAGGGTCGATGACAGGATATAGGCGGTGACCACCCAGCTTAAATGCTCCAACCCGCCAAGGTCGGCGACGATGGTGGGTAGGGCGGTCGAAACGATGGTCTGGTCCAGTGACGCCAGAAGCAAAAGCAAACCGATAGAGAAAATGACCAGCCGGATAGAGCCGCGATGGCCCTGGTCCGCAACGGCGGAAGGGGAGGAAGACATGAATCACCTGTTCTGCGTAGGTCCCGGATGTAACGGCATCGCATTTATGTGTCAACAGCACATAAATGCCAGTCGCAGGCTATTGACAGGCGCACGGGCTTCGGCCATCTGCACCCCATGATCCGAACCTCTTTCCAAGAGGCCCTTGCGGCCGACCTGCGCGACAGCGGCTTTGCCCCCGAGGCGGCAGAGGCGCTGCTGGATTTCGACATCGAGAATTTCGCCTATATGCGCCGGGTGAAAAAGGGCGACATTCCCCAAAGCCTGATGGCCGAGGTGGGGACCGATATCGAGCCGATGCAGTTTCACGCCCTGTCTGCCATTGCCCGTATCGCCAGCGGTTTCGGCCGTGCGGCGCCGTCCGAGGTGACGGTGGGTCTGTTGGCCGAGGAAATGCTGGTCGATGCCTCGCGCGCCAGCCGCATCGCGTCGGATCTGGTGGACCGGGGATTTGTCGCGCGCGCCGTCAGCCAGGAAGATGGCCGCCGTTCGGTGCTGGTGCCGACGAATCAGGGACGCGCGCTGCTGCAATCTTTCCTGCGCGCCAAATGGCGGCGCTGGATGCAGTTGTTCCGCGACTGGCCCGCCGAAGATGTGCAGGCCTTGGCGCGCCTGTTCCGCCGTTATAACGAAGGCATGCGGGAGCAGTTTCCCGCCGGATAGGGGGCTGCGATGAAGCTGGGTATATTGGGGGCGACGGGCTGGCTGGGGCAGGCGCAGGGCTTGCGGCTGATCGGGCAGGGCTGGGCGGCCAGTGATCTGGTGGTGCTGAACCGTTCGGGCAAGCTGGGCGGTTATGCCGGGCATCCGGTGATCTGGGCGAAGGATGCCGCCGACCTTTGCGCGCAATCGGATGTGCTGATCCTGTCGGTCCGGCCACAGGATTTTCCGCTCGAAGGGTTCGATGCCGGTGACAAGCTGGTGATTTCCTTCATGACCGCCTGGACGCTAGCCAAGCTGTCGGCACGCTGGCCCAAAGCGCGTATTGCACGGGCGATGCCCAATGGCGGCGCGCCCTTGGGGCAGAGTTTTACCCCTTGGGTGGGCGATCTGGGCGCGGAAGATGCCGCGCTTGTTTCCCGCATCCTGTCGGCCATGGGGGCCGAGGCCCAGGTCGCGGATGAGGGGCAGTTGGATTACCTGTCGGCGCTGTCCGGTTCCGGTTCCGCCTATCCCGCCCTGATGGCGCAGGCCATGCTGGCCGATGCCCGGTCGCGTGGCCTGCCCGAAGCGGTGGCCTTGCAGGCGGTCGAGGCGGTGATCTGCGGTTCCGCCGATTTCCTGCGCGGGCGTATGGCTGAGGTCGGCGCGGTGCTGGATGATTACCGCAGCTACAAAGGCATCACCGATGCCGGGATCACCGCCGCAGAACCGGGCCTGACCCAAGCGATTACCGACGCGCTGGCAGCGGCCACCGCCAAGGCGCAGGCGATGGGGCAATAGGAACATTCGCGGAACGACTCTTTCCCTTTTCCCCCATATTCGCTAGTTTTGCCCCATGATTGACGATGATGATCCGTTCGAGGCCGCAGTCTCCCTGTCGCAAATGGCGCTGGGCCGCAGGGCCATGCCTGCCGATGCACCACCCGAAGATTATCTTGCGGGCCTCAACCCTGCTCAACGCGAGGCGGTTCTGGCCTTGGACGGGCCTGTCTTGATGTTAGCAGGAGCGGGTACGGGTAAAACTAAAACACTAATGACGCGCGTAGCGCATCTTTATTGGCATAAGCATGTACCCTCGGACCAAATCCTAGCCGTCACATTTACGAATAAAGCTGCTTTGGAGATGAGAAAGCGGCTGGAAAACTCACCATTCGGTATCAAGACTCCGATGAAATGGATGGGCACATTTCATGCTGTTTCCGTAAAAATCTTGCGTCGCCATGCCGAGTTGGTTGTCGGAGCACAACCATCTAAGGTTAGTGGGCCGTCAATTAAGGTCAGAAATGATCTTAAGCCGCATAGTAACGAGGCTTTAGCGGAAATCGGCATGTTAGAGGGCGCACCAAATAGTTCGTACGAGGTGCATTCAAATACTGATCGCCTGCATCTAAAGTCCAACTTTACCATTCTAGACACCGACGATCAGCTGCGGCTGATGAAGCAGTTGATCGTGGCGGCCAACATCGACGAAAAGCGCTGGCCGGCGCGGCTGTTGGCCGGAATCATCGATGGCTGGAAGAACCGTGCACTGACGCCCGATCGGGTGCCGTCGTCCGAGGCGAGCGCCTTCAACAACCGCGCGACCGAGCTTTATGAGGCCTATCAGCAGCGGCTTCTTGCGCTCAATGCCACCGATTTCGGCGACCTCTTGCTGCATTGCGTGACTATCTTCCAGAAATACCCCGATGTCCTGGAAAGCTATCAGCGCCGGTTCCGCTATATTCTGGTGGACGAATATCAGGATACCAACGTCTGCCAATACCTGTGGCTGCGGCTGTTGGCGCAGGCGCACAAGAACATCTGCTGCGTGGGGGATGATGACCAGTCGATCTATGGCTGGCGTGGGGCAGAGGTGGGCAACATCCTGCGGTTCGAAAAGGATTTTCCCGGCGCGCAGGTGATCAGGCTGGAGCAGAATTACCGCTCGACGCCGCATATTCTGGCGGCCGCCTCCGGTATCATTGCGAGGAATGAGGGGCGGCTGGGCAAGACGCTGTGGACCGATGAGAAGGACGGCGAAAAGGTTCGGCTGATTGGCCATTGGGACGGCGACGAAGAGGCGCGCTGGATCGGCGAGGAGCTGGAGGGTCTGCAACGCGGCAGGGGCCATTTCGAACCCCATTCGCTGGAGGACATGGCCATCCTCGTCCGCGCCAGCCACCAGATGCGGGCGTTTGAGGATCGTTTCCTGACCATCGGTCTGCCGTACCGCGTGATCGGCGGCCCGAAGTTCTATGAACGGCAGGAGATTCGCGATGCGATGGCCTATTTCCGGCTGGCCGTGTCGCCCGATGATGACCTCGCGTTCGAGAGGGTGGTGAACGTGCCCAAGCGTGGCCTTGGTGACAAGGCGGTGCAATCCATTCAACTGGAGGCACGGGCGCAGGGCAGCAATCTGGTCGAAGGCGCGCGGGGTCTGTTGGCGCGCAGCGGTCTGGGCGGCAAGGGCGCGGGGCAACTTCGCGGTTTCATCGACGGCATCGATCGCTGGCATGAGGCGGTGCTGGGTGCCCGGCCCGCACTTCCCGAAGATACGCTGATCGAGCCGATGCTGCCTGACACCCCACCCGCCAATGACATGGGCCATGTCCGGCTGGCCGAAACGATACTGGAGGAATCCGGCTATGTCTCGATGTGGCAGAACGACAAGACGCCAGAGGCGCCGGGGCGGCTGGAAAACCTGAAGGAACTGGTCAATGCTCTCGAGAAATTTGATAGCCTTCAAGGCTTTTTAGAGCACGTTTCTCTAATCATGGATACTGATCGTCAGGAGGCGGATGAGCAGGTCACTATTATGACACTGCACGCAGCCAAAGGTTTGGAGTTTCCAATCGTCTTCTTGCCAGGATGGGAAGAGGGCTTTCTGCCTAGCCAGCGCAGTATGGATGAAAGCGGTAACAAAGGGTTGGAAGAGGAGCGACGACTGGCATATGTCGGCATCACGCGCGCCGAAAAACTTTGCACCATCTCTTTCGCGTCAAATCGTCTATACTTTGGGCGTTGGCAAAGCCAGCTTCCCAGCCGGTTCATTGATGAACTGCCCGCCAAACATGTTGAGGTGCTGACAGCGCCCAGCCTTTACGGCGGGGGCTATGGCGCGGCGGCAGGGTTCGGGTCTGGCTACGGTTCGGCGGTCGAGGACCGGGCGACCAAGGCGGATGTGTATAACTCGCCCGGCTGGCGGCGCATGCAAGAGCGCAGCGCCGCGCGCCCGGTCAGCCAGCCGCGAGAGGCGCGGGGCATGACGATCGATGCCGTGGCCCTCAGCGCCTATGTCATCGGCGACCGGGTGTTTCACCAGAAGTTCGGCTATGGCGAAGTGATGGGGATTGAAGGCGACAAACTGGATATAGAATTCGACCATGCGGGCGCGAAAAAGATCGTGGCGCGCTGGGTGATCCCGGCGCATCAGGTTTCTGACGTGCCGTTCTGACGGACTTAGCCGGTTGTTAAGGCTTGCCTCCTAGCCTGTAGGCGGAATCGTTTACGGGTCATTTTATGCAGGGTTTGTTTAACAGGGCCGTTCAGTGCTTCCTGCGCGACACCTATGGCCATGGGCTTTGGCTCGCGGTGGCGCGTCGCGCCGGAGTTGGCCCCGAGGGGTTCGAGGCCATGCTGACCTATGACAATGCGGTGACCGAGGCGGTTCTGACGGCGGCGGTGGCCGAACTCGCCCGCCCGCGCGAAACGGTGTTGGAGGATCTGGGCACCTATCTTGTGTCGCACCCCAATGTCGAAGGGCTGCGGCGGCTGTTGCGGTTTGGCGGCGCGGGATTCGTCGAATTCCTGCATTCTCTGGAAGATTTGCCGGACCGCACGCATCTTGCGCTGCCCGATCTGGACATGCCGGGGCTTGATCTTGAAGATCAGGGCAACAGCAGGTTCCGCCTGTCGTGCCGGGGGGTGATTCCGGGTGTGGGGTATGTGGCGGTGGGGTTGTTGCGGGCGATGGCGGATGATTACGGCGCATTGGTTCTGCTGGAGCATGACGGAGAGGCAGACGGGGCCGAGGTGATCCTGATCGAACTTTTGGACGGGGCCTATGCCGCTGGTCGCAGGTTCGATCTGGCGGTCAGGGCGCATTAGGATGGGCGCGCGGCTGAAAGATGGCAGCGTAAGTTTCGGCCCGCTGGCGCTGGCGCGCCTGATGCCGCTGCATCTGGCGGTGAATGCCACTGGTCAGATTGTCAATGCCGGGCCGACGTTGCAAAAGCTGATGAACGGGCAGGCCGCCTTGGGCCGCAACATTGGCGATGTGCTGGCGCTGCGCCGCCCGCCGGGGCCACTGACAATGCCGGTTCTGCTGGCCCAGCACGATCTGGCGCTGGGGGTGGTTCTGACCTCTGATCCGACGGTATCATTCCGCGCGCTGGTGGTGCCGACGCTGGATGGGGGGGCGTTTTTGAACCTGTCGTTCGGGATCGGCGTGGCAGAGGCCGTGCGCCGCCATGCCCTGACGGTAGAGGATTTTGCCGCCACCGACCTGACGGTGGAAATGCTGTATCTGGTCGAGGCGAAGACAGCGGTGATGGACGAATTGCGCAACCTGAACCGCCGGTTGCAGGGGGCCAAGGTGGCGGCAGAGGAACAGGCACTGACCGATCAGCTGACCGGATTGCGCAACCGCCGGGCGCTGGATTTGCAGATGAAGGCACTGATACGGCTGGGGGCGACCTTCGGGCTTATGCATATCGACCTCGATTTCTTCAAACAGGTCAATGACACTCTGGGCCATGCGGCGGGCGACCATGTGCTGCGGCAGGTGGCGCGGGTGCTGACCCAGGAAACCCGCGCGACCGATATGGCGGCGCGGGTCGGCGGGGATGAGTTTGTGGTGGTCTTTCCCAACCTGTCGGACACCGCGCAACTGATGCGGATTGCCGACCGCATCATCGCCAGCGTGACCGAGCCGATTGCGTTTGAGGGGCGAGACTGCCGGATTTCCGCCTCGATCGGGGTGACGGTCTCGACCCTCTATGACAGCCCCGATGCCGACCGGATGCTGAGCGATGCCGACAGCGCGCTTTATGATGTCAAGCGCGATGGCAGGGGGAAGGCGCTGCTGGTGGGTGGCCCGCTGATCGAGGGTCTGGTAGGGCGGTGATGTCACTGGGCCGTTACATGCCCGCTTTACCCTTGTCCGATCCTTGCAGCGGCCCTGATCCCCATGCCTGACACCCTGACTGCCCGCCTTGCGCCCGAGGAAACTGCCCCTTCCGACCGGGTGCGCTTTACCTATTCTCATCCGGGGCAAAGTCGGTTCCGCCGCGCGGTGATCCGCGGGGTCGAACGGATCAGCGGTCAGCCGCGCCTGCGCGAGATGTATATGGACTGGGCCGCGCATCCCCAGCCCGGCGAATCGGTATTCGCGGCGGCGGTGCGTGTTTTGCAGCTTGATATCCGTCTGGCAGGGTTTCCGCTGGCCGAGGTTCCTCAAAAGGGCGGGTTGCTCTTGGTGGCGAACCATCCCTTCGGCATTGTGGACGGGCTGACCATTGGCCATCTGGGGATGGAATTGCGCGGCCAGTCCCGTATTCTGACCAACAGCCTGCTGTGCCAGACCCCCGAAATCCGCCCCCATCTTTTGCCGGTCGATTTCTCGGGTACGGCTGAGGCGCGGCGCATTTCGGGCGAAACGCGGCGACGTGCCGCCGAGGCGCTGGCGGCGGGCGAGGCTGTGGCAATCTTTCCCGGCGGCGGGGTGGCAACGGCCAACAAACCGCTGCGTGGCCCGGCGGTGGACGCCGAATGGCACCCCTTTGTTGGGCGGCTGGCAACAATACCGGGCGTGACAACACTACCGTTGCACTTTGCCGGACAAAACTCTCGGTTGTTCCAGATTGCCAGCCATCTGTCCTATCCGCTGCGGGTGGCGCTGATCTTTCACGAAACGCGGCGGCAGATCGGGCGGCAGGTGGGCGTGACGCTGGGCGAGCCGCTTTCGGCAGAGCAGTTGCGCAAGATGGACAAGGCCGAAGTGACGCGCCACCTGCGCCGGATCACGATGGAACTGGCTGGGCCGGGCGGGGCGGACCCCGAGGAAACCTATATCTGGCCGCGCCACGTCCGCTGGTAAGTGCTGATCGTAACGATCAAAGCCGCATTCTGGGTGCGGCTTTTATTTTGCTTGCATTTCAAACAACCGTTTGAAGAATTGTTGCATGACCCAGACCCCACTTTCCTCTTCTGACAAAACCCGCGCCGCGCTGATTGCGGCGGGGTTGCATCTGTTCAGTCAGCATGGCTATGCCGGGGCATCGACGCGCGCCATCGCCGGGCGGGCGGAAACCAATGTCGCCTCGATCGCCTATCACTTTGGCTCGAAAGAGGGGCTGCGCACGGCCTGCGCCGAAGAAGTGGCGCGGCTGATCAGCGAGGCGGTGGGGAAGGCCGGGCCGCAGCCGGTGGGTCCGTCGCAGGCGCGGGCGGCGATCAAATCGACGCTGACGCGGGTGGCGGGCTTTGTGCTGGGGGGCATGGCGCCGCCCGATGCGATCGGCTTCATGCTGCGCGAGCTGGCGGAAGAGGGGCCTTCGGTCGATCTGGTCTATGCCCGGATGATCGAGCCGACCCACCGGCGCCTGTGTGTGCTGTGGGCAGTGGCGACCGGGCTGGCCGAGGAAAGCGAGCAGGTGCGGCTGGCGGTTTTCGCGCTGATGGGGCAGTTGTTCTACTTTCGCATTGCCGAAGGGATCGTGCGCCGCCGCATGGGGTGGCGGGCCTATGGGCCGGGCGAGATTGCCAAGATCATCGATACGCTGACGCGGGGTATCGAATCCGCGCTGTCGGGCGGTTAGGCTGCCGGCGACGCGGGGGGCGATATGTCGAAGATCATCATCAGTTGCGCCATCACCGGGTCAATCCATACGCCCACGATGTCGCCCTATCTGCCGGTGACGGCGCAAGAGATTGCCGAAAGTGCAATTGGGGCGGCCCGCGCGGGGGCGGCTATCCTGCATCTGCATGCCCGCGATCCGGTCAACGGTCGGCCCTCGTCTGCGTTGGAGCATTGGCAGGGGTTTTTGCCACGCATCAAGGCCGAAACCGATGCTGTGGTGAACATGACAACGGGCGGGTCGGCGATGATGACGCTGGACCAGCGGCTGGCGGCCCCGCTGGCCTGCGCGCCGGAAATGTGCAGCCTGAACATGGGCAGCATGAATTTCGCGCTGTATCCGATGGCCGCCAAGCCGCGCGCCTGGCTGCATGACTGGGAAGAGCCGTTCCTGAAAGGCTCGGACGATCTGGTGTTCAAGAACACGCCGCGCGACATCGAAGGCATCTTGCGCCGGATGGGAGCAGAGCGCGGCGCGCGGTTTGAGTTTGAATGCTATGATGTCAGCCATCTGTACATGCTGGCGCATTTCCGCGACCGGGGCTTGGTGCCGGGCCGGATTTTCGTGCAGTTCGTGATGGGGGTTCTGGGCGGGGTCGCGGCGGAACCGGCGCATCTGATGCACCTGAAGGACACGGCTGACCGGCTGTTCGGGGCCGATCATGCCTTTTCGGTGCTGGGCGCGGGGCGTCAGCAAATGGCGCTGGCGGCGATGTCGGCGGGCATGGGCGGCCATGTGCGCGTGGGCTTGGAGGACAACCTTTACAGCGGCAAGGGCCGGTTGTCGGTATCGAATGCCGAGCAGGTGGAAAAGGTGCGCGGCATTGTCGAGGCGCTGGGCCGTGAGGTGGCGACACCGGACGAGGCACGCGCGATGCTGGGCTTGAAGGGGGCGGCGGCGGTTGGGTTCTGACCGAAGGCCGGGGGCGCTTCGCCCCCCGGACCCCCAGAGGATACTTATGAACAGATGAGGGAAAAGGGTGATGTTTCGGGCGCTGCTGGTTGAAAAGGATGCCGAGGGCATTGTGTCTGTCGGGGTGCGCGATCTGCCCGATGACCGGCTGCCCGAGGGCGAGGTGACGGTTGCGGTCGAATATTCCACGCTGAACTATAAGGACGGCTTGTGCCTTTCGCCCACGGGGGGTGGGCTGGTGCGCAGCTATCCGCATGTGCCGGGCATCGACTTTGCCGGGGTTGTGCTGGACAGCCGCGATGCGCGCTATGCGCCGGGTGACAAGGTGATCCTGACCGGCTGGCGGGTGGGAGAGGCGTTCTGGGGCGGCTATGCCACCAAGGCGCGGGTCAGGGCCGACTGGCTGGTGCCCTTGGCCGCCGGGTTGACCACGCGGCAGGCGATGGCGGTGGGGACGGCGGGGCTGACCGCAATGCTGGCGCTCATGGCGCTGGAGGATCACGGGTTGCGGCCCGACAAGGGCGAGGTTCTGGTGACGGGGGCTGCCGGGGGCGTGGGGTCGGTGGCGCTGGCGCTCTTGAAGGCCAATGGCTACCGCGCGGCGGCAGTAACGGGGCGGCCCGAGACCGAGGGCTATTTGCGCGATCTGGGGGCCAGCCGCATCGTACCGCGCGCCGATCTGGCGGAGGTGGTCAAGCGCCCGCTGGAGGCCGAGGCCTGGGCGGGTTGCATTGACGCGGTGGGCGGCGCGATGCTGGCGCGGATTTTGGGGCAGTTGCAGCACCGCGCCAGCGTGGCGGCGGTGGGCAATGCCGGGGGCTTGCAGGTTCCGGCATCGATCATTCCGTTCCTGCTGCGCGGGGTGAACCTGCTGGGCATCGATTCGGCGCAATCGCCCTTTGCCGAGCGCAGCCGCGCCTGGGCGCGGATTGCGGCCGAATTGCCGATGGCGGTGCTGGAGGGGGTGGTGCGCGAGGTGACACTGGCCGAACTGCCCGCTCTGGGGGCCGCCATTTTGCAGGGCGGCGTACAGGGCCGCGTTGTGGTGAATGTGACCGTCTGAGGCTTGCGTCGTGCAATCTGGCCGCCCTTGCAAGCCGCAGGGGCGGCCTTTTTCTGCGCTGTGTATATCTGAGTAAAAGAATCTGGTTTACAATCCAAAGTCTTTTTGTCATCTATTCGGTCAAGCCAGCCTTCCCGGGCAAGCCGGAAATCTGAAACGTGCGGGAGGTTTGGGATGCAACCAAAGGACAACGCCCCTTTTTGCCAAACCCCTCGGCAGAGGGAGACCCAGATATGACCGCCCTGATCCCTGCCAGTGTGTTTGAGGCTGACACCGTTCCGATTCATGATGCGCTTAACCTGACGAACGGCGGGGCACTGGCTCGCATCGTCCTGTCGGGGCAGATTTATTCGCTGCGCATCACCCGGGCGGGCAAGCTGATTTTGACCAAGTAACCCTGCAACAGCCACGGACGCCCCCATGAAACGCCTTTCGACTGTCTTTCTGTTCACCACCTGTCTTGCTGGCCCGGCGCTGGCCGCAGAGCCGGCCGATGTGGTGCGGAATTATGCGGACATTGCCGAAGCGGTTTATGGCGACAGCCTGACCACGGCGCAGACCCTGCGGGTGGCGGTGGGTACGTTGATCGCTCAGCCGTCGGAGGAAACGCTGTTGGCGGCGCGCAAGGCCTGGCTGGCGGCACGGGTGCCCTATCAGCAATCCGAGGCGTACCGCTTTGGCAATCCGCTGGTGGATGACTGGGAGGGCAAGGTGAATGCCTGGCCGCTGGACGAAGGGTTCATCGATTATGTCGATCCGTCCTATGGGCAGAACGAAGAGAACGATCTGGCCACGCTGAACGTCATTGCCACACCGCATTTCACGCTGTCGGGCAAGGATGTAGATGCCACCACCATCACGCCAGCACTGATTGCGGATACGTTGTTTGAGGCAGGCGGCGTTGAGGCGAATGTGGCCAGCGGTTATCACGCCATCGAATTCCTGCTGTGGGGGCAGGATCTGAATGGCACCGGCCCGGGCGCGGGCAACCGCCCTTGGACCGACTATGCCCAAGGGACCGACTGCACCAATGGCAATTGTGACCGCCGCGCGCAGTATCTGCTGGCCGCCAGCGACCTTTTGGTCAGCGATCTGCAAGAGATGACGGCCGCCTGGGCCGAGGGCGGCGCGGCGCGCGCCCATGTGACCGACGATCCGCAGGTGGGCCTGATGGCCATGCTGACCGGCATGGGCAGCCTGTCTTACGGCGAGCTGGCGGGCCAGCGCATGAAGCTGGGCGTCATGCTGAACGACCCCGAGGAAGAGCATGATTGCTTTTCCGACAACACCTATAACAGCAATTATTACGACGGCATCGGCATTCGGAACGTCTATCTGGGCAGCTATACCCGGGTGGACGGTTCGGTCGTGACGGGGGCTTCACTGTCGGAACTTGTGGCCGCCAAAGACCCGTCGGTGGATGCCGAGATGAAGGCGCGGCTCGATGCCTCGGTCGGGGCGTTGCTGGCGGTCAAGACCCGCGCCGAGGGGGGCGAGGCCTATGACCAGATGCTGGCCCCCGGCAACAAAGAGGGTGAAGCGCTGATTATGACGGCGGTGGATGCGCTGGTGGACCAGACCCCGGCGATTGAGCGCAGCATCGCGGCGCTGGGCCTGTCAAAGACCACATTCGAGGGCTCGGACAGTCTGGATAACCCCGGCGCCGTGTTCCAATAGGGGCTTTGCGATGCTCGTCTGCCACTGCATGGCCATCTCGGACCGCGATATTCGCGCGGCGGTGCAGTGGATGCGCGCGGCGGACCCCGACACGCTGATCACGCCCGGCAAGATCTATCGCGCTTTGGGTAAACGTGCCGATTGTGGCGGATGTCTGCCGCTGTTCCTTGACACCATGCGCGACTGTGACAGTTTCAGCATAGCCACAGAGGGCGCACCACCGCGCCCCCTTAGCCAGCCGATACCGTTACTTGTGTCAAGGAAAGGAAGGCAGCATGAAGGGCGACCCCAAGGTTATTGAGTATCTGAATGCGGGGCTTCGGTCTGAACTTACGGCGGTCAGCCAGTATTGGTTGCACTATCGTTTGCAGGAAGACTGGGGCTTTGGCCGTCTGGCCGCAAAGTCGCGGGCCGAGTCGATTGAAGAGATGCACCACGCCGACAAGTTCATCACGCGGATCATCTTTCTGGAAGGCCATCCCAACCTGCAAAAGCTGGACCCTTTGCGCATTGGTCAGACCCTGCGCGAAACGCTGGAATCCGATCTGGCGGCGGAACATGGCGCCCGCACGCTCTATATCGAGGCGCGCCAGCATTGCGACAAGGTGGGCGATTACGTCAGCCGCGCCCTGTTTGACGAGCTGTTGACCGATGAAGAGGGTCATATCGACTTTCTGGAAACCCAGCTTGGCCTGTACGACAGGCTGGGCGAAGAACGCTATGGGTTGCTGAACGCGACGCCCGCCGATCAGGCCGAATGATCGCAACCGCGTGAGGCGGGATGTCGCGGCAATATTTTCCGATTGAAACAGTCGGAAAATCGGCTAGGAGAGGGGGCGAACGGAGGTTCCCATGCTTCGCCCCCTTTGCCTTCTGGCACTTCTCGCCACCCCCGCCTTTTCCCAGACGCTGGACGACCGCCACCTGACGGTCATTCCCCGCACCGCCAAAGAGCAGGCGCGGATTGACGGCGTGGTCCGGCCAACCACCGATTTCACCGCCCCCGAAAAGTTCGAAGACAACCCCGCCGGGGCGGCCACGATACGGGCCAGCAGCACGGCGGATGCGTTTTCGCAATCTTCGGGCAATATGGCGTTTGAGCGGGAACTGGATTTCAAGCTGGGCAACGGCCTGTTCACCAAGACCTGGGTTGCAGCGCCGTCATCAACGCGGGCTTCGGACGGCTTGGGGCCGCTTTATAACGCGCGGGCCTGTCAGGACTGTCACCTGAAGGATGGGCGCGGCCACCCGCCAGAGCAGCCGGGCGGGGCAAGCGTGTCGATGTTCCTGCGCGTCTCGGTGCCGGGCGGGCCTTCGCCCGAAGGCATCAAAGAGTGGCTGGCCACGCAGGACGACCCGCATTACGGCGGCCAGATTCAAAACCTCGCTTCGGCCGGCATGGCCAGCGAAGGCAAGATGGACATCCGTTATACCGAGGTGCCGGTGACGCTGGCGGATGGTACGGTGGTCAACTTGCGGGCGCCGGAATATGCCTTGGTGGATGGCGGCTATGGCGATCTGGGGGCGGGGGCAATGCTGTCGCCACGCGTGGCCCCGCAGATGATCGGGCTGGGGCTGCTGGAGGCCGTTCCGGCGGCGGATATTCTGGCCCATGAAGACCCCGATGATGCCAATGGCGACGGCATTTCCGGGCGTGCTGCCATCGTGCCATCGGGCGAATTCGGCGCGCCGATGCTGGGGCGGTTTGGCTTCAAGGGCGGCAAGCCGACGATCAAAGAGCAGTCGGCCGGTGCGTTTCAGGGCGATATGGGCCTTTCGACCGTGCTGCATCCCGATGGCTGGGGCGATTGCACCCCGGCGCAGGCCGATTGCCGCGCGGCCCCTGTCGGCCAGGAAGACGGCATCCGAGACGGGCTGGAGGTGGACCGCGAAAGCCTTGATCTGGTGACCTTTTATTCGCGCAACCTTGCCGTTCCCGCCCGCCGCAACCCCGGCGATCCGGTGGTGCTGAAGGGTAAGCAGGTATTCTATGACGCAGGCTGCATTGGCTGCCATGTGCCGAAATACGTCACCAACCGCCTGAAAGACCAGCCAGAGCAAAGCTTTCAACTGATCTGGCCCTATACCGACCTGCTGCTGCACGATATGGGGCCGGGGCTGGCCGACAACCGCCCCGAAGGCCGCGCTTCGGGCAGCGAATGGAAAACCGCGCCCCTGTGGGGTATCGGTCTGACCCAGCAGGTTTCCGGCCACAGCTATTTCCTGCATGATGGCCGGGCGCGTAACCTGCTTGAAGCAATCCTGTGGCATGGCGGCGAGGCAGAGGCTGCCCGTGACCGCGTAGTTGGCCTGCCGAAACCTGACCGCGACGCCTTGATCACCTTTCTGGAGAGCCTGTGATGGTCCGCATTACCGCCCTTGTGCTTGGCTTTGGCCTGATGGCCGCCCCCGCGCTGGCCGATCTGAAACAGGCGGTCGAGGGGCAGTTGACCCCCGGCTATGCCGCCTTTGCCAAGGCCAGCGCCGATCTGGCCGCCGCGGCGGACAAGGATTGTTCGCCCGAGGCCGTCAAGCCCGCCTGGAATGCCGCCTATGATGCCTGGCTGGCTGTGTCCTTTTTTCACCTTGGTCCGGTCGAAGACGATGGTCGTGCGCTGGCCATTCATTTCTGGCCAGACCCCAAGGGTTTGGGCGCCAAGGCACAGCGTGCGCTGCTTTCGGGCGATGCGGCGGCGCTGGAACCTGCGGCCTTTGCCGATCAGTCGGTGGCGGCCCGCGGTTTGATGGGCCTGGAGCGGCTGCTTTACCCCGATACGCCGTTCGAGGGCGATGCTTGCCCCCTGATCCGCGCCACCGCGAGTGATCTGGCACGCATGGCATCCGGGGTGAATGCGGACTGGCCCGCCTATGCCGCAACGCTGCTGACCGCCGGAGAGCCGGGCAACACTGCCTTCCTTTCGCCGCAAGAGGCGTTGCAGGCATTGTTTACTCAGGGCGCCACCGGGCTGGAGGCGATTGTTGATCAGCAGCTTGGCCGCCCGCTGGGCTCGTTCGACAAGCCGCATCCCGAACGGGCGGAATCGGGCGCCGCTGGACGGTCGCAGCGCAATGTCGCGCTGATGTTGCAGGCGCTGCGCGGGTTCGCGGCAGCGCTGGATGACAAGTCGGTGCTGACGCTGGCGGGGCTAGATCGCGCGGTCGGGCTGGCGGAAAAGCTGGACGATCCGGCCTTTGCCGCAGTGGGTGATCCGCAGGGCCATCTGCGGGTGGAAATCGTGCAACAGGCGGTCAAGGCCGCGCGCGATACGATGATTGCCGAAATGGCCCCCGCGCTGGGCGTGGATCTGGGCTTCAATTCGCAGGACGGAGACTGATATGGCGACGCGCCGCGCCTTTCTGGCCGGGCTGGCCTGCGCCAGCCTGCCGCGCCTTTCGTGGGCCGATGCGGGCAGCCCGGCCTATCTGGCGGCGGGTAAGCTGGGGCAGGACAGATTTGTTCTGCACGGTATTTCTGCCGCGGGGCAAAGCCTGTTCCAGATTGATCTTCCCGCGCGCGGCCATGCCGCCGCCGCCCATCCAGACCGCCCCGAAGCAGTGGCCTTTGCCCGCCGTCCCGGAACCTTTGCGCTGGTGGTAAATTGCGTGACCGGCCTTGTCAGCCACCGCCTGACCCCGCCCGAAGGCCGCCAGTTCAATGGCCACGGCGCGTTTTCGGCCGATGGCAGCGTGCTGATGACCTCGGAAGTGATTGCCGAAGGGTCAGAGGGCCGGGTGGGTCTGTGGGACGCCGCAACCTATACCCGCATCGGCGAATGGGCCTCTGGCGGGATCGGGCCGCATGACATCAAGCGGCTGACCGACGGGCGGCTGGTGATCGCGAATGGCGGCATCCAGACCGATCCGGGCGACCGGACCAAGCTGAACATCGACACCATGCGCCCGAATCTGACCCTGCTTTCGCCCAAGGGTGAGATTTTGGAACAGGCAGAGCTGGAGGCCAATCTGCGCCAGAACTCGATCCGACATCTGGCGCTGTCGGGCGATGACATCGCCTTTGCCATGCAGTGGGAAGGCGACAAGGCAGAACCTGTGCCGCAACTGGGCCTGTGGCGGCCCGGTTCCGCACCGCGCCTGTGCCCGCCCGCCGATGCCGATGCTTTTGCCATGCAGGGCTATGCCGGGTCGATCGCGGCGGCGGCGGGGCAGATTGCCATCACCTCGCCCGTTGGGGGGGTGTTGATTGTGTTTTCCGATCAAGGTGTGCCCCTGGTCACCCTGCGCCGCGCCGATGTTTGCGGCGTTGCTCGCGCCGAGTCGGGATTTCTCGCCACCGATGGGCAGGGGGCGGTGTGGTCTTGCACCACGGCAGGGCTGTCACCCTTGTCGCAACAGGCAACGGCCTGGGACAACCACCTGATCGCGCTGGGCTAAGGCGGGCACTGGCCGCCCGGAAAACTCGGCGTCTTCCTAGGGTTGAGTGCGAAGGGTTGCTGTGGCGCCTTTTGATTCAATCATGGATTGTTCTCAGCGTGTGAACAGTGGCGTTTGATTGTTCTAAATTACTGAATTTTATGAAAATTTATACTAGTGCATAGTCATTCTACCCGGAGTTGTCACCGGCTCGAACCAGTTCTGACACATTCTTGAAAACGACGAGGGTTATCCGATGAAAAAAACTTTGATTGCTACGGTTGTGGCCGCCGCCACTGTCGCGGGTGCCGCCGCCCCTGTGACTGCCGCCACCACGCTGTCCTTTTCCGATCTGACGGGCGCTGAATACGATACGGCAGGCGTTTTCGTGACCGGCAAGCTGACCTTTACCGGCGACAATGATGACGGACTTGGCCTTGATGATGTGCTGTTCCAACTGTGGGACGATGGCGCTGTCAAGTTCCAGCAGATATATTCGCTGGCGGTTGGAAGCACTGGCACGTTCAGCTTCTCGGTCTTTTACGCCGGGCTGGTCGGAACCAGCGCGCCTGGCGTTGGGTTGGTGGTCAGCGATGCCACCTCGAGCGGGATCTTCATCGACCCGTTCTATGTGCCGCACTACAAAGACCCCAGCGAATGCCGGGTGAATTGCGGTCCGGTCGATCCGGGTGCCGTGCCGCTGCCGGCAGCTTTGCCGCTGTTGATGGCGGGCCTTGGCGGGCTGGGCGGTCTTGCTGCGAAGCGCCGCCGCAAATCTGCCTGAGCCTGTTTGGATGTGTGATTGGAAAGCGGCCCTGCAAGGGGCCGCTTTTCGCATTCTTGCTCCCCACATGGTTCAGGGGCCCGGTCGAGTCGCCCAGATTTTCACGCCCGGCACACATGAGTCGCCTAATTTCTGCACCGCAGCATGAATATATGGGTGAAAGATTCATCATTTGCATGGTTTGAGGGCGACGCATCCCATCGCATTTCCGACATTTCTTGCTGGCTTGCCCGCCTGCCTGTCTGCTGTCTGTGCTGGGGAACAGTCCAGCCCAAACAACGATCAAACCAGTGCCGCCCGCCACCGTTGTCCGTATCGGCATGGTGCAGACGGGTGACCGGACAGGGGGAAGACCATGAAACTGACCAGACGTTCGCTGCTTGCCAGCGTCGCGGCAACCACGGCCACGTTCAGCCTGCCGCGCCTTGCCTTTGGGGCCGAAGACACCATCAAGATCGGTATCCTGCATTCGCTGTCGGGCACGATGGCGATTTCGGAAACCACGCTGAAAGACACCATGCTGATGCTGATCGACGCGCAGAATGCCAAGGGTGGCGTGCTGGGCAAGAAGCTGGAGGCGGTGGTAGTTGACCCGGCCTCTGACTGGCCGCTGTTCGCTGAAAAGGCGCGCGAGCTGCTTACGGTGGAAAAGGTGGCCGTAATGTTCGGCTGCTGGACATCCGTTTCCCGCAAATCGGTGCTTCCGGTGATCGAGGAACTGAACGGCCTGCTGTTCTATCCGGTGCAGTACGAAGGTGAGGAATCGTCGAAGAACGTGATCTACACCGGCGCCGCCCCGAACCAGCAGGCGATTCCGGCCACCGATTACTTCCTGAACGAGCTGGGCATCCAGAAATTCGCGTTGCTGGGCACCGACTATGTGTACCCGCGCACCACGAACAACATTCTGGAAGCGTATCTGAAATCCAAGGGCATCCCGGCCGAGGATATTTTCGTCAACTACACCCCCTTCGGCCATTCCGACTGGTCCAAGATCGTGGCTGACGTGGTGGCGCTGGGCGCTGACGGCAAGAAGGTGGGCGTGATTTCCACCATCAACGGCGATGCCAACATCGGGTTCTACAAGGAACTGGCGGCGGCGGGTGTGACGGCAGACAAGCTGCCGGTGGTGGCCTTCTCGGTTGGCGAAGAAGAGCTTTCGGGTCTCGATACCTCGAACCTCGTCGGCCATCTGGCGGCCTGGAACTATTTCGAAAGCGCCGATACGCCTGCCAACAAGGACTTCATCGCCCAGTGGCACGCCTATACCAAGAACGACAAGCGCACCACCAATGACCCGATGGAGGCCCATTACATTGGCTTCAACATGTGGGTGAATGCGGTGACGGCGGCGGGCACGGTGGATGTTGACCCGGTGCTGGATGCGCTGATCGGGCAGAAATTCCCGAACCTGACCGGCGGGACGGCGGAACTGTTGCCGAACCACCATCTGACCAAGCCCGTGCTGATCGGCGAAATTCGCGCCGATGGCCAGTTCGACATCATCAGCCAGACCGAGCCGGTTCCGGGCGACGCCTGGACCGATTTCCTGCCGGAATCCGCAGTGCTGGAATCCGATTGGAAAGACCTGAAATGCGGGATGTACAACAAGGACACCAAAACCTGCGTCCAGTTGAAGTCGAACTACTGACTTGACCGGGGCCGGATTTTCCGGCCCCGCTTCAGCCTTTCGGGCGGGAACAGCATGCGCTTGATCTTGATGGCCGTGGCGCTGTGCGCCGCGCTTATGCCTTTGTCATTGCGGGCCGAAACGGCAGCCGCGATTGCCGCGGCCAATGCGGCCAAGATCGAAAAACCGTCGCGCCAGACCATCGGCCCGGTGATCGAGGCGCTGGTCGCCTCGGGCGATCCGATGGCGGCGGCGGTGTTGCAGGCTTGGGCCAGCAAGGGGCTGGGCCTGCGCAAATCCGACAAGGCTTTCTTTCTGATCATGCCTGAGGGCGACGGCTACAAGCTGACCGACCTGACCGGCGCCGATGCCGGAACCGCCCCGAAATCAGAGATTTCCGAACTGAAACCCAATGCCGGTGTGCGCGGCCTGATCGCCACCGCCCTTGTGCAGTTTACCCTGTCAGACCCAAACCCGGCAAAACGGGCCGAGGCGCTGACCTCGATCGCGCGCGACCCCAAGACCGAACATCTTGCCCCGCTGCGGGCGGCGCTGGCGGGCGAAACCGACCCGGCGTTAAATGCGCAAAAAGCGCGGTTGGAGCGGCTGCTGACGCTGCGGTTCGACCCGGACAGCGCCCAACGCGTGACCGCAATTGACGGCTTTGGCGCCGATCTTGGGATTGACCTGCGCGGCGCGCTGAACCCCTTGCTGGCCACCACGCGCCTTGTGGCCACGGGCGACGCCCCGCCCGCCGCCAACATCGCGAATGAGCTGTCGCCGGGGCGTGACCTGACCGAAGCCGATGCCTATGACCTGCTGGTGGCGGCCAATCTGGCCCCGGCGCGCCTGACCGCAGCGGAGCAAAAGGCGGCGCTGGCGGCCAATATCGCAGGGGGCATGGTGGGCGGCATTCCCTTGGCCGATCTGTCAGATCAGACTGCCCGCGACCGGGCCTATACCGCGCTGGAACAGGCGGGCACCGTGCCCACCGCCGCCACTTCGGATGAGGTGACCGCCGCCGTCGCCGCCCACCGCTATTACGATGTCTATGCCGAGCCTGACCCTGCGGTAACCGGGGCAGCCAAGGCCGCGCTGGACCGCATCACCCTGAAACAGGGCGCGATGGAGGTGGTGGATCTGGGCCTTGATGCGCTGTCGCTGTCGGCGATTTACTTCCTTGCCGCCATCGGCCTTGCCATTACCTTTGGCGTCATGCGGGTGATCAACATGGCCCATGGCGAGTTTCTGACGCTGGGCGCCTATACCGGCTATGTCGTGCAGCAATGGGTGCCGAATTACACCGCCAGCATCCTGATCGCCCTGCCGCTGGCCTTTGCCGTGACCTTTGCGGCAGGGGTGGGGATCGAACGACTGGTGATAAGACATCTGTACAAACGCCCGCTGGAATCCCTGCTGGCAACCTTCGGAATTTCCATTGCACTGCAACAACTTCTGAAGAACATCTTCGGCACTCAGGCCCGCCCGCTCACCGCGCCCGCCTGGCTTGACGGGGCGCTGACTTTTAACGATGTGGTGTCGATCAGCTATATCCGCATCGCGATTTTCGTGCTGGCGCTGATATTCCTGTGCTTTTTCCTGTGGCTGATGAAGCGCACGAGGCTGGGGCTGGAGGTGCGGGCCGTCACGCAGAACCCGACCATGGCCGCCAGCATGGGAATCAATCCTGACCGGATCAATATGCTGACCTTTGGCCTTGGATCGGGCATCGCGGGCATCGCGGGGGTGGCCATCGGGCTTTACGCCAAGGTCACCTCGGAACTGGGGTCCGATTACATCGTGCAATCGTTCATGACGGTTGTTGTGGGCGGCGTTGGCAACATCTGGGGCACGCTGGCCGGGGCAAGCATGATTGGCGGACTGCAAAAGGTGATCGAATGGATGAACCCGTCAAACACCCTTGCCGCGCAGACCTATATGATCCTGTTCATCATCCTGTTCATTCAATTCCGGCCGCGCGGGATCATTCCCATCAAGGGCCGGGCGGCGGGGGATTAAGGCCATGAAACAAGGCATTCTGGCCCGCAACCCCTCGGTTCTGATCTTTCTGGCCCTTCTGGCGCTGTTCACCCTTATCGTGACCTTCGGGTCAGAGGCTTACGGCGCGGGCTTCGTCTCCACCTCTTTCGTCAAGACGCTGGGCAAGACTCTGTGCCTGTGTCTGGCCGCTTTGGCGATGGACCTGATCTGGGGTTATGCTGGCATCCTTTCCCTTGGCCACATGGCTTTCTTTGCCTTGGGCGGCTATCTGATCGGCATGTGGCTGATGTACGCCCGTACAGAAGAGATCGTGGTGGCCGCCCTGGCGCAAGATGCGCTGCCCGCCACGGCGGAAGAAATCCGGCAAGGCATCGCCACGCAGATTTTCGGGGTGGTGGGGTCATCCGATCTGCCCCTGGTCTGGAGCTTTGCATATTCGCTGCCGATCCAGCTTGCACTGGTGATACTGGTGCCGGGGCTCTTGGCTCTGATCTTTGGCTGGCTGGCGTTTCGGGCAAGAGTTACAGGGGTTTACCTGTCGATCTTGACACAGGCGATGACTTTGGCGCTGGCGCTGTATCTGTTCCAGAACGATTCAGGGCTGCGGGGCAACAACGGCCTGTCGGGGTTACAGAACCTGCCGGGACTGGGAGATGTAGGGCAGGACCAGCTGTCGGTCTGGTTCTTTTGGACTTCGGCGCTGGCGCTGGCGGGGGCCTATATCGTGCTGTCGGGTGTGGTTGGCGGCAAGTTCGGATCGGTGATCCGGGCGATCCGCGATGACGAGGCGCGGGTAAGGTTCCTTGGATACAGCGTTGAAAGCTATAAACTTTTCATCTTCACGCTTACGGCGGTGATCTGTGCCATCGCCGGGGTACTGTATTATCCGCAGGCGGGCATAATCAATCCGGCGGAACTGGCACCCATCGCCTCGATCTATCTGGCGGTCTGGGTGGCAATTGGAGGCCGCGGGCGGCTTTATGGCGCGGTAATCGGGGCGGCGTTCGTGTCGCTGATGTCGTCCTTGTTCACCGGCGGGCGGGTTCCTGCGATTGATCTGGGCATCCTTCGGATTGACTGGGTGGATTGGTGGCAGGTGCTGCTGGGCGTGGTGTTCGTGCTGGTCACGCTGTTCGCGCCCAAAGGTATCGGCGGGCTGTTCGACCTTGCGCTGCACCGCCGTAGCCCGGACCGCAAGGGCGCGCCGCTTGGCCCCGAGGATGGGTCATTGCAGGAAAAGGAGGCGCTGGAATGAGCAGCATTCTTGAGGTGTCCGGCATCTCGGTTTCGTTCGACGGGTTCCGCGCCATCAACAACCTCTCCTTTTCCATCGGCCCCGCCGAACTGCGCGCGATCATCGGGCCGAACGGGGCGGGAAAATCGACCTTCATGGATATCGTGACCGGCAAGACCCGGCCCGATGAGGGGACAGTGACGTTCGGCGAACGGTCGCTGAATTGTCTGCGGATGTCCGAGGCGCAGATCGCCCGCGCCGGGATTGGCCGCAAGTTTCAGCGCCCCACGGTGTTCGAGGATCAGACCGTCACCGAAAACCTGACGCTGGCGCTGAAAGCCTCGCGCAATCCGCTGCGGGTGCTGGGCTGGAGGCGCAAGCTGATTGACGCCGAGCGGATCGCAGCCCTTGCCGCACAGGTCGGGCTGGCCGACCAACTGGCCCGCAAATCGGGCGAGCTGTCGCATGGGCAGAAACAATGGCTGGAGATCGGCATGCTGCTGGCGCAGGAACCACGGGTTCTGCTGGTCGATGAACCGGCGGCGGGCATGACGCTGGCCGAGCGCGAGCAGACCACGGCGATGCTGGTGGACATGGCAAAAACCCGCGCCGTGGTGGTGGTGGAGCATGACATGGAGTTCATCCGGCGGCTGAACTGCAAGGTCACGGTGCTGCACGAAGGCTCGGTTCTGGCCGAGGGCAGTCTGGACCATGTGACCATGAACCCCGCCGTGATCGACGTTTATCTGGGGCGAGGGTGATATGCTGAAAACTCAAGGCCTTACCCTGCATTACGGCGGCAGCCAGATTTTGCATGGCATCGACTTTCAGGCCCAGGCCGGGCAGGTGACCTGCATCATGGGCACCAATGGCGTGGGCAAGACCAGTTTCCTCAAGGCGCTGGCGGGCACCCATCTGCGGTCGGGCGGCACGGTGGAAATCGATGGCGCCGAGGTGGGCCGGGTGCCGCCGCAAGACATGGCACGGCGCGGCCTGTCGGTGGTGCCGCAGGGGCGGATGATCTTTCCCTTGCTGACGGTGAAGGAAAATCTGGAAACCGCCTATGCCCTGTTGCCAAAGTCGGAACATAAGGTGCCGGATGAGATTTATGATCTGTTCCCCATTCTGAAACAGTTTCTGGCCCGCCGTGGGGGCGACCTGTCGGGTGGCCAGCAGCAGCAACTGGCCATTGCCCGCGCCATGATCATGAAGCCCAAGGTTTTGTTGCTGGATGAACCGACCGAGGGCATTCAGCCCAATATCATCCAGCAGATTGGCCGGGTGATCAGCCACCTGCGCGGGCAAGGCGGCATGGCGATTGTGCTGGTCGAGCAGTATTTTGAATTTGCTTATGGTCTGGCCGACGCATTTTATGTGATGAAGCGCGGCCAGATCACCCATTCCGGCCCCAAGGACAATTTCGCCAAAGAGGATCTGCGGGCCGTCGTCTCGGTTTGACGCCCTCTCCATCATCGACCTTGCCATGGCGGCGAAAGGCTAAGCAAACTGGCGGCTCGCTGGGCGAGTCGCGGGGGGGGGCGATGATGGATTATGAGGCCGTTTCGGGCGATCCGGCATCCCATCGCCGGATAACTCTGCCGCGGCTAGCCACCATCGCTGGTGTCGCGGCGGTGATGTACCTGGCGCAAGAGGTGTTTCTGCCGCTGGCCATCGCCATGCTGATCACTTTTGCGCTGTCGCCGCTGGTCTCGGCCCTGCGCAAGCGCGGGGTGCCGATGCTGGGCGCGGTGCTGGGGGTGGTGCTTATCGCATTCGCGCTGATGGCGCTGCTGGCCTTGGTGATGGTCGGCCAGATTGGCGAATTGGCGCAGAACCTGCCGACCTTTCAGGCCAATATCCTGGCCAAGGTCGATGCGCTGAAGGCCACGGGCGGGGGGCATGGCCTTGCGGCGCGGCTGTCGGACATGATCACGGCGGTCAACGCCGAGATCGGTTCGGCCCTGCCGGGCGACGGATCGGCGCGGCCGATGCAGGTCGAGGTGGTTGAACGGACCAACGCCTGGGATGTGCTGCTGAACCTGGTGCTGCCGCTGATCAGCCCGGTGGCGACCACGGGTCTGGTGGTCGTGGTGGTGATCTTCATGCTGATGGAGCGGGAGCAGTTGCGTGAACGCTT
Source organism: Fuscibacter oryzae (assembly GCF_016765795.1). Lineage (GTDB taxonomy): Bacteria > Pseudomonadota > Alphaproteobacteria > Rhodobacterales > Rhodobacteraceae > Fuscibacter > Fuscibacter oryzae. The sequence continues at coordinate 111,933 of NZ_JAESVP010000011.1, forward strand.
CATTCGGCTGGTCGGCGCGCATGACATTCACCGCACTACGCAATTGTTGCAGGATGCCGGTTCGCGGGTGGCGACCTATCTGTTGATCCAACTGCTGGTGAACACGATCTATGCGATTCCCATCGGGGTGGGGTTGTGGCTGATCGGCATTCCCAATGCTGTGCTGTGGGGGCTGCTGACGCTGGTTCTGCGGTTCGTGCCCTATATCGGGTCGGTGCTGTCGGCGGCGTTTCCGCTGTTTCTGGCGGTTGCCGTCTCGCCCGACTGGTCGGCGCTGTTGTGGACAGGCGCGCTGTTTGTCGCGGTAGAGCTGATTACCTCGAACGTGGTGGAGCCGTGGCTATACGGGTCGCGCACGGGCCTGAGCCCGCTGGCTATCATCGTGGCGGCGATCTTTTGGACCTTCCTGTGGGGGCCGCTGGGGCTCGTTTTGTCCACGCCGCTGACGGTTTGCCTTGTGGTGCTGGGCCGCCATCTGCCGCAGTTTGAGCTGTTTGACATTCTGTTGGGGGATGAGCCGGTTTTGCATCCCCATGTGCGGCTGTATCAGCGCCTCTTGGCGGGTGATGCGGTCGAGGCGACCTTTCACGCCGAGGAGGATCTGGAGGAAGCGGCGCTGGCCGAGTTTTACCAGACCACCGCGATTCCCGCGCTGCTTCAGGCGCAGGATGACCGCGACCGCGGTGTTCTGACCGCCGAGCAAGAGACGCGGCTGGCCAATGTGGCCTTGAAACTGGTCGAGAACCTGACCCCGGTGGCCGAGGAAGAGCGTGACGCCCCACCCGAGGACGCCGAGCCAGAGGCCCCCGGCAAGGGCTTTCGCGTGGCCTGTGTCGGCGGGCGCTGGCAGATCGACGATGCCTCTGCCGCGATGCTGGCGCAATGCCTGGGGGTTGAAGGGGCCGAGGCGCGCTGGCACGGGCATGAGACGCTGGCGCCCTCGCGCGTTGCCAGCCTTGATCTGGACGGTGCGGACTGTCTGATCCTGTGCTTTCTGGACCCGGCGCCAAGCCGCGCCTCTTTGCTGCATATCCGGCGGCTGAAGCGGGCAGCACCGCATTTGCGGGTGGGCGTTCTGGTCTGGCAAATGCCCGATGGCGTGCTGGGATCGTTGGATCAGGCGGGGACATATCCGCCGATACGTCAAGAAAAAATCGAGGAAATTCAAGCAATAGGCGCTGATTTTGCGGTGACTTCGCTTGACGCGGCGCTGGAGGCTGCCTTTATCAAGGAGGCGCCGCGCAAGGTTGCGGCGGCGGCACGAACCAGCGCCCGTGCATCTGCACGACGCCGGACCAAGACCGCAAGCTGATGCAGAAACCCGTTTGTAGGAGAGCTGACATGGCCCGTAATTCCAAAGCCGCCGCCGAGGTGGAAGCCAAAGTGGACAAGGCGCTGGAGCAGTTGGACCCGACGCTGGCCGATGCCCTGCGTGCGCAGTTCCAGACGCTGAAGGATGAGATTGCGACCCTGACCGCGACCGTTGGCGACATTGGCCGCACAGGCGTTGAAACCCTGCGTACCACCGCCACCGGGGCTCAGGCGGCTGCGGGCGAGACCTTGGCCGATGCAAAGGCGCGCGTTGCCGGAACCAAGGATGAGGTTGAAGCCTATGCCCGCCAGAACCCGGCGCAGGCCATGGGCATTGCCGCCGGGGTTGGCCTGCTGGTCGGCCTGCTGCTGGCGCGGAGGTAAGGGCATGGGCCGCCTTGCGCTGATCACCGCGCTGGCCCGGCTGGCGCTGCGTGACACGCGGCGTCGGATCGGGCAAAGCCTAGCGCTGGCAGTGCTGGCGGCCCTGTTCCTGCTGATTTCGGTGGCCAGTCTGGCGGTGGCACTTGGCATCTGGTTGGCCCAAATGACCAACCCGGTCGCAGCAGCGTTGATCCTGTCGGGGGGCGCGCTGGTGCTGGGTCTGTTGTTTTTGTGGCTGTCTGGCGTGGTCCGGCGCGGCAGGGGGGCAGGGTTGCAGGATATGCAGGCAGAGGCCGGCAAGCTGGCGTCATCATTGAAAGATGAGGCCGCCAAGCTGCCACCATCGGTGACATTGGGCGCGGCGGGGCTGGCCGGGCTGGTGCTTGGCTTGAAGCTTTTCGGCAAAAAGTAACAATGTCGGGGTATCGAAAGTGGCAGCCCGTAGGGGAGTCGAACCCCTCTTACCTGGTTGAAAACCAGGTGTCCTAACCGATAGACGAACGGGCCACTCTTTCGGTGGAGCGGCTAATAGGCCGGGCCGCAGGGACGCGCAAGAGGAAAATCACGCCTCTGCCGCATCTTCCAGCCGAAGCTGGGGTTTCGCCCTGCCGTTCCAGTGGTTCAGCTCCAGCCGTCCGGTCAGGTGGAACCGCTTGTGGCCGGGGTTTTCCAGCGCGGGGCCAAGGGGCGTGTCAAACGCGCCAAAGGCCATGGCCTCCAGCCGGCCGCCAAGCCCGTCGCTGACCGTGAGGCGCAGGTGCTTCTCACCGATCTTGCGGCCCGCCACGGCCACATCGGCAAAGGCAAAACGCGGGGCAGGGGCCGACGCGCCGAAGGGGCCGGCGGCCTCGATCTGCTCGATCAGTTCGGGCGTCACCGCGCCGGGGGCCAGCAGACTGTCGATGTGCAGATCGCCGGGGCCGCTGTCGCCCGCGCCCTGACGGGCCAGCAAGTCGGCCAGCCGCGCCATCGCGGGTTCCAGCTTGGCGCGTTCCACGGTCAGGCCCGCCGCCATCTTGTGCCCGCCGCCCTTGACCAGAAGCCCTTCGGCGGCCAGCCGATGCACCGCCGCCCCCAGATCGACGCCGCTGATCGACCGGCCCGACCCCTTGCCGATGCCGTTTTCGAACCCGATCACAATGGCGGGGCGGTGGGTCGCCTCTTTCAACCGGCTGGCGACGATGCCGACCACGCCGGGGTGCCAGCCCTCTTCAGCCGCCCAGACCAGCGGCGAATCCAGCCCCCGCGCCTCGGCCTGCGCCATGGCGGCATCGCGCACCTGCGCCTCGATCTCGCGGCGTTCGGTGTTCAACCCGTCCAGTCGGGCGGCCAGTGCGGCGGCTTCTCGCGGGTCATCGGTGGCCAGCAATCGCGCACCAAGATCGGCCTGCCCGATGCGGCCCCCGGCGTTGACGCGCGGGCCAAGGACGAAACCAAGCGCATAGGCGGTGGGGGCCTGATCCATCCGGGCAATGTCGGCCAGCGCCTTCAGCCCCACCCGGTCGCGCCGCGCCATGACCTTCAGACCTTGGCGGACCAGCGCCCGGTTGACGCCGATCAGCGGGGCCACATCGGCCACCGTGGCCAGCGCTACCAGATCCAGCATCGCCATCAGGTCGGGGCCTTGCACGCCCTCTGACCGCAACTGGCGGTTCGCCTCGACCAGCATCAGGAAGACGACCGAGGCAGCACACAGATGCGCAAGGTCTCCGGTCTCGTCCTGCCGGTTGGGGTTCACCACGGCCAGTGCGGCAGGCAGGGTTTCGGCGCCAAGGTGGTGGTCCAGCACCACCACATCGCAACCCGCCGCCGCGATGGGCTCATGCGAAAGCGTGCCGCAATCGACGCAAAGGATCAGATCATGCGCCGCGCCCAGCGTCTGCATCGCGGGGACGTTGGGGCCATAGCCCTCATCAATCCGGTCGGGGATATACAGCGTTGCCTGTCGCCCCATCGCCCGCAGCCAGGTGATCAGCAGCGCGGCAGAGGTGCCGCCATCCACGTCATAATCGGCAAACACCGCGATGCGCTGGCGCGCCCGAACCGCCACCAGAAACCGCGCCGCCGCCTTGCCCATGTCGCGCAACACCAGCGGGTCCGGAAGCAGGTCGCGCAGTTGCGGGGCCAGAAAGGCCGCCGCGCCCTCTGGTGCCACGCCGCGCGCCACCAGCGTCTGGCACAGCGGCAGGGGCAGGCGGGTCTGTTGCGCCATCGCCTCGGCCAGACGCTCCGCCTCTGGCCCCGGCCCGACCCAGCGGCGGGCGGTCAGGGAATGGTCTACGTTGAGGAATGCGCGCGTTGTCATGCCATGGGGATGCAACAGGCCGAGGCGTGGCGCAAGGGGAACCGGCGAGCGGGGGCGCTTCGCCCCCCGCACCCCCAGAGAGTATTTTTGCCAAGAGGAAAGGTGCGGCTTCCTCTTGGCAAAAATACTCCCGCCGGAGGCATCAGACCTGTCAATCAGCGCGCTATCAAAATTTGATCAAATTTCTTGAACCTTACCACGTTTGATCATAACCTGATCCCCAAGCCCCGGATTCGGGGCAGCGCCCGGAGGTATGCCATGAACCAGATGATCACCAACCACCTGCCCACCGCCGAATTGCAGGCGCTGGATGCGGCCCACCATTTTCACCCCTTTACCGACCGCAATGCTCTGGCGAAAAAGGGCGCGCGGGTGATTACCTCGGCCGATGGCGTCTGGCTGAAGGACAGCGAGGGCCACAAGATCATCGACGGCATGGCCGGCCTGTGGTGCGTCAACATCGGCTATGGCCGCAAGGAACTGGCTCGCGTGGCGGCGCGCCAGATGGAAGAGCTGCCCTATTACAACACCTTCTTCCAGACCACCCATGTGCCCGCGATTGCCTTGGCGGCCAAGATCGCCGAGCTGGCCCCGGCGCATATGAACCAGGTGTTCTTCGCCTCGTCGGGGTCCGAAGCCAATGACACCAACATCCGCCTTGTGCGCCGCTATTGGCAGGTCAAGGGCAAGCCCGAAAAGCGCACCATTATCGCGCGCTGGAACGGCTATCATGGCTCTACCATGGGCGGTGGCAGCCTTGGCGGGATGAAGCCGATCCATGCCCATGGCGGCATGATCGAAGGTATCCACCACATCGGCCAGCCCGACTGGTGGAGCGAGGGCGGCGACATGACGCCCGAAGAGTTCGGCCTGCTGCGGGCGCGCGAGCTGGAGACGGCCATCGAGGAACTGGGCGTTGAAAACGTCGCGGCCTTTATTGGTGAACCGATTCAGGGCGCCGGTGGCGTGATTGTTCCGCCCAGCACCTACTGGCCGGAAATCCAGCGCATCTGCAAGAAATACGGCATCCTGCTGATTGCCGATGAGGTCATCACCGGCTTTGGCCGCACCGGCAACTGGTTTGGCAGCACCACCTTTGACATCAAGCCCGACATCATAACCATCGCCAAGGGCCTGTCCTCGGGCTATCAGCCGGTCGGCGGCTCGATCCTGTCGGACGACGTTGCCGAAGTGGTGGCCGAGGGCGGTGAGTTCTTCCACGGCTATACCTATTCGGGTCATCCGGTCGCCTGCGCGGTGGCCTTGGAAAACCTGCACCTGATGCAGGAAGAGCATGTGGTCGAGCATGTCGCCAATGTCGCCCATCCCTATTTGAAAGCGCGTTGGGATGCCCTGCGCGACCATCCGATGGTGGGTGAGACCAAGCTGGTTGGCCTGATGGGGTCGCTGGCGCTGACGCCGAACAAGGAAAAGCGCGCGAAATTCGCCGCCGAGGCCGGGACCGTCGGCTACAAGGTGCGCGAGCGGTGCTTTGCCAATGACCTGATCATGCGCCATGTCGGCGACCGGATCATCATTTCGCCCCCCTTGGTCATCACCACGGCCGAGATCGACATTCTGGTCGAGCGCGCGAAAAAGTCGCTGGATGAGGCCTATAAGATCGTCAAGGACGAAGGGCTGTTCGTTTCGGCCTGAGTAAATGGATTTGTCACCTGACAGGATACATGGCGCGGGGTAATCTCGCGCCATGTTTCATTTCAGGGATCCCCATGCTGTTGAATCGCCGTCATTTTCTTGCCGCCCCCGCCCTGTTGCTTTTGCCGCGTGCGGCGCTGGCCGCCACCTGCAAGCCCCTTGATCTGGCAAAGGGCATCGCCTTTCGTCGTCAGGATGGCAGCACCGGCCTTGCCAGGCGCGAGGCCGATGGTTGGGTGACAATTGACTATGTGACCAACCGCGGCGCCTGGATCGATCAGCGCCGGGTGAAGAACGGTGTTTTCGAGGTGCAGCGCATCGTCGAGGAAAGCGAGGAGCCGATGGTCGGCGCCTCGGCCCCCACTTTTACCTGGAGCCACAGCCCGAAGATCATCACCCCCGAGGACGGCGCAACTTGGGCCGGCACCGTGAAAGAGGAGGTGGAGGTCACGATCAGCGACGAGGCCGCGACCGTTGAACGCACCCGCGCGAAATGGAAGGCACAGTATCGCTGCTTTGATCCGCGAGAGGTGAAACTTTCGGGCTGCTTTTATCTGGCGCTGTCGGTCGAGGCCAGTTTCACCGGCAAGGGCAGCAGCCGCAGCCTGCGGTGGGTTTACTTCCCGCAACTGGGGCTGGGGCTGGAGACCGTGCGCGACGGCAAAGAGAACGGGATTACCGCGCTGACCCCTGCCTGAGGATGGGCCTTCCCTTGAGTTTGCCCGGCCTTGCCCCTACACAGGGGCAGACGAACAAAGGGGGACATGATGCGCATTCACAGCGACCTTGCAGACACCATCGGCAACACGCCGCTTTTGAAGCTGAAGCGGGCGTCAGAGCTGACGGGATGCAATATCCTTGGCAAATGCGAATTCCTGAACCCCGGCCAGTCGGTCAAGGACCGTGCGGCACTGTACATCATCCGCGACGCCATCGCGAAGGGGCAGCTGAAGCCCGGCGGGACCATTGTGGAAGGCACGGCTGGCAACACCGGCATCGGCCTTGCGCTGGTGGGGGCCAGCATGGGGTTTCGCACCGTGATCGTCATTCCTGAAACCCAAAGTCAGGAAAAGAAAGACATGCTGCGGCTGGCGGGGGCCGAACTGGTGCAGGTTCCGGCAGCACCCTACAAAAACCCCAACAATTATGTGCGCTATTCCGGCCGTCTGGCCGAGGCACTGGCGCGGACCGAGCCGAATGGTGCGATCTGGGCCAACCAGTTCGACAACGTGGCCAACCGTCAAAGCCATATCGAAACCACCGGCCCGGAAATCTGGGAGCAGACCGGCGGCAAGGTGCACGGCTTTATCTGCGCCGTTGGCTCGGGTGGCACGCTGGCGGGTTGCGGTATGGCCTTGCAGCCAAAGGGTGTAAAGATCGGTCTGGCCGACCCCGAGGGGGCGGCGCTGCATTCCTTCTATACCACCGGGCAGTTCGACAGCCCCGGCACTTCGATTACCGAGGGTATCGGGCAGGGGCGGATCACCGCGAACCTTGAAGGCTTTACGCCAGATTTCAGCTATCGGATCCCCGATGCCGAGGCGTTGCCGCTGGTGTTCGAGATGCTGGAGGATGAGGGCATCTGCCTTGGCGGATCGTCGGGCATCAACATCGCAGGGGCCATCCGCATGGCGCGCGACATGGGGCCGGGGCATACCATCGTCACCATTCTGTGCGATTACGGCAACCGCTATCAGTCCAAGCTGTTCAACCCGGCCTTCCTGAAGGAAAAGGGCCTGCCGGTGCCCGAATGGCTGGACCGCGCCCCGCGCGCCTTGCCGACCGTTTACGAAGACGCATGATCGCCGGGCTATTCCGCGCGCTGATCGTTGCACTGGTGCTGGCAAGCCCGGCGCTGGCGCAGGATCAGCCGGGCGACAAGGATTACAAGGCTTTCGACACCGTGGCCACCGGGGTCGAAGAGATGGTGTCGAAGCCCGAGGTTACGGATGAGCGTCTGGGCGATATGCGCGCCGAGATGGTCAAATGGCGCGCGACCTTTACCGCCGCTCAGGGCGTGAACGCCGATCAGATCACCACGCTGAAAAGTCAGATCGCCGCCCTTGGGCCACCGCCCGCCGAAGGGCAGGCCGAAGATGCAGCCATCGCGCAGCGCCGCGCCGATCTGACCGCCGCGCTGGCCAAGTTGCAAGCCCCGGTTCTGAGCGCGACCGAGGCCGCGACCCGCGCCGACAGCATCATCGGGGCGGTGGACAAGCAGATCCGCGAACGGCAAGCCGACAAGCTGTTGCGGCTGTCGCCCTCGGCGGCGAATCCGGTGAACTGGCCGGTTGCGGTCAATATGTTCCGCTGGATGGGCCAGTGGATCTGGGACGAGACGCGCTGGCGGTTCACCCGACCGCTCAATCTGGAGAAACTGCGCGACAACGCGCCGCTGATCCTGGTTCTGGTAACGGTTTCGGTTCTGCTGCTGGCCCGCGGTGCGCGCTGGATGCAGCGCTTTGCGGCTTTTGTTCTTCGCAAGACGCAGGCACGCGCCAACACTCTGATTTCCGGTTTTGTCTCGCTGGGGCAGATCGGGTTGCCGATTGTGGGCGCGGTTCTGCTGTGGATTGCGATGGACAGCACGGCGTTGTTCGGGCCGATCGTGCTGTCGCTGTTTTCCAATCTGCCGGGCTTTGTGCTGACCATCTTTGTGGCCCGCTGGCTGGCGTTGCGGTTCTTTCCCGCCAGCCCAGAGCAGGAAAGCCTGATCGGAATTGGCCCCGAAGGGCGCAGCGAAGGGCGGTTGCAGGCGGTTCTGCTGGGGGTGGCGGTCGCGCTTTATGATCTGGTCGAGGCCTGGATCGTGCCGCGCGCTTCGGATTATCTGGGCGGATCGGGCATCATGGCCGCTGACAAGGCGCAAGAGGTCGCGCAGATGACCGATGCCGCCATCTCGGTTCTGGTGGTGCCATTGCAGATTTTTGCGGCTGTGGCGCTGTTTCGTCTGGGCCAGATTCTGCATCGGCAGGGCACCACGGGTGCTGGCACGGATGAACCGCCCTTCAGCGCCCGTCTGGTCAACTGGGCCGGCACGGCTGCGATTGCCATTGCCGTGGTTGCGCCGACCTTGGGGGTGATAGGTTATGTCAGTGCGGCCAATGCGCTGATCTGGCCCGCGATCAACACATTGTTGCTGTTCGCGATGGTCGTGGTTTTGCAAGGCTTTATGGCAGAGCTTTACGTTACGCTGTCACGATCAACCGAGGCGCGGCATGACGCGCTGCTGCCGGTGCTGGGCGGCTTTGTGCTGGCATTGGCGGCGCTGCCGCTGCTGGCGCTGATCTGGGGGGCGCGAACTGTCGATCTGCTGGAATTGTGGAGTTCGTTCCGCACCGGGGTGTCGCTGGGCGGGGTGCAGATCTCGCCGACCAACTTCCTGATCTTGGCCGCGGTCTTTGGCATTGGCTATGCGCTGACGCGGGTTTTGCAGGGGGGGCTGCGGTCCTCGATCCTGCCGCGCACCTCGCTGGATCAGGGTGGGCGCAATGCGGTGGTGTCGGGCGTCGGCTATGCCGGGGTTATGCTGTCGGCGCTGGTTGCGATCAATGCGGCCGGGATTGACCTGTCCGGTCTGGCCATCGTCGCTGGTGCGCTGTCGGTCGGTATCGGCTTTGGCTTGCAGAACATCGTCTCCAATTTCGTCTCTGGCCTGATCCTGCTGATCGAGCGTCCGGTGTCCGAGGGCGACTGGATCGAGGTTGGCACCACCCAAGGCATCGTCAAGGCCATCTCGGTTCGCGCGACGCGGATTCAAACCTTTGACCGCTCTGACGTGATCGTGCCAAATTCGGATCTGATTTCGGGCCGGGTGACCAACTGGACCCGGTTCAACCTGACCGGGCGGCTGGTCTTGCAGATCAATGTCGGCATTGGCGCCGATATTGCCAAGGTTGAACAGATTTTGCGCGAAGTGGCCGAGGCGCAGCCCTTGGCCATTCTGAAGCCCGCGCCGCAGGTGGCGCTCATGGGGTTCGGCGCCAACCTGTTGAATTACGAGGTGCGGGTGATCCTGCGCGACGTGAACTTTTCGCTGAATGTGCGCACCGAAATGAACCGCGCCATCGTGCGCCGCTTTATCGAGGAGGGTATCGTCGTCGTGCCCGGCACGCCCGAAATGGTGGTGCATCAGGGCCATGGCTGGTCGCCAGCGCCCGCCGCCTCGCTGCCGCCCGATTTGCCCGACCCTGTGCCAGAGACACCTGCGACATGACCGACCCCCTGTTTCGCACCGACGCCTATCTGCAAGAGGCCACAGGCCAGGTGATCGCCCACACGCCCGAGGGTGGCATGGTGTTGGACCGCACGGTGTTTTACCCCACCGCAGGCGGCCAGCCCGGCGATTCCGGCCATGTTGAATGGGCGGGCGGGCGGTTGCCGGTTGCAACGGCGGTCAAGGTGGAGGGTGGACGCATCGCGCTGGTTCCGGCGGAACCCGCCGCCCTGCCGCCGTTGGGGGCAGAGGTGCGCCAGCGCATCGACTGGAACCGCCGCTATCGCCACATGCGGGTGCATACGGCGCTTCATCTGCTGTCGGTCGTCATTCCGCTGCCGGTGACGGGCGGCCAGATCGGCACCGACCGTGGGCGGCTTGATTTTGCCATGCCGGAACCGCCAACCGATATGCCCGCGCTGGAGGCGGCGCTGAACGCGCTGATCGGGCGTGATCTGGCGGTGACTGATAGCTGGATCACGAATGAGGAGCTGCTGGCCAATCCGGGGCTGGTGAAAACGCTGTCGGTGATGCCGCCGATGGGGCAGGGCCGGGTGCGGCTGGTGCAGATCGGGCAGGGCGCGGGTCAGGTGGACCTGCAACCCTGCGGTGGCACCCATGTTGCCCGCACCGCCGAGATTGGCCGGGTCACGCTGGGCAAGGTGGAAAACAAGGGCCGCCAGAACCGCCGTGTAACCCTTGTGCTGGAATGAGCTTATTTTGCGCGCCGGCCCCCTTGCCTTGCCCCCGATCCCCGCGCTAAAGAGCGCGCAACGGATCGGTGGCCGAGTGGTCGAAGGCGCACGCCTGGAAAGTGTGTAGGCGGGGAACCGTCTCTAGGGTTCGAATCCCTATCGATCCGCCACTTGCCCCCGCGAAAGCGTTCTCCCGATCCGGCTGTGGCCGGATTTTTTCGTTGTTTTCGAGGGTTATGCCGGTGGGGCTGAGCACCGGCGCCAGCGCCAAGCGGCCCGGAAGCGGTCTCTCGGGGCCCAAATTCTCCGGACCTCATGACTGCGCAGATATGGTGAATAGCCCGCATGACCTGCCCCCCGGAAGTTCCCTCGCTGTGATGTAGAGTCTGCCCAACCTGAGAAGGAGCAGACGACATGAGGAAAAGCCGTTTCACCGAGGCGCAGATTATCGGGATGATCAGGGAACAGG
>NZ_JAESVP010000012.1 GCF_016765795.1 Fuscibacter oryzae
CTGTTCCCTGATCATCCCGATAATCTGCGCCTCGGTGAAACGGCTTTTCCTCATGTCGTCTGCTCCTTCTCAGGTTGGGCAGACTCTACATCACAGCGAGGGAACTTCCGGGGGGCAGGTCACTGTGTGGCACAAATTTGCACAAGATGTTCTGGACTCGTTCTTGAGAACGAAGAAGCCCCGTCGCGCGGACTAACGCGAACGGGGCTGAATTCGAAGCGGGGCAGCTTCCAGAGCTCGATAACAGCACGACACAGGACGCCAATCAACGCCGAGCCAGTGTCAAACCGTATCAAGTCTTACCAGCACCCGCGCGCCAGCCCGGTTTCGTTGTGCGCGATTATCTCGCGCAGCCCGTCCGGGTAATTCTCCGCCAGGTACTCCACCGCCTCAGCCGAGAGCGTAATCTTGCACCATCCTGCGCAGTCATTCGGTGCGGCCTTTGACATCACGCACGGCGCCAGCGCGCCTAACCCAGTATGCCATGTGAACCAGCCGAGCTGCGAGATGCTAACCAACCACAGGCGAGACTGACACTGACTAACCCCTATCCGCGCCACGGCCTGCCGCCGGGTTTCGGGCAGAGACAGCCCTTCCATCGTCCAGTCAGCACAATAATTAGGCATATGCGTGAAATCTGACGTCCTTCGCCCCGGATTGTGTTGAAAACTGCTGCCCGACACGGCGGTTCGGTTCAGGTAGCGGTGAACACCTGCAACAGGATGGCCGTTTGACCACCGCCCTGACCATCATCGTCGTCGAGCAAGACCGCGAGCGCGCGCTGATGATCGTTGATGCGCTGCGCGAGGCGGGCGAGCATCGGGTGCAGGTCATCGGCTCTGGTGCCGGTCTGGCGCGCCGGGTTGCCGAACAGTGCCCCGATCTTGTGCTGATCGACGCGGGCGACCCGTCGCGCGATGCGCTGGAGGAACTGACGCTTGCCGCTGGCCCGTTGGAGCGGCCGGTGGCGATGTTCGTGGACCGCGCTGACCAAAGCCTGACCCGCGCCGCGATAGAGGCGGGGGTGTCGGCCTATGTGGTCGATGGGCTGAAAAGCGACCGCATCCGTCCGATTCTGGATGCGGCCATCGTGCGGTTCCATGTCTTTCAACGCATGCGTAGCGAGTTGGCTGCAACCAAGGCCGCGCTGGAGGAACGCAAGATCGTTGACCGCGCCAAGGGCCTTTTGATGCGCGCCAAGGGCATTGGCGAGGAAGAGGCCTACGCCCTGCTGCGCAAGACGGCGATGGATCAGGGCAAGCGGCTGGCCGATCTGGCGCAGGCGCTGGTAACGGCGGCGGACCTCTTGAAATGACCCGCACGCTTTCCCTCGGGTTCATCCCGCTGCTGGATGCCGCCCCCCTGATCGTCGCGCATGAGATGGGCTTTGCCGAGCAGGAAGGGCTGCGGCTGAACCTGCGGCGCGCGGCCAACTGGTCGCAATTGCGCGATATGCTGGATCTGGGCGCGGTGGATGCCGCGCATATGCTATCGGTCATGCCGGTGGCGCGCGCGCTGGGTCTGGGCAGCGGACACGGAGAGATTGACGTTCTGATGGTGCTGTCGCTGAACGGGCAGGTCATCGGGCTGTCAAAGGCACTGGCCGCCTCCACCCGCACCCTGCCCTTTGGCGACCCTCAGATTGGGGCCGCCCTGCCATCGGGCGAAATCTTGCGGTTTGGCGTACCGTTCCCGTTTTCGATGCATGCGCTGCTGCTGCACTACTGGCTGTCGCGCATTGCCCCTGACCTGGAAGTCACGTTGCATTCCATCCACCCCCCCCGCATGGCCGAGGCGCTGGAGGCGGGCGAGATCGACGGGTTTTGTGTCGGTGAACCCTGGGGCACGCGGGCGGTGCAGGTGGCGGGGGCACGGCTGATCCTGCCGGGATCGGCGATCTGGAGCCAATCGCCCGAAAAGGTGCTGGCCACCCGCAAGGGCTGGGCCGAAACCGAACCAGAGGTGGCGGGCGCGCTGATGCGGGCCATCTGGCGCGCCGGGGAATGGGCGGATGCCAACCGCGACAGTCTGGCAGAGCTGCTGGCGCTGCCACGCAACCTTGATACGTCATCTTTGCACATCGAACCGGCCCTGCGCGGACAGGTCTTACCTCTGGCGCGCGGGACAGAGGCCGCCGTGCCCCAGATGCTGGAGTTTCACGCCGGGCTGACCAATTTCCCCTGGCGCAGTCAGGCCGCCTGGATCGGCAACGAACTGGCCCAGCGCCACGGCCTGCCCCCCGGCCCGGCCATTGCAGCCGCGCGTACCACGTTTCGCAGCGACCTTTACCGGGTGCACCTTGGCCCGGCAGGCGCCCCCCTGCCCCGTAGTTCCGACAAGGCCGAGGGGCTGCTGCTGCGCGACGAATCGGTTCCGGCGGTTCTGGGCAGCCTGTCTTTGGCGAGAAATCGTTTCTTCGACGGCGCGGTTTTCGACCCGGCGCGCAGCATCTGACTATTTTTCAGGCACAAAGCTGCATCGCAGCAAAAAGACGACGGATCGCTTTGCATTTGCGGCAAACCGGCTTGACCGAATGGCACGCCTGACCGAATCCTGCCCTCAAGACGGAGCAATGGCGTTCCGTCGGTCCCCCTCCAAATGGACCCCAGGCAAAGCCGCCTGACCGCGTTGCGCACCTTTCGTGCCGATGCTGTCTGCGGCTTTTTTCGTTTTTCCAGCAAGGAACTGCCCATGCCACATCTTCGCAGCCTTCTTCTGACCGCTTCGCTTCTGGCGCTGCCCTTCGCGGCCCATGCCGAAACCCCCGGCATCGAGAAAGACACCCTGACCCTTGGTTTCATCAAGCTGACCGATATGGCCCCCTTGGCCATCGCCAAGGAAAAGGGATTTTTCGAGGATGAGGGCCTGACCGTCACGCTGGAGGCGCAGTCGAACTGGAAGGTTCTGCTGGACCGCGTGATCGCCGGGGAAATTGACGGCGCGCATATGCTGGCCGGGCAATCCTTGGCCTCGACCATCGGTTACGGCACCAAAGGCGCACTGGTCACGCCAATCTCGCTGGACCTGAACGGCAATGCCATCACCGTCTCGAACGCGGTCTGGGAGGAAATGAAGCCAGGCCTCAAGCTGGGGGCCGATGGCAAGCCCGAACATCCCATTGCCGCCTCGGCGCTGAAACCCGCGATCGAGGCTGCGGCAGATGCGGGCAAGCCCTTCTCGATGGGCATGGTGTTTCCGGTCTCGCCCCACAATTACGAACTGCGCTATTGGCTGGCGGCGGGCGGCATCAACCCCGGTTTCTATTCCGCCGATGACAATTCCGGCCAGATCGGGGCCGAGGTTCTGCTGTCGGTCACCCCGCCGCCCCAGATGCCCGCCACGCTGGAGGCAGGCACGATTGACGGCTATTCCGTGGGCGAACCCTGGAACCAGGCCGCCGTCGCCAAGGGCATCGGCGTGCCGGTGATCTCGGATGACGCGATTTTCCACAACAACCCCGAGAAGGTCTTTGGCCTGACCAAAGAGTTTGCCGATGCCAACCCCAACACCGTCATCGCCCTGACCAAGGCCATCATCCGCGCCCAGATGTGGCTGGATGAAAACAACAACGCCAATCGCCCCGAGGCGGTCGAGATTCTGTCGCGCAAGGAATATGTCGGGGCCGATGCGGGCGTAATCGCCAATTCAATGACCGGCACCTTTGAATACGAGGCGGGCGACAAGCGGGCCGAACCTGATTTCAACGTGTTCTTCCGTGGCAATGCGGCCTTCCCCTATTACTCCGATGCAGTCTGGACGCTGACCCAGATGCGCCGCTGGGGCCAGATCACCGAGGCCAAGCCCGATGCCTGGTATGCCGACACCGCAAAGTCGGTCTACCGCCCCGACCTGTTCAAGCAGGCGGCAGAGGCGCTGATCGCCGACGGCAACGCCAAGCCCGAGGACTTTGACTTTGACGCCGACGGCTACCGTGACGCCACCAGCGCCTTCATTGACGGCGTGTCCTTTGATGGCACGAAACCGAACGACTACCTTGCCAGCTTTGCCATTGGTCTCAAGGGCGAGGAAAAGGTCGAGAACGGCGAAGTCGTCAACTGATCCCGCCGGGGCACTCCCGATGCCCTCTGGGCGCCCCATCCTTTCCCAGCCTCCTGCCAGACCCGGACCCAGCCCATGACCTCGCTTGATCCCGCCACCTCTGCCGACCAAGGCGCAACCCGCGCCGCCCGCTCTGCCCGCACGCAGGCCATCATCGCGCGCATCGACAATTGGGCCAAGCTGCTTGGCCTTGCATGGATCGCCCCGCTGCTGCGCCTTGCAACGGGCGAAAACCCGCGTGCGCAGCTAAAAGACATCTGGCGTACGCTGCTGGTGCCTTTGGTTGCGATTGGCGTTTTTCTGACGCTCTGGGCCTGGGCTGCGCCCAAGGTTGAAACCTCGCTTGGCGCCATTCCGGGCCCCATGCAGGTGTGGGATCAGGTCGGCGTTCTGCATCAGGACGCGCTGGCCGAACACGCAAAAGAGGCGGCGTTTTACGAAAAGCAGGCCGCCAAGAACGCCGAGTTGATCGCCGCCGGCAAGGCCGATGAGGTCAAGACCCGCAGCTATGCCGGCAAGCCGACCTTTGCCGACCAGATCCTGACCAGCCTGAAAACGGTGTTCATGGGCTTTGTGCTGGCCACTTTGGTCGCGGTGCCGCTGGGCATCATGGCGGGTCTGTCGCCCACCGCCAATGCCGCCCTGTCGCCCCTTGTGCAATTGTTCAAACCCGTCTCGCCCCTGGCATGGTTGCCCATCGTCACCATGGTCGTCTCGGCGCTTTATGCCGGGGGCGAGGGCGGGCTGCCCAAAAACTTCATCATCTCGGCCGTGACCGTGACCCTGTGTTCGCTGTGGCCGACGCTGATCAACACCGCGCTGGGTGTGGCTACCATCGACAAGGATCTTGTGAACGTCGGTCGCGTGCTGAAGCTGGGCCTCTGGACGCGGATCACCAAACTGGTTCTGCCCTCGGCCCTGCCGTTGATCTTCACCGGGCTGCGGCTGTCCTTGGGCGTCGGCTGGATGGTGCTGATCGCCGCCGAAATGCTGGCCCAAAACCCCGGCCTTGGCAAATTCGTCTGGGATGAGTTCCAGAACGGCAGCAGCGACAGCCTTGCCCGCATCATGGTGGCGGTTCTGACCATCGGCATCATCGGCCTGCTTTTGGATCGCGTGATGCTGGCGCTGCAAACCCTGCTGACCTTTCAGGGCCGGAGGTAACCATGGCAATCCTAGAGTTTCGCAACGTCTTCAAAGGCTTTGGCGAGGGAACCTCTCGGTCCGAGGTGCTGAAGAACATCTCGCTTTCGGTCGAGGAAGGGGAGTTCCTTGCGATCCTGGGGTTTTCCGGCACCGGGAAATCCACCCTGATCAACCTGATGGCGGGCCTGCAAACCCCCGACCGGGGCAGCGTGACCTTCAAGGGTGCCGCCATTACCGGGCCGGGGCCGGAACGCGGGCTGGTGTTTCAGTCCTATTCGCTGATGCCCTGGCTGACGGTGGGCGGCAATGTGGCGCTGGCGGTTGACGCGATCCATGGCGCAAAGCCCAAGGCAGAGCGCGCCGCGATGGTGGCGAAATATGTCGCCATGGTCGGCCTGTCGCACGCCATCGCCCGCCGCCCTGCCGAACTGTCGGGCGGTATGCGGCAAAGGGTTTCCGTCGCCCGCGCCCTGGCGATGGAGCCGGAGGTTCTGTTGATGGATGAACCCCTGTCGGCGCTGGATGCGATGACCCGCGCCGATCTGGCCGATGAGATCGAGGGCATCTGGCGGCGCGACCAGAAGACTGCCGTTCTGATCACCAATGACGTGGATGAGGCCATCGTTCTGGCCGACCGCATTATGATTTTGAACCCCGATGGCACCATGGGGCGCGAATTCGCCGTCACCCTGCCCCGCCCGCGCGACAGGGGTGCCATGAACAACGACGCCACCTTTCAACACCTGCGCGCCACTGTCACGGCAGAGCTGATGGAGGTGGGCATGTCATCCAAGGTCGAGGTCACGCGCAACCTGCCCGCGCTGACCCCGCGCCACGCCCTGCCCCGCGCCTATGCCAAGGCCGCCGCCAGCCCGCTGGACGACCGCTATCTGCAATACTCGCAGCTTTCCAAGGTCTATGACACCGCCAAAGGCCCGCTGACCGTGGTGGAAAACTTCGACCTCAAGCTGAAAAAGGGCGAGTTCATTTCGCTGATCGGCCATTCCGGCTGCGGCAAATCCACCGTCCTGTCCATGACAGCGGGCCTGACCGGTATCTCGGGCGGCGCGATCAAACTGGATGGCTATGCGGTGGAAGGCGCGGACCCCGAACGCGCCGTGGTGTTCCAGTCACCCAGCCTCTTCCCCTGGCTGACCGCACGCGAAAACGTGGCGATCGGCGTGGACCGGGTTTACCCCACCGCCAGCCAGCCAGAGCGGCAAGAGGTGGTGGAATACTATCTGGAGCGCGTGGGTCTGGGCGATGCCATGCACAGGCTTGCCGCCGACATGTCGAACGGCATGCGGCAGCGCGTCGGCATCGCGCGGGCCTTTGCCCTGTCGCCCAAACTCCTCCTCCTCGATGAACCCTTCGGGATGCTCGACAGCCTGACGCGCTGGGAATTGCAGGATGTGCTGATGGAGGTGTGGAGCCGCACGCAAGTGACCGCCGTCTGCGTCACCCATGATGTTGATGAGGCGATCCTCTTGGCCGACCGGGTGGTGATGATGTCGAACGGCCCGCGCGCCACCATCGGCCAGATCACCGAGGTGAACCTGCCCCGCCCGCGTTCGCGCCGCGCGATGCTGGATCACCCCGATTACTGGCACTACCGCGCCGAAATTCTGAACTTCCTGCATGACCATGCGCATGGACCCACGAAACCGAAGGAAGCCGCGTGATGACCAAGAAGAAACTGGTGGTGATCGGGGCCGGGATGGCCTCTGGCCGGATGCTGGAACACCTGTTGGAGGGCGGCGGCCCCGAAAGCAAGAATTGGGATGTCACCCTGTTCAACGGCGAGCCGCGCGGCAACTATAATCGGCTGATGCTGTCGCCGGTGCTGTCGGGCGAAAAGACCTATGAGCAGATCGTCACCCATGACGACGACTGGTATGAGGCACAGGGCATCGCCTGCCGCTTTGGCGAACAGATCACCCAGATAGACCGGGAACGGCAGGTTGTCGTCTCAAAGGGCGGTGAGACGCCCTATGACGCGCTGGTCATCGCCACCGGCTCGGCCCCCTTCATCATTCCGGTGCAGGGCAAGGATCTGCCCGGCGTCTGCACCTACCGCGATCTGGAAGATACCAACGCGATGATCGCGGCCAGCCGCCCCGGTGCCAAGGCCGTGGTGATCGGCGGTGGCCTGCTGGGGCTGGAAGCCGCCGCTGGCATGGCCGCGCGCGGGGCCGAGGTGACGGTCATCCACCTGATGGGTCACCTGATGGAGCGTCAGCTTGACCCCTCGGCTGGCTACCTTTTGCAAAAAGACCTCGAACGGCGGGGCATCCGGGTGCATTGCAAGGGCGCGACCAAGGCCATTCTGGGCAAGGACCGGGTAGAGGCCGTGCTGCTGGACGATGGCACTGTCTATGACGCCGATCTGGTGTGCATGGCCGTGGGCATCCGCCCCGAAGTGCGGCTGGCCAATGATGCCCATCTTGAGGTGGGTCGCGGCATCGTGGTGAACGACCAGATGCAGACCAGCGACCTGGCGATTTATGCGCTGGGGGAATGTGTCGAGCATGAAAAGCAGCTCTTCGGCCTTGTCGCGCCGCTATACGATCAGGCGAAAATCCTTGCTGAAACGTTGAACGGCAATACGGCGGCCTTCCAGCCGGTGCAAACCGCGACCAAGCTGAAGGTGACGGGCGTTGACCTCTTCTCCGCCGGTGATTTCGCCGAGGGGCCGGGGCGCGAGGATATCGTGTTCCGCGATCCGGGCCGCGGTGTCTACAAGCGCCTGATATTGGAGGGCGACCGCCTGCTGGGGGCCGTCATGTATGGCGATACCGCCGACGGCTCGTGGTTTTTCGACCTGATCAAGCAGGGCAAGGATGTGTCCGACATCCGCGACACGCTGATCTTTGGCCCCGCCTTCGCCGCCGGGGGGGCCGCTGCAAACCCTTTGGCCGCCGTTGCAGCCTTGCCGCCTGAGGCAGAGATCTGCGGTTGCAACGGCGTCTGCAAGGGCAAGATCATTCAGGCGGTCGAGGGCGGGGCAACCACGCTGGACGCCGTGCGCGCGACGACCAAGGCCAGCTCTTCCTGTGGCACCTGCACCGGGCTGGTGGAAAAGGTCATGGCGCTGACGCTGGGCGACAGTTTCACCGCCAATGCCAACCCGCCGATGTGCAAATGCACCGACCACACGCATGAAGACGTGCGCCGGATGATCAAGGCGCAGGGGCTGAAATCCATCCCCGCCGTGATGCAGGAACTGGGCTGGAAAACTGTGGGCGGCTGCGCATCTTGCCGTCCGGCGTTGAATTACTACCTGCTGGCCGACTGGCCGCTGGAGTACCGCGACGATCGGCAAAGCCGCTTTGTGAACGAACGCAACCACGCCAACATCCAGAAAGACGGTACTTATTCGGTGGTGCCCCGCATGTGGGGCGGCGTCACCACCCCCGCCGAATTGCGCGCCATCGCCGATGCCGCCGACAAATACAACGTGCCGATGGTCAAGGTGACCGGTGGCCAGCGTATCGACCTGTTGGGCGTGAAGAAAGAAGATCTGCCCGCCATCTGGTCTGATTTCAACGAGGCGGGCATGGTGTCGGGCCACGCCTATGCCAAGGGCCTGCGCACGGTCAAAACCTGTGTCGGCGAACAGTTCTGCCGCTTTGGCACGCAGGATTCCACCGGCCTTGGCATCAAGCTGGAAAAGCTGCTCTGGGGGTCATGGACGCCCGCCAAGGTGAAACTGGGCGTTTCCGGCTGCCCGAGGAACTGCGCCGAGGCGACCTGCAAGGATGTGGGCGTGGTCTGCGTGGACAGCGGTTACCAGATCAGCGTCGCCGGTGCGGCGGGGATGGATGTGAAGGAAACCGAGCTTCTTTGCACCGTTCCGACCGAGGAGGAGGCGCTGGAGGTGATCGCCGCCTTCGCCCAGCTTTACCGCGAAAACGCCCGCTATCTGCACCGCATCTACAAATGGGTCGCCAAGGTCGGCCTTGACTGGTGCAAGGACCAGATCGCCGACCGCGCCACCCGCAAGGCGCTATATGACCGGTTCATGATCAGCCAGTCGGTCTATCAAACCGACCCTTGGGCCGAACTGGCCGAGCGCCCGGCGGATTGGGCCCCGATCAAGACCCTGACGCTGGAGGCTGCGGAATGAACGCCATGACCGGAACCTGGACGCTCGTCGGCCCGCTTGCCGACATTCCCCGCCAAGGGGCGCGGGTGGTGAAAACCCGGAACGGCTGCATCGCGGTGTTCCGCACCGCCGAGGATGAGGTCTTTGCCCTGAACGACAGTTGCCCCCACAAGGGCGGCCCGCTGTCCGAAGGCATCGTCCACGGCACCAGCGTGACCTGCCCGCTGCATGCCTGGGTGTTCGATCTGAACTCTGGCACCGCGCAAGGGGCCGATGTCGGGCAGGTGCCGACCTGGCCCGCGCGGGTCGAGGGCGGGCAGGTCTATCTGGACATCGGGCAGCTGGGGTAAACCATGCAAGAGATCCGCAGCACCTGTCCCTATTGCGGCGTTGGCTGCGGTGTCCTGCTGCGCCCAACGGCGGATGGGGTAGAGGTTCGGGGCGACCCGGATCACCCGGCGAACATGGGGCGGCTTTGCTCCAAAGGGTCGGCTTTAGGCGAAACCGTGGGGCCTGCGGGTCGTTTGGCCACGCCGATGATCGGCGATCAGGCGGTCGCTTGGGATCAGGCGCTGGACCTTGTGGCCACCCGCTTTGCCGACACCATCGCGCAGCATGGGCCGGAGTCGGTGGCGCTCTATGTCTCGGGTCAATTACTGACCGAAGATTACTATGTCGCCAACAAGCTGATGAAAGGTTTCATCGGCAGCGCGAATATCGACACCAATTCAAGGCTTTGCATGGCAAGTGCCGTGGCCGGGCACCGCCGCGCCTTTGGCACCGATACCGTGCCGGGCCTGTATGAAGATTTCGAGAAGGCCGATCTGGTGGTTCTGGTCGGTTCCAACATGGCCTGGTGCCATCCGGTTCTTTTCCAGCGGCTGGAGGCTGCGCGCGCCAGCCGTGGCACCCGCGTGGTGGTGATCGACCCGCGCCGCACCCCCACGGCCGAAGGGGCCGATCTGCACCTGCCCATCGCCCCCGGGGCTGATGCCGCGCTGTTCAACCTTGCGCTGGTCGAGGCCGAACGCCGGGGCCTGCTGGACCGCGCCTATCTGGCGCAGGTTGATGGGCTGGAGGCGACGCTGGAGGCCGCCCGCGCCACGGACCCCGCGATGACCGGGCTGACGCAGGGCCAGTTGCAGCAGTTCTACGACCTGTTCCTTGGCACCGAAAAGGTGATCACCGCCTGGTCCATGGGCATCAACCAGTCCGACAGCGGGTCGGACAAGGTGAATGCCATCCTGAACCTGCACCTTGCCCTTGGCCGTATCGGCAAACCCGGCATGGGGCCGTTTTCCCTGACCGGCCAGCC
This sequence comes from Fuscibacter oryzae, assembly GCF_016765795.1. Lineage (GTDB taxonomy): Bacteria > Pseudomonadota > Alphaproteobacteria > Rhodobacterales > Rhodobacteraceae > Fuscibacter > Fuscibacter oryzae. The sequence continues at coordinate 10,626 of NZ_JAESVP010000012.1, forward strand.
CAATGCGATGGGGGGGCGCGAGGTTGGCGGCCTTGCCAACATGCTGGCCGCCCATCTGAACATCGAAGATGCCGGGCATCGTGATGCGGTGCAGGGCTTTTGGGCCTCGCCCACCATGGCCGGCAAGCCGGGGCTGAAGGCGGTCGATCTGTTTCGCGCGGTCGAGGCGGGGCGCGTCAAGGCGCTGTGGATCATGTGCACGAACCCCGTCGTCTCGATGCCAGAGGCCGACCGCGTGGCGCGCGCAATCCAGAGCTGCGATTTCGTCGTGGTCAGCGACATGATGGCCGAGACCGACACCATGCGGCTGGCCGATGTGCGGCTGCCCGCGACCGGCTGGGGCGAAAAAGACGGCACGGTCACCAATTCCGAACGCCGGATCAGCCGCCAGCGCCCGTTCCGCAAGCCCGCCGATCTGGCACGCGCTGATTGGTGGCAACTGGCTCAGGTGGCGCGGCGCATGGGGTTTCAGGGCTTCAACTGGGAAACCCCGGCCGAGGTGTTTGCCGAACATGCCGCCCTGTCGGGTGTGGCAGGTGCCTTGGGCAGCGACTTCGACATATCGGACCATGCCGCGATCACCCGCGCCGAGTATGATGCGTTGCAACCTTTCCTCTGGCCCGCCAATGCGCGCAAGCAGGGGGGCCGCTTCTTTGCCGATGGCCGGTTCCACCACAAGGATGGCCGCGCCCGGATGATTGCCGTCACCCCGCGCGTGACCGCCGCCCCGATGATCCTGAACACCGGGCGGGTGCGCGACCATTGGCATACCATGTCGCGCACCGGCCTTGCCCCCCGCCTGAACCAGCACATGGCCGAACCGTTTCTGGAGGTGAACCCCGCTGACGCCACCCGGCTGGGCCTGCAAGCGGACGGTCTGGCCCGTGTGAGCGGCATGGGAGCCAGCGCCCTGCTGCGGGTGACGATCACCGACCGCGTGGCGCCAGGGCAGCCCTTTGCCCCCATCCACTGGACGGGCGAAACCACCAGCGCGGGCCGGGTTGGTGCCGTGGTCGAAGGTTCGTTCGATCCCGTCTCGGGCCAGCCCGCGCTGAAAAGCGGCGCGGTCAGTGTCGAGGCGGCAAAGCCCCTGTGGTTCGGCTATGCGGTGTCGGCCCGTGGCCTAAGCCCCAATTGCGCCTATTGGGCGCGGGCGATTCACGCCAAGGGGATGACCGCCGAGCTTGCCGGTTTTGACGAGCCCGAAGATTGGCAGGCCCACGCCCGCGCGCTGTTTTCCCTGTCTGACGAGGTTTCGGTGCAGATGGTGACCGACACGGCGCGGGGCCGGGTGCGGCTGGCCTTTCTGGCCGAAGGGCGGCTGGTCGCCGCGCTGTTCATCGACCGTAGCCCGGTGGCCCTGTCGCGCGCCCATGTCGCCAGCTTGCTGGGCGAGGAAACCTCCGGCGCGCTTTCGGGTCGCCCCGGCGCCGACCGGCCCGACCCCGGCCCGGTGGTCTGCGCCTGTTTCTCGGTGGGGATGAACACCATCGTCGAGGCCATTGCCACCGGCGCCTGCCTGACGGTGGCCGACCTTGGGGCGGCGCTGAAGGCAGGCACCAACTGTGGCGCCTGCCGCCCAGAACTGGCCGCCCTGATCACCCGCCACCGCCCCCAACTGCAAGAGGCCGCCGAATGAGCCTGCTGCCAGACCCCGCCCGCATGACGCCTCTGCCCCACCCCGGCCATCTGTCTTTGGTCGGGGCAGGTCCGGGGGCCGCTGACCTGATGACTTATCGCGCCGTCCGCCGTCTGCAACAGGCCGATGTCGTGCTCTATGACCGGCTGGTCAGCCCCGAGGTTCTGGACCTTATCCCCGCAACCATCCCGCGGCTGGACGTGGGCAAGGACTGCGGCAACCACCGCTGGACACAGGCCGATATCGACGCCCGCATCGCGGCAGAGCTGCGTCTGGGCCGCCGCGTCGTGCGGCTGAAATCCGGCGATCCGGCCATTTTTGGGCGGGCGGGCGAAGAGATTGCCATCGCCATGGCCGAAGGAGCCACCGTGGAAATTGTTCCGGGCGTCACCGCCGTTTCTGCGGCGGCGGCAAGCCTGTGCCAACCGCTGACTACACGCGGGCTGGCGCAGCGGCTGGTGCTGGCCACCGCCACCGACCATCGCGGCGATCTGGCGGCAACGCTGGCAGATGACTTTGGCCCCGGCACCACGTTGGCCCTTTATATGGCGATGACGCGTCTGGACCAGGTGGAATGCGCCCTGCTGTCCAGCGGCGCAGCACCCGATACGCTGGTTACCATCGTCTGCGCCTGTAGCACGCCACAGGAACAGCGCGCGGCCTTTGCACTGAAAGGACTGGCAAAGGCTGTGGCGCAGGCAGGCGATCTGCGTAACCCGGCCATCGTGCTGTTGACTTGGGGGCTGACGGCGGCGCAAGGCACCGCCCATGCCGCAAGGCTTCCTGCCATCGGCTGCGATCAGACCAAGCGATAAGGCCCCACCCCATCGCAATAAACCGCCCTTGGAAACAGGAGTGATCAGGCGGCTCACCTGTTGCTCGCGGCACCGAGGTGGGGGGCCTAGTGCCGTCCTGTCAACCAATTGCCGAATTTGGCGAAACGCGAGGGCGGAATGCCCAGCCGCGCCTCTCGCCCATCGGCGATACGCAGCAGGGAATACATGCTGTGAACACCCAGCCAGCGGAAGGGTTCCGGTTCCCACGCCCGCACCTTGCGATTGACCCACGGCAACCGCGCAAGTTCGGTATCGCGGTTCAAGACCAGATCGGCCAAGGTCCGGCCCGACAGGTTCGAGGTAGAGACCCCGACCCCGACATACCCCCCGGCCCAGCCGATGCCGGTCGCGGGATCAAGCCCCACGGTCGTACACCAGTCACGCGGCACGCCGATGACACCGCACCAGGCATGATCAATGGCGAAATCGCGGGTCATCGGGAAATGGGTATGCAGGATTTCGGTCAGCCGCCGGATCGTCTCTCCATCCGGCGCGCCGGAGTTGTCGAGTTTTGAGCCATAGCGGTAAGGCACCCCCCGCGCGCCCACGGTGATGCGGCCTTCACGCGTGCGTTGGCAGTAACAATAGGCATTGTTGAAATCACCAAAGATTTCATGCCTTTGCCAGCCTATTTCATCCCAGACATGTTGTGGTAGCGGCTGGGTCGCAATCTGCGCGGAATTGAGCGGCAGCCACTCCCGTTCATGCCCCGGCAGGGTGGCGGTAAAGCCTTCGGTGGCACGCAGGATGAAGCGGGCCTTGACCGTGCCGCAGTCGGTTTTCACCTGACCGGCGCTGAATTCGGTGACGGTCGTGCCCTCGACAATCTGCACGCCCATCCGCTCGACCACATCGGCCAGCCCACGCACCAGTTTCGCGGGCTGCACGCGGGCCACATCGGTCACGATCATGCCGCCAAGGATGCCGGGCACGTTGACCCGCGCCCGCGCCTCTTCGGCCCCGATCCCGAATGTGCGCTGATCTTCGCCCCAATGGCGGCGATGGGCCACCTCGGCCTTCAGCCGGTCCAGTTGCGCGGGGTTGGTGGCCACCATCAGCTCATCGGTGGGCAGGATGTCGGCGTCGATCCCCTCTTCCGCCGCCACGCGGATCACCTCGGCCACGGTGCCGTTCATCGCCTGCACCATCTGGCGCACCGGGCCTTCGCCCTTGTCCGCGGCATAGCGGACATGGCTCCACGCGAACCCGCCCGACAGCCAGCCCCCGTTGCGGCCAGAGGCACCAAAGCCCGCGAATTCCTTTTCAATGACAAGGATGTTCAGGCTGGGATCGGCTTTTTTCAGGTAATAGGCCGACCAGAGGCCGGTATACCCCGCGCCAATGATCGCCACATCCACCGTGGTATCGCCCCCCAGCGCCTTGCGCCGCGTCTTTGGCAGGCCGATGTCGGCATACCAGAAGGAAATATCACCGATCTTCTTGGGCTGGGTCATGTCGCACCTTTTGGGTTGCCCCATGATTGGCGCGGGGTTTGATCAAACGCAAGGATCAGACGGCGATTTCCCCTTCCAGCCATTTGCGAAACGATACCAGCGGCGCGCGGGCGGGCGTTGTGTCGGGCCAGACGAGGTAATACGATCCCAGCGCCTTGACCGCCCCCCCCCAGACCGACACCAACCGCCCCTCGGCCAATTCCCGCGAAATCAGGAACCGCGGCATCAGCACCAGCCCAAGGCCGTGAATCGCCGCCTGCGACATGGTGGAAAACTGATCGAACAGCATCGCAGGCGGGCGGGTTCCCGCCTCGCCATGATAGGCCAGCCAGCGCCCCCAATCGCCGGGGCGGCTTTCCAATTGCAACAGCGGGTGGTGCAGAATGTCGGCCGCGCGGGTCAGGGGCGCGGGCAAGAAACCGGGGGCGGTGACGGCGATCAGCTCTTCATCCATCAGCTTGAGATATTCGACACCGGGCCAGTCTTGTCGGCCATAGTGAATCGCGGCATCAAAGGCGGTGGTTGCGAAATCAAATGGTTTCAGCCGGGTGGACAGGTTCACCGTCACCTCGGCATGGGCTTGTGCGAACCGGGCCAGACGCGGGGCCAGCCAGTTCACGCCAAAGGCAGGCAGGATGGCCAGGTTCAGGCTGCCCCCCGTCGGATTGGCGCGAAGGGTCAGCGAGGCTTGGGACAGCGTCTGCAATGCACGCCGCGCCTCGGCCACGAAATCCAGCGCGGCGGGCGTCAGACGCAGGCGGTGCTTGTCGCGGATCAGCAGCGCCACGCCCAACTGCCCCTCCAGCACTTGCAACTGGCGGCTGATAGCGCCTTGTGTCAGGTTCAACTCTGCCGCCGCAGCCGAAGCAGTGCCCAGCCGCGCCACCGCCTCCAGCGCCAGAAGCGAGGGAACTGAAGGCAGATAGCGGCGCGCGAACATGAGTTTTCCTGATAATCTGTTGCGGTGGTTTCGTTGGATCATGCACCAGAATCGTGCGATACGCATCCCATACCATGACATTTCCACGGCGGAGGCAGAAATGGCCGATAAACCCAAGCTGAAAGCAAAAGACGCCCCCGATCTGGGCCGGTTCGACTGGGAAGACCCCTTCCGCCTTGATGCGCAACTGACCGAGGAAGAGCGCGCCCTGCGCGACGGCGCCCGCGCCTATGCGCAGGAAAAGCTGCAACCCCGCATCATCATGGCCTTTGCCGAGGAATCGACCGACCCGGCGATTTTCCGTGAAATGGGCGAGATGGGCCTTCTGGGCGTGACCGTGCCCGAGGAATACGGCGGCCTTGGCGCCAGCTATGTCGCCTATGGCCTGATCGCGCGCGAGGTTGAGCGGGTCGACTCGGGTTATCGTTCGATGATGTCGGTGCAGTCGTCGCTGGTGATGTATCCGATCTATGCCTATGGCAGCGAGGATCAGCGCAAGAAATACCTGCCCAAACTGGCGAGCGGCGAATGGATCGGCTGCTTTGGCCTGACCGAGCCGGATGCCGGTTCCGACCCCGCCGGGATGAAGACCGTGGCGAAGAAAACCGCCAATGGCTATGTGCTGAACGGGTCCAAGATGTGGATATCGAACGCGCCCATCGCCGATGTGTTCGTGGTCTGGGCCAAGTCTGACGCGCATGGCGGCAAGATCCGTGGCTTTGTGCTGGACAAGGGCACCAAGGGCCTGTCGGCGCCCAAGATCGGCGGCAAGCTGTCGCTGCGCGCCTCGATTACCGGCGAGATCGTGATGGAGAATGTGGAGGTGGGCGAGGACGCCCTGCTGCCCCATGTCGAGGGGCTGAAGGGGCCGTTCGGCTGCCTGAACCGCGCGCGCTATGGCATTTCCTGGGGTGTAATGGGCGCGGCAGAGTTCTGCCTGTCGGCGGCCCGCCAATATGGGTTGGACCGCAAGCAGTTCAACAAGCCCATCGCGCAGACCCAGCTTTTCCAGTTGAAACTGGCCAATATGCTGACCGAGATTTCGCTGGGCCTTCAGGCGTCGCTTCAGGTCGGTCGGCTGCTGGATGATGCCAATGCCGCACCCGAGATGATCTCGATCGTCAAGCGCAACAACTGCGGCAAGGCGCTGGATATTGCCCGCTGGTCGCGCGACATGCACGGCGGCAACGGGATTTCCGAGGAATTCCAGGTGATCCGCCACATGGTGAACCTGGAAACCGTGAACACCTATGAAGGCACGCATGACGTTCATGCGCTGATCCTTGGGCGGGCGATTACCGGGTTGCAGGCGTTTTTCTGACCCAATTTCCTTCGAGGACTTTTGGCCCGCGCCCTTGGTGCGGGCCTTCGCTTATGTGATCCACTCGCCCTTTCCCTTCCCCCTGCCCTCGCCTAGTGTCCGCGCCATGAGTCTGGCCCCTGCCCTTGATGAGATGCGTGCCCTGCTGGGTGACCGGCTGTCCACCGCCCCGGCGGTTTTGGCTCACCACGCCCAAAGCGAAAGCCATATCACCGCCCGCGCGCCCGATGCGGTGGCGTTTCCCCTCACGACCGGGGAAGTGGCCGCACTGGCGCGGATTGCGGCGGCTCACGCTGTGCCGTTGATCGGCTGGGGCGCGGGCACCTCACTGGAGGGGCATGCGCTGGCGGTGACGGGCGGTGTGACGGTTGATTTCCGTGACATGGCGGCGGTCATCGAGGTCAGATCCGAAGACCGGATTGCACGGGTCCAGCCCGGCATCACCCGGATGGCGCTGAACGCCTGGCTGCGCGATACGGGGCTGTTCTTTCCGGTTGATCCGGGGGCCGATGCCAGCCTTGGCGGCATGGCCGCCACGCGGGCCAGCGGCACGGCGGCGGTGGGCTATGGCACCATGCGCGACAATGTGCTGGGGCTGGAAATCGTGCTGGCGGGGGGCGAGGTGATCCGGACCGGATCACAAGCGCCGAAGTCTTCGGCAGGATACGACCTGACCGCGCTGTTTGTCGGGTCCGAAGGCACGCTTGGCCTGATCACCGAACTGACGCTGCATCTGCACGGCCAGCCAGAGGCGGTATCTGCCGCGACCTGCGGCTTTCCCAGCATGGCGGCGGCCGTGGATTGCGTGATTGCCACGATGCAGATGGGCATTCCCATGGCGCGGATCGAGTTTCTTGACAGCGCCACGGTTGCCGCCTGTAACGCCCATTCCAACATGGCCCTGCCCGAAACCCCGCTGCTGGCGGTGGAGTTCCACGGCTCACCCGCCGGAGTGCAGGAACAAGCGGAACGATTTGGCGAAATCGCGGCTGGCTTTGGGGCCGACGGCTTCCGCTGGGCCAAGGCCGAGGAAGACTGCCGCGCCCTGTGGAAAATGCGCCACGCCGCCTATCCGGCGATTCTGGCCAGCCGCCCCGGCGCAAAGGCCGTGATCACCGATGTCTGCGTGCCGATCTCAGCGCTGGCGCAGGCGGTTGAGGAAACGGCAGCGGATATTGCCGGCAGCCCGATTCCCGGCCCCATTCTGGGTCATGTCGGTGACGGAAATTTCCACGCCATTTTGCTGATTGACCCCGCGAACCCCGATGACCTGACAGCCGCCAAGGCGCTGGCCCACCGCATGGCAGAACGCGCGCTGCGGCTGGGCGGAACCATTACCGGCGAACATGGCATCGGCTTGGGCAAGCTGGGCCTGATGGCGGCCGAACATGGCGCGGCCTGGGGCGTGATGGACCGCATCAAGGCCACGCTAGACCCGATGAACCTGATGAATCCCGGAAAGATGGTGCCATGAACGGTGTGAACGAATGACTGGTGAAGAGTTCATCCGCGCCTTTGCGCAAGGCTTTGGGGCGGGCGACGCCGTCGCGCTGTCCACCCTGATGGCCGAGGGCGGCACCGCCCTGACCCTGACCGGCCAATGGGCCGAGGGCAAGGACGAGGTCGCAACCAGTCTGGCGGCCGAATTCGCCGGCATCTTTGCCCGCGCCCGCCTTGTCACCGGCAAGGGCAGCGCGCGGTCGCTGTTTCCCGGCTGTTTTCTGGTGCGCCAGCGGTTCGTGATCACCGGCGCAGTGGATGAGGCCGGGACCGACATTCCCCGGATCGGGGCAGTTCTGGTCGCGGTTCTGGGGCGCGATGGCGTTGAGAACCTGACCTTTTCGGCCCTGAGCTAAGGGTTACATCCCGAAGGCGCGATGACGGAACATGCCCTGTTCGATCATCCGCTCCCGCCGCTCCAGATCGGTGCGCGATACGGATTCGTTCAGATAGGCACGCTCGCGGTCTTCCACGGTTGGCGGAAGAAGGGTGTTAAGAAAAGATTTGACACGGTTCAGCATTGGAACCTCCTGATTTCTGCTCATGGGCTGAAAATAGGATGCCGCGACGCGGCATAGTAGTGCCGCAATTGCGAAATCCGCTATGCGCGCAGTGCAATAATAATACTAATAGCGCATAACTCTCAGGCGGAAAGCAGGGCCCTTGCCGCTTCCCGCGCCGCTTCGGTGATGCGGTCACCGGCCAGCATGCGGGCAATTTCCTCCACCCGCGCCTCTGGCGGCAGGGATGTGACGGTAGAAAGCGTCTGATTTTTCACAACTTTCTTTTCCACCCGCCAGTGATGCCCGCCCAAAGCCGCCACCTGCGGCGAATGGGTCACCACCAGAACCTGCGCCCGCGCGGCCAGCGATTTCAATCGCCGCCCCACGGCATCGGCGGTGGCGCCACCAACCCCCCGGTCAATCTCGTCAAAGATCAGGGTCATGCCGGGCGCCTCGCCGGTCAGGCAGACCTTGAGCGCCAGCAAGAAGCGCGAAAGCTCCCCGCCCGAGGCAATCCGGTTCAACGGGCCAGAGGGCGCGCCGGGATTGGTGGCAACGGTAAAGGTAACCGCATCCACCCCGTCCGGCCCCGGATCGGCGGTGGTGACCTCGGTGGCGAAAACGGCGCGCTCCATCTTCAGCGGCGCGAGTTCCGCCGCCATCGCCGCATCCAGCCGCTTGGCCGCCTCGCGCCGTGCCTTGGTCAGCCGCATCGCCTCGGCGGTGTATGCGCGATCCGCCTCGGCCACAGCGCGTTCCAGTTTCGCAAGCCCCTCAACGCCGCCGTCAATCGCCGCCAGCCTGCCCCGCAGCGTTTCGGCATGGGTGCCCAAATCATCGGGCAGCACGCCATACTTGCGGGCCAGCGCGCGGATGGCAAACAGCCTCTCTTCCAACGCCTCCAGTTCTGAGGGGTTGAAATCAAGGCTGCGCAGGGTGTCCTCCACCCCCGCCTCGGCATCCGAAAGCTCCAAAATCGCCCGGTTCAGCGCCGCAAGCGCCCCATCCAGCCGCCCCTCAGCCTTGTCAGACGCCCCTTCCAGCCAGCGCAAGGCATCGCGCATCGCGCCCCCTGCCCCGTCGGCCAGCGCGCCATGGGCGCGGGCGATGTCGGCGCGAATACGCTCTGCCCCTTGCATCAGGCGGCGGCGGGCATCCAGTGTGGCCTCTTCGCCGGGTTCGGGGTTAAGTTTGTCCAATTCCCCAACAGCATGGCGCAGGAAATCCTCTTCAGCCTGTGCCCGTGACAGGGCCGATTGCGCCGCTTCCAGCGCCGACCGCGCCTCGGACCGGGCGCGCCACAACCGGCGGGCCGGGCCTGTATCAATCTGACCGAAGGTATCCAGCAGCAGCCGATGCCCACGAGGGTTCAGCAGCCCCCGATCATCATGCTGACCGTGCAATTCCACCAGCGTATCAGACAGATCGCGCAACAGTTCCCCCGTGGCGCGACGGCCGTTGACCCAAGCCGTCTTGCGACCATCGGCGGTGTTGACGCGCCGCAGGATCAGTTCTCCCTCGGCCTCTAGCCCCGCCGCGTCCAGCACGGCAAACGCAGGATGCCCCGCAGGCAGCTCGAACACCGCCTCAACTTCACCCTGCGCGGCCCCCTGCCGGACCAGTTCGGCCCGCCCGCGCCAGCCCAGCACGAACCCCAAGGCATCAAGCAGAATCGACTTGCCCGCCCCGGTTTCGCCGGTCAGCACATTCAGCCCCGGCTGAAACGCCAAAGAAAGCCGGTCGATGATCAGCACATCGCGGATATCAAGCGAGACGAGCATTCGCCCCCCGGCTTACAGCCATTCGCCCCGGATCATCTGGCGGTAAACCTTGGCCAGCCAGCCATCGCCCTTGACCTTGGGTTCAAGACCGCGCCCCTTGAGCAGCTTGAAGCTGTCTTCATAGAACGGCGACGACTGGTAGTTATAACCCAGAATCGCCGCAGCGGTCTGCGCCTCATCCGTAAAGCCAAGCGCCAGATAGCATTCGACCAGACGGTGCAGCGCCTCGGCGGTATAGCTGGTGGTTTGGTAATCCTGCACCACGGTGCGGAAGCGGTTGATCGCAGCCGCGTAATTGCCGCGTTTCAGGTAATATCGCCCGATCTCCATTTCCTTCGCCGCAAGCTGGTCAAAGGCCATGTCGAATTTCAGCATCGCCGATTTGGCATATTCGCTGTCGGGATATTGCTCGATCACCACGCGCAGCGCTTGCAGCGCCTGGAAGGTCAGGCCCTGATCGCGGCCAACCTCGTCAATCTGGTCATAATAGGACAGCGCCAGCAGATACTGGGCATAGGCCGCGTCCTCATCGCCCGGATAGAAATCCAGATACCGCTGGGCGGCGTCGCGCGCCTCATCATATTTCTTGGTCTGATGCAGGGTATAGGCCTGCATGATCAGCCCGCGCTTGGCCCATTCGGTATAGGGGTAAAGCCGCTCCACCTCCTGGAAATAGCGAAGCGAGGCCTTGGGGTTCTTTTGAACCTCCAGCTCTTTCTCGCCCATCTCATAGATCTGCTCGGGCGTATAGCTGTCTAGCGGCGCCTCTTTGGTCTGCTTGCCGCCCAGACCGATCACGCTGCATCCGGTCAAAACCGACACAAGCAGCGCAGTGCCCAAGGCCTGCCGCAACGCACCCGACTTTACGACTGCCATCTTCCGCCTATCCATCTGCCTCGGGCGGTTCCATCCTTGAAGGCGGAACCTGCCAGTCACGGCCCTGACTAGCACAGAAAAATTCCGGGCGCAAAACGGGTTTGTTGCCCGAGCGGCGGTTTCGGCACCATGTTCGGGCACTGGGTCAGGCGCAAGCCGGAAGATCGGCGGCATGAACGCCCACGCCGGGCAGTTTTGCCCCGGTCTTGTTCGTCATATCCACCCAGGCCCAAGCGCCGGGCGTGGCAAAAAGCGCACGCAGCAAGCGGTTGGTCAGCGCGTGCCCCGCACGAATGCCGGTGTAACGGCCCAAAATGGGCCCTCCGGCCAGCGACAGGTCGCCCACCGCATCCAGCATCTTGTGGCGCACCGGCTCATCCTTGTGGCGCAGACCGCCGGGCGACAGAATCCGGTCGCCATCAAACACCACGGCATTTTCCAGCGTGCCGCCAAGCGCCAGCCCGCGCTCCTGCATAGCCACCACTTCGGCATTGCGGCAAAAGGTGCGGCTGTCGGACAGTTCGCGCACGAAAGCCCCGTTCGACATGTTCAGCCGCTTGGCCTGCTTGCCGATCGCCGCCTCGGCAAAGTCGATCGCAAAGTCGATTTCCAGCATATCGGCCGGTTCCAGCCGGGCGACGGCCAGACCATCGCGCACCTCAACCGACTTCAGAACGCGCAGCGCGCGCACAGGCTCATCCTGCGCGACGATCCCCGCCGCCAGAATGCCTGCCACGAAAGGCGCGGAAGACCCGTCAAGAATCGGAACCTCGGGGCCATCAATCTCGATCTCGGCGTTGTGAATCGCCGAACCGGCCAAGGCTGCCATGATATGTTCGATCGTCGAAACCGAAACCCCTGCACCATTGGCAATCAGGGTGCACAGCTTTGACGGCACAACCGTGTCCCAGCGGGCCGCGATGCGGGCATCCGCCACCACATCGGTGCGACGGAACCAGATGCCGTGATCCGCCGCGGCGGGTCGCAGAACCATGGTCACCGCAGCCCCCGAATGAAGGCCGGTTCCCTGAAAGATGGCAGCTTGCGCGAGCGTGTTCTGCACGGGCGTCGTTCCTGGTTCCTGCGTCTTGGCCAGCATGAATGCCGGTGCCATTTACCTAAGTTGAGAAGCCGTTTACCTCAACTCACTCTTTGTGACGGAATATGTCAGCGCCGCGGTGCGGCAAGCCATTGATATAAAAGAAAAAGCCCGGCACATGGCCGGGCTTGTTACAGTTTCTTGCGCCTGTATTTCAGTTGGCCTGACGGCGCAGGAAGGCGGGAATCTCGATCCGCTCCTGATCGGCAGACAGTTCCTGCTCATCATCGTAAGAGGTGACAGGGGGTTGCTGACGGGCGGGTGCAGCGGCGCGCTCGCCTTCGCCATGACCACCAGCCATGCGGCTGATCAGCCCGCCGATGCCAAAGCGCGGGCGCGTTTCGGCCGGTTTGGCGGCGGCGGGAGCAGCGGCGCGGGGCGCGGCAGCAGCAGGCGCTGCCGGACGGGCGGCGGCACCGGGATTACGCGAGACGGCGGCCTGCAACCGGGCCAGCGCCTCGGGTGATGGGGTGCCGGGGTTGCGCGGACGCGGGGCAACGAAGGTGCCCGGGTCGGTATCATGGCTGGCCGCCGGGGCCGGACGGGCCGCAGGCTGGGCTGCCGGTTGCGGGCGATAGGCGGGCGGCGGCATATCGTCAGCCGCAACCTCTTGCACGTCAACCTCGGGGCGGAAGGTGGCGGCGGGCATGTCATCAAACAGGCCGGGATCGTCGTTGACCTCAACCTCGATCACCTGCTCTGCCACAACCGGAGGCATCGCGCGTTGCAGCGTCATCGGCGCTTCGCGCTTCGGCTCTGGCTGATGCGCAGGCTTCAGCGGTTCGGCCATCGGGCGGCGGGCCACGGCGGGCTCTGCCCGGTTGGCCTGGCTGACATCGATGCCCGTGGCCACGACCGACACGCGGATCGCGCCTTCCATCGTGGTATCCAAGGTCGAGCCGACGATGATATTCGCCTCGGGATCAACCTTTTCGCGGATGATGTTCGCCGCTTCGTCCAGCTCGAAGAGCGTCAGGTCATGGCCGCCGGTGATGTTGATCAGAACACCCTTGGCACCATTCAGGCTGATCTCATCCAGCAGCGGGTTGGCAATCGCCTTTTCGGCGGCCTGAACCGCGCGGTCATCGCCCGATGCCTCGCCCGTGCCCATCATGGCCTTGCCCATCTCGTCCATCACCGCGCGCACGTCGGCAAAGTCGAGGTTGATCAGGCCGGGGCGCACCATCAGGTCAGTCACACCCTTGACGCCCTGATACAGCACGTCATCGGCCATGGCGAAGGCTTCGGTAAAGGTGGTGCGTTCATTCGCCAGACGGAACAGGTTCTGGTTGGGAATGATGATCAGCGTATCGACGACTTTCTGAAGCGCGGCAATGCCTTCTTCGGCTTGCTTCATGCGCTTGTTGCCTTCGAACTGGAAGGGCTTGGTCACGACGCCGACGGTCAGCACACCCAGCTCTCGCGCGGCCTGCGCGATGATCGGGGCAGCGCCAGTGCCGGTGCCGCCGCCCATGCCGGCGGTGATGAAGCACATATGCGCACCGGCCAGATGATCGACGATTTCCTCGATGGTTTCTTCGGCGGCGGCGGCGCCAACGGTCGGGCGGGCCCCTGCCCCCAGACCTTCGGTTACCTTGACACCCATCTGGATGCGGCTGGCCGATCTGGACTGTTGCAGCGCTTGCGCGTCGGTGTTCGCCACTACGAACTCGACCCCTTCAAGCTGCTTGTCGATCATGTTGTTCACAGCGTTGCCGCCCGCACCGCCAACACCGAATACGGTGATGCGCGGCTTCAGCTCTTCCTGCTGAGAGGTCATGATCAGGTTCAATGCCATCGTCTGTCCGCCTGTCCCTTGCACCCGCGGTCTAAAGCCGCGCCGTTACTGTCCCGCACTCTTGCTCCGGGCCGTCCCCGCCCGTTGCATATGCCGAATTACCAAACAGCTTACCCCGGAGCCGGAGCAAGGTCATCAAAAAAACGCTTCAACGCCACAAAATATGGGTGTTGAAGGTCCAATTTCAGCGGTATTTCGCCAATGGCGCAGGATATGGGGGTTACCAGTTGTCTTTGAACCACCGCATGGCGCGCTTGAGCGAGCGGGCCGGATAGCGCTCGGTCGGGATGTCGAAATCCCACCACTCGTCTTGCGGGTAGGCCGCAAACAGGCACAACCCCACAGCCGAGGAAAACGCAGCACCAGAGGCGGCTTGCGGCAGGCCCTGCACCCGCAACGGGCGTCCCATGCGGACGCGGTTACCAAGGATGCGGCTGGCCAGCCCGTCCAACCCCGGAATCTGGCTGGCCCCGCCCGTCAGAACGATCTGCTGGCTGGGCAGGCTGTCGAAACCGGCGGCATCCAGACGCACGCGCACCTCTTCCAGAATTTCCTCGACGCGCGGGCGCATGATGCCGATCAACTCGGTCCGGCTGACGGTGCGGCGGTCTTTTTCCCAATCGCCGCTGTCGCTGCCGATCTCGATCATCTCGCGGTCGTCCATGCCGGTGGCCTGAATGCCGCCATGCTTGGTCTTGATCCGCTCGGCCACAGCCATCGGCACTTGCAAGCCTTTGGAGATGTCGCTGGTCACATGGTCGCCGCCCATGCGCACGGCATCGGCAAAGATCATGTGCTTTTTCATGAAAATGGAAATGCCGGTCGCCCCGCCGCCCATGTCGATGCAGGCAGCACCCAGTTCCTGTTCATCTTCCACAAGGCTGGCGATGCCAGAGGCATAGGCGGAAGAGGCAATCCCCGCCAGTTCAAGGTCGCAGCGCTTGATGCAATAGACCAGGTTCTGGATCACGGACCCATCCACCGACAAAAGGTGCATATCGGTCGCCAGACGGTTGCCGATCTGGCCGCGCGGATCCCCAAGGCCAGAACGGTGATCCAGCGCAAAGTTCACCGGCTGGGCATGCAGCACCTCGCGCCCGTCGCCCAAGGGGGGAACGTCGCAGGCGGCCAGCACGCGGGCCACATCCTGCTCGGTCACCACGCTGTCCTGCAAATCCCACTCACCCGCCAGCCCATAGCTGCGCGGTTCAGCGCCCGAGAAACAGGCGATCACATGATCAACCCGCACATTGGCCATTTTCTGCGCCGCCTGCACGGCGGTGCGGATGGCGCGCTCGGTTTCATTCATCACCGCAATTTCGCCAAACCGCACGCCGCGCGACCGGGTGGTGGCCGCCCCGATCACCCGGAACGTCGATTGGCCGGCCATCGGGCCAACGCCGTCGCCATCGGCCTGTGTCTCGTACCCGTCGAACCGCAGCACAAGACAGGCGATTTTGGAGGTGCCGACATCCAGGATCGCCACCACACCCCGCTGGATCGCAGCACGACGCAAGGCACGCATGGCACGCTGGGTCTGGTAGAGGTCGGTCATAGGTCGCTCCCCGTCTTTTTCTTCTTGTCGTCGTCAATCAGGCCGCGCGCACGGCGCGCTTCGGTCAAGGCATTGGGTGAAAGGCGAATGGCCGGACGGGCCGCCACACGCAGGTCAATCGTGGTCACATCACGGGTCAAAAGATCATCTGCGGTGTTCATTTCCAGCAAGGCCACCAGCGCCTCGACCGGGCTGTCTTGCGGCAGCAGGATGCGCTGATCACGGTCCAGCACCATGTCCCAGCGCCGCTCTCCGACCCGCACCAGCCCGCGCATCCGGGGCAGCAGCGGACCTGCGGCATCAATCAGCGCCAGCGCCTCGATTGCCGAGGCGTCCGCCCCCTGCCCCGCAATCAGCGGCAAGTCGGGCCGGTCACCACGCGCAGCCAGCGCCGCAACCCGGTGGCCGGTGGCATCCAGCATCTCCAGCCGGTCAGGGGCCACGCGCCAGATCATCATCGGCTCGCGTTCCTTGATCACCACCTGCAGCACACCGCCAGAACGCAACGACAATTCCGCCGAAGCTACGGCGTCCAGTTCCTGCGCCTTGGCCCGCAGCGCCGTCATATCCAGATCAAAACTGGAGGCGGGCAGCTTGACACCCAGCCGCGCCCGCACCGCATCGGCCAGGTCGGGCGAGGCGCCTTCGATCGACATCAGGCCCACGCGAAATTCGGGCCGGGCCTGAAACTGGTCGCGGATATGGGCAAAACCGCCTGAAATCGCATCGCGGCGGCCCTGATCCATCAGGACAAGTCCTGCCACCATCGCAATCGCAAAGGCGGGCAGGCCCACGCGGAACGCCACACGGAACAAGGGCGTCAGCCACAGCCGCTGCATCTTGTAGGCCCAATAGGTGGGCGCCGGATCGCGGCGGAAGGGGGACCGGCCTAGCGGTTGCATGACGCGTCCTTTACCAGCCAGTCGCACAGTTCGGGGAACGTCACGCCACAAATGGCTGCCTGCTCGGGCGCCAGCGAGGTGGGAGTCATCCCCGGCTGGGTGTTGGTTTCCAGCAGGACCAGCCCTTGCAGGCCCCGCGCCTCATCCCAGCGAAAATCGGTGCGGCTCAGCCCCCGGCAGCCAAGGGCGCGGTGGGCGCGCAGGGCATAGTCAAGGCAAGCCTCGGTAATCTCTTGCGGAATTTCTGCGGGCACCACATGGCGCGACCCGCCGGTGGTGTATTTTGCCTCATAATCATACCAGCCGTCGGTGATGATATCGGTCACGCAAAGCGCGCGGTCACCCAAGACTGAGGTCGTCAGCTCCCGCCCCGGCGCATAGGTTTCCACCATCACCTCGGCGGGCATCGTTGCCGCAAGGCGCGGTGCATTGCTGCCCGGATGCACGATATAAACGCCGACGGACGAGCCTTCGCTATTCGGCTTGACCACATAGGGCGGCGGCAGAACGTGCCCCGCCTCCACCGCCTCGCGGCTGGCAATCACGCCTTGCAGGATGGGCAGGCCCGCAGCAGCGAAGGCTTCTTTCGCGCGCGCCTTGCCCATCGCCAAAGCCGAGGCCAGCACGCCCGAATGGGTATAGGGAATGCGCAGCCATTCCAGCAGGCCCTGCACGCAGCCATCCTCGCCCCAACGGCCATGCAGGGCATTAAAGCAGACATCGGGGCGAATTTCAGCCAAGCGCGCAGGCAGATCGGGGCCGCAATCGACCTCGACCACCTCATATCCCGCCACCCTAAGGGCCTGGGCACACTCATGCCCCGACGACAGAGAAACCTCCCGCTCTGCGGAAAGTCCACCCATCAGTACCGCCACTCGGGGGGCAGTCCCGCTCGACTTGCCCGCCATCACTGCCTCGCCCGGACCTTTGCGGCCCGTGATCTTGTTATTAGGGCAGACGTTCGCCTACCCGCATGATTTCCCACTCTAACGTGATACCCGCCTGTTGGAAAACCCTTTTTCGCACCTCTTCGCCCAAATCTTCCAGATCGGCGGAAGTCGCCCCTCCGGTATTGATCAGGAAATTCGAATGCTTGGGCGACATCTGCGCTCCGCCCCTGATGGCGCCCCGCATGCCGGCATCATCGATGACCTTCCAAGCCTTCAGCTCGTGGCTGTCATCGGCGCGCCCGGTGCTGGAATGACCCACAGGGTTGCGAAAGGTGGACCCAGCGCTGCGGTCTTTCGTCGGCTGGCTGGCGTCGCGCTTGGCGATTTGGTCCACCATCCGCGCCTCCAGCTCTGCCGGGTCGCCGGCTTGGGCGCGGAAGGTGGCGCTGACAATCACCGCCCCTTCGGGCAGGTCAGACTGACGATAGCGCAGGTTCAGCTCGGCGGCGGCAATGTCGCGCACCACGCCCTGCCGGGTGACGATGCGAACTGAAACCAGATTGTCGGCGACATAGCTGCCATAGCAGCCCGCATTCATCCGAACGGCCCCGCCAACACTGCCCGGAATGGTGCGCAAAAAGGTCAGGTCCAGCCCGGCCTCTGCCGCTTTCTTCGCCACATGTGCATCCAGCGCAGCCGCCCCTGCGGTCACGGTTTCCCCTGTGGTTTCAATGCCATTGAACCCGCGCCCCAGCCGGATCACCACACCACGAATGCCGCCATCACGCACGATCAGGTTACTGCCAACCCCCATCGGGAACACCGGAATGGCCGGATCAAGCGCGGCAAGAAATTCCGCAAGATCCGCCTCATCCGCGGGCTGGAACAGCCAGTCGGCTGGCCCGCCGCTTCGCAGCCAGGTCAGATCGGCAAGGGAACGGTTCGGCGTCAGCGCGCCGCGTGGGGTGGGAGGCATCGTCATCCTCGCGTTCTGCGGCGCTTTGCCGACCCACGCAAGTGGCTTTACTTCGGTGTGCGCTGCCTGGCACGCCAGCGCTGAAACAAATCAAGGAGCGCCCCCACACAAATGCGACACGACGGAGAGGCCAGCAAAGCCTTAGTTCCGCTCCTGCCAACTGGCAAGCGCCAGCCCCCGCAGCCACCGCCACAACCGGATCAACGGCCAGCGCAAAACACTGGCCCCGCCCACAAGGAAGGCCATCCCCCAAAGCGGGCCGCCCGTCAGTGTGATCCAGCCCAAAAGCGGCACACCCGCCGCAATCAGGGCGTAAGCCGCGCGCCAATGATGGTCACGGCTGGGCAGCATCGCCGTCAGATTTGCCGCGATCAGCCACAAAAAACTGCAAAGGATTGGCGCCATCATGGCTTGCCTGCCCCGAACAGGCGGCGGGCGAAATACCGCAGCGGATTGCGGAACATCGAGACGAAGGCGAATAGGCCGCCAACCGCCCAAGGCCAGCCATGCTCTGCCCCGATCCACAGGATCAGCGCCGGAGCCGCGATCAGCAAAGCGATGCCCGGCGCATATTGCATCCGCATCGGCAACATGGCCACGATGGCAGAGGCGACCACCCAGACGCAGCCAAGGATCAGCGGCAAGCTCATGCGCGCCCCCAAAGTACATTTGTACTAAATTTTTGGTTACCTTTTTTGTACAATAGCTTGAAGGATAAATCGCATAAGATTTCTGCGGAAAAAAATGTCATGCTGCCTGCCCCGCAAGCCGGGTCGGCAAGTTATTCGCCCAAGCCGAAATCGTGCCCGCGCCAAGGCAGACGAAGATATCGCCGGGCCGGGTTTGTTCCTTGAAAAGCCGGGCCAGATCGGCCTCGTCCATCACGGCCCGCGCATGACGGTGGCCATGGGCGATCAGCCCGGCGACCAGATCATCACGGCTGGCACCGGGGATCGGGTCTTCGCCCGCAGCATAAACCTCGGCAATGCCCACCACGTCGGCCTCATTGAAACAGGCGCAGAAATCATTGAAAAGATTAGACAAACGGCTGTAGCGATGCGGCTGATGCACCGCGATCACCCGCGCGCCGGGGGTGCCGGAAACCGCCTGACGGGCGGCCTTCAGCACGGCTGCAATCTCCACCGGGTGGTGGCCATAATCGTCGATGATCGAAACGCCGTTCACCTCGCCTACTTTCGTAAAGCGGCGGTTGACGCCGGCAAAGCCAGCCAGCGCTTCGCGGATTTCTTCCTTCTTCATGCCCAGATGGCGGGCAACAGCAATGGCCGCAAGGCTGTTTGACACGTTGTGATTGCCCGGCATGGGCAGGGTGCAGCCTTCAATAATCGAACCTTCGCCCTCGTTTTGCAGCAGCACATCAAAGTGCGCCTTGCCATTTTCGAACGTCAGGTTCACGGCGCGCACATCGGCCTGCGCGTTGAAGCCAAAGGTCGCCACCCGACGGTCGGCAATCTTGCCGACCAGCGCCTGAACCTCTGGGTGGTCGGTGCAGCACACCGCCAGCCCGTAGAACGGAATGTTCGACACGAAATCGAGGAAGCCCTTGCGCAAGGCTTCAATCGTGCCCCAATGCTCCATATGCTCGGGGTCGATGTTGGTCACGATGGCGATGGTGGCAGGCAAGCGGTTGAATGACCCGTCACTCTCATCGGCCTCAACCACCATCCACTCGCCCTCGCCCGCCCGCGCGTTCGACCCATAGGCATGGATCACCCCGCCGTTGATCACCGTGGGGTCGAACCCGCCCTTGTCCAGAAGGGTCGCCACCATGGTCGTGGTCGTGGTCTTGCCATGCGTTCCGGCCACCGCGATATTCGACCGCAGGCGCATCAGTTCGGCCAACATCTCGGCCCGGCGCACCACGGGCAGCTTTTTGCGGCGCGCCTCTTCCAGCTCGGGGTTGCCCTTTTTGATGGCGGAGGAGATCACCACCACAGCCGCCTCGCCGATATTCTCGGCGCGCTGGCCTTCATGGAACACCGCGCCAAGGCCAACCAGACGGTCGGTGATCTTCGATGCCTTCGAATCCGACCCCTGCACCCGATAGCCAAGGGTCAGCAGCACCTCGGCAATGCCAGACATGCCGATGCCGCCGATGCCGACAAAGTGGATTGGACCGAGTTCCAGCGGCAGTTTCGTGGCATTCATCGCATCACCCTTTATTCAAACCTTCAACCAGCGCGACCAGACGGTCGGTCGCATCCGGGCGGCCCTGCCCCAACGCATTCTGCGACATGTGCAGCGCCGCGCCCGGCTGGCCCAGAACCGAGGCCATGTGGTCCGCCAGCGTGGTGGCGTCAAGCGCCTTTTCCGGAATCAGCACCGCTGCCCCTGCGTCAACCAGCCCACGGGCATTGGCGGTCTGGTGGTCATCCATCGCGGCGGCAAAGGGGATCAGGATTGACGGCCGCCCGATGACCGAGATGTCCGCGACCGATGACGCACCCGAGCGGCTGATGACCAGTTGCGCCTCGGACAGCCGCCTTGGAATGTCGGCGAAGAAGGGCGCAACCTCGGCCACCACACCTGCGGCCTCATAGGCCGCGACCACGCGGTCATGGTCTTCGGGACGGGCTTGTTGGGCGATGCGCAGGTGGTGGCGCAGCCCTTCGGGCAGGCGGGCGATGGCATCGGGCACCACGTCCGACAGGATGCGCGCGCCCTGACTGCCGCCGATGATCACCACCGACATCGGGTAATCACCGGGCGGGATATAGGGTGCCCCTGCCCGTTCCAGCACCGCCGCGCGCACCGGGTTGCCCGTGTGCGTGCCGGTGACGCCAGCAGGCAAGGCGGTGGGCCATGTGCCGCAGGCCACGGCATCGACGCGGGGCGCAAAGCGGGTGTTCACCCGGCCCAGCACGCCGTTCTGTTCGTGGATCATCCGGGGGCGGCGCAAGAGCCACGCCGCCGACAGCGCCGGGATCGACGGATAGCCGCCGAACCCCACCACCACCGCAGGCTTGTCACGCATCATGCCAAGGGTGGCGCCGAAAATGCCGCCCAGAATGCGGAAAGGCACGGCCAGTTTCGCCAGAACGCCACCACGGGCAAAGGTGGCGCTGTCGGTCACCACCACCTCTACCGCCTGCGGAAAGCCCCCGGCATAGCGGGCACCCCGCGCATCGGTGGACAGCTTTACCCGCCAACCGCGCGCCAGCATCGCCTCGGCCAGCGCCTGTGCGGGAAACATGTGGCCGCCGGTTCCCCCGGCGGCGATCAGCAGCAGGGGGCCGGACATCAGCGCCCCCGCCGGCCGAATATATCGCCGAACTGACCCTGCGGGCGCGTGCGAGTCATCGCCAGCAGCATTCCCACCGTGATCCCGGCGGCAATAACCGACGAACCGCCATAGCTGACGAAGGGCAGCGTCATCCCCTTTGCTGGCAACAGTCGCACCGCCACCCCCATGTTGATCATGGCCTGCACACCAAACACGCAGGCCAACCCTGTGCCTGCCAGACGGGTGAACGGATCACGCTCCCGCGTCAGACGGTACAGCGAGCGCACGACGATGGCGGCGTAAAGCGCCAGGATGATCAGCACCAGAATCAGGCCATATTCTTCGGCGGCAACGGCGATGATAAAGTCGGTATGGGCATCGGGCAGCGTCCATTTCACCTGCCCCTCGCCCACGCCAACCCCGAAAAAGCCGCCCTCTTGAATGGCGTTGGTGGCATAGCCGATCTGGCTGCGCGGATCGACCTCTGACGCCAGATAGCCGTTGATCCGGCGCGCAACGTGTTCCGAGGCGTTATAGGCGAACACTCCGCCCATGCTGAATGCCGCGATGACCGAGGCCAGCAGCAGCATCGGCGCGCCGGCCACGAAATAGATGACGCCCCAGCCGAAAAGCACCAGCATCGCCTGACCAAAGTCGGGTTGCAGCGCCAGCATCAGCACGATCGACACGCAAAGCCCGAAGGAAATTGCCTTGCCCGGCGGGCCGTTCAGATCGCCCGAGGCCGCGATCAGCCAGGCCGTGACAACGATGAAACCGGGCTTGAGAAACTCGGAAGGCTGGAACGAGGCGAAGCCCAGCGAAAACCAGCGCACCGCGCCCTTACCGAAGTCGGTGCCGAATGCCGGCAGCAGGACCAGCGACAGGAACGACAGCAGAAAGCCGATCACCCCGATCCGCCGCACCATTTCGGGCGACATCATCGAAAAGGCGACCATGGCGACCATGGCCAGCGCACCGAAAACCGCCTGCCGCTGGACATAGTGATAGGGGTCAAGGCCGTTACGTTCGGCCAGCGGCACCGACGCGGCCAGCCCCAAGAGTAACCCGATGGCAAACAGGACAAGGATCGCCGTCAGCGTCCACTTGTCGATTGTCCGCCACCAGCGTGGAAGCACCGGCTCTGCCACCCGTGCGGGCATAGAGCCATGAACCATTTCCGTCATGGGAACCGCCTGTCTGTCGTCTGCTCTGCCAAACGTCCGGGTTGGCCCCGGATCGTATGGGAATCTTAGCCAAGATGCCCTGCAAAGGCCAGTCAAAACATAGGTGGCCTTTTGGGCCCGATGCACTGAAACGCACCGTCGGCAGCGGGGGTTTCACACCCCCGCACCCCCGTGGAGTATTTGCAGAAGGGCAAATGAATGCGGGCCGCCTTATCCGATCAGGGCGCGCACCCTTGCCGTGAAATCCTCGCCCCGCTTTTCGAAGTTGGGGTATTGGTCGAAGCTGGCGGCGGCGGGGGCCAGCAGAACGACCTCGCCCGCCTCGGCCTCTTCGCCCGCGCGGGCAACGGCGCGGTCCATCGTTTCGCAAATCTCATGCGGAGTGTCGCCCAGTTGCAGGGCGAAATCGCGGGCGGAATGGCCGATCAGATAGGCTTTGACGACCGAGCCGAGGAAGGGTTGCAGCGCGGCGATGCCGCCATCCTTACCCATGCCACCCGCGATCCAGCGGATTTTTCCGAAGGCCTGCAAGGCTTTGGCGGCACTGTCCACATTCGTGGCCTTGGAGTCATTGATGAACCGCACCCCGACCCTTTCGCCCACCAATTGGCTGCGATGGGGCAGGCCCGCAAAGCTGTGAAAGGCGCCCTCGATCAGCCTTGGCGCGATACCAAGGCTGCGGCAGGCAGCATAGGCGGCGCAGGCGTTCTGGTGGTTATGGGCACCCGGCAGGCCCGCCACCCCGCGCAGGTCGATGGAAGCCATCTGCTTGCCCTTGCGCCATTCGGCCAGAAACCCCTTGCGGGCAAAGACCGACCAGCCGAATCCTTCCAGCTTTTGCCCCGAAGAGATGCGGATCACCCGGTCATCCTGCGGCCCTTCGGCCATCTGGTTTGCCAGATACCGCCCCTCGACCTCATCCACACCAATCACGGCGCGGTCCGGCCCGCCTTCGGCGAACAGACGCCGTTTAGCCGCGAAATAGCCGCCCATGCCGTTATGCCGGTCCAGATGATCGGGCGACAGGTTGGTGAAAACCGCGATATCGGGCGTCAAATGCCGAGCAAGGTCGGTCTGATAGCTGGAAAGCTCCAGCACCACCACCTCGCCATCCTGTGGCGGGTCGATGGACAGTACGCCCTTGCCGATGTTGCCCGCCATCTGGGTGGGGCGGCCCGCAACCTCCAGAATATGGTGGATCAGCGCAGTGGTGGTCGATTTGCCGTTTGAGCCGGTGACGCAGATCACCCGCGGCGTGGTCTCATAATCATCCCAGTCGGGGGTGGCATAGCTGCGAAAGAACAGGCCGATGTCGTTATCGACCGGAATGCCCGCCTCCAGCGCGCGGGCGATGACCTTGTTCGGCTGGGGGTAAAGGTGGGGAATACCGGGCGAGGTGACAAGGCAGGCCACGCCCTCAAAAGCGCCGTTGCGGGTAAGATCGGTGCAGGCAAACCCTTCAGCCTCGGCCTTGGCGCGCGCCTCGGGGCTGTCGTCCCACAACAGCGGCTCTGCCCCGCCGGCTTGCAAAGCCCGCGCCGTGGCAAGGCCCGACCGCCCGAGCCCCAGCACCGCCACCTTCGCCCCCTTGAACCCCTGAACCGGAATCATGCCTGCCCCCTTGGCTGTTGCCCAAGGGATAGGAGAGTGGGGCGGAAAGGGGAAGGCTTACGAGGGATCTGGCTGGAACCCGCAAGCTTTCGCATCCACGGTCATGGTCGCATAGGGCGCACCCTTTTGATCCTCGATGTCCATGACGAATGCTGCGCCCGCCTTGACCAGCACAGCGGTAGGCGTTTCTCCGCACATCTTGTTGACCAGCCCCCCGCGAAGCCATTGGGGATACCTGTCGGCAGGGCGGTCCGCGACATAGCGAAAATGCACCGCCTTGTCGCGCAACTCAACAGCGACAACCATCACCCCTTCGCCCTGCTGGCGCGGAAGCTGCACCTTATCGACCACTTTCCTCAGGCGAAAACGCAGGAAATCCCCCTTCAGCTTGTCGTCCACATTCGCCTGTGCCACCCGCTTGGCCTGTTCTTCCTGCACATAATTGTTGAGCGCCACACTCAACACCAACAGAAATCCCCCGACGAATACGCCCATCTCGCCCGTAAGTAGCGATCTGTTTCCGACCCGCCGCAGCGCCGGGTCACCCTTGGACCGCTTGAAGGTCAGGATCAGCGACAAAAGCGGCACCAGACACAGCAGCGCGAGATTGCCGTGCCCGAAGGCATCCCGCGAACGGGCTGCGGCAAGACGAACCGTAATGAAGCCGAATACCAAAAGACCCGCGGCCTGCATCGCCGGGGCGGCCCAATAGTATTCGCCCACCAGCGAGGGAACCGTCACCTGCATAGCGATATGGCCGACCTGAGCCAGCGCCAGCACCAGCGCTGCCTTGATCGCAAAATAGGGCGCGCGCGTGATGCCTGTTGCCCCTTGCGGCATCAGCCACCCCACAACCCCGCCCGCCAAGATGATCAGCCAGGACAGCAGAGCGAGTTGGGTCAGCGACAGATCGAAATATCGCAGCGCGAAATCTTCCAGCAAACCCAAACCCCAGAAAAGATTCAATCTCTCTGGCACCTTGCACGGCCGGGGTGATGGTGAGCAACAAAAAAGGCCGCCCATGGCGGCCCGATTTCAGGAAGGTCTTTGGTGGAGCAGAGGGGGATCGAACCCCTGACCTCGTCATTGCGAACGACGCGCTCTCCCAACTGAGCTACTGCCCCAATGACCTTCTGGGCGCTGATTTGGCGGAAGGCAGGGCGAATGTCAAGGTGGCCACCGGGTGCCGCCTGCGGGTTTCATGCCAAAGACTGGCGCACGAAGGCCAGAATGTCGCGGGCGGGGCGGGCTCCGGCAAGGCGGGCGACCTCTCGGCCGTTGCGGTAAAGGATCAGGGCCGGAATGCCTTGAATACGGGCGCGGGATGCGATTTCGGGGTGGTCTTCGGTGTTCAGCTTGGCCAAGCGCACGGCAGGGGCCAGTTCGGCGGCGGCCTTCTTGAACTCGGGCGCCATAGACCGGCAGGGGCCGCACCAGGGCGCCCAGTAATCGACCAGCAGCGGCAGGTCATCGCCCTGCACCGCCTTGTCATGCGACAGGCGATCCAGCTCGAACACGCGGCCATCGGCCAAGGGGTCGCCGCAATGGCCACATTTCGGCCCCTGCGCCAGACGGTCGGCGGGAACCCGGTTCATCTGGCCACAGGTGGCGCAGCAAAGTTTGACGGCAGATCTGGTCTGGGTGGACATGGCGCCCTCATATTCCGGTTTCGGAATAGATGTGCTGCCGCCCTGTCCGCCACAAGGGGCTAAAGCGCACCATCCTCGATCTCGCTGACGTCATAGCCCATGGCTTCCAGCCCCGCCTCCAGGTTTTCGACCAGATGGGGCATTCCCATCAGGTAATCCTCGGTCGGGGTGGTCGCCTCGGCATAGGCCGTGGCCAGCGCCTCTGCGAAATCCTCGGCTTCGAACGCGCCGCGCCCAACCCAGGCCAGCGCCGTCAGGCTGGCCTTTTCGTCATCGTTCAGGTCGGCGATGAACTGCCGCAGTTGCAGCTTCATCGCATCGCCCTCACGGGCCATGACGATGATTTCACCAACGGTGGACGGGGCAATCTCTAGGTCTTGAACGGGCATGGGAACCTCCTGTGTCCACTGTCGCGCCGTTCGCGCGGCAGGGCAAGGGATCAGGTAAGCGCAAACAGCGCGCCATAGGCGATCGATCCGGCCAAAGTGGCCGCCACAACTGACCGGGTGGCGGCAAAAACGGCCAGAACCGCCACGGTGCCGCCCGCCAAAGGCAGGGGCATGCCGCCCTGCACCATCGGCAGGACCGAGGCGGTGAACAGCGTGGCAATCGCCGCCGGGCCTGTCGCGGCGAGGAAGCGCGACAAGAGGCCCCCTTCGGGCATGGCCGACAGGTCGGCGCGGGTGGGCAGCACGCGGAAAGCCCAGGTGAATGCGCCGACCATCAGCGCAAGGGTCAGGATCTCAGCGCGCATCGGCGGCCTTTCGCGGCGCCAACCCCGTCAGCGCCCCTGCGATCATGCCCGCAAGGATGCCCGCCGTGCCCGACCACACCAGCGTCACGCCCACCGTCGCCAGCACTGCCACCACAATCGCGGGCAGTTGGGCGCGCGACAGGATCGACAAGAGCAACGACAGGAACAGGGCGGGCAGCATGAAACCAAGACCCGCCTCGACCGCGGGCCAGCTTTTCAGCGCCCCACCCCCGGCCCAAGCCCCCAAGGCGGTTCCTGACAGCCACGAGGCATAGGCGACCATGGCAAGGCCGAACATGAAAGGTTCCGAAAACCTGCGCCCACGCGCCAGTTGGCCAAGGGCCGCGCCGAACACCTCATCCGTCAGGCCAAAGGCCCAGACCCACGACCAGCGGCGGCGCGCGTGCGGCCCCGCCCGCTTCATCAGCGAGGGGCCGTAAAGCACATGGCGCAGGTTCATGGCAATCAGCGTGAAGGCGGACACCAGCAGCGGGGCGCCAGAGGTGATCAGCGCCAGCGTCAGAAACTGCGCCGCCCCGGCATAGATAATCAGCGACAGGCCAAACGCTTCGATACCAGACATGCCATGGCCGGTGGCGGCGACACCAAAGGCGAAGGCAATGGGGAAATAGCCAAGGGCGATCGGAATCGCCGCCATCAGGCCATCGGCAACGGTTGAAGAACTATCACGCATGGTCGGGCGACGTTGGCAGAGGTTGCGGGCAACCGCAAGGTCAGGCACCGCCCGAAGGTCCGCGAATAAATTTGGCCCCGGCGACAGGTCGCGCCGGGGCCAGATGGTTACTCCGCCGCCTGCATATAGCTTTCCACCGGCGGGCAGATGCAGGTCAGGTTGCGGTCGCCCCAGACGTTATCGACGCGGCCCACGGGCGGCCAATACTTGTCCACCCGGAAAGCTCCGGGCGGAAAGCAGCCCTGTTCGCGGCTATATTTGCGGTCCCAATCGGCCACCAGATCGTTGACCGTATGGGGCGCGTGGCGCAGCGGGCTGTCCTCGGGCGAAATCTCGCCCGCCTCGACCGATTTGATCTCCTCTCGGATCGCCAGAAGGGCGGTGATGAAGCGGTCGATCTCGGCCTTGGTTTCGCTCTCGGTCGGCTCCACCATCAGGGTTCCCGCAACCGGCCAGCTCATCGTCGGCGCATGGAACCCGTTGTCGATCAGGCGTTTGGCGATGTCATCCACCGTCACGCCGAACTCGGCAAAGGGGCGGGTATCCAGGATACACTCATGCGCGACCCGGCCCTTGTTGCCCATGAACAGGATCGGATAGGCGCCCTTCAACCGGCTGGCGATGTAGTTGGCGTTCAGGATCGCCACGCGCGTCGCCTGCGTCAGCCCCTCGCCGCCCATCATCAGGCAATAGGCCCAAGAAATCAGCAGGATCGAGGCCGAGCCATAGGGCGCCGCCGAAACCGGGCCTTCGATGCCACCCGTCTCGGGGTGGCCGGGCAGGAAGGGTGCCAGATGCGCGCGCACGCCGATGGGGCCCATGCCGGGGCCGCCGCCGCCATGGGGGATGGCAAAGGTCTTGTGCAGGTTCAGGTGGCTGACATCGCCGCCAATCTCACCCGGCTTCACCAGGCCAACCAGCGCATTCATGTTCGCGCCGTCGATATAGACTTGGCCGCCGTATTCATGGGTGATCTTGCAGACATCGCGCACCGTCTCCTCGAAAACCCCATGGGTCGAAGGATAGGTGATCATGCAGGCCGCCAGCTTGTCGCCCGCCTCTGCCGCCCGTGCCCGGAAATCGTCCAGATCCACGTCGCCGTTGGGCGAGGATTTGACGACCACCACCTCCATCCCCGCCATCTGAGCGCTGGCCGGGTTCGTGCCATGGGCCGAAACCGGAATAAGGCAGATGTTGCGATGGGTATCGCCCCGCGCGCGGTGATAGGCCTGAATGGTCAGCAGGCCCGCATATTCCCCCTGCGCGCCGGAATTGGGCTGCATGGAAAAGGCGTCATAGCCGGTGATCTCACATAGCTTCGCCTGCAAATCCTCAATCGCCTCGCGGTAGCCAAGCGCCTGATCCGGCGGCACAAAGGGGTGCAGGCTGCCGAATTCGGGCCAGGTGATCGGCATCATCTCCGCCGCCGCGTTCAGCTTCATCGTGCAAGACCCCAGCGGGATCATGGCGCGGTCCAGCGCAAGGTCACGGTCGGACAGGCGGCGCATATAGCGCATCATCTCGGACTCGGCCCGGTTCATGTGGAAGACCGGATGGGTCAGATAGTCCGAAGTCCGCAGCATCGCCTCGGGGAAGCCGATTTCCGCCTTGGCGGGCGGGGCTGAATGGATGCCAAAGGCGCGCAGCACACGGTGCAGCACGTCTTCGTTGCTGGTTTCATCCAAGCTGATGCCCACATGGTCAAGCCCGACCTTGCGGAAGTTCAAGCCCTCCAGCCGGGCTGCGGCCAGAATGCCCGCCTGCCCGACGCCGACCTCAACCGTGATGGTGTCAAAGAACGCCTTGGGTGGCAGGGTTGCCCCCGCATCGGTCAGCGCCTTGGCCAGACGGACGGTCAGCGAATGCACCCGCTCGGCAATCGCGCGCAGGCCCTTTGGCCCGTGGAAGACCGCATACATGGACGCCATGACGGCCAGCAGCGCCTGCGCCGTGCAGATGTTGCTGGTCGCCTTTTCGCGCCGGATATGCTGCTCGCGGGTCTGCAACGCCAGCCGGTAGGCCTTGTTGCCCCGCGCATCAATCGACACGCCGACAATCCGGCCGGGCATTGACCGCTTATGCTCATCCTTGCAGGCGAAAAACGCAGCATGCGGTCCGCCATAGCCCATCGGCACGCCGAAGCGCTGGCTGGACCCCACGGCCATATCGGCGCCCATCGCGCCCGGTTCCTTCAGCATCGTCAGCGCCAGAAGGTCGGTCGCCACCACCGCCACGGCCTTGGCGGCATGCAGCGCCTCGATCCACGGCGTCAGGTCGCGCACATGGCCCCAGGTGCCGGGATATTGAAAGATCGCGCCAAAGACCGCGCCCGCATCCATTTTGGCCGGATCGCCGACGATCACCTCAATCCCCAAAGGTTCGGCGCGAGTCTTGATCACTGCGGTGGTCTGGGGATGGCAGCTTTCATCGACGAAAAACGCCTTGGCCTTCGATTTCGCCACCCGCTCGGCCATGGTCATCGCCTCGGCCGCCGCCGTCGCCTCATCCAGCAGGCTTGCGTTCGCCACCGGCAGGCCGGTCAGGTCGGCCACCATGGTCTGATAGTTCAGCAGCGCCTCCAGCCGGCCTTGGGCAATCTCGGGCTGATAGGGCGTATAGGCGGTGTACCACGCCGGGTTTTCAAGAATGTTGCGCTGGATCGCAGGCGGGGTGACGGTGCCGTTATAGCCCTGCCCGATCAGGCTGGTCATCACCTTGTTCTTGGCCGCCACCTCGCGCATCCGCGCTAGCAGCTCATGTTCCGACAGGGGCGCCCAGCCCAAGGGCAGCGCCTGGCGGATCGACTGCGGCACCGTCTGGTCGATCAGATCGTCCAGCGAGATGACGCCGGTTGCGACCAGCATCTCCTCCATCTCGGACGGCGAGGGGCCGATGTGGCGGCGGTTGGCGAAATCATAGGGATCATAGTCGGTGGGTGTGAAGGTCATAGCCATACCTCAGGACATGAGTGGGCAAACCCCAAAGGGGGCCTGCAATGCGCTTCCTAGAAAACTGCCCGGAGCCTTGGGCATCCGGGCCGGATCATCAGGCGATGAAATCCTTGTATTCATCCTCGTCCATGAAATCGTCGAGGACCGACAGGTCATCCAGCTTCATCTTGAAGAACCAGGCGGCACCCAGCGGGTCTTCGTTCACCAGACCGGGGTTATCGACCAGCTTTTCGTTCACCGCGACAATCTCGCCATCGACCGGGGCCAGAATATCCGACGCGGCCTTGACGCTTTCGATCACGCTGATCTCATCGCCCGCCGCAACCACGGTTTCGGGTTCCGGCAGTTCGACAAACACCACATCGCCCAGCGCCTCGGACGCATGTTCGGTGATGCCGACAACGACCAGATCGCCCTCGACGCGCAGCCATTCGTGTTCCTTGGTGAATTTCATCGGTTTCCCTCAGCGTTTGTAGGTTGTGGGGTTGAAAGGCATGTCGGCCACAGTGACGGGCAGGCGCTTGGCCCTGACATCGCCCTCCAGCGCGGTGCCGGTTTTTGCTTGGGCCACAGGCACATAGCCCATGGCGATGGGCGCATTGACCGAAGGGCCAAAGCCGCCCGAGGTGATCTGCCCTGCCGGGGCATCGCCTGCGAAAAGCGCGGTCCCTTCGCGCATCGGTGCGCGTCCATCGGGGCGCAGGCCGACGCGGCGACGGCTTGGCCCCTCGGCCAGTTCCTTCAGGATATGCGCCGCACCGGGAAAACCGCCTTCGCGCGCGCCACCGGCCTTGCGCGCTTTTTGAATGGCCCAGACCAACCCCGCCTCAACCGGGCTGGTGGTGGTGTCGATGTCATGGCCGTAAAGGCAAAGCCCGGCCTCCAGCCGCAGACTATCCCGCGCACCAAGACCGATGGGCAGCACCTCTGGCATGTCCATCAGGCGGCGGGCAAAACCCTCGGCCTGCGCCATGGGCAAGGAGATCTCATAGCCATCTTCGCCGGTATAGCCCGACCGGCTGACCCACAGATCGCCGAACATTCCCACATCCATGAACCTCATCGCCGCCACGGCAGGTTCAATCCGCGCCAGCGCCGCCTCGGCCAAGGGGCCTTGCAGGGCCAGCAAAGCACGGTCCTGAATGAACTCCAACTCGGCCACATCGGCCAGATGGGCGCGCATATGGGCCACGTCGGCATGCTTGCAGGCGGCATTGACCACGACGAACAGATGATCGCCCCGGTTGGCGAACATCAGGTCATCCAGAATGCCGCCCGTTTCATTGGTGAACAGCCCATAGCGCTGCCGCCCCGCAGCCACGCCCAGCACGTCCACCGGCATCAGCGCCTCAAACCCCAGGCACAGCGCCTCCATGCCCGCCTTTGGCCGCAGGATCACCTGCCCCATATGCGACACATCGAACAAACCGGCAGCGGCGCGGGTATGCAGGTGCTCTTTCATCACCCCGGCCGGATATTGCACCGCCATCTCATAGCCGGCAAAGGGCACCATCTTGCCCCCCAGTTCGACATGCAGGTCATGCAGACCCAAACGCAGAAGTTCTTCGGCCAAAGCCGCCTCCATCTCTGCCGGTCATTCAGACAGCCCGGCACCGTACAGACAGTTCCCCTGCCCTCGGTGCCCCCTCTGTCCCTGCCCTTTCGGGGCGCCTGAGATCGTTATCCCTTCGGCGGGCGCATCCGCGCCACTCTCCAGAGTCTTTTGCCAGAACGGTCCGTTCGCCTGAGAGTTTACCGGGGCGGTTGCTCCTTCGGCACCGACGCAAGACCCAAAAGGCCCCGCCGGATTCTCCCGATCCTGACGGTCGCAACCTAATCCAGAAGCGTCGCATCTGGCAAGTGCCAGAGTGCAACTGCATACCGAATGGGCAAAGGAAAAGGGCGCCCCGAACCGGACGCCCCTAACTTCCTCTTGGCAAAAATACTCCGGGGTCCGGGGCAGCGCCCCGGCGGCTGATGCCTCACACCACCGGCAGCTTTTGCAGCAAGGGCAGCACATCGGCCATTTCCGGCCCATGCCCCTGCCCCGTCAGCGCCAGACGCAACGGGCGGAACAGATCCTTGCCCTTGCGGCCCGTCGCCTCTTTCACCGCCGCAGTCCATTCGCCCCAGGTCGCAGTGGTCCAGGGCTGGGCGGGCAGCAGGGCGATGGCCTGGCGCACGAAATCGCGGTCAGCGTCGTCTACCACTGGCACTGCGCCGTCGCGGAACAGCACCCACCAGCCCTCCAGATCGGCCAGCACGGTGATGTTGGCCTTGGCCACGTTCCAGAACGCCTCGGCCTTGTCGGCGGGCACGCCTAGATCGGCAATCCGGGTCTGAACGGCCGAAAACGGCAGACTTTGCACATGGTGGCGGGTCAGGGGGAACAGGTCTTCGGCGTCAAACTTGGTGGGGGCTGCGCCAAAGCTGCCGATGTCGAACCCGTCGATCAGCTCTTGCATCGACGACACCAGCTCCACGGGTTTCGACGACCCCAGCCGCGCCATCAGGCTCAAGAGCGCCAGCGGCTCCACCCCCCGCGCCCGCAGGTCGCGCAGCGAGAGAACGCCCAACCGCTTCGACAATTCCTCGCCCTTCGCGCCGGTCAGCAGCGAATGGTGGGCAAAGGTCGGCGGGGTGCCGCCCAGCGCCTGCATGATCTGGATCTGCGTCGCGGTGTTGGTCACATGGTCGGCCCCGCGCACGATATGGGTGACGCCCATATCCACATCATCGACCGACGAGGCGAAGGTATACAGCACCTGCCCGTCGGCCTTGATCAGCACCGGGTCCGACACCGAGGCCGCATCAATCGAGATTGGGCCGATGATGCCATCGGTCCATTCAATCCGTTCCTGATCCAGCCGGAACCGCCAATAACCCTGCCGTCCCTCGGCGCGGAAGGCATCCTTCTCGGCCTCGGTCAGCTTCAGGCTGGCGCGGTCATAGACCGGCGGGCGACCCATGTTCAAAAGCTTCTTGCGCTTCAGGTCCAACTCGGTCGGCGATTCAAAGCATTCGTAAAACCGCCCCGCAGCCTTCAACTGCTCGGCCGCCTCGCGGTAACGGTCTAGCCGTTTCGATTGCTGCTCTACCCGGTCAAACTTGATGCCCAGCCATTCCAGGTCGGCAAACAGACCGTCGATATATTCCTGCTTTGAGCGTTCCTGATCGGTGTCA
Organism: Fuscibacter oryzae; assembly: GCF_016765795.1. Taxonomy (GTDB): domain Bacteria; phylum Pseudomonadota; class Alphaproteobacteria; order Rhodobacterales; family Rhodobacteraceae; genus Fuscibacter; species Fuscibacter oryzae. The sequence goes on from NZ_JAESVP010000012.1 coordinate 43,966, forward strand.
TCCAGCCGCAGAATGAACGTGCCGCCGTTCTTTCGCGCGATCAGATAGTTCATCAGGGCGGTGCGCAGGTTGCCGACATGGATATAGCCGGTGGGCGAAGGCGCAAAGCGGGTGACGGTGGTCATGGGGGAAGGCTCCGTTGAACCCCGGCTGATTGTCACATGGGGGGGCGTTTGTCCAGTTTCACCGCATCGCGCCCCCGCCGGGCAGGCGCGCCAAATTTCTTCGACCGAATTTGGCCGCTTGCCCGCCGCCCCCGCCCCTCTTACCCTGCCCGCATGACCCGCCCCGGCCCCGAAATCATCGCCCCCGATCTGATGATGATCGAACAACTCGCCCATGGTGCGGTTGCGGCCCTGCCCGAACCCTACCGCGCCGCCGCCACCCATGTCGGCCTGCGGGTCGAAGATTTCGCGCCCGACGAAATTCTGGAGGCGATGGGTGTGGACAGCCCCTATGATCTGACCGGCCTTTATGAAGGCACGCCTCTGACGGAAAAGTCGGTCACCGACCAGCCCAACCACCCCGATGTGATCTGGCTGTTCCGCAAGCCCATTCTGGATGAATGGATCAGCCGGGGCGATGTCTCGCTGGCCGAACTGGTGACGCATGTGATGATCCACGAACTGGCGCATCACTTCGGTTGGTCCGATGCCGATATTGCGGCGGTGGACCCGTGGTGGGAATAATCGCGCATCTGTGAGGTGGGATTTCGCGCCATCCGCGCTACCTTTGGTTGACCTCAAAACCAAAGGACACCCCAGATGACCCTGCAAGTCTCGCGCCGCAATGCGCTGATCGCTGGCGCCACCCTGCCCTTTGCGCCGCTGCTTTCCACCCCCGCCCGCGCCGCAGCCCCGCTGCAAGGCCCCGCCCCCCAAGGCTTTTCCCGCCTGAAACTTGGCGGGTTCGAGGTGACGCCCCTGCTGGCCGGCACCCGTGCGATGGACAAGCCCCAGGAAACCTTTGGCACCAATGCCAGCCCCGAACAATTCGCGGCCCTGTCGGCGGAAAACTTCATTCCCAATGACAAGTCGGTCAATTTCTTTACCCCCGTGCTGGTGAATACGGGGGCAGAGCTGATCCTGTTTGATACCGGCCTTGCGCCCGAAGGGGTCACCGCCGCCCTGTCAAAGGCCGGGGTGACGCCCGATCAGGTGGATGTGGTGGTGCTGACCCATATGCACGGCGACCATATCGGCGGGCTGTCGGGCGATGCAGGCGTGACATTCCCGAAGGCACGTTATGTCACCGGGCAGGCCGAATTTGACCATTGGGCGCAGGCCGGGAACGAAGGGTTCGACACCAAGGTCAAACCCTTGGCCGACAAATTCACCTTCCTTGACGATGGCGGCAGCGTCGCCTCGGGTATCACCGCCGTCGCGGCCTTTGGCCATTCGCCGGGGCATATGGCCTTTCATCTGGAAAGCGCGGGCCAGCGGCTGATGCTGACCGCCGATACCGCCAACCACTATGTCTGGTCGCTGCAACGCCCCGACTGGGAGGTACGGTTTGATGCCGACAAGGCCGCCGCCGCCCAGACCCGCAAGGACATTTTCGGCATGATCGCCGCCGACCGCATCCCCTTTATCGGCTATCACATGCCCTTTCCCGCCGCCGGGCATGTCGAGGACAACGGCGAGGGCGGGTTCCGCTTTGTCCCGCTCAGCTATCAGTTGCTGTTTGATGCCTGATCAAACGGCAAAATAGCGGTCTGCCGGAAGGTAGGCCGCCAGCCGCCCCGCCGCGCACCAGTCACGCTCCAGCGGCGCATCGCCCACCAGAACCACCCGGTCGCCGGGGGTCTTGCCCAGAATGTCCCGAATGGCTGCCGCCATGGCCGGGAACGGCAACAGCACATGCGGGGCTGGGTGGGTGGCATCCAACACGGCGTTGCTGGCCAGCAACGATGGCGACAGCGGGGCCACGGCCAGCCCGATGCGCCCGGCCCCCGCAATCGCCGCCAGCTTGGCCACCTCGGCCATGGGGATCACGGGCGACAAGGCCCGCACCCGCAAGGCATTGGAAGAAAACAGAAACGCTACCACATCATGCCCGGTCTGCGCCCGGACCGAGGCATAGGTTTTGTAGTCCAGCCCCAATTCCTTCGCCCGTCGCACCCGGTTCCGCACCACCTCAATCGGCAGGGTCGGCAACAGCACCTCTCGTGCGGCGGTCCAGCAATGCTTGCGCCAAGAGGTGCCGCCCTCCATCGTCGGGCCGTTGTTGTGCCCCATCAGCCCCATTCGCGCAGCCGGGCGACATAACGGGCCATGGTATCCACCTCCAGGTTCACCTTGTCGCCCAGTTTCACCCCGCCCCAGGTGGTCACCTTTTGCGTATGGGGAATGAAGTTGATGCCGAAATCGCGGCCCTCCACCTCATTCACCGTCAGCGAGGTGCCGTTCAGCGCCACCGACCCCTTGGGCGCAATGAACTTCGCCAACTCCTCCGGTGCGCGGAAAGTCACACGCAGGCTGTCGCCCTCGGGGCGCAGGCCCACCACCTCGGCCACGCCATCGACATGGCCCGACACGATATGCCCGCCCAGCTCATCCCCCACCTTCAGCGCGCGTTCAAGGTTCAGCCGCTTGCCAACGCTCCAGCCTGCAAGGTTGGTCTTGGAAACCGTCTCGGCGCTGATTTCCACGTCAAACCAGTTTTTCGGAGCAGACCCCAGCGCCACCACCGTCAGGCAAACCCCCTCACAGGCAATCGAAGCGCCAATATCGATCCCTGCCGGATCATAAGCCGTCGCAATCCGCGTGCGCAGGTCGCCGCGCTGCTCCAGCTCCAGAATCTCGCCCATATCGGTCACAATGCCGGTGAACATCCGCCCGCTCCTATCCGTTTGACCCAGAGGTAACGGCCCTGCCCCTGCCCTGCAAGTCCACAGACCCGCACCATTGGGGCCGCAAATTTGCCGCGCCGCCAAATTAACCGTTAACCCGATGACAGCGCCCCATTGCGAAACCTGCAAGCCTGCGCAAACTGGGGCCGGGTGTGTGAAAGTAACCAAGTGACGGGTAAGGGACGCAACTTTCTTTTCTTGCAAGGGCCGCATGGTCCTTTTTTCGGGCAACTCGCGCGGATGGTCTCTGCTGCGGGGTCAGAGGTGTGGCGCGTCGGGTTCAACCGGGGCGACCGGGTGTTCTGGCCGCTGAAATCGCGCTTTGTCGCCTATCAGGGCAGGCCAGAGGATTGGGCAGCAACCTGCTGCACCCTGCTGGCCGACAAGGGCATCACCGATCTGGTGCTTTATGGCGATACCCGCCCGATTCACGCCCAGGCCGTGGCTGCGGCGCGGGCAGCAGGCATCACCGTGCATGTCTTCGAAGAAGGCTATCTGCGCCCCTATTGGGTGACATATGAACGCGGCGGATCGAACGGCCATTCGCGCCTGATGCAAACCAGCGTTGCCGAGATGCAGGCGGCGCTGGCCAAGGTTGATATGGACCTGCCCGACGCACCCGCCCGCTGGGGCGACATGCGCCAGCATATCTTCTGGGGCGCGCTTTATCACTGGCACGTCCTGACCGGCGGCAAGGAATACCCCGCCTTCCGCCCCCACCGAGACCTGACGGTCGGCCAAGAGTTTCTGATTTATTGCCGCCGCCTTGCGCTGCTGCCCATTCACCGCTGGGAACGGATGCTGGCAAGCTGGCGCATCCGGCATGGCGGCTTTCCCTATCATCTGGTGTTGCTGCAACTGGAACATGACGCCAGCTTTCGGATGCATTCACCCTTCCGCTCGATGACTGATTTTCTTGATGTGGTCCTCGACGGCTTTGCCAAGGGTGCGCCGCCGCACCACCACATCGTTTTCAAGGCCCATCCGCTGGAAGACGGCCGCGTGCCGATGCGGTCCACCCTGCGCCGGCTGGCGCGGGCCTATGGCGTGGCCGACCGGGTGCATTGGGTGCGGGGGGGCAAACTGGCCGGGCTGCTGAACCAGGCACGCAGTGCGGTGACGGTGAATTCCACCGCAGGCCAACAGGTACTGTGGCGCGGCCTGCCGCTGAAAGTGTTCGGCGAAGCGGTCTATGCCAAGCCTGAATTCGTCTCGTCCCAGCCGCTGCCCGACTTTTTCACGCAAGCCAACCGCCCCGACAGCCGCGCTTACCGCGATTATCGCCACTATCTGTTGGAAACCAGCCAGATCCCCGGCGGCTTCTACAGCTCGCGGGCGCGGCGCGATCTGCTGCGACAGGTTGTGGACATGCTACTGCAACCCGAAGACCCCTATGATGCCCTGACCAATGGAAAAGCGGCACCAAGGCAACAGTTGCGCGTCGTCAGCCGGTCGTGAAACGTCGCGCTGGCAATTTGTTCCGCCTTTCTGTAGGTTTGCCGACAAAAGTTGAGACAAACTCCAGATAAGGAGTGCGAGCAGTGCGCATTTTTACCTCAAGGGCGGCGAAAGCCGTGTGCCTTGTCGCGCTTGTCGCGGCAACCGCAAGCTGCGGCCTGCCCCGGTCTGGCCCGACAAAGCGGGAAATCTTTCAAGGCTCCGTGCTGAAAAAGGGCGATGCCTTTATCGTCACGGTGAATTCGCGGGTGACGCGGGTCACCTCGGTCACTCCGGCCTTCGGGTTCTCCTCCGGGTTCCAGACCGCAGGCGTCATCGGGTCGGATGTCATCGCCCCGGGCGACCGGCTGGGTTTGACGATCTTTGAAAACGTCAAGGATGACCCGCTTTTGGGCAATACCGGCCAGCGCGTGTCGCAACTGCAAGAGGTGCAGGTGGATGGGCAGGGCTATATCTTCGTGCCCTATGCCGGCAAGGTGAAGGCGTCGGGGCAAACGCCTGACAGCCTGCGCCAGATCGTTACCCGCAAGCTGGATACGCAAACCCCCGACCCGCAGGTGCAGGTGCAGCGCGTGGCGGGCGATGGTTCGACCGTCACCATGTCCGGCTCGGTCGGCGCGCAGGGGGTGTTCCCGATTGAACGCGGTACGCGCACCCTGTCGGCCATGCTGGCCAAGGCGGGCGGCGTATCGATTGAGCCCGATATCGCGATTGTCCGCGTGACCCGTGGCAACAAGTCGGGCAAAGTCTGGCTGCGCGATCTTTACGCCAACCCGTCGCTCGACATTGCGCTGCGCCCCGGCGATATCGTCACCGTCGAGCCCGACAACCGCGCCTTTGTGGCCTTGGGTGCCACCGGCCAGCAAAGCCGCGTTCCGTTCAAGAACCAGAACCTTTCGGCGCTGGAGGCGCTTGCCATCGTCGGCGGCCTGAATACCGCCACTGCCGACCCGACAGGCGTTTTCGTTCTGCGCAACGAACCAGCCGAGATTGCCAATGCCGTCCTTGGCCGCAAGGATCTGACCGGCGATCAGCGCATGGTCTATGTGCTGGATCTGACCCAGCCGACCGGCCTGTTCGAAGCCCGCGACTTTCTGGTGCGCGACGGCGATACGGTTTATGTGACCGAAGCGCCCTATGTGCAGTGGCAAAAAACCCTTTCCGCGATCACCGGCGCCACGGGCACCGCAAGTTCGCTGGCCAACGCGGGCGGCTAAGTGGCCGATGACCTGATCGAAACAGCCGCCGGGCCGCTACCCCGGCGGCTGTTTTATTATTCCGGTGGCTTTTTGTGGCAACGCCGGGTGCGGCGCATTCTGGAACTAACGGGGCACGACTTGCGCCTTGGCCTGCCCGGTCCGGGTGATGGCGTGGTGGTCTGGGGCCAGTCCCCCCGCGCCGCGCGAGGGCTTACCGTGGCCGCCCGGCGGGGCGTGCCGGTGGTGCGGGTCGAAGATGCCTTCCTGAGGTCCTTGCGTCCCGGCCGGGCGGGCGATGCGCCACTTGGCTTGCTGATCGACGGGCGCGGCGTGCAGTTCGACGGCAGCGCGCCCTCGGATCTGGAGCATTTGCTGGCTACTCACCCCTTGGACGATTCGAACCTTTTGCTGCGGGCAAGGCAGGGGATTGACCGGCTTCGCGCATCTGACCTATCAAAATACAACATTCACACCGAAATGGCGGCCCCGCCGCCCGGCTATGTGCTGCTGGTCGATCAGGTGCACGGCGATGCCTCGGCCCCCGATCCTGCCGCCTTTCCCGCCATGTTGGCGCAGGCGGTCGAGGATCATCCAAACGCCCGCATCGTCATCAAGGCCCACCCGGAAACCGTGCTTGGCCTGCGCCGCAGCCATTTCGCCGCCCCGCTGCCGCCCAATGTCAGCCTGTGCGCCGATCCGGTATCGCCCTGGCGGCTGCTGGAGGGGGCGATTGCGGTCTATACCGTCAGTTCGCAGATGGGATTCGAGGCGATTTTGGCCGGGCACCGCCCCAAGGTGTTCGGCCAGCCCTTTTATGCCGGTTGGGGCCTGACCGACGACCAGTTCCCCATTCCCCGGCGCAAACGCAGCCTGACCCGCGCGCAACTTTTTGCAGCTGCAATGATCCTTGCCCCCCGCTGGTATGACCCCTGCCGCGACCGGCTTTGCAGCTTTGAACAGGCGCTGGACCAGATGGAGGCAGAGGTGCGCGCCTTTCGTCTGGACCGCGCGGGCCATGTGGCCGTGGGGATGCGACTGTGGAAACGCGGGCCGATGCAGGCGGTGTTCGGGCGGCCGAAGCCCCTGATCTTTCAGAACAACCCTGCCAAGGCACAGGCCCGCGCCGCGCAGACGGGCCGCAGCCTGCTGATCTGGGGCGACAAGGCGCCCGATCTGGCGGGCCTGCGGATGGAAGATGGGTTCCTGCGCTCTCGGGGGCTTGGGGCCGAACTGGTGCCCCCCCTGTCGCTGGTGGTCGATGATCTGGGCCTTTATTACGACCCTGCCCGCGAAAGCCGCCTTGAGCGGCTGATCCTGTCGCCCCTGCCACCGGGCGGGGCCACCCGTGCCGAACGGCTGCGGGAGCGGATTGTGGCGCTTGGCCTCAGCAAATACAACCTGACGGGCGATCTGCCCGACCTGCCACAAGGCCACCGCATCCTTGTGCCCGGCCAAGTTGAAGATGACGCCTCAATCCGTTGCGGAACCACAGAAATCCGCACAAACCTTGATCTGCTACGCGTCACCCGTGCCGCCAACCCCGATGCTGTACTTTTGTACAAGCCACATCCCGATGTCGAGGCTGGCCTGCGGCCCGGTGCGATTGATGCAACAGTCTTTGCCGATGCCGTCATGACCGCCGCCGACCCCATCGCACTGATCCTCGCCTGTGATGAGGTCTGGACGATGACCTCGCTTCTGGGGTTTGAGGCGCTGTTGCGCGGCAAACCCGTCACCACCCTTGGCGCGCCCTTCTATGCCGGTTGGGGGCTGACCCGCGATCTGGGAAACCCGCCCCTGCGCCGCAGGCAGGCCACCGATGGCCACCCCCTGCCGCGCCCGACGCTGGACCATCTGGTCCATGCCGCGCTGATCGGTTATCCGCGCTATGCCGATCCGGTCACCCGCCGCCCCTGCCCGCCAGAGGTGGTGGTGGACCGGCTGGCCAGCCCCATATCCCAACCACGCCGCCTGCACATTTTGGCCAAGGCGCAAGGCGCGCTGGCGGGCTGGGCGCATTTGTGGAGGTGACTCACGAAGGCGCGTACGGTGCCACACATACATTGCGCTAATAAGGTGCGTGATTTCACGCACCGTTTCGCCACCAGTCAGTTCCCCGCCGGTGCGACCGCTTCGGCAGGGGCCGTGCCCTCAGGCAGCGGCCCGGTCAGGATGCCAGCCTTCCAGATGCCTTCGCTGACATCGCCGGCTTTGTAGGTCAGCTTGCCCGCGCCCTCGCGCTTGCCCTTGGCAAAGCCGCCGACATAGACGTCACCCGAAGGATAGCTGGCGGTGCCCTGCCCCTCCATCTCGCCGCCCGTCCAGTCGCCGGAATAGGTGAACCCGTCCGGTTGGGTCAGATCGCCTTTGCCTTCGCGCAGACCGGCCTTGAAGCCGCCCGCATAGGTGGTGCCATCGGGCCAGACCGCCTTGCCCATCCCGTCGCGCAGACCCGCTTTCCAGTCGCCGTCATAGCGGTAGCCGTCGGCATAGGTCATCACGCCCTTGCCCTCGGGTTTCCCACCCGCGAAGGCGCCGTCATAGACAGCCCCCCCCTTGTAGGTGGCGCGCCCGGTGCCTGCCATCACCCCGGCCTGCCACTGTCCGTCATAGGTTTCGCCGTCAGGATAGGCGATCTTGCCGCGGCCGTCGGGCAAATCATCCTTGAACCCGCCCTCGTAAACCGAGCCGTCGGCATAGGTCAGCCGCCCCTGCCCCTGCATCCGCCCAGCAACCCAGGCCCCGACATAGGACGACCCGTCCTTGGCGGTAAACGCGCCCTTGCCCTCGCGCTTGTCGGCCTTGAACGTGCCCTGATAAAGCCCTCCCTCGGCATAGGTCACCTTGCCCTCACCATCCCGCAGACCATCAATAAACGGGCCTTCATACACATCGCCCGACGGCTGGGTCAGCTTGCCCATCCCGTTGATCTGCCCGGCTTTCCAGTCGCCGACATAGGTCAACCCGTCTGGCATGATCAGCGTTCCGGTGCCGTCGCGCTCATCCGCTTTCAGCTCGCCCTCATAGGTGGTGCCATCGGGCCATTTGATACGGCCTTTACCTTCCTTGCGCCCGTCGAGCCAGGCCCCCTCGTACCGATAACCGCGATCATCGGTCAGCACGCCCTGCCCGTGGTGCTTGCCATCGGCAAAGGCACCCTCATAGGTGGTGCCATTGGCATAGGTTGCCTTGCCATGGCCGGTCATCTTGCCGCCGGTCCAGTTGCCCTCGTACGTTCCGCCATCGGCAAAGGTAATCTTGCCCTGCCCCTCTGGCTTGCCCGCGACGAACTGCCCCTCATAGACCGACCCGTTTGGATAGCGTGCGCGGCCCTGCCCGGCGATTTCGCCCTTCACCCATTCCCCGGTGTATTCAAAGCCGTTGGGCAGCCGGTAGGTGCCGGTGCCGTCCTGCACCCCGTCCTTGAACGTGCCCTCATAGACCGAACCGTCATCATACTGCTTGGTGATGACCTCTTGCGCCAGCGCACTGCCCGCGCCCAGCGCAATGGCCGCCGCAACCCCGATCTGCAAACGCAAGAAATCCATGGTCCGCCCACTCCTTATGCGGGCGGAACCCTAGCCGCACCAACCTTGACCTGACAAGCGCCCGCTTACCGCTGGGCGGCCTCACAGGCTTTCCCTCGCGCGCGAACCTGATAGAACCACCCCAAGACGCGCAAGAGAGGCCCCGATGACCAACCGCTTCCGACTGACGCTTGTTCAGGCGAACCCGACCGTGGGGGCCATTGCCGCCAATGCCGCCCGCGCGCTGGAATTCTGGGCCGAAGGTCGGGCGGCGGGGTCCGAAATGGTCGCCCTGACAGAGATGTTCCTGACCGGCTATCAGACGCAGGATCTGGTGATGAAACCCGCCTTTGCCGCGCATGCGATGAAGGCGCTGGGGGAATTGGCAGCCAAAATCACAGATGGCCCGGCGCTGGGGATCGGCTGTCCCTGGGTGCAGGACGGCAAACTGTATAACGCCTGGCATGTGCTGGCCGAGGGCAAGATTACGGTCACGGTGCTGAAACACGAATTGCCGAATGACTCGGTATTCGATGAAAAGCGCGTTTTTGCCGCCGCCCCGCTGCAAGGCCCCTACCGCATTGGCCCGCTGCGCATCGGCACGCCCATCTGCGAAGATGCCTGGCACGCCGAAGTCGCCGAAACCCATGCCGAAAGCGGCGCGCAAATTCTGCTGGTGCCCAATGGCTCACCCTATCATCGCGGCAAACCGGCGGTGCGCACCAATCTGATGGTCTACCGCGTCGTCGATACCGGGCTGCCGCTGGTTTATCTGAACATGGTCGGCGGGCAGGATGATCAGGTGTTCGACGGCGCATCCTTTGTGCTGAACCCGGGCGGAGAGCTGGCGGTCCAGATGCCGCAGTTCGATGAATGCGTGACCCATGTCGATTTTGAAGAAACCGCAACCGGCTGGCGCGCCCTGCCCGGCGAAAAGGCGCTGATCCCCAAGGTGGTCGAGGCAGATTACCGCGCCATGGTCATGTCGGTGCAGGATTATTTCGCCAAGACCGGGTTTTCGAAGGCCGTCCTTGGCCTGTCGGGCGGGGTGGATTCCGCGCTGGTCGCCGCCATCGCCGCCGACGCCCTTGGCCCCGAAAACGTGCGCTGCGTCATGCTGCCCTCGCGCTTTACCTCTGCCCATTCGCTGGAGGATGCGGCGGCGGTTGCCACGGCCCTTGGCACCCGGCTGGACACCGTGTCGATCGGGGATCCGCAAGAGGCGGTGGGCTCCGCCCTTGGGGCCCTGTTCGAAGGCACCAAGCCGGGCGTGACGGAAGAAAACATCCAGTCCCGCCTGCGCGGCGTCCTTCTTATGGCGATTTCCAACAAGTTCGGTGAAATGCTGCTGACCACCGGCAACAAATCGGAAATGGCGGTCGGCTATTGCACGATCTATGGCGACATGAACGGCGGCTATAACCCACTGAAAGACCTGTATAAAACCCGCGTCTTCGAAACCTGCCGCTGGCGGAACGAAAACCACCGCCCGTGGATGCAGGGGCCTGCGGGCGTGGTCATTCCCGAGCGCGTCATCGAAAAGCCCCCGTCCGCCGAGTTGCGTGACAACCAGAAAGACGAAGACAGCCTGCCGCCCTACCCCGTCCTTGATGCCATCCTTGACGGTCTCGTGGAACGAGAGGCCAGTGTCGCCGATCTGGTGGCCGAAGGGTTTGAACGCGCCACGGTGAAAAAGGTCGAACACCTCCTTTATATCAGCGAATACAAACGCTTCCAGGCCGCCCCCGGCACAAGGCTGACCAAACGCGCCTTCTGGCTCGACCGCCGCTACCCCATCGCCAACCGCTGGCGGGATGACACCTGACACCTTCCCCTTCTGGAAATATCCCACGGGGGTCCGGGGGTGTGAAACCCCCGGCGCTCGGCCAAAGGAACCGCCCTTGACCTTCGCGCTCTACGCCTTCGCCGCCCTTTTCGAGATCACCGGCTGCTTTGCCGTCTGGCACTGGTGGCGGCAGGGCGCCAGCGCACTCTGGCTGATCCCCGGCGCCCTTGCGCTTGCGGGGTTTGCCTTTCTGCTGGCCCTCACCCCGCCCTCGCATGCGGGTCGCAGCTTTGCGGCCTATGGCGGCGTCTATATCGCCGCCTCGCTGCTCTGGCTGTGGCTGGTTGAAGGCACCCGCCCCGGACTGTCTGACCTGAGCGGCGCGGCGCTGGCCCTGCTGGGTGCGGGCGTAATCCTGTGGGGCGCGCGGGGTTAGACTTCGGTCACTTCGGCCTGTGGCAACAGGCGCTGCACATCTTCGGGGCGGCACAACTGGGTGGCATCGGTGACCACCGCCGCCGCAGCAGCTGCAGAGCCGAAGGCAAGCGCGCGGTCTGCCGCCTCGCCCCGCGCCAGCGACAGAACGAAGGCCGCGACAAAGCTATCACCCGCCCCCACCGCGCTTTTCACCGCCACCTTCGGCGCGGCAGCAAACAGCCGCAAACCGGCATCCACCAGCACATTGCCATCGGCCCCGCGCGCCACGATCACCCGGCCCGCCACGCCTCGCCTGACCAGATCCTGCGCAAAATCAGCCGTCTGCCCACGGGTCCGCAAACTGCGCCCCGCCAGCCCTTCGGCCTCTTCGCCGTCCATGCGCAGCACGGCCAGCCCCGGAATAGGGTGTTCCACGGCCTGCACCAAGGCCGCGCCAGAGGTGTCAAGCACCACCTGCACATCCGGCATCGAACCTGCCAGTTGCGCCGGAAAATCACGCGGCACCCCCGGTGGCTGGCTGCCAGAGATCACGGCAAAACCGCCGGGGCGTGAGGTCGCGCGCAATAGGGTGAACACCCGCGCGCGGTCTTCCTCGGCCCAGGTCGGGCCGGGCAGCAGGAAACGGTATTGCCGCCCGGTCTCGCCCTCGGTCACGGTCAGCGACTGACGTGTTTCGCCGGGGCCGTGGATGGCAAGAAAGGTGATGTCCTCGGCCCTGATCAACCCGGCCAGCCGGTCGCCCGTCAACCCGCCCAAAGCCACCAGCGCCAAACTGTCGCCGCCCAAAGCCTTGATCGCGCGGCTGACGTTCAGCCCGCCTCCGCCGGGGTCAAGCAACGGATCGGTGCAGCGCAGCTTTTCCCCCGGCACCATCCGCGCCACATCGGTCGCCATATCCAGCGCCGGGTTCAGCGTCAGCGTCAGAATGGGAACCTGCGGCGGATGGGTCATGGCCTAGCCGCCCGACTTGGTGGCTTCGGCCGTGAACACCTCATCCGTCACCTCTATCTCGGTCTCGAAACTGCCGGTCTTGGCAGAATTCTTGTCGCGCAACGTGGTGATCAGACGGTATTTTCCCGGCCCCAGCCCCTCAAAGTTATAGGTTACATCGGCGGCAAATTCGCGCACCTTGGCCCGCACGGCATAATCGATCTCAGTGATGCCCGCCATATTGGCCAGCTCTTGCCCGTCCTGTCCCATCACCTGAAGGTCGACGTAAAAGCCCACCTTCACAATGCCCTCGCCGCCATCGCCATACCCAAAACCCTGCGGTTCGGCATAAAGCTGGATCGGCTCTCCTTGCTTATAAAGGGTATTTTCGCGTGGATTATAAAGACCATAGCCGGCAGAGCGTTCTGTGACCGGAAAGGCGTTAAGAAAGGTCAGGCCGGGCAACTGATCCCACAGCGCGGCCTTCATCTCCTCCGCAGCGGCCAAGGCCCCCGCGAAATCGCCGCTTTCGGCCAGTTGATCGGCCTTTGCCGCCTGATCGGCCACCGGCCCGGCATGGGCCAGCCCCGGGGCCAGCAGCGGGCCAAGGGCCAGCAGAACGGCGGCTATCACCCCGGTCATGGATCTGGCAGCAGGCATCCGGCACTCCATCCTTGTTCGGGGCCGATGATAGGGGGCAACGCACCATCCGCCAAGCGCCCGTATGCACATTTGCCGCAGGTACTGGCCTTTCGGGGCGACGGGGGGTAAGCCTTTCGAAACACATCTTGCGGGGCGATCATGACCGATACGCAAACCGACTATTCCGATGCCATCTCCTCTATCGAGGAAATCATCGATGATGCCCGCAACGGGCGCATGTACATTCTGGTGGACCATGAGGACCGCGAGAATGAGGGCGACCTTTGCATTCCCGCCCAATGGTGCACCCCGCAGGCGATCAACTTCATGGCCACCTACGGGCGCGGCCTGATCTGCCTGACCCTGACGGGCGAGCGGGTGGACCAGTTGGGCTTGCCGTTGATGAGTCCCAAGAACTCGTCCCGCCACGAAACTGCCTTTACCCTGTCGATCGAGGCGCGCGACGGCGTTTCCACCGGCATTTCCGCCGCAGACCGCGCGCTGACCGTGGCGGTGGCGATTGATCCGGCCAAAGGGGCCGCCGACATTGCGACCCCCGGCCATATCTTTCCGTTGCGCGCCAAGGATGGCGGTGTGCTGGTGCGCACCGGCCATACCGAGGCGGCGGTGGATGTGTCGCGGCTCGCGGGCCTGAACCCATCGGGTGTGATCTGCGAGGTGATGAACGATGACGGCACCATGGCGCGGCTGCCCGATCTGGTGGTTTTTGCCCGCAAGCACGGGCTGAAGATCGGCACGATCAGCGATCTGATCGCCTATCGTCGCCGGCATGACAATCTGGTGCGCGAAACCTCGGTCCGCGGGGTGCATTCGGCTCATGGCGGCGACTGGCTGATGCGGGTCTTTGCCGATCAGACGCAAGGGGCCGAACATATCGTGCTGTCCAAGGGCGATCTGTCGGGTGATGCGCCGGTTCTGGCGCGGGTGCATTCGCTGAACGCGCTGGAGGATGTGCTGGGCATCGGCGGTACGCATGTCGGCGCGCTGCACGGCGCAATGCAGGTGATTGCCGAGGCCGGACGCGGCGTGGTCGTGCTGCTGCGCGACACCGCGATGCGGCTGGATGATGACGGCACGCCCTCGCCCCAGACGCTGCGGCAATACGGGCTGGGCGCGCAGATCCTCGCCGCCCTCGGGCTGACACAGATCACCCTTGTCACCAACTCCACCACGCCGAAATTCGTCGGACTAGAGGCATATGGCCTGACGATCTGCGGCACCCAATCCATCCCGGAGTAAATCATGGCCGGTTCGGAAAGCCATTACATCCTGCCGCTGCCCACGTTTGACAAGCCGGTACGCCTGCTGATCGTCGTGGCCCCCTGGTACAAGGACATCACCGACAATCTGGTGGCCGGGGCGCAGGCAACGGCGGCAAAATGCGGTACGACGGTAGAGGTGATCGAGGTGCCGGGTGCCTTGGAAATTCCCACCGCCATCGGCATTGCCGAACGCATGGGCGATTTTGATGGCTATGTGGCGCTTGGCTGCGTGATCCGGGGCGAGACGACGCATTACGAAACCGTCTGCAACGATTCGTCGCGCGCCATCACCCTGTTGGGGTTGCAGGGCCTGTGCATCGGTAATGGCGTGCTGACGGTGGAAACCCTTGCCCAGGCCGTGGTGCGCGCCGATCCTGCCGATCAGGACAAGGGCGGCGGTGCTGCCGCTGCGGCCTTGCATCTGGTCGCCCTTTCGCGCAAATGGGCCGGCCAGACCAAGGGGATCGGATTTCGGCCATGACCGGCGCTGACGGCAAGCAAGACAAGAAACAGATGCGCTCTGCCGCGCGGCTTTATGCCGTGCAGGCGTTGTTCCAGATGGAAACCTCTGGTCAGACGGTCAAGGCCGTCTGCCGAGAGTTCGAGGTGCACCGCTTTGGCGCCACCTATGACGAGGGCGAGTTTGCCGAGGGCGACGTCGATCACTTCCGCGAAGTGGTGGAAAAGGCCGTCAACTGGCAGGGCAAGATTGACCAGATGACCGACCGCGCGCTGGTGGCAGCCTGGCCCATTGACCGGATCGACCCGGTGATCCGCGCCCTGTTCCGCGCCGCGGGGGCAGAGCTGGTCGATATGGGCACGCCGCCCAAGGTCACGATCAACGAATATGTCGATGTCGCCAAGGCGTTCTTTCCCGACGGCAAGGAATCGAAATTCGTCAACGCCGTCTTGGACCATATGGCCCGCGAGGCGCGGCCACAGGCTTTTTCGGCCTGAGTTTACCATCTCGTAACCTTGTTGCGCGACAGTCGCACAGGAATGTCGCACAGGATTGAGGAGCCGCCCGATGACCCTTCGTCTTGCTGCGCTTGCCTTTGCGCTGGCCACGCTGGCCCTGCCAGCCCGCGCCGATCTGGCCGGAGAGGTGCCGCAGGTTCTGCGGCTTCAATGGTCGCTGGCAGAGGTGGATGGCCAGCCCGCAGGGTATCCGGCCACCTTCAGCCTTGGCGATGACGGCCGGATTTCGGGTCAGGCCCCCTGCAACCGCTATTTCGGCGGCGTCGATGGCACGTTGCCCGACTTTCGGCCCACCGGGCTGGGGGCCACGCGGATGGCTTGCGATCAACTGGCGCAGGAACAGGCCTATCTGACCCTGCTGCAAGGGGCCGACCGGCTGACATGGTCTGACTGCGAACTACATATCTCTGGCGCGGGCCACTTTCTGGTCTTTCGCCGCCCGCTGGACTGACCTGCGACAAAACGGGCCTTTCCAACGCTGCCCGTGGTGCTAGGCTGCCCGGATCGGAGGACCGCATGCCCAAACTCGTCGCACTTTACATTCGCTCTGTCGCCATCGGTTTCGCCATTTCTGCGGTGTTTCTGACCGTTCTGGTCGGTTTGAACGTGGCGGGATTGCGTGGTCTGATCATGGGATCATCCTCGGGCTGGATCGCAGGAGCGATGCTGTTCATGTCGAATGGCATCATCTTTGCCGGGGTGCAGTTCGGCATCGCGGTTATGGGAATGGCAGAGCCGCCAGAAGGGCCGCGCGGCGGCAACAAAGCGCCCGTCACTTTGGCCACGCTGTCCCCCATCAGATTGGAAAGCCGAATCCCGTCACGCCGCCGCTGACCCGCTGCCCAAAACAGCCGCCAAAGCCCCGCCAAGCGGGGCTTTTTCGTCCGGTACTGTGCTTGAGGTGGCGGGCCCGCAGCGGCCGTGGAGCGCAGGTTTTTCCCGAGAGCCAGAGGTCTCAGGTGGGCGCCAGGTAACAAGACCAGAATCTTGCCAGAGCCAGCCCCCGTTCGGTTGCTTATCGGCCACTGGAAAAGTTGGCTCGCACGAGAAGAGCAGCACCCGCCACCTGTTTATGTAGGCGCAACCGGGGCGCGGGGCAAGGCTTGCAGCGCGTTCACCTTTGGTTCATGATCGCAGGATGGACCAGATGCCTGCCCCCGTGCCAGAAACCCTGCCGCCCATGCCCGGCCAGCGCCTTGCGCGTGGCGTGGCCCGCGCCTTGCGGCAGTTCGATTTTGTCAGCGTGGAAGAGCTGGTGCCCACCCCCGGCCTGCGGGTCGATCTGATGGCTCTGGGGCCAAAGGGTCAGGTCTGGATCATCGAATGCAAATCCAGCCGGACCGATTATCTGACAGACCGCAAGTGGCAGGGCTATCTGGAGTGGTGCGACCGCTTTTTCTGGGCGGTGGACGGCGATTTTCCGACCGACCTACTGCCCGAGGGAACAGGCCTGATTCTGGCCGATGCCTATGATGCCGAGATTCTGCGGATGGGCCCTGACACGCCGCTGCCCGCCGCCCGCCGCAAGGTGATGGTGCAGAAATTCGCGCGCCACGCCGCGATGCGGTTGCAGGGCTACCGCGACCCCGGAGTGGCTGGTCTGGTCGATTTTTGAAGCGCCGGCAGCAGGGGTTCGCCCCCCGCGACCATGGTTTCCCGGACCAATGGCGCAACCATGGTCGCACCCGTGGGATATTTAGGAACAGATGATGATCAGCGCCGTTTTTTCGGCTTGCCACCCGCGCCGATTTCACGCGCGGCTTCGGCGGCGGCGCGCAGTTCCTCGGCGATTTCCTCGGCCTCTTCCGGGTCGAAATCCAGCGGCAGTTCGACGCCGCCCTCGGCCTCGATATAGATCCGCACCATGCCTTGATCGGTCGGCCCGATCTGGATATTCGCCGCGATGTCGCTTTGCTTGTCGATGCTCATGGCTGACCTCCTGTCCTTTTCTCCGGCCCTAACGCGCGACGCGCCTTGTGGCAATCCTCCTCTTGCAATCACCGCCGACCGGGGGTAAACGGCCCGCGAGTGCCGACATAGCTCAGTTGGTTAGAGCACCAGATTGTGGATCTGGGGGTCCCCCGTTCGAGCCGGGGTGTCGGTACCATTCCTCCTTGCACTCATGTCAGACCGCAGCGCCCAATCCGGGCCTTGCCATGGATGCGCCCATGGCTATGGTCGCCCCTCCGACCCGGAGGAATCGCATGACCGACACCAGCACTCGCATCGCCAACACCATCGCCGCCGAGATCGGCGCCCAAGCCCGGCAGGTGATAGCGGCAGTCGATCTGCTGGACGGCGGCGCTACGGTGCCCTTTGTCGCGCGCTATCGCAAAGAGGTGACGGGGGGTCTGGATGATACCCAGTTGCGCAATCTGGCCGACCGCCTGACCTATCTGCGAGAGATGGAGGCGCGCCGCGCGGCTGTGGTGGGGTCAATCACCGAGCAGGGCAAGATGACCGATGCGCTGGCCCTGTCGCTGGCCCGCGCCGTTACCAAGGCCGAGATCGAAGACATCTACCTGCCCTACAAGCCCAAGCGCCGCACCCGCGCGATGATTGCGCGCGAAAACGGGCTGGGGCCGCTGACCGATGCCATTCTGGCCGACCGCATGGCCGACCCTGCCGCACTTGCGGCGGGCTATATCACCGAGGCCGTGCCGGATGTGAAAGCCGCGCTGGAAGGTGCCCGTGACATCGTGGCTGAAGGGCTGGCCGAAAACGCCACCCTGCTGGGCCGGTTGCGCGGGCATATGAAGCAAGCCGGCCGGCTGGCGGCCAAGGTGGCTGAGGGCAAAGAGGCCGAAGGCGCCAAATTCTCGGATTACTTCGCCCATAACGAGGCCTGGGCCACCGCCCCCAGCCACCGCGTTCTGGCCATGCTGCGCGGCCAGAAAGAGGGGTTCCTGTCGATTGACCTAGAGGTGGACCCCGACGCCCCGCGCGGCGACAGCCCCAGCGAACGGGCCTGCGGTGCCGAATTGCAGGCCGCAGGGCGTGGCCCCGGCGATGCCTGGCTGCGAGAGGCCGCCGCCTGGGCATGGCGGGTGAAGCTGAAAACCAGCCTGACGCTAGACCTGATGGGAGAAATGCGCGACCGCGCCGAGGCCGAGGCGATCAACGTCTTTGCAAGGAACCTCAAGGACTTGCTGCTGGCCGCCCCGGCGGGCGGCAAGGCGACGATGGGGCTGGACCCCGGCATCCGCACCGGCGTGAAGGTGGCAGTGGTCGATGCCACGGGCAAGGTTCTGGGCACGGATACGGTCTATCCGTTCCAGCCCAAGAACGATTTGCGCGGCGCGCAGGTGGCGATTGCGCAACTGATCGCGCGCCATGGGGTCAAGCTGATCGCCATCGGCAATGGCACCGCCAGCCGCGAGACGGAAAAGATGGTGGCAGAGTTGCTGGCCCATCTGCCGGGCGAAAAGCCGGTCAAGGTGATTGTCAGCGAAGCCGGTGCCTCGGTCTATTCCGCCAGCGAACTCGCAGCGCGGGAGTTTCCCGATCTGGATGTGAGCTTGCGCGGCGCGGTTTCCATCGCCCGCCGTCTGCAAGACCCCTTGGCGGAGCTGGTGAAGATCGAACCCAAAAGCATCGGCGTCGGCCAGTATCAGCATGATGTGGACCAGTCGCGCCTTGGCCGCAGTCTGGAGGCGGTGGTCGAGGATGCGGTGAACGCCGTGGGGGTGGACCTGAACACCGCCTCGGCCCCGCTGCTGGCGCGGGTGTCGGGGGTTGGCGCGTCGCTGGCCGATGCCATCGTGGCGCACCGCGATGCGAACGGCCCCTTTGCTACCCGGCGCGAGTTGCTGAAGGTCGCCCGCCTTGGGCCAAAGGCGTTTGAACAAGCGGCCGGGTTCCTCCGGATCACCGGGGGGAAAGAGCCGCTCGATGCGTCCTCGGTCCACCCCGAAGCCTATGATGTGGCGCGCAAGATCGTGGCCGCCTGCGGGCGCGACATCCGCACCCTGATGGGCGACAGCGCCGCGCTGCAAAAGGTCAGCCCCGCCGCCTTTGTCGATGACAAATTCGGCCTGCCCACGGTGCGCGACATTCTGGCCGAGCTGGAAAAGCCCGGCCGCGACCCGCGCCCGACCTTCAAGACCGCGACCTTTGCCGAGGGGGTCGATGACATCAAAGACCTGAAACCCGGCATGGTTCTGGAAGGCACCGTGACCAACGTGGCCGCCTTTGGCGCGTTCGTGGATATCGGAGTACATCAGGACGGGCTGGTCCATGTCAGTCAGTTGTCGGACCGCTTTGTCAAAGACCCGCATGAGGTGGTGAAGGCGGGGGATGTGGTCAGGGTGCGGGTGACCGAGGTGGATGTGCCAAGAAAACGCATCGGCCTGACGATGAAATCCGATGGCGGGGCTTCGGCCAAGGATGCGCAACGTGAACGCGGGGCACCGCCGCCGCAAAAGGGCCGCGCGCCCGCTCAGATGAGCAGCGCACCCAAGGCCGATGGCGGGAACGCCTTTGCCGATGCGCTCAAGGGCAAGTTCGGGCGGTAACGCCCCCCTCACCCTACCCTCTCCCCCAAGGGGAGAGGGGGTCTGCATCGGCCACGCAGCACAACGCGACAAAAGGGGCGCCTTCCCTCTCCCCTTGGGGGAGAGGGTCAGGGTGAGGGAAGAGGGGTCAGCCCTGCCCTCCCACCGTCAGCCCGCCGATCAGCAGCGTCGGTTGCCCCACGCCCACCGGCACCCATTGCCCGGCTTTGCCGCAATTGCCGATGCCGGGGTCCATCGCCATGTCATTGCCGATGGCGCGGATCTGTTTCAGTGCGGTGGCCCCGTCGCCGATCAGCGTGGCACCCTTGACCGCCTCGCCCACCACACCGTTCCGCACGCGATACGCCTCGGTGCAAGAGAACACGAACTTGCCGTTGGTGATGTCAACCTGCCCGCCGCCAAAGCCCACGGCCCAGATGCCATCCTTCAGGCTGGCCAGCATGCCCGCCGGGTCATCCTGCCCGCCCAGCATATAGGTGTTGGTCATGCGCGGCATCGGGATATGGGCGAAACTTTCGCGCCGCCCGTTGCCGGTGGGGGCGACGCCCATCAGGCGGGCATTCTGGCGGTCCTGCATGTAACCCACCAGAACGCCATCCTCGATCAGCACATTCTTACCCGAAGGTGTGCCCTCATCATCCACCGAAATGCTGCCGCGCCGGTCGGGGATCGTGCCGTCATCCAGCACTATCACACCCTTGGCCGCAATCTGCTGGCCCATCAGCCCGGCAAAGGCCGAGGTTTTCTTGCGGTTGAAATCGCCCTCAAGCCCGTGGCCGATGGCCTCATGCAGCAAGATACCCGGCCAGCCCGGCCCCAGCACCACATCCATCACGCCCGCAGGCGCGGCAACCGCCCCCAGATTGACCAGCGCGATCCGCAGCGCCTCGCGCAGCATGGGCTGCCAATGCGCCGGGTCGATCAGCCGCGCCAGACCGTAACGCCCGCCGCCACCCGTGCTGCCCTGTTCGCGCCGCCCATTCTCCTCGACGATGACCGAGACATTAAGTCGCGCCATGGGGCGCACATCGGTCAGCCGCAGCCCCTCGGGGCGCAGGATTTCCACCTCTTGCAGCCCCGCGCTGATGGTGGCCGACACCTGCACCACCCGCTTGTCCAGTGCGCGGGCATAGGCGTCGATCTCTTTCAGCACATCGATCTTGCCGGCAAAACTGGCGTCCGCCATCGGGTCCGCATCGGTGTAAAGCCGCAGGTTGGTGCCCACGGGCGGCGTGGCCAGAACCCCACCCCCGGCCCCCACTGCAAGGCGGGCGGTTTCCACCGCGCGGCGCAGGGCGGATTCGGAAATTTCCGTGGAATGGGCGTAACCTGCAACCTCTCCGACCACCGCGCGCAACCCGAATCCCTCGGACGCATCATAGCTGGCGGTGCGGATCCGGCGGTCATCCAGCACGATCCCCTCGGACCGGCGGCGTTCAAAAAACAGCTCGCCATCATCGGCGCCATGCGTTGCCTGTCGCAACAGATCAAGGGCGCGCGCCTCATCGATCAGGGTTTCAAAGGGTCGGAAGGGGGCGTCGCTCATCAGGGGCCTTTCGCATGCGCAGCATTGATCTGGATCAAGCCCGCCATTTTGTCGCACGTTTCTCTTGTTCTGCACGGACTAATATGGTTTCACCAGCCTAGCAAACAACGGGATTCCGCCACGAGGGGGGCGGTATTCCCACGGGGCGGGCAAACCGCCGCACAGAACGGGAAAAGAAAATGCGTCAACAGACACTTCGCAGCGGTCTTCTTGCCTCGGCCATGGCCTTTGTGGCGGGCGGCGCCTGGGCGCAAGCCCTGGAAACCGTGGGTCAGCCCCTGCCAGATGGCATCGGCTTTCAACCCGCCGCGACCGAGATTGCCCGAGACCTTCAGTGGCTGGACCACGCGATCCTGATCATCATCTCGGTGATCACAGTCTTTGTGACGCTGCTCTTGGTCTATGTCATGGTGCGCTTCAACCGCCGCGCCAACCCGACCCCGCGCAGCTTCACGCACAACACGCCGCTGGAAATCGTCTGGACGTTGGTTCCCGTCCTTGTGCTGGTTGCCATTGGTTCCTTCTCGCTGCCCGCGCTGTTCAAGCAACAGACCATCCCCGCCGCCGATGTGACCATCAAGGTCACCGGCAACCAGTGGTACTGGTCCTATGAATACCCCGAAGACGGCATCTCGTTCGATGCCTTCCTGCTGGCCAAGGACCAGCTTGCCGCCAATGGCTACACGCCAGAACAGTATCTTCTGGCGACCGACAATGCCGTTGTGATTCCGGTGGGCAAGACCATCGTCATGCAGGTAACGGGCGCCGACGTGATCCATTCGTGGAAGATCCCCGCCTTTGGTGTGATGCAAGACGGTGTTCCGGGCCGCATCGCCCAGCTTTGGTTCAAGGCAGAGCGTGAGGGTATTTATTTCGGCCAATGCTCGGAACTGTGCGGCAAAGACCACGCCTACATGCCGATCACGGTCAAAGTCGTCTCGGAAGAGGCCTACAAGAAGTGGGTCGAAGGTGCCAAGCAGGGCAATCTGCAACTGGCGTCGAACTGAAACGATTGACGGAACGGGGCAAGGCTGGGGCCTTTGGGCCCCGCCTGCCGGGGAGAGCGCAGCATGACCGACATCCGGTCTTTTGACGACACGGGAGAGGCGCAGTTCGGCGACTACGTGCAGCTTTTGAAGCCGCGCGTCATGTCGCTGGTCGTCTTTACCGCGCTTGTCGGCCTGCTGGTTGCCCCCGTGCATCTGCACCCGGTCGAATCCTTTTGCGCCGTTTTGTTCATCGCGTTGGGCGGCGGGGCCTCTGGCGCGCTGAACATGTGGTGGGATGCCGACATCGACGCGATCATGCGCCGCACCAAGGGCCGCCCGATCCCCTCGGGCCGGGTACAGCCCGGCGAGGCGCTGGCGATTGGCCTTGCGCTGTCGGGCATTTCGGTGGTGATGCTGGCCCTGGCCACCAATGTGCTGGCGGGTGCGCTGCTGGCCTTTACCATCTTCTTTTATGCCGTCGTCTATTCGATGTGGCTGAAACGCTCGACCCCGCAGAACATCGTGATCGGCGGGGCCGCCGGGGCCTTTCCGCCCATGATCGGCTGGGTTGCCGCAACCGGGTCGTTCTCGGTCGAGGCGGCGCTGATGTTCATGCTGATCTTCATGTGGACGCCCCCGCATTTCTGGGCGCTGGCGCTGTTCATGAAGTCGGATTACGGCGACGCCAAGGTGCCGATGCTGACCGAAACCCATGGCCGCAAGGTCACGCGGGCGCATGTGTGGTGGTACACCGTGGCACTTGTGCCTTTCGCGCTCGCGCTTGGCTTTACCTCGATCGGCGGGCCGGTTTATCTGGCAACCTCTGCCGTGCTGAACCTGGAGTCCCTGCGCGGCGCCTGGCGCATCTGGCGCCGGGATGAGAGCGTGGCCGAAGCCGATGGCTACAAGGTTGAAAAGCAGGTCTTCAAATTCTCGCTGCTGTACCTCTTTGCCCATTTCTGCGCGCTCTTGGCCGATGCGGCCTTGCGCGGCTGGCATCTGGGGGGCTGGTAAGATGTCGTTTCGCCCTGAACACGAAATTCACCGCCGCCGTCTGGGCCGCAACATTGGCGTGGGCGTTTTGCTGGGGGCCTTTGTGGTCCTGATGTTCGCGCTGTCGATCGTCAAGGTCACCCAGGGCGACCTGATGCACGGCAATGGCAAAGCCCAGGCTGGAACCGCCCTGCCCCAGACCGAAGCATCTCAGGGGGCCGCGCCATGACCCCGCAACGCACCGCCCTGTCGTTGGTGGGCATTGCCGCCGTTATGCTGTCGGCCTCTTTCGCGGCCGTGCCGTTTTATGACTGGTTCTGCCGCACCACCGGCTATGCCGGAACCACCGGCCAGGCAGAGGCGGCACCGGGCGAAGACAAGGTGCTGGAGCGCACCATGGTCATCCGTTTCGATGCCTCGCTGGAATCGGGGATGCCGTGGCAGTTCAAGCCACAGCAAACCCAGATGACCGTGAAAATCGGCGAACAGGCCCTGGCCTTTTATGAGGCATATAACCCGACCGACCGCACCGTCGCGGGCACCGCCAGCTTCAATGTGCAGCCAGACCAGTCGGGCGGCTATTTCACCAAGATCGATTGCTTTTGCTTTACCGAACAGGTGCTGAAGCCGCATGAACGCGCGGTCCTGCCGGTGTCGTTCTTTGTTGACCCCGAGATCGTGAACGACCCCGAGGCCGGGGATATTCAGGAAATCACCCTGTCCTATACCTTCCACGAAACGCCGCTGACGCCCGAACAGATTTCGGCGACCAGCCCAACGAACTGATAAGAAACACGAGGGAAAGATGGCCCACGCGAAGAACCACGATTACCACATCCTGCCCCCGTCGATCTGGCCGTTCCTCGGCTCGGTCTCGGCCTTTGTCATGCTGTTCGGCGCCGTGCTGTGGATGCACGGCTCTGGCCCATGGATGGGGCTGATCGGCTTTGTAGGCGTGCTTTACACCATGTTCGGCTGGTGGTCGGACGTCGTGGCCGAAGGCCAGATCGGCGATCACACCCCGGTGGTGCAGATCGGCCTGCGCTATGGCTTCATCCTGTTCATCATGTCGGAAGTCATGTTCTTCTCGGCCTGGTTCTGGACCTTTTTCAAGCACGCCATTTTCCCGATGGGGCCCCTCAGCCCGCTGAAGGATGGCGTCTGGCCGCCCGAAGGCATCGCGACCTTTGATCCCTGGCACCTGCCCCTGATCAACACGCTGATCCTGCTTTGCTCGGGCTGCGCTGCCACCTGGGCGCACCATGCACTGGTGCATGAAAACAACCGCAAAGATCTGAAGAACGGTCTGGTTCTGGCCATTCTGCTGGGCCTCTTGTTCACCTTCTTTCAGGCCTATGAATACAGCCACGCGGCCTTTGGCTTTGCAGGCAACATCTATGGCGCGTCGTTCTTCATGGCGACGGGCTTTCACGGCTTTCATGTCATCATCGGCACGATCTTCCTGTTCGTGTGCCTGATCCGCGCGCTGAAGGGCCATTTCACCCCTACCCAGCATGTGGGGTTTGAGGCTGCCGCCTGGTACTGGCACTTTGTTGACGTGGTCTGGCTGTTCCTCTTCGCCTCGATCTACGTCTGGGGCCGCTGATCCACCCTTGCAACTTTCTCCAACGCGGGCCATCTGGCCCGCGTTGTGCGTTCAGGAGACTGCGATGCTGCGCCGGATGATCTTTCCCTTGTTTCTGGGGGTGGCGGGCTGCGCCGTGCTGATCGGCCTTGGCATCTGGCAAGTCAGCCGCATGTATGAAAAGCGCGCGCAGCTAGAGGCGATGACGGCGGGAATTTCAGAACCCGCCGTGCCCGTGCCTGCAAACTTGCAGCCCGAAAAGGACCGCTTTCGCCCGGTTACGGCCACGGGCCGCTTTACCGGCGAAACCCTGTATGTCCTGTCTGGCAAGCCGATGATCGGGGCCGGGGTGCAGGTGATCTCGGTTCTGCAAATGGCCGATGGGCGGCGGCTGCTGGTGGATCGTGGCTTTCTGCCCGATGATGAAAAGCACAAGGACCTGCTAGTCACCGATGTCACCGTGCAGGGCAACCTGATGTGGCCGCGCGATTCCAATGCCTATACCCCCCCGCCCGATGCCAAGACCGGCCTGTGGTTCGCCCGCGATGCGCAGGCGATGGCGGCGGCCCTGCATACAGAGCCGACATTTATTGTCGCTCGTACGACAACCGGTGACGGGATAGAAGCGATGCCCGTGGATACTTCGTCTATTCCCAATGACCATTGGGGCTATGCCATCACCTGGTTTTCGCTGGCCGCCGTCTGGGCGGTGATGACAGCGGCGCTGGTGTGGCGTATCAGGCGGCGGACGGTTTGAGGATGACGATGCGCTATATCTCGACGCGGGGCACCGCCCCGGTTCTTTCCTTCGGCGAAGCGATGATGACGGGGCTGGCCCGGGACGGTGGGCTTTATGTGCCCGAAACCGTGCCAACCCTGACAGCGGACGAGATCGCCACGCTGGCGGGCCTGCCGTATGAGGAAGTTGCCTTCCGCGTGATGAAGCCCTTCCTTGGCGGGTTTTTCGCGGATGACGAGTTCAAGGGCCTGATCGCCAAGGCCTATTCCGGTTTTGGCCATGCCGCCCGGGCGCCGCTGAAACAGCTTGGTGCGAACCATTTCCTCCTGGAACTGTTTCACGGCCCGACGCTGGCGTTCAAAGACTTTGCCATGCAGCTTATCGGCCAGATGATGCAGGCCGCCCTTGCCAAGACCGGCCAGCGCATCACCATCGTGGGGGCCACCAGCGGCGATACCGGCAGCGCTGCGATCGAGGCGTTCCGCGGCCTTTCCAACGTCGATGTCTTCATCCTGTTCCCGCATGGCCGCGTGTCCGAGGTGCAGCGCCGTCAGATGACGACGCCCACCGAAGCCAACGTGCATGCGCTGGCGATGGATGGCGATTTCGATGATTGTCAGGCCCGCGTGAAGGATATGTTCAACGACTTTGCCTTCCGCGACGGCGTGCGACTGGCGGGGGTCAACAGCATCAACTGGGCGCGGGTTCTGGCGCAGGTGGTCTACTATTTCTCCTCCGCCGTCAGTCTGGGCGCCCCCCACCGCAAGGTCAGCTTTACCGTCCCCACCGGCAATTTCGGCGACATCTTTGCAGGCTACATCGCGCGCAAGATGGGCCTGCCGATTGAAGAACTGGTCATCGCCACCAACCAGAATGACATTCTGGACCGCGCGCTGAAATCCGGCGCGTATGAGACGAATGGCGTGAAGCCCTCGATCAGCCCGTCGATGGATATTCAGGTCTCGTCCAACTTTGAACGCGCCCTGTTTGACGCCTATGGCCGCGATGGCGCCGCGATTGCGCAACTGATGGCAGAGATGAAATCGGGCGGCTTCCGCATTTCGCAAGGGGCACTGGAAACCCTGCGCGCCACCTTCGCCTCTGGCCGCTGTTCCGAGGATGAAACCCGCGCCACCATCGCGGCCACGCTTGCCGCGACCGGCGAACTCCTCTGCCCGCATTCTGCCGTCGGCGTGAAGGTGGCCGAGGAACATCTGGGCGCGGCCCCGATGATCACCCTTGCCACCGCCCATCCGGCCAAATTCCCCGATGCGGTTCAGGCCGCCAGCGGCATCCACCCTGCCCTGCCCCCGCGCATGGCCGACCTGTTCGCCCGGCCCGAACGCGTGACCCGCGTGCCGAATGATCTGGCGGCGCTGCAATCCCTTGTCCGTGAAAGGCTTGCCTCTTGACCACACGCCTGACGACGCTGCCCAACGGTTTCCGCATCGTGACCGAACATATGCCCGGCCTGGAATCGGCCAGCGCGGGCATCTGGGTCACCGCCGGGGGCCGGCATGAGCGCGAACAGCAAAACGGCATCGCCCATTTCCTTGAACACATGGCCTTCAAGGGCACCGCGCGCCGCAGCGCCCTGCAAATCGCCGAGGAAATCGAAGATGTGGGCGGTTATATCAACGCCTATACCAGCCGCGAGATGACCGCCTATTACGCCCGCATCCTCAAGGAGGATGTGGCCCTGTCACTGGATGTGATCGGCGACATCCTTCTGAACCCGGCCTTCCACGAGGCGGATATTGAAACCGAGCGCCATGTGATCTTGCAAGAAATCGGGCAGGCGCTGGATACCCCAGACGACATCATCTTTGATTGGCTGCAAGAGGCGTCCTATCCCGCGCAGGCCTTTGGGCGCACCATTCTTGGGCCCTCAGAACGGGTGTCGTCCTTCGGACGCACCGACTTGCAGGGGTTTGTTGCCGAACATTACGGCCCGGGCCAGATGATCCTTGCTGCCGCCGGGGCGGTGGATCACGACGCCATCGTCCGGCAGGCCGAGGGGATTTTTGGCCATATGACCGCCCATCCGCAAAAGCTGTTCCAGCCCGCCACCTTCAAGGGCGCGGAACGGCGTGAGATCAAGGATCTGGAGCAAGTGCATTTTGCCATGGCGTTCGAGGCGCCTGGCTATCGCGATCCGTCGGTCTATACCTCTCAGGTCTATGCCACGGCGATGGGTGGCGGCATGTCATCCCGTCTGTTCCAGAAAATCCGGGAAGAGCGGGGCCTCTGCTATTCCATCTTCGCCCAGTCCGGCGCCTATGACGACACCGGCCAGATCACGCTTTACGCAGGCACCAGCGCCGAGGAAATCGCCGACCTGACCACCCTGACGATTGACGAGCTGAAACGCGCCGCCGACGATATGTCCGAGGCAGAGGTGGCCCGCGCCAAGGCCCAGATGCGCGCCGGAATGTTGATGGGGCTGGAAAGCCCCTCGTCCCGCGCCGAACGCATCGCGCGCCTCTTGCAGATGCACGGCCGCGTGCCCCCGGTGGAAGAGGCGGTGGCCAAGATCAACGCCGTCACCGTGGCCGATGTGCGCGCCTATGCCGAAGGGCTGACCCAGGCGGGCGCGGCCCTTGCGCTCTACGGCCCGGTTGATGACGCTCCGGGACTGGAGGCTATTCGCGACAGGCTTGCCGCCTGATGCTGGGGGTCCGCCGCAGGCCCAAGGTCGAAAGCGAGCGGATGACGCTGCGGCTGCCCCAACACCCCGATTGGCGGGCCTGGGCGAACTTGCGCGAGGCCTCTACCGCCCATCTGACCCCGTGGGAGCCGGTCTGGGCGCATGACCACCTGTCACGCCGCGCCTTTACCAACCGGGTCTATTGGGCGCAGCGGGCGGAAACCCAAGGCACCGCCCTGCCCTTCCTGCTGATCCGCCGCAGCGACCAACAATTGCTGGGCGCGATCACGCTCGACAACATCCGCCGTGGCCCCGTGCAGGCCGGAACCCTTGGCTACTGGATCGGCGCGCCCTTTGCCCGCCAGGGCTATATGAGAGAGGCGATACAGGCGGTGGTGCACCACGCCTTTGCCCAGCTTGACCTTTCCCGGATCGACGCCGCCTGCCTGCCGGAAAACACTGCCTCGCGCGGGGTTCTGGAAAAGTCTGGCTTCAAATACGAAGGGGTGGCGCAAAGCTATCTGCAAATCAACGGGCGCTGGCGCAACCATGTGCTTTACGCCAACCTGCGGGGCGACCGGCGCGGGCGCACCGATGCCGGCTGAATGACCCGCCGCATCCTGCTGTTGCGCGGGGTGAATGTCGGCGGCGCAAACCGCCTGCCGATGGCCGATTTTCGCGGCCTGCTGGCAAGCCTCGGCCTTGGCAATCCGCGCACCCTGATCGCCAGCGGCAATGCGGTGTTTGACGATCCGGGCCTGCCCAACCTGTCCGGCAAGATTGCCAAAGCCATCGCCGCCCGTTTCGGCTTTGCCCCCGATCTGTTTCTTTACACAGCCGAGACCTTCGCCGCGATCATCGCCGCCAACCCTTATGCGGCTGAGGCTGCGGCAGACGGGGCAAAGGTCCACGCCTTCTTTCTCGCCACCCCGACGCAGCTTGACGAGGCCAAGGTCAAAGCCCTTGCCACCACCGAACGCCTGCACCTGACATCGGCCGCCCTGTACCTGCACGCCCCCGATGGCCTTGGCCGCTCCAAACTGGCCGAGCGCCTGCCGCGCCTGCTGGCCACCCCCAGCACCGCCCGCAACTGGAACACGGTCGAGTCGCTGGCAGCCCTCGCTGCGGCCTGAGCATTTGCACCTGTCCAAATACTCTCTTGGGGGTACGGGTGGTGAAGTGCCCCCGCTGCTGACAGAAGCAATCCGCGCTGGACCCATGGCCAATCCGCGCTACCATTTGCCAATGTGCCGCTGGATTACCCTACTCGCCCTGTTTGCCTCGCCCGCGCTGGGGCAAGAGCCTTCTGCATGCATCGCACTGGCACAGAATGGCGCGCAGGTGGTGCGGGTGGCCTTCGGTGATCCTCTGCCACAAAGCACCGTGCGGCTGCGGTTCCTGAACCACGCCAGTTTCGCGCTGGAAACACCGGGCGGCATCACGGTGATCACCGATTACACCGGGCAGATCGGCAACCCCGATGTGGTGCCCGATGTCGTCACCATGAACAACGCCCACGACAGCCATTTCACCAACAGCCCAGACCCGCGCATTCCCCATGTGCTGCGCGGCTGGGGACCGCCCGGCCTGCCCGCGCGGATTGACGAAACGGTGGGCGACCTGCGCATCCGCAACGTGACAACCGACACGCGCGGCCCCTTTGGCGAAGGGGCGCGCGCGAACGGCAATTCGATCTTTCTGTTCGAGGTGGCGGGCTTGTGCATTGCCCATCTGGGGCACCTGCATCAGATGCTGTCTGCCGATCAGCGCGCGCGGATCGGGCGGGTTGATGTGGTGATGGTGCCGGTCGATGGCGGCTATACCATGGACCAGCGCGCCATGGCCGAGGTGGTCAAGGATCTGCACGCCCGGCTGATCATTCCGATGCACTGGTTCGGGCCAAAGACGCTGGCGGCCTTTCTGGCGCAATCGGCGGGCAGGCTGGATATTGTCACGGCAGGCGGGCCGGAGGTTGAGATTTCCCGCGCCACCCTGCCCCGGCGTCCGACCATCCTGCTGCTTGATCCGGCCTTGATCCCCTGACGCCGCCACCGGGGGTTTTCCACCCCCGGACCCCCGGAGGATATTTATGAACAGATGATGGAGCGGGGTTTTCGCAGGCATGGCGGGGGGATAAGTCTGGGGCGAAGGAGATGCCCATGCTGAACCCTGCCGACCCCGCCTTTCTGTCCGCGCTGGAGGGCCAGCTTGCCCCCGGCACCCTGCGCGCGCCTGAACCGCGCGATCTGGAGGAGCCGCGCGGCCGCTGGCAGGGCCGCGCCGGGGCCGTGGCGCTGCCGCGGACCGTGGCAGAGGTGGCGGTGATCGTGCGGACCTGTGCAGCGGCACGGGTGGGCATTGTACCGATGGGCGGCGGCACCGGGTTGGTGGGCGGGCAGATCATGGCGGATGGGCCGCTGCCGCTGATCCTGTCGCTGGAACGCATGGCCGGATTGCGGGGTATATGGCCGCAGGAAAATGCCATGACGGTCGAGGCGGGGATGGTTCTGGCCGTCGCGCATGATCATGCCGCAGGGGTTGGCCGGATCTTTCCGCTGACGCTCGCCTCGGAAGGGTCGGCGCGGATCGGAGGGCTTTTGTCCACCAATGCGGGCGGCGTCAATGTGCTGCGCTATGGCAATGCCCGCGATCTGGTGCTGGGGATCGAGGCGGTTCTGCCCGATGGCAGCATTTTCAACGGGCTGAAGCGGTTGCGGAAGGACAACACAGGCTATGACCTGCGGCACCTGTTGATCGGGGCCGAGGGCACGTTGGGCATTATCACCGCCGCCAGCCTGCGGCTGTTCCCGGCCCCCGCCTCAACCGCGACGGCGCTGCTGGATGTGGCCGACCCTGCGACCGCGCTGCGCCTGCTGGACCTAGCCAATACCCATGCGGCGGG
Source organism: Fuscibacter oryzae (assembly GCF_016765795.1). Taxonomy (GTDB): domain Bacteria; phylum Pseudomonadota; class Alphaproteobacteria; order Rhodobacterales; family Rhodobacteraceae; genus Fuscibacter; species Fuscibacter oryzae. The sequence goes on from NZ_JAESVP010000012.1 coordinate 74,973, forward strand.
CCTGATTTCGGCGTTCGAGCTGATCCACCGGCAGGGGCTGGATTTCCTGTCCGAAACCCTGCCCAACGTGGCGCAGCCCTTCCGCCCCCAAGGCGACTGGATGGTGCTGCTGGAACTGGCGCTGCCCGCAGGCCTTGGCGGGGCCGAGGCGGTGATGGCCGGTGTTCTGGAAGCCGCCTTTGAGGCTGGTCTGGCCCGCGACGGCGCGGTGGCGGCCAGTGACAGCCAAAGGAAGGCGATCTGGACCCTGCGGGAAAGCATCCCGCTCGCCAACCGCAAGGTTGGGGCAATTTCCAGCCACGACATCTCGCTGCCGCTGTCCGCCATCCCCGATTTCATTCCGCGCGCCAATACCCTTTTGGCAGCAATGGGCGATTTCCGGGTGAATTGCTTTGGCCATCTGGGCGACGGCAACCTGCATTACAACGTCTTTCCCGCCAGGGGCCGGACCAAGGCCGACTATCTAAACCAGCGCGAGACGGTAAAGGACACCGTGCATGATCTGGTCCACCAGATGGGCGGGTCGGTTTCGGCCGAACATGGCATCGGGCGGCTGAAGGTGGGCGATCTGGTGCGCTATGGCGATCCGGCCAAGCTGGCGGCGATGCGGGCGATCAAGGCCGCCCTTGATCCCCTTGGCATCCTGAACCCCGGTGCGGTGATCAGCGCGGCTTAGGTGCCCTGGCCCAGAACCGCCACATCATCGAGGCGGCGGCGCAAACCAGCCCCACCGTCAGGCCCAGCCACAGCCCCTGCCCGCCAAGCCCGGCCCGAAACGCCAACAGATAGGCCGCCGGAATCCCGATCAGCCAATAGCTGATGGCGGCGGCGATCATCGGCACGCGGGTATCGCGGATGCCGCGCAACAGGCCCAGCGCCATGACCTGCATCGCATCAGCCATCTGAAACAGCGCCGCCATGGCCAGAAGCGCCGTGCCAAACGCCACGATGCCAGCGGCCTCGGGCTTGGCCTCGTCCAGAAACAGCAAGATGATCGGCTGCGGCAACAGCAGAAACACCGTGATCATGCACAGGCCGAACAAAACCGAAAGGCCAATCGCCACCCTCGCCCCATCGCGCAGGCCCTGCGCATCGCCCGAACCCTCGGCCCGGCCCGCCCGCACCGTGGCGGCGTTCGACAGGCCCAGATGCACCATGAAGGCCAGCGCCGCCACCTCCATCGCAATGCCATGCGCGGCCAGTTCCACCGTGCCGATCCACCCCATCATCAGGGCCGAGGCCTGAAACAACCCGCTTTCGGCCAGCCCGGTCACGCCAATCGGCCAGCCAAGGCGAAACACCAGCCCCATCGCGTGCCAGTCAGGCCGCCAAAAGCGCTGAAACAGGTGGAACCGCCGCAGGTCAGGCAGCCAGGCAGCATACACCGCCATCGCCCCACAGGTCAGCCCCTGCACCAGAACCGAAGCCAGTGCCGCGCCGCGCACCCCCATTTGCGGGAACGGCCCATGGCCGAAGATCAGCGCCCAGCCGACCACAAGGTTCACCAGAACCCCCGTCAGCGTGACCCACAGCACCACCTGCGTCCGCTCCAGCGCGGCCAGATAGCTTTTCAATCCCATCACCAGCAGCGCAGGAATCATCCCCAGCCCGGCAATGCGCAGGAAATCCTGCGCCAGCCCGGCCACAACCTCGGCCTGGCCCAGCGTCAGAAAGATCGCCTTGGCCCACCAAAACAATGGATAGGTCATCAGGCCGAACCCGATCGACAACCACAGGCCCATCCGCGTATCGCGCCGCACCTGCGCCTCATCCCCGCGCCCCAGGGCCGAGGCGACCATCGGCATGATCGCCTGCGCGAACCCTGACCCGAAGATGAATACCACGAAAAACGACGAAGCCCCCAGCACCACCGCCGCAAGCTCATTCACCCCATACCAGCCCATCAGCACAGTATCGGTGACATGCAGCGCCATTTGCGCCAGATGAGAGCCGACCAGCGGCAAGCCCAGCGCAAGGATCGCCCGCGCATGGCTGGAAAGGGGCAGTCTTTCGGTCATGCCCAAAGCCATATCTGCCCAAAAATGCGGCGACAAGTGAAGATTGCGTGGCAGCGCAGCGGGTGCCGCTTCGCACGGCTGCCCGAAGCGGGGTTGCGGTTGTGATTGGTCAGGCCGCCCGCCCCGCCGTATACTGTTTCCGCAGCACTCTACCGAGGTGCGGACCATGCCAACGCCCAGCCAGATGTTTGACGATGGAACCGCCTATGAGCGGATGATGGGCCGGTGGAGCCAGCAGGTCGGCGAGCCGTTTCTGGACTGGCTGGCCCTGCCATCGGGGTTGCGCTGGCTGGATGTCGGCTGCGGCAACGGTGCTTTTACCGAGGTGGTCCGACGCCATGACCCCACCGCCACTCTGACCGGAATTGACCCTGCCCCCGGCCAGATCGCCTATGCCCACCAGCGCGCCGGAACCGAGGGCATCACCTTCCTGACCGGTGATGCGCAAGACCTGCCCTTTGCCGATGGCAGCTTTGATGTGTCGGTCATGGCGTTGGTCATCGCCTTTGTCCCTGACCCCGTGCAAGCCCTGCACGAGATGACCCGCGCCACCCGTCCGGGTGGCATGGTTGCAACCTATATGTGGGATCTGCCGCATGGGGTTCCGCTGGCCCCGCTGCATCGCGCACTGGCAGAGCTTGGCCATCCCGCGCCGCAGCCGCCCAGCGCAGGGCGGGTCGGGCCAGCAGGGCTTGCTGACCTGTGGCAAAGCGCGGGGCTGGTCGAGATCGCGGCCAAGCAGATCACCATTCCCGTCACCTTCGAAGATCTGGACGATTTCTGGCAATCGAACGTCCAGTTCATCGGCCCGCTGGGAGAGGTATTGCGCCACCTGCCCCAAGGCGGACGCGATGCCCTGCGCGCCCGACTTGGCATGATATTGCCCATCGACGCACAGGGCCGCATTACCTATCGCGCCGTCGCCAACGCAATCCGGGGGCGACGCCCGGCGACTGGCCGACCCTAGACCCGGCGAATGGCCGGATGGGTCGCGCGGTCAAGGATATGCCCGCTTCCGCCCAGAACCTGACTGGCACGCCCCACGATCAGCGGATCGGGTTGGCCCACCACAGCCGCGTCTTTGCCGGGATAATCGATGGTGGACAGAAAGTGGCGCATACAGTTCAGCCGGGCGCGTTTCTTGTCATTCGACTTGACGATGACCCAGGGCGCATCGGCGGTGTCGGTATAGAAAAACATCGCCTCTTTCGCCTCGGTGTAATCATCCCACTTGTCCAGACTGGCCTTGTCGATGGGCGACAGCTTCCACATTTTCAGCGGATCGGTTTCGCGCGCCTTGAACCGGATGCGCTGTTCTTCACGGGTGACCGAGAACCAGTATTTGTAAAGCCGGATACCGGAACGAACCAGCATCCGCTCCATCTCTGGTGCCTCGCGCATGAATTCCAAGTATTCAGCCGGGCTGCAAAAGCCCATCACACGCTCTACGCCCGCGCGGTTGTACCAACTGCGGTCATAAAACACCATTTCGCCCGCCGTCGGCAGATGGGCGATATAGCGTTGAAAGAACCACTGGCCCTTTTCCACATCCGATGGCTTGGTAAGCGCGCAGACCCGGGCATAGCGCGGGTTCAGATGCTCCATATACCGCTTGATCGTGCCGCCCTTGCCTGCTGCATCGCGGCCTTCCATCAGGATCACGAACTTCTGGCCGGTCTCCTGCGCCCAGATCTGCACCTTCAGCAATTCCGCCTGCAACCGGGCCTTTTCAGCTTCATAGGGCGCGCGGCCCAACAGGCGGCCATAGGGATAGCGACCGCTTTCAAACACCTCGCGGATCGCATCCGTGGTGACGGCGGGAAAGTGCTGCGGGCCGGTCACACCCTCACCGCTGCCGGGGTTCGGATCAGTCGCGGCTTTGGGGCCGAGGATGGGGCTGGGGACATCAAGGGGCGGGCTGTCGATCTCCATTCGGAACTCCTTTTCTGCAATCCGGGCAGAGTTCGTCGCGCGCCGTTCTGTCACCTTGATCCGTGTCAAAACCGGCGCGCTGCGCTGGCGACCTTTGCAGGAATGTCACAGAAATACCGCCCCAAGCTGCGGCAATAACGAGACAGTACAGCCTGCACGCGAATCGCTTGCCTTGTTGCAGACCCCATGCCCCACTTGGGCCGATTACCGCCCTGTTCTATTGCTGCCCCCTGCATAAATGGAGTGCCTCATGCGCAAGCTGCTTGTCACCACCTCGATTCTGGGAATGCTGTCCGCCTCTTCGGCCTTTGCCGGGGGTGTCACCGAACCCATCATGCAATCTGATGAGGTTCAGCAGAAAACCTCGTCCTCGTCCGGCGGCATTCTGCTTCCGCTGTTGTTGCTGGTTGTGGTGGCAGCGGCCATCGCCTCGTCCGGCGGCGATGACGCGGTGGTCTCGCCCAGCGATGCGCGGCTGAAAACCGGGCTGTGGCCAGTCGGTTTGGCCGACAATGGCCTGCCGATCTATCGCTATCGCTATCTGGGTCAGACGGGCGAATACGAAGGCGTCATGGCGCAGGATGTCGCCGTGCGGTTTCCCGATGCGGTCACTCATTTGCCCGGCGGCTATATGGCCGTGAATTATTCCAAGCTGGGTCTGACGCTGAAAACCCTGCACTCAATGCAAAAGCGGCGGGCCCCAGGCACCGCCGCTCTTTTTGCAACACCGAACTGAAAAGGCAGGGGGGAGAAATGTATTGGTCTTCCCCCTCAACCTAGCGCCGCGGCCCGGAACCGACATACCCCAAATGCGGTAAACCTGCCGATTTCCTTAATTTTGCGCGATCAGCGCCTCCAGCCGGTCCAGCACCTGCGGCCATTCGGCAAAGAACAAAAGCTGCCCGGTATCTGGCAGGAACGTCACCTCCAGATGCGGAAAATCCCCCATCAGCTCTCGGATCGACTGCACCGGCGTCTGTGGGTCCTGGTCGCCTTGCAGCAGCACAACCGGCACCTTTGCGGCCTCAACCAGCGCAGACCAGTCGCGTTCCGAACTGATACATTCGCGGGTAAAAGCCTCATAGGCCGACACCTTGGCGCCCAGACAGACCTCTGATCCTTCCAGAATCGCCTCGCGTACCTCGGGCCGGGCAAACGTGGCCATGTCGGCAGAGCTGCCGCCATTGACCTGAGCGAAGAACTTTTCCTTGCCCAGCTTGCGCGCCAGCGAAAACCCGGCCTGCACCAGAAACGGCAGCACCTTGGGGGCGTAACGGGCATTGGCCAGAATGAAGCGCTGCCACTTGTCCATCCGGTCATACTGCGCCGCCGTCCGCAGCGGCAATTGCGCCGCACAACCCAAGACCGCCTGCACCATCGCGGGGCGGTCCTGCGCCAGCCGCAGCGCAAAGCGCAGGTCGGCCCCCAGGCAAATCACCGCACAGCGCCGGATACCCAGATGGTCCAGCACGGCGGCATAATCCTGCGCCACGCCGGCAACATGATCGGCCCGCTTGGGGTGCAGCTCGGTCTGGCCATAGCCCGCGCGCACCGGCACGATGATGCGCAACCCTCGCAGCCGCGCCGCCCGCTCGGCGCTGGCGGGCCAGCGGATCAGGCCATAATCAAGGTGCATGTACAAAATCGGCGCGCCGCCCGGATGGCCGAATTCGATAAACTCCATCCGCCGCCCGTCGGGGCCGCGCAAGGTCTGGAACGCCACCGCCTGCAACCCATGGCTGCGCGGCAGCGGCACCGCGCCCCCCGTGGGCATCTGGGCCACATCCATCAGCCCCAAGACCACCCGAACCAGCTCTGACTGGCTGTGGGTTTCGGTCTTGGACAGGATAGACCGCAGTTGCGTGCGCACCGTTTCAGGCGACCGGCCCCGCGCCTCGGCAATGTCCTTGACCGGCAGGCCAAGAGTGATGCCTTGCACAATCTCCACCTCGGCAACCGTCAGACCGAACGCCTCTTGCACGGTCTGGGCAAAACCCTCGGGCCAGACAAGTTCGGTGGACATCACCAGCGCCAGCGGCTTTGCGCGGTCGCTGTCCACCGGGCCTACTCGCACGATCACCGGCCCCCCGGTGATGCGCGACCGGATGCGCAGCGTCACCACCTTTTCCGCCTGCCCACCCGCCACCTTGCGGATCTGGGCCCGCAAGACCTCGGTATCCTCAGCCTCAAACGGCAGATCGGCCAGCCGCGCGCCCGGTTTCAGACCAAAGGCCACAGCCGCCGCCCGGTTGAACCCCGCAAGCACGCTGCCCCCATCCGACAGAAACGCGGCAGAGCGCGGGATATCCTCTAGCACAGACCGCCCCGCAGCCTGCGGGCGCGTCGCCTCGAACCGATCCAGAAAAACCGCTGCCCGCGCCAGATGCGCCTCGATCTCGGCATCTTCCAGAGGCAGCGCGCCATCGGCTTGCCCCGCGCGGTGCGGGGCCAGATGGCCTTCCCACACCTCCAGCAGGTCTTCCAGACGCACAGGGTCCAACGCAACTTCGTACAGGCGGTCAACAATCTGCGCCCGCCCTTCCGGGTCAAGCGGGCTGATCACATCGCGCGTCGGGCCTGTGTCTTGCATGGGGTTTGTTTGGCGCAAGCCCCGGCAGCGGGCAACAGTTTTCGCGCAGCCAGCCCGGCTTTGAAACGCAAGGCTTGCCACAGCATGAAAAAGAGGCCGCCGATCCCCTTCAATCCTGCCCCGGCGCTGCCTAAACTCTTCCCACACCAGCGGAGGATTTCCCTTGATCACCCTTTACGGCGTCTATCGCTCGCGCGCTTCGCGGCCCCTGTGGCTTTTGGCAGAAACCGGCACGCCCTTTACCCATGTGCCGGTGATACAGGCCTACCGGCTGGCGGATGCAGCGGCGGCGGATGCACCGTTGAACACCGCCTCGCCCGCGTTTCTTGGCATCAACCCGCAGGGCCAGATTCCCGCGCTGGTGGACGGCGATCTGACCCTGACCGAGTCTCTGGCGATCACGCAATATCTGGCGCGCAAGCATGGCGGCACGCTTGGCCCGGCGACGGACGCCGATGCTGCCCTGATGGAACAATGGGCGCTGTTCGCAGCCACTGCGGTCGAAGGCCCGGCGCTGGAAATTCTATACACCCAAGGGGCTGGCGGCGACAAAACCCCCGAAGGTCAGGCCGCCATTGCCGTGAACGCCGAAAAGCTACGCCGCCCGCTGCGCCGGTTGCAGGGCCATCTTTCCCGGCAGGACTGGCTGGTCGCCGACCGCTTCACCGTGGCCGACATCAACACGGCGGAATGCCTGCGCTATGCCCAAGGCCATCCGAGCCTTCTGGCCGAATTTCCCGCCGTAAAAGCATGGCTGGAACGCTGCCAGGCCCGCCCGGCGTTTCAGGCAATGTGGGCGGCACGGCTAGCCGAACCGGAGTAAGGGCTGACCCGTCGCAGCGGGGGTTTCACACCCCCGCACCCCCGTGGGATATTTAGAGAAGGGGAAGATGAAAGAGTCGGGCATCCCCCACCGGCAACCGGCGTAAGGATGCCTTCCCCTTCACGGTCATCGGCGTCCCCGCCTGTCCCGTGCAATCAGCTTCGGTCGATTCTGGTTAAGAGCGGGTTAAACCGCTTCCCCTTCTGCAAATATCCTCGGGGGTGAATTGGCCGACAGGCCAAGAGGGGGCCGACAGCCCCCTTCCCTTTGTTTGCCCACCTTGCGCACCTGCGCGCCGCACTGTCTAATGCCCCACCCATAACAAGAACCGAGCAGCCATGTCCTCCGATCTTCTTTCCGGCCAAGGCCCGACCTATGACGCCAGCAGCATTGAGGTGCTGGAGGGGCTAGAGCCGGTGCGCGTGCGCCCCGGCATGTATATCGGCGGCACGGATGAACGCGCACTCCACCATCTTGTCGCCGAAATCCTCGATAACTCGATGGACGAGGCGGTGGCAGGCCACGCCACCCGGATCGAGGTGGAGCTGCATGAGGATTACAGCGTCACCGTGCGTGACAACGGGCGCGGCATTCCGGTAGACCCCCACCCGAAATTCCCCGGCAAATCGGCGCTGGAGGTCATCCTTTGCACCCTGCATGCGGGCGGCAAGTTCAACGGTGATGCCTATGCCACCTCGGGCGGGTTGCACGGCGTCGGCGCCTCGGTGGTGAACGCCCTGTCCGATGTGATGCGGGTTGAGGTGGCGCGGAACCGTGAGCTGTTCGTGCAGGAGTTTTCGCGCGGCAAACCCCTTGGCCCGGTGGAAAAGGTGGGCGCGGCGCCAAACCGGCGCGGCACCTCGGTAACCTTCCACGCCGATGCGCAGATTTTCGGCAGCCAGACCTTCAAACCCCACCGTTTGCTGAAGATGGTGCGATCGAAGGCCTATCTGTTTTCGGGCGTGGAGATTCGCTGGAAAACCGCGATCCCCGATGGCGATACGCCGATGGAGGCCACGTTCCATTTTCCCGGTGGCCTCGCGGATTATCTGTCGGATCAGCTTGAGAAAACCACCACCTATGCCGACAAGCCCTTTGCCGGAAAGGTCAGCTTCGTCGAAAAATACAACGTGCCGGGGTCGGTTGAATGGGCGATCAACTGGACGCCGATCCGCGATGGTTTCCTGCAATCCTATTGCAACACCGTGCCCACGCCCGAAGGCGGCACGCATGAGGCCGGTTTCTGGGCCGCGATCCTGAAAGGCATCCGCGCCTATGGGGAACTGGCCAAGAACCGCAAGGCCGACCAGATCACGCGGGATGACCTGACTTCGGGCGGTTGCGCGCTGGTGTCTTGCTTCATCCGCGAACCGCAGTTTGTGGGCCAGACCAAGGACCGGCTGTCCACCGAAGAAGCCGCGAAATGGGTCGAAGGTGCTGTGCGCGACCATTTCGACAACTGGCTGGCCGCCGACCCCAAATCTGCCGGCGCGATCCTTGATTTTCTGGTGCTGCGCGCCGAAGAGCGCCTGCGCCGCCGTCAGGAAAAGGAAACCCAGAGGAAGACCGCGACCAAGCGGCTGCGCCTGCCGGGAAAGCTGGCCGATTGTTCCGCCAAGAACCGCGAGGGGACCGAGCTTTTCCTCGTCGAAGGCGACAGCGCCGGCGGGTCCGCCAAGGCGGCCCGCAACCGCGAGACCCAGGCCCTGCTGCCGCTGCGCGGCAAGGTGCTGAACGTGCTGGGTGCCGCCAGTTCCAAGCTGAACGACAATGCCGAAATCCGCGACATTTGCGAGGCTTTGGGCGTGCAGATGGGCACCAAGTTCAAGGTCGATGACCTGCGCTATGACAAGATCATCATCATGACCGACGCCGACGTGGACGGCGCGCATATCGCCAGCCTGCTGATGACCTTTTTCTTTTCCCAGATGCGCCCGCTGATCGACAAGGGGCATCTCTACCTGGCCTGCCCGCCTTTGTACCGGCTGACCCAAGGGGCCAAGCGGCTATATGTGGCGAATGATGCCGAGAAAGAGAAATGGCTGGCCAAGGGTCTGGGCGGCAAGGGAAAAATTGACGTGCAACGCTTCAAGGGTCTGGGCGAGATGGACGCGAAAGACCTGAAGGAAACCACGATGGACCCGAAGGTGCGCAAGTTGATCCGCGTGACGATTCACGAGGATGAGCCGGGCGATACCGGCGATCTGGTGGAGCGGCTGATGGGGAAAAAGCCGGAATTGCGGTTCCAGTATATTCAGGAGAATGCGCGGTTTGTGGAAGAGCTGGATGTGTAAATGAAGCTCGCATCTCGCTTACTACTGTATGTAGGCTGTAAAATCGCTTCCCGACATAAAGTTCCAGAGCGTGACCTGCCCCCCGGTCGTCCCTCGTTCATAACGAGAGTCCTTGGGGTTGATAGTGGTCGGTTTCGGGTTGGGCAAGCGCGCCGGGCGCGGAGCCCTCAGATTGCTCAAGCGCCCGGCGCGC
>NZ_JAESVP010000013.1 GCF_016765795.1 Fuscibacter oryzae
AGCCAACGGCTCCGACCCGCCGCCGAAAGACCAATCGCCCCAAGAAAAGCGGCATGCTTGGCATAGGGCAGGCTTTCCCAGGTTCGTGCAATCGCAGCGGACAGGTACGACACCCCTTCCGTGTCATGCACGCGCCGCGCCGCCGTTAAGTCGGCCGCACCATCAATCAGCGGTGCAATCAGTTTCTGCAACCCGTCGGCTGTCAGGATTACATCGGCATCCAGATATATCCTAGGAAACCGTCCCTCTAAGGCGTCATCGCCTGCTTGCAAGGCACTGGTCTTGCCAGGTCGGACAAGCTCGATCACCTCTGCTGTCGATCCAGCAATGTGACGGATCAGCCAGGCGCTGTCGTCGGTGCAGCCGTTGCATACCCAGATAATCCTGGCATCAAGACCACCTACACAGGCCAGTACCGCCGGAACAGATTGTTGCAGGCGCGCGCGCTCATTCCGGACGGGTACCACGATGCCCAAAGGCGCGGGGTCGGTTTGGGTCATGACCTATTCCTTGGGGTTCGTAAGCAGAAAGCCCGCCGTTGCAAGCCATAGCACCGCCGCCAGGCGCCCACAAAACGATGCGGCGGTGGCCAGTATGAGGTCGACCCCCAGCATAGCCATCGCAAGGCCAAGAAAAACCCCCTTGGTCGAGATCATCCATCGTGATCCCAGCAGAGAGGGCGGACGGTTGGCAGGCAGCCAATCCTCCCATAGCAGACCAGTCTCACCGGAGGCGGTCAAGGTCAGGAACTGCTTGATCTGTCGGGTGCGGATGCCGTGGTGGCACCATTGCAATGCACTGGCCAGTGTTGCGATTTGAAAAATCAGACTGACAAACCCGGCCTGTTCTGGGCGAAGAATTGCGAGTCCCGCCATCAAAACGAACAACACAACAAGCACCTGAATAATAGTGTTCTGAAATAGGATGCGTAAAAGTAGTTCTTGCCGTAAAGATGCAATTTCGCTCGAAGATGAAATGGATGTCACCAAGGCATCCTTTTCCAAAGTTTCCAGCGCCTCGTGATGCGATCTTGCCACATCTGTACACGAGTATTGTAACGGTCCCCGTACCAAGGCATCAAACGTAGGCCATCCCCACCGCGGTCGCGATAGAAATTGGGTACCGGATGGAAGTTGCGCATCCTCAGATGAAAAATCTCACTCGCGCTGCCGGCCTGAGGCGGCAAGAGCCAACGCCAATCGCCAGGAACCCGGCGTCCTGCGGCTTGTTCGCGTTGATGAAACGTCATGAACTGGTCCGATGCACTGTGATGATCGACCATCGTCACCCCTGCGGCACGGAATGAGTGCAGAACCGCCCGGTTCAACTCCGTCAACGCGATGTCGCGCCAAAGGGGGGGGCCGGGCTCATTGATGTCGTGGCCAAGAGCTCGGGCCACCTGCGGCACAAGGTCATAGCGTTTTGCATCGCCGAAATTGCGGGATGCGATTTCTGTGCCCATGTAGAATCCATTGAAGGGCGCGCAGGGATAATCGATCCCGCCGATCGTCAGGATCATGTTGGTCACCAGCGGCACAGCATACCAGCGCAGGCTTAGGGCATCAAAGCCGCCGCTGTCGGGGTGGCAAATATCGATCTCGCGTACCGCACCTTCGGGCAACGCAAACATGTGTCGGCGGTCGGTCCGGTCTCGGATGAACAGGGGTAATAGATCGAACGGACCAGGCTTATCAGCGGGTCGCCAGCCCATTGATTGCGCGATACGCGTAGCTTCGACATTTTGGCGGTCGCCCAGCAAAACCCCGTCCAACCCGGGATGGCAAGCATACTGCACAAGCTGTGGGCTTTCGATCCAGCATGGCAGGTCCCGCCCCTGCACGGGACGGAATACCGACATCGTTGAACGCACTCGACCGTCGGCCTGTGCTTCACCCAAATGACTGATCAGGCGCGAGTTGATCTGGCTAGGTTCGGTCAGGTGACGACAATCGACGACATCCAGACTTTCCCAATACAACCGCCCGATACAACGCCCGGTGTTGCGCCATGCAAGCCTTGCGCCGAAGGCCAACTCATCAGGCGTATGTTCATACCAGCCGCGCCGCGATAGGCTGCGGCGTACCTCGGCCCAGCGTGCCTGCCGCCCCGCTCTGCCCGCACTGCTGGCGTCGTGGAACTGGTCAAGGAAATGCCGGGCCTCTTCCTTGCGCTCCAACGCTGAGATCCGGCGAAGGCGGCGTTCCAAGGGGCTGCCGGTTGCAGCAGTGCCATCGCGAAAGAGCGCAGAAACAAGATGCCGCATCACATCAACCCGTCGAACTGCCGTGCCGCGTCCCGAATTTCGCGCCGGTTGATCTGGTAGACCAGATCCAGCGCTCGCGCCTTTGCCCGCCGATAGGCGGCATCACGCGGCTCTCGGGTGCGATAGAGGACGCGGGCCCGACGATTATCCAGTCGCACGATGTCAAGCGTTGATGCGCCATCTGCCTTTTCGCTGAGAGCCCGCCAAATTGGCGTGCCGGTGTGAATCGTGAAATCGTTAAACCGCACCCGATCAAGAAAAAGCGCGTGTTCTTCAAGAAACCTGACAGTGGCCTGCATATCCTCCGCAGTCTCCCCGGGAAAACCTTTGAACATCGTACAACGGATCGAAAGGCCCGCATCATGTGCATCACGGATGAAAGTGCTGTTGCGTTCCACGGAGGACCCCTTGCGCATCGCGTCCAATAACGCTTGGCTGCCACTCTCAAGACCAAAGGAAATGCGCCGCATTCCTCCCTCTGCCGCCGCATGCAGATCGGCGCGCGTGAGGCCATTATCGGCACGCTGATCTACATGAACGGTGCCGACCCATTCAGCCCCCTGCACATAGCGCCCGAGGCCCTTGGCAACACCGCGGATCATGCCGGGCCAAGAGTTGAGCTTCAGGTCAAGGAATAGGAAATTTGTCGTCTCGTGCCGCCGGGCCTGTTCCTGCATCTCGACAAGTACGTTTTCAACGCTCCGTGTGCGGAAGGTTCGCCCACTGACCGAAATCACGTCGGAGCAAAACAGACACTGGTCCCACTGACACCCGCGCCCGGTCATCACAGGAACGATGCGTACTGGATAGCGGTCCCACGGAAAATCGGTGAAATCTGGTATCGGCGCCGCATCCAGGTTGCGCAGCGGCTGCGCGGGAGCTGACCTGCGCCCATCGGCGAGTACGACACCAGTGTGGCTCAGCATATCCCGATCCGATACCAGTGCCTCTGCCAAATCCGCAAGATCGCGGTCTACCTCGGCGCCCACCACTGCCGAGACGCCTGGCAGCGCGCGCCAGACATCGGCGGTTTCAGCAATGTTGAACATTGGCCCGCCCAACAACACCGAAACCCCCTTTGTCTTGGCTAGGGCCGCGATGGCACGGAGACTTTCAAAATGCTGCAAATAGGCTGATACAAGAATGACATCAGGCTTGCGCTCAAGCGCCCTGGCCACTTCGCGCAGAACGACTGGATGCGCTCTTTCGGCGGCGCGGCTCGCCGCCTGACGCAGCAGATCTCGCGCCCGCAGTATGGGCGACCAATCCGACAGATGAATTCGCCGCTTTGCATGGTCAAGCAGAGTCTCTTGCCGCTCTCGCTGTGTTGCGGGCACGTCATAGGCAAGAGGACATAGTACTTCAACCTGATGGCCGCGATTACGAAGCGCTGCCGCGAGAATGCCGACGGCAAGCGTTGGAAAGCTAGCAAAATTGTTTAAATCCACGATCAAAAATCGTGAGCCAACCGCGCCTTGTGAAGTAATTTGATCTGACGAAATGTTCGCCGAACGAGGCGGCCGCAAAGCACGGGTCATTTGTACGTTCCGAGAATAAACTGACTGTTGGTGATTATATCTCGTTAATCTGTGTACAATCCTGCTTTGATTGCAATCTATAAATCCGGCATGCTTCAATATGAGGCTGGGCAGGCCGCTGTTATTACTGCGGTCTGCCGATGTGGGATGATCCCGCCTCTACAGGATCACCGTTCGGCTCAAAAGCCGTACCGGAGGCCCTGCACTGCACCGCCGAACATCTCCACCCCCGATCCGAGGGAGGCCAAGACACGACCGATAATATTGTCGCCGCTTGCTGGTACTGCAACAGCCGACGCCACCGGCGGAAACACCCGCTGTCCCCCGAAGCGCATCGCCTGCGTGTGCAACAGCGCATGACGGCCGGCAAATGGCATTCGACAGCTTCGGAAGTTGCCTGACACGGTTGATCGCGCGGACCAAGCCTAGGACCGCGCTTCTTCTGTGAACATGTTGGCGGCCACAAAATCCAGAAACGCTCGCGTTCGTCGCGCCAGACGGCGCTGCCCGATATAGACCGCATGGACATCAAGCCGAGGACCGCACACACCCGGCAGGACATGTTCAAGCCTGCCCACATCGAGGTCGGCTTTCACCATGTAGTCGTGGCAAAGCGCGATGCCTTCGCCTTCGATCACCAGATCGCGGGCCAGACGGGCGCTGTTCACAAGATAGGGGCCGGAGACGGTGATCCGGTGTATCTGCCCGTCTTCGGTCAGGGGCCAGGCCCCGTCGCCGCGCATATTGGTGTCGCGGATGCAGCAGTGGGGGACAAGGTCGCCAAAGGTTTCGGGGCGGCCCGCATGATCGAGATGCGCGGGCGAAGCCACCAGCAGCAGGCTGATCTGGCCGAGCTTGCGGGCGATCAGCGCCGAGGTGTCCAGCCGCCCGATGCGGATGGCGACGTCGATCCCCTCCGCGGCCAGATCGACGAAGCGGTCGGACAGGCGCAAGTCGATGGTCAGATCTGGATGCAGGGCGCGGAAGCGGCGCATCAGCGGCAGCACCCGCAGTTCGCCATAAGTGACCGGAGCCGAGACGCGCAGCGTGCCAGACAGACCGCGGCGTGCCTCGCGCAGCTCGCCGGTCATCTCCTCCAGCTCGTTCAGCCAATCTGGCGCGCGGGCCATCAGCTGCTCGCCCGCCGCTGTCAGGCCAAGACGTCGGGTGGTGCGGTGCAGAAGCTGGGTGCCAAGCTGCGCTTCCAGTTCGCCCATGTATTTCGATGCCAGTTTGGGTGACATCCCCAACCGCGCCGCCGCGCCCGAGAACGACCCGGTTTCGACCGAGGCCACAAAGACGCGGATGCCGTCGACCAGATCCATCGTCGCCCCAATTCAGAACAATTCGGCGAAAGTCATAGCACACCTTCGTCATTTTCGCCAGACGCTGCACGGCTCATATTTCGGGCATGACCAAGGCGGCCAGAACGGTCGCAAGGTACTGGAATGGAGTGACTGACATGAAGATCGCAATCATCGGAACCGGCGGCATCGGCGCGGGGCTGGCTTCGGTTCTGGCAAACGGCAAGAACGAGGTCACTGTGTCCGATCGCAAGGGTGGCGCGGATGCAGCGGCGAAACTGGCCGGGCGCGGCGTGTTGGTGCGGGCCGCCGAGGTTCGCCCGGCGGTGGCCGCGGCGGACGTGGTGATTCTGGCGGTGCCTTACGGCGCTGCGGCGGGTCTGGCCGAGGTCGCCGATTTCGCAGGCAAGATCGTGGTTGATGTGACCAACCCGGTGAAAGAGGACTTCTCGGGCCTTCTGGTAGGCCACACCACTTCGGCCGCTGAAGAGATCGCCCGCGCGCTGACCGGGGCAAAGCTGGTGAAGGCCTTCAACACGGTCTTTGCGCAGGTCTATGATCAGGGGCTGATCTTCGGGGCGACCCCGGTGCAGACCTTCGTTGCCGCCGATGATGGCCACGCCAAGGCCGCGGTAATCGCGCTGGCACAGGAGGCAGGCTTTGACGTCCGCGACGCCGGGCCGCTGTCGAACGCCCGCCATATCGAACCGCTCGCCTACCTCAACATCCAGTTCGGCTACATGCTGGGGCAAGGCACCCAGATCGCGCCCGTCTGGCTTTCCCGTTAACCTTGTCCTCAAGGAATAAAGAAATGATCGATCTCAAGACCGCTCCATATGCCATCCTCGCGCTGCGCGTGACCACTGGTGCGCTGTTTCTGTTCCACGGCCTCGTGAAGCTCTTTGTCTTCACACCAGCCGGAACTGCAGGATATTTCGAATCCATCGGCCTGCCCGGTACCCTCGGCTACCTGACCATGCTGATCGAGATCGCAGGCGGCCTCGCGCTGATCCTCGGGATCAAGGCCCGGATCGTGTCTCTGGCCTTGGTTCCGGTGCTGCTCGGGGCTGCCTGGTTCGGCCACGGCGCATCGGGCTTCAACTGGTCGAACCCGAACGGCGGCTGGGAATACCCGATGATGTGGGCCATGGTGCAGGCGGCCCTCGCCGCCGTCGGCGACGGGGCCAATGCTATGTTGCCGTCGAAGCGCGCTTGACCCCTGCGATCTCTGCGCCGGGCATCCGGCGCGGGCCACCCAGCTGAAGGAGAGACAAGACGTTGGTGAACGGCAAATTGACGGCAAACTGGCATCCGGTGCAGGCCAAGGAAGAACAGGGACGCTTTGTCCGCCAGCAGTCGTCCTCCCGCAACTGGATCACCGCCGATGACTTCGCCGGGCCGACTGGCAAGGGAGCCCGCATTGCCCGCGTCCTGCGCCTGCCCGGCGTGCGGGAAACTGTCTATCTCGACCACGTCAAGGCCGGATATTACCCGATCAAGGCGCTGAACCAAAGTGGGACCGAGCCCATGCGCGCCGACAATGTTACCGACCTTCTGCAGGCCACCCAATGATCGGGTCTTACAAGCATGTCATCTTTCTGCATGGTGTCGGAAGCAGCGGAGCAGCCATGCGTCCTCTGGCCGAAGTCCTTGCGCTGCCGCAGCCCGCCGTTTGTCCGGATGGGCTGCAACCCTTTGACATGGGGGCTGGACGGCAGTGGTTTTCGGTCAAGGGGGTGACGGAGGCAAACCGCCCTGGTCGTATCGCCGAAGCGATGCCAGCCTTCGCCGATCTGATCGCAAGCCTTGGCTCTCCCCGCGACAGCGTGCTGATCGGCTTTTCCCAAGGCGCAATCATGGCACTGCACGCCGTCGCCGCAGGTATGCCGGTGGCGGGCGTCATTGCGCTTTCGGGTCGATTGGCGGGACCGGTTGGCTCACGCGGCGATTGGCCTTCCGTCACGCTAATGCATGGCGCCGACGATCCGGTGATGCCGCCTGCTGTTGCCCGCGCTACCGAGGCCTGGTTGCAAGACGCCGGAGCGACACCACGGCTGATCGTATTCGATGGTCTTGGGCATGCGATTGACGCGCGCATTCTCAAGGCAGTTCGTGATACCCTTTCCCTGTCTGGTGGGGACGCCGCGCGCCTATCTACCTGACACCATTTGTTCCTTGCTACGGGCTTTCGCCAACAGATGCCCATCACACCTGGCCGGGAGGCTACTATGGAAACGATGCCCGCGCTTTTTCTGGGTCATGGCAGCCCGATGAATACTCTGGAAGAAAACGGCTATACCCGCGCATGGCGCAAGCTGGGAGCGGCGCTGCCGAGACCTCGGGCGATTCTTGTGGTGTCTGCGCATTGGTTCATCGGTGCTACCGCAGTCACCGCAATGGCGCAGCCGAGGACCATCCATGATTTCTACGGCTTTCCCAAGGATCTCTTCGACTTCGACTATCCCGCCCCCGGCTTGCCGGAACTGGCTGGAGAGATCGCCGAAGTCGTCAAGCCGCATTGGGTGGGGGCCGATCAGGACCAGTGGGGCCTTGATCATGGCACCTGGAGCGTTCTGGCCCACCTCTTTCCCAAGGCCGATGTCCCGGTCGTGCAACTGTCGATCAACGCACTGAAGCCGATGGAGTATCACCTCGATCTTGCTGCGAAACTGAACGCTCTACGCAAGCGCGGGGTGATGATCGTTTCCAGCGGCAACGTCGTGCACAATTTACGTCGAGTCGAATGGAACAAGCCGGATGCCGGTGCCGCTTGGGCGCAGCGTTTCGACGACGCGGTTGCGCGCCAGATGTCGGAGGCACCCGCCGACATCCTCAAGGCGCTGGAACACCCCGACTATGCGATGGCGGTGCCAACGCCCGATCATTTCATCCCGCTGCTCTATACCGCAGGACTGGCAATGGCGGGGACGGATGCCAAGGCGCTGCTGCGCGGCTATGCGCTGGGGTCACTGTCGATGACCTGCTACGGTGTCGGCATGGAGGGCGTGAACTGCGAGGAGGCTGATGGCGCAGCCGCTCTGCCGCGCGGGGTGCCGCCCGACCAGACCAACATCTAAGGTTGCGGCATGTCACCGTCGCCGTTCAGTTGAACTGCATCGTTCTTTGCGCCCCAAGTCACGCGGTGCGGGGATAGACGGTCAGCACCCGCCCGATGAAATTGCTGAACTCGCTCATGTAGTTGCGCAGGAAGGTCTCGGTTGCCTCGACGCTGACCTTGCCGTCGTCAGAAATCAAGTCCGGCGTGAACTGAATATAGGCTTCGATCGCGTTCATCATCGGCGAATTGCAGAAGCTGAGGATGCTCTTCAGGTGCTGCTGTCCGACGGCTGTGCCGATGGCGCCGGGCGACGTGCCAATAATTCCTGACGGCTTCCGGGTGAACGAGTTCTGCCCCCAGGGACGGCTCGCCCAGTCGATGGCGTTCTTCAGCCCGCCCGGAATCGAGCGGTTGTACTCCGGAGTGACGAACAGTACGGCGTCCACGGTTGCGATGGCCGCCTTGAACTCCCGGGCGACTGCTGGGTAGTCGGCGTCATAGTCGTAGCTGTAGAGGGGCAGGTCGCCAAAAGGGATCTCCTGCATCTGCAGGCCCGATGGCGCGAGGCGAACCAGCGCCTGGCGAGTTTCCGGTTGATCGAGCCTTTTGCAAGGCTGCCGACGAAGTATCCGACCTTGTAGTCCGACATCTGATCCTCCCAAGGGTGACAGGAAGCCATGACAGACCGGAGAAAGGAGCGCCGGAGTCCGGTTCCTGTACAAAGTGTAGCACAGATGCTCCATTCGACTCTGCTCAATCTTTGGCCGCCTCATCCTCAGGCCGCATGCATATGACATTGTCGATTAGTGCAGCACGGTCAAAGGATACCGCGGTTGGCGAGTTCGGTCATGCAATGCGCCCAGCGCAGTTCGGCCACCTGCATACCGCCTTGGGCACGACGCAGGATAGAAAGGATCTGCGCCTCAGTGTATCTGCTTGTCTTAATTCAGAATTTCCTCGTTCATCTTGGCGAGAAAATCCCACTTATGCAGCCCCTTGCTTTAGGGGGGTGCCGATGGAAGAAAATTCCTACGGCAGGTCACAGCGGACGCTGATCCCATTACGGCCTCTGTTTGGTTATGAGGTTACTGCGGTTCTTGACCAATTCCCGCTGTAACCGCGCTGACCTTCTTCAGCCTTTCAGTCGCCTTGCCACCGCATCCAGCCCCCGCGCCCAGGCTTGCAAACCCTCGGCTTCGCCCAGCTTGCCCAATAGAAGTTCGGTGATGCCGCCGGGCGTGGCGACGCTTTCACGGATACTTTCCATTGATCGGCCCTCGCGCAGCAGGACCTCGGCATTGCCGCGCAGGGTGCCTGCAACCAGGCTAAGCGCCAGATCGGACGGCAGGCCCTGCGCGGTAAACCAGTCGATGATCGCCTTCATCCAGGCGAAGGAGGCACCCGAGAAGGCCCCAAAGCTGGCGGCAATCACGAACTGATCTTCCTTCTCAAGCACATGCACCGGGCCGACCTGCCCAAGAAACGCCCGCCAGAATGCTGTGCCAGGATAGAGAATCGACGGCCCGACGCGCAACGCATTTGCATAGCCGGGCATCATCGCCATGTCGCCCGTAGCCGGGCCGATGGCTGCGGCCAGAACCTGCGCGTGGTTTCCCGCCATTGCCGACAACACCGGCTGGCCCGGGCGGAAATGCAGACGCGACAGTTCCGCCATCCCCTGTGCCGCCGGCAATGCGACGAAGACTCCTTCACAGCGATCCACCACGTCCTGATTGCTTGCGGCAATCTCGCAGCCATATTGCCTGGACAGCCGGGCCGCGGTCTCAGGCCCGCGCGGGGACAGGACAAAGCGGTAGTCCGTCCCCTGCAATCCCCGCACCATCATCTCGGCCAGATGGCCCGTGCCGAGGATGCCGATCAGGATCACGGCATCTCCTCCAGCACCTCGGCCATGGCGGCGGCAGTGGCGGTGATGTCGGCCTCGGTATGGACGATGGAGGACAGCGAATGCAGTGTGGCCGAGGGGTTCATGTATATGCCCTTGTCCATCAGCCGCAGCGCAAAGTCGCGGAACTTCGCGCGGTCGACATGGCTGCAAAAGTCGCGGTAATCGCTGATCTCCGGCTGGTCGGTGAAGAAGATCTGGAACATTGAATTCACCCCCTGCACAACCATGCCGTGACGGTTGGAATGTTTGGCAAGCTTGCGGATCTCATCCGTCATCGCCTTGCCGAGGTTCTTGATCCGCCGGAACCCGGCCTGATCCTCGGCAAGCATCGTCTCCAGCATGACCTTGGTCACATGCAGCGCCAGACGGCCCGCATTATGGGTGCCGAAATGCAGCACTTTGCCCCATTCAAGACCCGCCATGATCTCGTCTCGGCCACCGATCATCGCCATGGGCAAGCCGCCGCCCAAGGCCTTGCCATAGGTGACGATGTCGGGTTCCAGCCCATAAAGCTCGGCACAACCTCCGGCGGCAAGGCGGAATCCGGTGACAGTTTCGTCGAGGTAGAACAGCGCCCCATATTGGCGGCAAAGCTCTTGCATGCGTTGCAGATAACCGGGTTTCGGCGGGATCACCCCCATATTGGACATCACACCTTCGGTCACCACACAGGCCGCGTCGCGGCCATGCAGTGCCATCGCGCGCTCGAGGGCCTCAACGTCGTTCCAGCGGACGACGATGGTGTCCTTCCACGCCTCCTCTGGGATGCCCGAACTGTCGGGAATGCGGATCGGGTCGTTCGGATGCCCCAGCAGGGTCGGCGGATAGGGGTTGGTGTTGATCAGCACCGAATCCCACCATCCGTGGTAATGGCCTTCGAACTTGATGATCTTCCTGCGCCCGGTGTGACCACGCGCGAGGCGGAAGGCAGCCATCGCCGCTTCGGTCCCGGTATTGGCGAAGCGGACCTTGTCGACGTGGGGCAGGAGGGCGACCAGCATCTCGGCGACCTCGACCTCAACCTCCAGCGCAGTGGCAAAATGGGTGCCTCGGGCGGCTTCGCGTGCGATGGTCTCAACCACCTTGGGATGCGCATGGCCCAGCGGCAGCGCGCCGAAAGCCATCATCCAGTCAATGTATTCGCGGCCGTCCACATCAAAAAGCCGCGCGCCCTGACCATGGCTCATGTAGCGCGGGGCACCACCAAAGGTCGCCGGTCCGCGCGAGGCCGAGGAGACCCCCTCGATCAGAACCTTGCGTCCACGTTCGAAAAGGGCTTTCGATTTTGGTCCGGCCATGACGCATCCTTTCTTGTGATGGTCGCGGATTGTTAGTATAAGAACATAATGCCGTCAAATGGAACATCATGCCGCCGATAGCTGAACGCCCGAGGAATGCCGAGCCGCACCGCGAACTGGCAGAGCGCATCCGCCGCTGGCGGGAGGAGCGTGGCTGGAACCAGCAGGCGCTGGCGGATCGCGCCGGCTTCGCCCGCTCGACCCTTTCAAAGATCGAGAACGGCCAGCTCTCGCCCACTTTCGAGATCTTGCTGAAGATCGCACATGGGTTTGACTGCGCCCTGTCGGATCTGGTGCGAAATGAGGCAGGGCGGCTTTCGGGCCGCATGGTGGTCGAGCGCGGAGTGCTGGGCGCACCGATTGAAAGCCCCGGCGCCCGGCTTTGGTCACTGGGCGCAGAGCTGCGCGGGCGACCGTTCCAGACGATGCTGGTCGAGTTTACATCAAGCGAACCCCCGCCAATCAGCGAGTGGAACCGCCATGATACCGACGACATGCTGCACGTCCTGTCGGGCCATCTTCTGCTGCACACCGAAGGATATGAACCTGTCATTCTGTCGCCGGGCGATAGCGTCCATTTCGACGGAACAATGCCTCATGCGTGCCTGAAAGGCGGTGACGAAGAAAATTGCCGCTGCCTCTATGTCTTTGCGGCGCGGGCTTGACGAAGCCAGCCATGCTATTCTGTGGATTGATCATTTGTCGTGTATCCGGCACTCGACCAGCGCCGCGCGCGGGCCTACGGCGCGATCAATACAATTGGCGATATGCCGCAGATGCGCCAAAAAGTGCCAATGTCATTGCGGCCTCGATTATCCTCAATTAGTTGCGCGTTGAATCATCAGAGGCCCCGTCGTTTCATCTCTTGGACAGCCCTGCGTCCGAGCGGAGAGGGGCCTATGGCGGCGCACCAAAGCCGATCCCGGCAGAGTTCGGCGTCGAAGGGTACTTCTTCCGGTATGAGCACCACTTCGTCTATTGGCGCCGACTGTTCGACGGCGATATCGGTATAGTCGCGATCCTGCGTGAGCGGATGCATCAGATCGCCAGGTGCAAGTAAGATTTTCGAGATTGAAACAGTAGGCCTCTGGGGCGGCAGTGCTCAAGCTAAGAGGCAGGGTGATGGTGCGGACGCGGTAGAACGCGACCTGCTCGTTCTTGCGCTAGCGGTCGAAAAATATCGCTTCTGGCGTCAGGAGGGGCTGCATGATGGGAGTACGGGGAAATGAGTCTCCGGTTGTGGGCGATCATGGGTTCGGGCCGAGCCATTCGTGCGACACGATCTGTCGAGCGATCGCTTGCGGTGGTCACCGCTGCCGTCGCCATTCTGCTTTTCGGCTTCGTCTACATTGCTGAGGAGATCCTCGAAGGTGAGACGCGTGGTTTCGACGAGGTTATCCTGCTGTCCCTGCGCACCCCGGGCGACACTGCACGGCCGATCGGCCCGCTTTGGTTGCAGGAGATGGTGCGTGACTTCACGGCGCTTGGCAGCACTGGGGTTCTGACGGTTGTCACGCTGGCGGCGGTCGGCTGGCTGCTGATCTCGCGAAAGCAACGCATGGCAGGTTTCGTGCTTCTGGCAGTTGTGGGCGGCGTCGTCCTGTCCAGCCTTCTGAAGATCGGTTTCGCCCGGCCACGGCCCGATCTCGTACCGCATGCGATGGCCGTGTTTACCCTCAGCTTTCCTAGTGGCCATGCCATGATGTCTGCCGTCGTTTATCTGACGCTTGGCGATCTCCTTGCCCGGTCACAGCCATCGCTTGCGGGCAAGATCTATTTTTTGTCACTGGCGCTTGTGCTCACGCTCTTGGTTGGGTGCAGCCGGGTCTATCTGGGCGTGCACTGGCCGACGGATGTTCTGGCCGGATGGGCGGCCGGCGCGTCTTGGGCTCTGATGTGCTGGCTGCTGATGGGACATCTGCAACACGCAGGACTGATCGAGCCGGAGAACGTAGATGCAGCGAATGAAAAGGACGGATCTGATGAACGGTGATCTAGAGCTCGGGCGGCTCGCGACGTTTCCCAGCGGTTCGGTGTTTCGGCCATCGTCAACCCCTCACAACTCGATCCGCTTGAGCCGCAGTGCGTTGGTGATCACCGAGACGGAGGACAGGCTCATCGCCGCTGCTGCGATCATGGGCGACAGCAAGATTCCGGTGAGGGGATAGAGCAGCCCTGCCGCGACCGGCACGCCAAGTGCATTGTAGGCGAAGGCGAAGAACAGGTTCTGCTTGATGTTGCGCAGGGTGGCGCGGGCCAGCCTGCGGGCGCGCACGATGCCCATGAGGTCGCCGCCCAGCAGGGTGATGCCGGCACTTTCCATCGCCACATCGGCCCCCGTGCCCATGGCGATGCCGACTTCGGCTGCGGCGAGCGCAGGCGCGTCGTTAACGCCATCGCCCGCCATCGCGATCTTGTGGCCTTCGCGGCGCAACTGGTCGATCAGATCCTTCTTGGCTTCGGGCAGGACACCTGCGCGAATCTCGTCGATTCCGAGCTTGTCCGCCACCGCCCGAGCCGTGCGTTCGTTATCGCCGGTTGCCATGATCACCCGCAGACCCTGCGCGTGCAGTTCCCGGATCGCTTGTGCGGTCGAGTCCTTGATCGGGTCAGCCACGGCCACGATCCCGGCAAGCGCGCCATTGACGGCGATGAACATCGCCGTCTTGCCGTCGACGCGCAGGATGTCGGCATTTGCTTCGGCGGCACCAGTGACGAGCCCCATCTCCCGCATCATTGCAGCGTTGCCGAGCGCTACCGTGCGTCCGCCGACTTGGCCGCGTACGCCCTTGCCGGTGACGGCCTCGAAGTCGGTCGCCTCCTGTCGCAGGGCGCCCTGCGCTTCCGCACCTTCGACGATCGCCTCGGCCAGCGGGTGTTCCGAACCGCGCTCAAGTGCGGCGGCCAGCGACAGGAGGTCGGTCTCGGTGACGTCCCCAAGCGCAACCGTATCGGTCAACTTCGGCTTGCCCATGGTCAAGGTGCCTGTCTTGTCCACGATGAGAGTATCGACACTTGCCATGCGCTCCAGCGCCTCTGCGTCCTTGATCAGCACGCCCGCCTGCGCGCCGCGCCCCGCCGCCGTGGTGATGGAGATTGGCGTCGCCAATCCCAGCGCGCAGGGACAGGCGATGATCAGCACCGATACGGCTGAGGCGACGGCGAAGACCAGCGCAGGTTCGGGGCCGACGGTCAGCCAGGCGACGAAGGCTATTGTGGCGATGGCCACCACCGTCAGCACGAACACCGCCGAAACACGGTCGGCCAGACCCTGGATCGGCGCGCGAGACCGCCGCGCGTTCGACACCATGGCCACGATCTGCGCCAGCACGGTATCGGACCCGACCTTGCCCGCCTCGATGACCAGAGAGCCGTTCTTGTTGATCGTGGCCCCGGTCACCGCATCGCCCGGACCCTTTTCGACCGGCATCGACTCGCCGGTCAGCATGCTCTCGTCGAGAGATGAGCGCCCCTCGATCACCGTGCCATCGACCGGGACCGCATCGCCGGGGCGGACGCGCAGCCTGTCGCCCTCCATGATGTTTTCGAGCGGCGCGTCGTACTCCGTGCCGTCCGGCAAGATGCGTCGGGCGGTCTTGGGCGCGAGGTCCAGAAGGGCACGGATCGCATCCCCGGTGCGTTCGCGTGCCCGCAGTTCCAGCACCTGGCCCACGAAGACCAACGCCACGATCACCACGGCCGCCTCGTAGTAGGTGCCGACGCCATGGCCCATCCGGTAGGCATCCGGAAACGCGCCAGGCAGGAAGGTCGCGACCAGCGAATAGAGATACGCCGCCCCTACGCCGAGGCTGATCAGCGTCCACATGTTGGGTGACCGGTTCCGCACCGAATCCCAGCCTCGCCGGAAGAATGGCAGGGCCGCCCATAGGATGATCGGCGTCGCCAGTACGAACTCGAGATAGCTTGCCGTCTGGTGACCGACCCAGTCGCGCACCGGCAGCGCCACCAGTTCGCCCATCGTCAGGATGACGAGAGGCGCCGCCGCCGCTGCCGATATCCACATCCGTCGCGTGAAGTCGGTCAGTTCCTCGCTCGGCTCGTCCGAGGGCACCATCGACTCCAGCGCCATGCCGCAGATCGGGCAACTACCCGGCGCATCGCGGACGATCTCCGGATGCATGGGGCAGGTGTACTGGACGTTGGCCGGGGCGGCTTTCTTGCGGCCCGCGGCGCGACCCGAGGCGTAGAACCACGGATCGGCCCGGAACTTCGTCTGACACTTGCCCGAACAGAAATGATAGTCCGACCCGTCGAAGGTTTCCGTGCGGGTCTCGGGCTTCAGCGTCACCGTCATGCCGCAGACAGGGTCGATCACCGTCGCGCCTGATCCCGGCGCCTCGTGGTGCGTCGGCATATCGTGGTCGCTGTGGGCGTCAATGGTGGGCATGGTCTTCTCCTTGCGCGGGCTCTGCTGCCTGAAGGCCAATGCTGAGCTTCGATTTCAATGTGCTCCCTCCCGTAACTGGAAGGTCAAGGGCAGATCGTACCGTGACTGGGAATTGCAAGACGAAGCCGGTCGGTTGTGCTCTTCGGCGTCACCGTCGGTTTGGCAGGTTGGTACATGGGCGTTGGCGGAGAGCCCCGGGTGAGGGATCGAAACATCGGGCGAACCAAATGCCCGCTACTGGAGATAAACAAAATCAATGACTTGATGTGGAGGAGGTTCGACGGCATACCCATCCCCTCCGCCACTATTTTCTCATTATACTATTGCTAATGCTATAATTAGCGACATTTCGTACCTAATCCCTCTCCCCATATGAAAACGCCCGACCGAAGCTGGGCGTTCACTAAGCCTTATGTGCCGATGCTTTCAATATCAGCACGCGTCTGCTCCTCAGAGATTTTCCTAATCTCGCCAATCTCGATTGTGCCGCCTGCTTTCGGCCCTTAGGTGTTTTCAAAAGGGGATCACATGATCGAAAAGACTGACCCAACCCCGCCCGAACGCAAGCGTGGCTCTGGCGTGCGCCTCGCCCACGAAGTGTTGCGCGACGAAATCCTTGACCTGACCCTGCGACCCGGCAGCCCGGTGGACGAGGTGACCCTGGCCGAACGCTTTGCCATGTCGCGCACCCCGATCCGTGAAGCTCTGGTCAAGCTGGAAGGGGAGGGGCTGGTCACCACCCTGCCCAACCGCACCACGGTCGTCGCGCAGATCGACTTTCCCAACCTGAACGCCTTTTTCGACGCGCTGACCCTGATGTACCGCGTTACCACCCGGCTGTCGGCACAGTTTCATAGCGATGCCGACATGGCCCGCATCCTCGCCTGTCAGGCGGTCTATGCTGACTCGGTCGCTGACGGGGATGAACTGGCGATGATCGCCCGTAACCGGGATTTCCACGTCGCCATCGCAGAATCCGGGCGCAACCCTTATTACACCCAATTGTTTGCGCGCCTTCTGGACGAAGGCCGCCGCATCCTGCGCTTGTATTACTACCCCAATTTCGAACCGCAGGCCCCCCATCCCTTTGTGCTGGAGCATGAGGCGATTATCGCCGCTATCGCCGCCCGCGACATTGCCCTGTGCGACCGTCTGGCCAAGGCCCATGCCGATCAGATCGTGTCCCAGATTCAAGCCATGATCGCCCGCGATCAACGTCAGGACATTCCCCTGTAGCTTTCGCGTCGCACCCCCAAATCCTGTGCTTCAGAATTTTGTCGACAAATAAAATGCAAAGTCTAAGATGGGCGCAACACCCCAGATTCGACCCATCATTCGCAGGAGGCATCCATGAACCCCGACATCTTCTCTGGCACGATCCCCGCCCTGATGACCCCCTGCAAGGCAGACCGCACGCCTGACTTCGACCG
The DNA here is from genome assembly GCF_016765795.1 of Fuscibacter oryzae. Taxonomy (GTDB): domain Bacteria; phylum Pseudomonadota; class Alphaproteobacteria; order Rhodobacterales; family Rhodobacteraceae; genus Fuscibacter; species Fuscibacter oryzae. The sequence continues at coordinate 17,209 of NZ_JAESVP010000013.1, forward strand.
CCTTGTCGAAAAGGCGCAAGAGCTGGTCTCCCTTGGAATGTCGGCCGTGGTCTACTGCGGCTCCATGGGCGACTGGCCGCTGCTGACCAACGAGTGGCGGATGGAAGGGGTGGAACGTCTGGTGAAGGCCGGCATCAAGGTCGTCGTAGGCACGGGGGCGGTGAACACCGCCACAGCCGCCGCCATTGCCGCCCATGCCCAGAAGGTTGGCGCGCATGGCCTGATGGTGATCCCGCGCCTGCTGTCGCGCGGCACGGTTCCGGCGGCGCAAAAGGCGCATTTCAAGGCGGTCCTTTCAGCAGCACCCAACCTGCCCGCCGTGATCTACAACAGCCCCTATTATGGCTATTCCACCAAGGCCGACCTGTTCTCCCAGATCCGTGCCGAACATCCCAACCTTGTCGGCTTCAAGGAATTCGGCGGTTTTGAAGATCTGTCCTATGCGGGCGAGGCCATCACCAGCGGCAGCGACGACATCAAACTGATGATCGGCGTCGATACCGCTGTTTTCCATGGCTATGTGAACTGCAACGCCGATGGCGCGATCACCGGGATTGGCAACGTCTTCCCGCGCGAAGTGCTGCACCTGACCGCGCTCTGCAAGGCTGCCGTGGCGGGAGACGCCGAGGCGCGACGCCTGGCTTATGAACTCGACACCGCGATGCAGGTCTTGTCCAAGGTCGATGCCGGCCCCGATCTGGTCCTGTTCTTCAAACACATGCTCGTCCTGCAGGGGGACGCCTCCTTCCGCCTGCACTTCAACGAAAGCGATGCCCTTTCACCCAGCCAGCAGGGCTTTGTGGAAAAGCAGTTCGCGCTCTTCAATGCGTGGTACGCGGATTGGTCGCGCCAACCGCAGGCGCTGAAATACGCGGCCTAAACATGGCCGGTGTCATCGTCATCGGGGCGGGCGTCGTCGGGCTATCGGCGGCGCTTGCGGCGCAGGCGCGCGGACTTTCCGTTTCGGTGATCGACCGCGAAGGCCCGGCGGCAGGGGCTTCGGCAGGCAATGCCGGGGCCTTTGCCTTTACCGATATAATGCCGCTCGCCTCGCCGGGGATTCTGCGCAAGGCGCCGAAATGGCTGCTTGATCCCTTGGGTCCATTATCGGTGCCGCCGGCCTATGCCATGCAGATCGCGCCGTGGCTGTATCGGTTCTGGCGGGCCTGCACCCCGCGCGCCGTGGCCCGATCCACCCTTGCCCAGATTGCGATGATGGATCTGTCCAAGGCGGAACTGGAACCTTTCCTTGCCGCCACCGGCACGCTGCCAATGCTGGAAAAGCGGGGCAATTTGCAGGTCTACGAGGGTGAGGCCGAATTCAGGGCCTCGGCCGGGGGTTGGAAGGCGCGCGCCGATCACGGGATTGAATTCCACCATCTGACCGCCGCCGAAATGGCCGCGCTGCAACCCGGCCTTGCGCCGCGTTTCACCCATGGCACCTTCACGCCGGGCTGGTATTCCATCGCCGATCCGAAACACTACACACTCGCACTTGCCGACCTCTTTCGCGCGCAGGGCGGAGAAATCCTGCGGTCCGAGGTGACGGGCCTGCGCCCCGATGATCAGGGTGTGATCATCACCCGGGCATCCGGCGATCCAATTCGTGCTGACCGGGTGGTTCTGGCGGCGGGGGCCTTTTCGCACCGTATCGCACGGACCTTGGGCGAAAGGATTCCGCTGGAAACCGAGCGGGGCTACAACACCACCCTGCCGCCAGATGCCCTTGATCTGCGGATGCAGGTCACTTTCGGCGGCCATGGTTTCGTCATCAGCCGCCTGTCCACGGGCATCCGCATCGGTGGCGCGGTCGAACTGGGCGGCCTGTCCCTGCCGCCGAACTACAAACGATCCGACGCGATGCTGGCCAAGGCCAAGGCGTTTCTGCCCGATCTGAAAACCACGGGTGGGGTGCAGTGGATGGGTTTCCGCCCCTCCTTGCCCGACAGTCTGCCCGCAATCGGGCGGGCGCGCGATACGGCGCAGGTCATCTATGCCTTCGGTCACGGTCATCTTGGTCTGACGCAAAGCGCGGGCACTGCACGACTTGTGGCCGATCTATTGACAGACCGCGCGCCCGCGATCGACATCACCCCCTTCTCGCCGCAACGTTTCTAGCGTTTTTCCTGCAAAGGTTCCGATCATGGCCAGCTATACCTTCAACTGCATCGACGGGCACACCTGCGGCAATCCGGTGCGGCTGGTGTCCGGGGGTGGCCCGCGTCTGGACGGGGCCACGATGCTGGAACGCCGCGCGCATTTCCTGCGCGACTTCGACTGGATTCGCACCGGCCTGATGTTCGAACCGCGCGGCCATGACATGATGTCGGGCAGCATTCTTTACCCGCCCACGCGCCCCGATTGCGATGTGGCTGTGCTGTTCATCGAAACCTCGGGCTGTCTGCCGATGTGCGGCCACGGCACCATTGGCACCATCACCATGGCCATCGAGAATGGCCTGATCACCCCGCGCGAACCTGGCAAGCTGTCTATCGATGCGCCTGCGGGCAAGGTGGACATCACCTATGTCCAGAACGGTCGCTTCGTTGACGAGGTGCGCCTTACCAACGTCCCAGGCTTCCTGCATGCCGAAGGCCTGACCGCCAACGTCGAAGGCCTGGGCGAGGTGGTGGTGGACGTGGCCTATGGCGGCAATTTCTATGCCATAGTCGAGCCACAAAAGGTCTTCCGCGACATGGCGGACCATACGGCAGGCGAGTTGATCGGCTGGTCGCCGAAACTGCGCGCCGCGCTGAATGCGAAATACGATTTCACCCACCCCGAACATCCCGCGATCAGTGGGCTGTCGCATATCCTGTGGACCGGCCAGCCCACGGTGCCCGGTGCGCATGCACGCAATGCGGTGTTCTATGGTGACAAGGCCATCGACCGCAGCCCCTGTGGCACCGGCACCTCCGCCCGCATGGCCCAACTGGCCGCCAAGGGCAAACTGGCGGTGGGGGACGAGTTCGTGCATGAATCCATCATCGGCAGCCTGTTCAAGGGCAGGGTAGAGGCCGCGACCACTGTCGCAGGTCGCCCTGCGATCATCCCCTCCATTGCGGGCTGGGCGCGCATGACGGGCTACAACACCATCTTCATCGATGACCGCGACCCCTTCGCGCATGGCTTTGTCGTGAAATGACTTTGCACTGGCAAAGCATTCAGGCCTGGGTCGCTGAAGGCCGGATTCTTGCCAGTGCTGCGCCTTCAGCTTCTAGGGTGGTGTCGATCCGGCCATGGGTCTGGTAGTGACATATCTCACCCGCTGCACTGCATGTCGCCGCCTTAAGCCATCATGGATGTTACATTTCAGCCATGGCAGGCCCTGCATCGGGTTGGCCGCACTTATCGACCGCGGCCCATGACGATCTCGCAGACGGTCTGCGCCGGCGCCACCGACATTCGAGCCGTGCTGACCAGATCCACTTGATACCAAAGGTGCGGAGGAGCCCAGACGTGCCGTTTGGGCCGAGTTTCACGAGCCCCGCAGGTTGCTTTGGATCGGGAAGCCGGATCAGGGTTTGAAAGGCAGCGGGGTGGGGCGCAGACCGGCCGCACCATCGGGCAAGGCGATGCTAAGCCCCGACGTCTCGTCGCCCAGATCGGCCCGCAAGAGTCCAACCGCGATGGATCGGCCAAGCCGCGGAGAATAGAGCAACTCGCTGACCACCCCGACCGCCTCGCCGCCCAGATGCACCGGCATCGGATGGCCGGGAAAGGCAGGCTTGCCTTCGACCCAATAGCCGGTGCGGCGGCGCGTCAGGCCACGGGCGGCCTTGGTCCGCAGGGCCGCGCGGCCTACATAGTCATCCTCGCGGGTCAGGTCGACCAAAGCGCCCATGCCCATTTCGAACGGATCGGCCGGAAGAACCTGCCAGCGCATGTCGGAACCGTAAGAGATCAGCCCGCTTTCCACCCGCTCTATATCATTGGGCGCGCCCGGCCCGATGCCAAAGGGCACCCCTACGGCGGCCACCCGGTTCCAGAGCGCGTTGCCGTGGCTACCGTCGGTCAGGTAAAGTTCGAACCCGCCCTGTTTCGACCAGCCCGACCGCGCCAGCACCAGGGGAATGTCGTCAAGTACGGTTTCGCGGAAGCCGAAATAGCGCAGATCACGCACCCAATCGCCGAACAGTGCCACCGTGACCGCTTCGGCCAGCGGGCCTTGGATCGCAAGGGGGGCGACGTCAGGCTCGGTCACCCGTGCCTGCCAGCCGCGTTCCTGCGCGATGGCCTGACACCACAGGTGCAGATCGCTGTCGGCCACCGAAAGCCAGAAGCGGTCATCTGCCAGTTTCAGAAGCACTGGATCGTTGATGATCCAGCCGTCATGATCGCAGATCGGCACATAGCGGCCCTGACCTACACGGGTGCTGCCAAGGTTGCGCGGGGTGATGTATTGCACCAGACGCGCCGCATCGGGGCCGGTGATTTCGACCTGGCGCTGCGCTGCCACGTCCCACATCGCCACCCCGGTCATCAAGCGCTGATACTCGGCCTCTGGATCGCCGAAATGCGCAGGAATCAGCATGTGGTTGTAGACCGAAAAGCTTTTGACCCCGGCGCGCAGCGTGGCGTCAAAGTAGGGAGATTTGCGGAGGTTCGCGCCGATGGCGAAGTCGAATGTCATAAAGAGGATCCTTTGTTCAGGCGGCTTCGGCGTTGTGGGCGGCAAGGGCTGCCATCAGATCACCAAGGATATCTTCCACACCTTCCAGCCCGACTGACAAGCGCACAAGCCCCTCGGCGATGCCATGGGCGGCGCGTTCCTCTGGGGTATAGGTGGAATGCGTCATCGAAGCGGGGTGCTGGATCAGGCTTTCGGCATCGCCAAGGCTGACCGCACGTTGAACAAGCCGCAGACGGTTCATCATCGCGATGCCGCCCGCCTTGCCGCCAACCACCTCAAACGGGATCATGCCGCCAAACGCAGTCATCTGGCGGCGGGCAAGGGTGGCCTGCGAAAAGCTCTCAAGACCAGGATAATGCACGCATTTCACCGCCGGATGCGCCTCTAGCGCGCGGGCCACTGTAAGGGCAGCGGCGGAATGTGCCCGTACCCGCAGGTCAAGCGTCTTGATGCCGCGCAGGATCAGCATGGCGGTCAGGGGCGACATCACCGCCCCGGTCATGTCCTTGATGCCGACCAGTCGGATTTGCTGAATATCCTCGGCGCGGCCCGCTACCAGACCGGCGATCACATCGCCATGACCGCTGAGATATTTGGTCGCCGAATGCACGACGATATCGGCTCCATGTTCGATGGGCCGCGTCAGAACTGGCGTGGCATAGGTGTTGTCCACCACCACCTTTGCGCCGTGGTGATGAGCGATTTCGCTGATCGCGGCGATGTCCACCAGCCGGTTGTTCGGGTTGGCGGGGGTTTCGAAATAGACGATCCGAGTTTTCGGCCCGATCACCGCAACCAGATTGCCCGGATCGGACAGGTCTACAGGGCGTACCGTGACACCAAAGCGCGGCAAGCCATGGGTCAGGAAGGCAAAGGTGCAGCCGTAAAGCGTCTTGTCCAGGATCACCTCGTCCCCGGCCTGCAGGAATGTCCAGAGCGTGGAGGCGATCGCGCCCATGCCCGAGGCGGCGCAAAGACCGGCCTCGGCACCTTCGAGATTGGCAATGCGCTTTTCCAGCGCGTCAAGCGTCGGATTCGAAATTCGGCTGTAGAAATGCCCCTCGGACGCGCCGGCAAACATCGCCCCACCCGCCTCGGCAGTCTCGAAGGTGAAGGTGGAGGACAGATAGACCGGCGGGTTCAGTGCTCCCTGATGATCGCGGGCATCATGGCCATGGTGAATGGCGCGGGTGGCAAAACTGGCTGCGGTATGGCGCATCGGGGGCTCCTGCTGATGGGCCGATGATGCGCCGGTGCCTTTGGCATTTGGTTGCTATTTATGCCAAGAAATCCATATGATTTGGCATATAATTCCAGGGAGTGCCGATATGGACGACAAGGATCGCCAGATTGTTCGGGCATTGCAACGCAATGGTCGCGCAACGAATCTTGAAATTGCCGCCGCTGTGAACCTGTCGCCCTCACCGTGTCTGCGCCGCATCCGTCTTTTGGAGGAGAGCGGCGCGATCCAGGGCTATCGCGCGATGGCAGACCAGCGTGCCTATGGCCTGCCTGTGACCGTCTTTATCCGAATAAGGCTGGAACGTCACAGCGCCGAGACCGTTGCGCTGTTCGAGGCGCGGATACGGGCGCTGGATGAGGTGTTGGAATGCCTGCTGATGACCGGCCCAGCCGACTATCTTCTTCGTGTCGTTGTGGCGGGGCTAGAGGCCTATGAAGCCTTCATCCGCAACCGTATCCACCCGATTGATGGCATTGCCTCGATCGATTCGAGCTTTGTCTATGGCACGATCAAGAACACCGGGGTGTTTCCAGCCAATCTGTGAGGATTGCGCCAGCAAAAGATGGACGTATTCCAAGAAAAAGAAAAATGCGCTCCATTATCGAACAACCACGTCATCGGGCCGCCGGACATCAACGTCGATGTGCAGGCCTATGAAATTACAGTCATAACGGGTTTGTCTGGTTCGGGCAAAAGCACTCTGCTTAGCCACCTTAATGGCCTTATCGAGCCGACAGCGGGCGCAGTCATGCTGGGTGAGCAGGATGCAGCGGGGTATTGGTGCCACGGTCACCCCCGCCTGAACGACGGCGTCTGGATCGCCGCGCCCTGTATCGACGGACCTAAAGGTGCGGAAAACAGCTTGCAGGAGACGGGCGCGGACAGAACGCCGGTTCTTCATGGCCAGTCCGTTGGGCACATAGTGGACCTTTGGGGGCACTTGCGCCTGTCGTTCCGGGTCATCGGTCATAAAGGCAGTGTCAGTAGAACCATTTTGCGGCGGGGCAGGGCAGGGTGGGCCAATAGGTTTTATGGGCGCCCTCCCGTCCGCCAATTCAAGGCCAGCGACGAGATTATTCGCCTTGCAGTGATGCTCTACATCCGGCTCCCGCTGTTGCCACGCGCCATGGAAGGCCTGCTGCACCAGCGTGATCGCTCTCGCCTCCAGCATGATCCGCTGGTGCATGTAACGCGGCCAACTGCCGGTCGATCCAAAGATGGATGCCCATCCCCTATGCCCGTAAACGCAGGCCGTCGGGATCGAAGAACGCCTTGCGCGCCACTGTCGCGGGCTGACCCAGAACGCTGACTTCAGCGCCCTCTATGGCAAATTCCTTTTGAATATGAGCGCTTGCCAGGACTGCGCCGACCGAATGGCCATGGTCGGAATAGGTGACATGACCGATCTGGTGACCTTGGGCCATCACGGGTGTCAAGTCCGGCGCAGGGCTGTCGCCCGTCAGTTTCAACCCGACCCATGCGGTTTTTACACCCCCGTCGCGCGCCCGTAACAGCGCCTCACGTCCGATGAAATCGCCCTTGTCGAATTTGATGAACGCATCAGTGCCGACATGAAAAGGGGTGAGGCTTTCATCCATGTCGATGCCATGCGCGGGGTAAAGCTTTTCCAGACCCAGCGTGAACATTGCCTTGACGCCATAGGGGCGCAACCCATGGGCGCCACCAGCATGGAACAGGGCATTCCAGACGCCTGCCGCCTCATCAGAGGGCACGAAAAGCTCAAACCCCAGTTCTCCGGTGACGCCGGTGCGCGAAATCATGACGCGGGTGCCGTCCAGATGGCCATGGGCGAACGTCCAGCGTTTCAGGGCTGTCAGATCGGCATCCTCGATCAGGCCTTGAAGCAGCGCGCGAGAGTTCGGCCCCTGAATCGTCGGGAAAGCCAGCGCTGCGGTGATGTCCGTTACATAGGCGCGCCGGCCCGTGGCATTGTGCATCGCCCAGTCGCGGATCTTCAGGCGGTTGCGCGAACCAGATACGATCAGGAAGTGTTCAGACCCAAGCCGGAACACCGTCAGGTCATCCATGATGCCACCATCGGGTGCGCAAACGCTGGCATAGTGCGCCTGGCCGGGGACCATGCGGGCGGCATCGTTGACAATCAGATGATTGACCAAGGCCTCGGCCTCCGGGCCTTTGATGTCGATTTTTCCCATCGTAGACAAGTCTTGCACCCCGACACGAGCGCGGGTGTTCAGATGTTCGCTTGCCACATCGCCATAGGTGAGAGCATTCAGAAACCCGCCCCCAACGGGCCCCATCTGGGCGCCCATGGCAGAGGCGAGGGCGTGAAAGGGCGTACGGCGCAGTGGCATGGCATTCTCCTTTTTCGCTCAGAGTGTCATGACAGCCGAAGTTTTCATCCGTGAGGACGACGCGGGCGGGTCGCAAAGAGCGCAGGCCTTCCAGCAATGGAATATGCGTAATAGGGCTATGCAGTATCGATACTGACCCTGCGGTGCATGCCGTGGCGCCCACGCACCTTTCGGCGGCGCGTCATCTCCAATGCCGCAGCGCCTGCAAGCGGAACTTGGGCCGTCCCTTATAGCTTCTGTCTCAATGGGTCCATTGCGGAACAGGGCGGAGGCGATGGCCGCATTCGGCCGTCAGCGCAGAGACTCGGAACATGCCTACCGCCTGGTGCTGCGATTGGTGGCGACATAGCGCCGTAAGAGTTCTGACCGGGGCAATACCGGCCCTTGGCGCTCTTCGTGTTCAGCCTGCAAACCGAACACAGACGCACCTTTGAACCGAGGGATGTGACGCCATGAGGTTGCAAGCCCCCGCAACACAATGTTTCTTCTTGTGGATTGGTCGGACATCCGTGCCATTCAACATTGGTTTGACTGCATCGATAGGGACAAGCGGTGTCGATCAGTGCACTGGCAAAAAAGAGAGGCTTGCATTGTATACAATACACAGTATGGTGAATTCATGATTATCGGGCAAACCAATAAGCTTTCAGCGGGAATCACGGACAACCTTGTTGCCGTGCTGGAGGAGGCGATTGTCTTTCTTGAATTGGCCCCGAATGAGCGGCTGACCGAGGAAGAGGTGGCGGAACGCTATGGCGTCAGCCGCTCGCCCGTCCGCGACGCCATGCGCTCGCTGGAGCGTGAGGGTCTGGTTCTGCGAGAAGCACGCAAGGGCATCTGGGTCACGCCAATGTCATTGCGCGACTTTGACGAGATTTATCGCTGCCGCATTGCGCTTGAGGCGATTGCGGCAGAACAGGCGGCCCGGTCCACCAATGCCAAGCTCAAGCAGCAGCTTTGGCTGGTGCTTGAGGAGATGAAGCGCGCGAGAGAGGCGGGGGACGCCCGCCGGTTCTTTGCCCATGACGTGCGCGGGTCAGAGCTGATCTATGAAATCGCCGATGACCAGACCCTGCGCCGCCTGCTGAAAGGTTTGGAAAAGCAGGCTTTGCGCTATCGCTATCATCTTTATCGCCGCAACCAGAGTGTGGTGGATCTGTCGCTGGATGATACGGCACGCATCTTTGAGGCCATCACCGAAGGTGATGCAGACAAGTCCTTCAAGTTGCAGCGTGATCTGATTCACCGCATCTGGCACGAAACGCGCGACGAAATTCGCAGCGAATTCGGAGAGGGGCGGCCATGACCCGGCTAGAGGCGGCATTCCCCTATATCGACACCCATACTGCCGGTCATCCGACGCGGGCGATCCTTGGGGGGGTGCCACCTCTGCGCGGGCGCAGCGTTCTGGAAAAGCGGCAGGATTTCGAGGCGCGGTTCGATCATCTGCGTTCGGCCCTGCTGCATGAACCGCGCGGCCATGCCGCGATGGTCGGGCTGATCCCGGTTCCATCCGAGGTGGCCGATTTCGGGGCCATCTTCATATCTTCCTATGTTTATCTGGGGATGTGCGGACACGGCACCATCGGCTTTGCCCGCACGCTGGCCCATACCGGCGCGATTTCCGCAAAGACCTGCAACAGCTTTACGCTGGAAACGCCCGCGGGCGTTGTGGATGTTCAACTGGAATGGGATGACGCGGGCGAATTGCGCAGCGTGTCGCTGAAAAACGTGCCCGCCTATATGGGGCTGGCAGGTTTCGAGGTTGAGGTTGAGGGCCCTGGCCTGATCCGCACCGACATTCTTTACAGCGGCATGTGGTATGCGATGGTTCCCGCCGCCCCGCTTGGCCTGTCGCTGGAACCGGACAATGTTTCGGCCTGCCTGGCACTTGGCTGGAAGATCAAGCAAGCCATCGCCAAGGCGACTGAAGGCCTGCCCGAACTGCGTGGCCTGCCTGCGCCCAGCGTGCTGTTTCACAGTGATCTGGTTCAGGGCAGCTCTCGTCAGTTGCTGGTTCTTGCGCCTAACAAATACGACCGTTCACCCTGTGGCACCGGAACCTGCGCCCGCATGGCCCAGCTTTTGATGCAGGGCGAACTGACCGAAGACGCGACCTATCGCGCCGAAAACATCTTCGGCGTGCCTTTCACCGCCACACTTGCCGGCAAGAGCAAGGTGCAAGGCACGACGGGATACAGCGTTGTTGTCCGGGGAGAAGCCTTTCTCACCTCTCAGGGCACACTCTACCTCGAAAAGGGTGATCCGCTTTCCGGGGGGTTCCTGGGCCGGTGACAACGGCCTGAAAAATCTACCAAAACACAAGATCAGGGAGATCTGAACCATGTCTTTCTTCGGAAATATCCTCCGGGCACTCGCCTTGGGGGCCGGGGTAGCTGTTGCCGCCCAAACCGCAGTTGCCCAAGACAACCCCTCGGCTGTTCTGGACGAAATCCGCGCCAGCGGAGAGTTGAAAATCCCGGTGATGATCGGTGAGGAGCCGGGCTATATCAAAGATCCGGCCACGGGCGCCTGGTCGGGCTTTTACGTTGATTTCCTGACCGATCTGGCCACGCAACTGGGCGTCAAGGTCACCCCGGTCGAAACCACCTGGGGCAACCTGGCGGCAGACTTTCAGTCGAACAAGATCGACATCGCCATCGGCGTGAACCCCAACCCCAAGCGCGGCCTTGTGGTTGATTACCTGTGGGAACCGCTGTTCACCGATGCCTGGGCCGTTCTGACGCCTGCGGGTAAGCCTGTCGCAACCTGGGCCGAACTGAACACCCCGGAAAAGACCGTTGTGGTGCAGAAGGGTTCCACCATGCAGATCGTGGCCGAGGCGCTGCTACCCAAGGCTACGCTGACCGTGGTCGAAGACCGCAACCTTGCAATCATGGAGTTGCAGGCCGGTCGCGCCGATGCGATGATCCAGTCGGTCTTTGACGTGCTGCAAATCGCCAAGAACGTCGGGGGTGAGGTGTCGGTGCCGGAACCCATGCTGCGCAACCCGGCCACGCTGGCCGTTGCACGCAAGCCGGGCAATGCGGGCTACATCAACTTCCTGACCAACTGGGTGCAGCAGCAACGCTCGCTGGGTCTGGCGCAGGGCCGTCTGGCAAAGTCATGGGAAGACCGTGGCATTGATCTGTCGATCCTGCCCGACAACTTCAGCTTCTGACCCCTATCCTGATCGGTCGGGGGCAACCCCGGCCGATCCTTGGGCCAAGGCCCGAACCCTTTGTCAAACCAGCCTGGAGACGCGCGCTTGTTCGATTTTTCCGTCATAACGCAGAACTGGCCCCTGTTCTGGAACGGGCTGCTGGTCACGCTGCTGTATTCCGCCCTTTCGATTGCTGCGGGGCTGGTGATCGGCCTTGTGATCGGCCTGATCCAGTTGACGGGCTCCAGAACGCTGGCGCTTCTGGGCAGGGTCTATGTGGAAATCTTCCGCAACATCCCGCTTTTGGTGATCCTTTTGTGGATCTACTACGCCTTCCCGATCTTTGCCGGGTTGTCGGTTACGAAATTCTGGGCCGGGTTTGCGGGCCTAAGCCTGTATGCCGGGGCGTTCTATGCCGAGATCCTGCGCGCAGGCGTGCAGTCGATCGACAAGGGGCAAAGCGATGCCTCGACCGCACTTGGAATGACCTATGGCCAACGGATGCGCCGCATCATCCTGCCGCAAGCCTTTCGCCGGATGATCCCGCCCCTTGCCGGGCAGTCGATCATCCAGATCAAGAACACCACGCTGATGTCGATGATCACGGTGCCTGACCTTCTGTATCAGGCCAGCTATGTCAGCTCGTTCACCTATCGCCCGATGGAGGTTTATACCATGGTCGGGTTCATGTTCCTTGTCCTGCTGGTGCCGCTGACCCTGTTGTCGCGCAAGTTGGAGAAAGTATCGGAGCGCATGAAATGACCCATGTTTCCAACACCTCTGCGCCCCTGCTGAAGATTGAAGCGCTGCGGCTGACCTTTGGCCAGCGGGACGTTCTGAAAGGCGTTGACCTTACAGTGAACAAAGGCGAGGTGGTCGTGCTGATCGGCGCCTCCGGTTCCGGCAAGACATCGCTTCTGCGCTGCATCAACCTGCTGAACATGCCCAGCCACGGCCGCATCACCATTGATGGCGAGGCGATTTATGAGGCCGACACCAAGGCGCGCGACGGCAATGACGTTCCCGCCAAAACCGTGAACCGCATCCGGTCGCGCACGGGCATGGTGTTTCAGCAGTTCAACCTGTTTCCCCATATGACGGCGCTGGAAAACGTCATGGAAGGGCCTATCACCGTCAAAAAAGCCGATAAGGAGGCGACCCGCAAAGAGGCGCTGGACCTTTTGGCGCAGATGGGTCTGCAAGAGCATGTGGGCAAATACCCCCGGCAGCTTTCTGGGGGCCAGCAGCAGCGTGTTGCCATTGCCCGCGCCTGCGCCATGCACCCGCAGGTCATGCTGTTTGATGAACCGACCTCGGCGCTGGATCCCGAACTGGTGGGCGAGGTGATGAAGGCCATGGTCGATCTGGCGCGCAGCGGCATGACCATGGTGATCGTCACGCACGAGCTGGGCTTTGCGTTCGAAGTTGCCGACCGGGTGATCTTTCTGGACGAAGGCACGATTGCCGAGGACGGGCCGCCGAATGAAATCCTGCTGCGGCCGACCCACCCCCGGCTGAAAAGTTTCGTTGGGCGTTTCCACGAAACAGCCGACCTGCTGCGCCCCTTCCTCGAAAGTTCTTAAGGCGCGGGCCCGCCCGCCCTTTGCCACCCAACCGAAATCACGACACGCGGCCAAGAAAGACCACTGGCCCGCGAACGGTGCCTTCTGCGCACCAACAGACGAAAGGACGCCGCCCATGACCCTCAGCTTCAACCCCGATAGCGTGCCGGTCCCCTCCGGCCATCACATCGGTGGCAGGTTCGTCGATCTTCCGGGCGAAGAGATCGCCGTGCTGCGCCCCTCGGATGAAAAGCCGATGGGGCAGATCACCGATGGCGGAGCGGTGGCTGTGGATATGGCCGTGGTTGCGGCGAAAAAAGCGTTGGCCGAAACCGGCTGGGCCAGAATGAACCCGCGTGACCGGGCCAAGGTGCTGTTCCGCTTTGCCGAAAAGATCGAGGAAAAGGCCATATATCTTGGCCGGTTAGAGGCGATGGGCTCCAGCCGCCTGATTTCGGGCACCGTTACCGGGGATGCCGTGCGGACCGCAGGCGTGGTGCGTTACTTCGCCGAATATTGCGACAAGCTGGAAGGCATCGTCACCGCCACCAAGGCCGACACCCTCAGCTATACCCGCCGCGAACCTTATGGCATCGCCGGGGCCATCGTGCCATGGAATTTCCCGATGATCACGGCAGCGTGGAAGTTTGCCCCCGCACTGGCGGCGGGCAATGCCGTGATCATGAAAACCTCAGAGTTGACGCCCCACAGCCTGCTGGCCCTGGCGGAATGCGCGGCAGAGGCCGGTTTGCCCGGCGGGCTGTTCAACGTGATCAACGGCTGGGGCCATACGACCGGGGCGGCGATTGTCGCGCACCCGGCCATCGGCATTGTTTCCTTCACCGGATCGACAAAGACCGGGGCGGCGATCATGTCGCTGGCCGCGAATTCGGGCATCAAACCGGTGGTTCTGGAACTGGGCGGCAAAAGCCCGCAGATCGTGACCCACGATCCCGGCGATATGGAGACGGTGGCAACCCGTGTGGCGACCGCCTTCATGGCCAATGCCGGGCAGGTCTGTACGCTGGCCTCGCGCCTGATTGTGCAGCGGTCGGTGGCGGATGAACTGGTTGAACGGGTGCTGGCCAAGGCCAGGGTGATCAAGCCCGGCCCGACCTGGGATGAGACGACCACCTTCGCGCCCATCATCTCGGCCACGCAATTCAACCGGATCGACGCCATGGTGCAGCAGACGGTGCAGCAGGGGGCAGAGGTGCTGACCGGCGGCCAGCGCCTTGAGGGGCCGAACGCCGGCAACTTCTATGCACCGACCGTGCTGGCCAATGTCAGCCGCGACAATCTGGGTTTTACCGATGAATTCTTTGGCCCGGTCATGAACGTGACCACCTTTGACGACATCGAGGAGGCCATCGCCGAGGCGCAGCACCCGACCTATGGCCTTGCCGCCTCGGTTCACACGCAGGATCTGAAAGTGGCGCTGAAGGTGGCGGATGCGGTCGAGGCCGGGATGGTCTGGGTTAACCAGCATGGCCGCGACCCGGAGTTCACCTATGCCGCAGGCGGCTGGAAAGGCGCGGGCTTTGGCAAGGACATGGGCCGCGCCGGGATCGAAGAATTCACGCGGCAAAAGGCCGTTTGGATCAACTACAACTAAGGAACATCCCAAATGATCTACGATTACGTCATCGTGGGGGGCGGTTCGGCTGGGGCGACGCTTGCGGCAAGGCTTTCCGAAAACCCGGCCAAGCAGGTCGCCCTGCTGGAGGCGGGGCCGGATACCCCGCCCGATGCCGTGCCGGATGTGATTTCCGACAGTTATCCCGGCCTGTCCTATTTCGATCCGGCCTATCATTGGTCCGCACTGCGGGTCTATGCCCGCAACCCGCGCAGCAATTCCGAAACCATTCCGCCCACGCGGCTGGAACAGGCCCGCGTGATGGGGGGCGGATCGTCGATCAACGGCCAGTTCGCCGTGCGCGGCCTGCCTGCCGATTATGATGAATGGGAAGCCAAGGGCATCAAAGGCTGGGGCTGGGAAGACATGCTTCCCTATTTCAAAAAGCTGGAGAGGGATCAGGATTTCGATGGCCCCCTGCACGGCAAGACCGGCCCGATGCCGATCCGTCGGGTATTCCCAAAGGATTGGGCCGGGTTCACCCGGTCTGTCATGGATGTCGTCGCAGACGACTACGCCTATCAGGATGATTACAACGCGGCCCCCGGCGACGGGTCTTTCCCCTTGCCCCTTGCCAATGAAAACGACCGTCGCGTTTCAACCGCAACCGGCTATCTGACCCGCGAGGCGCGGGCCAGATCTAACCTGCACATCTTTGCCAACACGCAAGTCGAGGCGCTGGAGATTGACGGTCGCCGCATCACCGGCGTGCGCGCCCATACCGGCGACAAACCCGCCGAAATCTGGTCCGCGCGCGAGGTCATCCTGTCTTCAGGCGCGCTGCACACCCCGGCCATTCTGCTGCGCGCAGGCATCGGCCCGGCGGCGGACCTGCGGGCCAAGGGCATTCCGGTCATCGCCGATCTGCCCGGCGTCGGCCAGAACCTGATGGACCATCCGCATCTGGCCGTGGGCGCGCATTTCAAGAAATCCGCCCGCCTGCGCCCCGGACAGCGCCGCCACATCTTCCTTGGGGTGCGTTATTCATCCGGGTATGAGGGTTGCACGCCGTCGGACATGCTGCTGATGCCGGTCAACCGAGCGGGGTGGCATCCCTTGGGCAGAACGATGGGTGCGCTGAACGTCTGCGTGAACAAGTCTTACTCTCGCGGCAACGTCA
This sequence comes from Fuscibacter oryzae, assembly GCF_016765795.1. Classification (GTDB taxonomy): domain Bacteria; phylum Pseudomonadota; class Alphaproteobacteria; order Rhodobacterales; family Rhodobacteraceae; genus Fuscibacter; species Fuscibacter oryzae. Next base: position 32,902 of record NZ_JAESVP010000013.1, read on the forward strand.
CGCTGAAATCGGGTGACTGGCGGGATGAGCCGGTGGTGAACCTGAACCTTGGCGGCGATGACCGCGACCTGATGCGGCTGGTGGACGGGTTCGAGCGTCTTTACCGCATCATGGAAGACCCGCGCGTCAAGGCGCATGTCAACACTTGGTTCCTTGCAGGCTATACCGAAGAGGCGCGGTCGCTGTCGGTCAAGAAACTGTCGAACTATGTCAAGACCGGCACGGCGGCACTGCTGTTCGACTATGCGCCCTTCTTCCGCGAAACGCTGCTACGTCACAAATTCGGCACGCAGGACCGGATGCACGCGATGATGCAGAACCGCGATCTGATCGTGGACTGGGCGAAAGCGTCGGTCTGGTCGGGCTGGCATGTGTCTTGCAGTTGCCCGATGGGCGCCGATGACGACCCGATGGCCGTGCTGGACAACCAGTGCCGCGTGCGCGGAGTCGAAGGGCTGCGGGTGGTCGATGCCTCGACAATGCCCACAGTCATCGCGGCCAACACCAACATCACCACGATCGCCATCGCCGAAAAGGCCGCCGATCTGATCCTGAATTCTTGATCCGAACCGCTAAAGGAATCCGAAAATGCGTGAGAACAAGGTCAAAACCCTGTGGTCCAAGGACGAATGCGCCCTGACCGGCTGGCTTGCCATTCCGTCCAGCCTGTCGGCCGAAATGATGGCCCAGCAAGATTTCGATGCCGTGACCGTCGATATGCAGCATGGCGCGGCCGATTATGCCGACATGCTGTCGATGTTGCAGGCCATCTCCACCACCGACAAGACGCCGATGGTGCGCGTGCCGTGGAACGATCCGGCGATCATCGGTCGCGTTCTGGATGCGGGCGCCTATGGCGTGATCTGCCCGATGGTGAACACGGCGGCAGAATGCAAAGCCTTTGTCGAGGCCTGCCGCTATTATCCCGAAGGGGGCCGTTCGGTCGGCCCGATCCGCGCGGGGCTGTATGGCGGGTCGGACTATTTTCCCAATGCCAACAAGACCATCATCACCATGGCGATGATTGAACATAAGGATGGCGTCGCCAATCTGGACGCAATTCTTGCCACGCCGGGTCTGGATGCGATTTTCGTAGGCCCGTCCGATCTGGCAGTGTCGATGGATCATGCGCCGGGGTTCGATCCGAAATGGCCGGATGTGAAAGAGGCCATCGCCCTGATTGCGGAACGCTGCATCGCGGCGGGCGTCGTGCCGGGCATCCATGTTGGGTCGGTCGCGGCGGGCGAGGAAATGCGGCAGCTTGGCTACAAGTTCATCGCCTATCTGTCGGATTTCCGCATGTTGCAGATGGCCTATGCACAGGCGCTGCCGGCCCTTCGCGCGGGCAAGCCCGTGCCGAACGTGCCCTGAAGCGGGGTCAGGTCGATGACTGTGACGCAGGCTGCGCAAAAGGTGGTTGTGATTGGTGCGGGCATTATCGGTGTCTGTGCCGCCAATGCCCTTGCCGACGAAGGGTTTGCCGTCGAGTTCATCGACCCCTTGGAACCGGGCAGCCCCGGCCAATGCTCTTATGGCAATGCCGGGGGGCTTTCGCCGGGGTCTTGCATCCCGAATTCGATGCCCGGCATTGCCCGTCAGGTGCCGGGCATGCTGTTGGACCGCGAAGGCCCGATCGGGCTGCGCTTGCTGGACCTGCCGCATGCGCTGCCGTGGCTGTTGCGGTTTCTGGCCAATTCGCGTCTGTCGCGGGTGCAGCGCATCGCCGACGGGATGATCGAGCTGAACCGCCTGACGCTGGCCTGTTATGAGCCGTTGGTGAAAGAGGCGGGCTGCGCCGATCTGATCCTGCATCGTGGCCAGCTTTTCGCCTATGAAAACCCGAATGGCCCGGCGGGCAGCGCGCTGTCCATTGCCATGCGGCGCGAACGCGGCGTGCGGGTCGAGGTGCTGAACGCCGCCCAGATGCGCGAGCTGGAACCTGCGATTTCGCCAGACTACAAGGCCGGGGTCTTTCTGCCCGAACAGGGCCAGTGCCCCAATCCGGGGCGTCTGGTCGCCTCTATCGCTGCGTTGGCGCGGCGCAAGGGCGTGGTCTTTACCCGCCAGTCCGCGCGGTCTTTGGTGATGCAGCAGGGCAGGGTGGTTGGGGTGGCAACCGAGGCGGGCATGATTTCCGCGACCAAAGTGGTTGTCGCTGCCGGGGCGTTTTCCGGCCCCTTTGCCCGTCAGGTGGGTGTGCGGGTGCCTTTGGTCAGCGAACGCGGCTATCACATCATGCTGCCCCATGCCGAAACCGGGCTGCGCGTCAACGTCAACGCCGCCGAACGCAAGTTTGTGGCCGCCCCGATGGAGGGAGGGCTGCGCCTGTCGGGCACGGTGGAATTCGCCCGCCCCTCTGCCGCGCCCAACTGGCGGCGGGCGGAAATTCTGCTTGGTCAGGCGCGCCATATGTTCCCCGGCGCCGATCTGCGCGGGGTGGAACGCTGGATGGGCAACCGTCCCGGCACACCCGACAGCATTCCGGTGATCGAGGTTGCGCCCCGCCATGACAATGTGATCCTTGCCTTTGGCCATGGGCATCAGGGGCTGATGGGCGGGTCAGTCACCGGCCGGCTGGTCGCCGAACTGGCGACCGGCAAACCCACCTCGATCGACATTTCCCATTTCCGCTCGGCCCGGTTCTAACCGACCCGACATCACCCCGGCCCCCTGCGCCGGCGACAGGAGAGTTTCCGATGTACGAAGAAAAGATCCAACTGCTGATCGACGGCACATTCCGTGATGGCAGCGAAGGCAAAAGCCAGCCGCTGTTGAACCCCGCCACCGGGGAACAGATTGCCACCGTCCCCCATGCCTCTCCCACCGATCTGGATCAGGCGCTGGCTGCGGCAGAGCGCGCCTTTGCGGCCTGGAAGGCGGAAACCGCCATCACCCGCTACAAGATCATGATGAAGGCTGCCGACCTGATCGATCAGCGGCTTGAAACCATCGCCCGCGTCCTGACCATGGAAAATGGCAAGCCGCTGGCGGAATCGCGCGGCGAGGTCGCCTTTTCCGCCGAGGCGACGCGCTGGTATGCCGAAGAGGGCAAACGCGTCTATGGTCGCATCGTGCCGGGCCGCGTGGTGGGACAACGCCAGATGGTGCTAAAAGAACCCGTCGGTGTTGTGGTGGCCTTTGCCGCGTGGAATTTTCCAGCCTCGAACGTGATCCGCAAGGTTGCGGGGGCGGTGGCAGCGGGCTGTTCGATCATCTTGAAGACCGCCGAGGAAACCCCCGGCACCGCAGTGGCCTTTGCGCGCTGCTTTCAGGACGCGGGCCTGCCGAACGGGGTGCTGAACCTTGTGTTCGGCGTGCCGGATGAGGTGTCGCGCCACCTGATCGGATCGCCGATCCCCAAGAAGGTGTCGCTGACCGGATCGACCACCGTGGGCAAGCTGTTGCAAAAACTGGCCGCCGATACGCTGAAACGCACCACGATGGAGCTGGGCGGCCACGCGCCGGTTCTGGTCTTTGCCGATGCCGATGTGGATCAGGCGGTTGCCACGCTGGCGGCGGCCAAGTTCCGCAATGCCGGGCAGGTCTGCACATCGCCCACCCGGTTCTTTGTGCATGACAGTTTGGCCGATACTTTTGCCAAGGGCATGGCTGCCAAGGCATCCGCGCTAAAGCTGGGCAACGGGCTGGACGCCGATACGCAGATGGGACCGATGATCGCGCCCCGCCGCTGCGATGCGATCCAGTCGCTGGTCGATGACGCGGTGGACAAGGGGGCCGACCTGCTGACCGGCGGCCACCGCCTGAATGCCCCCGGCAATTTCTTTGCGCCGACGGTGCTGAACAACGTGCCCGCCGATGCCCGGATCATGAGCGAGGAACCCTTTGGCCCGGTTGCCGCCATCACGCGGTTTTCCACCTTTGACGAGGTGATTTCGCGCGCCAATGCGCTGCCCTATGGTCTGGCCTCGTTCGTTTTCACCCGCGATGGCGGCACAGCCCGCAATGCGGAACTGGCGCTGAATGCAGGGATGGTGGGGGTGAACCACACCATGATCTCGACCCCGGAAACGCCTTTCGGGGGGGTGAACGAATCCGGCTTTGGTTCAGAAAGCGGGATCGAAGGGCTGGAGGCGTTCTTGCGCACCAAGTTCGTTTCTGAACTCTTTGCATGATCGGCACGGGGGCAGAGGATGCCCCCCAAGCCGGATGAGGATGATATGGCTGACAAAGACACACCCCGGATTCTGATCGTCGATCTGATCGGCCTGGCCCCGGACTCGGCGGGCGGCACCGATCATTCCGCCGCCAAGGCCCATGTCGAGGCGCGCGGCGGGGTGTTTCACCTTGGCTCTGTCGCCGACCACCCGGCCCCGCAGGCCGGGCGCCCGCATTTCTATTACATGCCCATGCTGTCAACCGAGGCCGAATTGCTGGCCGAGGCGGGTGATGGCCGATACGACGCGGTGATCGCCGCCGCCACCCTTTTGCCCGCCGCGACCCGGTTTGATCTGGGCGGGGTGCGGATCGGGGCCGGAACCGGCAACATGCGGTCGGCCAGTTGGGGCGGTGGCGATGGGCTGGGCGGCGTGGCCCCCCTGATGAACACCCCCGGCATCAATGCCCGCGCCACGGCGCAGATGGTGATGAAGGCCGTGTTGCGCGTGCGCCCAGACCTGCCGGTTGATGTGATGAACGATCTGGTCGCGCAGGGCAATTTTGACACCGGCCGCGATCTGGTGCGCTTTCCGACCGCCAAGCTGGAAGGTCAGGTCTTTGCTGTGATCGGTTACGGCAACATCGGGCGCGAGGTGGCCAAGCTGGCGCGGGCCTTTGGCATGCGGGTGCGCGTTCATGCCCGCCCGCGCCATCGGGACTGGATCGAAAGCGAAGGCTTCGACTATGCCGACAGCCCGGTTTCTGCCGCGACCGGGGCCGATGTGATCAGCGTGCATATCGGCCTTGGGGCGCTCGGCCCCGATGGCTATGCCAATGCCGGCCTGATCGGGGCCGGGGTGATGGCCGCGCTTTCCCATGGTGCGGTTCTGGTGAACTATGACCGTGGCGAATTGGTGGATACCGCCGCGCTGGCCGATGCGCTGGCCTCTGGCCAGATTGACCATGCCGCGATTGATGCCGACCTGTTTCGGGATATGGAAAGCGGCACTCTTTCGGGGCCGATGCTGCCCTATCTTGACCTGCTGTCCGCCCATAGGGCCAAGCTGTCGCTGCTGCCCCATGCCGCCGCCGATACCGACCATCCGACCCGCGTCGCCGGGGCCATTCAGGCCATCGACCAGATTCTGGATGCGATCCAGAAGGGTCAGGTGCGTAACCTGAAGGGCGATCTGCCCGATGGGCTGACCAATGCCGGTGGCACCCGTCCGCATGGTATGGGGGGCGTTTCGGCCCATGATCTGAACCATCTGTCAGGCGAAGCCGGGAAACTTGACACATTGTCCAGCCTTGCCGCTGATCTTGCGCGCCATGCAGAGGATCTGAAGGCTGGCGCGACGGACCAGCTTGGCCGCGATTTTGTGATGACCTGCAACCGGTTGGCGCAGATGCTGCGTGCATCGGGGCTGGAAGGCCCCTATCTGGGCTGACCTTGCGCCCGAACAGGAAGATGCCCATGCAAAACCCCGCCCGCTTTCTGCGTTCGCTTTTCGACCGCGCGGTCGAGGTTGCCGACCCGATGCAATCGCTGGCGCGTTTCCTGCCGCCCAAGCCTGCGGGCCGGGTGGTCGTGATCGGCGCAGGCAAGGCCAGCGCGCGGATGGCCGAGGCGGTCGAGGCCGCGTGGGGGCCGTGCGAAGGGCTGGTGATCACGCGTTACGGCTATGGCCGCCCCTGTCGTGGCATCGAAATTGTCGAGGCGGCGCACCCGGTGCCGGATCAGGCTGGTGTTGATGCCACGGCGCGGATGCTTGCGCTGGTCTCTGGCCTGCAAGAGAGGGATTTCGTTCTTGCCCTGATCTCGGGCGGGGCCTCGGCTTTGCTCTGTGCCCCGGCTGCGGGGATGACGCTGGCGGACAAGCAGGCGGTCAATGCGGGGTTGCTGGCCTCGGGTGCGCCGATTGGTGACATGAACATCCTGCGCAAGCACCTGAGCCGGGTGAAGGGCGGGCAGTTGGCGGCGGCGGCCTATCCGGCGCGGATGCTGGCGTTGCTGATCTCTGACGTGCCGGGCGATGATCCGGCGCTGATCGGCTCTGGCCCGACAGTGGGCGATGACAGCACGGGCCAGCAGGCGGCGGCTATTTTGCAGCACTGGAAGGTCGCTGTGCCGGACAGTGCGCTGGCGGCCCTGAAACGGCCGAGTCAGGTCGTTTCCACGACCGATCCGCGCCTGTCGCGTGTTCAGAACGTGCTTTACGCGGCACCGGCCCAATCCTTGCAGGCCGCTGCCCTGCTTGCTGAAAAGAGCGGCTGCGAGGTGCGGCTGTTGGGCGATGCGCTGGAAGGTGAGGCCCGCGATGTGGGTGCCGAGATGGCCGCGCTTGCGCTGCGGCTGAAGGCGGGTCGCACTGCGACTGATCGGCCCCTTGTGCTATTGTCCGGCGGAGAGTTGACCGTTACCCGCCGGGGTGCAGGCGTCGGCGGGCCGAATGCAGAATTTTGCCTTGCGCTGGCGCTGGCATTGGATGGGGCGGAAGGCATTCACGTGATTGCCTGCGACACCGATGGTGTGGATGGTGCCGCAGAAATCGCGGGCGCGATCATCGGCCCTGATACGCTTGCATCATCGGCGCGCATCGGGGTTTCGGCGGCCGATGCCCTTGCCCGAAATGATGCGCACAGCTTCTTTCGCCAGATTGGTGGCAATGTGATCACAGGGCCTACACTGACGAATGTCAACGATTTCAGGGCAATCCTGATTTTGTAAAAGGTTACGATGGCGTGTTTTTCCCGGATGATCAGAAATCGCAAGTCAGGCAAGCCTCCCGACATTATGCAGAACACTATTTGAAGCAGGGCGGCATGGCGCTGCGGATGAGACGTGCCGGAACAGGCCGGCACGTCGGGCGTTTGTTCAGGCAGCGGGTGCCTGCAGGTGGGCATAGCTTGCCACAAAGCGCCCGAACTTGTGTGAGCCACAGGTGACAGGCGGATAGCGCTGCGGGTTCGCTTCGGTCACGCAAGAGGGCAGGGGTGCGATCACCGCGTTGAAATCGGCGTCGATGAAGAACGGGATCGAATAGCGCTCGCGCCCCGAGGTGTTGATCACGCGGTGCATGTTGGCAAGATAGACATCATTCGTCAGCTTCTGGATCAGGTCGCCGATGTTGATGACAAAGGCTCCGCGGATGGGCGTGCCATCAACCCAGTTGCCTTCGCGGTTCATCACTTGCAGCCCACCCACGTCGTCCTGGGCAAGGATCGTCAGGTTGCCATAGTCGGTATGGGCGCCGATGCCGATAATGTCCTTGTCGGCGTGGCCGTTCTGGGGCGGGTAGTGCAGCAGGCGCTGGATGCTGATCGGGTCCGTCATGATGCCTTCAAAGAAGGTCTCGTGAAGGTCGAGGCTGAGAGCAATGCCACGCAAGAGCTGCCGGGACAGTGTGACCATCTTTTCATGGTAGCCGTAGACCAGCTTTTGGAACTCCGGCAAGGTCGCGGGCCATTGGTTGGGGCCGAAGAAGGGCCCCTCCAGCGCGGTGCGCTCTGGCCCGATGTCGAAACATTCCTTCAGATCCCGCGTCTTGCCAGGGTCGGTGTTTTCGCCAAAGGGCTCGATATAGCCGCGCAAGGCCACGTCAGATCTGCTGACGTGCAGCGCCATCTTGTCCGCCATCGGCATTTCAAAGAAGCGGCGCGTGACATCAAAGACCTCATCCACAAAGCCCTGCGTCACGCCATGGTTCTTGACATACATGAAGCCCGCATTGGACAGCGCCCAGCGAATTTGCCTGGCCACACCCATCTTGTCGCTGCCATCCAGCAACGGTGCCACGTCGATAACCGGAATGGAGTCGAAATTTTCGCGCGTGTTGCGCAATTTGTCGTCCAGCCTGGCGATCAGATCCTTGCTCATGCCAATGCTCTCCCTGTTCTTGGCGTGTTTTGGGTAAAGGGCAGCCGCACCCTGACCATGGGTCGGGCGGTGCCGGTTCGATTGCGAAAACGGGATCAGGCGGTCAGGCTGCCGTGCCGATCAGTACCACATGTCGGCCATCCCGGCCTTGCGGCGCGCGATGAAGTCGAGAAGCGCGTCGTCCGTCGCCTTGTCCAATGGGGGTGCCTCGTATTCGCGCAGAAGTTTTTTCCAGCGGGCATTGGCGCGCTGGGCATAGTCGATGCCGCCCTGCTCGTCCCAGGTTTCCCACGGCTGGTTGTCATCAAGCGCGCTGTCCCAATAGGCGGTTTCGTAGTGCCGCAAGGTGTGCTGGGTGGAAAACAGGTGCTGTCCGGGGCCAAGTTCAGCCAGCGCCTCGAAGGCCAGCGTATCCTCGTTCACCGCCATCCCGTCCAGATAGGCATGCAGCGACCCGCACATGTCAGTGTCCATGACCAGCTTTTCGTAGGACATCGACAACAGACCATCAAGGAAACCGGCCGAATGGAGAACATAATTCGCCCCCCCCTGCACCGCGGACATCATGGACATCATGCTTTGCTGCATCGCCTGGCCGTCCGGCAGTTTCGAGGTGCTGAAATTGCCGGCGCAGCGCAGCGGCAGGTTCAGACGGCGCGCAAGTTGCCCCATGGCAAGCGACCCGATGGCCGGTTCAGGTGTTCCGAACGTGGGCGAACCCGTACGCAGCGACATCGAGGAGAAGAAAGATGCAAGGATCGCGGGTGCGCCGGGACGGACAAGCTGCGTGAGCGCACAGGACGCCATCGATTCCGCCAACCCTTGTGCCACCATGCCCGCAATGGTCAGCGGCGCGACAGCGCCCCCCAACAGGAAGGGCAGATGGATAGAGCCTTGATTGGCGGCGGCATAGGCGCGGATACCGGCGGTGGTAACGCCATCAAGCACGAGGGGAGAGGTGGTGTTGAAGTTGCCCATCACCACGCAGTTCTGGTCTACAAAATCCGCTCCGAACAGGATGCGGGCCATGTCGATGCTGTCGGCCGCACGTTCGGATGCTGTGATGGAGCCAAGGAAGGGGCGGTCGGAATAGCGGATATGGGAATAAACCATGTCGAGGTGGCGCTTGTTCACCGGAACATCGGTCGGCTCGCACACAGTACCGCCCGAATGGTGCAGCCAGGGTGAGGACTGGGCGAGTTTCACGAAGTTGCGGAAGTCCTCGATCGTGCCATAGCGGCGACCGCGATCGAGGTCCATCACGAAGGGCGAACCGTAAGAGGGCGCGAAGACGACGTTCTTGCCGCCGATCTGCACGTTGTTGGCCGGATTGCGGGCGTGCTGGGTGAATTCTGCGGGAGCGGTCTTCAGGATTTCGCGCAGCATGCCCGGTTCGAACTTGATGCGCCAGACATCGGCAGAAACATCCGCTACCTCGGCCCCGGCCTGTTTGTAAAGGCGCATCGCCTCGGCATCGTCACGCAGTTCAATGCCGATTTCGGCCAGAATGCGGTCGGCGGTGGCTTCGATGGCCGTCAGGCTTTCGTCGGACAGGATGTCATAGGTCGGGATGCCCCGCACGATATAGGGCCGGTGCATGCCCTGACCGCCGGACAGGCGGCTTTCGCGCCGTTGTGAGCGCCCGCCGCGCTGACGCTTGGTTTCGTTTGCGCCTAGATCCCCGTCTGCCACGACCGCACCTTTCGATAAATCAAGGGCAAGCTAATGCGTCTTGGGGTATCTGTGACGCTGGAAAGTTTTCATCGACTTGATAAATGTAGCTTATGGAAAATCTGCGCAGCCTCTTGCCATCGATCAACAGCCTTGTCGTCTTTGAAGCGGCGGGAAGGTTACCCAGCTTTACCGCCGCAGCCCGAGAGCTGCACATGACACAGGCGGCGGTGTCCTATGCCATTGCGCGGCTTGAGGAACATCTGGGCACCGCGCTTTTCCTGCGCGAACACCGGCGCATCCGGCTGAGCGAGGCGGGAGAACGCTTTCACGCCGATGTGTCCATCGGGCTTTCGCATATTCAGCGATCAGCGCAGAACCTGCGGGCGGCGGCAACCGGGGATCATGTAACCCTGTCCTGTTCGACCGCTTTTGCGGCGTTCTGGATGGTGCCGCGTATGGCACAGTTTCGCCAAGATCTGCCTCATATCGATTTGCGCATCCAGACGGCGGATCGCGACCTTGACCTTGTGGGCGAGGGTATCCCCTTGGCCGTGCGGGGCGGGAACCCCTCGGAGTGGCCGCAATATCTGGCCAAACCGCTTGCGGCGGAAGAGATCTTCCCGGTTTGCGGGCCGGGCTATCTTTTGGGTCGCGAGATGCCGAAGCAAGAGGCGGATCTGCTGGACCACCAGCTTATCCATCTGGAAGAGCCGTTCCGATCTGCGGCGACGTGGCGCGATTGGTTTGCGGCCGCCGGGATCGAGGGGCGAAGAATCCCGAAGGGGTTGCAGATCAACGACTATGTTCTGGTGATTCAATCTGTCATGGCAGGGCAGGGCGTAACGCTGGGTTGGCGGCATCTGGTCGAAGGGCTGGTGGCCAGCGGAGTCCTGGTTCGCCTGACCAGCCATGTCCTGACGACAGGGATGCAGTTCCACGTCATCTGGCCCCGCGATGTTGCCCTGAGCCGCGTTGCACAAGAGGTGCGCGACTGGCTTCTGGCCCAGACGCTCGCGTAAGGGCAGAAGCCGCGCCGTCGGGTCTGGCTACCGGCTATGGTTGACCTTGCCAGATCTGATTGTCGCCACCGCCCCGCCGCTTCAGCCCGTCATTTCGCCCCCACTGTCAGTGGGTGAATGCAGACATGGCTGTGGACGGGGCATTTCGGGGCTGTCGCAAGTGCTGGCGACAGGATTGCGATCAGATCAGCGGGGTGGTCACACCGTAATCTGCCGCCACTCTCCGGGGGCCAGCCCCTCCAGCGTCCAGTCGCCCACGCGCCAGCGGATCAGCCGCAGGGTCGGGTGGCCTGCGGCGGCGGTCATGCGGCGGACCTGACGGTTTCGCCCCTCGCGGATCGTCAGCTCCAGCCAGCAATCGGCCACGGTCTGGCGCACCCGGATCGGCGGATTGCGCGGCCACAGCCAAGAGGGCGCATCAATCAGCCGGGCGCGGGCAGGCAGGGTCAGCCCGTCCTTCAGCATGACGCCCCCCGACAGCGCGGCCAGTGACGCCGCATCCGGCACGCCTTCGACCTGCGCCAGATAGGTCTTTTCCGTCTTGTGCTTTGGGTCGGCGATCCGGGCCTGCAACCGACCGTCATCGGTCAGCACCACCAGCCCCTCGCTGTCGCGGTCCAGCCGACCGGCGGGATAGACATCCTTCAGCGGCACGAAATCGGCCAAGGTCTGTCGCCCTTCGCCATCGGTGAACTGGCACAGGACATCATAGGGTTTGTTCAGCAGGATGATTTTTGCCATGGCGGGGGCATAGCACGCCCCGCCATGGCCCGAAAGCGTCAGGCTTGTTTGGCCAGGCCGCCGGCGATCTTTTCCGACACAAGGCCAAAGACATTGCCCACGATCAACGAGGCCAGCACCACCGCCGCCGCCTTGATCGTGGCCCCGGCATCGGCAATCGCCACGCCCGTCAGCAGGCAGAAGGCCGCGGTCGAGGCATAGCCGTAAACCGCCGCCGGAATGGTCGCCAGTTGCGGGAGATGCGCGCCCATGACCAGAATGACCACCGACACCCCGACGATCAGCGACGTGACCAGAACCGACCCGCCGACCGTGCCCACCACGATCAGCGCCAGCGCCGCGACCACGACGCCCCAGACATGGTTGGTGGCCGATTTGACCAGCCCGTCACCCTTGCCGCCCGAGTGGTAAAAGCTGCCCCAGCCGATGAACAGCGCCCAGACCTGCAGGCCCAGCGGCGTGCCGAGGCAAAGGTAGGTGGCCACGGCGGCCAAGGCGCCGATGGATATGGCCAGTGCGGTGATGATGTGCATGTGTCCCTCTCTCCCATTGCCGCCTGTTTTCGGCGGATGGGCGCAGGGTGGGTTCGGGCGGCATTTGCCGACAATCGCACCAAAGTCTCTACGACCGTGAACGGATGCGGGGCAAAGCCGGAACCTTGCGGCTGGCATGGTCGTAGATGCAGGCGCGGCAATGAAAACGGGCACCCGGAGGTGCCCGCAAATGTCTTTGAAAATCCTGGGCGCTGGCCTTAACGCTTCAGGATCGAGCGGCCCGCGTATTCGGCGGTCTCGCCCAGCATTTCCTCAATGCGGATCAGCTGGTTGTATTTCGCCAGCCGGTCCGACCGCGACAGCGAGCCGGTCTTGATCTGGCCGCAGTTGGTGGCCACGGCCAGGTCGGCGATGGTGCTGTCCTCGGTTTCGCCCGAACGGTGCGACATGACGTTGGTATAGCGCGCGCGGTGCGCCATATCGACGGCTTGCAACGTTTCGGTCAGGGTGCCGATCTGGTTCACTTTGACCAGCATCGAGTTGGCGCAGCCCTTGGCAATCCCCTCGGCCAGACGGCGCGGGTTGGTCACGAACAGGTCGTCGCCCACCAGCTGGATCTTGCCGCCCAGACGGTCGGTCAGCAGCTTCCAGCCTTCCCAGTCATCTTCCGAACAGCCATCCTCAATCGAGATGATCGGATAGTCGGCGGCCAGACCGGCCAGGAAATCGACGTTCTGTTCGATGGACAGCGATTTGCCTTCGCCCTTCATCTCATACTTGCCGCCCTTGAAATATTCGGTCGCGGCGCAGTCCAGTGCCAGATAGATATCCTCGCCCGGCTTGTAGCCCGCCTTTTCGATGGATTTCAGAATGAAATCCAAGGCATCGCGGGCAGAGTTCAGGTTGGGCGCAAAGCCGCCTTCATCGCCGATGCCGGTGTTGTGGCCCGCCGCCTGAAGTTCCTTCTTCAGGGTGTGGAACACTTCGGACCCCATGCGGATCGCCTCGCGGATGTCTTGCGCACCCACCGGCATGATCATGAATTCCTGAATGTCGATCGGGTTGTCGGCATGTTCGCCGCCGTTGATGATGTTCATCATCGGAACCGGCAGAACGCGGGCCGAGGTGCCGCCGACATAGCGGTACAAGGGCTGGCTGGAATATTCCGCCGCCGCCTTGGCCACCGCCAGCGACACGCCCAGAATGGCATTGGCGCCCAAACGCGATTTGTTCGGCGTGCCATCCATTTCAATCATGGTGCGGTCAATGCCGACCTGTTCGGTCGCGTCATAACCCACCAGCTCTTCGGCGATCTCGCCGTTCACCGCCGCCACCGCCTCCAGCACGCCCTTGCCCATATAGCGCGACTTGTCACCGTCACGCTTTTCGTTCGCCTCATGCGCGCCGGTTGATGCGCCCGAGGGCACGGCGGCCCGGCCCATGGCGCCGCTTTCCAGAACCACATCCACCTCGACCGTGGGGTTGCCCCGGCTGTCAAGGATTTCGCGGGCGTGAATGTCGATGATCGTGCTCATGGGGCCTCTCCCGAACCAAAGAATGTTGCAATCTCGTTTAGCGGCTGATGGCCCCTAGGGAAAGGGCAAGATAGTGGCATCATGTTAGCGCCAACGGAAACCCGCCGCTGCGGCGTATCATTGGTAGGCAAGGCCCAAGACAAGGATGTGACAGGCGATGACCCAGGATGATGACGGCAGTTTCAGACAGGACCATGCGCGGCTGTGGGGGCGGCGGGCGGCCTTGGGCGCGCTGGTGGCGGGGGCTGCCGGGGCAGGGTGGTGGTTCACAGGCCCGCCCGGACAGTCCGAGCCGAACCTGGCCGCGACGGGGGCCGATGGTGCCGCCTGTCTGAAGCTGCCGGAGGAAACCAACGGCCCCTATCCTGCCGATGGCACCAACCGCCTGAACGGGGCCACGGTGAATGTGCTGACCGAAAGCGGCGTGATGCGGCGCGACCTGCGGCCCAGTTTCGGCGGGCTGACCTCGGTGGCCGATGGTGCGCTGCTGGAGCTGGAGATTCGACTGGTTGACGTAAAGGCCGCCTGTGCGCCCCTGGCTGGGCTGGCGGTTTATCTGTGGCATTGCGATGCGGCGGGGGACTATTCGATATATGGGCGTGCCGAGGCGAATTACCTGCGCGGCCTTCAGGAAAGCGACGCCTCTGGCGTCGTGCGGTTCACCACGATCTTTCCCGGAACCTATCAGGGCCGCTGGCCGCATATCCATTTTGAGGTCTTTGCCTCGGCCTCGGCGGCGGTTTCGGGGACGGCGGCGTTGCTGACTTCGCAGATCGCGATGCCGGGGGCGGCGGCGCAGGCGCTGTATCTGGCCGATGCGCGCTATGCTGGCAGCATTGCCCCGTTGGCCGGGGTGACGTTCGAAGGGGATTGGATTTTTGGCGACAACACCCCCGAACAACGGGCGGCGCAACTGATGCGGCTGTCGCCGGGGGGTGTGGACGGCTTGGTGACTGTGGGCGTATTGCGCGCCTAGGCCTGACGCAGTCGGCGCGCACGCTCACGGGCAAAGGCGTAAAGGCCAGAGCCGACCACGAGCGCGGCCCCGATCAGGGTGGATGGCCCCGGCCGTTCACCCAGAAAGATCATCGCGACAACCATGGCAAAGACCAGCCGCGTATAGCGGAAGGGGGCCACCACCGACACCTCGCCCAGCCGCATCGCCGCGACCACGGCGTAATAGCCGAACAGCCCGGTCAGCAAGGCACCCGACAGCCCCAGCCACTGGCCCGGTGTGGGCGGCACAAAGCTGTCGCCCATCAGGCCCATCAGCCCGATCCCCGCTGGCACCAGCCCCAGATAGGCCCAGGCCGCCACCTGAAACGTGCCGATCCGCGCCGGCATCACCCGCGTCGCCAGATCGCGAGAAGCCAGAACCACAACGCAGGCCACGGTAAAAAGGCCGGTCGGATCAAACCCGGCATCCCAGGGGGACAGGATCACCATCACCCCGGCAAACCCCACAAGAATAGAGGTCCAGCGCCGCCAGCCCACGGTTTCGCCCAGAAACAGCGCTGCCCCCGCAGTAACGACAAGCGGAGAGGCCTGAAGCAGCGCCGATGTCATCGACAAGGGCGCATAGGCCAGCGCGATGATGTAGAATATTGCCGCCGCTGCCTCTGACAGCGTGCGCAGCAAGGGCACGCCGCGCAGGGCATCGCGCGACAACACGGGCTGGCGTTTTGATGCGGCCAGCAGCCAGAACACCACTGCCCCTGCCGCCCCGGTCAGCGCCAGCACCTGTCCGGGGGGCAGCGCCTCGGCAGCGCGCTTGAGGAACAGGTCTTCAATGGCAAAGAACGCCATCGAGCCGGTCATCAAAGCGGCGGCGCGGGTGTTTTCGGCGGCGCTCACGTTTTGTCGGCTTTGGTCAGGGGAACCGCCAGCAGTTCCAGCCGGTGCCCGATCAGCCGGTATCCCAGACGCGCCGCGATCTTTTCCTGCAAGGCCTCAATTTCTGGGTCGATGAATTCGATGACCCGGCCAGAGGATACATCGATCAGATGGTCATGGTGGTCGCGCTCCGCATCCTCATAGCGCGCGCGGCCATCACCGAATTCGACCTTTTCCAGAATCCCCGCCTCTTCCAGCAATTTGACGGTGCGGTAGACGGTCGCCAGCGAGATTTTCGGGTCTACGGCGCTGGCGCGGGCGTACAGCTCTTCCACATCGGGGTGATCTTCAGCCTCGCCGATGACGCGGGCCAGAATGCGGCGCTGGTCGGTCATCCGCAGGCCCCGTGCTTCGCAGCGGGCGATGATGTCGGTCATGGGCCACCCCCTTTTGGCCCGATTAGCGAAAAGCCGCTGCGGGTGCCAGCGGTTTCGGGCTGGCCATTGGCTTCGCCTCGCCTTGACTCTGCCGGGCCGCAGGCAAAGGGTGCGGCCCGCGAACAGGGGGCGATGATGCGCAAGGATCGGCTGGACGGAACGGGCCTTGCGGCGCTTTTGGGAATCACCCTGCTGCTGGCGGCGAACCAGATCATCATCAAGGATGCCAACCGCGGTTTGCAGCCGGTGTTCTTTGCCGGGGCACGGTCGGTTCTTGCTACCGGATTCGTCTGGCTGTGGCTGCGCCACCGGGGGCTGACGGGCCGGGTACGCCGCGCCGATCTGGTGCCCGGACTGTGGATTGGCGCGATTTTCGCGGTAGAGTTCATGGCGCTGTTTCTGGCGCTGGACCTGACGGCGGTCAGCCGCGCCTCGATCATCTTTTATTCCATGCCGGTGTGGATGGGTCTGCTGGCCCATTTCGGCCTGCCGGGGGAACGGCTGACCCCGGTGCGTGCGGTGGGCCTTGCCATGGCCTTTGCCGGCACCGCTTGGGCGATCCTGTCGCGCAGCCCCGGCGGGCATGGCAACATCTGGGGTGATCTGTGCGCGCTGGTCGGGGCCTGGGGCTGGGCGGGCACCGCGTTTCTGGCCCGCAAGACCCGGCTGCGCGAAGCAGGGCCAGAGGCTCAACTGTTCTGGATGGTGGCTGTATCAGGCCCGATCATGCTGTTGTTGGCCCCGGCCTTTGGTCCCTTGCTGCGCGATATTCAGCCGCACCATTGGGTTTGGCTGGTGTTGCAGGCGCTGGTGGTGGTGACTGGCGGTTTCATCAGTTGGCTGTGGCTGCTGTCGGTCTACCCGACGGCGACGGTGGCCAGCTTTTCCTTCCTGACACCCTTGTTCGCGATGGCGCTGGGCGTGCTGATTTACGGCGAAACGCTGACATTGCCGCTTTTGGGGGCGGCGGTGCTGGTGGCGGGCGGAATCGTGCTGATCAACAGGCGGCGCTGACAGATTCGCCCCGGCCTTGCGGCAAAAGCTGAGGTGTCGCGTCCAAATCTGTGTGCGCCTTGGCTTTTCCGCCCGTATTCACGCGATGCCTGAACTGTGCGATCACGCCGCCGTGACGCCACCCATATGTTGCGCGAAAGCGTCAAGCACAAAATCTGGTGGATAACCCAAAGAATCCCGTTGCGAGACACCAGTCTTTGCGACAGTTTGACGAAGTGGCCGACGACACCACCATATGTTGTGGCTGGGCAGGAATGATCTTCGACAGATGCAGCGCCGGAAGTGCGGGCGCGGCGACCGGGGCCATAAAGGCTTCGGGCTATGAGATTTGTCTGCCTATCAAGGATTTCAACCGGACGGGGCGCGAAGCCCTGCCAAGCGGAGACGGGGCAGAGATGAAGATCGAGCGCAAGTTCACGACCGAGGCTGGCGGCGCCTATGGTGAGATCGCCTTTACCAAGACCACGTCAGAGATTCGCAATCCCGACGGCAAGGTGGTGTTCAAGAATGACGCGGTAGAGGTGCCGGAAGGCTGGAGCCAGGTTGCCAGTGACGTTCTGGCCCAGAAATATTTCCGCAAGGCGGGCGTGCCCGCGCGGCTGAAACGGGTGAAAGAGGCTGGCGTTCCGAAATTCCTGTGGCGCCAAGTGCCGGATGACGCGGCACTGGCAGAACTGCCGCAAGATCAACGGATTGTCGGCGAAACCTCCGCCAAGCAGGTGTTTGACCGTCTGGCGGGTGCTTGGGCCTATTGGGGCTGGAAGGGTGGCTATTTCACCACCGAAGCCGACGCCAGCGCCTATTATGACGAAATGCGGTTCATGCTGGCCCGCCAGATGGCCGCGCCGAACAGCCCCCAGTGGTTCAACACCGGCCTGCATTGGGCCTACGGCGTCGATGGCCCGGCGCAGGGGCATTACTATGTCGATCACAAGACCGGCACGCTGACCAAATCCGAATCCGCCTATGAACACCCGCAGCCCCATGCCTGCTTCATCCAGTCGGTCAGCGATGATCTGGTGAACGAAGGCGGCATCATGGACCTGTGGGTTCGTGAGGCGCGGCTGTTCAAATACGGCTCGGGCACCGGCACCAACTTTTCATCGCTGCGGGGCGAGGGCGAAAAGCTGTCGGGCGGCGGCAAGTCGTCGGGCCTGATGGGCTTTTTGAAAATCGGCGACCGGGCTGCTGGCGCGATCAAGTCGGGCGGCACCACGCGCCGCGCGGCCAAGATGGTGATCTGCGACATGGATCACCCCGATGTCGAACAGTTCATCAATTGGAAGGTGATCGAGGAGCAGAAGGTTGCCAGCCTCGTCGCCGGGTCCAAGGCGCATGAGCTGAAACTGAACGAAATATTCTCGGCCATTCGTCAGTGGGATGGCTCGGCCGAAGATTCTGTTGATCCGGCGAAAAACCCGGCGCTGAAGGCGGCGATCAAATCGGCCAAAAAGGCCTTGATCCCCGACACATATACCAACCGCATCCTGCAATATGCCAAGCAGGGATTCACCAGCATCGAATTCCCGACCTATGACACCGATTGGGATTCCGAAGCCTATATCACCGTCTCGGGCCAGAACTCGAACAACTCGGTCCGGGTGACCGATGCCTTCCTCAAGGCGGTCAAGAACGATGCCCCGTGGGAGCTGATCCGCCGCACCGATGGCAAGGTCGCCAAGACCGTTTCGGCGCGCGAATTGTGGGACCAGATCGGCCATGCCGCCTGGGCCTGCGCCGATCCCGGCATCCAGTTCCACGATTCGGTCAACGCCTGGCACACCTGCCCGGCGGACGGGCCGATCCGGGGTTCCAACCCGTGTTCGGAATACATGTTCCTTGATGATACGGCCTGCAACCTGGCCTCGATGAACCTGCTGACCTTCTTCCATGACGGCAAGTTCGATGCCGAAGGCTATGTTCATGCCAGCCGTTTGTGGACAGTCACGCTGGAAATCAGCGTGATGATGGCGCAGTTCCCGTCAAAGGAAATTGCACAACTGTCCTATGACTTCCGCACCCTGGGTCTTGGCTATGCCAATATCGGCGGTCTGCTGATGAACATGGGCCTTGGCTATGACAGCCGCGAAGGCCGTGCCCTGTGCGGCGCGCTGACCGCGATCATGACCGGCGTTGCCTATGCCACCAGCGCCGAAATGGCGAAAGAGCTGGGGCCGTTTGCTGGCTATGCCCGCAACGCCGAGCACATGCTGCGCGTCATCCGCAACCACCGTCGCGCCGCGATGGGCGAGACCAAGGGCTATGAGGGCGTGAACGTCAATCCGGTCGCGCTGGACGCCGCAGGATGCCCCGACAAGGCCTTGGCCCAACTGGCAAAATCGGCTTGGGATGAGGCGCTGGCGCTGGGTGAGGCCCACGGCTATCGCAACGCCCAAACCACCGTGATCGCGCCGACTGGCACCATCGGTCTGGTGATGGATTGCGACACCACGGGGATTGAGCCGGACTTTGCGCTGGTCAAGTTCAAAAAGCTGGCGGGCGGCGGCTATTTCAAGATCATCAACCAGTCGGTTCCAGCGGCGCTGGAGATGCTGGGCTACCGCACCAGCGAAGTGGCCGAGATCATTTCTTACGCCGTGGGCCATGGCACCTTGGGCAACTGCCCCGGCATCAACCACACCGCGCTGATCGGCCATGGTTTCGGCCCGCGCGAGATTGAAAAGATCGAAGGCGCGCTGCCCTCGGCCTTTGACATCCGGTTCGTGTTCAACCAGTGGACGTTGGGCGAAGATTTCTGCAAGCAGACCCTTGGCATCCCCGCCGAAAAGCTGGCTGACCCGACCTTTGATCTGCTGAAGCACCTTGGCTTCACCAAAGCGCAGGTCGATGCCGCCAATGACCATGTTTGCGGCACGATGACACTGGAAGGCGCGCCATTCCTGAAGGCGGAACATCTGTCGGTCTTCGACTGCGCCAACCCTTGCGGCAAGACCGGCAAGCGGTTCTTGTCGGTGGACAGCCACATTTACATGATGGCGGCGGCGCAATCGTTCATCTCGGGGGCGATCTCCAAGACGATCAACATGCCGAATTCGGCCTCGATCACCGAGGTTCTGGCGGCCTATGAACTGTCGCATTCACTGGGCATCAAGGCCAACGCCATCTACCGCGACGGGTCGAAACTGTCGCAACCGCTGGCTTCGGCACTGATCGAGGATGACGAGGAGGCCGAGGAAATCCTCGCCACCGGGTCGTTGCAGGAAAAGGCGGCGGTGATTGCCGAGAAGATCGTTGAAAAGGTGATCATCAAGGAAATCATCCGCACCAACCGCGAAAAGCTGCCCGAGCGGCGCAAGGGCTATACCCAGAAAGCCATTGTCGGCGGGCACAAGGTTTACCTGCGCACCGGCGAATATGGTGACGGGCGGCTGGGCGAGATTTTCATCGACATGCACAAGGAAGGTGCGGGCTTCCGCGCCATGATGAACAACTTTGCCATCGCGGTGTCGGTTGGCCTGCAATACGGCGTGCCGCTGGAAGAGTTTGTTGAGGCCTTCACCTTCACCCGCTTTGAACCGGCGGGCATGGTGCAGGGCAATGACAGCATCAAGAATGCCACCTCGATCCTGGACTATATCTTCCGCGAACTGGCGATTTCCTATCTGGACCGCACCGATTTGGCCCATGTGAAGCCGCAAGGCGCCTCGTTCGATGATCTGGGCCGGGGCGATGACGAGGGCAAGCGCAACTTTGCCGAAGTCACCGACAATGCGGCGTCGAAATCGCTGGAGATGCTGAAGTCGATCAGCTCCACCGGATATCTGCGCAAACGTCTGCCGCAAGAACTGATGGTGTTCCAGGGCGGTATGGCATCGACCGGCACCGAAACCGGCTTTGCCGCGATGGTGGTGGAAACCTCGACCGCGCTGGCCTCTGGCACCGTCAGCATGGATGCCCGGACCAAGGCGAAGATGCAGGGCTATGAGGGCGACCCCTGCGGCGAATGCGGCAACTACACGCTTGTGCGCAACGGCACCTGCATGAAGTGCAACACCTGTGGCGGGACCACGGGGTGTAGCTGAGCCACTGGCACCGGAATTATTGCCCCTGTCCGCGGTGCGGGCAGGGGTTATCTTTTTTGCGGTCGAACCATCGTTCGCTTGATGAATTCGCCCGAGATAGCCGCCTTGGCGGTCAGGGCCGGATTGCTTTTGCCGCAACGCCTGTCCGGGCGGGTCAGGAAACGCACTGCGTTTCCCCGTCCGTGCGGGACCTGTCCGTTAGAGACGTTTCCGCCAGAACACCAAGAGGCCAGCGCCCGCCGGGGGCGGGTTGGGCGCTGGCCGGGCCTTTGAGCCCCGGCGGTGCAAATTGCACTTTCACCGCGTGGCGAAGGCAATGGCCGTCGCCAGATCGGGCTGGGGTGTATCTTTTTGCCCCTGCCGATTCCTGTCCCGCTTGCGGCGGGGGGCCGGGCACTGCGTTGTTGTCGCCTAAAACAACCCCGCCTCTTTGGCGATCATTGCGGCCTGTGTCCGGTTCTGCGCCCCGATCTTGCGATACAGCGTCTTCATATGCAGCTTGACCGTCGGTTCGCTGATGCCCAGATCGCGGGCGATTTCCTTGTTTGACTTGCCTTCGATCAGGCCGCCCAGCACCTCGCGCTCTCGGCGCGAAAGGCGCTGGGCGAGGGGATGGGCCGGTTCGTCGGCGCCAGAGCGCAGGAAGCCCAGCGGTACATATTGCTCTCCCATCGCCATGAACTGCACGGCATTGGCCAGCGATTTGGCGCTGAGGGTCTTGGGCAGATACCCCGCCGCTCCTGCCGCAAGCGCCTGTTCCGCCAGCTCCGGCGAGCCGGTGCCCGAGATCAGCGCAACCCTCTGGCCGCCATTCATCGCCATGACCTGACGCAAGCTGTTCAGCCCGTTCATGCCGGGCATCATCATATCCAGCAGAACCAGATCGAACTGCGGCTGACTCTCGATGGCGGCGACGGCTGCAGGCAGGCTGCCCACAGCCTCGGCCACAATCCCGCTTTCGGTTTGCAGGAACAGCACGATGGTGTCGCGCACAAGGTCATGATCGTCGGCGATCAAGATCCGCATGAATTGGCTTCCACTACCACAAGGGCAATCCGTCGGCAGGTAATTCAGCCGGGGTTCGACCCCATAGTTACAATGTTCAACGCTAACACAGAACCCCGGTCCTGAGATTTCTGATGCCTGTCTGGCATAAAATTAAAATATTAATATTATCAATATGTTATTTGTCAAGGCTGGCATAAGGAATCTCATTTGGCCAGAGAAATTTCGTCCCGACGTTGTGGTCAGAGGCCATGATTGCCCTATCCGAAGGGATAGCGAGCCTATGCACAAGTTCTTGCCCAAGCGGCGCGCCGGGGTGCTAGATTGCCGCAAAAGATGATCAGGCGCCGGATCTGTGGGCAGGTCCGGCCTTTTTAGGTGTGCGGGTACTGTGATGCCAAATCTTCGTTACGCCCTTTGTCGTGCAGCGCTTTTGCTTGGCTGCGTGTGCGCCGTTGCCGGGCCGTTGCGGGCAGAGGGTCCCGCGGTTGCGCAGGTGGCCGTATCGGAGCCGAGCGGCCCGGTATTGCTGACGCTGATGGGCCATGTGGATGGCAAGTCAGAGGCCACCAGTATGGCCTTTGATCAGGCGATGCTGGCGGCCCTGCCGCAAAAGACCATCACCACAACCACGATCTGGACCGACGGCCCACAAGAATTTACCGGGGTGCCGCTGGCCGCTTTGCTGAATGCCGCGCACATGCAGGGCAAGATGCTGGAGGCCACAGCCGCCAATGATTATGCCGTGGAAATCCCGGTCGAGGAATGGCCCGATAACGGGCCCATCATCGCCTATGCCCGCAACGGCAAGCCCATGACAATCCGCGACAAGGGGCCATTGTGGATTGTCTATCCCTATGACGCCGACCCTGCCTATCGCAGCGAGGTCATCTATGCCCGCAGCATTTGGCAACTGGACCGGATCGAGGTTCAGCCTTAAGCCTTGGTCCCTGACCTTGGATGCCCTGGGGGCGGCGTGACGCTGGATTCGGCCACAACAGTACAGACATCGGCGGACCGTGGCTTGGCGGACTCGGGGTGGCGGGGCATGTTGCGGCGTGCCAGGGCGGCTATCCTGTTTTTTGTGCTGTCGGGGCTGTTCGGCCTGATGGGGATGATGAGCGTTGATGTGCTGGACCAGTTGCACGCCCTGCGCACGGCGGCCTCTGACAACCTGCAATGGTCGCTGGCCCAAGTTGATACCGAATTCCTGCGCTTTCGCCTAGAGATCAGCAATACCCGTCTTACGGCAGAACGCACCGGTCCCGAAACTGCCGACTATGCCGAATTGCGCAAGCGGTATGACATCTTTTTCAGCCGGATCGACACGTTTCGCGCCACAACCACCTATTCCTGGCTGCAGGAAAGGACCGATTTCGTAACCGATTTCACAATCGCAACGAAAGAATTGCAACAGATCGGCGTCATCATGGGGCAGTCCGATCAGGCCTTGGCGGGTCAGCTTGACGGGTTGCAGCAACAGGCAGATGCGCTTGGCCCAACGGTACGGCGGCTGTCGCTGACGGGGCTGGCCGAATTTGCCCGCCATTCGGACGAAAGCCGTCACGAGATCACCAGTACACTGGCACGGCTGGCGGTGACGGCGGCAGGTATGTTCGTGACCGTCTCATTGCTGGCGGTGACGCTGCTGCGGCTTTACCGCCTGTCGGAACGGCGCGGGCAGGAACAGACGCGCACCGCAGCCCGCATGCAGACCGTGATCGAAACCAGTCTGGACGGCATCATCGTCTGCGACAGCGATGCCCGTGTGGTGGATTTCAGCCCCGCCGCCGAGGCTATCTTTGGCTATTCCGCTGAAGAGGCGCGCGGTCAGGATATGCGCGGTCTGATCCTGCCCCCCTCTGACAGCGCCCGCAGCGGCCCCGGCAATGCCAAATTGGAAGATGTGCTGCACGGCAGGGCAGCGGATACGCCGGGCCGCATCTATCTGAACGGGGCAGACCGCCTTGGCCGGGTGTTTCCCGCCGAAGTTTCTGTGCGCAAGATTCAGGGCCAGCAGGGCCAGATTTTCGTGTTGTTCATCCGCGACATTTCCCAGTTGAAACAGGCCGAGGAGCGCCTGAAGGCCGCCCATGATCAGGCCGTCGCCGGCGAGCAGGCGAGGGCAGATTTCGTCGCGGTGATGTCACATGAAATGCGCACGCCGCTGAACGGCCTGCTGGGAACCATGTCCTTGCTGAAGGATACCCGCCTTGATGCCCGGCAGCGGCGCTATGTCGATACCATGGAAGTGTCGGGGGGCTTGTTGAGCGGGCTGGTCAATGACGTGCTGGACCTGTCCAAGCTGGAGGCAGGGATGATGCGGCTGAACCTGCGGCCCTTTGATCTCTGCCGCGTGTTGCAGGATGTGGTGGAAAGCCAGACGCATCTGGCGCGCGCCAATGGCAACACCCTGGCTTGGGCCTGGGATGGTCCGGCTCTGCCGGGCACCATCGGCGATGCGGCCAAGATCCGGCAGGTGCTTCTGAATTTTGTCAATAACGCCACGAAATTCACCCGGAACGGCGAAATCAGGCTGGAGGTCGAGGCGCTGGGCAATCCGGCCCCCCGCCGCGAGGTGGAGTTTCGGGTGATCGACAGCGGCACTGGCATTGCCGCGGCCGATCTTGAGCGGATTTTCGATGATTTCGAAATGCTCGACAGCTCTTATGGCCGTCAGGGCGGCACCGGACTGGGGTTGGCGATTTCGCGGCGGCTGGTGACGCTGATGGGGGGCAGCATTGGGGTGGAAAGCGAGCCTGGCGCGGGCAGCCTGTTCTGGATGCGTCTGCCGCTGGAGGTGGCAGAGGCCACCTCCGCCGAAAGCGGGCTGACGGGCCTTACCGCCGCCTCACCGGCCCGAATGCCCGCCGAGCAGCGGCTACAGGTTCTGATCGTCGAGGATAACGAGATCAATCGCACCATCTTGCGCGAAATGGTAGAGGCCGAGGGTCATGACGTGACCGAGGCCGCTGATGGTCACGAGGGGGTGCTGCTGGCCAACGGGCGGGCGTTTGACATCATCCTGATGGATGTCTCGATGCCGGTAATGGACGGGCAGGCGGCGACGCGCGCCATCCGCGCAGGTGATGGCCCCTCGCGTGGCACTCCGATTGTCGGCGTCACCGCCCATGCCTTGCCCGAAGAGCTGGCCGCCTTTCGCGCTGCCGGCATGACCGAGGTGCTGAAAAAGCCAATTGACCGACCACAACTGATCGCCATGTTGGGCCGGACCTTCAATCGGGATTTGCACCTTCGCATCGGTGCGGCGACTGACCGGGCGGCTATGGCACCTGTGCCGGTGCTGGATACCGCACGCTTGGCTGATCTGGTCGGGGGTGGGGTCACGGCGCCGCTGCGCGACCTGCTGGGCCGGTTTCTGGATCAGTTGCAAGAGGTTAGACAAGGCCTTGTCGCGAATGGCAACAACATGCCCCAGCCCGACGCGGACCGCCAACAATTGCAGGCGCTGCACCGCTGTGCCGGGGCGGCGGCCACCTTTGGCGCGATGGCGCTGCACGCCCGGCTGGAGGCGATTGAATCCGCCGCAACGCGCGGTGACCGCAGCCTGCTTGCCGCCGCCCCGCACGACCTGCCGCCGCTGCTGGACACAACCGCCGCTGCGGTACGCACCTGGCTGGACCATCAGCGCGGCGATATGCGCTGACCGTACCGCCTGATCTGTTCAGGCCAGCTTGCGATAGCCGATATTGCGCGCCAGCCAGCAGCCGATGGTCAGGCCGGAAATTCCGCCGCCGACGTCCCGGTGGATCTGCACTGTCCAGTCCCCCGGCGGGGCCGCATCCATTGCGCGGCGGGTCGGCATGATCCAGATATCGCGGGCGACAGGATACATCCGCTCCATCGGGCCTGATCCCAGCAGGCCCTGAAACCCGGCAAAGGCCACGCCATCCTGTGCCGCGATGGTCATTTCGGCCTGCAATTCGTCCGACCAGTAGCGCCCGGCGATCTGGCCGCCATCGGCCCAGTCCCGCGAAGCAAGCGGGCTGGCGGTGACGGTCAGGTTTTCGGTTTCACGCTGCATCTGCAACCCGTCCGGCCCTTGCCGCAGGGTCAGACCGGGTGCCACGGCGCTGCCATCTGCCGCCATGGTCAGGCGGGCGGGCGTGGTGCCATAGCGCAGGGTCACCCCAGTTGCGTCCTGCGTGGTGCGGGCGATCAGGCCGTTCGCGCTGTCCAGCCACAGCCCGTCCCAGCCCTGTGGCGGCAGGGCAGGCGCGGCTTGCACCCAAAGCGCGGTTTCCAAAAGCCAGGTCGCGGCGGCATGGGCATTGGCCTCGTGGTTGAACATCACCACGACCGACAGGCGCTCACTGGCGACATGCTGACGGTTGGCGCGAAAGCCGCGCAACGCGCCGCCGTGGCCGGTGACGCGGTGGGGGCCAACCCGGTCCTGCCGCAGGCCATTGGCATAAAAGGCCGGGCTGCCATCGCCCCAGGTTGCCGGGGCCGACAGGCGGCTATAAAGGCCCGACGCATCGCCCCGCGTGGTGTCGATAAAGGTTTCCCACGCCAGCATATCGGTCAGGCTGGCCGAAATCCCGGCATCGCCCATCCACCAGATGCCATTCTGGGCGGGTAGAAAGCCCATCTCGTCATTGCCTTCATAGCCCACAACCCCATCCAGCGGGTAACGGGTGTCCGAGGCTTGCACGGCGCTGGCCATACCTGCCGGGGCCAGAATGCGGTCGGCGAGCGCCTCCTCATAGGGCCGGTCGGTGGCGCGCTGGATCAGTTCGGCCAGAATACGGAAATTGCCGTTGGAATAGGAATAGGCCGTGCCGGGTGCGAAATGGCCGGTTTTCTGCCGCGCCAGCAGCGGCAGGGCATCCTCGCGTCGAACTTCGGCCTCGGGTACAGCGCCTTGCAACACGGTCAGCGCCCAGTAATCGCGCAAGCCAGACTGGTTGTCGGCCAGATCCTTTACACTTGGCAGCGCATCGCGGTAGGCGGGCAGAAAGTCGCGCACCTGTTCGTTCAACGTGGCAGGGTCGGCAATCTGGTCCAGCAGCAGCGCGCAGGTGAACTGTTTGGAGATTGAACAGATCGGCAGCCGCGTTGCCGCCGTCATCGCCTGACGGCGCGTCAGATCGGCGTATCCCCAGACGCGGGTGGCATGAATGCGCCCTTGATGCACCACACCCACCGCGCCGCCCGGCCCCTTGTAGCGCAGGGGCAAAAGATCCAGCGCCCGGTCTAGGGCCTTAAGGTTCAGCGTCATGGGGGGCCTGCGGTGTCGGGGAAAAGATGTCGGATTGCGCCACGGCCACCGATTTCACGATGGCGAAAACCTGCGCGCCGGGTTCAAGGGCCAGCGCCTCTGCCGAGCGCCGGGTCAGCCGCACCAACAGATGTTCGCCCCCCAGCGCCAGTTGCACCAGCGCGCCGGGGCCACCCCCCAGCCGCAAGGCGCTGACCGTGGCGGGCAGGATGTTCAGCGCCGAAAGCCCCTGCGGGGCCTGCCGTGACAGGATGACATCTTGCGCGGCGATGCGAATGCGCAGCGCGCTGCCAAGCGGCGCATGAACCTGCGGCAGCCACAGCGGCCCGGCAGCCGTTTCCAGCCGCGACAGGCCATCCGCCTCCTGCGCGACAAGGCGCGCAGACAGGATCGACCCGGCATCGCGCAAGCCAAGTTGCGGCGCGTGGGCCGGATCGGACAGCAGGTCTTGCGCCGGGCCATGGGCGATGGTGACGCCGTTTTCCACCACGACAAGCGTGGTGGCCAGCCGCGCCACCTCGGTCAGCGCATGGGTCACATAAAGGACCGGCGGCCCGCCCGCATCGCGCAGCCGCTCGATATAGGGCAGGATCTCGGCCTTGCGCGCCTCGTCCAGTGCCGCAAGGGGTTCGTCCATCAGCAGGATTTCTGGGCCCGCCAGCAAGGCCCGCCCCAGCGCGACCCGCTGCTTTTCGCCCCCCGACAGCGCGGCAGGGCGGCGGGCCAGCAGCGGGCCGATGCCCAGCATCTCAACGATAGCAGCAAAATCTGGCGTGATGGCGCGGGTGAACCAGCGGCCATAGGTCAGGTTCTGCCGCACGGTCAGATGCGGGAAAAGCCGCGCTTCCTGAAACACATAGGGCGCGCGGCGCAGGTGCGGCGGCAGGTTCAGCCGCACGGCGCTGTCAAACAGCCTGCGGCCCTGAACCGCGATGCGGCCCTGATCGGGGGCCAGCAGGCCTGCCACCGCATTGACGATGGTGGTCTTGCCCGACCCAGAGCGCCCGAACAGCACGGTGATGCCGGGCGGGGCGTTGAAACAGACATCCAGCGCCAGACCGGGAAAGGCGTGGCGAAAGGTGACCTCAAGCATCGCGGCCCCCGATGCGCCCACCGATGCGGGCAGCGACCCTCTGCGCCAGCCATTCCGACAGCGCCAACGCCCCCAGCGCCACCGCCACTGAAACCACCACCAGCCGCAAGGCCGAAGCATCGCCCCCCGGCACCTGAAGGAAGGCATAGATGGCCGAGGGCAGGGTCTGCGTCTGCCCCGGAATCGCGGCGACGAAGGTAATGGTGGCTCCGAACTCTCCCATCGCCTTGGCAAAGCACAGGATGGCCCCGGCGATCAGGCCGGGCAGGATCAGCGGCAGGGTCACGGTCAGGAACACCCAAGGCGGTGGCGCGCCAAGGGTTCCGGCGGCCTGTTCCAGTTTGGGGTCCACCGCCTCGAACGCAAGGCGGATGGCGCGGACCATCAGGGGAAAGGCCATGACCGCAGCGGCCAGCACCGCGCCCGTCCAGCGAAAGGCCAAAACGATGCCGAACCAGCTTTCCAGCCACGCCCCCACCGGCCCCTTGCGGCCAAAGGTCAACAGCAGCAGATAGCCCGTCACCACCGGCGGCAGGATCAACGGCAGATGGACCAGCCCGTTCAGCAGCCCATGCCCCCAGAACCGCCGCCGTGCCAAGGCCCAGGCGGTCAGGATGCCGAAAGGCAGGCTGATCACCGTGGCCCAGAACGCCACTTTCAGCGACAGGGCCAGCGCCTGCCATTCCTGGGGCGACAGCAGATCAGGCACAAAAAACCTGTTTTCTGCCAATGATCTGCAAGGGTTTCTGGATGTTCAGCATGAACGGTCGCCGCGCTTTATGTTTCATCAAACATATCCGCGCCAGCGGCCAAGGCAACGCCTAACCCAGCCGCAGCTTGGCAAACATCACGCATGCCCCGATGGCAGAGCGCACCGCCTCGACATCGCCGCGCCGGGCGTAATCCAGCCAAAGCCCGTCCATCGTGGCCATGATCAGGTCGGCCACCTGCGCGATCCGCTCTGATTTCCAGCTATCGCACATCCGTGCAAGCAGCTCTTCTACGCGGGCGCGCAAGGTGGCGTTCACATCTTGCTCGGTCTGGGCAAGGGCCGGGTTGCCCTGTGCGGCGGCCCAGAGATCAATGCGGACCCGCAATTGGGCCGGGGTCAGCGCCTCGGGTGAGAAGATGCCGCGCAGGAATGCCTCCAGCCGCTCTGGATGCGTCGCGCCGGGCAGGGAAATGCGGGCTTCGGCCTGATCCTGCATCTGGGTCGCGGCAAGCTGATAGGCGGCGGCCAGAATCTGGTCCATGCCGGTGAAATTGTAGGTCAGATGACCCAGGGAAAGCCCAGCCTCTGCCGCCACCCGCCGGGCGGTCAGGCCCGCATGTCCATGTTTTTCAAGGCTGCGCAACGCGGCCCCGGCAATCTCGCGCCGCCGCGCCTCGGTGCCGCGTTGGGGGGTGGTTTCGTCCATGACTGCCCGGTGCCTGCTTTTTTGTACGACAGAACAAATCATGCGGCGCGCGCGCTGCCAAGCCCCCTTGACCCCATCGTGGCCCAATTCCCCTTGGCAAACCGCCGCACCAAAGGCAAAAGGGCCACCTTCGGGAAGGGCACAGCATGGGCAAGTTCGGCTTTACGGTTCAGGCGACCGACGGCAAGGCACGGAAGGGTGTGATTTCGACGCCACGGGGCGAAATTCGCACCCCCGCCTTCATGCCGGTGGGCACGGCGGCGACGGTCAAGGCGATGATGCCCGAAAGCGTGCGTGCGACCGGGGCCGACATCCTTTTGGGCAACACCTATCACCTGATGCTGCGCCCGACGGCAGAACGGATCGACCGGTTGGGCGGCCTGCACAAGTTCATGAACTGGGACCGCCCGATCCTGACCGATTCCGGCGGGTTTCAGGTGATGAGCCTGACCGATCTGCGCAAGCTGACCGAAGAGGGCGTTACCTTCCGCAGCCATATCGACGGATCAAAGCACAAGCTGACCCCCGAACGGAGCATGGAGATCCAGCGCCTGTTGGGCAGCGACATCGTGATGTGCTTTGACGAATGCCCCGCGCTGCCCGCCGATGAGGCGACGCTGGCCAAGTCGATGCGCCTGTCGATGCGTTGGGCACAGCGCAGCCGCGATGCCTTTGGCGACCGGCCCGGCCATGCGCTGTTCGGCATCATGCAGGGCGGCGACAATCGGGCGCTGCGCGAGGAATCGGCGACCGCGTTGAAAGATATCGGGTTTGACGGATATGCCGTCGGCGGGCTGGCGGTGGGCGAAGGGCAGGAGATCATGTTCAATGTCCTCGACTATGCCCCCGGATTTTTGCCCGAAGACAAGCCGCGTTACCTCATGGGCGTCGGCAAGCCCGATGACATCGTGGGCGCGGTGGAGCGTGGCATTGATATGATGGACTGCGTGCTGCCCAGCCGCTCTGGCCGCACCGGGCAGGCCTGGACGCGCCGGGGCCAGGTGAACATCAAGAACGCCCGCCACATGGACGACCCGCGCCCGCTGGATGAGGCTTGCACCTGCCCGGCCTGCCGCAACTATTCCCGCGCCTATCTGCACCATGTGATGAAATCGCAGGAAATCATCTGCTCGATGCTGCTGACCTGGCACAACCTGCATTATTTTCAGGAGCTGATGCAGGGCCTGCGCGATGCGATCGGGGCGGGCCGCCTGTCGGCCTTCGTCGCCGATTTTCACGCCCAGCGTGCGATGGGCGATATTGCGCCCCTGTAAGACCGCTGCAACACCGGCCGAACGCCAACAATTCGCCCGGATTGTCGCTTGCTGTAACGGGCATGTAACGGCATGATCGGCTGTCCAATGGTTGACACCTCTGGGACTGCCCCCCAGATATACCGATACGAGGGGAGGGCCCAAGTGCTGCCGATTACCGGGGCCGGGCGCTCCTGCCACTAAGGAAACGCGATATGACGGACACCCTTTCCACGAGCTTCCCGGTTCTGCCTTTGCGGGACATCGTGGTTTTCCCCCACATGATCGTTCCCTTGTTCGTTGGCCGCGAAAAGTCGGTCAAGGCGCTGGAAGAGGTTATGGCGGATGACAAGCAGATCCTGCTGTCGTCGCAGATCGACCCGACGGTCGATGACCCCGCGACCGATGGCATCTACCGCACCGGGGTTCTGGCCAATGTGCTGCAACTCTTGAAGCTGCCCGATGGCACCGTAAAGGTGCTGGTCGAGGGCAAGTTGCGGGTCAAGATCACCGAATTCATCGACAACCCTGCCTTCTTCGAGGCGCGGGCCGAAGTGCTGAGCGAAACGCCCGGCGATCAGGCCTCGGTCGAGGCGCTGTTGCGCACAGTGGGCGACGAGTTCGAACGCTATGCCAAGATCAAGAAGAACATCCCCGAAGAGGCGCTGTCGGCCGTGGCCGAAACCCGCGAACCGGCGCGGCTGGCCGATCTGGTCGCTGGGCATCTGGGCATCGACGTCGGGCTGAAGCAGGAAGTGCTGGAAACTCTAGATGTGGCCGAACGGCTGGAGAAGGTTTACGGCCACATGCAGGGCGAAATGTCGGTCCTGCAGGTGGAGAAGAAGATCAAGTCCCGCGTCAAGACCCAGATGGAGAAGACGCAGCGCGAGTATTATCTGAATGAGCAGATGAAGGCCATTCAGAAGGAACTGGGCGACGGCGACGAAGGCCAGAACGAGGTCAAGGAGCTGGAAGAGCGGATCAAGAAGACCGCCCTGTCCAAAGAGGCGCGCGAGAAGGCCGAGGCCGAGCTGAAAAAGCTGAAGTCGATGAGCCCGATGAGCGCCGAGGCGACCGTTGTGCGCAACTATCTTGACTGGCTGCTGGGCGTGCCGTGGGGCGCCAAGAGCCGGGTCAAGAAAGACCTGGAAGGCGCGCAGAAGATCCTTGATGCCGATCACTACGGTCTGGAAAAGGTCAAGGAACGCATCGTCGAATATCTGGCGGTGCAGGCCCGTTCGGCCAAGCTGAAAGGCCCGATCCTGTGCCTTGTCGGCCCTCCGGGTGTTGGCAAAACCTCGCTGGGGCGGTCGGTGGCCAAGGCCACGGGGCGCGAATTCATCCGCATTTCGCTGGGCGGCGTGCGCGACGAATCCGAGATTCGCGGCCACCGTCGGACCTATATCGGCTCGATGCCCGGCAAGATCATCCAGTCGCTGAAAAAGGCGAAAACGACCAACCCGCTGATCCTGCTGGATGAAATCGACAAGATGGGGCAGGATTTCCGCGGCGACCCGGCAAGTGCGCTGCTGGAGGTGCTGGACCCCGAACAAAACAGCACCTTCGTGGACCATTATCTGGAGGTGGAATACGATCTGTCCAACGTGATGTTCATCACCACGGCCAACAGCTATACCATGCCGGGGCCTTTGCTGGACCGGATGGAGATCATTTCGCTGGCCGGCTATACCGAGGATGAAAAGCGCGAGATCGCCAAAGGCCACCTGCTGCAAAAGCAGATCGCCGCGAACGGTCTGAAAAAAGGCGAATTCGCCATTTCGGACGAGGCGCTGACCCATGTGATCCGCTATTACACGCGGGAAGCCGGGGTGCGGAACCTTGAGCGCGAGATTGCCAAGCTGGCGCGCAAGGCCGTGACCGATATTCTGAAGAAGAAAACCAAGGCGGTGTCGGTCGATCCCGCCAAGGCCGAGGAATATCTGGGCGTGCAGCGGCATCGCTTTGGTCTGGCCGAAAAGGAAGATCAGGTTGGCGTGGTCACGGGTCTGGCCTGGACGAGCGTTGGCGGCGATCTGCTGCAGATCGAAGCGCTGAAGCTGCCGGGCAAGGGCCGGATGAAGACCACCGGCAAGCTGGGCGATGTGATGAAGGAATCCATCGAAGCGGCGTCCAGCTATGTGCGGTCGATTTCGCCCCAGATCGGGGTGAAACCGCCCAAGTTCGAGACGGTGGATATTCACGTCCACGTTCCCGATGGGGCCACCCCGAAAGACGGGCCTTCGGCCGGTCTGGCGATGGTGACCTCGATCGTTTCGGTCCTGACGGGAATTCCGGTCAGGAAAGACATTGCGATGACGGGCGAGGTGTCCTTGCGCGGCAATGCGATGGCGATTGGCGGCTTGAAGGAAAAGCTGCTGGCGGCGCTGCGGGGCGGCATCAAGACCGTGTTCATTCCCGAAGAGAATGAAAAGGATCTGGCCGACATCCCCGAGAACGTGAAGTCGGGGCTGACCATCATCCCCGTCACCCATGTGCGCGAGGTTCTGGCACAGGCGTTGGTGCGTCAGCCGGTTGCGGTGGAGTGGGACGAGGCGGCAGAAGAGGCCGCAGCAGCAGCCCGTCAGGCCGCAGCGCAAGCCTCGGCTGGGGCCACGGCACACTGATTGGTCAAGGAAAAGCAGACGGGCGCGCGGGGCAACCTGCGCGCCCGTTTTCGTTTCTTATCCATGGATAGTTCCTTGAATGCAGTGGATTTGTTCTGCTGCCCGCAATAAGCTGCCGCCAAACCAGCCGGAGATTGGCCATGACCGCGCCCGCAGACAAGAAACCCGCCGCACCCAAGGCCCCGCGCAGCCGCACGGCCACCGCCAAACCGGCAGAGGCGAAGGTTGCGGCCAAGGCGCCGCGCGCGGCCAAGGCTGCCGCAAAGGCCGTCGCCAAGCCGGCGGCAGCCAAGCCAGCGGCAGCCAAGGCCGCAACGCCCAGGGTGGCCAAGCCAAAGCCCACAGCGCCCGCACCCGCCGTGCCGGTGCTGGAGGTGGTGACAGAGGCGGTCGAGGATGCCGCCGCTGTCGCCGTGACTCGGCTGAAGGAACTGGTGGCCAAGGTTGCCGAGGTAACGGACACCAAGAAAGCCAAGGTGCGCGCGGTGGTCGAGGCCTTTCTGACCGAGGTTGGCAGCCATCTGGAAAAGGGCGACGCCCTGCACCTGCCCGGCCTTGGCCGGATGCACGTCGCCAAGACACGGCCCCAGGGCACCGGCAGCATGATGCAAGTCAAGCTGAAGCGGGCAGGGGCAAAACCGGCGAAAAATACCGGCGCGGAACCTCTTGCAGAGGATGGGGAAGACAGCTAATAACCCCGCCACGGGCGATTAGCTCAGCGGTAGAGCGCTTCGTTCACATCGAAGATGTCAGGGGTTCAAATCCCTTATCGCCCACCATCATATCCCCAGCAAAATAAAGAAATGCCTTGTTTTGCTGGGGCTATTCCGTTTTGCTGTTACAAACACTGTTACAAAACAGGTCTGGAATGGCTGGCGCACAACGATACCTTTTGAACCGCGATGGCAGATTTTTCGCCCGGCTGGTGGTGCCGAAAGACCTTCGAGCCGCTGTCGGTAAGTCGGAACTGCGGGCACCTCTTGGACCAGATCGCAGGACCGCTATGAAGCTGTTGCCCGGAGCGGTCGCGCAGCTTCAACACCAGATTGCGCAAGCTGAACGGAAGGCCGCACCCGCGAAAACCACATCAGCCCCGGCCCGTTACCCTCTCGCCCCGGCCCAGATCGCACTTTCCCACTACCAACAGCGTATCGCCTTTGATGACGAACTGCGGAACGATGTGCGGCATTCCTACGGGTTTGTGGACGAGGCGCTTGTGCAGCGTTTGCGCGATGCAATGGCGGGCCGTCTGACGGATGCCGAGCTTGGTGCGCTGATCGGGGCGCGGGTGGAGCGCTTTCGCGCGGCTGGCAACCTGACTGCCGAACCAGGTTCGGACGAATGGCGGCAGATCGCGCGCGCCTTGTGCGTGGCCGAATATGAAGCCCTATCTCGTGTCGCTGAACGCGACGAAGGAGACTTTACCGGCAAGCCTGAACACCCTCTGCTGGTGAACGCCAAGCTGCCCGAGGCCGAGCCTGATCCGGTGAGTCTTTCGAAACTATGGGATGACTACATAAAGGCCCGCACCACGGCGGGTTTCATGAAGGACAGCGGAAAGCGTATGCGCCCGGTCGTCGCCAGCCTGCGGAAGTTCCTGGGGCACAATGACGCGCGAAACGTCACCAAGAAGAACCTTCTTGATTGGCGCGACCAGCTACTTGACGAACTTTCCGCAAAGACCGTTTCAGATATATATCTGTCGGCTGTCCGGTCGCTGTTCCTATGGGCGCACGATAACGAGCGCCTGCCTGAAAACCCGGCGGCCACGGTGAAGCAGGCCAAACCCAAGAAACAGCGCGCCCGCGAAGCAGGTTACACAGATGCCGAGGCGGTCAATATCTTGAAGGCTTCGCGATCCTATCAACCGAAATCTGATCCGGGCGGGCGTGTCCGCGAAACGCCAGAGTCAATAAATGCAAAGCGGTGGGTTCCGATCCTGTGCGCGTTCACTGGCGCGCGCGTTTCCGAGATCACACAGTTGCGAAAAGAAGATGTGCGTAAGGAAGGCGACCGCTGGATAATTCGCATTACGCCCGATGCGGGCACCATGAAGGCCGGGCATTACCGCGATGTTCCTCTGCACCGGCAAATAGTCGAGGAAGGGTTCATTCGGTTTGTGGAGCAGTCTGACGCTGGGCCGATGTTCCATAACGGCAAAGACTCTGCCAAATTTGCGGCGAAGGCTGTCCGCATGACAAACCAAGTTGGAACCTGGCTGCAAGAGTGCGGTCTTGTTCCGGCGGGTATGCAGCCCAATTATGCCTGGCGGCACCGCTTCAAGACCCAAGCACGCGATCTGGGCGCGGATATTCGAATTGTGGATGGAATACAGGGGCACGCCGGACGCACCGCTTCTGATGGGTATGGCGATGTGAGCATTACCGCGAAGTCTCGGGTTATCGACTCACTCCCGGACTATGATCTAACGCCATAACGCGGCGATTCATTAGCCGGTGGGTTCATCTTGCTGGGGTTTGTCCCGGCAGTGGGTTTGCGAGTTGCGCGTAGTTATCATGTTGAGCGCCGTCCGATCAGTCGCGCATTTGTTCTCACAGCACTCGAAGTTTGCGAGTGGGTCAGAAGCATTAGCTCCCACGGGAAACGGCTAGCTTTCCTCGCCGCCGCCCCATCCCGCGTCCAGGAGTTTCGTCAACGCCTCAACGCGGGACAAGGTGATCCGAGGATCGCGGCCGCCGGAGATGACGCGGATCATCTCAATCCACGCCTTCTCGTTCTCGGTCAACTGGTGCCACGGTCCCGCTGGTCCAGCCGGCACGACGAGTTTCCCTTCACTCATTTGCGGAAGATCCCCCTCAGCGCCGTCCGAGACCGCGCGGTCAGGCGTGGGTCGGTATTGCCGGACGCGTCACGGATTTCGTCGAGCCAGCCCTGTTCGTTCTCGCTGACGGGCGAGCCGAAGATCTCGGTGATCGCCCGCGCTGCGGTCGCGCCCACCGCCTGATCCAGCGCCAGACGCATCAGAACCGCGGGGTCGGCTTCCAGCGCTTTGGCGAGCGCAGGGATGCGATCAAGGGGGATCTTGGTCTTTCCGGTTTTGAGAAACGTGACCATGTTCGGATTCACGAAACCCGCTTCGGTGGCGATCTCGGCCTGGGTCTTGGTGTGGCTCAGGTCGCGGATGCGGTCAGCGATGAAGATGGTCGCATGGCTGTTCTCGTAGGGGTTAGTCATTTTGGTCTCGTCTGTGGTTGGTTACAGACTGAACTTAGCGACCAGCGCTGAGAGCGTCGGGTGGGAGTTGAAGTTCTGCGAAAGGGACCAGCGAAGTCCTAGGAAAAATCGCGTCTGACGGTGGGGGTGCATTCTGCGCCAGCCGGTCGGGGGCGCCTCAATCCTCCGGGTTGGTGAGTCGCTGCTTGCGCGATCAGCACAGCACGCTCCATGCACCGATCAGGACCGATCCTCTGTCAAAGCGATCAGACGATCACCGAGACCGTGTGCGAGTTGCCCTGCCGCCTGCATGAGCTTCTCCTCCCACTTCGGCCCCCGACGCAGGGCTTCATTCCAGACCTCCTGAAGTTCATGACGCCGGTCTTCAAGAAGCACCTCGATCATCGTCTGCGCCTGCACCAGATCCTTCCGCGCCTTCGTTTGCGACTGCGCGGTGCCGATCCGCATTCTGGACACGATCAGCTTGTGAACGGCATATCGCTCGGGCGCGGGGATGTTGACCGGCACTCCGATCCCATGCAGCACCACGGCGTTGATCTCGCCATAGATCAGGAAATCGAGGTAGCGCAGTAGCTGCGCATCACCCTGCATCGCCTTCAGGCTCGTTGTCGAACCGCGGTCAGGCCCGCGCAACGGGCAAAGCAGATCGACGGCGAACAGCTCCTGTCCGCCGACACGGATCGCATAGCGCAGCGCCTTCGTGCCATCAAAGGGGGAGGGGATCGGTTCGAACCGTGGGTCCACGCTCTTCAGTTGCGCCAGAATCCCACCGTCGATTTCATCACCGACCGAGATCGAGACCGAGTGGAACTGCGCAAGATCCAGGTCGCCGGTCTGACCGGCGGTATTCTCGAACCTGACGCCCATCATGGGGCCATAGGCCTGAAAGGCGACGGTGCCGACGACCACAGCCCGCAACCGGAAGACACCAGCCTCGGACAAGGCTGAGAGGATATTGCCACTGACAGGGTCCGGGCCAGGGATGCGCGCCTGTCGCAGGGCGCGCACCATATCCAGCCGATCTTTGCGAACCGCCTTCAGGTCAAGGTGCTGGCTGACGCGTTTCTGTATTTCGTCGCTATCCGGCCCGAGATAAAGATCCTTGCTGCGCTGCCCGGCCACCATCGGCATCTTGAGATACCAGTAGTCGCGCCCCTTCAGCGTCCGCTTGTAAGGTGACCCGCCAGCCTGGATCAGCTCGCCATAGGAACCTGACCAGCTGCGGTCCACAAGATCGGCATAGAGGGTCTGCAACGAGACCGGCAGTCGCTGGATCATCGTGTCAGCCTCCCTTCAGGTTACAGACAAATTATTAGATTGTCGGTATCCAAGTCAAGCTGGCAGATACGCAGCTTCATGGTTTTCGGCGCTCATCAGGCTACCGGTTTTGGTCGGCGTCAACGGTCTGAACCTCGCGGCGTTTCTCGCCTTTGCGGGTGAAGAGATCGAAGGGCCTCCGACCGAAGCCGAAGCCGTCACGCAGTGGTGCCTTGCCAGGGTCGCAGAACCGGCGGCTTGCTCCGTCTGAAACCATTCAGCTCAGATCTGAGAGACGCGCGACCCCGACAGGCGGTTCCGGGCAGAACGGCAGAAGGTAAAGCCGACGCGCCAGCCCGCTTCGGATGCGCGTGATTTGCGCGACCTCAGACGCGACCCGCTTTTGCAAAAGCGGATCAGTTGTGCCCGTGCGCGCCATCGCCCGGTTGACGACCCAGGCCCAAGGCTCGATCTTGGCCCGCCGCAGGTCATCCTGAAGGCTTGCCGCTTCGGAGACCGGAGTGGTTTCCGGCAAGGCCACAAGGACGACCCGCGTATAGTCGGGGTCCTGTAACCGCATCAAAGGCGTGACGATACGCCCCTGCACGGTGCCCATGTCCTGCGTCATCTGGCGGTGATAGGCTCCTGTCGCATCCAGCAGCAAAAGCGTATGGCCTGTCGGCGCCGTATCCACCACGACAAAGGCGCTACGGGCTTCAGCAACGATCCGCGAAAAGGCATGGAACACCGCCACCTCCTCGGTGCAGGGCGAAGCCAGGTCTTCCAGCATCAGGGCGCGGTCGGCCGCATCCAGATCACGCCCTTTGGTGGCCATGACCTTTTCGACATAGCGAGAGGTTTCCGCCACGGGGTCGATACGGTCCACGGTCAGACCAGACAGGATGCCATCCACCACCAAGGCAACATGCGCGGCGGGATCGGTTGTTGTCAGATACACCTGATGCCCGCGCTTGACCAAGCCCACGGCGATGGCGGCGGCCACGGTTGTCTTGCCCACCCCGCCCTTGCCCATCACCATGACCAGACCGCGACCGGCTTGCGCCAGTTCGTCTACCATTTCGGCAAGCCCGGCCTCATCGATACCTGGCGGAACCACCGCCACATGGCCGGCCGTCTCCTCGGGCCTAAACAATGCGCGTAGGGCTGGCAGCCCTACCATATCAAAGGATCGTAGCGGAACCTCGCTCCGGGGTAGAGCCGCAAGGTTCTGTGGCAGATGTGCCAGAACAGTGGCGTGATCGCGGGCCAGACCCTCTGCGACAGCATCCCTTTGCCCGCTCGCATGGAACACGCCGTTGACCACCAGGCGCTGATTGCCAAGCCCCAACGCGCGCAACTCGTCCGAGGTTCGCGCCGCCTCTTGCACCGCCCCACGGTCGGCGCGGGTTACCAGCACGATCGAACTGCGCTTCGGGTCGGCCAGGGCCTTCAGCGCAGCCTGGAACCGCGCCTCCTGCATCTTCAACCCCGAGTGTGGACCAAGACAGGAAGCACCACGGTCGTTGCCCTGCAAAAACCCCGTCCACGCACGAGGCAGGCTCAGTAAACGCAGGGTATGGCCGGTCGGGGCGGTGTCGAAGATGATGTGATCGTATTCCGGCGCATCCCCGGCCAGCAGCCCGACAAATTCGTCGAAAGCCGCAATCTCGATCGTGCAGGCGCCGGAAAGTTGCTCGCGCACAGTGGTTATTTCCACTTCGGAAACATCGGCTCCCAACTGGTCGATGACCCGTGCACGATAGTCTTCTGCCGCCTTGTCGGGGTCGATGTTCATGGCGAACAGATTCACGGCGCCGGGAATGGCCTTCGGCTGATCGGAAAGCCTGGCGCCCAACATCTCGTCAAGGTTCGAGGCCGGATCGGTGCTGACCAGAAGCACGCGTTTGCCTGTATCCGCCAAACCCAACGCCACGGCACAACTGAGCGAGGTCTTGCCCACGCCGCCCTTTCCCGTGAAGAACAGGAAATGCGTCGGATCTTCAAAAAGAGACGCGGTATCCATCAGAAGTCATCCCTAAACACAAGACGATCATGCCGCGTCTTGGGGCCGCGATCCATGACATGGGTCAAAAGTCTGGACCCAGCTGCTATTGAGCGCAACGCCGGTATTTGAAATCGATCGTTCGAAGAACTGGCTTCAGCGGCTGCTCTGGGCTGGCTGTGTTGCTCAGCAACATGCGACCCCGCACACATGAATCGCACCTGACACTCAGTTGGTCACCTCGACCAGAAATTTTCCATCCCATGCGACGATCCATGGATGGCACCTTAACTATCAGGATAACGTCCTGATGGAGATCGACGATGCTGACCCAACAGCGCCTGCACCAGGTGCTCGACTACGACCCTGACACCGGGGTATTCACCTTTGTCAAAGGAAGCCGCAAAGGCCGGATCGCTGGCACCCGGCATGACGACAGAGGGTTCCTCAAGGTCTCCATCGACAACCGCTATCACTTGCTTCACCGGCTGGCCTGGCTGTGGATGTCAGGCACCATGGCCCGCAGCAACGTCAAGCACATCAACGGCGATCGCAGCGACAACCGCTGGAAGAACCTGCGTGAGGCCGGCCGCAGCCAGAAAGAACAACACTGCCCGCCCAGAACTGAACCGACTGCGACGCGCGGGGTGTGGAAGATCGGCGATGCCTACGAGGCGATGGTGCTTTTGGACGAGGCCGTCATCAACCTCGGCAGGTTCGAGACCGAGGAACTGGCCGCGGCCGCGATCAAATCCGTTTACGCAAGGGCGCGGAAACGCATTGATGAACAGCGTCGTCAGGCCGCGTGACCATGTTGACAGGGTGAGCAAGCGCAACATGTCGGGCCGAAAATCTGTCCACACGTCAACAAAGCGCAACATATTCCCGCTGAAACGCAACACTTCCGGTTGCTTCGTGGACGGATTTGGTTGCTTCGGGCGATGAAATGTTGCGCTTCGGACGATGAAAATCCCTTGTTTTGTTGATCCTGGCACAGAGAAGTGGGCGCTAAGTTTACATTTCGACCGCCGAAACTGAATTTTCCCGATAACTTGCCAGAGAGACGGACCGCAGGACGGGCTTGCGGCCATCGAAATCCACCCGATGCTGATCGTCCGCAGATCCACGATCCTGAGCACGAAATCGGCCGCGGACGATGATCATGGCTCGCCGTCATGCTGATCAGCACCGGAAGGACGGGCGCGCAAGGCATCTCATCCCCGTCGCGGGCGTCTGAGGACATGCTGATAGGGAAGGGAGAAACGAACGGTCATCGGTGGCGCTGACGGCGATCACCAAGAACAGCGCAGGGGGCGATCAGGGGCAGCGTTGCTGATCTGGGTGCACCCTCACCACCGCCGAGAGCACGGATGCACCTCAGCGCTCGCCCCAGCCAGCCTGCGAGCATGTGTAACTAGCGGTGAACCCTCGTGATTGCGATCGCGCGACATCTGGCAAGACAGGCATGGGAGATCGAAGGCGCGGAGGGTTCTGCGGGCGCGCCGTCTCTGCGGCTGTCGCAGCCCTTGGCGCAGTCCTCCCGTTCAATTTCCTGCATCCTGAATCCCCGCGTAACCGCAGGCAGCAAGCTAGGTCGGCGGCGAGTTTTGGCCATAGTGCCGTCACCGGGCTTGCCCCGGATGAGCGTAGTCAGCCAGATTTCTGCTTGATACAAATGTTCCGATATCGTAGTTTTTGTGCGTGCTGAACCCCAAACCGTGTGCATTTGTTCTGGTTAACAACGTAGATCCTCAATGACCAACCTGACCGATCACCCCACCAACGCCATAGGCTACATCAGACTGTCTACCGAGATGCAGGCCGATGAAGACCATGCCCTTGAGCGTCAGGCGGAGAAGTTGCGTCAGTGCTGCCAGAAGCGTGGCCTTGCTCTGACCTCCATCTATGAAGATGTCGGCTCGGCGGCGAAAAGCGACAGTCTGTCCCGCCGCGAAGGGTTACGCGATGCGACGAGGCATGTGCAGCAGGAAGGCGCAGTTCTTGTTGTCAGCGATCCTACCCGGCTCTTTCGTCATGTGAAGGATGCCGAAACATGGCTTCAGAATTTCGATATCTGTATCTTGTCGGCCGAAGACGACGAAATGCTCTCGAAGGAGCGTTTTCTTGATGCTGTCAGAAAAGGCGAGACATCAGCGCACAACATCCGCCGGGGCACATCCACTGCCTTGGCGCGTAGGCAGGCAGAAGAGAAACCTGGCTCGCCGGTCGATCTGTCAGCAGCACGGGAGGCCTCGCGGCGCGCACGCTCCGGGCGGTCTGACAATATCGTGGACAGGATTGCCCATGTTCTTCTTGAAGATGAAGCCTATCGCGACCTGTCGCACCGTGCCCTGGCTGATCTTCTGAACCGGCGCGGAATTCTGACGGGCTGGAAGCGGCCTTGGACTGGAGATGGTCTCAAGCGTCAACGCCGCGAAGCTGAAGCCCGCATTCGCGAATGGGCGGAAATTGATGCAGAGGATGAAGTCCCTTTGGCACCTGAAGCTCTTGTGTTCGGTGAAGCTGCGCCTTCTCCGGGCGAACCAGTTGTTGAAGAGTTTGAAACAGCGCGGCTTCCCTACTTTGGGATGTTCTGATTAAATGGCCTCTAGTTTTCCAGACGCCTTGCAGTTTCAGCTTCTGCTGGTGTTTGGAAGCGATCTGAGCCGCGCCGGGTTTGAGGTAGGCTGATCTCGGTTAGTTACGCGGCCACGGGTTTAGGTTCCAGCGCTGCGTAGGAGTTGGCTTCGGCTTCGGCGGGCGGGATGTTCTTCACGCAGGGTGGCAACGGCGTCATCCAAGTCGTCGATGCGGTGCTTGTGCCGACGTGAGACGAAATACCTCCGGGTGGCTTTGACGCCGCCCGGAGCGTTTGAAGCAAGGCGATTATTCCAACCCGGCCAGGTCAGATTCCTGCATACCAATCATAGCCGATCTGGTCTTCCCAGTATCCGCCCTTGCCGAGGCCCGTCCCGGCAAGTGTGGCCGTCGCCTCGATCCGCATGACATATTTTGCCTGCTTGTAGCCCAGCTGCCGCTCGACCCGCAGCCGAAGCGGCGCCCCGTGGCCGACGGACAGGGGCTGGTCGTTCATCGTGTAGGCCAGCAGGGTTTGCGGGTGGAAGGCATCGACGAGGTCGATGCTTTCATAATAGGCGTCTCCACCGAAATCATCGGCGCAATGCAGCACCAGGAAGCGCGCCGACGGTAGCAGGGCGACCTGCGACAGGAGCGCGGCCAGCGGCGCGCCGGTCCACTTGCCGATGGCGCTCCAGCCTTCCACGCAGTCGTGGCGGGTGATCTGGGTTCTGGCGGGCATTGCTTTCAGCGCCGCCAGCGAGAATTCCATCGGTGCCGCGACCAGCCCGTCGATCTTCAGCTTCCAGTCGGCGAAGCCGGTGTCCATGTGACGCTGATAATCATCAGACTTCGGCATGGTGTTGCCGTTGGTGCGGAAATCGGGCGACAAGTCCGCCTCGGTAAACTCGGGCGCCAGGGCATCGCGTCCGATAAGGCGATGGCTGCGGTAGGCCAGCCGTTCGCCCGTGCTCAGCACCATGTCGTGGAACGAGGGGCTGAAGATCAGGCCCGCAGTGCCGCCGATGATCGCGCCATATCCAAGTCCGGTCAGGACGGACCGGCGGGTGAGAAGTTTGGCCATCACTTTTTCTCCTTTGGAAGCCGGTAGCGGCCAGTGATCATCGAACGGATCTCGTTGATCGGGCCCGCCAGGACGACCATCAGCAGATGGACTAGGATGAACAGGACGATCCCGCAGGCAAAAATGAAGTGCAGCGAACGCGCCGACTGGCGTCCTCCGAAGAGGTCCAAGAGCCACGGCGTCGACGCATTGAGGCTCGGCGACATCGTGAAGCCGGTCAGGATCATGCCGGGGATCAGGATGATCAGCACCAACAGATAGGCGAATTTCTGCAGGACGTTGTAGTGCCGCGCCGCCTCTCCGGTCGGGAACTGCAGCTTGGCGTGATGCTTGATATCGGTCCAGACGTGCGACGGCTTCACCTCCTCCGCAGAAGGCAGCAGGTCGCGCTGAAGGTGGCGGTTCCACAG
This sequence comes from Fuscibacter oryzae, assembly GCF_016765795.1. Taxonomy (GTDB): domain Bacteria; phylum Pseudomonadota; class Alphaproteobacteria; order Rhodobacterales; family Rhodobacteraceae; genus Fuscibacter; species Fuscibacter oryzae. The sequence continues at coordinate 76,845 of NZ_JAESVP010000013.1, forward strand.
GCTGCGGATCAGGTAGACACCGATGCCAACGGCAAAAACCCAGGCAAAGGTCAGATGCCAGCGCCGCGCCGAAGCCAGATTGTAGCCTTGCGGAATGGTGGCCCACCACGGAAAAGCGCGGTTGCGGACCTGGCCATTGCTGTCGGTCCAGCGGCCCAGGATGCCCGTCGTTTCGACCGTCAGGCTGCCGATGCGCAGAAAGCCGGTGTTTGCCTGGGTCGCGCCGATCTGCAGCCAGGCATAGTCCGGGTTCGCGCCATATTTGCCCCAGTAGAGGCGCGGATGAGCGTTAAAGATCATCAAGCCGCTCATCAGCATGATCACCAGTGTCACAACATTGGTCCAATGCCAGAGCCGGGTCGAAAGGCGGTGCCGCTCCACTACGTCGCCGCCGGCTGGGGTGGCGTTCATCGGCGCGTCAATCGGTTCGGTGGTGCTCATCGGGCCCTCGCGGGGTTAAGTTGAAGGGGCGGGCGCCGAAGCTGGTCCGGCGCCCGCAGCAGATCACTTCATCGGGTGCATTGCATCCATGACCATCATGTCGGGATGTTCGGTGCAGGTCTTGACCAGTGCCGCCATCGTATCTTCCGGGCTCATCATCGCATCGCCGGAGGCCATCGCATCGCCGGAGGCCATCGCGTCACCCGAAGCCATAGCATCGTCGGAGGCCATCGCATCGCCTGCCTTCATCGCGTCGGTCATCGCGGTCATCATGTCGTCGGTGCTCATCGCGGTAAAGGCGCTGCAGGTCATGTCCTTGGCCATGGCATCGGCAAAGGCAGGGGCGGTCAGCGCGGTCGAGATCGCAAGGGCGGTCAGAAAGCGTTTCATCGTGAAGTCTCCGTTAGTTGGTGGGGTGCCGGTCTCGGCTTGTCCCGTTTGCGGTTGCATCCGATCCCAGGTGGGAGCGAATTCATTCGGCGCCAGCCGCCCAGATACTTCGGATGGCAGGGTCGCTCAGCTTGTTTTCCGGTTTCGTCCAGGGCCTCGGCGCGTGCTCACGCCACGGGTGTCAGACAGACCGGACTGGTGCCGGATCAGTTCATCACCAAAACCGGTTTCGCGTGATAATCCTCAGGGAACATCGCCTTCAGATCGGCCACCTTGGGCAGATCGTTGCGGACGATGTAGGGGTAGGTCGGGTTCAGGGCGAGGAAGTCCTGATGATGGTCCTCGGCCCGATAGAACTTCGCCGGGGCTTCAACCGCAGTGACAATGGGGCCGCCGAACGCATGGGCTGCATCCAGCTCCGCGATATAGGCCTTGGCGATTTTTGCCTGTTCGCCATTGGTCGGGAAGATCGCCGACCGGTATTGCGTCCCGTGGTCTGGCCCCTGGTAATTGAGTGTCGTCGGATCGGTCACCACCGAAAAGAAGATCTGCAGCAAGTGGCCGTAAGTGACCTTCATCGGGTCGTAGACGATCTGCACGGCTTCGGCATGGCCGGTGCTTCCGTTGCTCACCATGTCGTAGGTGGCGTTCGCGGCCGATCCGCCTGCGTAGCCTGAGGTGGCACTGATCACGCCATCCACGTGCTGGAATACACCCTGCACGCCCCAGAAGCAGCCGCCGGCCAGAATGGCGGTTTCGGTGCCGGATTTGGCTGTTTCATCAAGGGTCGGCGCCGGAATGACCACGCCTTCGCCAGCAAGGCTTGCGGGGGGCGACAGAAGCGATGCCCCACCGATCACCGCCGCCACGATCAGCGCTACGAATGAGGAGCCTGCACGCCGGCGCGGTATTTGTTCTTCCTTCAGGTTCGTCGTCATGGTCTTTCCTTTCGAGTGTTGGGAAGCCCACCGAAATAGGCAAGGAGGAAGTGCATCTGGTCAGTCCTTTGCGTTGACAGGGTCAGGCAGGGTGGAAGGTCATCGCGACCCCATCCATGCAGTAGCGCAGGCCGGTCGGTTGCGGTCCGTCGGGGAAGACATGGCCCAAATGGCCGCCGCAGCGGCTGCAATGCACTTCCGTGCGTGTCACGAACCCGGACGTGTCGACCGATGTGCCGACCGCGCCCTTCAGCGGTTGCCAGAAGCTCGGCCAGCCGGTGCCGCTGTCGAACTTGGTGTCAGAGGCATAAAGCGGCAGGTCGCAACCAGCACAGGCAAAGGTGCCCTTGCGATGTTCGTCCAACAGCGCACTGGTGAAGGGGCGTTCGGTGCCTTGCTGCCGCAGCACCTCATATTGCTCTGGCGTCAGCAGCTTGCGCCACTCGGCGTCGGTGTGGGTGACTGCAAAACCCTCGCCGGCCTGTGCCGGCTTACCCAAAAACGCGTAGCGGGCCGCGACCGCGCCAAGGATTGTGGCGGTCAGGACAGAACGGCGGGTCAGTGGCATAGTGTCTCTCCTCCAAAGTTGCCGGATCAGCATCCGGTCTTCGGACAGTCCATTCGTGGAGAGGACCGATCTGTTACGCTGTTCACGCTTTGGTGTTCATGCTGACGGCGCGGTCACGGGAATTTATTGCTCACCGGGACTTCTCTCCTGTAACGATCCGCATCGGCGCAACGAAGGGACCGGGGATGCAGGCGACCGAAGACCCTTTGGGCATCCTGTTGGTGGCGGCCAACGCTGGGGACGGGCAGGCATATGCGCGTTTCCTTCACGCCGTTGCACCGATTGTCCGGGGCATTGTCCGCGCGCGCGGTCGCGGTCTTCCGGTGGATCTACACGAGGATATTGTGCAAGACGTTCTGCTGGCCATTCATCTCAAGCGGCAGACCTGGGACGCGGGCCATCCGCTTCGCCCGTGGCTCTATGCAATTGTCCGCTACAAGGTCATCGACTCGCTGCGTGCCCGCGGGAAGAAAGTGTATCTGCCGATCGAAGATTACAGTGACGTGCTGCCGGCCGAGGAGACAGCGGACCCCCTGGATGCGCGGGATGATCAGCGCGAGGTTGATCGACTGCTTGGCCAGCTTGACCCGCGATCTGCAGAAGTGGTGCGCGCTCTGGAGCTGCGGGAGGAACCCCAAGCCGAAGTGGGCGTGCGCCTCGAAATGACGCCGGTCAATCTGCGGGTGACGCTGCACAGGGCCATGAAGCGCCTGGCGGCTCTGGCGCGAAAGGATCTGCCATGACCACGACCGACAACCTCATTCGACGCCTTGCGACTGAACCGCCGCTGCCACCTTTCAACCCGCGCCGGATGGCTTTGGTCATGGTCTTGTCGATTGCGGTGCCGGTTACGCTGTTCCTGCTGGTCCTTGGTCATCGGCAAGGATTGGCGGCGGCCTGGTCGAACCCGGTTGTGCCGTTCAAGACCATCCTGCCACTTGCCGCCAGCGCCGCGTCTTTGCTGCTGTTGCTGCGGCTGGCGCGTCCTGGGGCACGGGCAGGCGGCGCTGTCTGGCTCCTCGCAGGACCGGGGGCCGTGGCGGTGGCGCTCTGGTTCGGGGCCTATGCCTTGCGCGCGGCACCCGAGCGGTTTGCCGAGGTGAGCGCCGCATCTCTGGGCGAATGTCTCGGTTCTATTCTTCTGCTGTCGGTCGTGCCGGCTGCCGTCATTCTGCGGGTCATTCGCCAAGGCGCCTCCACTTGGCCACGGCTGTCTGGCGCTCTTGCGGGACTGACCGCCGCGACCGGCGCCACGGCTGGGTATTCCCTGTTTTGCACCAGAGACAATCCCCTGTTCTTCGTCAGCTGGTATGGAGCCGCCATTCTGATGGTTGCTCTCGTCTGCGCCGCGCTTGGGCAAAGAACGCTACGCTGGTGACCTCGGCAACTAAGGCAGAGAAAAACCGCCTGATGTTCGACACAGGGCGGGTCTGGAAGATCTTCTTGTTGGGCATGACCTGCCGCGATGAGCGCCTCGGACGCATTCTTGAACTTACCGGCCTGATAATCGGCATAAATGCCGGGACAATCGATGCGCAGGCGGTCGAGATAGTAGTCGTTGTCGCGTTTCTGGCGTGCTTTGGTCATGTCGGGCGGGTCTGGCGATCAAGCGAGTCCGTGTAGAATATCTACGCTGAGGGAGTGTTTTCGTCGCCGCCGCGATTGTTGTGGTTGGTCGCGAGACGACTCTCCACGATCGTAAGCATCACCGACATCGGGATGTTCAAGCCAGCGCTGACCGCCGCCAAGGCGCTGAGCGATGGCTGGCGCTTGCCGTTCTCCAGCAGCGAAATGAATCTGACCGACACATCAGCGCGCTCGGCCAACTCTTCCTGGGTCAGTCCAGCGTTCATCCGGGCTTTGCGCAGGACGGCAGAGAAGGCGGTGATCAAGGGTTCGTTGCTGCGATCCATGGCAGGAGGCATCCCGCACACCTTGACATCGCACCACGAACAGTTGTTCTAGTTGCGGCATCGCGTCAGCCGGAACAGGAACAAATTGGTGTTGATTTTCACCCGGAACTGAGCCGGTTAGGCGCATAATTTTCACTGAGAACTGAGCCATGTGAACCTTCCCCCAACGCGGTGAGTGGCGGGGGCAACGGAGTGATCCACATGGGACTTTT
>NZ_JAESVP010000014.1 GCF_016765795.1 Fuscibacter oryzae
CCCCCCCCCCTATTTCAACATTCAGCCTGATGCGGCCCTTGCCGAGTTGGGGGATGCCACCGACACCGCCAGCTTTGCCCGCATCGCCGAGGCTTGCGGCCGGGGGCGCGATGACCTGATCGGACGTGGCCTGAACGACGAAGGCCGCAAGACCCTGCGCCTGTTTTCGACCTGGGAGATCACCCGCTATCTGATTCCCGTCGCACAGGCTCATTTTCGCCGCGTGCTGAAACAGAACCCTGATCTGCCGCAGGGCGCATCCGAAACCGAGGGCGGGGCCAAATGGTTCACGCTGGACGAGGTGCTGCGCCTGCGCGCCCATTTCGCCGCTGAAGGGTCCAAGGCCAAGGAATACCTGCCTTGGCGGCCAAAGGGCCTGCCCGCGAAGATCGTGGCGGTGGCGAACTTCAAGGGTGGCGTGGGCAAGACCAGCACCTGCGCCCATCTTGCCATGTCGGCAGCACTGGATGGCTACCGCGTGCTGGTGGTGGATCTGGACAGCCAGGGTTCGATGACCTCGATCTTTGGTGGCAAGGTGGCGGATGAATGGGGCACGGTCTTTCCACTGGTTGCCCGCCATTACGCCCGCCACCTGCGCGCCAGCAATCAGGGCCGGATTGACCGGGGAGAGCCGCCGATTCCGATCGACGACACCCTGGCCGAGGCGCTGAAGGTCACCGCGCCCGATCTGGTGCAAAAAACCCATTGGCCCAACATCGACCTGATCGGCGCGCAGCTGAACCTTTACTGGGCCGAGTTCCAGATTCCGGTCTGGCGGATGCAGGGACGCGGCTGGAAGCTGTGGGATGCGCTGACCGAAAGTCTGGAGCAGGACGGTCTGCTGGACCAATACGACATCATCTTTGTCGATACCCCCCCTGCCCTTGGCTATCTGACGATCAACGGCCTTGCCGCCGCCGATATCCTGCTGGTGCCGCTGGGGGCCTCGTTTCTGGAGTTCGATTCCACAGGTCGCTTCTTCGATATGCTGCATTCCACCTTCTCCAGCATCGAAGAGGGCGAGAATATCGCTGCCCGCGCCCTGGGGCGGCCAGAACTGTCGTTCGAATGGGATGCAGTGCGGGTTCTGGTCACAAGGTTTGATGGCAACCAGCAGGCCGAACTTGCGGGGCTGATGCAGGCCTATCTGGGCCGCACCCTGTCCCCCGCGCGTCAAGGCTTTACCGCGCTGATCGGGCAGGCGGGCGAACAGGTGAACGGAATCTACGAGGCCGATTACCGCGACTTCAACCGCGACACCTATATTCGTGGCCGCGAGACCTTTGACGCCACCTATGCCGCCTTCAAAAAGCTGCTGATCGGCACCTGGCGGCGCGATGAACTGGCCGAACAACAGGCGGCGGAGTGATGGGAATGTTTCGCGCGCGAAACATTTGCCTCAAGACCATGGGCGAGGAGAGCTGAAATGGCGAAACGCAAACGTCTGAGCCTGCCGGGGGATCTGGACGAAGGCACCCTGCCCGCCTTGCATGCCGAACCCTATGCCGCCGGTCCCCTGACCCGCGCGCTGGAAACCAAGGCGATGCACCCTTTCGGCGTCGCCCCTGCCCCGATTTCGCGAGAGGCCGCCGATGCCGCCGCCATGGCCGCGTTGCGCGAACTGGCCGAAGAGGTGTCGAATGCCCGCGCCGAGGGGCGCTTTGTGCAGGCCCTGCCGCTGGATCAGGTGGACGAAGGCTGGCTGGTGCGTGACCGGGTGACTGTGGATGCCGAGGCGCTGTCCAGCCTGACCGAGAGCTTGCGCGCCCATGGCCAGCGCATGGCAATCGAGGTGGTCGATCATGGGGCAGGAACCGCGCCGCGCTATGGCCTGATCTCGGGCTGGCGGCGGCTGTCGGCCCTGCGCGCCCTGCACACTGAGACCGGCGAGGCGCGGTTTGCCACCGTTCTGGCGGTGCTGCGACGACCGGAAACCGCAGGCGATGCCTATGTCGCCATGGTCGAAGAGAACGAGATCCGCACTGGCCTGTCCTATTACGAACGCGCCCGCATTGCCGCCAAGGCGGTCGAGGCGGGAGTTTTCGCGTCATCCAAGCTGGCCTTGCAGCGGCTTTATGCCAATGCGAGCCGCGCCCGCAGGTCCAAGATCGGGTCGTTTCTAAGTCTCTATTCGGCGCTTGGTGACACTTTACGCTTTCCCGAGGCAATCCCGGAGCGGCTGGGCCTTGCCCTTGCGATGCGGCTGGAGGCGGAGCCGGATTTCGCTGCCAACCTGGCGCAGGGTCTTGTCAAGGCTGACCCCGCCGATGCGGCGGCGGAAATGATGGCGTTGAATCAGGTGTTGAAGCCGGTGCCAAAAGGGCAGGTGGCCAGCCCTGCTATTACCCAGGAAAACAGTCACAAACCGGGCGATAGTGTCACATTCAGCTTTCGCAAGGGCGAGATAAGGCTGACCGGCCCCGGCGTGGATGCGGGGTTGCGGGACAGGCTGGAAATCTGGCTGAAAGGGCAGGGGTTTTAGTTGCCCGGTGGTGTGGCCGGGGCAGGGGCTTCGCCCGCCGCACTGCCCGACCCCAGCCGCACGTTCAGCGCGATGAAATCCAGCGCCTGCTGCCGTTGTGTCTGGGCAAGGGTGTTCGAGGCATTGGTCACCGACTGGTCGGCATCGATCAGGTCGCCCACCGTCGCTCCGCCAGATTGCACCAGATCGCGCGTCATGGTCTGCGCCTGACGATAAAGGGTCAGGCTGCGCTCGGTCGCGGCGCGGGCGCGGCGGCTGCCGTCATATTCGACAAGGGCATTCTCGACCTCCATCACCGCATTCAACACCGTGGCCTTCCAGTCAATATGCGCCTGACGTGCCGCCGAATAGGTGGCTTCGACCCCTGCCTTGGTGCTGCTGTTCGGAAACTCTGGCAGCGAAACCGAGGGGCCAAAGTAATAATCGCGGCTGGAGCCACCCTTGCGCACTGAAGTCAGGTTGATCGCCCCGGACAAGGACAGGCGGGGGTAAAGAGCGGCGCGCGCCACATCCACCTGATTGACAGCGGCGTAATACAGACGCTCGGCAATACGGATGTCGGGGCGGTTGCGCAGAAGGTCGGCGGGAATGCCGATGTCGGCGCTCATCCGCGCCTGAGGCATCCCCTTGCCAGGCTCACGCTCGGGGCCGGAGGTGCCGGGCTGGCGTCCGGTCAGCACCGCGATCTGGTTTTGCTGCACGCGGATTGCCGCCTCGATCAGCGGCAGATCGGCTTGGGCCTGGGCCAGTTCGGCTTGGGTGCGCGTCACATCCAGTTTCGTGCCCGAGTTCGTATCAAACAGGCTCTGTGCAAGGGAAAGCGTGCTGCGGCGGCTGGCGATTTCCTGCTGGCGCAGGGCCAGAAGGCGCTGCTGATAGCGCAATTCCACATAGGCGTTGCACAGGTTGTAAAGCACCAGCAGGCGCGCGGCATCCGTCTCGGCATCCGCGGCCTCTACTCGCGCCCCGGCGGCGGCCTTGCGCGCGCGCCGCTCGCCATAAGGGTCCAGCATCCAGGAAAGCCCCAGATCTCCCTCGGCAGAGGAGGTCACATCGCCGCCCTTTTCCCCTTGCTGACGGCCCGCGGCGGAAGCGGACAGACCGGCCCTGTCGGGCACCCCCCGCGCCTCGGCACGCGCTTGGACCACCCGCTCTCTCGCCGCCGCGATCGAGAGGTTTCCGGCCAGCGCCTGCGCCACAAGCTGGTTCAGAACCGGATCCTGAAACCCGTGCCACCATTCGGCATTCGAAAGCAGAACCGGGGCCGCCTGTTTTTGGGAATAAGAGCCAAAAAAGGGAAAATGCGGGGTTTTGTAGTCTTCCTTTTGCGCGCAAGCCGCCAGTGCCGTGGCCAGCGCCAGGGCAGAGATTGCAAAAGGTCGCCCCCAAGGGTGACGGGCTTGGCGCTGCGGCGCCATGCGATGTAGGTCCATGTGCCTGCTGCCGGTTTCCGGCTGTTGTTCCGGCGGTGGCCCGCCTTCTGCTCGGGCGAAAGGATGCCGCAGGGGAGGGTAGGCGGCAAGCCGGGTGTCGCAGGTTGGGGGGCGGGTGAGGCATCCTTGCCGCAAATTATGCAGCCGCAACCTATCTTGTACGCCAGTCACCACAGGATTTTGTGGCGGCCTGCCCGATATAGGCAACCAGAACAGGCACGATGACCTCTGTTGCAATAAGGGGGTCGGGGTGCTGCCCGTCACTCTGAAGACCCCTTTCTTGCCAAGGCAGGGCAAGCCATCGGGGGTAGAAGTCAAGAAGCCCGGTATCGAGTTGCCCGGCAAGAGCAGGGTAGATTGCCGTATAGCGCGGCAAGAGGGGGCGCATCAGGCTGGGCAAGCCGTATTTGGGGCTCATGACCATCAGGATGACCGGCAGATCGGGTCGGGCAAATCGCAATCCTGCGATCAGGTTGCGATGGTTTTCTTCGCTTTTGGCAAGGGAAACGCCGTCATGAAGGTCGGCATCATTTCCCGAGAATTCGATGGTAACGAGATCGGGCTTCGTTTGTTTGATCGCCTCAAGTTGCGCCACCCCCCAGTTCGAGTTCATGCCCGCGCGGGCGATGCGGGTGATGACCACATCCCTGCCGAGGCATTGTGCCAGCCTGTGTTCAAGGCTCTCGGGCCAGCCTGGGCGCGAAGTCAGGCTGGTGCCGATCAGCGTGACGCGAAAGGGCTTGGCCTCAAGGGTAACCGGGGCAGATAAGGCTCTGTCAGCGGGGGGAAGTAGCCGATGTTGCCACAGTTGCAGGCCCCAGAGAACCATCCCGACGAGGACGATCAGAACACTTGCCCCTATCTGCCAGCGGCTTGTCACCGTCTTGCTTCCGGTCAGGTCAGGCCGGCCTCGACCAAGGCACTTTCATTCGCATCCGCCTCCAGAAAGCGCCCCCCTACGATCGTGATGCCCTCACGCAGAATCTTGGCGGGATTGCCACCTACCAAAGTACGCGGAGGCACGGATTTTGTAACAACCGATCCAACGGCGACCATGCTGCCTGCCCCTATCTCGACCCCCGGCAAGATGATGCTGCGCCCGCCGATGAAGGCATCTTCCCCGATGCGGGTATGCAGGTAAAGACCGCGGGTCCGGTCATGTGTCATGATCCGCACCTCAAAGGCCAATCGGGCGCCTCGCGCGACATGCACACCCTTTGGGAAGGTCTTGTCCAGCTTGGCCGAGAGCGAGATCATGGTGTCAGGATGAATGTCCATGCCCCAGACCTTCACCAGCCAGAACCGCCGAATCCATATGACTGCGTTCCGCAATTCCTTGAAGTAGTTCAGGCCCTGTCGAGAAATCTTGCGGTGCTTTTGCGGGGTTGGCTGCGTCATGGAGGGTGCCTGGTCTGTTGCTCGGTTCATTCTGCGCTCAAGGTTAGGGGCCTGCTTGCTGCCCGGCAAGCTGCACTTGGTCAACACCGTTTCCAGCCCCAGGGCCCCGGAAATCAGGCAGGTCTGCCGTGGGCCTCGCTTTGGGGGGGATCTTTGTTCGGTGGTTAATGCTCTATTAACGATTGAGTAAGGTTTCCCCGGCTAGTCCTTGGGGAGATTCTGCGGCGCGGCAGGGTCATTAACCCTGCGGGTGGTCTTATGGGCAAGATCAAGGAGTTGGACGGTCTGCGGGGCCTTTTGGCCGTCTGGGTCGTGGTCGTGCATCTGTTGCCCTCGGTCGGGATAGCCCCAGAATCATTTGGCCTTTTCGCTCCGCTGTTCGGGTCTTTGATCCGGGTGAAGATCTTCTGTATCCTCAGTGGCTTCGTGATATTCCTGATGCTTGATCGGCGTCGGCAGGGCTACGGAGAGTTCATCCGGGGCAGGTTGCTGCGGATATATCCGGCCTATCTTGTTGCTTTCTTGCTGTCCCTTATGGTCGCGCCTCTGGCTGTCGAGGCGCTGAGGCAGGCCCCGTTCGAGGGCGCGCGCCTTTCAGATCGGTTGTCAGCATTTGAGAGCGGGCTAGATCGTCTTCCTGCACATGTGGTCGCGCATCTTACCCTTTTGCATGGTTTGGTTCCGCGACAGATTCTGCCCAATGCGGCCTATACGTTCTTGGGGCAGGGGTGGAATATCTCGACCGAGTTCCAGTTCTACCTTGTGGCCCCTCCGCTGTTTTTGGGATTGGCGACCGGCGCGATCTGGCGGCGGTGGACTGTGGGGCTTGCCTGTCTGCTGGCTTGGGTCTTTTTGCGGCACTGGCCAAATCCGGCCAACCTGGTAGCCTATGCCCCCTATTTTGGCCTGGGCATCGCCAGTTTTGCCTGCTGGCGAAAAGATTGGGCGGGTCGGGGCTGGCTCACCCCGCTTTCGGTGACGGGGTCTGCCATTGTGGCTTGCCTTCTGGCGGACATGGCCATCGGGATTTGGGGCCTTGTTTTGGGCTGGCTGTTGTTGGCGCGTGATCGGGGCGTGTCGCGACGACCCATTGCGTGGCTGTCGTCGCGCCCCATGCTGTGGCTGGGGCAGTTGTCTTACTCGTTGTATCTTCTGCACATGACCCCGCTTTATCTGGGGATGTACCTGTTGAACGACCAGAATCTTGACCGCTGGAGTTATCTGGGTCTGCTGGCAGCCTTTACCTTTACTCTTTCGATCCCGATGGCCTGGATATGTACCAACTGGGTTGAGCACCCCTTTTATCGCAAGGCGCGGCGCAAGCCTGTCTATGTTGCCGGACGCTTGCAGGAGACTGCGGGTTGACGGCATGCTGCGCCGCAGTATCGACAGCCATGTGCGAGGGCTGATAGTGTCCCGGCGTGATTTGAAGGAAAGTACGCGCTGTTGGCCAGTTTTGATCCAGATGCCTGCAAGGCCGTATCGCCAGATGGGGCAGGATGCAGTTTTTCGGTTGTGATCCCGGTCTATAATCGACCCGATCATGTTCGAGCCTGCCTGGCCCCATTCCTTCTGCCGGAAGCATCTGGTCTGGATGTGGTTGTAGTGGACGATGGCTCGACCGACGAAACGCCAGAGGTTGTCAGGGCCTTGGCGACCCAAAGCCGGGGGGCAACCATCCGGCTTGTTGTGCAGTCGAACAGTGGTCCCGGCCCCGCGCGGAACCGCGGTATGGACGAAGCGCTAAACGACTGGGTTGTTTTTCACGACAGCGATGACATCTGGCTGCCTTGGGGTGTTGGTGTCATGAAAAATGCCCTGGCTTGCCCCGAAGCCGCCAAGGCAACGGTCCTTTTCATCGAAGCAGTCCGCTTCCATGAGAATGCAGAGCTTGACCGGGTGACCGAGGCACCTGTGGCCCTGCGCCTGCATGATACGCTGCTGGACATGCGCCTTGATGATCCCATCACAACGGTATCATCGTGCAATGTCGGCTTCCGGCGATCTGTGTTTCAGGCACTGGGCGGTTTCACCGGCGCAGTGCGCCACAGTGAGGACACCGATCTGTTCTATCGCGCGAACGAATGCGGGCCTGTTCTGGTCATCGGTCAGCCGGCCATCATGGGCTATCGGCAAAGCCTGCCGGGAAGCGTCACACAGACCAATTCGGGCGATGCAATCCGCTATGTGCGCACAAGGTTTCTGATCGACCGTAACAAGGCAGGTCTTTATCCGGGCCCTGCGGACAAGCGTAATTTGGCGCTTGCCCGCACAGTCGCCTTCACGGTGCGGGATTATTTTGCCGAAGGGCACCTGGGGGCGGCCTATCGGGTTTGGTGGCAGGGGGTGGGCCTGTTCCTGGCGGCGGGGCAGTGGTCGTCTGTGGTCAAGCTGCCTCTTACGCCGTTGCTGCATTATCTGCGTCCTGGGCGCTATCGTTTCCGCTGGTCGCGCAAGGGTGGCCCGGCTTGATCCGGCCCATGCCCGCTGTTGAACAGGCCGACTGGATACATTCAGAATGACGCAGCAGAACCTCAGATCCAAGGCCATGAAGGGCGCCAGCTTCACCGTTGCGGGGCGGCTTTTGCGCGCCTTTCAGGGGGTGGCGGTCCTTGGAATTCTGTCCCGCTATCTTTCGCCTGCGGAGTTCGGCCTGATCTCGATGGTCGCCTTCGTGTCAGGAATAGCCCAGATACTGACCGATTTCGGCACTCGCATTGCGCTGGTGCAGCGCGGCAATGTGACCAAGCTGGAAGAGGATTGCGTTTTCTGGTGGAACCTTGGCATCGGGGCGGTGATGACGATGGCAACCATGATGTTTTCGCCCTGGATCGCCCAGGTGATGGGGGACAGCCGGATTGTTGGCCCCTTGTTGTGGGTCGCCCCTATATTTGTTTTCGGGGCTTTGCAGGGTGTTCCACAATCCGTGCTGGAGCGGCGTCTGGCCTTTGGCCATCTTACCATTTCAGAGGTTGCCGGAGCTGTGTCCAGTTCAGCCGTCGCTGTGGCCATGGTGCTGCTTGGTTTCAAGATAGAGGCCTTGATTGCCCAGATGATGGCTGGCCCCATCGTGACCATGCTGTGCATCATGTGGTTTTCGCGTTGGCGCCCCCGCTTGCAGTTCAGTTATTCCGTCCTGCGACCACTGCTGTCCTATGGCAGCTATGTTACGGCGGCGGGCGTCGTGCAGTTCCTCAGCTCGCAAATTGACCGTCCCATCGTCGGGAACCGGCTTTCGACCACCGATCTTGGTTATTCCCGGATGGCGGACCAGATCGTTTTTACCCCCCTGCGGATCACGGTGCAGATGGTGCGCAAGGTGATGTTCCCGATCATGGCGACCATCCAGGAGGATGATGCCCGGATGCGGCGGGGCTATCTGACCATGCAGCACGGCTTGATGGTGGTCATGGCTCCGGTTGCCTTCGGCTTATGGGCGGTTGCCCATCCCGCAGTCCGGCTGCTTCTGGGGCCGGGTTGGGACATGGTGGCGGTTCTGATGGGGCTTACGACGATCAGATCCATGTTCGGCACCGTAAATGACCTGAACAGTGTGATCTTTTCTGCCAAGGGTTGGGCAAAGTTCCAGTTCAAGTGGAGCATCTTTTCCGCATCGATGACGATCTGCACGCTTTTGGTGACCGTGAATTACGGAATTGTCGCTGTCGTGGCCGGCAAGCTTGTGTTGACCATTCTGCTGACGCCGATAAATTGCTCTTTCGCGCTGCGCCTCATCGGGCAGCCCCCGATGGAGGTCGTCAAGGTTCTGGGCCGGCCGGTCTTGTCAGCGGCGGCAATGGGCCTGGCGGTGGCGGTGGTGCAGGCCCATCTGACCATTAGTCCACTGCTGCAACTTGCAGTTTGTATTCCGCTGGGGGTGGCACTTTATGTCGCCGGGCAGCTTTTGCTGGATCGGGCGCGCTTTGTCCCGCTGCTGCGGCAGATTGTGACGCGGGGCCGCCGCTGAAGTTGCTGCATGGCGGAATCTGACAGGAGAACGCATTGGGGTTGTATTTTGGCTGTCCGAATCACCCGTGATGGGGAGTCGCGGCTTTTTTGTAAGCGGAAATCTGGCAAAGCTGCGGCCTTTAAGAACAATGCCTTGGCTATTGTTTCCGTGATCTGCCCATTTTTCGCGCTGTTGCGGCATTGTTTCCATCATATGTGCGTAATCTTGCCGGACCGAAAGATATTTATCGTTTTGCCATGCTGCATGTGCTAACTGGAAAATGAAGTTTTTCGACAGGAGTCCGCTTTCATGACGTTCCTCAAATCCCTCGTCCTTGCGGCTGCTCTTTTGGCGCCTGCCGCTTCCAACGCTGCCCCGATCTATGCGGATTCGGTGGTTTCCTATAACAAGGGCCTTTTCAAGAAGACCCTCGCCGGGCGTGACTACCCGACGGCCGCCCTTGGTGCCGAAGACGGCCTGTTCGTCTCGCTGGGCATCGGTGGTTCGATCGTTCTGTCCTTTGCGCAGCCCTTCCGGGCCGTGGGCAAGATTTTCGAGGTCACCTTCAACGACCCGAAGAAACAGCCGGAATTTGCCGACGTCTATGTTGGCGATGGCACGACCTGGACGCTGATTGCGTCGCTCAAGAACTACTTGGCCACCACTTTCGCGGCCAAGGGTGTTTTCACCCAGATCAAGATCGTTGATACCACCCCAAAGAAGGGCAAGTCCTTCGATGGTTTTGATATCGATGCCGTTTCGGTCTCGCCGGTTCCGGTTCCGGCTGCGGGTCTGCTCTTGGGCGGTGCCTTGCTGGGTCTGGGCTCGCTGCGTCGTCGCGGCAAGCGCGCCTGAAACCAGCCAATTCCTGATGATACTGTCGGGCGCCTTCGGGCGCCCGATTTCATTTGCATGAAGTGCTCGGCTTCACAGGAATAATTCTAAACAATATGGCAATATTCGTCTGATTGTTTCCGCTATGGTTGCAATTTGTAGGATGCCACAACTTCCACTCGACTCGGCGGCGGATTTCCGCTCACATCGCCAAATCCCCCGGTCTTGCCGCGGCGGATCAGCTTGGGGGAGCTGCGATGAAGGGTGGGATTTGGCCTTCCTGCGGTCTGGCTATTGGCAGGTCGTTTGTGTGGTTTCACAGGTGCTTGTGCGGTGTCGTGTTCAGATGAAAGTCAGTTTCATTGAAGACAAGCGGCCCGATCTTGCGCGGGTCGGTCGGTTGCTAGAGGCGAGTGCTGCCCGCAACCACTGGGCCAATGGCGGGCCGCTGTGGCATCGCCTGAGGGATGAGATGTCGGCCCATATGGGCTTGCCGTCCGATGTTTGCCTGATCCCTTGCGCCAATGCCGGCATCGCGCTGGAGGCGATGGCGCGACTTTGGGCCATGCGGTTTGGTCGCCGCTTGCGCTGGTTGGCACCCGCCTTTGCCTTTCGCAATCTGGGGCGCGGCTATTTCGCCGATGTGACCTTTGTCGATTGCGATGGCGATGCGATGCTGGACATGGCGGCGCTGCGGGCGGTGGACCCCGGCAGCTATGATGGCATCATCGCCGTCAATCCGATGGGCCATGCCCTGGGGTTTGACGCGGTGATCGCCTTTGCCAGGGCGCGGAACCTGCCCCTGCTGTTGGACAATGCCGCCGGCATCGGCACCCGGATGCCCGATTGGGGCTGGCAGGCCTTTAGCCTGCACCATACCAAACCCTATGGCATGGGTGAGGGCGGGCTGATCCTGGTGCCTGCCGAGGCGGTGGATGCGCTGGAACCCCTGATCACCTATGGCGACCGCCCGCCAGAGCCGCCCGAGGCCTGGCTGAACAACGGCAAGATCTCTGACATCTCTTGCGCTTTCCTGCTGGACCGGTTGCAGGATGCGCCGAACTGGATCGCCGCCTCGACCGAGCAGCGCCAGCGGATTGTGGCGCTGGCGGCAGAGGTCGGTCTGGTGCCCCTGTGTGGCGGCGGCGTGCCCCATGTGGCGCTGACTAGCGTTGCGCTGTTGTCGGATGCCACGGTGCCCGAAGATTTGCCTGGCCGGTTGCAGCATTTCATGGCGGGTAAATATTACCGCCCGCTGGCCGACCTGCCGCAGGCAAGCGACATCTTCCGCCGTATCATCAGCGTGCCCACGCATGGTGGCATGGCGGTGCTGTCGGATGATCAGATTCGCACCGATCTGGCCCGCATTGCGGGCGAGGGCAGGGCGGCGCCTGCCCCTTGGATGCTTTCGGGCACGGCTGCGGCTTCCTGACCCACCGGTTGACGAAAGTTAACCCTTTCCGAAGGCCGCGCGCGGCCGGTTCGGGCCTTGTCCACATTCCTCCCCCACCTTCGCCGCGGAAATGCCCCATCCGCGCGGCAGGTTGGGGCAGGGCATGCCGTTGCTGCGGCGGCTTGCCTTGGTGATCAGTATGAGAGGACGGGGGAGTGGACGAAAAGGTGCTGCGCGCGCGCCAGCTTTATGAGGCGCTGACCAAGGGGGGCCGTCCGCCCGAAGATCGGGTTCTGGCCCGGTCGCCCGAATATCGCGAAATGCTGGCCCTTGGCATTACCCTGTGCCAGGAGTTGGGGGCAGCGGAATTCGAAGCATTGTCGGGTCAGTTGTTCGGCCCCGAAGATCCCCGGTCTGCCGTTGCCGCCGGGGTGCTGCGGCATTGGTGGGCGGGCCTGTCGCGGCTCTATGGGCAGGACGATCTGGGGCGCAGCCGCGGAGGAGAATCTTCCTCCGCTAATGAAGATTATGTCATACTCAAGCTGGCGATGCCCCGGCATGCCGGGCGTCGGTCGCCTAAATCAGGCCCGGGCCTGCCGCCGAGCCATGGCCATCCGGTCAAGCTGCATTGAGATCAGCATTGCCGCCACGGCCAAGGGCCACAGGGCGCAGATCAGGTAGGCCAGCGGGGTGAAAACCTTGCTGCGGGTGGTCGTCTGGTGTTGCTCGACATAGGTCATGGCGCCCGCGAAAATCGCCACAAGCAGGTAAAGGCCCATGAAGATCGTGAAAACATCCATCTGAGGGTTCCTTCTGGAAATCTGTTCACAATAACCAGATCAAACTCTTACCCCCAAAGGGTGACAGACTTCCCGCCAAGGTCCAGCTTTTCCTGCGCGGGGTGGGGACAACCGGCGGTTTAGGCCCACTTTTGCCGCTATCGGGGGCGGAAATTTGCCAGATGCCCGATCTGAAGCGCCGCCTCTAAACCACGTCCGGCAGATCGCGGTCTGACGAATCGTCCGGCTCCGGGTCCAACCACAGGGCCAGAAGCCAGCCTGTGACAAAGCCCCCCAGATGGGTTTCCCAGGCCAGTTGCCCGTTCATTGCCCACCACAAGACCAGATTCAGTGCCACCAGCCCCAGGATCGCCCGCAGCACCGGCAGCTGTGTGGCATGAACTGCCCGCCGCGCCCGGTAATGCAGCGCCACATGCGCCCCTGCGAGGCCAAACAGCGCGCCCGATGCGCCGACCATCGGCAGGACGGCAGAGGACAGCACCGCGAACCCCAGCGCGCCCCCCGCGATCGAACCGGCATAAAGCAGCACCAGCCGCCGCCCGCCAAAGGCATCGGCCAAGGGCGGACCCAGCGAGATCAGCGTTGTCATGTTGACGATGAAATGCACCGCCCCGGCATGCAGGAAGCCATAGGTCAGAAACATCATATAGGGCTGCAGAACATAGTTCGGCCGCCAGTTGTGCAACAGCCCGGCCCAGAACCCGGCATTCTGAAATGCCCAAAGCCGCCAGCGTGGATCGCCCCACAGCCCCCAGTCGGCCCCCGACAGGATGACTTCTGGTACAAGGCACAGGATGAAAATGGCCAGCACCACCGGATGCCGCCAATCCGCCTGCTCTTGCCCGTCGCTGTCCATGCCTGCCCCGTTTTTCCTAGCGGTGACGCGTTCCGCGGCGGGCTGCAAGCAAAACCCGAACCGGGGCGTCCTGTTCGGGTTCAGGGGGACCGTTCAAGGGGTCTCAGATTGGCACGTTCAGGCTGTTCTTGACGCGTTTGAGGGTGAAGCTGGTGTTGACCGACTGCACATTGGGCAGTTCGACAATCGCATTCTTCACCGTCGCCTCATAGTCGCGGACGCTGGTGGCGATCACTTGCAGCACATAGTCGTATTCGCCGCTGAGCGAGTAGCACTGCATGACCTCGGGCACCTTTGCCACGGCCTCCTCAAAGGCGCGAAGCCGATCGCGCTGGTGATGCGAAATCTTGACGAAGCACAGCACAAGGATGTCGAACCCGATCGCCTCGGGATCGACGACGAACCGCTTGGCCCCGATCGCCCCCTCTTGCTGAAGCCGCTGCAGCCGTCGCCAGCAGGGAGAGTGGCTAAGGCCTGTCACCTCTCCCAGCTCGCGCAGCGTCAGTTCCGGCTGCTCTTGCAGGGCGCGAAGGATGCGCCGGTCCGAATCGTCAAGCTGCATACCATCCCCTTGCGCGACAGGATCATCAAGAAGTGATGCCTTTCATAACGGGTTACCGATTTTTACCGCCTATATGGTACAATGTTTCACGAACTGCGGCAACAAGGTCAGCATTAGAGACCCTGTTTCCAAGGCCGGGCGTAAAGTGAGCGGGAGGAGAGTCAGGCGGAGGAGATTGCATGTCTGTCTCGCTGGACGACAAATATGTGGCAGAGAGCGGTTCGGTCTTTCTGACCGGCACGCAGGCCTTGGTCAGACTGCCCATGATCCAGATGCGCCGCGACCGGGCTGCCGGGCTGAACACCGCGGGCTTCATCTCTGGCTATCGCGGCTCTCCCTTGGGCGGCTATGACCAGCAACTGGTCAAGGCCCGCAGGTTTCTGGATCGGCATGATGTGGTCTTTCAACCAGGCCTGAACGAGGATCTGGCGGCCACCGCCGTCTGGGGCAGCCAGCAACTGCATCTCTCGCCCGGTGCCCGCAAAGAGGGGGTTGTCGGCATCTGGTATGGCAAGGGGCCGGGGGTGGACCGTTCGGGCGACGTGTTCAAGCACGCCAATGCGGCCGGTTCGGCCCGCCATGGCGGGGTGCTGGCGATTGCGGGCGATGACCATACCTGCAAATCCTCGTCGATCCCGCACCAGTCGGATCATGCCTTCATCTCGGCCCTGATGCCGATGCTTTACCCTTCTTCGGTGCATGAGTTTCTGGAGATGGGCCTCCTCGGCATCGCCATGTCGCGCTATTCCGGCTGCTGGGTCGGCTTCAAGGTGATCTCGGAAACGGTCGAGATTTCTTCGGTTGTCGATCTGGCGCAAGAGGCGCGGCAGTTCGCTCTGCCCGATGATTTCGACCTGCCGCCCGGCGGGTTGAACCTGCGCTGGCCCGACCCGCCACTGGTGCAGGACGAACGGCTGCAAGAGCACAAGGGCTATGCCGCCCTCGCCTTTGCCCGCGCCAACGGGGTGGACCGGCTGATCGCTGATCATGGCCGCGCCCGCTTTGGCATCGTCGCCTCGGGCAAGGCCTATGAGGATGTGCGGCAAGCGCTGGCGGAACTGGGCCTTGGACCGGCAGAGCAGGCGGTGGTCGGCCTGCGGCTTTACAAGGTCCGCATGCCCTGGCCCTTGGAACCGGAAGGCATCCGTTCTTTCTCGCGGGGTCTGGAAGAAGTGCTGATCATTGAAGAGCGCCGCGAGATCATCGAGAACCAGATCAAGCAGGAGCTGTTCAACTGGCGTGCCGATGTGCGCCCCCGCATCGTTGGCAAGTTCGACGAGGCGGGCCGGCCCTTCCTTCACCTGTCCGCCGGGCTGACCGTCGGCATGGTGGCGGGGGCGATTGCCGAGCGGCTGTTGCGGCTTGATCTGCCCCACGATCTTGCCGACCGGCTGCGCGCCCGGGTGGAGGCCCTGCACAAGACCGAGGCGCGGGCCGCAGCCCATGTGCCCCCTGTCCTGCGCCTGCCGCATTACTGCGCCGGTTGCCCGCACAACACCTCGACCCGCGTGCCCGAGGGGTCGAAGGCAATGGCCGGGATCGGCTGTCATTTCATGGCGCAGTGGATGGATCGGCGGACCGAGACCTTCACCCATATGGGGGCCGAGGGCGTTCCCTGGACGGCGATCAGCCGCTTTACCGACGAGAAGCACCGCTTCGTCAATATTGGTGACGGCACCTATTTTCACTCGGGCACCCTTGCCATCCGCCAGTCGGTCGCGGCGGGGGTGAACCTGACCTACAAGATCCTTGTCAACGATGCGGTCGCCATGACCGGCGGCCAGCCGATCGACGGCGAGCTGACGCCCGAGCAGATCACCCATCAGGTCTATCATGAGCGGGTGGCGAAGATTGTGCTGATGTCGAACCGCCCCGAGCTTTACCGCGCCGCAGACCTTGCACCCGGCACCGAAATCCGCCACCGCGACGAGATCGACGCCGTGATGCTGGAACTGCGCGAGGTGCCGGGTGTCACAATCATCGTCTACGAACAGACCTGCGCCGCCGAATTGCGCCGCCGCCGCAAGCGGGGCACGGCACCAGACCCGGACCTGCGGCTGTGGATCAATCCGGCGGTTTGCGAAGGCTGTGGCGATTGCTCGCAGACCTCGAACTGTATCGCGGTCGAGCCGCTGGAGACCGATCTGGGCCGCAAGCGGAAGATCAACCAGTCAGCCTGCAACAAGGATTATTCCTGCCTCAAGGGCTTTTGCCCTTCTTTTGTGACGGTCCGTGGCGCGGCCCTGCGCAAGACCCTAGGACAGGGCGGGGCGGATGTCTCGGCGCTGCCGGATCCCGTGCTGCCGCAGATCGAGCGCGCCTGGAACCTTGCCCTTGCCGGGGTTGGCGGCACCGGCGTTCTGACCATCAGCGCCATTCTGGGCATGGCCGCCCATGTCGAGGGCAAGATTCCGATGGTGCTGGACATGGCGGGGCTGGCGCAAAAGGGCGGCGCGGTGATGAGCCATGTCCGCATCTCGCGGCCCGACCGGCCCATCGCCGCCCCTCGCATCGCCGCCGGGTCCGCCGACCTGCTGCTGGCGGCGGATGCCGTGGTGGCGGCATCGCGGGATTGCAACCTCTTGTGCAGCCCCGACCGGACCGAGGCCGTGCTGAACACCCATGTCACCCCGGTTTCCGATTTCATTCGCCAGCGCGATTTCGACTTCAAGGAGGCCGGGTCCGAGGCTGCTGTTGCAGGCTCGGTACGCTCGTCTCGGCATTTCCTGAACTTCTCGGGCCTTGCTGCCCGGCTGACGGGAGATGAGATCGGCGCAAACCTGATGATGCTGGGTTATGCCTGGCAAGCTGGGCTGGTGCCCTTGTCCAGGGCTGCGATCCTGGAGGCCATCGGGTTGAATGGCACGGCGGTCGATGCCAACACCAAAGCCTTCAACTGGGGCAGGCTTCTGGCGCATGACCCGGCGCGGGTGGTCGCACTGGCAGGCGGGGCGGCGGATGCACCCGCCCCCTCCCTGCCTCTGGAGGAACTGGTCGCGGCCCGCGCCCGTCATCTGCAAGCCTATCAGAACGCAGGCCTTGCCACCCGCTACCGCGAAAGCCTGGCCCGGATCACCGCCGCTGCGGAAGGCATTGGCACCCATGACCTGCCCCGCGTGGTGGCCGAAACCTATGCCAGGGTTCTGGCCTACAAGGATGAATACGAGGTCGCGCGGCTTTACAGCCTGCCCGCCTTCCGCAAGGGGATTGAGGCCGAATTCTCTGGCCCCTACCGCCTGTCGTTGAACCTTGCCCCGCCGATCCTGCCCGGCAAGGCCAGCGATGGACGCCCGAAAAAGCGCGAATTCGGCCCGTGGATATTGCCCGTCCTCGGCGTTCTGGCCCGGCTCAAATTCCTGCGCGGCACCTGGGCGGACCCCTTTGGCCACAGCCATGACCGCAGGTTGGAGCGTGAGCTGATCGCGCGCTACGAAGACGATCTGACGTTGGCAGAACAGGCTGTGACGGCCGAGACGCTGCCCTTGATCGCCGAGCTTCTGGCTCTGCCGCAAGAGATCCGCGGCTATGGCCCGGTCAAGGAGGCGGCCTGGCACAAACAGATGGCGCGGCGCGACGGCCTGCGCGCGACCTTGCTGGACAACAGACCCGTGGCCATGGCTGCGGAATAAGGAGGGACGGGGATGTTTCTGGCATCGCTGAAATTCGATCTGGGCGATGAGGTCGGTGCCTTGCGCGATATGGTCCACCGCTGGGCGCAGGACCGGGTCAAACCCCTTGCCGCCGAGGTGGACCGGCAGAATGCCTTCCCCGCCGAGCTTTGGCCGGAAATGGGCAGCCTTGGCCTGTTGGGCATCACCGTGCCGGAGGAATATGGCGGGGTGGGGATGGGATACTTGGCCCATGTCATCGCGGTCGAGGAAATCGCCCGCGCCTCGGCCTCGGTTGCCTTGAGTTATGGCGCGCATTCCAACCTGTGCATCAACCAGATCAAGCTGAACGGCACCCCGGCGCAGCGGCGGAAATACCTGCCCGGGCTGATCGCGGGCAGCCATGTGGGTGCGCTGGCGATGAGCGAGGCGGGCGCAGGGTCTGACGTGGTGTCGATGAAACTCCGGGCCGAGCGGAAGGGCGAGTGCTATGTGCTGACTGGCACGAAATACTGGATCACCAACGGCCCAGATGCCGATGTGCTAGTGGTCTATGCCAAGACCGACCCCGAGGCCGGATCGAAGGGTATCACCGCCTTCCTCGTGGAAAAGACCATGAAAGGGTTCAGCACCTCGCCCCATTTCGACAAGCTGGGAATGCGCGGATCGAACACGGCAGAACTGATCTTCGACGGGGTCGAGGTGCCCGCCGAAAACCTCTTGGGGGCCGAGGGCAAGGGCGTGCGGGTGCTGATGTCTGGCTTGGATTATGAACGGGTCGTCCTGTCGGGGATCGGCACCGGCATCATGGCCGCCTGTCTGGACGAGATCATGCCCTACATGGTCGCCCGCAAGCAGTTTGGCCAAAGCATAGGTCAGTTCCAACTGATGCAGGCCAAGATCGCCGATATGTACACCAGGCTGAACTCGGCCCGCGCTTATGTGTACGAGGTGGCCCGCGCCTGTGACCGGGGGGTGGTCACAAGGCAGGATGCGGCGGCTTGCGTGCTTTACGCCTCGGAAGCCGCGATGGAGGTGGCGCATCAGGCGGTGCAGGCCATGGGGGGCGCAGGCTTCATGAATGAAACCCCGGTCAGCCGGATCTTCCGCGATGCCAAGCTGATGGAGATTGGTGCCGGCACCTCGGAAATCCGCCGGATGCTGATCGGGCGCGAGCTGATGGGGGCGATGACGGTATGACGGTGCTTGCCACGAACATCTCGCCCCGCAGCGAGACCTTTCGCGCCAATCAGGCGGCGAACATGGCCGCGCTTGAAACCGTCCGCGCCGCCGCCGGACTGGCGCTGGCTGGCGGCGGCGACAAGGCCCGCGCCCTGCACCAAAGCCGGGGCAAGCTCTTGCCGCGTGAGCGGATCGACCGCCTCTTGGATCCCGGTTCGCCCTTTCTGGAGGTGGGGCTGTTTGCCGCGCATGGGCTTTACGAGGGCGCCAGCCCCGCGGCGGGCCTGATCGCCGGCATCGGGCGGGTCGAGGGGCAGGAGGTGATGATCCTGTGCAACGACGCCACCGTGAAGGGCGGCACCTATTTTCCGATGACGGTGAAAAAACACCTTCGCGCGCAGGAGATCGCCGCCGAAAACCGGCTGCCTTGCGTCTATCTGGTGGATTCCGGCGGTGCGAACCTGCCCAATCAGGATGAGGTGTTCCCCGACCGCGACCATTTCGGCCGCATCTTCTTCAATCAGGCCAATATGTCGGCCCAGAGCATCGCGCAGATCGCCGTGGTGATGGGGTCTTGCACGGCGGGCGGCGCCTATGTGCCCGCGATGTCGGATGTCACCATCATCGTCAAGGGACAGGGCACGATCTTTCTGGCCGGTCCGCCCCTTGTGCGCGCCGCCACGGGCGAGGTGGTCAGCGCCGAAGACCTTGGCGGCGGCGATGTGCATACGCGGCTTTCCGGCGTGGCCGACCTGCTGGCCGAGGATGATGCCCATGCGCTGGCGCTTGCCCGCCGGGCGGTCGCCAGCCTCAACCGCCGCAAATCCCCCGCCGTTGTCCTGCAAGCACCCGAAGACCCGCTGTACGACCCCGCCGAAGTGATGGGCGTTGTCCCACCAGAGGCCAAGACCCCCTATGACATCCGCGAGGTCATCGCCCGCATTGTCGACGGCTCTCGTCTGGATGAATTCAAGCCGCGCTATGGCACCACGATTGTCTGCGGTTTTGCCCATGTCATGGGCATGCCGGTCGGCATTATCGGCAACAACGGGGTGATCTTCTCGGAAAGCGCGCTGAAGGCCACCCATTTTGTCGAACTGTGCTCGCAACGCGGCATCCCATTGGTCTTCCTGCAAAACATCGCAGGCTTTATGGTCGGGCGCACCGCCGAAAACCGGGGTATCGCCAAGGATGGTGCCAAACTGGTGACGGCGGTTGCGACCAGCCAGGTCCCGAAGATCACGCTTCTGGTCGGCGGGTCGTTCGGGGCGGGCAATTACGGCATGTGCGGCCGCGCCTATGGGCCGCGGTTCCTGTGGACATGGCCCAACAGCCGCATCTCGGTGATGGGGGGCGAACAGGCGGCGGGTGTTCTGGCCACTGTCCGGCGTGACGCCATCGAGCGCAAAGGTGGCAGTTGGTCGCCCGAGGAGGAGGCCGAATTCAAGCGCCCGACGGTGGAGATGTTCGAGCGCCAGTCGCACCCCCTTTACGCCTCTGCCCGGCTTTGGGACGATGGCATCATCGACCCCCGCCGCACGCGAGAGGTGCTGGCCCTGTCGCTGTCGGCCACGCTGAATGCCCCGATCCTTCCGACGCGCTTTGGCGTGTTCCGCATGTGAGGCCCCGATGTTTCGCAAGATCCTGATTGCCAATCGTGGGGAAATCGCCGCCCGTGTCATCGCCACCGCGCGCCGCATGGGCATTGCCACCGTCGCCGTCTATTCCGATGCCGATGCGGGGGCCAAGCATGTCGCCATGGCCGATGAGGCGGTACGCATCGGGCCTGCCGCCGTCGCCGAAAGCTATCTGCAAGGCGCGGCGATCATTGCCGCCGCCCTGCGCACCGGGGCCGAGGCGATCCACCCCGGCTATGGGTTCCTGTCGGAAAACCCCGGCTTCGTCGAAGCGGTTCAGGCCGCCGGGCTGGTTTTCATCGGCCCGTCGGCCAGCGCGATCCGGGCCATGGGGCTGAAGGATGCCGCCAAGGCGCTGATGGAAAAGGCCGGGGTGCCGGTGGTGCCGGGCTATCACGGTGCCGACCAGGACCCTGCGCATCTTGCCGCCGAGGCCCGCACCATCGGCTATCCGGTCCTGATCAAGGCGCGGGCGGGCGGCGGCGGCAAGGGGATGCGCCTTGTCGAGGTGCCGGAAGATTTCACGGCCGCACTGGAGAGCGCGCAGCGCGAGGCGCAGGCGAGCTTTGGCGACCCGGCCTGTCTGGTCGAGAAATACATCACCCGGCCCCGGCATATCGAGATTCAGATCTTTGGCGATGCCCATGGCAATGTCGTCCACCTGTTCGAGCGGGATTGCAGCCTGCAACGCCGCCACCAGAAGGTGATCGAAGAGGCCCCTGCCCCCGGTATGACCGAGGAGGTTCGCGCCGCCATGGGCAAGGCCGCAGTCGAGGCCGCCCGCGCTATCGGTTATCAGGGCGCCGGAACGGTCGAATTCATCGTCGATGGCTCTGGCCCGCTGCGGCCCGATGGTTTCTGGTTCATGGAGATGAACACCCGGCTTCAGGTTGAACATCCGGTTTCCGAAGCCATCACCGGGCTTGATTTCGTTGAGTTGCAACTGCGTATCGCCAGTGGCGCGCCCCTGCCCTTCCGGCAGGAAGACCTGGGCATCGACGGCTGGGCCTTCGAGGCGCGGCTTTATGCCGAGGATGTCGCCAAGGGCTTCCTGCCCGCGACCGGGCGGCTGGACCATCTGTCCTTTCCGTCGGCGGCAGAATTCACCCGCAGCTCGGTGCGCATCGACAGCGGCATCCGGCAGGGCGATGAGGTTTCCCCCTGGTATGACCCGATGATCGCCAAGATCATCGTCCAAGGGCCGGATCGCGCGTCGGCTCTGGCGCGGCTGACCACGGTGCTGGAACAATGCCGGATAGCCGGTTCGACTACCAATCTTGAATTTCTGGCCGCGCTGTCACGCCATGACGGCTTTCGCGCCGGACAGGTTGATACCGGGTTGATCGCCCGCGATCTGGACCGGCTGATCCCCCCTGTCCCGCTGCCCCCCGAGGCTGCGGCGCTGGTCGCCCTTGCCGCGCTGAACCTGCTTGACCAGCCGCAAGCCCCCGACCCGTGGGACAGGCTGACCGGCTGGCGCGGCTGGTCGCAGGCGGAAAGTTTCGTGATGCTGGAGCATGACGGCACCCCCCTTGCGCTGCGGGTCATCCATCTTGGCCTTGGGCAGTTCCGCGTGACCGGCGAGGGGCGCGAGATCGTGCTGACCCTTCTTGACCATCAGGGCGGTGCCCTGCGCTTTGCCTGCAACGGCCTGCAATCCACGGCGCATCTGGCGGCATCGCCGGGCCGGATCAGCCTGTTCCTTGGCGGGCGAAAGCACGACTTCGCCCTGCGAGGTCCGCTTGTGACGGGCGATCATGACCATGGGGGGGGCGATGCGGTCCTTGCCCCGATGCCCGGCCTTGTCGCCGCCCTGCACACCCGCGCCGGGGCCAGGGTGACCAAGGGCGACCCCCTCGTGATCCTTGAGGCGATGAAGATGGAGCATGTGCTGACCGCCCCCCGCGATGGCATCGTGGCGGAGGTTCTGGTGGCGACCGGCGATCAGGTCAGCGACGGCACGCTTCTGGTGCGGATGGAGGGCGCGGATGGCTGAAGCCGTCACGCTTTACGAAATGGGGCCGCGCGACGGGTTGCAGAACGAGGCCCGGCTAATCGCCACCGCCGACAAGATCCGGCTGGTCGATCTGCTGTCCGGTTGCGGCTTCAGCCATATCGAGGTGACGAGCTTTGTCAGCCCGAAATGGGTGCCGCAGATGGCAGATGCCGCCGAGGTCATGGCGGGCATCACCCGCAAGCCCGGTGTCACCTATGCTGCGCTGACCCCCAACCTTCAGGGTTTTGAGCGTGCGGTTGCGGCCGGGGCCGACGAGGTGGCGGTCTTCGCCTCGGCCTCGGAAGGGTTCTCGCAGCGCAACATCAACTGCTCGATCGCCGAGAGTCTGGAGCGGTTTCGCCCGGTGCTGGATCTGGCCCGAACGGCGGCGGTCCCGGTCCGGGGTTATGTCTCTTGCGTGACCGATTGCCCCTATGACGGGCCGGTCGCCCCCGAGGCGGTGGCCGAAGTGGCCGAGGCGCTGGCAAAAATGGGGTGCAGTCAGATCAGCCTTGGCGACACCCTGGGGTCTGCTACGCCAGACCGGATCGGTGCCATGCTGGAGGCTGTTCTGGACCGGATTTCGGCCAGCCGTCTTGCCGGGCATTACCACGACACGCGCGGCTTTGCGTTGCAGAACATCACCGCCAGCCTTGACCGGGGGCTGCGGGTCTTTGACAGTGCGGTCGGCGGTCTTGGCGGCTGCCCCTATGCGCCCGGCGCCAAGGGCAATGTCGCCACCGAAGCTGTGGCGGCCCTGCTGGATGACATGGGCTTTGACACCGGGCTTGACCCTGTCCGGCTGGCCCGTGCCGCCGCCTTTGCCCACAGCCTGAGGAGGCCGGCATGACCTGGCAAACGCTGGATGTCCGCACCGATCCGCGCGGTGTCGTCCATGTCACGCTGAACCTGCCCGAGCGGCGCAACGTGTTGTCCCCTGCGATGATCGCGGAGCTGACCGAATTTGCCTATGCGCCGGGCGCGGCCCGCGCCATCGTGCTGTCAGGCGCAGGCCCGGTGTTTTGTGCCGGTGGGGATCTGGTCTGGATGAGAGCCCAGATCGAAGCCGACCGCCCGCAGCGCCAGCGCGAGGCGCGCAAGCTGGCCGAGATGTTGCAGGCGCTGAACACCATGCCGGTCCCGCTGATCGGCCGGTTGCACGGCGGGGTTTTCGGCGGCGGTATTGGCCTGGCGTCTGTCTGCGATGTCGCCCTTGCGGCGCGGGGCACGAAATTCTGCTTTTCGGAAACCCGGCTGGGGATCATTCCGGCCACGATCGGCCCCTATGTTCTGGCCCGCATGGGCGAAGGCCGCGCCCGCCGCGTCTTCATGTCGGCCCGCGTCTTCGACGCGGACGAGGCCGAAACCCTGGGCCTCATCTCTCGTGTGGTTGATGAGGCGAGCCTTGATGTCGCGGTCGAGGCCGAGGTGGCACCCTATCTTGCCACCGCCCCCGGCGCGGTGGCTGCCGCCAAGGCCCTTGCCCGCGCCCTTGGCCCCCGCATCGATGACGCGGTGATCGACGACAGCATCCGGCGTCTGGCAGATGCCTGGGAAAGCCCCGAGGCCGCGACCGGCATCCGTGCTTTTCTGGACAAGAAGAGCCCTCCGTGGAACTGAGGGGGAAGGTCAGGACAACATCACCTGATCAGGCCCGCTTCGGCGGGCTTTTTCATTGGCGTCGCGATGGCTAAAACCACTTAAGGGGGGGGGTAGGTTTTGACACTAGGCCCCCTATGGGAATCCACGACGGAAAAAACAGAGGCACCAACCCCCACGGTCAAAACCATATACACACAAATCATCATATATATCTATTTGATTATATTATGTTTTTTATGGGTAGGTTTTGACGAAAACCATTGTCAGAACCCTGCCAAAACCTATTTCGCCCCAAACCCACGTCGAACCGTCACTTTCGAGGTTTTTAGCGGTCAACTGGCGTGACACCCTATGATACCTCATGAGCCTCTATGAGTATCAGTGATAACCAATGAGCCTGAGTCCGGCAAAAGTCGGTGTTCCGCATAAAAGTCTGGTGAACCGGGCTCAACGAGACCCCCCGGAAGCCGATCCACCCAGGAGGGACCCGTAGCGCCCCGCCTGGCTTCATCCGGCAGCATCCAGGCATCACGTGCAACGCATGAAGCAATCATAATATGTTGCATGCGGTCTCATGGCGTCTCATCTGGTGTCACCCCTGATTAGCCCGTCAAACCGTTATACCTGATATAACATAACGATATACTCGATCATCAACGGCGTAATTTAAGCGCCCATGTCCCAGATCATCAGCCCGATATATTCTATAGGACATAACGCAAATCACCAGCTATCAGGCAAAGGTGCAGCATGGGGGTTTAGGAAAGGTCTAGGCTGATCGGGCGCTAGGCTACGTTGCACCATGGCAGCACGGGCACGCCCAGGGCC
Source organism: Fuscibacter oryzae (assembly GCF_016765795.1). Taxonomy (GTDB): domain Bacteria; phylum Pseudomonadota; class Alphaproteobacteria; order Rhodobacterales; family Rhodobacteraceae; genus Fuscibacter; species Fuscibacter oryzae. Next base: position 24,561 of record NZ_JAESVP010000014.1, read on the forward strand.
GCCGCCGCCCTGACCTTCGATCCGGGCCTGTCACCGGCTACGACGAAGGCGGTCGATTCCCCTATCCGCACAAGACCGCTCAGTCCGAACCGAAGATGTCGCGGGTAAAGACTTTGTCCGCCACATCCGCCAGTTCGGGCGCATGGCGGTTGGCGATGATCACGTCGGACTGCGTCTTGAACGCCCCGAGGTCGCGGATCACGGGCGAGCGGAAGAAGGTGTCCTCGGTCAGCGTCGGCTCATAGATCACCACCTCGATCCCCTTGGCCTTGATCCGCTTCATGATGCCCTGGATGGAGCTGGCGCGGAAATTGTCGGACCCGGCCTTCATGGTCAGCCGATAGACCCCCACGGTTTTCGGGCGCGCCGCGATGATGCGGTCGGCGATGAAATCCTTGCGGGTGGCGTTGGCCTCGACGATGGCGCGGATCAGGGTCTGCGGCACATCGTGGTAATTGGCCAGAAGCTGCTTGGTATCCTTGGGCAGGCAATAGCCGCCATAACCGAACGACGGGTTGTTGTAATGGCTGCCAATACGGGGATCGTGGCCGATGCCCTCGATGATCTGGCGGCTGTCCAACCCCCGCGCCAGCGCATAGCTGTCCAGTTCGTTGATATAGGCCACCCGCATCGCAAGATAGGTATTGGCGAACAGCTTGATCGCCTCGGCCTCGGAGGGGCCGGTCAACAGCACCGGCACATCGGGTTTCAGGGCGGCGGCCTTCAACAGGTCGGCAAAGGCCTGACCGCGGGGCGACACCTCGCCCACCACGATGCGGCTGGGGTAAAGGTTGTCGTAAAGGGCACGGCCCTCGCGCAGGAATTCGGGGCTGAAGATCAGGTTTCTGGTGTTGTGCTGACGGCTGGCGGCTTCGGTAAAGCCCACGGGGATGGTGGATTTGATCACCATCAGCGCATCGGGAGCCACCTTTTTCACCTGATCAATCACCGCCTCGACGGCGCGGGTATCAAAGCGGTTGGTGTCGACGTCGTAATTCGTGGGCGTGGCGATGATGACGTAATCGGCGCCCCGATAGGCGGCCTCGGCATCGGTGGTCGCGGTCAGGTTCAGCCCGCCCTTGGCCAGATGCGCCTCGCATTCGGCATCGACGATGGGCGAGCGGCCGGCATTGACCAGATCGACCTTGGCCTGCACCACATCGACGGCCACCACCTGGTTCTGGCGCGCCAGCAGGATGGCGTTCGACAGGCCCACATAGCCCAGGCCCGCAACGGCGATTTTCGGCAAGGTCGTCTCCTTCGTCGGATGGCGCGCTTGCGCCGCAATGCAGCATGACAGGCCTGCGGCGGCCTGAAAAGGGTCAGATCGGCAGGAAGCGCGGCAGTTTGGCCATGGCAAGGCCCATCAGGCGTTGCAGCCGGGCCTCGGCATCCGCCTCGGTCTCATTGGGGTTGATGGGGGTGGTAAAGCGCACCAGCGCCCCGTCGGTCCGCCCCAGCATGACGCCATCGGCGATCACGCTGACCTTGGCCAGAACATCATTGGTCATCCGCTTGCCGCGCTGTTCGAACCAGTAATAGACCAGTTGCTTTGACAGCCCCTTCTGGATCACGGCGCGGTTCACCTGAAACGTGCCATAGGGCGTGCCGGGCAGGGTGACGGTATGGGGTTCCAGCGAGAAGATCTCCCACCCGCCGACCGGCAGGCAAACCTCTGGCGAATGGATGCCGTCACCATTGGTCTGGTTGGCATAGAAGGCGGAAAAGAAGTTGACCTGATCGCGCTCGCCCGGTGCGCTATAGGTGATGTTGGCATAATCGGTCGCGGCCAGAACCTTGGCAATATCGGCGTCCAGCACCGTGGACGAACCTGACCATTCCCCCATCCGCTGGGGGAAAAGGGCAAAGCTGTCACGGGTGACGGGCACGACCTCGGCGGTGCCGCGCCAGGCCCAGAGACCAGAGAAGGCCAGCGTGATCACGGCGGCCAGCGCCATCGCGGTCGAGGGCCGGATCATCGTGACCCGCCCCAGAATGCCGCCCAGGCCCTGGGTATCAAGGTCGATCGCATCCATCAGCGGCAGGGGGTTGGGCGTCAGCCGTTGCAACGCCACCGCCAGCAGCGCCAGCAGGGCGATGCACAACAGAAAGATCACCCAGCCTTCGAAGAAATGCAGGAAGCCTTCGGCCTGCTCGATCCCGTAGGAATTGACCAAAATGCCGATCACCCCGATGCGGAACGAGTTCATCAGCACAGTCAGCGGCACCGCCGACAGCATCAGCACCGCCTTGTGCCAGAACGGCCCGCGATACAGGATCGCCGTCAGATAGGTGAAGGACAGGATCGGGAACAGATAGCGCAGGCCCGAACAGGCCTCGGCCACTTGCAGCTTGTAGACGCCAAGATCGATGATGTTGCCTTCAAGGAACACCGGCACATCGGCAAGCCGCACGAACCACACCCCGATGACCGAGGAAACCTGCTGCAGGAAGATATTCATCTTCCAATAGATCATCTGCGGCAGCGGCAGCATGAAGATCAGGTGCAGCACGGGCAGCTGGTGGCGGATGCCGCGCTTCCAGCCGAAGATGGTCAACACCACGCCGCCGGTCCAGATGATCATCGCATAGGTCACGATGTCGGGCACGCGGGCCAGATTGCCCAAAAGGGCGACCAGCAGGCCAAAGACGATCACCCCCACCCCACGGGCGCGGTCGGTCGGCACCTCGGTGACGGCGGGGCCATTGCGCAATTCGCGCAGGAACAGATAGAGCGAAATCATCGGGATCAGCGGCCCGTGGCTGTATTCGGGCGTGGACCACGCCTGCCCCAATGACACGATGCCGATCCAGAACAGCGGAAGCGAGCCTGCGACCAGCAGGATGAACCAGAACAGTCCCGGTGCGTTCAGCGAGGCCGTCAGCGGCCGCCCTACCCCGTTGGCTGTCGTCATGGGCCGTCCTTTCCCGTCACTCAATACCTTGCCGCCTCTTGCGGGGCGCGAATGCAACCCGGCGAAGATAGCGTGCAAACGCAGAAAAAGCGACGCGGAAAAGCCCGCATCCCCCCTGCCCCTCACCGGGTTGTGAGCGGGAAAAGCGGCAAGCCTTGGCCCCAATCAGGGCGCGAAGCTGACCGAACGGCCGAGGGTGACAAAGACCGAGTTCGACTGCGCGGTGCCGGTGATTTCCTTGTCGCTGTAGGTATGGGCGTAACCCGCCGACAGCTGCCAGTCATTCACCAGATCCAGCGTATAGGATGCTTGCAGGCGCGCGCGCTCTCGGTCCTGACCGACGGCATCGCTGTCGATGTTCAGGTAATCAAGGCTCAGGTCCAGCCCGCTTGACGGCGTGAGGTCATGGCTCCAGCCCAGGTTAAGCCGGGTGGTGTCGATGTTCTCGCTCTGGTCGTTGGTTGCAAAGCGGCGGCTGACCTGGGCGCGCAGCGCGCCCTGCGGCAGATCGCGGCCATAGCTGAGCGTGCCCGCCAGCCCGTTCTTGCCGCCCGACTGAAAGCTGGGCCCGATGGCCAGCGACAGGGTGCCGTTCGGCAGATCCATGGCGCGGGTCAGTTGCAGGTCGGTCCGGGTCTTGCCGTCGGTGCCGATGTCATGGGCCAAGGACAGGCCCACCGTGCCGTTGACCAGCTCATGCGACAGCGCGAGATTGCCGTTCAGACCCGAGTCCTCGGTATGCACCCGGCCAGGGCCGATGCCCTGATCTTCCTCGATCCAGGTCTGGCCCAAAGAAGCATTCAGCGTGGTCGCATCGTTGATGGCATAGCTCAGCCCCAGAACCGCGCGGCGGGTGGTGCGGTCGGTCTGGTCAATATCCTCGGCGCTGTAATCGGATTGTGAGACGGTAAAGCTGAGGCCCGTGCGCGCGCCGGGGCGGAAGGTGGCGCCGACCGACAGGTTGGTGCGCGTGGTGTCGTAAAGATCGGGATCAACCGTATCCTGAAACCGCCGCTCGTTGCGGCTGGCGGCAAAGTTCATGCCGAAGGGGCCTTCCAGCCCGGTTTCGAATTTCAGCGAGGCTTGCCGGGTTTCGCGCGATCCTGCCGCCGCCGTGGTCAGATCGCCGGAATCAACCGGGTTTTCCGGGTCGGGGATCAGCAGCAGCGGGTCAAAGAACGCCACATCGACCTTGTTGTACTTCGCACCAAAGCTCAGCTGGCTGTTCGCGCCCTGCCGGGCATAGTTCAGGTTCAGCGTGCCGTTGTCGAAGGCGCTGTCCTGCCCCTGCCCCGCCATGTCGGACAGGCGCAGCACGCCGCTGGCCCCGAAGGACAGCTGACTGGTTGCGGTTTCGCTGGAATAGCTTAGCCCCAGCTTGTTATCGAGCCAGGTGCTGGTGCCCGCCGAGGTCGGATCAAGCCCCAGGTTGTCATTGGCATTCAGGGTCGAGCTGTAGCTGAAGGTCACCGCCGGGTTTGGCAGATCCTGCGCCAGGGCTGCAACCGAGGTCAGCGCAACCCCCGCAAGCCCTGCCCCGGTAAGGGCAAAGGACCATGTGCGGTTCATCTTGCGCATCGGCTTACTCGAACAGCTTGCGTTGCGGCACCACGATGACATCGCCATCGGCCAGCTGGGTCATGCCGCTGATCCGGCCCGTGCCGCCGCCAACCTGCTTCATGCTGAAGAGCCACACCTCATCGGCGCCGGTCTTGGCATTCTTGCGGTGCAGCTCGATCCGCTTGTCGGCGGCGAATTTCGACAGCGCCCCGGCTTGCGCCAGGAATTGCAGCAGATTGGTATCGGGTTCGACCTTTTTCTGGCCCGGTGCGCCGACCTCGCCCATGACATAAACGCTCATCGTGGCGGGGTCTGCCGCGACGCCACCGCCAACGGCCGGGGCCGCAGCTGCGCCGACACTGGCGACCGAGATATAGACGGTGGGCGGAGAGGCAAAGCTGGGGGCCAGCGCTGCGGTCAGGGCGGCGCGCACCTGATCGGGGGTCTGGCCCCCGGCGCGCAGCGTGCCCGCCTGCGGGAAGGTGATCGAGCCGTTGGGCAGCACCAGAGTCGAGCGGTCCAGGCTGGGGTCTTCGACCACCTCGACCTGAAGCACGTCACCGGGACGCAGAAGATAGCCCGCATCCTGCGCGGATACCGGATGCGCCATCAGCGCGAAGGCGACCGACAGGAAAGCGGCCAGGCGATAGAAGAGCTTCGTCATGGTAAGATCCGGTCCATGCTGAAAGGTTTGGCACAGCATCGAAAACAATCGTCCGACCTGCAAGCAGGTCTTGCACGAAGACGCGGCAGTTGATGCCTTTCTGCCGCGTTTTCTGTCGGTTTTCCGCTTATGCGTCGGGGATGGTCAGTTATTCCCCTGGGTGGCCGGGGTGGTTTCAAGCCGGGTGATCTCGGCCTGAACCTTGTCGGCCAGCGCCGCTGGCGGGGCGGGAACCGTGCTGGCCACCTTGTTCAGGATCGCCAGCGCCTCGTCCTTGCGGCCCATCGCGCCATAGGTCATGGCCAGATGGTACTGCACCGCCGGATCGTCGGGCAGGCCCTTGGCGGCAGGTTCCAGCGCGGACAGCGCCTCGTCCAGGCTGCCACGGCGGAAGGAGATCCAGCCATAGGTGTCCTGGAAGGCGGGCTGATCGGCACCGCGCAGGCGCCGCGCGATCACATAGGCGCGGTCAAGGCTGGCTGCATCGTCGCGGTGATCGGCCAAGAGGCTGGCCAGGTTGTTGGCCACAACCAGCCAGTTGCTGTCTTCGGTATAAAGCGTCTCGTAAAGCGCGATCGCGCCATCCACATCGCCCGACCGTTCCAGAGCGCCGGCCTTGGCCCACCGCAGAAGCTTGCTGGCAGGCACGGCTTGCAGCGATGCGTCCAGCGATGTGGCTGCCCCCGCCGCATCGCCCGAAGCGGTCTGGATGTTCACCAGCGCCAGCCAGCCTTGTTCAAAGGTGGGGGCTTTGATCGTCAGCTCTTGCAGGCGGGCAATCGCCTCGGGCACCTTGTTGGACGAGGACAGCACCAAGGCATGCAGCAGCCCGACGGCGGGCTGATCGGGGTATTTCGTCTCCAGATCCGCAATCTGGGCCAGCGCCTGATCGTAATCGCCGCGCCGCACCGCATCGCGCACCAGAATCATCTGGGCATCGGGGCGGCTGTCTTGTGAGGCGAGGCCTTCGAGGAACTGGGTCAGCTCTGTTTCCTGACCGCTGGCGGCCAGAAGGCGGGCCTTGAGCGCGTCGGCGGTGCGGTGGGCGGCATCGGTCTTGCCCGCCTCCAGCGTGCGCACGATATGATCGGCGCGGCCCCAGTCCTTCATTTGCAGATACAGGCCACCAAGGGCCCCCAGAATATCAACATTGTCCGGCTCGCGGCGCAGCGCGTTCAACAGCGTATCTTCGGACGGCTGCAACTTGCCTTGCGTCTGCAACAGGCCCGCATAGCGCAAGGATTCCGCCGGGGCCTGCCCCGAAGCCTCGACCGCCTGCGACAGCATGTCGGCCATCAGTTCGGTGTTGCCCTCGCGCTCATGCGCGCGGGCCATCAGCGTCATTACCTCGGCATCGCGGGGGTTCTGCTCCAGCGCGGTGCGCAGTGCGATCAGCGCATCGCCGGTCTTGTCATCGTCGATCAGCCACGAGGCTTTCAGCTTCAGCGCCTGGGCATTGCTGGCATCGGCCTGCAACACCTCTTCCACGATGGCGCGGGCCCCCACTTCGTTGCCGGTTTGCGACAGCATCTGCGCCAGAGAGATGCGGATGGCGGAAATCTCGGGGGCGGTGGGGTTGCCCTCGACGATCTTTTGCAGCGCGGCAATCGCCTCGGCCTGCTTGCCCGCCTCGAAATCCAGCCCCGCCAGCATGGATTGAAGCAGGGGTGCATGGGGCGAAGACGGCATGGCCGCGATATAGCCTTCAATCTCGGCGCGGGCAGCATCGTTGCCCTTGGTCTGCAACAGGAACTGGATCATGCGCAGGCGGGGGGGCAGGTCGTCCTTGGCGGGGTCGATCTCGGCGCGGATCGCCTGTTCGGCGGCCTCGGTATTGTTCTGCGACATATACCAGGCAATCAGCATTTCCCGCGTCTTGGCATCATCGGGCTTGCGCGCAATCATCGCCTTGAGATGTTCGGTGATCTTGTCGGTCTCGCCCATCTGGTACAGCAGCGCCAACCGCAGGGTGTAGAAATCGTCATAACCGGGATCGACCTTGATCCCCTCGTCGATCAGGGTCAGCGCCGCCGCATAGTCATTCTTGCGGCTTTTTTCGTCGGCCAGGAACTTGCGCAGCAAGGACAGCTTGGGGTTGGCCGCAAGCAGCGTCTCTGCCTCGGTCACCAGCTTGTCCGTGATCGTGTCATCCTTGACCAGCAGCGCCTTGCGGTAGTCACTGATCAGCACCAGAGCCTTTGCCCCGGCATCCTCGGGCTTGGCCTTGGCGGCAGCGGCGGCATATTTCTCGGCATCATCCCAGGCGCCGTTGGTCATGGCCATTTCGGCCAGGGCGACATTGCCTTCGAAATCGTCGGGATATTGTTCGACCAGACGCAGATACTGGCCATAGGCTTCGCGCAGATTGCCCTTTTCGCGCTGGATGCGGGCATAGGTCTGGCGCGCCTCGCGGTGCTGGCCGTTCAACTGAAAGACGTTGCGCAACTCGACCAGGGCGCGGTCTGTGTCGCCCTTCTGCAAAAGCTCCAGGCTCGCCTGATAATGCGCTTCGGCCTTTTCCTCAGAGGACTGGCAGGCTGAAAGCAGGCTGATGGCCAAAGCCATCGTCGTTCCCAAGGCAATACGTCTGATCGTCAATTTTCTCGTCCACACCAAGACCCCGCCGCCCTTGCGGGCCGCGAGCGTCAACCCCAGCAATGCGGGAAGTATCTCAGTATCCGGTCCCGCGCACAACGACCGAGACGGTACGGACCAAAATCGACAAATCCGTGACCAGAGAAAGGTTGGCGTAATAGTCGGCATCAAACTTGGCGCGGCCGGCAAAGGTGCCGTGATTGCGGTCCGAGATCTGCCACGGCCCGGTGATGCCGGGGCGCAGCGCATAATAGGCGCGGCCGGGGTACAGTTCTTGCTGGTCCACCATCATCGGGCGCGGGCCGACCAGCGACATGTCGCCCTTCAGCACGTTCCACAACTGCGGCAGCTCATCCAGCGAGGTCTTGCGCAGCAGGCGGCCCACACGGGTGATGCGCGGATCGTCCTTGAGCTTTTGCGTCTCATCCCATTCGCAGCGCGCGACGGGGTTCTTGGCAAGATAGGCCGCCAGATAGCCCTCGGCATCGGGCACCATGGTGCGGATCTTGACCATGTGGAAGATGCGGCCGTTCTTCGTCACGCGCTTTTGCAGGAAGAAGGGCGAGGCGCCGTCCCGGGCGACCAGCAGCGCCATGACGAGGACGACGGGCAGCGTTACCGGCAGGGCGATCAGGACAAGAAGTGTATCGAGCGCACGCTTGAAGACACTGCGATAAATATGGCCGGTCTGAATTTTCGGAAGGGAAGGAAGCGCGTCGGCCGCAGTGGTCACGATGGCTTCGGGGGTGCTGAAATTTTGGAAATGAACAACCATAATCAACCTCTGCTTGCACCAGTGATGGTAGCTTTGAAAGGGGCAGAACTATCAGTTTAGCGGGATGGAGGATGGGCCGGGACCACGTTTACCACCTGTCAACTATCCTACCAGCTATCGCGTCTTAGTGAACCTACGGTAAAACCTACTCGTCGTTTTTTAGCCGTATTTTCTGTTCTTTGCGACTATTTTCTGGCACTGCACAATCGTTATGCACTTGCAGCACGAGGTGTGGTTTCTGCGATGTGAACAATGCAGCGTTTGTTGGGGTTTTTAGCGATTTCAGGAACCAATGGTGCCCGTTTTGACCGAATCCTCAAGAATCACATCGGCAGAAAACCACCAATCCCCCTGTCTTTTCGGCAGGCATCTGCCGTGGGCTTCGGGGCTGATGCTGCACACGCCGCAATTCGGCTATATAATTGTCCTAAACGCCTTGTTAGCATTCTTGGGGCAGCTTGCCGGGTCGAACCGGGAGGTCGGTTTTGCATGACCGCCCCGGCGTCAGGGTTGGCGCGGGTGTGAAAGTGGGGCGCGTAAGATGCAGGATTCCCCTTGGGGCAGACCGCGGGCATCTTCGGCAGGTTCTGTCGGGGCTGCACGGTCTTGTGTATTGTCCGGCTGGCTGTTTCCCGATCTGAAGTTTTGGATTAACTGAACAGCATGATGGCCCGCCCCATTCTATATGCAGATTACTTCGGACTGAGCGAACGCCCCTTCGCGCTGCAACCCGACCCCAGTTTCATCTACTGGTCGGGTCAGCATCGCCGCGCGTTTTCGGTGCTGGAATTCGGCATCATGTCCAGCGCGCCGATCACGCTCATCACCGGCGAGATCGGGGCGGGCAAGACCACACTTCTGCGTGCGCTGCTGGACCGGCTGGATGACCATGTGATCGTCGGCCTGATCTCGAATGCGCAAGGCGGGCGCGGAGAGCTGATCCAGTGGGTGCTGAATGCGCTGGATGTCGATATCGAGCCGGGCGAGACCTATGTGCAGCTGTTCCAGAAGCTGCAGGAATTCATCATCGGCGAATATGCCATGGGCCGGAAGGTCATCCTGATCTTTGACGAGGCGCAAAACCTCTCGATCGAGGGGCTGGAGGAGCTGCGGCTTCTGACCAACATCAATTCGGGCAAGGACGAGCTGCTGCAGCTGATCCTGGTGGGTCAGCCGGAATTGCGCGATCTGGTCTTGAACCCGCGGATGCGCCAGTTGGCGCAGCGCATCACCGCCAGCTTTCACCTGACGCCGATGGACTTGCCCGCGACCGAGCATTACATCTCGCACCGCCTGCGCCATGCCGGTGGCTCGGGTGAGGAATTCACCCCCGAGGCGATCGCCGAAATTCATCAGGTGACCCGGGGCATTCCCCGCCTGGTCAACCAGATGTGCGATTTCGCCATGCTTTATGCCTGGAGCGCGGAAAGCCACACCGTTACCGAACAGATCATCGATGAGGTGCTGAAGGACCAGGTGTTCTTTGGCGCCCACGGGATCCCCGAGGAGAAGCCCGCCTGACATGAAATACTATCTGAAGCTTTTCCTGCGCCGGCTGCCGATCTTCATGCTGGTCGCCATGGTGATCTCGGTCATCTCGTTTGGCGTGGCCGTGTCCCTGCCGCCGGTTTTCGTCAGCCAGGCACGGTTCCTGCTGGAATCCTCCCAGATCCCTTCGGCCCTTGCTCCGCCCACGGTGGATACACCAGCACGCGAACAGTTGCAGCTGTTTGAGCAAAGATTGATCAATCGGGCAAACCTTCTGGATATTGCCCGCAGGCTTGAGGTGCTTCCCGATCAGGGCCGTATGACGCCGGATGAAGTCTTCGCGGCGATGCGTGACCAGACTACGGTGTCATCAAGCGTTACAAAAGATGGCGCCTCGATCATGACCGTCAGCTTCCAGTCGCGGTCGGGCCGCAAGGCGGCGGCGGTGATGAACGAATACATGGCCGTCATCCAGCGCGAGGACGTCGAAAGCCGCACCGGACGCGCGGGCCAGACCCAGGATTTCTTCCAGCAGGAAGTAGACCGGCTGAATGCTGATTTGGCGACGATTTCCGCCAAGCTGATCGAGTTCAAGACCACGAATTCCGATGCCCTGCCGGATGGCCAGCCCTATCGTCTTGGCCAGCAGGGTATTCTGCAAGAGCGTATAGCCCAGTCGGACCGTGAGGTTTCGACCCTGAAAACCCAGCGCGCGCGCCTGATCGAGATCTTCAATACGACCGGCCAGATTCAGGGGGTCGAGGGCGTCAAGCTGACACCAGAGCAAAAGCAGCTTGAGGATCTGCGCAACCAGTTGAGCCAGGCTCAGGCCGTCTATGCGCCGACCAATCCCAAGATCAAGGTGCTGGAAGGCCAGATCAAGAAGATGGAGGCCTTGGTGGCCCAGCAACTTGGCACGGTTCAGTCCGGGGCCTCGCCGCTGGATCTGCAATTGGCGGACATCGATTCTCGGGTTTCGGCGCTGGAAGATCAGAAGGCCCAGACGCAGACCGTGCTCGACAAGCTGAACGATGCCATCGCCCGCACCGCCGCCAACGGAGTGCAGCTGGAGGCGCTGGAGCGCGATTATTCCAATATTCAGGGCCAGTACAACGCTGCCGTGGCCAATCTGGCCAAGGCCAGCACAGGCGAACGGATCGAAACCCTGTCACGCGGTCAGCGCCTGACCGTTCTGGAGCAGCCCATCGTGCCCAATGCCCCGGCCAAACCCAACCGGGTGTTGATGGCCGGGGGCGGTACGTTGTTCGGTATTCTGGCGGGTCTTGGCCTGATCGTGCTGATCGAGAAACTGAACAGTGCGCCGCGTCGCCCCGAGGCCATCGTGCGCAAGCTGGGGATCACACCTTTGGCCACGCTGCCCTATCTGCAATCGCACAGCGAACAGGTGCGCAAGCGCCGCCTCAGCATGGGGGTGACCCTTGCTATCATGATTGGTGTGCCGCTCGCGGTTTGGGCAGTCCACACTTATTACATGCCATTGGATCTTCTGGCGCAGAAGGTCGGGAACAGGTTCGGGTTGCGCTGGTAAGCGCTGCCCCTGACTGGCCCTGAAGGGGCCGGGCATTGACGGAGAGAGCAGATGGAACGGCTTCAGGCGGCAATCGAAAAGGCCAGGGCGCAGCGGGAAGGCGCAGCACTGACACCGCAAGCGGCAACCGCTCCGGCGGCGACGGCCCCCTCGGCACCGATCTCGGTCGAAACCTCCGATCTGTGGCACAGCTTGCGCCCCCTCGACATGGAGGGCCTGCGCCGTCAAAGCCGCCAGCTGGTGACGTTGCAGCCCGGCGCGCCCTCTGCCCCCTTTGACATCCTGCGCACGCGGATCACTCAGCAGGCCCAGGCCAATGGCTGGAAACGCATCGCCATCACCTCGCCGCACAGCGGCTGCGGCAAGACGATGACCACGGCGAACCTGGCCTTCAGCTTTGGCCGCCATGCCGAACAGCGCACCCTGGTGATCGATTTCGACATGCGGCGCGGCACGTTGGCCAAGACGCTGGGGCAAACCCCCGCCCACAACATGGGCGATGTGCTGGAGGGGCGGGTTTCCTTTGCCGATCACGCCCTGCGCCATGGTGACAACGTGGCCTTCGGCTTGAATGGCAGTTCGGTCAAGAACCCGTCCGAACTGCTGCAAAGCACGCTGACCCGCGATGCGCTGACCGCAATCGAGGCGGCCTGGCAGCCCGATCTGGTGCTGTTCGACGTGCCCCCGCTGCGCGCCACCGATGACAGCATCGGCTTTCTGCGTCAGGTCGATGCGGCGATCATCATCGTTGCCGCCGAAGAGACCCCGATGAACCAGATCGACGTGGCCGAGCGGCAGGTGGCCGAGCTGACCAATGTCATGGGCATCGTCCTGAACAAATGCCGGATCATGGACGGGGATTATGGCTACGAATCCTACGACGCCTGATCTGGCGGCGGTGGGCAGTGCAGCGATTGCCGTCATCATCCCGCATTACAACGATGTGGCCCGTCTGGCGCGCTGCCTGACGGCGCTGCAACCGCAACTGGCCCCGGATGTGGAGCTGGTTGTGGTGGACAATGCCTCGACCGACAGCCTTGATCCGGCCCGCGCCGCCCTGCCCGGGGTGAGGATCGTGACCGAAACGGCCAAGGGCGCGGCACTGGCGCGCAATCGCGGCGTGGCCGAAACCTCGGCGCCCGTTCTGGCGTTCCTTGACAGCGATTGCCTGCCTGCCGCCGACTGGCTGGCCATGGCCCGTGCCACGGGCGCGCGGACAGATGGTGATCTGTTCGGCGGCCGGATCGACGTGTTTGACGAAACCCCGCCCCCCCGTTCGGGGGCCGAGGCGTTCGAGGCGGTCTTTGCCTTCGACTGGCGTGGCTATATCGAGGAAAAGGGCTTTTCCGTCACCGCCAATCTGGTGACCCGGCGGGATGTGTTTAAGGCCACCGGCCCTTTCATCCATGGCGTGTCCGAGGATCTGGACTGGTGCCACCGGGCGACGGCGCAAGGGTTCCGGCTGGCGACCGCGCCTGACTTGCGGGTGGGCCATCCGTCCCGTCAGGATTGGCAGGCCCTTCGCAAAAAATGGCTGCGCCTGACGCGTGAGGCGTTCAAGCTGGAACCCAGCCGCGCGGCCTGGGCGCTGAAGGCATTGGCGATGCCGGTCAGTGCGCTGGTGCATCTGCCGAAGGTGATCGCGTCCCCACGGCTGATGGGCCCGGCCGAGCGGTTCTGCGGGGCAGCAACGCTGATCCGCCTGCGCCTTGCCCGCATGGTCTGGATGCTGCGACAGGCGGTTGGTGGCAGGGTCTGAAACGCAAAAGGGCGACCCGAAGGTCGCCCCCTGCAAGTCCATGGGCCGAAAGGCTCAGGCCTTCTTGGCGCGACGACGCAGAGCGCCGAGGCCAGCAACGGCACCAGCCAGCATCAGGCCAGCAGCCGGAACCGGCACGGGCGAGAAGCTGATCGAGTCGACGTCGAAACCGTCACGACCGGCGCGAACCGGGCTGGCGTCGACCAGTTTCACATAACGGAAACCTTCGGTCGCGAAGGTAAGGGTCGTGCCGCCCGGCAGACCAGCCTGCTGGTTAGAGACGTAGGCAACAGCCGGAGCGCTGAAATCAAGCGTCTTGCTGACATAGACCCACATCCGCTCGATATAGCCTTCAAGGTTGAAGGTCACTTCCGAGACGGCACCGGGGGTGGTTGCCATGCCGACACCGAAGTCAAGCACCAGATTACCACCGAGGCCGAGCGAGTAGAACACGCCATCCGCAGCACCGATAACGGCATTGGGGTTCGAACGGTCAAGGGCGACGGTGGTTCCGTTCTGGTCCGACGAAACAATAGCTTGGGCATAGACGGGAGCGGCGTTGGCGGCACCGGTCGATGCTGCAAACGCGAGCGCAAGACTCAGGAGGGTTTTTTTCATAAGCAGCGTCCTCTTTACATGGGCTCCCTGTCGGTGGGGGCCAGGGGGAGAAATTTTGGCACAATGAGCGAGTGGAAAAAAGAAACGCTCAACCGCCCGCTGACCATAGCCCGAAAAGCGGATTCCTTCAAGTTTTCGCTACCCAGAAATGCGGAAACATTAAGGCGGAAGCGTGAAATACCTAGGGTAATGTTGTGAAAGATTTTGACAACTCAGAGTTGTTTATCTTGTGCCTCTTGCGCGAAAGATCTGCCCATTTGGTGGACATGCGGGCACAATATACGCGGACAGTTTCTCATTTCGATACAATATGCATGAAGCGCAAAAAGCGGCCTTCTGTGGCTGAGGCGCATCGGTCATCGGGTTTGGCACAAAAGGGTTTTGTCTGGCACCGCCTTGATTCGGCAGATGCAGAATCCAGCGCTGCACCTGCAAGAAGTTACATGTTCAACCCCTGCCCCTTCGGTGTATGCTGGGCTTCCGGCTTGGCGGTCGGGATACCGCCATAGACCTAGATCCCGCCCGACCATCAGAACGACGACGACCCGCGAAGAAAGCACCGCCCCTTGTCCGACAGTGTCTCCTCTCCCCAGGCCAGCGCCGTCCGTAGCTACCCGCAGGAAGAGCCAAAGCCGCCTTTGGCGATCTTTCTGCTTTTGATCCTTGTGGTGATGGTTCCGATTGAGTTCAGCCTCAAACTGGGCAGTCTGTCATTGACGGCCTCGCGGCTGTATCTGGTTTTTCTGACCTTTATGATCCTGCCCTATCTGGGCGAGTTGAAGCTGCGCGCTTTCGATTGGTTCTTCATCGGCCATGTGGCCTGGACCTGCGTCGCCTATGCCAAGATCTATGGGGTAGGCGGCGCGGTGGAAATGTCGGGTTCCTACTTTCTGGAGTTCCTAACAGTCTATCTGGCTGTGCGCATCTATCTGCAACGGATTGAGCAAATTCGCGCAGTCGTTAGCCTTTTGTTTTTGCTGGCCTTTATATCTGGCGTGTTGGCCTTGCCCGAGGCCTTGACCGGTGTGCACTTCATACATGATCTGGGTACGTCGATTACCGGCATTGTCTACAGGCTGAACAACGAGATGCGCATGGGCATCTATCGCGCTTCGTCGTTCTTCGAGCACCCTATTCTTTACGGCGTCTTCTGTGCATCCAGCTTTGGTCTCATGTGGTTTACAAGTTCCGCAGTCCAAAGGATGTATCGGGCACCTGTCCTGATGCTGGCAACTTGGTTTTCCGCCTCTTCGGCCCCACTTCTGGTACTTTTAATCCAGATATCGCTGATAATTGCAGAGAAATTCACCCGCCATCTGAAGCGGCGGGACAAACTTCTTGCCTGGGCTGCGGGGGCTTTCGTGCTGGCTATGCAGACCTTTACCGGTCGGGGGGTCGTTGGCATCGTGACGATGATCACCATCAATCCAGGCACGGCCTATACTCGGCGCGCGCAATGGAATTTCGCTATTGATGACGTCATGCGCCATCCTTGGCTGGGCTTCATTCCCAGCACCTATACCCGCCCGTTCTGGTTGGCCCCCAGCATCGACAACTGGTGGCTGCTGGTCATGATGCGTTCGGGAATTCCCTCGCTGATCCTTCTGGCCCTCAGCGTTCTGTTCATGTGGATCGCCATTGCCAGACGGCAAGATGTGCCACTCCTTTTCAGCCAGTTGAGGACGGGTTGGGGGCTGATGATGATTGCTGTTCTGCTGGGCGCGGCCACCGTGACTTTCTTTGGCAAGTTGCAGCCGCTATTTTCCTTTTATCTGGGTATGGGGGCAGCGCTGGCGACCTGCACTCTGCCTGCTGCTAATGCGGGCACTCTGCCTGCCCCACAGGGGCGCAGCGAGCTAAATTATACACGCTTTCCAAGGTCATCAACGCGTACGCCATCTGTCCCACCCACCGCAAGGAAACCTGCCAAGCCATGACTACCACCCCGGACATGCGGCCCCTCAGCCCGCGGCTGCATCATCTGGATGCCTTGCGAAGTGCTGCCATCCTTTACGGGGTCCTTGTTCACACGGCCACTTTGGGAGTGACCTGGCCCTTGACGCTGATTTCGGACATTTCGGGCTATTTTCGAATGGGAACCTTTTTCCTTGTGTCCGGATTCTTTGGGGCCATGGTTTTGCAACGGTTTGGCACGGCGGCTTTCCTGAAGAAACGTGCGCTTGCGCTGCTAGTGCCCTTGGCGTGTGGATTGTTGTTTCTAAATCCTGTCACCAACTGGCTTGTCTGGAATTGGCACAACCCCCCCCTGCCCTTGCAGGACTTTCTGCGGCAGGCTTGGGCCGGATCATTGCCCTTCCCGCGCAACGGGCCAATGGTCTGGCACCTGCATCTGTGGTTCCTGATCTCGCTTACTTTCTATGCTTTGATGGCACCTGTGGCGGTGACGCTGGCGCGCCGCCTTGGCAGAGTTGTGGTTCCCTTGGGTGATAGGCTCGCACAACTACCGGGCTGGCTATGTGTGATGCTCACAGCGGTTTTTCTCGCGCTGACTTCCCTTGGTTTGCGCGGTTTCTACGAAATTGCGCTGGAGCGTATCTTACCGCATGACGGCTGGAACATTCCCTGGTTGGTTCGAACAACCTTCTATTACTGGCCAATGTTCCTGACAGGCATGGCAGTATTCCATCATCCGGGCTTTGCGGCGCGGTTTCAGGCCGTCAGCTTGCCAGCATTGGCTTTGGGCGCGACGGCGGTGATTTTCACGCGCGAGACAATGGTTCAGGATGGCATGCTGTGGGAGGTGGTGCAGTTGCTGACCCGTGCCTTCCTGACTGTTTCTGCCATTGCAGCCCTGATGGCGGTATTCGGGCGCTGGTTCAGCCAGCCGGGATTCCTGTCGCGCAGCGCGGATGCCGTCTATTCAATCTACATCCTTCACTTCCTGCTGATCTATCTGATTGCTTCCGCCCTGAAACCCTTTGACCTGCACGAGGTGCCCCGCTTCTTGCTTGTGGCCGGGCTTACTATCGTGGGGTTATTCGCCCTTCATCGCTTTGTTATAAAACCAAGCGCCCTTCTTAGTTTGATGTTCAACGGGAAACCCCTCTCATCCAGAAAGAGATAGGGAAAGGTGGAGACGGTTCGAAGCCCGGCAGCAGCAAGATTTACACCCACAGGCTGAATTTCATGCATAGAGCACCCGCTGTGGCCTGCAAGCGGTCCAGAATTGGCATTGAAATGTTTCCAGAAGCGCGCTCGCATTAATGTGCCTGAGTGCTAGGGTTTCACATTCTGTTGAACATTGCAGGGGTTGCGGTGTGTCTGATCCGCCGGGGGGCAGGGTATGATTGTTGCAGGCAATTTTCGGGTCGAGGACAGGCATCAGGGCATTGAGGTTTCCTGCGCGCTGCGGGGCGAGGGCTTTCCCGATCGGCTGACCTTTCACGCCCCCCATGCCACGGCCCATACTGTGGATGTTGCACAGCCGAACTGGGCGGCGATGGCGTTGATCTGGCCGGCCATGCTGATGGGGCAGGATCTGGTGATCGAGGCGGACCTCTCGCCGCTGCTGCTTTACAACATGCAGAACGACCTGATGGCTTTGATGCGGAATTACGAGCCGCGGCTGAAACCCATCCGTATTACGGCGGGGCTTTCCGGGGATATCCAGCCGAAGGCGGGGCGCGATGTGATGACGGGGTTTTCCGGCGGAGTGGACAGCTTTTCCACCTTTGCCCTTTATACCCGGCCCCAAGTGCCGCCCAGCTTGCAAATGACAGCGCTGGCGGTGTTTCAGGTGGGTGCCCTTGGCCCCACGGCGCGCAGTGAGGAACTGTTGCCCCCGGCGGTTGCCCATGCGCGGGCCCATGCCGATGACCATGGGCTGAAAACCTATTCGCTGTCGTCAAACATGGATGAGGTCTTTGCCCCGGCCAAGCCCTTTGGCCCGGTGGATTTCCGCACCACCGTGGGCTTTCGCAATGCCGCCGCCGCCCTGCTGATGCAAAACGGCGTGGGCACCTATCTGCCTTCGGGAACGGTGGCCTATAACCGCGCGACCTTTGGCCCCTATAGCTGCACCGAGCCGCTCGACCCTGCCTTGCAGCCCCTGTTTTCAACCGAAAAGCTGCGGGTCCAACCGGCGGGCGCAGGACTTAGCCGGATCGACAAGATTGCCCTGATTGCCGACGATCCACAGGCGCAGCGGCGGCTGAACGTCTGTATCAGCCCGCCGGGGCGTCCGCGACCGACCACCACGCTGAACTGTTCGGCTTGCTGGAAATGTATCCAGACCCTGCTGGTGCTGGAGGCGATGGGCAAGCTGGAGGGTTTTGCCCCGGTCTTTGATCTGGGCTTTTACCGGGCCAACCGCCGCCGCCTGCTACAATCCTTGTCCGATCTGGCCTTTGGCCAGAATTACCTGACCGCGCAGGAACAGATCCTCTATGCCCGCGCCCATGGGCTGGAGGTGCCCCGGGCGCGCGGCAAGGCAGAGCGTCGGCTGCGCAAGCTGGCCCGGGCCGTGCTGCGGCGGGGACAGGGCAAACCCTATGCCCCCGCCCATGCAGGCGCGATCACTCCTCCCGGAAGGCGCGCATCACCTGATGCGACATCGGCGCCAGAAGGTAGCTGAGAACCGAGCGGTCGCCGGTTTTCAGGAAGGCTTCCACCGGCATTCCCGGCAGGATTTCCACGCCCTTCAGGCGATGCAATTCCTCTGGCGTGACGGCCAGTGTCAGGCGGTAAAAGCTTTGCCCGGTTTGCGGATCGGCGATGGCGGCAGGCGAGATGCTGGCCACCTGCGCCTCAAGCCGCGGGGTGCTGCGGGGATCAAGGCTGGGGAACACCAGTTGTGCGCCCTGCCCGACATGCACGCGCTCGATATCCTGCGCGCCAAGGCGCAACTCGAATTCGACAGCCCCTGTTTGCGGCACGATCTGCATCATCACGGCCCCGGGGGCGACGACGCCGCCTTCGGTGGTGACCTGCAATTCATGCACGATGCCGGTGGCCGGGGCCTTGATGTCCACCCGCGATAGCTGGTCGTTCAGGGTGATGATCTCCAGCACCAGCTCTTCCACCTCGGTGCCGGTGGTGCGCAGATCGGTCGAGACCTGTTCAAGGAAAGCGCGGTCGGCCTGATCCACCTCAAGCTGGGCATCGCGGATCGCGTTTTCCAACCGGGCGCGTTCGGCCTTGTCGCCGGCAATCTCGCCCATCAGGCCGGCGCGGTTGCTTTGCAACTCCAGCTTCTGGCTTTCGCGCACCATGCCTTTTGCGAACAGTTGTTCGGTCGTGGCCAGTTCCTTTTCGACAAGGGTCAGCTGTTCCGCACGGGCGGCGATCTGGGCATCCATCCCGTCAATCTGGTTATTGAACTGGGCGATCCGTTCGGCCAGTTGGGCACGACGCCCGTCGCGCTGTGAGGCGCGGGCGGCAAAGATCTGGCGCTGGCCCGCCTCGGCCTGAGCCGTATCCGGGGCGGTAAAGGGCAGGGTGGCATGGGCAAAGGCCGGCTGGGCCAGCCCGGCTTGTTCCGATTGCAGCCGGTCGCGCAGCGTCAGCGCCGCCGCAAGCCGGTTCATCGCCATGTCGCGCTTGGCCTTGATCAGCGTGGGGTCCAGCCGCAAGACCACCTGGCCCGCCTGAACATGATCGCCATTGGCAACCAGAATGTGCTGCACCTCGCCGCCATCCAGACTTTGCACCACACGCGGTTTGCCGGGCACCACGGCCTGACCGGGGGTGACGACGGCGCCGCTGATCGGGGTGAAATGGGCCCAGGCCAGAAAGACCGCCATCATCGCCAGGCTGCCCAGCATGCCGATGCGGGTGGCGCGGCCAAGTTCGGTGCGGGGCTGCGCGCCATGGGGGGCAGCCAACGGAGCAAGAGCGGCGGTCATGCGTGGCTCTCCTGTGCGGCGGCTTGCTGGCCCCGGGCGTGCAGGCGGCGGAACAGGGCGGCGGCCCCGGCAACGGCGGTGGCCTGTGCGGCGGCGGGGCTGGTTTCGGTGTCATCCTGATCGGCCAGCGGGCCGGGAACGGCCTCGGCCATCAGATCGGGGGCCGTTTCTGGCACCGGGGTGAACAGGTTGTTCTGCCACAGTGGCCGCACGTTTGACCCCGGCAGGCTGCGGCCCGGCTCGGCAGGCACCGGGCGCACCTTTTGCAGCACCTCATCGCGCGCGCCATAGCGGGCCACGGCCCCTTGCGCCAGCACCAGCACCTTGTCGGCCGAGGACAGAACGGCGGCGCGGTGGGTCATCAGGATCACGGTCGCCCCGCGTGCCTTGAGCCCGGCAATCACCGACAGCAAGGCCGCATCACCATGGCTGTCAAGGTTCGAGTTCGGCTCGTCCAGCACCACGATTGTCGGCTGGCCATAGATGGCGCGGGCAAGGCCAAGGCGCTGCATCTGCCCGCCCGACAGCGGCTGCAAACCGCCGCCCAGCCGGGTGGAATAACCTTCGGGCAGGGCAAGGATCATGTCATGAACGCCAGCGGCCTTTGCCGCCTCGATCACCGCCTCATCCGTGGCATCGGGGGTAAAACGGCTGATGTTGTCGCGCACCGTGCCGGGCAGCATGTCGACCATCTGCGGCAGATAGCCAATGTGGCGGCCCAGCTCGACCGGATCCCAGTGGCTGCGCAGGGCACCATCCAACCGTATCTCGCCAACTTCGCTGGTCCAGGCGCCGACCAGAATGCGCGCCAGCGTCGATTTGCCGGCCGCACTGTCGCCGATCACACCCAGGCATTCGCCGGGTTCCAGATCAAAGCTCACTTGCGTCAGGATGCGCTTGCGGTCGGCCCCGGCCACGGGCGGGCCAAGGCGGGTCAGGGCTTTCACCTCGATCCGCCCGGTGGGGGCAGGCAGGCGCAGGGCGCGCGGGGTGGCGGTTTCACGGTCGAAGAATTCGGTCAGGCGGCGATGGGCAACGGCAGCGCGCGAGATGGCCCGCCACTGACCGATGATCTGGTCCACCGGGGCCAAAGCCCGCCCCGACAGGATCGAAGTAGCAATGATCATGCCCGCCGACATCTGATGGCCCAAGACCAGCCAAGCGCCCAGCGTCAGCATCGCCGATTGCAGGAAATTGCGGAATGCCTTGGAGAAGGAAGAGGTCGCCTCGGTCACATCGGTGCCCTGCTGATTGGCGGCAAGGCTGGCGCCCTGCAATTCACGCCAGCGCGCGGTCACATCGGCCTGCATGCCCATCGCCTCGATCAGCTCGGCCTGACGCTGGCCCTGATCGGCAAAGCCGCGCGCCTGCGCATCGCCCGCCATGGCCCGGTCGGCAGACCCCCGCGTCATCCAGTGATTGACCAGCGCCACGACAATGGCAACGCCCGCGCCCCCCAGCGTCAGAAGGCCCAAGAGCGGATGGATCAGCCACAGGATCAGCACATAAAGCGGCATCCACGGCAGATCGAACAACCCGCCGATGGCCGGGCCGGAAAGGAACCCGCGCAAAATCTCGAGGTCGCGCATCGGCTGGGCCTGGCCCTGCCCGCCTTGCAGCCCCGATTTCAGCCAGGCGCGAAAGGCCACCGGGGCCACTGCCCCTTCCAGCCGCATCGCCGCGCGCGACAGGATGCGCGCGCGCAGGAATTCGTAAAGGCCGTAAAAGGCGTAAGCCAGCGTCACGATGACGAACAGGCCCTGCAAGGTGGCGACCGACCCCGAAGACAGCACCCGGTCATAGACCTGCAGCATGTAGAGAGAGCCGGTCAGCATCAGAAGGCTGATCAGCGCGCTGAAGAACCCCGCCGCCATGACCGGGGGGCGCATCCCGCGCAGGGCGCTGCGATAGGCGTTCAGCTCTGGCTGGCTGGCGGCGGAGGGGGCGGGTGCCTTGCCTTCAGTCACGGCCATCTGACGTTCCTTTCTGCGGTCGGGTGCTGCCCACAAGCTGCGGTGCAGCATCCCCATTGCGCCCCAGGGCTTTCCCTAGGATATTCAGGGCAAGGGACCTCCCGATCAGGGCAAATTGATGACCAATTCCGTTCAGTCCAGTGACCAGTTGCCCGAGGTTTCGGTGATTGTTGTCAGTTTCAATACGCGAGAGATGACGCTGGACTGCCTGCGGTCTATCGCGGAACAGACGAAATCGGCGCATGAGGTCCTCCTGATCGACAACGCCTCGGGGGATGGAACGGCGGCGGCGGTGGCGGCGGAATTTCCCGGCGTGCGGCTGATGGCCGAGGCCGAAAACCACGGCTTTGCCCGCGCCAACAACCTCGCGGCCAAGGGCGCGCGGGGGGAATATATCCTGCTTTTGAACCCCGATACCGTGGTGCTGGACGGCGCGATTGACCAGTTGCTGGCCTTTGCCAAGCGAGAGCCACAGGCGAAAATATGGGGCGGGCGCACGCTTTACGGCGATGGCAGCCTGAACCCGACCTCTTGCTGGGGCAAGATGACATTGTGGAGCGTGTTTTGCACCACAACCGGCCTTAGCAGCATCTTGCAGCAGAGCCGCCTCTTCAACCCCGAAGGCTATGGCAACTGGCAGCGCGACAGCGCGCGCGCTGTTGATATCGTCACCGGGGCATTCCTGCTGATGAAGCGCGATCTGTGGAACCACCTGGGTGGGTTCGACCTCAGCTATGTGATGTATGGCGAGGAGGCGGATCTTTGCCTGCGCGCCTGCGCCATTGGTGCGCGCCCGATGATCACGCCCGAAGCCACGATCATCCATTATGTCGGGGCCTCGCAACAACTGCGCGGCTCCAAGCTGGTGATGCTGTTGAAGGCCAAGATCCGCCTTATCCGGGACCACTTTCCTGGCTGGCAAAAGCCGCCCGCCATGTGGATGTTCCGCCTTTGGCCGCTGATGCGGCTGTGGGGGACCAAGGCACGGGCGCGGCTGAAAGGCAGCAGCGCCACCCGGCAAGACAACATCCTGAAGCTGAAAGAGGTCTGGTCGCGCCGGGCCGAATGGTGGAACGGCTGGGCGGATATCTGAATGACCAATACTCCCCGCGTTTCCATCATCCTGCCCGCCTATAACCGAGAGACGCTGGTGGCGCGCGCCATCGACAGCGTGCTGGCCCAGACCTATGGCGATTTCGAGCTGATCATCGTCGATGACGCCTCGAAGGACGGCACGCGTGCGGTGCTGGAAACCTATCGCGACCACCCCAAGGTGCGGCTGATCCTGTCGGATGTGAACCGCGGTGGTTCGGGCGCGCGCAATCTGGGGATCGAGGCGGCAAAAGGTGAATTGATCGCCTTTCAGGACAGCGACGATGTCTGGCTGCCCCATAAACTGGCAGCCCAGGTGGCCGCGCTGGATGCCAACCCGCAGGCGGGCCTGTGCTATTGCGGGTCGCTGTTTTTCAGCCAAAAGCGCACCCATTACATCCCCGAGAGGGCTTCGGCCCGGTTTGAGGGCGACATGTCGGCCGAGATTCTGCGGCGCAACACGACCAGCACGCAGGTGTTGGTCATCCGCCGCACGGTGCTGGACTCGGCAGGCCATTTCGATGCCACGCTGAAGCGGTTTCAGGACTGGGATCTGATGATCCGGGTGGCACAAGAAACCGAGTTTGTCTTTCTGCCTGAACCGATGGCGGTGATCTTTGCCACCGCCGGAAACATCTCGTCCTTCGTGGAAAACGACGCCATCGCGCGGGCGCGGATTCTGGAAAAATATGCCGACATCTTCGCAAGGAACCCCGATCATGCCGCGCGCAATCACTATATCACCGGGCGCGTGTGGCAAAAGCTGAAGAAACAGGCAGCGGCGCGCGTCCATCTGCGCGCGGCGCTGGCGCTGCGGAAGAACCCGAAAGCCGCGCTGAGTTTTCTGCGCAGCCTGCTTTCCTGAGGCCAAAACCCGGGGATCATTGGCAAAAATGCCGGGGCATATCATGGATTGCAGTCTCTATTTCGTCATACCGATCCGGCACCACGCCACGATCCGCGACTGGGACGTGGTGCAGCGCAACCTGAGCCAGACGCTGGCCTCGATTTCGGCCCAGACGACAGCAAACTGGGAATGCCGGCTGGTGGCCAGCCATGGTTCGGTCCTGCCACCCTTGCCACCACGCTGCGTGGCCCGCTTCATCGACCTGCCGGCCCCGGTCTTGCCCGATCGTCGGACCGACCCCGAGGCCTATTTCGACGAAATCCGCCGCGATAAGGGCTTACGCATCCATGAAGGGGTCCGGGATGTCCCGCCTGAGGCCTTTGTGATGCCGGTCGATTACGACGATTTCGTCAGCAACCGGCTGGCCGAATTCGTCTTGCGCAACCGGGCGGCGGCGGGCTGGTATTTTCCGCAAGGCTATCTGCATTCCGGGGGTCGCTGGGTCTATCTGACCCACCGGCTGCACAAAACCTGCGGCACCTCTCACATGATCCGGCGCGGGGTGCTTGGCGCGTTCAAAACCCCCGAGGGGACCCCCGATATTCCCGCCATCAAGCGGCGGCTGGGAAGCCATCTGTTCAACCTGCCCGATCTGGCGAAGACCAGAAATGCGCTGGCCCCCCTGCCCTTTCCCGGTGCAGTCTACCGGATCGGCGATCCGCAATCGGCCATCGGCACCGGGGCGGGCATCTTTGCCACAATGACCCCACCCGCCCATCTGCTGCACCACCCGATCAATGGCCTGCGCCGCGTTGCGCGCTATCGCCCGCTGACTGCGAAAATCCGCCAGGAATTTTCGCTGCTCTAAGCCGCCTTACGCCCCCAGCCGGCCCACCCTTATGCCGGTGTAGGGTGCCCCATTGGCCGAGGTCCAGGCCGTGGTGCCCGCCCCGATCCGCAGGCCAAGCCCGGTGCCCGTGGTGCCAAGCCCGCTGTCGGGTTCGGTCGTCGTCAGCACCAGCACATCGTTGCGGTAAAGCCGCTGGATGCCGGTTTCCACCTCGAACCGCATGGTGGGCAGGGCGCCCACGCTTTCGGCAAAGGTATAGGTGCCCAGAACCGTCGCCGTGCCCGCCACATATTTCAGAATCCGCCAGGCCGAACCGTTATAGCCCGCCGCCAGAAAGGTCAGATCAGCCGAGGAGGCCCGCGCCACCCCATAGCTGGTCAGTTGCGCATTGTTGGTCAGAACCTTGTAATCCAGTTCGACAAACACCCCCGCCCCCAGCGCCTGATTGGCCAAGGTCGCCACGCAGAACTGGCTGGTCGTCCCCGGCCCGCGCAGTGCCACGGAATCCGAGGTGATGGCAGCATTTCCGGTGCTGCTGGCGTGGCGCACCCAGGTGCCCAGCGTTGGCACCAGCGCCTCGACCAATGTGCCCGCCACCTTGCCGGTGAACGTGTCCTGCCCTGTCACCGTGCGGGCGGGGGGCGCCGTATCGCTGACCGTGACCGGTGTGGCCCAAAAGCTCCATGGCCCTGCTCCATCGGCGAAATTCGCCCGGATACGGCCAACATAGACCCCCGCCGCCAGCCCGGTAAAGCTGTTGGTCGTGCCGCTGACCGTGGCGGTCTGGGCAAAGCCATAGCTGCCCGAAAGCCCCGCCTCGACGGTATAGCTGATGGCCCCTGCCACGGCGGTCCAGCCCAGCGACAGGGTTTGCAGGCTGGGCGCGCTGGCCGCCCCAACAGTCACCGCCGCGCGTGCATTCACCTGCGCGGCGGTCAGGAAGGCATGGGCAATCACCTGATGGCCCGCGTCGTTGCAATGCAATCCGTCCGCGCTCATCAGGGCCACGCCGCCCAGATCGCGCAACTTGCCATAGACATCAGCATAGGCCACGCCATATTCCGTGGCAATTGCCAAACATTCATTCACATAAGCCTCATGGATCGTCCGGTTCGACCCGGTGAAGCCCGCGCTGCCCACTGAATAGGTGCTATCAGGATACCAGTTCGGCGACCCGATCACGATCTCGCCCCGCGCATAGCCGCCCCGCAGCAGGCCGTTCATCACCTCGCGCATATCCGTCGCAAAACCCGCAAGGTTGAACGTGGCAGGCGCCCCGGTATAGCGCAGGTCATTGGCCCCATAGAGGATATAAAGCCGGTCCGACCTGTTCGCCCCCAAAAGGTCGGCAACAAACCTGTCGCGCCCATTGCTGGCCAGCGGCACCCCGCCCGAGGCCAGGCTGTTTTGCAGCACCGTCCCCGCAATGCCCTTGTTGCGAATGGTCCCTGCCCCCATCGCGCCGCCGATCAGGCTCAGCGCATAGGCCGCCGTGCCTGATGCCCCGTCACCCTCGATTGTCGAGGATCCGAACCCGCTGATCGTGGCCACCGTGGGGCCCGCGGCAACCGTGCCCGACAGAGTGGTGCTGGCCGTGCCCTCGGTCGTGGTGACCGAGGCTGCAGCGGCAATCGCCCCGGCGCGGGCCACGAAGGTCCGGCTTAGGCCGCTGCCCGCCAGCCCCACTGCCGTGCCGCCAATGGTCAGCGACAGGCTGGCAAAATCGGTGGGGGCCGGGTTGCCGCCCGCGATCCCCGTGATCGTGACCAGGTCCCCCACCGCAGGTGTCGCCGGGGTCAGGGTCAGCGTCAGGGTCGGTGGGGAAAGGGGTGCCACCCCCGCCACCGACACCGGCCGCCCAAGGCCGATGCCAAAACCGATCCGCATCAGACCCAGCCCGTGATGCCGGTGGCCGTGGTGCCGGTGGCATGGATGCGCGTGGCCGACAGCGCATAGGAACCGGCAGGCAGCGCGGCGGTGGTGTTGACCGTGCCGTCCCGCCCCGTCCAGCGCAAAGTGCCGCCCAGGTTCAGCGTGACCTGCCGCACCGGTTCGGCCAGATCAAGCGTATCGCTGGGGGTGACGGCAAAGGCGGCAATGGCCGGCGCATTGATGCCGCCGGCGGTGTTCTGGAATCTGTCAGGCATGGCTGTGTCCTTGTCCGCCGCCCGGATGGGCGATTGGCGGCAAGGTTAGGGAACAGGGGTAATCGCCCCCCTACCCCAACGCACGCTGCCCCTTGCGACAGCGCAACGCCTATTCGGACCAGTCCGGCCCAAGGCGCGGCCCCCCCTTGGCGCCGGGCTTTTGGGCGGCCAGAAGTTCGCGCAGAAACCCCGTCGCGCCAAGGCCCGGCTTGTCCGGCCCGGTGCCCAGAACCGGCAGGAAATCTTGCCAGCGGGTGCCAGTGCCAGAGAAGAGGGCGGGAATTTTTGCGCCGCGGCCGTAAAGGTAATTCTGCCTGACCCGCGCATCCTTGGTTTCATCCAGGATCTGCTTGGCTATGTTCTCTTCAACACTGGTCCCGGAATTGCTTTGCCGCGCCTTGCCGACCAACCTGATGATGGCTCCGCCATCCCCCACCCCCGGCAATAGGGTGTTGTTTCGCACCACCACGTTCTTCTGACCGCCATTGATATAAATGGTGTTGGCCGAACGCGTGTTGATAACATTCTCCTCGATCAGAATATCCCGATATCCCCCTCCCGCCGGATCTGACACGAAGATGCCCTGTGCTGTCCGCTTCGGAGACCCTGTCGCATGGTCATCGCGCAGAAGGTTCCGGCGGATCGTGATCCGGGCTGGCGTCTTGCCCTGGGCCCCGAACATCTGGATCAGGTCAGGATGCGTCGGGGGATAAGAGATCACGTCATCAAGAATATTGCCCTCAATCAGGCCGTCATGGCTGTCCCCGGTGACGCGCATGACATCCTCCGACACCTTGCCGACCCGGCTTTGCCGGATCTCGAAATCGGCCACACTGTTGAAAATCACCCCGAATTGCCCACCCGAAATATCGCAATCCTGAATCCGCAGATGGCTGACATTGCGAAAATACAGCATGTTGTCGGACAGACAGCCACGGATGGCGATATTCTTGCTGCTCTCGACGCGGAACTGCTTTTCCAGCCTGATACCTTCGAACTGCAAATTTGAACTGTTCATCAACCGCACCTGCCCGAAAATCGCCTTGCGCGGAACTTCGGCCCGCAACGTAACGGGGTTTTTGAAACTCCGGTCCCGCAGCACCAGATCGCCATACCGGCCCGGAGCAAGAACAATTGTCCCACCCTGTATCTCCCGCAAGGCGATGACAAGCTCATCAGCTGTGCTGACACGGTGGTCCTGTGCCCACAGCGGGCTTTGCAGGAGGACAAGAGCAAGGCTGAGGCATAGGCAGCGAAGAATGGGCAGATGCGACATCGGGAATATTGACCAGACAAGGGGATGGCAAAAAGTAGCACACCCCGGTTCGATGAGAACTGAAAATCCCAGAAAGTCGCGTTGGTCAGCCACAATCTGCAAGGTTGGGAAGCATTCGATTCGCCGCGCAACTACAGATTTTGCGCGGATTTTCGCCCAATAGTACCGCTTCCAATATGATAGAAATACAATGATCCTTTTGCATTTATCTATGCTCTTGCCATCTCCGTAGCCCCGTATGCGTAACGCCAGCAAAGCGTGAAGATACGTTATCTTATTGATAAATATAAACTATAATAGAGATCGATAGATTTCCATTCTGGAAGGTCATGCCGCGCGCACGGGTAACGGACTTCTCGGAAATCCAGACAAAAATACGGCGTTTTCCGCGCAGTTGAGCGGTTGGCAACCATCGTCCTGCCGCGACAGCGCCTAGAAGATGCGCAACCTCTGCCTGGAAGATGAATTCCTGCCGCTGCTTACGGGGGTTACCAGCGATGGCTACAATCAAGGTCTCTAACCAGACCCAACTTCTCTCTGCGTTGAAAACCGCAAGCGGTGGTGACACCATCCTGCTCGCGAACGGAAGCTATGGCGATATCACCCTGAAGAACCAGTTTTCTTCGGCAGTCACCATACAGGCGGAAAATCCCCTGGGGGCGACATTCGCGAAAATCACCCTCAACGGTGCCAGCAACCTGGCTTTTGATGGCCTGAAACTGCAATACAGTTTTGCAGCCTCATCCTCATCACAGATCTCCCTGACGAACTCGACGTCAAACAGCATCCTCAACTTCCGTGATGTGAACGGCCTTGTCGTGGATAATGTCACCGCGACAGGCGGGCAGTACAGCATCCTGCTGAATTCGATCCAGAACTTTACCGTCACAAACAGCACCTTCGGCAATGTCTCGACGGATGTGATGCGGATCACAGGAAATAGCTACAATGGCTTGGTCGAGAACAATGTTCTCTCCGACACGGTTGCCCTCAGCGGAACGCACCCTGACCTGATTCAGTTTTTTGCCAGCAACGGGATCACCCCGCACGACATCATTATCCGCGGCAACCTGCTTTACGATAACCCCTCGACCGGCGAAGTGATGGCGCAAGGCATCTTTGTATCGGATCCTGCGGCAGGCGGGTACAAGAACATCCTGATCGAAGACAACCTGATCAACGTCAACTCACCCAACTCGATCTACATCAACGGCGGGCAGCAGAATGTCGTGGTGCGCCACAATACCCTTATTCCGGGCGTAGGCGACGGCGGAGCAATCATCCGGCTGGTTGACAAGGCCGGCATGAACAACTCTGGCACAATCATCGAAGGCAATGTGGCCAAGATGATCCTGGACGAGACGAAGGCCTCGGTTGTCACTGATAACTACTTCTATGGCCGCAACGCCGATTTGCCCTCGCTGTTTCATGGCACAAACGGAACCTCTTGGGAAAACTTTGTCCCTGTTGCAGGCTCTGCCATCGACTTCGGAACAGGGCTTGGGGCGCAAGACCGCCTCGCCCATCTTCTGCTGGAACATTTTGGAACCGCCACGCCCATCCAGCAGGCGGAGGCGCCAGCCGTTGTAACACCCGCGGGGCCCACTTCTGTCTATCACCTCGACACGTCCTATGAACTCAGCGGCACCAAATCCGGGGTCGTGAAGCTGGCTGACAACAAGGCGATGGATATCGACACGGGCTCGATCCATGTAAACTTCAATGCCGATACGGTTGCTGGGTCGCGCGGCATCATCTCGAAAGGCGCGATTGGTTACGACGATGATTTCTCGGTCTGGATCAAGGATGGGAAACTGATCCTGTGTGCCGAAAATGATCTGGGCCAGACAATCACCCTGTCGAAAACCGGCATCAAGGCCAACACGGATTATGATGTCCTGATCACCTTTGACGAGCAGAAGGTGAAGCTGTGGGTAAATGGAAGCCAGGTGGGCGAAGCGGCCTTTGATCTCGATCTGTCGGGCAACAGCGAATACCTGGTTCTGGGTGGGGTGAATGGTCAAAGCACCCGAGGAACAACCGACAAGGTTGCGTCCTTCTTCGACGGCACGATCAGCAATCTGTCAGTCTATGACTCGGTGTTGACGCCAACCGAATTTGCAACACTGGAAGCCCTGCGTCACAGCCACGATCTGGCGACCCCGATCACCTACTGACCCGCTGCCACGCTCTTCACAGTCCCGACCCGTTACATCGCATGGGTCGGGAGTCCTTATTTGCAATCGCAAACGCCTTAGCTCGGACGTCTCCGGTAGGGGTAAGCGGCGGGTTTCAAGGCATGTAGCAGAGGTGTCAGAGGCAATCTGACAAGGTGCTTGCGTGTGCGAGAGTTTGCCAGAAGCCGCATATTCCGCAGATACATCCGATACGCCTGCGCGGGGTATCCGGCGGCAAAGGCCGTGCGGATCGAATAGGCGCAAGACCCGGCAAGAAAACTGCGGATTGCCTCTGGACGACCGACATAACGGCCTTCGGCTGCCTTGGTGACCAGCCAATGAAAACCCTTGATAACCTCTTTCACGTTTCCCGACAGGCTTTCATGACCGCTGCGCCGCAAAGCGGCCAGAACCGGGGCAGCAATCGTCATGACCGCATCAGGCACGCGCAGGAAAAGATCGGTATCCTCCATACAGCGTAACTCTGCCGCAAACCCGCCCAACCTTGCAAAGACAGCACGCCGGATTGCGGCATTGCAGGCACCATAGCGCATGGCCGGGACAGCCCGAACTGCATCGACAAAACTTGGGTGAGCCTGGGTTATGGCGTCAACAGGCAGGATGCCGCCAAGTTCAGACGTCTCTGCAAAATTGCGGCCCTGCAAGAAGACAAGGTCAACTTCTGACGGCACGGAAGAGAATATCTGGAAAAGTGTCGGCAAGGTCCATGGAAACCACAGATCGTCGCTGTCCAGAAACACCAGCCACTCCCCCTTTGCTGCGGCGGCAGCGCGGTTTCTGGCGGTACTGGGCCCCGCATTGCCCTGCTCGATCAGCGTTACTTTTGCGAACTGGTTCAATCGGGCCAAAGCCTGCTTGGCCCGTGGAATGGAATCATCCTTTGACCCGTCATCGACGATGATCAGTTCGGCACCGGCAGGTCCAAGGCCGATACTTTCGATGCAGTCGGCGACACACCAGCCGCGATTGTAAAGCGGCATAATGATCGAAATCATGGGTTCTGACATCGCCCTTGTCTCAACCTTCCTATTTCCCAAAGCGAAGGCTAGCAGCTTAACCTGCCGGACCCAAGTAACCCGTCTGCACGGCCGCGCCGCCATCTTCTGCATTGCAGCAACAATCTGTTTCGCACGCGAAACAAAGCCGCCTTCCCTTGCGGCGATGCGGCCAGTTTCTTTGCAAAATACCGCTTTCGCCGATGCAGCATCACCCCAAAGCCTTTCAGGTTGACGCGGAACATGGCAAGACGGCCTATGACACGAAGGAATTTTCAGGCGACAGGCATGCAGCAAGGCGACCAGACCGCGGAGGACAAGCTGAACGCGGCCACAGGGGCCGGGCGGCGTGTTCTGATCGTGGTGGAAAATCTGCCGGTGCCCTTGGACCGCCGGGTCTGGCTGGAAGCCACCACCCTGACCCAGCACGGCTATCATGTCAGCGTGATCTGCCCCACCGGGCGCGGCTGGGACAAGCAATATGAGCTGATCGACGGCGTCCATATCTACCGCTATCCCGAACCGCCCGAGGCGCATGCCGGCGCCAAGGCCTATGCCGTGGAATACGGGCTGGCGCTGTGGCACATGTTCCGGCTGGCGCGCAAAGTGCGGCGCGAGCAGGGGTTTGACGTCCTTCATGGCTGCAACCCGCCCGATCTGATCTGGCTTCTGGCGCTGCGCTATCGCCTTTCGGGGGTGCGGTATCTCTTCGACCATCACGATGTCTGCCCCGAACTGTTCGAGGCCAAGTTCAACAAGCGCGGCCTTCTCTACAAGGTCATGCTGTGGTGGGAGCGGATCACCTTTGCCTGTGCCTCTGTCTCCATCGCCACCAATGAAAGTTTCCGCCGCATCGCGCTGACCCGCGGCCATATGCGCCCGGAGGATGTCTTCGTCGTCCGTTCGGCCCCCAAGGTCGAGAAATTTGAGTTGCGCCCCGCCGATCCGGTCGTGCGCAAGGGGGCAAAAACTGTCCTTGGCTGGGTCGGCGTGATCGGCCAGCAAGAGGGGCTGGACCTCTTGATCCAGGCGGTTGACCATCTGGTGCGCAAGATGGGCCTGACCGATCTGCATGTGGTGATCGTGGGCTTTGGCCCCCATCAGGCCGAGGTGGAACGCGACGTGGCTGCCCATGGTCTGGCCGATTATTTCACCTTTGCCGGCGCGCAATATGGCGAAGACCTGCTGCGGATGCTGAACTCGATCGACATCGGCGTCTCACCCGATCCGAAAAACGGGATGAACGACATTTCCACCATGAACAAGGTCATGGAATACATGACCTTGGAAAAGCCGGTGGTGCAGTTCGACCTGACCGAAGGCCGCGCTTCGGCCGAGGGGGCCTCCCTCTACGCCCGGGCCAATGACCCGCTGGATTTCGCCGCGAAAATCGCCGAATTGATCGCAGACCCCGAAATGGGCCGCGAGATGGGCCGTCTGGGCCGCAAGCGCGTGTTTGACGCGCTGTCATGGACCCATTCGGTGCCGCATCTGCTGGCCGCCTATGACCGGGTTTTTACCAAGCGTTAAGGCTGTCGGCGTGTACCCACAGTCGTGGCCGGGTTGCCTGCCAGAATGGCAAAGGGCTCGACCTTGCCGCGCACCACGGCACCGGCGCCGATAATGGCCCCCTGCCCCACTTGCGCCCCGGCAAGAATCACCGCGCCATAGCCGATCCAGACATCGCGGCCGATGGTTATGTCGGCCTCTTTCATCGCCTGATCGGTGACAGGACTGCCATCGTTGAACCGATAGTTCGCCGCCGACATCATGACACCTGGCGCCAGCATCACATCGGGCTCCAGAATGATCCGCCCCTGTCCCGGCCCGGCCCACAGATAGCAATTGGCCCCGATGCGGCAGCGGTCACCAAGGGTGATGTTCTGGCCGTTGGCAAAGCTGGCCGTGGGGCTGATGATCAGCTTTTGCCCCTTGGTGACTTTGCGCAGCTCGCTGACATGGGTGTAGTTGTAGTAATTGACCACCTTGACCGCATGGGCCCAGGCGCGCGGATCGAGGAACGACAGGATCAGCCGCGTCAAACGCTTCAGCTTGCTACGACGCGCCTTATGTACCTTTTCTTCCACCTGTCATGTCCTCTGGCTTCAAAACCCTGAACGCACACGGCGCAATGTCTCGCGATAGCGTTCCTTGCTCTGCTCCAGAACGGCCCGGTCGCTGAGCTGCCCCGGTCTGGCGACAAATGCCCGCAAGGCAGAGGGGGTCTGCAAGGCCTCCAACTCCATCCGCAGGCGCAGACGCAGCGGCAGCTTGCTGCCTCGTGCCGGTCCGACCGGCTTCGGAGTTGCAGCAGCGCCATCCACATAAACACGGCCCTGCCGCGCAACAGCAGGTGCAGCTTTTCTTGGCACGATCCGCGCTATCCGATCCATAATGGGATAGAGCGGCGATATCTTCAGTTGCACACACACACTCTCAGACCAGTCCAGCCACTTTGCCCCATTGAACCGATGAGAGATGGAAACCGCATGCCAAGGCGTGCCAAACGTATCGGCAATGATGGCTGCGTGCATGGATTCGGCAATCACCAGAGGGGCCGTCGCAAGCCTACGGATCACCGTCTTGGCATCCCCGCTAGGAGAAACATAATCAACCCCCGCTGCCGCACACAGCCGTGCCCAGTCATTACGGTAGATAGACGCTTCATGAGGGACAAAAATCGGGCGCTCGGCGCGGGGTAGCCCCTGAAATTCTGAAAAATCCGACAGCATGATTGCTGGATCTATGATCCCCCTGTCAGGCGACAGGCCCAGACCCGCCGCAGAGCGGGGACCGCGCACCGCCTCGAACCGGCATTCGGCCATCAGCCCAGAATCCGGCACATCGCCATACCCAAGACCAGACCCCACCACCAGCTTGGGCATGCCCCGTGGCAAACCATTGTTGATCAGCGTACCCACCCCGATCAGCATGTGGTCCGGCCAAGCCTCGTGCCAGCCTGGCAGCAGCTCATCCCATATCCAAGTATTCAGATCATCGCCGAAATTGCCGTGGGATGAACGATAATAATACAGATCCAAGGCTTTGCTCGCGTCAGGAAAGGGATTCTGTGGCCACCATAACCGCCGCGGCCAGATACTGCACCGCAGAAATCACCCCACCCGCACCTTGACCCAGCCCAGGAAAGCCTTGTCGGGCGCGCGCAGGCGGGGGCGGCCGGTTTCCAGCCACCAGCTTTTCCATTCGGCCTCGAGCGCATGGACGTCCCAGCCGGGGGCAAGGTGGCGGGCTTCGTCCAGCGTGTCGGGCGAAAGGAGAGGGGCCTCCAGCAGGGCTTCAGGCGGGGCGCGACGGGGGGTGACGCGCAGGATGTCGCCCGGCTCTTCCTCCAGCCGGTAATCGGGCAGGGTGTCAGCCTCGATCATGTCGCGGATCATCTTGCGAAACACCCGCCGCGGGCTGGCCGAGCCGGATTTTTTCAGCAGCGTTTCCACCGATACCCGCCATTCGGGCTGGCGCCCGCAATGCTTGCGCGCGATCTCATAGACCCGGCGCTCAAGGGGTTTTCGCAGCCGGAAATAATCGCGGCTCAGGGTCAGGACCGATTTCGACAGAACCGCGCGGAACAGCCAGTCCGAGATCGTGACCATCACGCTGACCATCCGGCCTGCCCGAGTATGGCGCACGATCTGCCAGCTTTCGATCAGGCCAAAGCCGGTGGTGGTCTCCAGCTCTCCCGTCACGATATTGGTGGTGATGCGGGTGCCCGCCAGCCGCTCGAACGCCTCGCGCAGGCGCTGATAGCCGTCTCCGCTGGTTTCGCGGTTGGTGGCAACCAGCAGGTCATGCGCCTTGAGGTGCAGAACCCGGCTGACCGCCCGGCCCATGTTGATCGCGGCCATCAGCTGGCTGATGCAATAGATCAGAATGTCCTTGTCATGAATCGTCGCCAGCCCGCGCACCGAAGGCGTGATGGTGATCTCCGCCCCGTTATGGGCATAGGACAGGATGCGCAGATCGGGCTTGGTGCCCAGCGAGAACATCGGATGTTCCATCGAGGCAAGGTCGCCCTTGGGCAGCGCGTCGAAGATGTCACAAACGAAGAAATCGGCCGTCGGGTGCCGGTCGGGCAACAGCCCGGTCACAGCGCCCCCTGCCCTGCCAAAAGCCCTGCCGCGCGCGGGAGATACCGCTGCCGCCATTCGCCTGCCTCTGCCCTCTCGGCCCGCGTTCCCGATGTTCCGCTGTGGAATCGGGCGCCGACTCGTTTCGTGGTTTCATTGACGGGCAGGGTAAAGTTATCCACAGGATGCGTCCAGTCCGAAGGCAGGAAGCCATCGGGGGTTCAGAGTCGCGGGATCGGGGTTTGGGAATCGCAGGATCGGGGTTTCAGAGTCACAGGAGGCAAAAAGCTGCTGCGAAAGCCCCTGAAAAATCAGGACTTCTGTGAAAGCCCTTCCTCCTGTAACTTACATATTAACCGGATCTAACTATGATTTTTTTGGCCACGCCCTTTTGTGACAGGCCAGATCACCTTGAGACCGATTGAATTTGCTTAGAAAATCAAAAGAAACCGGACCGATGTGTGGCTTTCCCTTCCATGTGCGCTGTTTTGTGATACTTTCAAAAAAACACAGCACATGGCCGGTTTCCGATGTCGGAAGACACCCCCCCCCCCTATTTCAACATTCAGCCTGATGCGGCCCTTGCCGAGTTGGGGGATGCCACCGACACCGCCAGCTTTGCCCGCATCGCCGAGGCTTGCGGCCGGGGGCGCGATGACCTGATCGG
>NZ_JAESVP010000015.1 GCF_016765795.1 Fuscibacter oryzae
TCAAACGGGTTCATCGACATCTTCACGTTCGCAAGATCAACCCCGCTCCCGTCCGCCTTCACGCGAACCTTAACGTTGTAGTCAATCACTCGCTTCACAGGCACCAAGACCTTCATGCGCGCAAATCTCCTGTTCATGGCCCCCGGATGAAGGCCCCCCAAAGCTCCCGCGCCTTCCTAGCTTGGCTTGCGACATCAGAACAGACAAAATGCGACGTGATCCCGCGACGGGACGCCGCGTTTTGATCGCCGCCGCCGATCACCTGTTGGCGCCGGGCACCCACAGCACATCGGCCTCGCCATCGTCATTGGCAATCCGCCCAGCGACAAAGAACCAGTCCGACAGCCGGTTCAGGTATTTCACCGCATCTGGGTTGACCTCTTCCAGCCCGGCCAGTTCCACCACCAGCCGCTCTGCCCGCCGGCAAACCGTGCGGCACAGGTGCAGATGGGCAGCTAGGGCGCTGCCGCCGGGCAGGATGAAGCTGCGCAACGGCGTCAGCCGGGCGTTCATCACGTCAATCTCGCGCTCCAGCCGATCAACCTGTTCGGCCACCATCCGCAGGGGAGTATAGGGCAGCGTCGCATCCAGATGCCGGTCAGGCGTGCAAAGATCGGCCCCCAGATCGAACAGGTCGTTCGAGATTCGCGCCAGCGCGGCATCCGCCTCGTCTGTCGCGTGCAACCGCGCCAGCCCCACGGTCGCATTGGTTTCATCCACCGTGCCATAGGCCTGCACGCGAGCGGAATTCTTCGCCACCCGCGCGCCATTGCCCAGCGCGGTTTCGCCTTTGTCACCGGTTCGGGTGTAAATCTTCGACAGAATGACCATCAGTTCCCCCCTCGTGACCGCACCCAGGCAAAGACCACGATCAGCAGCACCGCCACCGCCTGCGCCGCAATGCGGTATCGCATCAGCCGGTTGGCGTGCTTGCGGTTGAACTCGCCTCCCTTGGCGAAGCCGCCGATCCCCACCATCAGAATGACGACGACAACCAGACAGGCAATGGCGATCAGGATGAAAAGCGGATCATGGATCATGGGTCACCTCTGCCGCTGATCTAGCGCAGCCTGCGGGAAAAGCGAAGTCACGAAGGCGCGTCACACCCGATGATAGGGCGCGCCTGACAGGATACTTGCCGCCCGATACAATTGCTCTGCCAGCATCACCCGCACCAGCATATGCGGCCAGACCATCGCGCCGAAACTGATCGAGGCATCCGCCCGCGCCCGCAGGCTCGGGTCAATCCCGTCCGCGCCGCCGATGACAAAGGCAACATCCTGCCGCCCGCCATCGCGCCATTTCGCCAGCATCGCGGCAAAATCGGGCGAAGACATCACCCGCCCGCGTTCATCCAGCGTGACCAGAACCGCCCCGGCGGGCACCGCGCGGGCCAGCAATTCGGCCTCGGCGGCCATTCCGGCGTTCTTTTTGTCTTCCACCTCGTGCTCGGTCGCGGGGCCAAGCGCCAGCCCCCGGCCTGTCCGGTCGAATCGCAGCAGGTAATCGCTGACCAGATCGCGCTCTGGCCCAGACCGCAACCGGCCCACGGCGCACAGATGCACCCGCATCGGCCCGCCAGCCTAGCCCTGAAGGCTGGCGCGCAAAGTACCGGCGGGCAGCCACATCTTTTCAAGCTGGTAGAATTCGCGCACTTCGGGGCGGAAGACATGGACGATCACATCGCCGCTGTCGATCAGCACCCAGTCGCCCGCGTCCTTGCCTTCCATCTTGGCATTGATGCCGAATTCGTGCTTCAGCCGTTCGGCCAGCTTTTCGGAAA
Source organism: Fuscibacter oryzae (assembly GCF_016765795.1). GTDB lineage: Bacteria > Pseudomonadota > Alphaproteobacteria > Rhodobacterales > Rhodobacteraceae > Fuscibacter > Fuscibacter oryzae. Next base: position 1,784 of record NZ_JAESVP010000015.1, read on the forward strand.
TCGCCGCAACCTGACGGCTGGACCGGCCAGAGCAGATGACCATGTAATCGGCAACATCCGACCGGCCGCGCAGATCGATCTGCACGATCTCCTCGGCCTTGTCGTCATCGACAGATTTCAGAACGGCAGCCAGAACCTGATCGGCGGTGAAATCCACGCGGGCGGGACGCCCCTCGCGCGGGGCAACCGGAAGGCCGGTCGCAGGATCGGAATGAGACAGGACCGGGGTCCTCCATGCAGCGTACCGATCAACCCCGGCACCGGGCCCTTGGGCATAGAGTAACATTGCAAGCCAGATGCTTCAACGCCCCTACGCCCTAAGACAAGGCCGCGCGGATAACGGTTATCCTTGGCCGGGGCAAGGGGCAAGACCGGCCACCGCCTGGCGCCCCAGCATGGCGGTCAGCGGTGCGGGCCCCAGCAGCGGCAGAAAAGACCCGTCCGCCGCCAGCCGCACATAAACCGCGCCTTCGGCATCCGGCGCTGGCCCCGCGCCCTGTTTGCACCCCCCCAACGCCACGCCCAGCGCCGCGCGCCCGTCGCCGCCCGGCCCCGCAGCGATCTCGGCCTGCAAGGCGCGCATCCGCGCCACATCCGCGACGCTCAGGCCATAGGCCTTGGCATGGGCTCCCGCGGGCATCGGCACGCCCTGCGGCCCATTCTGCGGCTGCCCCCGTTCCTCCAGCGCGAATTCGGCGTCGCGCGTCTGGCCCGCCGCCTCGGTGTGCAGGGTCATCTTGGCGGTGCCGGGCAGCGGGTTCATGCCGGGCGGCATCACAACCGCCAGCTCTATCTGGGCCGGATCGGCGGTCAAGGGGTCAATCGCGGCCAGCCGCGCAACGGTGGATGCCGGGACATAGCTGCACCCGGCCAGAACAAGAACAGAAAGAAAGCGACGCATCCGAATCTCCTTTGACAGATATTTCTTATTGTATTACATTAATTTTTATCTGCAAAAAGAGGTTTCCATGTCCCGGTCCCCCCCCCTGACCCGTATCGAACCGCTGGCCCGCTGGCTCTGGCGCGCGACCACCGCGCTGCTGGTTCTGCTGCCGCTGCTGGTTCTGGGCTGGCTGGTTTGGGGCTATGCCCATCCCGATTGGCTGGGCCGCAGCTTTGCCGGTCTGCCTGCCGGCACCACGCTGACCGGGGCGAAATCACTTGCCGTCGTGCTGGTGGGCGCCATCGGCCTTGGCCCGGTGCTTTATGCGCTGGCGCAGATGCGCGACCTGTTCGCCCGCTATCGCCGGGCCGAGATCCTTTCGCCCGCCTGCGCCCGTGCCATCCGCCGCACCGGCCTTGCGCTGACGCTTCTGGCAATCTGGCAAACCATCGCCCTGCCGCTGCAAATCGGCCTGCTAACCATGGACAACCCGCCCGGCGGTCGGCAACTGACCCTGCAACTGAGCAGCGAAACCCTGTGGCTCCTCCTTGCCGGGGGGCTTCTGGTCACCATCGGCTGGGTCATGGCCGAGGCCGCCCGAGTCGCCGAAGACAATGCGGGCTTCATCTGATGGAGATCGTCGTCCGCCTGGATGTGATGCTGGCCCGGCGCAAGATGCGCTCTCGTGAACTGGCCGAGATCATCGGCATCACCGAACAGAACCTGTCCCTTCTGAAATCCGGCAAGGTCAAGGGCATCCGCTTTGAAACCCTGGCCGCGATCTGTCAGGCGCTTGATTGCCAGCCCGGCGATCTGCTGGAGGCGGCGCCAACCGTCCTCCTTGCCTGAAATCTTGCCAGACGGAGGATTCGGGCGTATTACGCAGCCATGCAAGGGTTCATCTACTTCAACATCACCGATCACGCGCGGCTGCCCGCGCGGTTTTTCGGCATGACCCGCACGATTCTCGCGCGGCTACGTTGAACGTGAATGGTGCGTGAAATCACGCACCCTGCCCCCGGAATTTCCCTATCACAGCCAAATCCAAAGGATGAGCCATGACCGCTCGGACTCTGTATGACAAGATCTGGGACGACCACGTCGTTCATACGTCAGAAGACGGCACCTGCCTTTTGTATATCGACCGCCATCTGGTGCATGAAGTCACCAGCCCGCAGGCCTTTGAAGGGCTGCGCATGACCGGCCGCACCGTGCGTGCGCCGGAAAAAACCATCGCCGTGCCCGATCACAACGTGCCCACCACCGCAGGCCGCGACACCCATATCGACAATGAGGAATCGCGCATTCAGGTTGAGGCGCTGGACAAGAACGCCCGCGATTTCGGCATCAACTACTACCCGGTGTCCGACATCCGCCAAGGCATCGTCCACATCGTCGGCCCCGAACAGGGCTGGACCCTGCCGGGCATGACCGTGGTTTGCGGCGACAGCCATACCGCGACCCATGGCGCGTTTGGCTCGCTGGCCCATGGCATCGGCACCTCCGAGGTGGAGCATGTTCTGGCCACCCAGACGCTGATCCAGAAGAAATCGAAGAACATGAAGGTGGAGATTACCGGCAGCCTCTTGCCCGGTGTCACCGCCAAGGACATCACCCTTGCCGTCATCGGCCAGACCGGCACCGCCGGCGGCACCGGCTATGTCATCGAATATTGCGGTCAGGCGATTCGCGATCTGTCGATGGAAGGCCGCATGACCGTCTGCAACATGGCGATTGAAGGTGGTGCCCGCGCCGGCCTGATTGCGCCCGATGAGAAAACCTTTGCCTATTGCATGGGCCGCCCGCATGCGCCGAAAGGTGCCAAGTGGGAGGCAGCGGTTTCCTACTGGAAAACCCTGTTCACCGACGAAGGCGCGCATTTCGACAAGGTGATCACCATCAAGGGCGAAGATATCGCCCCCGTCGTCACCTGGGGCACCAGTCCCGAGGACGTGCTGCCGATCACTGCCTCGGTTCCCGCCGCCAGCGATTTCACCGGCGGCAAGGTCGATGCTGCCCAGCGCAGCCTTGACTATATGGGCCTGAAGCCCGGCACCAAGCTGACCGATGTGAAGATTGACGCGGTGTTTATTGGTTCCTGCACCAATGGCCGGATTGAAGACCTTCGCGCCGCCGCCGCTGTACTTAAAGGCAAGAAAATCGCCCCCGGCGTGCGCGGCATGGTCGTTCCCGGCTCGGGCCTTGTGCGCCTGCAAGCCGAAGAAGAGGGTCTGGCCCAGATCTTCACCGATGCGGGCTTTGAATGGCGTCTGGCCGGGTGCTCGATGTGCCTTGGCATGAACCCCGATCAGCTTGCGCCGGGCGAACGCTGCGCCGCGACCTCGAACCGCAATTTCGAGGGCCGCATGGGCCGTGGCGGGCGCACCCATCTGATGAGCCCGATCATGGCCGCTGCCGCCGCGATCACCGGCCATCTGACCGATGTGCGCACGGTTCTGGCAGAAATGGCCTGACGGACCGGGCCGGGGTTATCGCCCCGGCCTGTTCCGTAGCAGGAACAGCGCATTCAGCGCGATCAGCACCAGACCGGAGTTTTCCAGAATGACGTTGAAGCGCACCGAGTGAAACTGGCCCTTAAGGAACGAATCGAAGTGATGAAAGCTGACCGCGCGTATCGCAACGAACCCGCCCACCAGAACCAGGCCAAGAATGGCCAGGCCGTTCTGGCGCAGGTGCCTGCGCATCAGATACAGCGCCAGCAGCAAAGCCACGACAATCGCGGCAACCAGCCCCTCGATGAACTCCTTTTGCGTGGTGCGCCGCTCGGCATACCAGCCCTGCGCCTGCGCCACACAGCGCGCAACCGAGGTCAGCAGCGATTGCAGGTCCAGTTGCTTGTTCACGGCCAGAAATCCCATGGCCAACATGACAAGCACCCAGAACAGGCGCGCCCTGCCCCGGCCAAGGCGCCCGACAACGCGCCAGGCCAGCAGACAGCACAAGGCATAGGCCACAACCGTCAGCCAGCCCGCCAGCGTCGGGTCACCAATGCCGGGCGACCAGCGATGCGCAACGCAGGCCTGCATGCGGGCCGGGTCAAGGTTCTGAAACATAGCACTCCGCGATCCGTCAGGGTCGCCTAACCACACCAATTGTCGGGGCAAATGCAAGCACCCCCGGCCGCAGAAAGGCAAATGCCATGGACAAGTTCACCACCCTGACCGGAATTGCGGCACCGATGCCGCTGGTCAACATCGACACCGACATGATCATCCCCAAGCAGTTCCTGAAAACCATCAAGCGCACGGGTCTGGGCGTGAACCTGTTTGACGAGATGCGCTATACCCTTGACGGGAAAGAAATTCCCGAATTCGTCCTGAACCAGCCGGCCTATCGCAAATCGCAGATCATCGTGGCGGGTGACAATTTCGGCTGCGGCTCGTCGCGCGAACATGCGCCTTGGGCGCTTTTGGATTTCGGCATCCGCGCCGTGATTTCGACCTCTTTCGCCGACATCTTCTTTAACAACTGCTTCAAGAACGGCATCCTGCCGATCGTACTGCCACCAGAGGCGGTGGATGTGCTGATGAAGGACGCCGAAAAGGGTGAGAACGCCCGTCAGACCGTGGATCTGGAGGCGCAAACCGTCACCACCTCGGACGGTCAGTCGTTCAGCTTTGAGATTGACCCCTTCCGCAAGCATTGCCTGCTGAACGGTCTGGATGACATCGGCCTGACGATGGAAAAGGCCAAGTCCATCGACACATTCGAGGCGAAATACAACCAAAGCCATTCATGGGTATGACACAATTCAACCAGTGATATATGGGCCGTCCACTTGGGCGGCCTTTTTCTTGCCATGGGTTTGATGCAATCGGGCGACACCTTGTCCCCTAAATCGCCCAAGTTCTTTGGCCTCATGGTCTGGACTGTTGCGGACCCCGGCGAATAAAGGCACAAATTGGGCAAGATTGAGGCAATCCGCCACAAAGTGCGGGACATCATCGGAACAATGGTCCGGCAAAGCACCGGATCAGACCGTTTGGCAGGTGGAAGGGCAGTCGTGTCAAGAATGACAAGCGCATTCGTGCGCGCGTTTCTGGTTATGGTGGTGGTGGCCACGCCCTCGGCACTTTTGCCGGGGATTGGTGCTGATACCAAGCAGATGGTGGCCCTTGTGGCGCTGTTTGCCGGCACGCTGACCTTTATCGAATACAACGCCACCTATCCCAGCCTAGTCGAATTCCGCGATGCGCCGCCCTTCAACCGCATCCGCTTTGTGATGCTGTTGGTGACCGTCTTCACCCTTTCGGCGATTGAGCGGGGCCGCGTCGCCCCTACCACAATCACCGAATTCTTCGATGCCATCGGCACGCTGATCGGCATTTCTATGGATTTCCCCTATAGTCCGGTGCGTCTGGCCACCTTGATGATGGCCGATGACAGTTCTCCGCATCTGGTGGCCTCGGTCCGCACGGCGGCGGGAATGTCTTACCTGATCTCGTTGATTTCGCTGGGGGTTTTTGTGTCGATGATGCGGGCGGGCCGCTGGCCGCCTCGCGATGCCGCTTTCAACGTCTGGGTCAACCTGCCCACCTTTGACCCGACCGCAGGTGCAGATGTGGTCCGCCGTCTGTCGCGCGACGCCCGCGTTAACATTGCGTTAGGGTTTTTGCTGCCATTCCTGACTCCAGCGGTGGTGAAGATCGCGTCCGACGGCTTTCAGCCGGTGACGATGGGCTCACCCCAGACTTTGATCTGGACAATGACGGCATGGGCCTTTCTTCCTGCTTCCCTTTTCATGCGTGGCATCGCCATGGGCCGTGTGGCCGAGATGATCCGCGAAACCCGCCGCGCCAAGGGCAGCGAAAAGGCCCAGGGGCATTACGCGCCCATCTGATCCTGCTTTTGTGCCTGCTGGCCTTGCCCGCCAGGGCAGACGGCCTGCGACTTGCCACCTGGAATGCCGAACTGACCCGTTTTGGCCCCGGTCTGCTGCTGCGGTCGCTGTCGGGCACCAAAGACCCGCAGGCCGCCGCCGCCGTTACGGTGATCGGCGCGCTTGATGCCGATGTGCTCCTGATCACCGGCATAGATTTTGACGCGCGGGGCCAGGCGGCGCAGGCGCTGGCAGATCGGCTGGCCAAGGCGGGCCATCCATATCCCTATACGCTTGCCCTGCGCCCCAACACTGGCATCGCCACCGGGTTGGACCTTGATGACAACGGCAAGCGGGGCGAGGCGCGCGACTCGCAGGGCTTTGGCCGCTTTGCCGGGCAGGCGGGCATGGCCGTGCTGTCGCGCTTGCCGATCCTTGCCGATCAGGCACAGGACTATTCTGCCTTCCTCTGGCGCGACCTGCCCGGCACCCTGATGCCGCCCGACACCCCGCCCGAGGTGGCGGCGGCGCAGCGCCTGTCCACATCGGGGCATTGGGCGGTGCCGGTCCGGTTGCCCGATGGCCGCGCCCTGACCCTGCTGGCATGGCATGCCACCCCGCCCGTGTTCGACGGACCCGAGGACAGGAACGGTCGTCGCAACCATGATGAAGCCGCCTTCTGGTTGCACCTTCTGGCGGGCGACCTGCCTTTTGCTGCGCCGCAACCACCCTATGCCTTGCTGGGCCAGTCAAACCTTGATCCCGCCGATGGCGAAGGGCTGCCCGCTGCCCTTGTGGCCCTGCTGGCCAGTCCCCGCCTGCAAGACCCCAGCCCTCGCGGCACCAATCCACGCAGCGACGCAGGTCAGTACGGCGACCCCGACTTGGACACCGCCCTTTATGATGGCATCGGCGGCCTGCGGGTCGAGGTGATCCTGCCCTCACCCGATCTGACCGTCACCGCCTCGGGCATCCTGTGGCCGCCCGACGATGATCCGCTGTCACCAGCGCTTCAGGCCGCCTCACACCATCGCCCCGTCTGGGTGGATCTTCAGCCATAACAGATCACGGCCCGCCCGAAAGCAGACAGCCATTCTGCCCCTTGCCCCAACGGGCACAGCAGGTCATGCTTGGCTTACTGGACCCTTGTATTCTGCCTTACAGAGAACAGGATTTCCCTATGGCTTACAATTACTTCTGTTGCCGCAAGCACATTCCTCCCGCCAAGTACGCCGCAGCACAGCCCAACAACATGCCCGGCGTCTTCGCCTCGCCGATGTGCCCGCAATGCGGCAAGACGATGGAATATTATGACAGCGGTATAGACGCCAATGATATGCGCCCGGTGCCCCCGCCCGGCCCCGCACCGGGACAACTGGCAACCCCGAAACTTTCGGCGGCAGAGCAGCCGATATATGCAGGCAGCGATCATAATCCCGGCCACGGTCAGGTTACCTGGACGATCACCCGTAATGCCGCCAAGTCTGAAATGACGATCCTTCTGGAACTGGGTGAGAAGATCGCGGGTCAATACCAATCGACCCATCGGTTCAAGCTGGCCGATGGGCTTTTGGTGGCGGGTCAGGCGAATGACCAAGAGAATTGGTGGGTCAATGCACCCTATATGATGGGACAGGACAAGGCGGTCTGGCACATGATCGACCTGAGCCGCATGATGACACGCCCGATTGAGGGCGTGCAGATACCTCAACGCATCGAGGTGGGAATCAAGCTGGGAAACGCCAGATTCGGGATGATCCACTTCCTGTCGGGCCATGCCCGCACCACCCGCAATGTCGGCGACCATGGCATCGACATGACCGGCTTCACCTCAAAGGAGCGCGGCCAGATGGATGCTTTCGTGCCGCTTCTGTCGCTTCAGACCGGCATGAAACGGTTCGAGCAGGACCAGATCACCCGCATCAATTATGATCACCTTCAAAACAAGTTTGTGGTGCAGGGGCAGAATGCGGGGCTGATGGTTGTCACGCGCCGACCGGGCACGCCGCGTTATGCGCTGACCACCCTTTACAACACGTCGAACCAGGCAGGCGGCACCCGGATTTTCCCGGCCTGAGCCGGAAAACCCTGCCTGCGGCTTGACCCCGCCGCCCCCATTGGCTAGGCCCGTCGCAACCTTGTTTTTAAGGAGCCGCAGCATGGCCACCCCTTCTCTCCTCATCCTCGCCGGCGACGGCATCGGCCCCGAAGTCATGGCCGAGGTCAAGAAGATCATCGGCTGGATGGGCACCAAGCGCGGCATCCATTTTGACGTGTCCGACGGTCTGGTCGGCGGCTGTTCCTACGACGCCCATGGCACCCCCCTGACCGACGAAACCATGGCCCGTGCCCAAGGGGTCGATGCCGTTCTGCTGGGTGCCGTCGGCGGCCCGAAATACGACGCGCTTGATTTCAGCGTAAAGCCCGAACGGGGTCTGCTGCGCCTGCGCAAGGAAATGGACCTTTACTCCAACCTGCGCCCCGCCCAGTGCTTTGATGCGCTGGCCGATTTCTCATCCCTCAAGAAAGAGGTCGTTGCGGGCCTCGACATCATGATCGTCCGCGAACTGACCTCGGGCGTCTATTTCGGCGAACCGCGCGGGATTTTCACCGAAGGCAACGAACGCGTGGGCATCAACACCCAGCGCTATACCGAATCCGAAATCGCCCGTGTTGCCCGGTCGGCCTTTGAGCTGGCCCGCAAGCGCGGCAACAAGGTCTGCTCGATGGAGAAGGCCAATGTCATGGAATCGGGCATCCTGTGGCGTCAGGTCGTGCAGGAAATCCACGACAAGGAATACCCGGATGTTGAACTGTCGCATATGTATGCCGACGCGGGCGCGATGCAGCTGACCCGCTGGCCCAAGCAGTTCGACGTGATCGTGACCGACAACCTGTTCGGCGACCTGCTGTCCGACCTTGCCGCGATGCTGACCGGCAGCCTTGGCATGTTGCCCTCGGCCAGCCTTGGCGCGCCTATGGCCAACGGCCGGCCCAAGGCGCTGTATGAGCCTGTTCACGGCTCTGCCCCCGACATCGCGGGCCAAGGCAAGGCCAATCCGATCGCCTGCATCCTGTCGTTCGCCATGGCGCTGCGCTATTCCTTCGGCTTGGGCGAAGAAGCGACGCGCGTTGAGAAGGCGGTGGAAAAGGTGTTGGCCGACGGAGTCCGCACTGCTGATCTGATGGGCCCGGCGGGTGGCACTCCGGTCACCACCACCCAGATGGGCGACGCGGTTCTGGCGGCACTCGACGCCTCGCTCTGACTTGCCTCGCGACTTCGTGATCGTTATTCTGCGGGGCATTGACCTCAAAGAGTAACGATCATGATTTTACGAACACTGATTTCCGCCTCATGCCTGTGCCTTGCCCTTGCCGGGCAGGCCAGCGCCGAACCTTTCGACACCGCTTTCCCCGGCCTGCTTGATCAGGTTGACGAACCCTATCATTCGGGCCTTGCCGCGCTGGATATCAAGCACGGCAAGGTGGTTCTGGACGGCGGGCAGGTCACGCTAGACGTGCCAGAAGGATACTACTTTCTGAACGCCAAAGATGGCCGCTATGTGCTGGAACAGCTTTGGGACAACCCGCCCTCTCCCGATACGCTGGGCATGCTGTTTCCGCGCGACAAAAGCCCGGTGGATGAGACTTGGGGCATCGAGATTTCCTTTGATCCGATGGGCTATGTTTCAGATTCCGATGCCGCAGAGATGGATTACGACGCGCTGCTGACCTCGATGAAGGACGACATCGCCGCCGCCAATCCCGAACGGGAAAAGGCGGGTTTCGCCAAGATGACCCTGCTCGGCTGGGCAGCGCCGCCGCATTATGACAGCGCAGAACGCAAGCTGTATTGGGCGCAACTGCTGCATTTCGATGGCTCTGACGGCGATACGCTGAACTACAACATCCGCGCTTTGGGCCGAAGGTGTGCTGGTGGTCAACTTCATCGCTGCGGCCGACCAATTGCCCAAGGTCGAGGCGGCCGCCCCGGCCGTTCTGAAGATGATCACCTTCACCGATGGTAATCGCTATGCCGATTATCTGCCCGGAACCGATACCGTGGCAGCGGTGGGAATTGGCGGCCTGATCGCAGGCAAGGTGGCGGCCAAGGCTGGCCTGCTTGTGCTGTTGCTGGCCTTTCTGAAAAAGGGGGCGATTCTTGTTCTGCTGCCGCTGATCTGGCTGAAAAACAAGCTGTTCGGCAAGAAGAGCGTTTAACGCTTTACCCGTTAAGCGCCTGCCGAGCCACGGCTTCGTGCCGGGTGATCCGTTCGGCATGGTCGGCAACCCGCTCCAGCCAACGCAGCGCATCGGTGCGGGCAAAGACCTGATCGGCGGGCAGATTGCCAGCCGCTTCGGACTCCAGCGTATCGTGCCGCAACCGATGCGCCCGCGCGATCACCGCCTGCTCAGTGCCTCTTCGGCTGCGACCGCTGGCCAGACCATGGGCCAGAATACGGGCGATCCGGGCCAGACCGGGATCGTCACGGATCAGATCCAGCCTGTCCTTTTCTTGCAACCGCGCCGCCAGACGCGACAGGTGGTCGGTCAGATGGTAAAGTGCCGTGCGGCATTGTCGCTGGCCGTCACCTTGCGGAATGCGGATCTGGCCCAGCCAATCCTCCAGCGCACGCAGCGCCGCTGACGGATCGGGCGCGGCGGGGTGCCCGGCCAGATGCGCCTGAAACTGACCGGCCAACCCGCAGCGCAGATCGGATGCCGCATCCAGCGCCGCAGACAGTGCCGTGCCCGGATCGGCCAGCAAAGCCGAGTCCAGCCGGGTTGTCCCGCTCCGTTCCGGCACAATGCGCTGCACCAATGCAGCAAAGCGGTGCGGCCAGGGCAGAAACAGCACCCCCATCGCGCAATTGAACACCGTGTCCCAGACCACCAGCGCCACCTGCGCATCCATTCCCGAGGGCAACAGCCGCAACAGGGGCACGGCGGCAAACAGCACAAGCCCGGTCGCGGCATGCATGATCACGCTGGCAAGCGCCGTCATCCGCCCCTCTCGTCCGCCGGTCGCGGCGGCCAGCATTCCCGCCGCCGGGCCACCGATGTTCAGCCCGACCACCAGAATCGCCGCCTGATCCAGCGTCAGCGTCCCCGCCCCCAGCATCGCCATGACCAGCGCCAGCCCGGTGTTCGAGCTTTGGATCACCATCGCCACCACCGCTCCGATCAACAGCAGAAGCACAGCCCCCACCAGCCCCGTGGCCTGCGGCAGATCGGCGGCAGAGATCATGCCGCCGCCTGACAGCGCGCCTTGCATCACCTGCAACCCGATGAACAGCAAAGATAACCCCGCGACCAACCGCGCCAACCGCCCGCCCCGCTCATGCGAGACCAGCGCCACCAGTGCAGCCCCCGCCAGAACCGGCATCGCCACCGTGCCAAGCCCCAGCTTCAACCCCATCAGTGTGATGACCCAGCCGCCCACCGTGCTGCCAAGGCTGGCCCCGGCAATCACCCCGATAGTTTGCGGAAAGCCCAGAACGCCCGCGCTGACAAAGCCGATGGTCATCACCAGAACCGCTGTCGTGCTTTGCAGCGCAGTGGCCGCCACCGCACCCGTCAGCGCCCCGCGCAGGGGGGTGGCTGTGGCGCGGCCCAACAGATGGCGCAGTTGTGGCCCGGCCAGATCGGCCAGCGCAGCCGTCACTACACCCATTCCGAACAGGAACAGGCCGATGCCTCCCAACACCCCGATCCAGCCCTGAACCATCACCGCCTCCGACCCGTATCTGGAACCGTTGCCGTGTCAGGCGCAAGCCGGTTCCGACAGAATGGCCCGCGCCGCACGCTCGGCGATCATGATCGTGGGGGCGTTTGTATTGCCGCTGACAAGGCTTGGCATGACCGAGGCATCCACCACCCGCAGCCCCTCCATCCCGCGCACCCGAAGGTTCGGGTCCACCACCGAAGCCGCGTCCAAGCCCATCCGACAGGTGCCGACCGGGTGATAGATCGTATCAGCGCGGGCGCGGATATGGCTTTCCCATTCGGCATCGCTCATCGCGCCATGGGTGCCAAACATCTCGGTATGCAGATAGGGCGCCATGGCGGGCTGCATCATAATATCGCGGGTCAGCCTCGCCCCGGCAATGGTGGTTGCCAGATCGCGCGGGTCGGACAGAAATCCCGGATCAATCGCCGGAGCCGCCAGCGGATCGGCAGAGGCGAGCCGCACCTGCCCGCGCGAATGGGGCCGCAGGGTGCAGACATGGCAGCACAGGCCATGGCCCAGATGCAGCTTGCGGGCATGATCATCGACAATGCCGATCACGAAATGCAGTTGCACATCGGGCCTGTCCAGACCCGGATCGGTTTTCAGAAACCCCGCGCCTTCGGCAAAGGGCGTGGCCAGCATGCCCTGCCCGGTCTTGCGCCATTGCAGGGCCTGTTTCACCAGCCCAAGGCCCGCGCGCAGGCCGATGCCAAAGTTGTCACGGTCACGGCTGCGCCAGGACAGGATAAAATCCAGATGATCTTGCAGATTGGCACCGACCTGCGGCAGATCATGACGCAGCGTGATGCCCATCTGGTGCAGGTGATGCGCCGGGCCGATGCCCGACAGCATCAAAAGCTGGGGCGAGCCAAAAGTGCCCGCCGACACAATCACCTCTCGCCGCGCGTTGACATGGCGGTCTTGCCCGCCTTGCCGATAGGACAGGCCAGTGGCCCTGCGCCCCGCAAACCTCACGCCCGTCGCCTGCGCGCCGGTGATCACCCGCAGGTTCGCCCGCCCCATCACCGGATGCAGATAGGCCGCCGCGGCCGAACACCGCTCTCCACGACGGGCGGGTTCGTGAAACTGGGTCACCTGATAAAGGCCGACGCCATAGTTGTCGCCGGTGTTGAAATCATCCCCTAGCGGATGACCCGCCTGCTGACCGGCCTGCACAAAGGCGCGCGACACCGGGCGCGGGCTTTGCTGATCGGTCACCTGCAACGGCCCCGCATCGCCGTGAAAGGCATCCGCCCCGCGTGCGTTGTTTTCGCTGCGTAAAAACCACGGCAGCACATCATCCCAGCCCCAACCCGGAACCTGCCAGTCGTCGTAATCCTGCCGCTGGCCCCTGACATACAGCATGGCATTAATGGCCGATGACCCGCCCAGACAGCGCCCGCGCGGCTGATAGCCCCGGCGACCGTTCAACCCCGGCTGCGGCACTGTTTGATAGGCCCAGTTGTTGATGCGCGGCCGCCCCGGCAGCATCGCCACCGTACCCGCAGGCATCCTGACCAGCAAACCATCGCCCCGCCCGCCCGCCTCGACCAGACAAACCGTGATGCGGGGGTTTTCACTCAACCGGGCCGCCAGAACCGACCCCGCCGAGCCGCCGCCCGCAATCACATAGTCAAAGGTTTCACTGTCCATTTCCGCTCTCCCCCTGCGGCCATGCCCAAAGGACATGCTAGGCAGCGGGGGGCCGGCGCAGAAGGGGGCACAGCGCCCCCTGCCGCCACGTCAAAGCAGAATGCGGTGCTCTGGCTGGCCGCGCGCGATGTCGGAGGTGGCAAACACCTTGCCGGAATTGGGGCTTGCCGCGCGGGCCGCCGGGTCAAGCCCCTCTTGCGCCGAGGTGCAGAACAGCGTGGTCAGATCCGGTCCGCCAAAAGCCGGGCAAGAGGTGTGGGGTGCCTCGAATTCCACGCTCCGCACCAGCGCGCCATCGGGCGCATAGGCCGCAACCCGCCCCGCCCCCCATTGCGCCAGCCACAACAGACCCGCCGCATCGACCACCGCGCCATCGGGGTTCAGGCCTTCGGGCACAAGGTCCAGAAACAGCTCTGGCTTGCCCACCGGCCAGCCCTGTGCGTCAAGCGCCACGCGCCACAGCTTGCCAATCGCGGTATCGGCAAAATGCGCTGTGCGGCCATCGGGGGGAAAACTGATCGCATTGCTGATCGAGATGCCGGGAAACAGCCGCCGCAACTCTCCACGATAATACCGCCAGATCGACCCGGCCCCCGGCTGGGCCTGCTTGCCCATCGTGCCGATCCAGAATCCGCCCTGCGGGTCGGCACGCCCGTCGTTCGACCGGGTTTCGGGGCGATCCGCCTCCAGCGGGGTTATCACTTCGCGGCTGCCATCGCGCAGGTCAAAGCGCGACAGCGCGGTCTCCGAGGCGATCAGAAGCGTGTCGTCATCAACCCAGCCCGCCGCCGAAACCCGTTCAGAAAAATGCCATTCCTGCTGGCCCGCCCCATCGCGCGACATCATGCGATTGTTCAGAATATCAAACCAGAACAACTGGCTGCGGCCTGGGTGCCACAACGGCCCCTCGCCCAATTCGCACTTTCGGTCATCATAGATCATGCAGCGCGCCCTCATAGGCCGCGACGATGGCAGCGGCGCGGGTCGTGATCTCGGCCACTGACAGCCCGGGGGTGTAAAGGGCAGTGCCGATGCCAAAACCATCCACCCCCGCGCGCAGCCATTGCACAAAGTTCGACGGCCCGGCACCACCGACGGCATAGACTTGCGTTCCCTTGGGCAGCACCGCCCGAACAGCCTTGACGCCCTCTGGCCCAATCAGCGAGGCGGGGAAGATTTTCAGCCCATCCGCCCCGGCCTTCAGCGCGCCGAAACACTCTGTCGGGGTCATCACGCCGGGCCAACTGTCCAGCCCCGCCGCCTTGGTGGCGCGAATGACCTCGGCGTCGAAATTGGGCGACACGATCAGCCGCCCCCCGGCATCGGCCACCTCTTGCACATCGCGGACGGTCAGCACGGTGCCCGCGCCGATCTGTGCCACCGCACCAAAGGCTTTGGACATTGCCGCGATCGAGGTCACGGGGTGCGGCGAATTCAGCGGCACCTCGATCCGGGTGATACCGGCGGCGATCACCGCCTCTGCCACGGGCAGCGCCTCGGCCGGAGAGATGCCGCGCAGAATCGCGATGATGGGACGGTGGGTCATAGGGCTTCCTTTACGGGCGGGCGGCGGCCAGTCCGGCCAATGTGCAAGCGGTCGCATCCAATGTTTCGGCGGTCACGCCCTGCGTGGCAAGGGCGCGCGCATAGCTGGCCTGTAGCGCAGCGCCGCCAACCAGCACCACCCGCTGGCCCAGCCAGTAGGGGCGCGCGGCGGCAAGTTCGGCCCCGATCAGCAGACCGGACAGGCGCGCCCGTGCGGCGGAAGGCTCCAGCCCCGCCAGCAGCCCCTCGGCTCGCAGCGAAAACAACCGCGCCATCATGCGTTCGGGCCGCGACAGCCCTTCGGCAGCGCCCGCGTCAAAGGCGGCCTCGTCCCAGCCATTCCCGGCCATCGAATGGCGCAGCACCGACTGGCCCGACAACAGCGCGAACATCTCGCCGGTCATATAAGTCTGGAAGGAAACCACCTCACCCGCGCTGACATGCGCCCACTTTGAATGGGTGCCGGGCAGGCAGATCACCCCGTCAAACTGTGGATGCAGCGCCAGAACCCCGGCGATCTGGGTTTCTTCGCCGCGCATCACATCTGCGGGCTTTCCTTGGCAAAGGCCCGGAATGATACGGATATTCAGGCCGTTTGCGGAAACCGCAATGCCCTCGCCGCGCGCCACCGGGGCGCAAGGCACCGCGCGATAAGGCGCTTCTTGCCAGCCCTGCCGCGCGCCGACCATGCCACAGGCCACCACCGGCACCCCACCCGCCGCCAACCATGGCGCGATCAGCCGCCGCAGCGCGGGTTCGAAACCGTCTTGCGCCAGCTTGCCCATCCCGTCATCCGATTGCGCCTCGGCCAACACGCCTTGCGGCCCCATTGCCCAGACCCGCAGGTTAGAGGTGCCCCAATCGACGGCAATCCAGTCTGGCATCACGCCTGTCTCATTATTTGGAACACTATCTTGCATAGTGGAAAGTATGCCCTCTATGCTGCACCTCGTCAACTGGCCGGGGGCATCATGGCAGAAGAGGATGGGACCATCGGCAAGGCGGTGGCGGTACTGGATCTGGTGGCAACCGCCGACCGGCCGATGCGGCTGGCCGAACTGGGCGCGCGCTGCGATTTCCCGAAGGCAACACTGCACCGACTGCTGCAAGCGCTGACCCGGCAGGGGATGCTGATGCAAGATGCCGCAGGGGCCTATTCCGCCGGGTTGCGGCTGGTGCGGCTGGCGCATAACGCCTGGAACACCAGCGATCTGGCCCACGTCGCCCGCCCCCACCTTGACCAGCTGTCGGCGGAAACGGGGGCCACCATCCATCTGGCGCAACTGGATCAGGGTCAGGTGCTGTATCTGGACAAGCGCAACGCCGCGCATCCGGTCGGCATGTTTTCGGCGGCGGGCAAGGTGGGCCCGGCCTATTGCACCGGGGTCGGCAAGGCGATTCTGGCCTTCCTGCCGCCAGCAGCCTTGGAGCAAGCCCTTGCAAGGCAAAGCTTTCACCGCTTTACCCCCGCCACACTGACCACGCCCGAAGACCTGCGCGCCGATCTGGCCGAAATCCGCGCGCGCGGCCATGCCTATGACCGAGAGGAACATGAGAGAGGCATCATCTGCATTGCTGCCCCGATCCTTGCCACCCCCACCCACCCCATCGCAGCGCTGTCGGTGACGGCCCCCACCCGCGATGCCACGCTTTCGGCGCTGAAACTGCACCTGCCGTTGCTGAAACATTCGGCGGCGGCCATCGCGGCAGAGGCGGCACTGTGGCGCTTTCCCGTTCAGGGCGGTTGACACCGCCCCCCGCCGCGCCGCAGACCGGAAAAAGGGGGCGGAGGATGCTGTGACCATCGATCTTGTGATCTTCGATTGCGACGGCGTGCTGATTGACAGCGAACTTATCAGCGCGCGGATGCTGGTCAACGCGCTGGCCGATCTGGGCCTGTCAATCGACCTTGACTATGTGTCGCGCCACTTTCTGGGCCGCAGCTATCCGGTGGTGATG
This sequence comes from Fuscibacter oryzae, assembly GCF_016765795.1. Taxonomy (GTDB): domain Bacteria; phylum Pseudomonadota; class Alphaproteobacteria; order Rhodobacterales; family Rhodobacteraceae; genus Fuscibacter; species Fuscibacter oryzae. Next base: position 18,395 of record NZ_JAESVP010000015.1, read on the forward strand.
GACACGATCCGCCGCGAGTTCGGACTGGACCTGCCCCCCGATTTCGAGGCGACCTACCGCGAGAACTTGCTGGCTGCCTTTGACCGAGAGTTGCGCGTCATGCCGGGGGTGGCGCAGGTGATGGCTTCGCTGACGGTGCCCTATTGCGTCGCCACCTCGTCCAGCCCGCGGCGGGTGGCGTTTTCGCTGCGTCATGTCGGGCTGGATCATCTGGTCGGCGACAGGGTGTTTACCGCCAGCCAGGTCAGCCGGGGCAAGCCCGCGCCCGACCTGTTCCTGTTCGCCGCCACCCAGATGGCCACGCCGCCAGCCCGATGCCTTGTGATCGAAGACAGCCTTACCGGCGTGCGTGCGGGTCTTGCTGCGGGCATGACGGTATGGCGCTTTACCGGCGGCAGCCATATGTCGGGTCTGGACGGACCGGAGCCGGAAGACGCCCGCCCCCATGCCCGATTTGCCGCCTTCGATACATTCGCCACCTTGGCGCCAGACCTGATGAGACAGCCATGAGCCGCGTCGATAACGAACCCACCCCCCAGGATGACGCCGCCCGCGCGGGCTGGCTTTACTACGTCGGCGGGCTGACTCAGGACCAGATTGCCGCCGAACTGGGCATCAGCCGGCAGCGCGCGCAACGTCTTGTCAGCCGCGCCATGGCCGATGGACTGATCCATGTGCGGCTGAACCACCGCATCGGCGCCTGCCTGGATCTGGAATCCGATCTGACAGCGCGCTTCGGCTTGATCCGCTGCCGGGTGTCGCCCAATCTTGGCGTGGCGACCGACCCCTCGATCGGCATCGCGGCGGCGGCGGCGGCAGAGCTGGAGCGGTTCCTGCGGATGCCCTCTCCCCTTGTCATCGCACTTGGCACCGGTCGGGCGCTGCGCGGCATGGTCGATGCCATGTCGCCGATAGAGGCCGAACAGCACCGCCTTGTGTCGCTGATCGGCAATATCGCGCCCGACGGGTCGGCAAGTTTTTTTGATGTTGTGATGCGCATCGCCGACAAGGTGCGCGCGCCGCATTACCCGATGCCTGTGCCCGTCATCTCACCAACGCGGGAGGAAAACGCCGCCTTCCATGCGCTCGGCCCTGTGCGCAAGGTCGTGGAACTGGCTCGTGCTGCTGATGTGGTGTTTGTTGGTGTCGGCCAGATGTCGAATGACGCGCCGCTGCTCAAGGACGGCTTTGTCAGCCGCAGCGAACTGGACGAGATGCAAGCGGCAGGTGCTGTGGGCGAAGTGGCCGGATGGGTTTTTGATTCGTCTGGCAAATACCTTGATTTTGGCACCAATCATCGCACCGGCGGGGTTCGGGTAGAGCCTGGGTTATCCCGACCGTCGATTGGCATCGCCGCCGGCCCCTCCAAGGTGGGCGCAATTGCTGCAGCGCTGAAATCCCACATCATCAACGGGTTGGTTACGGACGAACCCACCGCAAGGGCCATTTTGGACCTGTGATCCCTTCGCAGTTGCGGCGGAAGAGGGGGCTTGACGGGTGATGCCAGCTTATGAGTAATTGCCCAGCAAGCGATGATTTGCTCATTCGCTTCCAAGGGAGGATCATATGACCACGACGTTCCGCGCGCTTCTTGGCGCGACGGCTCTGCTTGCCCTGACCGCAGGTGCGCAGGCCGAAACCACCATCACCGTTGCCACCGTGAACAATGGCGACATGGTCCGCATGCAGGGCCTGATGGACGACTTTTACGCCAAGCACCCCGACATCAAGGTTGAATGGGTGACGCTTGAAGAAAACGTGCTGCGCCAGAACGTGACCACCGACATCGCGACCGGCGGTGGCCAGTATGACGTGATGACCATCGGCACCTACGAAGTGCCGATCTGGGGCAAGCAGGGCTGGCTGACCTCGCTGGATGATCTGCCTGCCGAGTATGACGTGAATGACCTCTTGCCCGCCATCCGCGGGGGCCTGACGGTTGACGGCCATCTGATGGCCTCGCCCTTCTACGGCGAATCCTCGATGGTCATGTACCGCAAGGATCTGATGGAGGCCGCTGGCCTGAAGATGCCCGACGCGCCGACCTGGGCGGACATCGAGACCGCCGCCAAGGCGATGACCGACAAGTCCAAGGAACAGTATGGCATCTGCCTGCGCGGCAAGGCTGGCTGGGGCGAGAACATGGCCTTCCTGACCGCGATGTCGAACTCGTTCGGCGCGCGCTGGTTTGACGAAAACTGGAAGCCCCAGTTCGACCAGCCCGAGTGGAAAGCCACGTTGGACACCTATCTGCACCTGATGAACGAATACGGCCCGCCCGGCGCGTCGAACAACGGCTTCAACGAAAACCTGACGCTGTTCCAACAGGGGCATTGCGGCATGTGGATTGACGCGACCGTCGCCGCTTCGTTCGTGACCGGCAAGGATTCGACCGTCGCTGACAAGGTTGGCTTCGCTCTGGCGCCCGATAACGGCCTTGGCAAGCGCGGCAACTGGCTGTGGGCCTGGTCTTTGGCCATCCCGTCGTCTTCGAAGAACCAGGAAGCTGCCAAGACCTTCATCGATTGGGCCACGAACAAGGATTACCTTGCCCTCGTCGCTGCGAAAGAAGGCTGGGCCAACGTTCCTCCGGGCACGCGCACCTCGCTTTATTCCAACGAGGAATATGCCAAGGTTCCGTTTGCCAAGATGACGATCGACTCGATCAACGCGGCTGACCCGAACGCGCCCACCGTCAAGCCGGTGCCATATGTCGGTGTGCAGTTCGTGGCCATCCCGGAATTCCAGGGCTTGGGCACGACCGTGGGCGAGCTGTTCTCGGCCGCTCTGGCTGGCCAATCGACCGCCGATGACGCGCTGGCTGCGGCACAAACCGCTGTCACCGACGAAATGACCTCTGCCGGTTACATCAAGTAACTCCCGGCCGGGGTCGGCCTTCGGGCCGGCCCCGTGCATTTTCCCGTGCTTTATTTTCCGGCTGGGCGGACCGCCTGTCCCACAGGGCCAAGCCCACAAGTGACGCAAAGCCCGATGTGACGGGCGGTTCGTGCCCCCTCTACCGCCATCGGCCAGACACGCAGGTTTGCGGCGCTGGACCCTGATACCGGAGTTTCGCCCATGTCCACGCAATCCAACCGCGCGGCTGCCCGCCTGATGGTGGCGCCCTCGGTCATCCTGTTGTTCATCTGGATGATCGTGCCGCTTGCCATGACGCTGTATTTCTCGTTCCGCCTCTACCGCCTTCTGTCGCCCGAGCGCAGCGGCTGGGTGGGGCTGGCAAACTATACCTGGTTCCTGAAATCGCCGGAATTCTGGCAAGCCATCGGCAACACGCTGGCACTGGTCGGCGGCGTTCTGGTGATCACGGTGGTTCTGGGCATCCTGATCGCATTGCTGATCGACCAGCCGGTCAAGGGCCAGGGCGTGCTGCGCATTCTGGTGATCGCGCCTTTCTTCGTCATGCCGCCGGTCGCGGCATCGATCTGGAAAAACCTATTCATGCACCCTCAGAACGGGCTTTTTGCCGCTGTATCGCGCGCCTTTGGGGCGGACCCGATTCTGTATCTTGAAAATCACCCGATGCTGTCGGTCATTGGCATCGTGTCATGGGAATGGCTGCCCTTCGCCACCCTGATCCTGCTGACGGCGATGCAATCGCTGTCTTCCGAACAGCTTGAGGCCGCCGAGATGGACGGAGCCAAGCCGATTTCCCGATTCCGCTATATAGTGTTGCCGCATCTGACCCGCTCTATCACCGTGGTCATCCTGATCGAGACGATCTTCCTCTTGGGGATCTTTGGTGAGATTTTCACCACAACCCAAGGCGGCCCCGGCTCTGCCTCGACGACCCTGCCCTATATGATCTTCAAGCAAGCCATTGCCGCCAAGGATATCGGGCGCGCAGCGGCGGGCGGGATCATCGCGGTGATCCTGGCCAATATCGTCGCCATCTTCCTGATGCGCGGCATCGGCCGCAACCTCGACGCCTGAGCCGGAGGAACACCCATGGCACGTGCCGTTTCACCCCGCCGTAAATTGATCACAACTGTCGCCGCCTGGGCGGTGTCGCTGCTGATCTTCTTTCCCGTCCTGTGGATGATCCTGACCAGCTTCAAGACCGAAGCTTCGGCCGTTGCATCGCCCCCCCAACTGTTCACCGCCGACTGGACATTGCAGAACTATAGCGATGTCTGGGCGCGGTCAGATTACCCGCGGTTCTTCTGGAACTCTGTCGTGATCTCGGTCGGCTCTACCCTGCTGGGTCTGGCCATCGCCATTCCCGCCGCCTGGTCCATGGCCTTTGTGCCCGGTCGCAAGACCAAAGACCTGCTGATGTGGATGCTTTCGACCAAGATGATGCCCGGCGTTGCCGTGCTGATCCCGCTGTATCTGCTGTTTCAGCGGACCGGCCTGTTCGACACCAAGATCGGCCTTGTTCTGGCGCTGATGCTGATGAACCTGCCGATCATCGTCTGGATGCTTTACACCTACTTCAAGGAAATCCCGTCGGAAATTCTTGAAGCCTCGCGGATGGACGGCGCCAGCCTGTGGAAAGAGGTGGTCTATGTCCTCACTCCCATGGCTATTCCGGGCATCGCCTCGACCCTGCTGTTGAATGTGATCCTGGCCTGGAACGAAGCGTTCTGGACCATCACGCTGACCACCACCAAGGCAGCCCCCCTGTCGGCCTTTATCGCCAGTTTCTCGGCGCCGCAGGGCCTTTTCTACGCGAAACTCTCGGCGGCCTCGACCATGGCCATTGCGCCGATCCTTATCCTTGGCTGGTTCAGCCAGAAGCAACTCGTCCGCGGTCTGACATTCGGCGCGGTGAAGTGAGGTTCCCATGGGCAAGATTACTCTGACACAAGTCCGCAAGTCGTTTGGCGAAACCCATGTCATTCCTGGGATCGACCTGAACATCGAACACGGCGAATTCGTCGTTTTCGTCGGCCCCTCGGGCTGCGGGAAATCCACCCTTCTGCGGTTGATCGCCGGGCTGGAGGATATTTCCGGCGGCAAGATCGAGATCGACGGCACTGACGCGACCGACCTGCCTCCCGGCAAGCGGGGTCTGGCGATGGTGTTCCAAAGCTACGCGCTTTATCCGCATATGTCGGTCAAGAAGAACATCGCCTTCCCGCTGAAAATGGCAGGCATGGACGAGGCGGCGATCGAGGCCAAGGTGCAAAGCGCCGCCAAGATCCTGAACCTTGCCAACTATCTGGAGCGCAAGCCCGGCCAGCTTTCGGGCGGGCAGCGCCAGCGCGTCGCCATCGGCCGCGCCATCGTGCGCGAACCGGCGGCCTTCCTGTTCGACGAACCGCTGTCGAACCTGGATGCCGCGCTGCGCGTGACGATGCGGCAGGAAATTTCCGAGCTGCACCAGAAACTTGCCACCACCATGATCTATGTGACCCATGATCAGGTCGAGGCGATGACCATGGCCGACAAGATCGTGGTTCTGAACGCAGGCCGGATCGAACAGGTCGGCGCGCCGCTGGAGCTGTACAACCATCCGCAGAACCTGTTCGTCGCCGGCTTCATCGGCAGCCCCAAGATGAACCTGATCACGGGGGCCGAGGCGCAAAAGCACGGCTGCACCACCTTGGGCGTGCGTCCCGAGTATATCGAGGTTTCGGCCGATGGCCCTTGGCAGGGCACCATCGGTCTGGCCGAACATCTGGGGTCGGATACCTTCCTCAAGGTCGATGTGCCGGGTATCGGCATGCTGACCGTGCGCGGCTCGGGCGAGATGCACCTGCACCACGGCAACCAGATCCGTCTGGGGCCGCAGGCGGGCAAGATCTATCGGTTCGGACCCGACGGTAAGGCCCTGTGATGCGGCTGAAAGGCAAATCGGCCCTGATCACCGGGGCGGCACGCGGCATCGGGCTTGAATTTGCCCGCGCCTATATTGCCGAAGGCGCCACTGTGGCCTTGGCCGACATCAACGCCGAGGCGGTGGCGAAAGCCGCCGCCGCCCTTGGCCCGCAGGCAGTTGCGGTGCAGATGGATATTACCCGGCAAGACAGCATTGATGCGGGCTTTGCCGATGCCATCGCCAAGATGGGCAAGCTGGACATTCTGGTGAACAACGCGGCCCTCTTCACCGCCGCGCCCATCGCCGAGATTACCCGCGCCGACTATGACAAGCTGTTCGCCGTGAACGTGGCGGGCACCCTGTTTTGCATGCAGGCCGCCGCCAACCACATGATCGCCCGCGGTCAGGGTGGCAAGATCATCAACATGGCAAGCCAAGCGGGGCGCCGGGGTGAAGGGCTGGTGGCAGTCTACTGTGCCACCAAGGCCGCCGTGATCAGCCTGACCCAAAGCGCGGGCCTTGGCCTGATCCAGCATGGCATCAACGTAAACGCCATCGCCCCCGGCGTGGTGGATGGCGAACATTGGGACGGGGTGGACGCCTTCTTTGCCAAGTACGAAGGCAAGGCCCCCGGCCAAAAGAAACGTGAAGTCGGCAATGCCGTGCCTTTTGGCCGCATGGGCACCGCCGCAGATCTGACCGGCATGGCGGTATTCCTCGCCACGCCAGAAGCTGAATATATCGTCGCCCAATGCTTCGGCGTGGACGGCGGCAACTGGATGGCATGACCATGACCAAAGCATCGCTTCCCGCCTATGACCGCAAGTCGCTGACGCCCGGCATCGTCCATATCGGCCTTGGCAACTTTCACCGCGCGCATATGGCCGTCTATCTGGACGACCTGTTCGCCCTTGGCGAAAGCCATGATTGGGCAATCATCGGCGCGGGCGTGCGCGCGCCCGACGCCAAGATGCGCGATGCGCTGAAAGGGCAGGATTGCCTGTCCACCATCATCGAGTTGGACCCAAAGGGCAAATCGGCCCGCCGCATCGGCGCGATGATCGACTTTGTTCCGGTTGATCCCACCAACGCCCCCCTGATCGCCGCCATGACCCGGCCCGAGATTCGCATCGTCTCGCTGACGGTGACCGAGGGCGGCTATTACATCAACGCCGCCACCGGCAGCTTTGACCCAAGCCACCCCGACATTGCCGCTGACGGCAAAACCCCCGGCAAACCCACCACCGCCTTTGGCGCCATTGTCGCCGCGCTCAAGGCCCGCAAGGCCGCTGGCATTCCGCCCTTTACCGTGATGAGCTGCGACAACCTGCCCGGCAACGGCCATGTGACCGAAGCTGCGGTGATCGGCACCGCCCGCCTGTCAGACCCGGCCTTTGCCGACTGGATCGCGGCAAATGTTGCCTTCCCGAACGGCATGGTGGACCGCATCACGCCCGCCACTGGCCCGCGTGAGCGTGCGATGGCCGCCAGCTTTGGCCTGGCCGATGATCCAGTACCCGTCACCTGCGAACCCTTCCGCCAATGGGTGGTCGAGGACAATTTTCCCCAAGGCCGCCCGGCCCTGGAAAAGGTGGGCGTCACCTTCACCCCCCATGTTCATGCCTATGAGATGATGAAAATCCGCATTCTCAACGGCGGCCATGCCACCATCGCCTATCCCGGCGGGCTGATGGACATTGAATATGTGCATGAGGCGATGGCCAACCCGCTGATCTCGGGCTTTCTGAACAAGGTGGAACGGGAAGAGGTCATCCCCTACGTCCCGCCCGTGCCTAACACCGATATCGGCGAGTATTTCACGTTGATCCATCATCGGTTCTCGAATCCCGAAGTGGCCGATACCGAACGCCGCCTGTGCCTTGACGGGTCGAACCGCCAGCCCAAGTTCATCATTCCGTCGTTGCGCGATGCACTGGCTGCGGGCGGCAAGATCGAAGGCCTGTCGCTGGTGTCCGCCCTGTGGTGCCGTTACTGCGCCGGCACCACCGACAGCGGCACCCATATCGAGCCGAACGACCCGAACTGGGACGTGCTGCACCCCCTTGCCCTGAAAGCAAAAGACACCCCCGATGCCTGGCTGGGCATGAAGGAAATCTATGGCGATCTTGCCGGGAATGATGCGTTCCGCGCGGCCTTCGGGGCGGCGCTGAACAGCCTGTGGACCAAAGGCACCAAAGCCACGTTGCAGGCCTATATCTCCTGATCACTCCGGCAGGAACTTGCGGCGGCGCCCCCCAGGTGCCGCCGTTTTTTATTGCGCGCAAGTTCCCCGGCCCGGCGGGAACAAACAGAAAGGCCGCCAAGGGTTTCCCCAAGGCGGCCTGAAACTGTCTCGCGCGCAGCGATCAGCCCTGACGGGCCTTGTAGCGCTTTTGCGTCTTGTTGATCACATAGACGCGGCCTTTACGGCGCACGACCTGGCAATCGCGGTGACGCGTCTTCAGCGAGCGGAGCGAGTTGGCAACCTTCATGGTCGTCTCCCGATGTCGCGGCGCATCACGCGCCAGATGAAAACCCATGCCTTCCGAAGAAAGCGGCGAATGGTGGGCGGTACTGGGATCGAACCAGTGGCCACTACGATGTCAACGTAGTGCTCTACCGCTGAGCTAACCGCCCACGCTACCTGTGTGATCCCGCCCCGAACAAAAAGGACGCGGGGCGAAACCGCGTCGGTCTCGGCGGCTATAAACAGAGTCGCATCCGGGTTCAAGGGGTTTCGATAAGGGTTTCGACGGGCGCTTTTTTCCGACTATAACAAAACTGACAAGGAAGGCCGCCATGACCGAAACCTATCGTCTTTTCCGCCCCGCTCGGCAAGAAACCTCGGTAATCTTCGCCTCGCCCCATTCCGGGCGCGACTATCCACCCACCTTCATTTCACGCACGATTCTGGACCTGCAAACCCTGCGCTCTTCCGAAGATGCGTTTGTCGATGACCTGTTCGCCCCAGCCGTGGCCCATGGTGCCCTGCTGCTGTCCGCGCGAACCCCGCGCGCCTTTGTCGATTTCAACCGCGCCCCGGATGAACTGGACCCTGCCCTGATCGACGGCATCGCCCGCGCGCCGCACAATCCGCGGGTTTCCTCTGGCCTTGGGGTGATTCCCCGCGTGGTCTCGGGCGCGCGCGCGATCTATCGCGGCAAGCTGTCACTGGCCGAGGCCGAGGCGCGGATTTCCGGCCATTGGACGCCCTATCACCATGCCTTGCGTGATCTGATGGACCAGACCCACGCCACCTTTGGTCAGGCCATCCTGATCGACTGTCATTCGATGCCGCATGAGGCGCTGGAAGGCCAGTTGCGCCCCGGCCAGTTACGCCCCGATGTGGTTCTGGGCGACCGCTTTGGCGCCGCCGCCGCCAGCCCGATCGTGCAGCAGATAGAGGCCGCCTTTACCACCGCCGGTCTGCGAGTTGCGCGCAACACCCCCTTTGCCGGGGCCTTTGTCGCGCAGTCCTATGGCCGCCCCTCGGGTGGGCGCCATGTGATTCAGGTCGAGATTGATCGCGGCCTTTACATGGATGAAACCCGGATCGAGCCGCATTCCGGCTTCGCCCGGTTCCAGAACCTGATCGAAGGCGTCATCGCCGAGATTGCCGCCATCGGTCGCCCCGCCAGCCTGACCCTTGCCGCCGAATGATCAGCGCAAGGAGCGGCCCTTGATGATCGCCCCCGCGCCGAACCGGGCGCGGATGGCATCGGTCGCCCGCTCTGCCTTGGCCCGCTGCCCGGCATCTGGGTCCAACAGGTCGCGCGACAAGTCAGCCGCTGCCTCGGGCGCGAGGTCGGAAATGCCGACCCCGATCAGCCGGAAAGGCCCCACCACCCCGGCATGATCGAACAGCTCTTTTGCGGCGCGGTAGATGCGGTCGGTCAACTGGGTGGGATCGGGCAGCGAATGGCGGCGGGTGACAAGTTGAAAGTCGCCCCGCTTCAGTTTCAGCGTCACGGTGCGCCCCGACAGGGCCTTGGCCTTGGCGCGGTCGGCCACCTGCTCGGCCAGCCGCCAGATATGGCCGTCCAGAATATCGGGGTCGACGGTATCTTCAAAGAACGTCGTCTCTTTGGAAATCGACTTCAGCCCCGCATCCCGGCTGACCCGTCGCCGGTCTTCTCCGCGCGCCAGATGGTACAGGCGTTCGCCCATCTGACCAAACCGGGCCATCAGGTCTTGACGGTCCCAGCGCAGCAGATCGGCGATGCCCCGGATGCCCGCTTTTTCCAGCGCGGCCTGCGTGGCGGTGCCCACGCCCCAGATGACCCGAACCGGCTGACGCGCCAGAAATGCCTGCGTCTCGGCCTGCCCGATCACCGAAAAGCCGCGCGGCTTATCAAGGTCTGACGCGATCTTGGCCAGAAACTTGTTGTGCGACAACCCGACAGAGCCGGTCAGGCCCAGTTCGTCCTCCATCCGCTTTGTCAGGCGGGCCAGCATGACCGCGGGGGGCGCGCCATGCAGCCGGGTGGTGCCGGTCAGATCCAGAAACGCCTCGTCCAGCGACAGGGGTTCGATGGCGGGCGTCATTTCTTCCATCATCGCCCGGATGGCGCGGCTGGCCTCGATATAGGCGCTGAACCGGGGCTTCACCACCACCGCCTCGGGGCAGAGTTTCAGGGCCTGAAACATCGGCATCGCGGATCGCACGCCCTTGATGCGGGCAAGGTAGCAGGCGGTTGAAACCACCCCCCGCTGCCCGCCGCCGACGATGACCGGCTTGTCGCGCAGATCAGGATTGTCACGCTTTTCCACCGAGGCATAAAAGGCGTCGCAGTCCATATGGGCGATGGAAAGCTGATCAAGCTCCGGGTGCGCGACGATACGGGGCGACCGGCAGGCGGGGCAGCGGGCGCCCGTCTGGAAAGGGGTCAGGCAATCGCGGCACAGGGCGGGCATGGCCGCAGGATAGCATGATCATCTACAAGGCGGGAGGCCTTGCCGATGCGCGGGTTCTTGCGCGCGGAGCTTTAACAGTGCAGCCTGTGCGCAAGAGATTTTCAGGAGGTTCACATGCCGTTTGAGGGAATGTCCGGGGGCAATGCCGTATTTCTGGCGCTTGCCATTCTGGTGATCGTTGCGATCTTCAAGGCGGTGCGGATCGTGCCGCAATCAGAGAAATATGTGGTCGAACGCTTCGGGCGGCTGCATGCCGTGCTGGGGCCGGGCATCAACTTTACCGTGCCGTTTCTGGACCGGGTGGCGCATAAGATCACCATTCTGGAGCGCCAGTTGCCGACCGCCAGCCAGGATGCCATCACCGCCGACAACGTGTTGGTAAAGGTGGAAACCAGCGTCTTCTACCGCATCACGGAACCGGAAAAGACCGTATACCGCATCCGCGATGTCGATGGTGCGATTGCCACCACCGTGGCGGGGATCGTGCGGTCCGAGATTGGCAAGCTGGAGCTGGATCAGGTGCAGTCGAACCGCGCGCAACTGATCGAACGGGTGCGCGATCAGGTCACGGCGATGGTCGATGACTGGGGGGTCGAGGTGACGCGGGCCGAGATTCTGGACGTCAATCTGGATGAACAGACCCGCGCCGCGATGTTGCAGCAGTTGAACGCTGAACGTGCCCGCCGCGCGCAGGTGATGGAGGCCGAGGGGCGCAAACGCTCGGTGGAGCTGTCGTCGGATGCCGAGTTGTATGCCGCCGAGCAACAGGCCAAGGCCCGGCGGATCACTGCGGATGCCGAGGCTTATGCCACCGGCGTGATTGCGGTGGCGATCAAGGAAAACGGGCTGGAGGCGGCGCAGTTTCAGGTGGCGCTGAAGCAGGTGGAGGCCTTGCAGGCCGTCGCCTCGGGCAATGGCAAGCAGACCATCCTGATCCCGGCCAACGCGCTGGAGGCGTTTGGCGATGCGTTCAAGATGCTGAAGGGGAAGGCATAAAGTGATGTGGACGGTGTGGTGGGTCTGGATGGTGGCGGGCCTTGTTCTGGGCGTCCTGGAAATTCTGGCACCCGGCTTCATCTTTCTGGGCTTTGCGGTCGGCGCGTTCCTGACTGGGGTCTTGCTGGTTATTGGCGTGCTGGGTGGCAGCGTGCCGGTACTTCTGGTGGTGTTTGCCGTGCTGTCGCTGCTGGCTTGGCTGGTGCTGCGGCGCACGATGGGCGTGCAGAAGCATCAGGTGAAAATCTGGACCAAGGACATCAATGATCACTAACGCCTTTGCGGGCGCCAAGGTGGCCTTGCTATGTCAGGGCCGCATCCTGACCTATCTGCGCGATGATCGGCCGGGGCTGCCCTGGGCCGGGTTGTGGGACTTGCCGGGTGGCGGGCGCGAAGGCGGCGAAAGCCCGGTGGACTGCCTGCTGCGCGAGGTTCGGGAGGAGTTCGGGTTGCGCCTGCTGTCCCAGCGGCTGATCTGGTCGCGCGCGTTCCCGTCGATGAATGATCCGGCGCAGGCGGGGTGGTTCTTTGCCGGGCACATCACGTCGCACGAGATTGCCGCAATCCGCTTTGGCAACGAAGGCCAGCGGTGGCAGATGGTGGCACTTGACCTCTGGCTGGCGCGGGCCGACGCTGTAGGCCCGTTGCAGGCGCGCACCGCGATTGCACTGTCAGAAATTTCCTTGCCGGAGATGCCCCTTGACTGACCGCCTTCATGCTGCCCTTGCCGCGATTGATACCGCCAATGCCGCCGATCCCAACATGGAAATGGACCTGCCCGCCGCGCTGCTTTACGGCCAGCGCATGACGGCGGAACTGCACCGGCTCTTTCCGGACGCCCCGGATGTGCTGCGCATCGCGGCCCATGGCCAGCATGTAGAACGGTGGTTACTGCCCCGCCATGACTATCCAGAAGGCAAGGCAGGCTATTTGGAATGGCGGCGCGAACAGGGGCGCAGGCATGGGGCACGGGTGGCGGGGATCATGGCCGACGCGGGCTATGATGCCGCAGATTGCGACCGGGTGCAGGTGCTGTTACGCAAGGAAGGCATCAAGCGTGACCCGCAAGTACAGGCGCTGGAGGATGTGATCTGTTTCGTCTTTCTACGCTGGTATTTCGAAGGCTTTGCCAATGGACGGGCCGCAGCAGAGGTGCTGGACATCGTGCAAAAGACGGCGCGCAAGATGTCAGACGAAGGACGTGCCCGGGTGCTGGCAGAGTTTCCCTTGCCCGAGGATCTGGCGGCGGCGTTCCGGGCCTGACCCCGGTGGCCCCGCCCCGGCATCGCCCTGCCTTTGTGCGCGCGAGTTCACTCTGGGTTTAAAGTGAGGCAGGAGGTGTCGCATCGGGAAGCGGTCCAGAGTGATCTGAAACATTTGGGGCGTGCAAGAACGCCTTGCGCCCCTTGGCACACCCAATCCTTGCCCCCCCCTCTTCCGCGATACGCATGACCTTGGGCCGTCTCATCCGGCATGATCAGGTCACACCCGCCGCACCACGCTGGCTTGGCCATTGACCTGCCCCCCGGTCGTCCCTCGTTCATAACGAGAGTCCTTGGGGTTGATAGTGGTCGGTTTCGGGTTGGGCAAGCGCGCCGGGCGCGGAGCCCTCAGATTGCTCAAGCGCCCGGCGCGC
>NZ_JAESVP010000016.1 GCF_016765795.1 Fuscibacter oryzae
GATCTGTTCACACTGGTCCCGGAACTCACCGCAAAGCTGTAAGGCCTGCGAAGCTGTAAAGGGTGGTGCGCGCACAGCACGCACACTAACGCAAATGATCACGGGCGCCCAAAGCAGGGGCGCGGGGCAAAAATTCCAGTCTGGCGGGAACAGAAAAGCACAACTTTCCTTTGGAAAGGGGTTCTCTGCTGTTCCCGGCGCGGACTTGCCCGATAATCGCATAAACTGACAGGCCGGTCAGCCATCGGTTCCCCGGACTGGCCTGACCACTCAAGCACAGAGGGTTTCATGTCCGACATCCAGCGCAATTTCATTGGCGGCCAATGGCTCGCGTCGGGCGATGCCGCCGAAAACCGCAATCCGGCGGACCCCAGCGACCTGATCGGCGTTTTTTCCAGGGGCGATGCCGCCGATGCCACCGCCGCCATTGCCGCCGCAAAAGCGGCACAGCCACACTGGGGCAACGGGTCGCCGCAACTGCGGGCCGATGTGCTGCGGCGGGCCGGAGACCTGCTGTTGGCGCGGGCCGCCGAAATGGGTCGCCTGCTGGCACGCGAAGAGGGCAAGACCCTGGCCGAGGCCACGGGCGAAGCCCTGCGGGCCGCGCAACTTTTTCACTTTTATGCCGGTGAGGCGGTGCGCAATCCGGGTGAGAAGCTGGCCTCGATCCGCGACGGGATCGAGGTGGAGGTCACCCGTGAACCGCTGGGCGTCGTGGGCCTGATCACCCCGTGGAACTTTCCCATCGCCATTCCGGCGTGGAAAACTGCACCCGCGCTGGCGGCGGGCAATGCCGTGATCCTGAAGCCCGCCGACCTTACGCCGGGTTGCGCCCATATGCTGGCACAGGTGCTGGAGGAGGCGGGCTGTCCGCCGGGTGTGTTCAACCTTGTCATGGGGCGCGGTTCTGAAATCGGCGCGGCGCTGGTGACGCATCCCGATGTCTCGGCGATTTCCTTTACCGGCTCGGAACGTGTGGGGCGCGGCATTGCCAGGGGCTGCGCCGAGGCAATGAAGAAGGTTCAGCTTGAAATGGGCGGCAAGAACCCGATGGTGGTGACGGCCCGCGCCGACCTTGATCTGGCGGTAAATGCCTGCCTGAACGGCGCGTTCTTTTCTACCGGACAGCGCTGCACGGCCTCGTCGCGGCTGATTGTCGAGGCTGCGGTGCATGATGCCTTTGCCGAGAAGCTTGTGACCGCGATGAGGAAGCTGCGGCTTGGCAACCCGCTGGAGGCCGAAACCCAGATCGGGCCGGTCGTGTCGGAAAGCCAGTTGGCCGGAAACCTTGACTATGTTCGCCTGGCCGCCGAAGAGGGCTGCGAGGTCATGGGCGGGCAACGGCTGGACCTGCCCGGCACCTTCCAGTCCCCGGCGTTGTTCATAAACGCGCGCAATGACATGCGCGTGGCGCGCGAAGAGATTTTCGGCCCCTGCGCCGCGCTGATCAAGGTGGCAGATTTTGACGAGGCCCTGGCCGTGGCCAATGACACGCCCTTTGGCCTGTCTTCGGGCATCTGCACCGGGTCTTTGAAAGAGGCGGGAGAGTTCAAGCGGCGGTCAAAGGCCGGGATGGTGATGGTGAACCTGCCAACGGCGGGGGTCGATTATCACGTTCCCTTTGGCGGGCGGGGGGCGTCCAGTCTGGGCGGGCGCGAGCAGGGTCGGATGGCGATGGATTTCTATACCGCCGTCAAGACCGCCTATGTTTTTGCGGGCTGACCCATGGTTACGCAAGAATTGGCAAACCTTCTTGGGCCAAGCGGCTGGCTGACCGGGGCCGATACCCAGTCTTATAGCCGCGACTGGCTGGACCGTTATGGCGTGACCCCCCTGGGCGTGGCGCGCCCCGCCTCGACTGCCGAGGTTGCGGCGGTGGTTACGCTCTGCCGTGCGGCGGGGGTTCCCGTTGTGCCGCAGGGGGGCAACACCGGCCTTTGCGGTGCGGCGGTGGCGACCCAGCCCGGCACGGTCATCCTTTCGCTGTCGCGCATGGCCCAGATCGGTGCCGTGAATGCCGACAGTGCTACGGTCACGGTCGGGGCGGGGGTTGTTCTGGCAGAACTGCACCGCAAGCTTGACGGCAGCGGCCTGATCTTTCCGCTGCATCTGGGGGCCGAAGGGTCGGCCCGGATCGGCGGGTTGATCGGCACCAATGCGGGTGGCAGCCATGCCTTTCGCCATGGAATGATGGCCGATCTTGTCTTGGGGCTGGAGGTCGTGCTGCCCGATGGCACCATCTGGAACGGTCTGCGAGAGGTGCAAAAGGACAACGCCGGTTACGCCTTGCGGCGACTGTTCTGCGGGGCCGAGGGCACGCTGGGCATCGTTACCCGCGCCGTGCTGCGACTGGCCCCCGAACCGCGCCACCGCGCGACCGCCCTTCTGGCCCTGCCGGATTTTGGCGCCCTTGTCCGTCTTGGCACCCTTTTGCGCGCCGAAGCGGCTGAATTCCTGACCGGGCTGGAGTTTTTCTGCGATTTCGGGCTGGGGCTGGCGTTGCGGCATGTCGCGGGGCTTGGCTTTCCGCTGACAAGCCGCGCGCCCGTCTACCTGCTGGTCGAACTTGCCAGCGGATCTGGCCTTGTGCCGCTGGATGACATCTTTGCCGATGTGCTGACCAAGGGGATGGAAGCGGGGTTGGTGTTGGATGGGGCGCTTGCCGCCTCCGAAGCGCAGCGCGCGGCCTTTTGGCGGTTGCGCGAGGAACAGCCCGAGGGGCAGCGTCTGGAAGGCCCGCAGATCAAGCATGACATTGCCGTGCCACCCGGCCGTATCGCCGATTTCATAGCTCAGGGGGCGGTGCTGTGTCAGACGGCTCTGCCAGGGACCCGCATCAACCCCTTTGGCCATCTGGGCGATGGCAACATTCATTACAACCTCAGCCCGCCCGAAGCCGGTTTTGGCAATGCCGCCCCCGCCTTGGCGCAAGGGCTGGCCCAACTGGCACAGGCGATGGGCGGGTCCTTTGCCGCCGAACACGGGCTGGGGCGGTCCAAGATCGCACTGGCCGATGCACTGCGCGATCCCGCCGAGCGGGGGCTGATGCGGGCAATCAAGGCGGCGCTGGACCCGGCTGGCCTGATGAACCCAGGGGTGGTTCTGGGCCACGAGCCTGCGGATAATTGACAAGAAATACTTTCTTGATTCTGTTCGAACTTTATTTTCGTCAGAGATCAGGAGAGGCAGTATCAAGGTTGGGGACGCCGCTTTGCGGTCCTGAAAACGGAAAGGCGACGGGATGCACAGGAACGGCGGGCAGCTTTTGGTGGAAAGCCTCGTGGCTTTGGGGGTGACCAAGGCCTTTGGCGTGCCCGGAGAAAGCTATCTGGCGGTGCTGGATGCCCTGCACGATACCAAAGGCGCGCTTGATTTCATCAACTGCCGGAACGAGGGCGGCGCGGCCTTTATGGCGGCGGCCTGGGGCAAGCTGACCGGCCAACCCGGCATCTGCATGGTGACGCGCGGGCCGGGGGTCACCAATGCCTCGATCGGTATCCATACTGCAATGCAGGATTCGGCCCCGATGATCACCTTTGTCGGTCAGGTCGGCACAGACATGATGGGGCGCGAGGCGTTTCAGGAAATCGACTATGCTGCCGTGTTCGGCACCATGGCGAAATGGGCCGTCGAAATCGATGACGTGAACCGCATCCCGGAAATCCTGTCGCGCGCCTGGATCACCGCCACCACCGGACGCCCCGGCCCTGTGGTCATCGCCCTGCCCGAAGATATGCTGACCAGCCTGACCGGAATGGCCCCGCTGAATGGCCCTGTCCGTATTCATGAACCCAGCCCTTCGGCAGCGGCGGTGGATGAGGCGCTGGCCCTTCTGGCCAATGCCAGCCGCCCGGTCGTGCTGTTCGGTGGCATCAACTGGACGGGCGAGGGGCGCGCCGCCCTGCAACGCTTCGCCGAAGCCTCTGACCTGCCCGTGGTTGCGGCCTTCCGCTATCAGGACCAGTTCGACAACCACTCGGCGCAATATGTCGGCGAGGCGGGCGTGGGCATGCCGCCGCATGTGCGTGCGCTGATTTCGGATGCCGATGTGATTTTGGCGGTCAATGTGCGCTTTGGTGAGATGACCACCGATGGCTACACGCTGTTGCAGGTGCCAACGCCGCAGCAAAAGATCATCCATGTCCACGGATCAGACCGCGAAATCGGCAAGATCTATCGCCCGACGCTGGGGCTGCACGCGGGACCGAACGCCTTTGTGCAGGCGTTGCGCCCGGTGCAGGGCCCTTGGGCCGATTGGCGTGCGGCGGCGCGGGCGGGATACGAGGGCAGCCTGAAAGCCCCTCCGCAGCCGTCCCCGGTGGATATGGCGCGGGCGACCGAGCATCTGCGCGAGGTGTTGGCCCAGGACGTGGTGCTGACCAATGGCGCGGGGAATTTCACGGTTTGGCCGAACAAATTCTTTCCCTTCGGGCCGGACGCGCGCCTGCTGGCACCGCAATCGGGTGCGATGGGCTATGGCCTGCCCGCCGCTGTGGCGGCCAAGATCGCCGATCCGGCGCGGCAGGTGATCTGCTTTGCCGGTGACGGCGATTTCCAGATGAACTGTCAGGAACTGGCCACCGCCGCGCAATATGGCGCGCAGCCGGTGATCTTGCTTTTGAACAATGGCATCTATGGCACCATCCGCGCGCATCAGGAACGTCACTATCCGGGTCGGGTTTCCGGCACCGATATGATCAACCCGGATTTTGTGATGCTGGCGCAGGCCTACGGCTTTCATGCCGAAAAGGTTGAGACCACTGCAGACTTCCCGGCAGCGCTGGCCCGCGCCTTGGCCTCGAAAACCGGGGCGGTGCTGGATCTGAACATCTCACCCGAGGCGCTGACACCGCGCCAAACCCTTTCCCAGATGCGCGCCGCAGCGCTTGCGCAGAAAGCAACGCAATGACCCAATCCATTCGCCTTGGTGCCGATATTGGCGGCACGTTTACCGATATTGCCTTGGAGGTCGGGGATCGCATCCATTCGACCAAGGTTCTGACCAACTACACCGCCCCGGAACAGGCGATTCTGGATGGGATGGAGGTGGTTCTGGCCGAAGCAGGTCTGGGCTATGCCGATCTGGAGATTCTGATCCACGGCACCACGCTTGCGACCAATGCGCTGATCGAACGGCGCGGGGCGAAGGTGGCTTTTGTCACCACCGAGGGCTTCCGTGATGTGATCGAAATGCGCACCGAAAGCCGGTTCGATCAGTATGATCTGAACCTGAAACTGCCGACGCCTTTGGTCCCGCGCGAGGATCGTTTTCCGGTCGCGGGGCGGATCGGCGCGCAGGGGCAGGAATTGGCCGCGCTGGATGAGGCCACTCTGGTGGCGCTGGCGCAAACCATCGCCAAGGGTGGTTATGGTGCCATCGCGGTGGGGTTCATGCATTCTTACATGAACGGCGCGCATGAGGTGCGGGCGCGAGAAATTCTGGCGACGACGGGCCTGCCGATCAGCATTTCTTCGGAAGTCTCGCCGCAGATGCGCGAGTTTGAGCGTTTCAACACCGTCTGCGCCAATGCCTATGTGCGCCCGCAAATGGCCGATTATCTGGGTCGCTTTCAGGTGCGGCTGAAGGAAAAGGGAGCCACTTGCCCGGTGTTCATGATCCACTCGGGTGGCGGGTTGATCAGCGTGGAGACGGCCTCGGAGTTCCCGGTGCGGTTGGTGGAATCCGGTCCGGCGGGTGGTGCGATCTTTGCCGCCGATGTGGCGCAGCGCTTTGGGCTGGAAAAGGTGGTCAGCTATGACATGGGCGGCACCACAGCCAAGATATGCCTGATCGAAGATTTCGCGCCAAAAACCGCGCGGACCTTTGAAGTGGCGCGGACAACGCGGTTTGCCAAAGGCTCGGGCATGCCGATTTCGATTCCGGTGATCGAGATGATCGAGATTGGCGCGGGCGGCGGTTCTATCGCTTGGGTTGATGCGATGGGGCGGATTCAGACCGGGCCGGAAAGTGCGGGGTCTGAACCGGGGCCTGCCTGTTATCAGCGCGGCGGCAACCGTCCTGCGATCACCGATGCCGATCTGATCTTGTCAAAGCTTGACCCCGACAACTTCGCCGGTGGCGCGATCAAGCTGTCTACTGAGAAGGCGGCGGCGGCGGTCGGGGCGCATGTTGGCGACCGGCTGAAGCTGTCGGCACAATCGGCGGCCTTTGGCATCTGCGAGGTGGTGGATGAAAACATGGCCAACGCCGCGCGCGTGCATGCGGTGGAGAACGGCAAGAACATCTCTGACAATATGATGATCGCCTTTGGCGGCGCGGCCCCGCTGCACGCGGCGCGTCTGTGCGAAAAGCTGGGCATCGACCGTTGTCTCGTGCCGCCGGGTGCGGGTGTCGGCTCTGCCATCGGCTTTCTGAAAGCGCCGTTTGGCTATGAAAGCCTCGCCTCACGCATCATCGGGATGTCCAGCTTTGATCCGGCTTCGGTCAACGCTCTGGTGGCGGGGCTGAAAGACACCGCGAAGGGCTTTGTCGCGCAGGGTTCGGCCGGGGCAGTATATTGCGAAACCGTGGCCTTCATGCGCTATCGCGGGCAGGGCTGGGAAATTCCGGTGCCATTGCCTGATCGGCCCTTCACCGCAGAGGATGCCAACCTGATCCGCGACGGCTTCCGCTCCGCCTATGCGCGCTATTTTGGCCGTGCCATCGACGGATTGGATGGCGTGGGCGGTTCGGGGCTGGAGATTGAAATCGTGACGATTTCGGTCAAGGCGGCGGATCAGCGCCCCGCGCCCGCCCCCGTTACCCTGACGACGGGCCGCAGCACGGCTGCTGCCCCCATGTCCCGCCCGGTTTTCGATCCGGCCACGGGGCAAGACCAGATCACCGGCATCATTGAACGTAGCGCTCTTGCTTTTGGTGCGCGCGTTCCGGGGCCGGTGGTCGTGGTCGAGCGTGAAACCTCTACCGTCGTGACCTCGCCCTTCGATGTGGTGATGCAGGATGACGGATCGCTGCTGCTTATCCGCAAGGAGGTATCGAAATGATGGACCAAACCCAGGAAATCCGCATGCAGGTGATGTGGAACCGCCTGATCTCGGTGGTGGAAGAACAGGCGATGACGCTGTTGCGCACGGCCTTTTCGACCTCGGTGCGCGAGGCGGGCGATTTGTCGGCGGGGGTGTTTGATCCGCAAGGACGGATGCTGGCCCAAGCCGTGACCGGCACGCCGGGGCATGTGAACACCATGGCCGAGGCTGTGCTGCATTTCATCAACGAGATTGGCCGCGAGAATATGTTCGCGGGCGACACCTATGTCACCAATGACCCGTGGAAGGGCACCGGGCATTTGCATGACATCACCATGGTCTCCCCCAGCTTCAAGGGCGATGTGCTGGTCGGCTTCTTTGCTTGCACCGCGCATGTGGTTGATGTCGGTGGGCGCGGGTTCGGGGCTGATGGCAAATCGGTTTACGAAGAAGGCATCCAGATCCCGATCATGAAATTCGCCGAGCGTGGGGTGGTGAACAGCTTCCTCGTGCAGATGTTGCGCGCCAATGTGCGCGAGGCCAATCAGGTCGTGGGCGACTTCTATTCTTTGGCGGCCTGCAATGATGTTGGCCACGAACGCCTGATCGCGATGATGACCGAGATCGGGCTGGACACGCTGGACGCTTTGGGTGCGTTCATCTTTTCGCGCACCCGCGCCGCGACGTTGGAGCGGATTGCAGCCCTGCCGCGCGGCGCTTGGGTCAATTCAATGATGACGGATGGCTATGATCAGCCCGTCAAGCTGATGGCGACGGTGGAAACCCGTGACGATACGGTGAACGTCGATTTCGGTGGCACCGATGGCGTCAGCCGCTGGGGCATCAACGTGCCGATCATCTACACCAAGGCCTATGCCTGCTATGCGATGAAATGCGTGGTCGCCCCCGATATTCCGAACAACTGGGCGTCGTTGGAGCCGTTCACCGTCTCCAGCCCCGAAAACATCCTGAACGCGCCGCGACCGGCACCTGTCTCGTTGCGGCATGTGTTTGGCCATATGGTGCCCGATCTGGTGCTGGGGGCATTGGCACAGGCTTTGCCGGGCAAGATTCTGGCGGAAGGCGCGGGGGCGTTGTGGAACCTGCATATGTCGGTGAAACCGACCCGCGCCGGTGGCAAGCAGGCGGAAATCCTAATGTTCAACTCGGGTGGTATGGGCGCGCGGCCTGAACTGGATGGCCTGAATGCTACGGCCTTTCCGTCGGGCGTTATGACCATGCCGGTCGAGGCGACCGAGCAAGCGGGGCCGATCGTGGTCTGGCGCAAGGAGTTGCGGCCTGACAGCGGCGGCGATGGTCAGTATCGCGGCGGCCTGGGTCAAATGATCGAGATCGCCCCGGCGGACGGCCACGAGTTCGACTTCTCGGCCATGCTCGACCGCACGGTGACAGCGCCGCGTGGGCGCAATGGCGGGCAGGGCGGCCAAAGTGGCACCGCGCAGCTGGATGATGGCACGCAGTTGAAGCCGAAGGGCTGGCAACATGTGCCAGAGGGGCGGCGGCTGATGCTGGCTTTGCCGGGTGGCGGCGGCTATGGCGATCCGGCCAAGCGGTTGGCCGAGGCGCGGGCGGATGATGTTTTGAAAGGCTATGTGACCAAATGAGCTATGTGGCAAACCGACTGTCAGCGGTGAAACCTTCGGCCTCGATGGCGGCCTCGATGGCGGCAAAGGCATTGCGGGCCAAGGGGCTGGACGTGTTCGATCTGGGTCTGGGCGAGCCGGATTTCCCGACCCCGCCACATATCGCCGAGGCCGCGCACAAGGCGGCTTTGGCGGGGGATACGCTCTATACCGCATCTGCTGGCACCCCGGCGTTGCGGGCGGCGGTGGCGGAAAAGCTCCGCCGCGAGAATGGTTTGGACTATGCGGCGGATGAGATTGTGGTGGCCAATGGTGCCAAGCAGATCATCTTCAACGCACTGATGGCCACGCTGAATGACGGCGATGAGGCGGTTCTGCCTGCGCCTTACTTTGTGTCCTATCCCGAGATGGTCAAGCTGTTGGGCGGCGTGCCGGTGATGCCGGTTTGCGGCGCGGACAAAGGCTTTCGCCTTACGCCAGAGGTGCTGGAAGCCGCGATCACGCCCCGCACCAAATGGCTGTTCCTGAACGCGCCGGGCAACCCTTCGGGCGCTGTCTATTCCTTGGCGGAAATGCAGGCATTGGGTGCAGTGCTGGCGCGTCATCCGCAGGTGCTGATCCTGTCGGATGAGATTTACGAACATATCCTGTTCGATAACCGCAGCTTTGTCAGCTTTGGCAAAGCCTGCCCGGAACTGCGCGACCGCACCTTGATCGTCAATGGCGTGGCCAAGGCCTATGCGATGACCGGCTGGCGCGTTGGCTATGCGGCGGGGCCTGCGCCCCTGATCAAGGCGATGACGACGGTGCAAAGCCAAAGCTGCACCTCGGTCGCAGCCCCGATGCAGGCGGCGGCTTTGGCCGCACTGACCGGGCCGCAGGATTGCATCCCCGAATTCCGCAAGGCGTTTGAACGTCGCCGCGATCTGGTGGTCGCAGGCATCGCCAAGATCCCCGGTCTTAGCCTGCCGCCACCCGAAGGCGCGTTCTATGCCTATATCGGCTGCGATGGCCTGATCGGCAAAACCACACCCGAAGGCAAGACCTTGGCAACCGATACCGATGTTTCGGATTACCTGCTGCACCACGCGCATGTCGGATCGGTTCCCGGTGCCGCCTATGGTGTCTCGCCGTTCTTCCGTATCTCGACCGCCACCGCCGATGCCGTGCTGACCGAGGCAATCGCCCGGATCGCCACGGCCGTCGCCAAGCTGACCACAGGTGCCAAATGAGCCCGCGTTACGACACCATCCTGATCACGGGGGCCGCTGGCCGTCTGGGCACCGAATTGCGGCGGGGTCTGGCCCCCTTGGCGCGCAAGCTGCGTCTGGCCAGCCGCAACGGCATCAAGGATCTGGCGGCGAATGAGGAATCGGTGACCTTCGATCTTGCCGATGCCGATGCAGTGATGGCGGCGGCAGAGGGCTGCGATGCCATCGTCCATTTCGGCGGCGCACCGATGGAACGGCCTTGGCAAGAGATCCTCGATAGCAACATTCGCGGCAGCTATCATATCTACGAAGCAGCCCGGAAGCACGGCATCCGCCGCGTGGTCTATGCCTCGTCGGTCCATGCCATCGGCTTTCACCGGCTGGAGGATCACATAGACACCAACGCGCCGCATCGCCCCGACGGGCTTTATGGGCTGTCGAAATGCTTTGTCGAAGATTTGGGTCGGCTTTACTGGGACAAATTCGGGATTGAGACCGTATCCCTGCGCATCTTCTCATCTTTCCCCGAGCCCGCCGACCGCCGTCACCTGTGGTCGTGGCTGTCGTTTGAAGATTGCAACCGCCTGACCGCCGCCGCCCTGACCGCGCCCCGCGTCGGGTTTACCGTGTCCTTCGGGATTTCCGACAACAAGGAAAAGCCGGTCGATAACCGGTTGGCGGGCCACCTCGGCTACAACCCCCAGGACAACACCGAAGCCTACCGCGATGCGATGGAGGCCAAAACCCCGGTTCCGGACCCCAAGGCCCCGGCGGTCCAATTCCTCGGCGGATTCTTCGTCGAAATGGGCCACCCCGATGACGAGGCGGCGAAGTGAAACCTTCCTATGATGTGGTGATCGTCGGCGGGGCGGTGATCGGGTCGGCGGTGGCGTATTTCCTGACCGCGAACCCCGATTTCAACGGCTCTGTGCTGGTGGTCGAACGCGACCCGACCTATCGCTTTGCCTCGACCTCGCTGTCTTCTTCCTCGATCCGCACGCAGTTTTCCAACCCGATCAATGTAAAGATCAGCCAGTTCGGCTCTGCCTTCATCAAGGATTTCGCGGCAACGATGCAGATCGCGGGCGAGGCACCGCCAGATCTGAACTTTCATCAGGGCGGCTATCTGTTTCTGGCGGGCACCGAAGATCAGGCGCAGGTGCTGCGCGAAAACCATGCCGTGCAGCGGGCCTGCGGGGCCGATGTCGTGTTGTGGGATCAAGAGGCGCTGCACCGCGCTTTTCCGCATCTGAATGTGGATGACATTCTTTTGGCCAGCTATGGCCAGTCGGGCGAAGGTTGGTTTTCCAACACCGGGTTGATGAACGGTTTCAAGGCCAAGGCGCGGGCCTTGGGGGCCGAATATGTCACAGATGAGGTGGTGGCGATTGGCCGCGCGGGCGATGCTGTCACCTCGGTCACGCTGAAATCCGGTGCAGTGGTTCAAGCGGGGCATATCGTCAACGCCTCTGGCCCCCGTGCGGCACTGACGGCGCGGATGGCAGGGCTGGATGTGCCGGTGGAGCCGCGCAAGCGCACGCTCTTTATATTTGATTGCGCGCAAACCCCCGAAGGCAGCGCCACCGTCAACAATGGCCGCCTGCCCTTGATGATCGACCCGTCGGGTGTGTTCTGCCGCCCCGAAGGCCGCTATTTCCTGTCGGGCGCCGCCCCGGTGGAAGACCCGGCTGTCGATTGGGACGATTTCGAACCCCGGTATGAGGAATTCGAAGATGCGATCTGGCCCGCGCTGGCCAACCGCTCGCCCCGGTTCGAGGCGATCAAGGTGGTGAACCAATGGGCAGGCCATTACGATTTCAACACGCTGGATCATAACCTGATCGTCGGGCAGCATCCTGTGGTGCGCAATTTTGTCTATGCCAACGGCTATTCCGGCCATGGCTTGCAACAAGGCCCGGCCGCCGGGCGCGGGGTTGCGGAACTGATCACCTATGGCGGGTTCCGCACGCTGGATCTGACCGAAGTCGGTTATCAGCGCATCGTGGAAAACCGGCCCTTCCTTGAAAAGGCTGTGATCTGACGCTCAAATCACAGCTTCTTCCAGAAATGGCCGGTTGGCCGGAATACGGTCGTAGGCAAAGGGCGACAGATCCAGCGTGCGGAACCCGCCATAGGTGATCAGCTCCATCACAGCGCGGCCCGTGGCGGGGGATTGCTGCAACCCGTGGCCGGAAAAGCCGTTTGCGAACATGAAGTTGGTCACTTCGGGGTGAAAGCCCACGATGCCGTTGTGATCCAGCATGTTGTATTCGTAATGCCCGGTCCAGGCCTGCTGCACCTTCAGCGCATCAAAGGCCGGGATGCGGTGGTAAAGGGCAGGCCAGATCGCATCCTCGAATTCCTGATGGCGCGGCGAGAAATCGTCATAATCTGCCGGGCCATCATCGCCCGGTGTGTTGCCAGTCAGGAACAGCGGGCCTTCGGGGCGCACGAAGGTTCCCGACAAGTCGATCACATTGGGCATCCGGCCGGGAATCGGCGTCGCACTGGAAAAGACAAAGCTATAGCGCTTGAACGGGGCCACCGGAATCGACAATCCCGCCATCGCCGCCACCTGCTGGGCGCGCGGCCCGGCGGCGTTGACCAGCGTGCCGCAGGCGATGGTTTCGCCGGTGGCCAACTGCACCCCGGTCACCTTGCCATCGGCCACGGTCATACCTGTCACCGCATTGTCGATATATTCGGCCCCCATCGCCCTCGCACCACGGCGAAAGCCGGTCAGCAGGCCCATGGAATCAAACCAGCCCTCGGCCTCGGCCCCCCATGACCCGCCCCCCAGATCATCGACGTTCAGCCAGGGAAATTGCACCTGCAACGCCGCAGGCTCCAGAAAGACGGTATGCGCGCCAAGGCTGCGCTGCATCTCGACCCGCTCTTTCGCGGCCTCGACTCCTTCGGGCGAACAGCAATAAAGGTAGCCATATTCCTTAAACCCAAGGTCCGGTGCCGGTTCGCCCGGAAAATAGGGCGCCATCCGGTCGGCAAAACTGCGAATGATTTCGACGCCGAACTGGCTGATCTTCACATTGATCGGATTGGAATATTGCTGGCGGATTGCGCTGGTGGACAGGGCGGTAGACGAAAACTCATAGGTCGAATCCCGTTCGACCACCAGAACCGAAACCTTGCCCTGCGCCTCCAGCGTCAGCCAATAGGCCACCGAAGAACCAACCGCCGCACCACCGACGATAACAACGTCATAACGGGATTTTTTTGGCGGATGATAGGTCGGAATCGGCATGGAACCCTCAGATTCTTGGTTGTCATTTGTATGAT
Organism: Fuscibacter oryzae; assembly: GCF_016765795.1. GTDB lineage: Bacteria > Pseudomonadota > Alphaproteobacteria > Rhodobacterales > Rhodobacteraceae > Fuscibacter > Fuscibacter oryzae. Next base: position 13,100 of record NZ_JAESVP010000016.1, read on the forward strand.
GACTGATAACCTGACAAAATCAAGATCGAATCCGACAGAAAGGGAATCGTCATGCGAGGAAGTGCAAAGGCCGATGTTTTCGCCATGCTGGCTCATCCGATCGGCCATGCGAAAAGCCCCGGCATGTTCAACGCCCTGTTCGAAGAGCGGGGCCTTGACAGCCTGATGATGCCGATCACCTGCGCGCCCGGGGAATTTGATACGCTGTGGGCCGGGCTGACGGCCCTGTCCAACCTGCGTGGCGTGATCATTTCGATCCCCTACAAGGTTCCCGCGCTGGCCAAGGCCGAAACGGCGCATCCGCGCGCGGCACGGGTTGGGGCGGCGAACATCCTGCGCCGGCTGCCGTCTGGCGGGTGGGAGGCTGATAATTTTGACGGCTTTGGCTTTGTGCTGGCGATGAAGAAGGCCGGTCACACCATCGCGGGTCAGCGCGTTCTGCAAGTGGGTGCGGGCGGGGCGGGCTGCTCTATCGCGCATTGCCTTGCCGAAGAGGGCGCGACCTCACTGACGATCAGCGATATTGATGAGAACAGAGCAAAGACGCTGGCCGCTGCCGTGCAAGCCGCCTTTCCGGCCTGTCAGGTCAGCGCCGGGTCAAATGATCCGGCCGGAATGAGCCTTGTCGTCAACGCAACGCCGGTCGGCATGAAACCGACCGACCCGCTGCCACTGCCGGTTGAGGCGTTGCGCCCCGGCATGATCGTGGCCGATATCATCATGGAACCCGCCGAAACCCGGTTGCTGGCCGAGGCGAGGGCGCGGGGCTGTCAGGTGCAACCGGGCCAGCCGATGATGGATTGCCAGATGCAGGGAATGGCCGATTTTCTGGATGTGGACAGGAAGAACCGCAATGTCTGAGGCTTTGTCCCTGATCATTGGCGGCACCTCTGGCATTGGCCGCGCCATTGCTCTGCGCTTTGCCACCGAAGGCCACAGGCTGCTGATCGCCGGACGCGACGCGGCGCGGGGCGGCGCTGTGGCGCAGGCCTGCATTGATGCCGGGGCACCTGCCGCAACCTTCCTGCCGGTGGATGTGGCAGAGCCGGAGTCGGTTCATGCCCTTGGCAGGGCTGTGCAATCCGGCCATGGCGTGCCTGATATTCTGGTGAACTGCGCGGGTATCCTGCAAAGCGGCAAGCGTGTGCTGGACCAGCCCCTGGACGAAGACGAACGCCTGTGGCGCATCAACTATCGCGGCACGCTGGTTGGCGCACAGGTTTTCGGGCGCATGATGGCCGAACGCGGCACCGGGGCCATTTTGAACGTCGGCTCTCTGGCGTCTTTCGCACCCTTGTCGCTGCCCGCCTATACCCCCGGCAAACAGGCGGTAAAGGCCCTGACCGAAATTCTGGCGAATGAGCTTGGCCCCCAAGGCATCCGCGTGAATGCGGTGGCGCCCGGCTATACCTTGTCGGACGGGTTGCAGGCCAAGATCGCAGCCGGGGAACGCAACCCCGAGGCCATTCTGGCCACCACCGCCCTGCGCAAATTCGTGCAGCCCGAAGACGTGGCAGAGGCGGCCTTGTTCCTTTGTTCTGACCGCGCCGCCAGCATCACCGGGGTTACCCTTCCGGTCGATGCGGGCTGGCTGGTTCAGGCCCCTTACGCGCACTACCTGCGCGGCAACCCGATCAGGATATGACCATGACGCAAATTCAACGCCTCGACTTCGATACCCGCATCCATCACGCGGTAATCCACAACGGCACGGTGTATCTGACCGGGCAGGTCGGCACGCCGGGCCGGTCGGCTGCGGCCCAGATGGGCGAAGTTCTGGACAAGATCGACACCTTGCTGACCAAGGCGGGCAGCAGCCGCAAGAACATCCTGCATGTGCAGATGTGGTTGGATGACGTGCGCGACTTTGACGAGGTGAACAAAGTCTGGGATGCTTGGATGCCGATGGACCACGCCCCAGCGCGCTCTTCTGGCGAGGGGCGGATGGCCAAGGCAGGCATGTTGGTAGAGTTGATCGTGACCGCTGCCGTCTGATAGGACGGACAGGACAGGCAACCCAAGGCGCTGGATGAAACGCAAGTCCCTCTCGACCGTGGTCTTTGAACGGCTGCTGGAACAGATCCGCTCGGGCAAGCTGGGGCCGGGTGTGCAATTGCCGACCGAAACCGAGCTGTGCGAGGTGCATGAGGTCAGCCGCACCGTGGTGCGCGAGGCGGTGGCGCGGCTGCGTTCGGAAGGGCTGGTCATTCCGCGTCAGGGCAAAGGCGTCTTTGTCAGCGAAGCGCCAATGTCCAGCTATTCGATCCCTGATCAGGACTTGCGCGCCTTGCCCCAGACCATCGCCTTGCTGGAGTTGCGTCTGGCGGTCGAGGTCGAGGCTGCCGGTCTGTGCGCCCTGCGCCGGACTGCAGCCGAAGCCGCCAACATCCGCGCCGAGATGGAACGGGTGGATGCCAACCACCCCGATCTGTCCAAGGCGCGGGTGCATTACGACTATGATTTTCACCTTGCCATTGCCCGTGCAACGCGCAATCCGCAAATCCTTGATTTCCTGACCTATCTCAGCGGTGCGCTGGTTCCCCGGTTACAGCTTGGTTATGTGCTGACCGATGCGCTGAAGGTGGATTACTTCGACCGCATCCATCAGGAACACGAGGCCATCGTCCTTGCCATCGAAAGCCAGGATGAGACAGGCGCGCGTCGTGCCATGCGCCGCCACCTTTTGAACAGCCTGGAACGCCTGCGGGCCTTGGCCTTTGCAAAGGGTCTGGCCCCTGACCCCTCCGCGCTGCCCGTAGCCCTTTTCTCAGAAAGCCCGGCGCCCTGATCCACCGTCTGCTGAAAAACCTCTGCGTCACGCCCTGACCTGCGTGGCGCGCTTGCTTTGGGAGGTCGGCTCTTGCTACATCCCCAAGCATGCAGTCTGCATGCAAGGCCGGCGGTTGCGAACACAAAAGCCTGACTTTCGTTTTCCACGCATTTCTTCCTTTTGTGATCGCCTCGGTGCGGACATCCTGTGTCGATCAAGACAGGAACCGCAGATGAAGACAGCCCTGATTACCGGAGCGACCAGCGGCATTGGCCGGGCAATGGCCCTGGCCTTGCACAAGGCAGGTTACGGCGTTCTGGCCTTGGGCCGCTCGCAAGATGCTCTGGCAGAGCTGCGGGCTGTGGCGCCCGGTATCTCGACCGTGGCGGTTGATGTGACCGACCGTGACGCACTGGCTGCGGCCCTTGGGGCGTGGCAGATCGATGTTCTGGTGAACAATGCCGGTGTCATGCCGCAACCCGGCAGCTTTGACACGATGAGCCTTGAAGATATTGACCGCACGGTTCTGGTGAACTTGCAGGCGGTGCTGTGGCTGACGCGGGCTGTCGTGCCGCAGATGCGGCAACGGCAGGCCGGGCATATCGTCTTTACAGGCTCGTCCGCCGCCCATGCTCCGGGGGCAAATTTTGCCGTCTATGCCGCGACCAAGGCGGCAATCGCGGCCTTTGCGGCGGGCCTGCGCGGCGATGTCGCGGCCAGCGGCATCCGCGTGACCGAACTTGTCCCCGGCCGCGTCGAGACCGCCCTTTATACCCAGATCCTGACCGACGAGACCCGCAGCGCCATGTACGAGGGTGGCCAGTCGTTGCAGCCCGAAGATGTCGCCGAGGCGCTGGTTGCGGTTTTGGGCCTGCCCGCCCGCGCCGATATAACCCGGCTGGACATCATGCCAACCCGGCCCGTCCCCCCCATCAAACTCAAGTGAGCCAGACATGAAAAACCTTAACGTCGTGATCGTCGGCGGTGGCGCCGGATTTGGTGCCCTTCTTGCCGAAATGGCTGTCGAGGCGGGTGCCGCTGGCATCGGCATCATCGACATCAACGCCGAAGGGGCCGAGGCTGCGCTGGCCCCCGCCCGCGCCAAGGGCCTGAAGGCAGCTTCTGCCGCTTGCGACATCCGCACCGCCGCCGCCTCGCAGACGGCCTTTTCCACCGTTGCCGCAGCGCTTGGCCGTGTCGATACCCTGATCAACTGTGCGGCGGTCTATCCCCGTCGCCCGACGCTGGGTGTCACGGATGAGGAATGGGATCTATCCAACGCCATCAACATCAAGGGCACCTATCACATGATGGTTGCCGCCATTGAACAGATGCGACGCCAGGAACCGCAGGGCGTCGTGCGTGGCCGCATCGTCAACATCACCTCGGTCGATGCCTTCAAGGCCCATCCGAAGAACATCCATTATGCCGCCACCAAGGCCGCCGTGGTCAGCCTGACCCGCTCTGTCGCGGATCATGTCGCCCCGGACGGAATTCTGGTGAACTCGGTCGCGCCGGCCGGCATGGCCACCGAAAAGGCCCGCGCCTTGGGCTTTCTGGACGAACTGGCCAAGGCCAGCCCGCTGGGCCGTGGTGGAGAGCCGCAGGAAATGGCCGAATGGGTGCTGATGGCCGGTGGACCGAAGAACACCTATATGACCGGCGAAAATATCATCGTTTCAGGTGGTTACATCTACGCCTGATACGATTTTCCAGGAACGACCCCCCGGCAGTGCCGGGGCCAGAAACCCCCCGGACGCAGCGCAGGCCGTCCGGGGACGGCAAAGCAATGCCTGCATCCTCGCCAACCTGGGAGTGGCAAGAATGACTATTTGGATCAAAGGGGCGATCACGGCCGGTGTCGTCGCGCTGTCGTCCGTCGCGGCCCATGCCGAAGCCGGAGACACGCTGAAGGCGGTACAGGCGCGCGGCACGCTGAACTGCCCCGGCTCTATCGGGTCTTACCTTGGCTTTGCCGAGGTGGATGACAAGGGCAACTGGAAGGGCCTCGACATTGACCTGTGCCGCGCGGTTGCAACGGCCGTGTTCGGCGATCCCGAAAAGGTCAAGATCGTGCCGATCGACTGGGCGCAGCGCTGGCCCTCGCTTCAGTCGGGCGACATCGACATCGTGATCAAGGCCTCGGGTGGCACGCTGAGCCGTGACACCGAACTTGGCCTGCAATTCTCGAATTCCTACTACCTTGGCACCACCAAGGTGATGGCGCACAAGGAACTGGGTTTGACCGGACTGAAAGAGGCCGATGGCGGTTCGATCTGTGTGCCCGCAGGCACTTCGACCGAACAGCAGGTCACCTCTTACCTGCAACGCCTTGGCATCAAGATGGAAGTCGTCGCCATCGACAAGACCGAGGAAATCGAAAAGGCCTTCTTCTCGGGCCGCTGCGACACCTATGCGCAATGGGGGCCGGTTCTTGCGATTGCCGCCAGCCAGCAAAAAGACCCGTCGGCCTATGTTCTGCTGCCTGACGTTCTGGCTACCGAACCCGAAGTGATGATCGTCCGTCAGGGCGATGACAACTGGCTTGATGTCGCCAACTGGACGCTGTCGGTCATGCTGTTTGCCGAACAGGAAGGCATCACCTCGCAGAACGTCGATGAGATGAAGGCCAACCCGCCCTCGACCGAGATAGGCAAGATGCTGGGCGCGACGCCGGGTATCGGCAAGGGTCTGGGTCTGTCTGATGACTGGGCCTACAATGTCATCAAGAAGGTCGGCAACTATTCCGAAGTGTTCGAGCGCGGTCTTGGCCAGGGTTCGCCCTACAAGATGCCGCGCGACCTGACCGCGCTGTGGAATGCCGGGGGCGTGCTTTACCCCTTCGTGATCGACTGATCCTTTGGCAGAGGGGCCGCGCCCGCAGGTGCGGCCCCATTTTTTCGACTTCCCCGCCCTTTCCTCTCCGACAAGGAAACGCCCCATGTCGCCCCTTCCCTTCTGGCGCAGCCGGTCTGTGCGGCGTATCGCGGTGCAGACGGCATTCATCGCCATACTGGTCGCCGGCCTTGGCCTTGCCATCGTCACGGCGCATATCAACCTTGCTGCGCAAAACATGACCTCGGGGTTTGCCTTCCTGACGAAATCGACAGCGTGGGAAATGAACTTTGCGCTGCTGCCGGTCAGCCGGGATGACCCCTATTGGTGGTTTATGCTGATGGGGGTGCTGAACACCCTGTTCATGGGGGTGATCGGCCTGTCTGGCGCCACGGCCATCGGGTTGGTCGTCGGGCTGATGCGGTCGGGACGCAATCCGGCGGCGCGTCTGCTGGGAACGATTTATATCGAGGTTTTCCGCAACCTGCCGCTGATCGTGCAACTGTATTTCTGGTACGCCGTGGCAACCAGCCTTCCCGGTCCGCGTCAGGCCCTGCAAGCCCACGGCTTTCTGGCCAGCTCTCGCGGGATTTATACGCCGGGCCTTGGCGTGTCATACGGGGCCGCAGTGCAGATGCTGACGGCACTGGCGGTGGGTGGGCTGGCCGCTGTGTGGTTTGTTACCGCCCAACGCTTTCGCAAGGTCGAGCGTCCGGCGCGGCGCGCGGGGCTTTGGGCAATTCTTGGCGTGACGCTGGCGACCTGCATCCTGGCGGCCGTGCTGGGCCACGAGCCGGGCACCCTCTGGATCACCACACCCGAACTGGCCGGGCTGTCCATCAAGGGCGGGGTTCGCATTCAGCCGGAAATCCTTAGCCTAGCGCTGGCCATCATGCTTTATGGCGGGGCCTATGTCGGCGAGATCGTGCGCGGTGGCTTCAAGGCGGTGGGGCGCGGCCAGATCGAGGCGGCCCGTGCCTTGGGCCTGACGAACTGGCAGGTCTTTGCCCGTGTCCGCATGCCGCTGGCCTTTCGCGCCATGCTGCCCATTCTGATCAACCAATATGTCTGGCTGATCAAGGCGACGACCCTTGGCATCGCCGTCGGCTTTTCGGATTTCTTCATGGTCATCGCCACATCGATCACCCATTCGGGCCAGACGCTGGAACTGATCGGCATCCTGATGGCGGGGTTCTTGTGCATCAACTTCACGCTGGCGGCGGTGCTGAACCGGCTGAACCGGGCCATCGCGCTCAAGGGTAATCTGGTCGGAGTGGCAACATGACCGCGCAACCATACCTGTCGAACCGCCGCTTGCAGCGGATACGGGCCGAGTATTTCGGTTCTGCCGGCTCTGGCCTGCTGACACTGATCAGCCTGGGGTTGATTATTGGCATTGGCTGGGCCGTGCTGAACTGGGCCTTGTTGCGCGGCAGCTTTACCGCCACCGCCACCCAAGCCGAATGTATGGCCAAGGGTGGGGCCTGCTGGTCGGTGATCGCGGTGCGCTGGCGGGTGATCCTGTTCGGCATCTATCCTTATGAGGAACAATGGCGCTCTGCCATCGCTTGCGCGGTTGTGGTGGTGATGACCATCCTGTCCTGCCTGCCGGTTATGTGGCGGTTCTGGAGGCTGGCGGCTGTGTGGGGACTGGGGACCGCAGCCTTTTACATCCTGATGCGGGGGGGCTATTTCGGGCTGATCCCGGTGGATGAACAGCAATGGGGCGGGCTGGCGCTGACGCTGTTCCTGTTCGTGACAACATCGGTTCTTGGCATGCCCATGGCCATTGGCCTGGCGCTGATGCGGCGGTCTGACCTGCCGGTGATCGCGCGGGTGACGGGGATCATCATCGACACAATCCGTTCGCTGCCGCTGCTGTCGATCCTGTTCGCCTTTGCCATCGTGCTGCCCTTCGTGCTGCCAGATGCCCTGACAGGCGACAAACTCTATCGCGTGATCTGGGGCGGCGCCCTGTTCTTTGCCGCCTATGAGGCCGAGATTCTGCGCGGCGGGTTTCAGGGCATCTCCAAGGGTCAGGAAGAGGCCGCCAAGGCCCTTGGCCTGCCCTATTGGCACAGGATCAGCCGCATCGTCCTGCCGCAAGCCTTCCGGCTGGCGCTGCCCGCCACCATCAATCAAATCGTGATCACCTTCATGGAGACATCGCTGGTGGTCGTGGTCGGCTTTGTCGAACTGCTGGCAGCGGGCAACACCGCCTATCAGACCGGCGAATGGAAATTCGCCTATGTCGAGGTCTATGCCTTCATCTCGCTTATCTACTTCAGCTTCGTCTTCGGCCTGTCGCGCTATGGCGCCTATCTGGAAAGCCGGATGAACGCCGGCCAGCGCAAGGAATGATCCCATGCAAGTGAACGCCCCCGCCATCGAAATCCGCGATCTGAACAAGTTCTACGGCACGTTTCAGGCCCTGAAAGGCATTTCCCTGACCGTGAAGAAGGGCGAAAAGGTCGTGGTCTGCGGCCCGTCCGGTTCGGGAAAATCCACCATGATCCGCTGTATCAACCAGCTGGAAGAGCACGATTCCGGCGACATCCGGGTGTTTGGCACCCTGTTGAACGACAACGTCGCATCGATCGACGAGATCCGGCGCGAGGTGGGGATGGTGTTTCAGCACTTCAACCTGTTCCCGCATATGACCGTTCTGGAAAACTGCACGCTGGCACCCATTCTGGTGCGCAAATCCAGCCGCGCCGATGCCGAGGCGCGGGCGCGGCATTTCTTGGAAAAAGTCCGCATTCCCGATCAGGCCGACAAGTTTCCCGGCCAGCTTTCGGGCGGCCAGCAACAGCGCGTCGCCATTGCTCGCGCCCTGTGCATGCAGCCCGAAATCCTGCTGTTCGACGAACCGACCTCGGCGCTGGACCCCGAGATGATCGCCGAAGTGCTGGATGTGATGACCACCCTTGCCTCTGACGGGATGACAATGGTGTGCGTCACCCACGAGATGGGCTTTGCCCGCAAGGTGGCCGACCGGGTGATCTTTATGGACAAGGGCGAGATCGTCGAAGAGGCCGACCCCGAAACCTTCTTTACCCAGCCGGTCAATGACCGCACCAGGTTGTTTCTGTCCCAGATCTTGGGTCATTGACTGTGAAAGCGCAACTTTGCCCCGGATCGCCGCCATGCGCTGCAAATCCTCTGGAAATCGACCGGTCTTAGCCTATAAATCCTCTGCCCAGCTTTCAAATGGCATTGGCAGAGGATCATCCATGGCATCCCGTTTGCGCCTGCCGCCGCTCAATTCCCTCAGGGTGTTTCACGCCGTTGTCCGCCATCGCTCTCTGCGCGAGGCGGCAGAGGAACTTTTCGTCTCGCCGCAGGCCGTGGGCCAGCAGGTGCGACTTTTGGAAGAAGCCCTTGGCGTCGTTCTGATGGAGCGCGAGGGGCGCGGCATTCGCCTGACCGAAAAGGCGATAACCCTGTCCCACTACATCTCGGCCGGTTTCGATGAATTCGAAGAGGGCATCCGCCGTGTCAGCGGCCCGCCTGAACGGGCGCTGATCAACCTTAACGTCAGTCCATATTTCGGAACCCGCTATCTGATGCCGCGTCTGGCCGAATTTCGCACTGCGGTGCCAGATGCCGAAATCGGGCTGACCACGATGATCGAACTTGTGGATCTGGAGCGTGACCAGATCGATCTGGCCGTCCAGTGGGGCTATGGCGACCGTTCGGACACACTCAGCACGCTTTTGCTGCGCGACCCCAAGGTCATCTGCTGCCGGCCAGACATGGCCGCCCAGATTTCCAGCCCCGCCGATCTGATGAAGTTCAACCTGCTGCACCCGGCCCGCTCGCGCCGCCTGTGGCCGGATATTCTGGAATATCTTGGCGTGACGACCGGCGCACTGGACCGCACCATCACCTTTGACGATGCCGCCACGATGCGGCGGGCCACCTATCAGGGGCTGGGCATCGGGCTGATCTCACGGCTGGATGCGACCGAAGACATTGCAGCGGGAAAGCTGGCCGCTCCTTTGGGCGAGGATGCACTGCTGGGGATGCCCGAGGGGGCGGTTCCGGGCTTTTACCTGATCACCACCAAGACGCGGCTGCGCGCAAAACATGTCGCAGCCCTGCACCGCTGGCTGGCAGAGCAAAGCTGGTAACGGGGCAGTCGGTCAGCCAAGGCTATGTCCGGCCAGTCCCTCCAGCGCCCGCACAAGGCCGGAATGATCGTCCTCTGCGCCCCCTTGCGCCACGCAGGCCGACATCAGTTGTTGGGCCGAGGCGGTGCCGGGCAACGCCATACCCATCACCCGCGCGCTGTCGAGTGCAAGGCTCAGATCCTTCTGATGCAGCTTGATGCGGAAACCAGGGGCAAAGCTGCGGGCGATCATCCGCTCGCCATGAACCTCCAACACACGAGAGGCGGCGAACCCCCCCATCAGCGCCGTCCGCACCTTGGCCGGGTCGCACCCTGCCTTGCTGGCAAAAACCAGCGCCTCGGCCACCGCCTCGATGTTCAGCGCCACGATGATCTGGTTCGCCAGCTTGCAGGTCTGCCCCGCGCCGTTCGCCTCTCCGACCAGCGTGATGTTCTTGCCCATCACCTCGAACAGCGGCAAGGCGCGGGCGAAATCGGCCTCGGTGCCGCCGACCATGATCGTCAGCGTCGCGGCCTTTGCCCCGACCTGACCGCCCGACACTGGCGCATCCAGATAGGCCCCGCCCGCCGCGCGCGTCGCTTCGGCAAAGCGGGCCGTCTCGATCGGGCTGATCGTTGACATGTCGATGACCAGCGCGCCCGGCCTCAGCCCCGCCAGAACTCCGGCCTCGCCCAGCAGAACGCGCGCCACATCGGGCGTGTCGGGCAGCATCAGGATCACCACCTCCGATGCCTCTGCCACGGCGCGCGGGCTGGCCACAACCTGCGCCGCGAGCCCCTCTGGCAAGGGCGCGCGGTTTAGGACCGTCACCAGACGATGCCCGGCCTGCACCAGATGTTCCGCCATTGGCGCGCCCATCACACCCAATCCGATGAATCCGATCTGCATGGCTTTCCCCTTGTCGTTGCCCGTGACGATGCTCTTGCATTTCATCTTATATGACGTATGATAACTTACAAGCCAAAACCGAGGAGACCCCGATGCAAGAACGTGTCAACCTGCTGAAACAGGCCCTTCAGGACAACACGGCTGCGATCGGCCTTTGGTGTTCGCTCTCTTCGGCGCTGACGACCGAAATCGTGGCAGGCGCCGGCGCGGACTGGCTGCTGATTGACAGCGAACACAGCCCGAACGACCTGCGCAGTATCGTGGCGCAATTGCAGGTGGCCGCAGCCTTCCCGTGCGAGGCGGCGGTGCGGGTGCCCTCGGATGATCCGGTCTTCATCAAGCAGGTGATGGATGGTGGCGCCCGCAGCCTGATGGTGCCCAATATCCGCACCGCCGATCAGGCGCGCGCGGTGGTGGCGGCCATGGCCTATGCGCCGGGCGGGATTCGTGGCTTTTCGGTCGGGCACCGGGCCAATGCCTTTGGCCGGATCGCGAATTATCACGCCAATGCCAGGGCGCAGCAGCTTTTGGCGGTGCAGATCGAATGCGAAACCGGCGTTGCCAATGCCGCCGAGATTGCCGCCGTTCCGGGGGTTGATGTGCTGTTTGTCGGGCCGGGCGATCTTTCGACCAACATGGGCGCGATGGGCAGCCCCAACGCTCCTCATGTGCAGGCGGCCATCGCCTCGGTGCTGGCGGCGACGCGGGCGGCGGGCAAGGCCGCGGGCATCCTTGCCCCGCAGCGCGCCGATGCCGACCGCTATCTGGCCGATGGCTTTACCATGGTCGCCGTCGGGTCTGACCTTGGCCTATTGGCGCGGGGGTCTGACCAGTTGGTCGCACAGTTCCGCAAGGGTTAGGCCATGGTCCCTGCCGATCCAAAGGCCTTTCTGGCCGATCTTTTTCACGAGGCGGTGTGCGCCGCCGATCCGCTGCATTCCCTGCGGCCCTATCTGCCGACGCCGCCAAAGGGGCGCACTGTCGTGATTGGCGCGGGCAAGGGTGCCGCCCAACTGGCGCAGGCGTTCGAGACGCTATGGCCCCATCCGCTGCAAGGCACCGTCGTCACCCGTCACGGCCATGCGGCACCCTGCAAGCGGATCGAGGTGCTGGAGGCTGGTCACCCGGTTCCCGATGCCGCAGGCCTTGCGGCTGCCCGCCGCCTGATGGAACGGGTCAGCGGCCTTGGCCCTGATGATCTGGTGGTGGCCCTGATCTGCGGTGGCGGCTCTGCTCTGCTGCCCGCCCCACCCACCGGCTTTGTACTGGAAGATGAGATTGCGCTGAATCAGGCCCTGCTCGCCTCGGGCGCGCCGATCTCGGTGATGAACGCGCTGAGGCGGCAGTTTTCGCAAATCAAGGGCGGGCGGCTGGCGGCCCTGGCCCATCCGGCACGCGTGGTCAGCCTTGTGGTCAGCGATGTGCCGGGCGACAATCCGGCCGAGGTTGCCTCTGGTCCCACCATTCCCGCCGCTGGAACCGGGGCCGAGGCTTTGGCGCAGGCCGACCTGTGGCGGATCGATCTGCCACAGGCGATCCGGCGCCACATTGCCCAGTCGCAGACGCCGTATCCCTCGGACCCGGCGTTCTTGCACAACACGGTCCATGTCATCGCCTCGTCCAGCCATTCACTTAAGGCGGCAGCGGATCTGGCGAGGCGGCAGGGGGTTCCGGCTGTGATCCTGTCTGATGAAATCGAGGGCGAAGCGCGCGAGGCCGGGGCCTTTCATGCCGCCCTTGCCCGTCAGGTTCAACGCCACGACCAACCCTTTGCCAAGCCCGTCGTGATCCTGTCGGGTGGCGAAACCTCTGTCACGCTGCGGGGCGCGGGTTCGGGCGGGCGCAACACCGAATTCCTGCTGGCCTTTGCCGGGCGGATTGCTGGTCATCCCGGCATTCACGCCCTTGCCGCCGATACCGATGGCATTGACGGCGCCAGCGACAGCGCCGGGGCCTTTGCCGATGCCAGCACCGTGGCGCGCCTGCTGGCCCATGGGCAAAAATGGGACAGTCTGCTGGCGCGCAACGACAGCCGCACCGCCTTTGCCTTGCTGGATGACCTGTTCATCACCGGCCCCACCGGCACCAATGTGAATGATTTCCGCGCTATTCTGGTGGCGTAACGGCGGCCCGCCCGCGCCCTTGCCTGCGATTCCGCCTTGATGGCCTCTGGTAGTGCGCGGCGGCGGCATCGTGCTGTAACCCTGTCATCAAGGCGGCCGCAAAACAACACGGGCGCAAAACCGGGCATGGACTGGGCGTTGTTGGGCTACTCACGACTGAGCATGAGAGCCCGTTTCCCCGTCAGCATCCTGCCACGCGAATGATCTCGGCGGTGCCAGGGGCTGAGAGGCGGTTCATCAGTGCGACTGCGCAGCACTGGTTGACCGCAGAGTGAATCGTTCCGGCCGATCAGGTGAACCCTTCTCTTGTCAAAACGCCAATGGCTGCATTCAACGAAAGCTGAGCGTTGCTGATCTCGCCGCACAACACTCTATTCACCTGGACACCCGCATGATGACTGTCGTCCCGTCACCGTTGAAGTATGCTCGTGTCGGACCCGATCCCGTGGCCTGTGGATCGCCGCCCTTCCCAAGTGCGCCGTCGGCATCCGCCGCCCTCAACCTGCGCCTCGTCTCCGAGATGAACGAGGCCACGACGCATGATTAGCTGGTCATCCCGGACGAAGGCCACGAAAATCCCTGCGCGCGATCTCTTCCGGATCGATGATCATCGGGCGCGCTTCAAGAGCCTCCATTGCCTAAGTAAGCTGCTCGAGCTGGACGCAGATACCATCGAGGATCTGGTCTGCCTCCGACCGTTCGGCATCCAGTGCACGCTATTAAGACAGCGGCTTGGCGTGCCCTGCGGCATCGGCTTTACAAGCTTGTCGCCCAAGCCCTGAACCGCCCCTGCCAGCTGACAGCCGCGCGCCCAGCACCTCACCCGGATCGGATTTGACAGACCGATGTCGCGCAGCGAGGCCACCAGTTCGGCCACCTCCAGGTCATCCCCCGCGCCCGGTCGCGCGTCAGCGTCCAGGCCTCAACCTGATCCAGCGGGATCAGATCAACGATCAGGCCAAGCTGTTTCATCCGCACATGCTCGGCAGCCAGCGTATCATTCTCGGCGCGGATCGCAGCTTCCACCGCGCGACGGTCGCGCAGGGGTTCGGCATTTTCGGTGATTGCTGCCGCCATGAGAGAGCGGCGCGACGGCTCTTCCTTCCCAACGGGGAAGGTTTCGGGATCATCCGGCAGTTCGATATCGAATGGGCGGTGCTTTTTCACTGCTCATTCTCCAGCTTGTCTCAGGCCCCAAGAAAGCAGGCACGAAACTCGTCATAGGCCCGGTCAAACGAGGCGCGAGCGCGGCGCCAAGTTTCGCGCGTCATGGTGCGATAGTCGATCTCGTAGACCGACGACAGGAACCGGCCCGATTGTTCCACAGCGCGCGTCATCTTGATCGGTTCTTTCGCAACGGTATCGCCAAAAACCTTGCGAAATGCCTCCAGCATCGCGCGATGCAATTCATTGCCCGGCTCATACCGCGTCATCAGAAACCGGATGTCGAGAAAGGCCTTGGGCAGCTTCATCTTCCCCGCACGGAAGATACATCGTTACGCCAAGGCCTTGGCCGATTCGGGTCATGCGAAGTGGGCTTGGAGGATCAATGAATTCCTTAGGGGGACAATATCCCACCCTACGTCAAGGGTTGAGGGGACATTCCCGCGAATTGGGGTGACAGCCTGGATGTCCCGTGACCTGCCCCCCGGTCGTCCCTCGTTCATAACGAGAGTCCTTGGGGTTGATAGTGGTCGGTTTCGGGTTGGGCAAGCGCGCCGGGCGCGGAGCCCTCAGATTGCTCAAGCGCCCGGCGCG
>NZ_JAESVP010000017.1 GCF_016765795.1 Fuscibacter oryzae
CGCGCCGGGCGCTTGAGCAATCTGAGGGCTCCGCGCCCGGCGCGCTTGCCCAACCCGAAACCGACCACTATCAACCCCAAGGACTCTCGTTATGAACGAGGGACGACCGGGGGGCAGGTCACCACCTGGCTGCAAGGGCAGTGCTCAGCCCCACCCGCATAACCCTCGAAAACAACGGAAAAATCCGGCCGCAGCCGGATCGGGAGAACGCTTTCGCGAGGGCAAGTGGCGGAGGGGATGGTCCTGAAATCCAACCTTCTCCGGTCATTAAAGCATTGTTATGGATAGGTTTAAACCAGCAGGTGCAAGCCAGTCCCACCGAAACGCCATTAGACAAGCGCGATGTCCGCCTCGCCTCTTGGGGCCAGTAGCGAGTTGTCTTGTGCCAAAGCACTCTCGACTTTTACGAGTACCTCCATCGAGAGCAAATCGACGTTCGTTCCGACAAAGTTGCCTGCTACCGGGGTCACCTGTGCGATATTTCGGGCCACGGCGAGTGGTATCAGGTTCCGGGACCCGAAGCTTCGGTTCGTGGGATCGAAGGCAATCCATCCGGCACCGGGGACAAATATCTCGACCCAGGCATGGGTGGACCCGGAACCCGCAGAACCCAAAAGGCATTCTTCCGCATCTGACAGATAGCCGGATACGATGCGGGAACCGAGTCCAAGCGTGCGCGCGGCTTCGGCGAGCAGGACCGCAAGATCACGGCACGAGCCCCATCGCCGGTCGAGCGTCTCGATCGGTGCTTGGGTGCCTTCAGTGTCGCGGCTCTGGTAGGAAATCTGGGTGAACACACCATTGCTGATGTCCTTCAGCAAGGACAGCGTATCGGTCGGGCGCGCCATGACAAAGCCCGCGACCCATAAGGAAAGCCGACCGTCCGGGTCGGGATATTGCGGAACCGTCAACGCGCCCAGATCCGTCCATTCGTCGTCGGCGTAGACAAAGGGATACTGCGCGGCCGAGGCGGCGATGGCAAAGACCGGCCATGCAGGCGCGGTGAGATCCACTGTGGCACGGCTCTCGATCACCAGATGATCCGTCACGCCGTCAAAGACGGCGGTGGCGACAGCGTTGCCGGCCACGTCATGCGCCCAGGTCACCGTCGCCGTCGGAGAAATGGAGAGGGCATGCGCGAGTAGTCGCAGTTCCTTGGTTTCTCGGGGACGTAGCATCAACCGATGGGGCCCGAGAGGGACCTTTTGACGGTATCTGTAGGTCGTGGTGTGAACGATCTCGAGGCAGGCCAAAATGATGTTCCAGTTAGGTTTGAGGAAGACGGCGCGCGGCTGCGGGATCAGCGGCGGCGGGATGCGCCCGCGCTGACGGGCGCGGCGTTCCGCCAGGCATTCAACCCCTTGCAGCGTCGGCAAATCCGTTCTCCGAAGCCTTCGCTCCAGAACGAGGTTTCGCATCGCAGGCATCGGCGTTCTTGCGGAACATCACCCACGGCCCTTAGGGTCGCGATGTCCAGAACGTCACCTTCGGCGATGGCCTCGTCGGCCATCACGTTTTTCCCGCAGCCAGACGGGTGCGCAAGGGCGGCGGCGAGTCCGGTCGCGTAGGCATGCCTTCGTTTTCGGCGGCCCGGATCGACTCTTCGTCCCGCGCTCCTCGGGCGGTCGTCTTCGAAGGCGGCGCAGCCAGGTTCGGATCGGACTTCCGAGACCCGGAATAGAGATGCCGCAGGTGCGCCTCGGAGACCCAGTCGGCCCTCATCACGAGCTGTACCATCGGATCAGCCAGCATTTCTTCAAGGAAAAAGTCGGACAACGCCTTGCCCGTCAGCTTGTCCCTGGCGCGTGCTTGGTCGAGGTCGGCAAGGGAAACAGTCAGAGTCCGTGCAAGTCCCGGATGAGATATCCGGGGATGAAGCTTCACAAGGACGGAGGCTTTCCAGGCTGCGGGATTCCGTTGATAAGGGGGCGAAGCTAGCTCCGTTTCGATCTCGTATTCTCCCGCCGGGAGAGTCTCGACAAAACCCGGAACGGTGAACGGCCGGGAAAAGACTGCAACGGTCTTGCTCGTCAGATCTTCCATTTGCGTGATCCTCCCACAGTTGCTGCCGGAGGTCCGCACCCTTTTTGGGAATGGGGCGCGCAACCTGTGCACATCTCAAGATGTCTTGGACTTGGCGGGTGCATCCTTGCCAGAAGCCTTGGGCTCGGTCTCCTTGGCAGCGGTCGTCGCTGTTTTCGCAGGCTTGGGCTTTAACGCAGCCGCAGCCCTGGCGGTCAGGTCCTTGAAGGACATGTCATCGATCCTTTGATTTTCCGACGCCAACTCCTCGTCCATTTCGGACCGGGACAATTCGCATCGTATTGAACATATGGGGGCTGGCGACCCGAATTGCGATGGTACATCGAAAAGGAAGCCAAGTTCAGTCAGGCCAATTCATCCGTCCAGACCTTGAATTCCATCAAAGTGTTCTGGCCGAATGTCTGGGTCAGCGGCACATCGGCGGCATCGCGGCCGCGCGCAATCAGAATTCTCGCAAACCTCGGTTTGTTGTTGCGCGGGTCGAACATGTGCCATTCACCAGCGAGAAAGACCTCCATCCATGCGGCGAAGTCTCCAGGCGGATGCGGGAGAGGTTCACCAATGTCGCTCAAATATCCGGTGCAGTAACGTGCCGGAATATTCATGCAGCGACACAAGGCGATAGCGAGATGGGCAAAATCGCGGCAGACGCCCTGCCGCTCAGCTATCGTCTGCGATGCGGTGCGCGTCGCTTTCGCCTGCATGTAGTCGAAGCGGACATGTTCGTGCACGAAATCGCAGATCGCCTGGACACGGGACCAACCGGGTTCCGTGGTCTCGAAAAGTCGCCAGGCTTCCTCCGAGAGAAGATCGGTATCGCAGTACCGGCTCCCCTGCAGGAACACGAGTGTCTCGAACGGCAGATCCTGAACCGCGTGCTGCTGCGCATCAGGAAAGACGGGATCGGGCTGGCCGGTATCGCGGAAGATGCCGTCTGTCGACAGGGTAAAGTCGCCCTCCGGGGCCAGCATGCGGGTACACCAGTTGCCGAAGCCATCCCGGTAGCTTTCGAGCGGCACGCTGGGGGAGGTCACGAGATAGTCCGCGCGCTCCAGGTCGCCGAAGCGCGAATAGTGAACGTTCAGCAGCGCGATCAGCGGCGTCGGTTGGGGGAAGCGGTATCGCAGACGACACCCTATGCTGACCCGCATGCCAGACGCGCGGCCGCGCCTTGTAATGTCACGATCACCGTCCAAGAATGCACGCCCCGTCGGAGAGCCGGAAGCCTCGATTGCAGCTCCACTGGTTGCCGGATCGGTCGAGATAGGCGTTCAACGGCAAATTGATAGCGACGCAGGCGCCGCTCAGAGGCTCGTATCCACGCTGACAGCGCCAGCCCGGTCCATAGGCCGCAGCGGCAAGAGCATGTTCCTTCTGGTGGTAATCGCCGCGGAACTTGCTATCCACCTGCACCTCCCAGATGCCGTTTCTTTCGCGCACCTGAACCCCATCTCGCCGCGTTGGCCTGTTCACGGAGGACTCCTGTGCTCCTTTGCTTCTCGGCGGCTCGGGCTGCTTGTCGGACACGTCCTGCTCCTTCGCGATGGGCGCGCGCACTTCTCCGAGGAGAATCACCGCGCGAATGAATTCTTCCGCGTAGTCGTCGGTTTCGCGGTGGTCATGTTCGTGCCGGGCCATACTCATCGGCTCGACGAACCGTGCTCTCAAATGATCGATGAACCGCGGCTCCGTGCGGGCCATGTAGGCGATCAGAGCTTGCAGGATTCGTTCGTGGGCCAGCACACGCCGTTCGAGGTCGGTGGTTTCGGGGGAAGCTATCGGCGTGGCGCGGTTCATCCTTCATCGACCGCGCTTTCCGCAGGGTCCGGCGACCCATCGACATCGAGGGCTGCCAGGCAAGCTTGCGCGATATCCCGGTTCGGGGCATCGGTTCCCGGAACCGTCGCCCAGCCCGCCTCCATCAGGGCATCGCGCCTCTGGTAGGTCGAGGCGGCCCGGATCGTCTCCATCTTGTCGGCCCGGGCCGGGTCCGAGCGCGCCATGTCGAGGCAGACCGGCACCATTGACGCGACAACGTTGTCGCGAGACATCGCCATGGCCCTGTCGTTCGAGGTGCCGCCTGTCACCCAGCCGCCCCAGGTGAAGCCGACCACGCCGACGAAAACCGCACCAATTACGGCGCCGTAGATACCGGGCTTGAGCCATTCGGGAGTGTTCATGTTCTATCCTCTTGCGGGGAAAGCGCCGCTTCACTGTGATTGTTGGTCTGGCTCAGGGCGGCATCCCGACCCAGCGCCTCTTTCAGATCACTGTCGGAAATTGCGCGTAACTCGGAGCGTCCCGCATGACGGCCCCCGCCGCGCACTGTCAGGTAGGTCGCCGTCCGTCGGTAGGCCTCGAAGCTCAGCCCCTGGAGAAGCTCCTCCTCGACGAGAACTTCGTAGTCGCCTGCGGGTAAGTCGCCCGGGTATCCCGACAGGGTGAACGGGTTCGAAAACGTCACCGTCGATCTGGTCGACCGCATGTTCATCTCTGGTCTCCGCGATGCTGGCAGATCCGTCGCTCATGACTGTCGACGGCCCCTTGGAGTTCAGGCCTGACCAGTCGAACGATTTCTCTTCTTGTACATCGGGATCATTCGGCTGGCGCTGACACATGTTAGCCCCGGGTGCCGAACCGGTTGCGATCTCTCTGGGAGCGTCGCCGGCACTGACCTGTGTAAGGGCGCCAGGATCGACCTGCGCGTATCCTTCGGGGAAACAGGGATGATTTGCGTTCCTGCAACCAAGGAATGGAACCACGATGGCGGCACCCAATCTCCTCAACCCGCACCCGCTCGAATTCGAGCGATTTCTCTATGCCTCGGTCGGCGAGGACCGGAACCTGAAGCGGTCTGCCGCGACGGTTGCGGGAGGCCGCCCCGGCACAAGCGGAGCGATTTGGGCGGTGTTCGCAATCATCTTTGTGTTGTTTCAGATGTTTATGGTTGGCGGGTCGGGGTCAGGCGAATGACCGTTTCAATAGAGACCGCGAAGAGACCGGCCCATGCGGCACACAAGTCCGGCACGCTATCGCCGCGCGAACAGGGCGTTCTCTGGGACATGGAGGAACACTTCTGGACCAGTGGTGCCGACAACGCGCGGGCGACGACAGCGACCAACGCCATCATGATCTTCCCTTATCCGCCCGGTATCCTCCAGGGTGACCAGATCTGGACCCATCTAAAGCAGAGCACCGGCTGGCGCTCCGTCGTCATGGCCGAACGTCGCGTCACGCGGTGTCAAGACATTGCCATTCTCACCTACCGTGTCTCGGCGGAGAAACCCGATGTGCCGATCTACAAGGCGCTCTGCGCCTCAACGTATCTCAACGATGACGACACCTGGCTGAGGATCTCTCACCAGCAAACTATGGTGGCCTGAGTGCCGCGGTGTCATTCGACCTGCCGCACGCGCCGGGACTAACCTGCGTCAGTGCGGCGGGGCGCCGACATTGGTTAGGTGTGATGTGCCCGCCGAATATTTGGTAAGGCATTTTTTCCGAGTACCCGAGAAGCATGCGGGCGTGTCAGACCTCAAAAGGTCAGCATGTCAGCGTGCTTCTTATTTCTCGGAACGTCCAGAAAGGACAATCCCAATGACTCCCGAACAAACAAAAACCGCCGACAAGATGAAATCCTTCAAGGCCTCGTGGGACAAGGCGCCCGCTGGTCCGAAGAAGGACGCCGCTCTGAAGCATTACCAGGCGGCCGAGAAGGCGCACACGGCGAAGAACGACGCCGAGACCAACAAGGAACTCGACGCGGCGGCCCACGCCCTCGCGTGACGTCCGGGACCTGACGTGATCACCGGGCCGCCTGCCAAACAAGGGAGGGCGGCCCTGTCATTTCAGGAGCGGCCCGGTCTGGTCCAGGTAAGCCGGATCGAACTCGGCAAGGTTCACCAGCCCGCCATAGTCGTGAAACGTCACATGACCGTCCCGAAAGGTCACCAGTCCACTCTCGCGAAGCTGGCGCAGGACGCGGTTCACATGGACTGCGCTCAACCCCAGCGTATCGGCAAGGTGATACTGCGTCACCGGGCAGTCGTAGCCTTCCTTGCTGCCCATCCCCACCAACGCCAGCCTCGATCCCAGCTCCAGCAGGAAATGCGCCATGCGCGCGTCCGCATCGCGTCGACCGATCCCGACGAGATGCTCCACGACCATCGCCTCGTCCCTTGATGCCGCCCAGAGGATGGCGGTCGCCAAGCGAGGGGTCTGCGCGAACGCATCAAGAAGGTCGCTCGTCAGCACCTCGGCAGCCTCGATGTCGACGACAGGTTCGAAGCTGTGGTCCGACGTGCGCAACAAAATGCTCCGCAATCCCAGAAAGTCCCCGGGCACCTGAAAATCCACGATCTGCCGGGTCCCGTCGGCCTGCAGCTTGTAGGAACAAACCCAACCCGCCGACAGAATGTAAGCCGCCTGGGCCGACTGGCCCTGATGCACCATATCGCGCCCCGCCAAGAAGGACCGGCGACGCTGGTGCAGTCGTTCAAGCACGGCCAGTTCGACCTCCGACAGGGCGACGAAGGCCGAGAGCTTCCGGGTCAGGGGGCTGAGTTCTACTGATTTCATGGGGCCTCCGGGCGTGTCGTGACCCAAGAGCGGAAATCGGCCGGGACACTGTTCTGGATCAGTCCAGCATAAGGCAATTCCTGCGAGAAGTACGGATGTATCTGAACCTCATCTTTCCCGGTTCACGATGCCAAGGAAGGAAACCCGGATGTCGACCGCAAGCGAACATGCAGGCCAGGCTGCTCTTTCGATCTGTGAGGCGCTGCTGCTTGCCATGAACGATCGCGGAGTGCTGCCGGAGCACGAGATCGTGGGGGTTCTTCGCGACGCCGCAGCGACCCATGAGAACGCGGTCGGCACAGACCATGAGACGGAAAACCACCGAGCTGTCGCGGACCTGATCAACGCGATCATCTCCGGCGGTAATTCAGTTCGACGCTTGTGAAGTCGAGCTTCGTCGAACTGCGGGAGCAGTTATGGATATCAATTGATTGGAAGCCAAAAGATATTCTTTGAGACGCTATTGCAGAACCCCTGCTGAGCCATCATTTCAATGGCATTGGCACTCCGGTATGGCGAGTGCCAATGCACATCCGAACATCGC
This sequence comes from Fuscibacter oryzae, assembly GCF_016765795.1. Lineage (GTDB taxonomy): Bacteria > Pseudomonadota > Alphaproteobacteria > Rhodobacterales > Rhodobacteraceae > Fuscibacter > Fuscibacter oryzae. The sequence continues at coordinate 7,166 of NZ_JAESVP010000017.1, forward strand.
CATGCTCCCTTGGACATCCGAAGAAGGAGCACTTACGTGTCGTTCACTCCACTCCACGACCGGGTTCTCGTCCGCCGCATCGAAGGTGACGCGAAGACCTCAGGTGGGCTCATCATCCCTGACACCGCAAAAGAGAAGCCGCAGGAGGGTGAGATCGTTGCGGTCGGCGCTGGCGCCAGGGACGAGGATGGCGAGCGCATCGCCATGGACGTCAAGGCTGGCGACCGGATCCTATTCGGGAAATGGTCGGGCATCGAAATCAAGCTCGACGGCGAAGACCTCATGATCATGAAGGAGAGCGACATTCTCGGCGTCATGGCCTGACCCCGACAGCGACGCCGAAATTTCACTCTCAGGAGCACCCAATCATGTCCGCCAAAGACGTCAGATTCAGTACCGATGCCCGCGACCGCATGCTGAAAGGCATCAACACGCTGGCCAACGCCGTGAAGATCACCCTTGGTCCCAAGGGTCGAAACGTCATCATCGACAAATCCTGGGGGTCGCCGCGCATCACCAAGGACGGCGTGACCGTCGCCAAGGAAATCGAGCTTTCGGACCATTTCGAGAACATGGGCGCGCAGATGGTCAAGGAGGTCGCGCAGCGCACCAATGACGAGGCTGGAGACGGCACAACCACCGCCACCGTGCTCGCCCATGCGATTGTCCGGGAGGGCATGAAGTCGGTCGCCGCCGGCATGAACCCGATGGATCTCAAGCGCGGGATCGACAAGGCCGTCGCCGCGGTCGTGGCCGAAATCAAGGCCATGTCCCGACCGGTTGGCGACAGCGACGAGATCGCGAAGGTCGGCGCCATTTCCGCCAACGGAGAGGTCGCCATCGGCCGCCAGATCGCAGATGCGATGGCCAAGGTCGGCAACGAAGGCGTGATCACCGTCGAGGAAAACAAGGGGCTGGAGACCGAAACCGAAGTGGTCGAGGGCATGCAGTTCGATCGCGGTTATCTGAGCCCCTATTTCATCACGAACGCTCAGAAGATGGTCGTCGAGCTGGATGACTGCGTCATCCTGCTGCACGAGAAGAAACTGACCTCGTTGGCATCCATGGTACCGCTGCTGGAGGCTGTGATTCAGGCCGAAAAGCAACTGCTGATCGTGGCCGAGGATATCGAGGGCGAGGCGCTGGCGACACTGGTCGTCAACAAGCTGCGCGGCGGGCTGAAGGTCGCGGCCGTCAAGGCGCCCGGCTTCGGAGACCGCCGCAAGGCGATGATGGAAGACATTGCCGTGCTCACGGGCGGTCAGGTGATTTCCGCAGAAATGGGCACCAAGCTGGAAAATGTCACCATGGACATGCTCGGGTCCGCCAAGAAGGTCGCAATCACCAAGGATGACACGACGATCATCGACGGTGCCGGCGATAAGGACGCCATCGCGGCGCGCGTCACCCAGATCCGGGCGCAGATTGAGGAGACCACGTCGGACTACGACAAAGAAAAGCTGCAGGAACGGCTGGCCAAGCTTGCCGGCGGCATTGCCGTGATCCGGGTCGGCGGAGCAACCGAGATCGAGGTGAAGGAGCGCAAGGACCGCGTGGACGATGCGCTGAATGCTACCCGCGCTGCGGTTCAGGAAGGTGTCGTGCCTGGTGGCGGCGTGGCACTGGTTCACGCTGGCAGGGTGCTGGCGACGCTAAAGGGTGAGAACAGTGATCAGGATGCCGGTATCAAGATCGTCCGCCGCGCGATCCAGGCACCGCTACGCCAGATCGCCGAAAATGCCGGGGTCGACGGATCGGTTGTCGTCGGAAAGGTGATCGAGAACGGCAGCCCGAGCTTCGGTTTCGACGCACAGGCCGAAGAATACGGCGACATGCTGAAGGCCGGTGTCATCGATCCGACGAAAGTCGTTCGGATCGCGCTCGAAAACGCCGCGTCCATTGCCGGGCTATTGATCACGACCGAAGCGATGGTCGCGCAAAAGCCCGAGAAGGCCGGTGCCGGCAGCGAAATGTCCGACATGGGCGGAATGGGCGGAATGATGTGAACGGCGGCGTCCCGCGGGCAGGAGCCCCCGGACACCAATCCACGGTGGTAATGAAAACAAACACCGAGCACTGCTTCAGAAAAGACTCAGAACCAGGAGGAACCGAAATGTCCAAAGGTGACAAGCAACGCGGCAACCGTGAGGCGAAGAAGCCCAAGAAGGTGAAGGAAAAGGTCGTTGCAACAGCCGACTTCACGAAGGGTAAAGCCTTGACCAATCTTGGCGAGCACAAGAAGAAATAGTTAGCGGTCCGAGTGATTGCATATCACTGAAGACGGAGCCAGATGGCAGAGGGATACACGGCGACTTGCTTCTTCGGAAAGCCTCAGGCTCGCCAGAAAACGACGATGAAGAGTTGCCGGAGAGAATGCGCGACATGCGTATTTGATTGAGAAGCCTGTTGATTTTCACCCGGAACTGAGCCGGTTAGGCGCATAATTTTCACTGAGAACTGAGCCATGTGAACCTTCCCCCAACGCGGTGAGTGGCGGGGGCAACGGAGTGATCCACATGGGACTTT
>NZ_JAESVP010000018.1 GCF_016765795.1 Fuscibacter oryzae
CCGGGGGGCAGGTCATCGGACATCCGCGCGTCAGGGGCGTTGTCGCTGCGCGCCATCGCGGCGGAGTTGAACGCCCGCGGCATCCGCACCCGAAGGGGTGGGCAATGGGGCGTTTCGAATGCAGGAGCGCTGATCGGGCGGCTGGCAAGGCGAATGTGACAAAAGGATCCGCGCCGGCGGCTGATCGCGCGTGAACGGTCAGATGTGGGCTAGGCTTCAGCTGTCGCTACAAGGGCACATCATCGTAGCGCCGCGCCTTCGGCAAAGCTGTCAGCCCTCCAGCCGCCGCCTTGCCCATCAGATTCAGCATCTTGCCCGCCTCGGCGGCGTACTGATCCTGCGCAGCGGTGAAGAACTCGACCTGCACCTTCCGGATTTCTTCCAGGCTGGTGCAGGCCAGCATTGCTTGCTGCGTCTTGATGTCCTGCTGCAGGCGGTCGCAGACGAACCGGACCGCTTCGGTTCCCATGTCCATCCAGGCCTGAACGGCAGCGCTGCCCACTGCCATGGGAAGACCCAGTTCGGCCATGCCTGACTGACTGGTTTCGGTCTTTGGCTTGTTCGCAGGCATTGCGTTTCCCTTCTTCTATTGTTGCGATTGGGGCGGCGGACTTACAGTTCACATTCACATTCATATTGCGCGACGCCGACGCCAAAATCCACGGCAACGCATGGTGTGAAACCAGATTCCTTGAGGGGCTCTGCCCGGTTGGATCAAGAACTGAACTTGGCGACCGACCGCTCTGCATTCTAGCGAGGCATTGCCCGATTATGGGCGCGACCCCAGGCAGGCGGATGTGTGGGACAGGAGACGGGGCGTGACTGGCTCTGCTGTATCGGTGAAGGTCAGTTGGTGATGCTGGGTAACGCAGCCGCCTGATACAAAGCGCGGCCGCCGAAATGAACACCCGCTTCACGCGCACCCGGCGGGGTGGGAGATGAGGCGTTTCGAATGCCAAGGCGCTGATCGGACGGCTGCACCGTGAATGTGACAAAACGATCCGCGCCGGAGGCTGATCGCGCGTGAACGGTAAGGTCCAGGCCCGTTTGCAGGAACCGAACGATGCCGACAGATGCCCGCCGCCGATGCGGCCGCGAAGCAATGCACGATGTCAAAGAGCAGGGGGGAATCTTAACCTGAACCTTAATAGCTGCCGGCCGATCCGTCTGGTTACAATGGAAATGGGCACAATTGTGCACCCGCTGTTGGCGGCTCTGGCCCTTGGCTGACACGGGCTGAGCCACCTCAGTTGCGGTCATAGTATCTTGTTACTCCCGATTTCCCTGTGTCCTACTACGCGGGCAGGGACACCGGCGGCGACCTTCATTGCTGGGATGACGCCCCGCACAACAGCGCCCGCAGCGATGACAGCGCCGTCACCTATCTCCGCCCCAGCAAGGATGATCGCGCCACCGCCAACCCAGACATCGGCACCGATGCTGATCGCATGCTCGTTCATTGCCTGTCGATTGATAGGGGCCCCGTCACGGAAGCGATAATCCGAGGCAGTAATAAGCACATTGGGGCCTAGCATCGTGTCATCTCCAATGGTGATGGTTGCTACCCCCGGTCCGGCCCAAAGCCGCGCGTTTTCACCCACCAGCACCCGCGCGCCCAGCTGGATGCGGTTGCCATAGGCAAAGGTCGCCGTCGGGCTGATGGCGCAGCTAGGCCCAATCTTCATCAGCCGCCGCGGCGTCACGTGCGAATAATTGTAAAAGTTCAACAATTTTACCTGATGCGCCCACGCACGCGGATCAACCAAACTTGCAATGAGGCGAAGTAATCTCTGTACCTTTGTGCTCTTGGGTCTGTGAACGCCAGAGTCAGTGCTGTCGGCAGGAGGCCGGACGGGGGTCATCGGGACGTTTTCCTGTCAGGCAACCAGTCGGATGTTCGTTTTTGAGGTAGTAAGGCCGCCAAAATTCGTGCGGCAAGAAAGGTCAGTGTGCCCAACGTGTGGCGGGGTATCAGCAGCCGTGTCATTAGAACCTTGCGCTGCCCGTTTGATCTCGGGGGTGACAAACCCATGGCACGCAGTTCTGCTTCGCCGCGCCGCCAACGCGCCCTCATATGCACCCATCCCCATAGCGTTGCAGGCGCGCGCGTCACTGCAATAGCATCGTGAGCAATCCTGCGCCGCGATGCGGGTATCATGGCGGCCACGAAGATGTCGTCACCTGATATATCTGGCCAGTCTAGCCAACGGCTCCGACCCGCCGCCGAAAGACCAATCGCCCCAAGAAAAGCGGCATGCTTGGCATAGGGCAGGCTTTCCCAGGTTCGTGCAATCGCAGCGGACAGGTACGACACCCCTTCCGTG
>NZ_JAESVP010000019.1 GCF_016765795.1 Fuscibacter oryzae
TGTTGATTTTCACCCGGAACTGAGCCGGTTAGGCGCATAATTTTCACTGAGAACTGAGCCATGTGAACCTTCCCCCAACGCGGTGAGTGGCGGGGGCAACGGAGTGATCCACATGGGACTTTTGAACATCATCCGACGCATGCACTTGCGGCAGAAGCTGTCGATCCGCGAGATTGCGCGGCTGACGGGCGTGTCGCGTAATACCGTGACCAAGCATTTGGCGGCGAATACCATCGAGCCAAGATTTGCGACGCCGGAGCGGCCCAGCAAGCTTGACCCCTATGCCGAGAAGCTGGCAGGCTGGCTGAAGACCGAGGCCGGCAAGTTGCGCAAACAACGGCGCACAGTGAAGCAGCTGCATACCGATCTTGTGGCGCTAGGCTTCACCGGTTCCTATCCTCGAGTGGCGGCTTTTGCGCGACGGTGGAAGGCAGATCGGCAGCGCGAACAGCAGACGACGGGGCGCGGGATCTTTGTGCCGCTGCATTTTGCCCCCGGCGATGCCTTCCAGTTCGACTGGAGCGAGGACTTTGCCGTGCTGGGCGACGAGCGCACGAAGTTGCAGATGGCGCATATCAAGCTGTCGCACAGCCGTGCCTTTTTGCTTCGGGCCTACCCGTTGCAGACCCATGAGATGCTGTTTGACGCACATTGGCACGGCTTCCGTGTCTTTGGCGGCATCCCTCGCCGAGGCATCTACGACAACATGAAGACGGCGGTGGATCGTGTCGGTCGCGGCAAGGAACGACAGATCAACATGCGCTTCCTCGCCATGACGAACCACTATGTCTATGAGCCCGAGTTCTGCAATCCCGCCGCCGGGTGGGAGAAGGGTCAGGTCGAGAAGAACGTTCGGGATTCCCGCCACCAGATGTTGCAAGGAATGCCGGACTTTCCAGATATTGCCGCGCTGAACGCCTGGCTGGAAGAGCGTTGTCTGGAGTTGTGGCGCCAGACCCCGCATGGCAAACAGTCCGGCACCATCGCCGATGTCTGGGCCGAGGAACAGGCCGAGCTGATGCCATTGCCGGTCGCGTTTGATGGCTTCATCGAGTTGAGCAAGCGCGTCTCGCCAACCTGTCTGATCAGCTTTGAGCGCAATCGCTATAGCGTTCCGGCGTCATTTGCGAACCGACCAGTCAGCCTGCGGATCTATCCCGATCGGCTGGTCGTTGCGGCAGAGGGCAACATCCTGTGCGAACATGCGCGTGTAATCCAACGCAGCCATCATCTGCCGCCGAAGACGATTTACGACTGGCGGCATTATCTGGCCGTTGTGCAAAGGAAGCCCGGAGCCCTTCGCAACGGCGCGCCCTTCCTGGAATTACCGCCTGCGTTCAGACAGTTGCAGGATCACATGCTGCGCAAACCCGGCGGTGATCGCGAGATGGTCGATATCCTTGCCCTTGTCTTGCACCACGATGAGCAGGCCGTGCTGACCGCCGTGGAACTTGCCTTGGCCGAGGGCGTGCCGACCAAAACCCATGTGCTGAACCTGTTGCACCGGCTGGTCGACGGCAAGGTGATCGGCGGGCCACCACTGGATACCCCGCAGGCACTGGCCCTGCACCGTGAACCCAAGGCGAACGTCGAACGCTATGACGGCCTGCGCGCCCAGCTCGCAGGAGGCCGCCATGCGTCATGATCCAGCCGCTGGTGCCATCGTCATCATGCTCCGCAGCCTGAAGATGTATGGCATGGCCCAAGCCGTGACCGACCTGATCGAACAAGGCGCGCCCGCCTTTGAAGCTGCAATCCCGATGCTCTCCCA
>NZ_JAESVP010000002.1 GCF_016765795.1 Fuscibacter oryzae
CCTGTTCCCTGATCATCCCGATAATCTGCGCCTCGGTGAAACGGCTTTTCCTCATGTCGTCTGCTCCTTCTCAGGTTGGGCAGACTCTACATCACAGCGAGGGAACTTCCGGGGGGCAGGTCAGGCCGCACGAGGGGCGCGGCCTTGGGGTTGTCTTCTCCACCCCATGGTTGGGGAAGGAGCAGAGGTTAAGCCTCTGCTGCCACGGCCGCATCCTCGGCCTCATCCACCGGGCTGGGGGTGATGGCAAAGCTGCGCAGGATGAAATCGGGCACATGTTCGCCCATGCCGACCACGCGGGCATCGTCGCGGCCACCACGATCATTGCCGCGCTCGTTCCGGTCGCGCCGATCATCACGACGGTCATCGCGGCGCGGCTCTGGCCGCTCGCTGCGCTCTGGGCGTGGTGTGCGTTGCTCCTCGGCCCGATCTTCGCGCGGCGGTGCGGTGACGCGGGCTTCTTCGCGGGGCGCACGCTCCTCACGGGCGGGACGGTCCTCGCGCGGGGTGTCGCGACGATCACCGCCACGGCTGCGGCTGCTGTCGCGGCCACCTTCGCGCCCGCCGCTGCGGGGCCGCCGCTCTTCGCGCGGGCGGTCGGGGCGGTCGCCCGCATCTTCCACAGCACCCTCGGGCACTGCGCCGCGCGGGATGGCCATTTTCACCAGCGATTCAATCGCGCCCAGATACTTGCCATCTGCCGGGGTGCAAAGTGAGAACGCCTTGCCCTGACGGCCTGCACGCCCGGTGCGCCCGATGCGGTGAACATAGTCTTCGGGGTGAGAGGGCAGGTCAAAGTTGAACACATGGCTGACAGCCGGAATATCCAAGCCCCGTGCCGCCACATCAGAGGCCACCAGAATCGTCAGCGACCCGTCACGGAACGAATCCAGCGTTTTGGTCCGCACGCTCTGCTCCAGATCGCCATGGATCGGGGCCGCGTTGAAGCCATGCGACTTCAGCGATTTGGCCACCACGTCCACATCCATCTTGCGGTTGCAGAACACGATGGCGTTGGTGCAAGCCTCACCCTCTGACCGGATCAGCGACCGCAGAACGGCCCGCTTTTCGGTAAAGCTGCGATCCTTGCGGCTGGGCGTGAACTCGAACAGCTTTTGCTCAATCGTGGTCGAGGTGGTGGCCTGACGGGCCACTTCCACCCGAACCGGATTGGTCAGGAAGGTGTTGGTGATGCGCTCGATCTCTGGCGCCATGGTGGCGCTGTAGAACATGGTCTGGCGGGTGAACGGCGTCAGTTGGAAGATCCGCTCGATATCGGGGATGAACCCCATGTCCAGCATCCGGTCAGCCTCATCCACCACCATGATCTGCACGCCGGTCAACAGCAGTTTGCCGCGTTCGAAATGATCCAGCAACCGGCCGGGGGTGGCGATCAGCACATCGACGCCGCGGTCGATCAGCTTATCCTGTTCGCCAAACGCCACGCCGCCGATCAGCAGCGCCTTGGTCAGCTTGGTATGCTTGGCATAGGTGTCGAAGTTTTCTGCGACCTGGGCGGCCAGTTCACGCGTCGGGCACAAGACAAGGCTGCGTGGCATCCGGGCGCGGGCGCGGCCCTGACCCAGAAGCGTGATCATCGGCAGCGAGAAGCTGGCGGTCTTGCCGGTGCCGGTCTGGGCGATGCCCAGAACGTCACGGCCCATCAGGGCGGGCGGGATGGCCTGCTCTTGAATCGGGGTGGGGGTTTCGTATCCGGTTTCCGACACGGCCTGAAGCACGCGCGGGTCCAGCGCAAGGTCTGCAAATTTGGTCATTAGCGTCCTGAATGTGCGGGATCGGCCCGCAAGAAAGGGGTGGGACGCTATGTTTCCGGGCGCCCCGGCGTCATCTGGCGCAACTTGCGCCTCCGCGCGCGATACCGGAAACGGCGGGCCGGGTCAAGCAAGGCTGCAATTCATGCGCGAGGTCAGGTATTCCTGACGATGCGTCAGGATGAGAATCGGGCTAAGAGCTTTGCATTGTCATAGGTGGTAGCAAGGTAAGGTTTCGGATTTCTCCCCAGTCTTTTATAGTTTGTTTTTTTGCCGGGGCCTTTACCCGGTTGTTGAAAGGGGCAGGGGGCCGTCAATTCTGACGACCCCCTGTTTCATTCCTGCAGCCGATGTTGTCACCGCCATGCGGTTAGATGTCGAATACCACGCCCTGCGCCAAGGGCAGGGTAGTGCCATAGTTGATCGTGTTGGTCGCGCGCCGCATATAGGCTTTCCAGGCGTCCGACCCGCTTTCGCGCCCGCCGCCGGTTTCCTTTTCGCCGCCGAAAGCGCCGCCGATCTCGGCACCCGAAGGGCCGATGTTGACGTTGGCAATACCGCAATCCGACCCGCGGGCCGACAGGAAGGCCTCGGCCTCGCGCATGTCATTGGTAAAGACCGAGGACGACAGGCCCTGCGGCACGGCGTTGTGCAGATCGAGCGCTGCGTCAAAGTCGCTGTATTTCATCACATAAAGGATGGGCGCGAAGGTTTCATGCACCACCGGCCCGGTTTGCGACGGCATTTCCACCAGCGCGGGACGGGCATATGCGCCACCAAGGCCAGTCACAACCTCGCCGCCATGCACCGTGCCGCCCGCAGCGCGGGCTTGATCCAGCGCCGCCTGCATGCCGTTCAGCGCGCCATCGTCAATCAGCGGGCCGACCAGAACGCCCTGCTCCAGCGGGTTGCCGACCTTGACTGACGCATAGGCCGCCTTCAGGCGCGGCAACAACGTGTCATAGACCGATTCGTGCAGGAACAGGCGGCGCAGCGTTGTGCAGCGCTGGCCCGCAGTGCCCATGGCGGCAAAGGCCAGCCCGCGCAGCGTGAGGTCAAGGCTTGCGGTCGGGCCGACGATGGCGGCGTTGTTGCCGCCCAGTTCCAGCAGACAGCGGCCAAAGCGCGCGGCGACCTTGGGGCCAACCTCGCGCCCCATGCGAGTCGAGCCGGTCGCGGACACCAGCGCCACGGCCGGGCTGTCCACCAGCGCCGCACCCGCCTCGCGCGCGCCAAGAACAGTGGTGGCAAGACCGGCGGGCGCATTGCCGCCCTCGGCGTTGAAGCGGGCGATGGCACGGTCCAGCGTGGCGGTGGCGGCCAAAGCCGAAAGGTTGGCCTTTTCCGACGGCTTCCACACCACCGCATTGCCGCACACCAGCGCCAGAGCCGTGTTCCACGACCAGACGGCGACCGGGAAGTTGAAGGCCGAAATCACGCCGACAACGCCAATCGGATGCCAGCTTTCCATCATGCGGTGGCTGGGGCGCTCGCTCGCGATGGTCAGGCCGTAAAGCTGACGCGACAGGCCAACGGCGAAATCGCAGATGTCAATCATCTCCTGCACTTCGCCCAGACCTTCCGAGGTGACCTTACCGACCTCGATCGACACCAGCTTGCCCAGATCGGCCTTGTGCGCGCGCAGCTCTTCGGCCCACAGACGCACCAACTCGCCGCGCTTTGGCCCCGGCACATTGCGCCAGTCCTTGAACGCCTTTTGTGCAGCGGCAATCGCGGCCTCAGTCCCGGCGCGGCCCTGATCGGCCACATGGGTCAGCACTTCGCCGGTAATGGGAGAGCGCGCGGGCATCGTGCCGGTGGTGGGTGTCACGCCCAGACGCGACAGGATGGACAGGGCTTCGGTAGACAGGGCATTCTGGGAAGACATTGCGGCCTCGCGTGCGAATTTTACGCAGTAAGCGCGCGCGCGACGCCGCGTTCAAGGGGGCATCATCGGTCCATGAGTTATAATGTGGGGGCTATGGCCCGGCCGGGAAGGTAAGTCAGGATAATCAAGGTTCTATCATCGGCGCCAAGGGGGACGCCTTATGACGAAATCTCATGCCTTTGCGCGGGCCTTCAGAACCGAAGGCCAAGGCGCAACGTGGTGGTGGACACGTTGAAATCAAACTGGGTTTCGCCGCCTTCGCCGGTCAGCGACCGGGCGGTATAGTCAATTCCGGCAAACACCTTGTCGGTGGCATTGACCTCTATTCCCACCCCGGCGTTAGGACCGGCGATGGTCTGCTTGCCGAAGGGAGCGTCAAAGTTCACCCAGGAATAACCAAGCGCGCCGTAAACCATGGTCCGGGTTCCCAGCGTGGTGCCGACGCGCAGCCGCAGATCGGTGATGCCGTTGAACGGCTTCTGGCCCAGCAGGCCGGAAAAGTCTGTGCATTGCAGGTGCCGCAACTCGGCACCGTAAACCAGCCGCCCGCGCTGTTGGTTGCGGCCCAGCGTGCCGCCCGTGCAAGTGCCATCCTCCAACTCGACATCCAGCCAGCCGGGGCCGGGGTTTTCGGTGCCGCTGCCCGAGGCGCGGCCCATGTCCAGCGCGCCATACCAGCCACCAAAGGCCCCCGGAATCGCAGCCGTTACTGCGGGTTTGGGGGCGGGGGCTTCCGCAATCGGCTCTACCACGCCGCCGGCCAGAACCGGCAGGGCAAAGAGCGACAGCAAAACCGACATTGTGATGGCACGGGTGAACATGACGACCTCAGGCAAAACGGGCAGTCTTTTGCCCCTGATTGCAGGTTAGGCGACCGAAATCGCCGTTTCTCCAGTGCTTTTATAAAAATTTTGGCGTTTCGGGCCTTATTTCGTGATGAGTGTCGCGCGGCTGCCGCGCCTTGTTCCGCAGCTACACGCGCTGATTGCGCAGCGCCGTCGGATGTATCGCGGGCTGCCATCCTGCTGCCAGAACCGCGATCAGCGGTGCAGGCGTCAGGACGCAAACCTGACTGTCGATCCACGGACGCGCTGCCTCATAGCCCAGCGGTGACCACGGCAGTAGCGTCTTGTCCAGAACCAGATGCGGGCGGTTCTGCCAAAGCACCATTGAACCATCAGGCAGACCTTGCGCGGGCCGCACCTGCCTTGGTCCCAGCCGCGCCAGATGCAGCGCGGCGTCAATCTGATCTACACTGGCCACGGGCCCATGCGCGTCCTGCCACGCGGCGCGGAACGCCAGATGATCGGCACGGCGGCATTCGGCACAGGGGCGGTGGCCTGCGGCGGTCGCCACCGCCTCATCCATGAAGAACAGTTCGGTATAATGACCGGGGCGCATCAACTGACGCTGCCGCGCTTTGAATGCGGTCAGGCAGGTGATCCACCGCCGAACCTGCCAATCCCGGCGCACCGCGCCTTGGTTGTCATGCAGGCAACCGCGATTGCCCATAAACATGCCCCGCGCCGGATGCGCAGTGATCGTGCCATCAGGAAAGACGCGGTTCCGCCGATGCGTTTGCAAACGGTTGCCTTTTTGCCGGACTGAGCGCGAAATGGGTGCGCGCAAACAGGAGGATGCCATGATTGAAAAACACGCAAGTGCCATCTGGTCCGGCAGTCTGAAAGAGGGCGGCGGCACGCTGACCACGCAAAGTGCCGCGCTGTCGGCCATGCCCTACACCTTCGCCAATCGGTTTGAAGACGGACGCGGCACCAACCCCGAGGAGTTGATCGGCGCGGCCCATGCCGGATGCTATGCCATGTTCCTATCGGCGCTTTTGTCAGGGGCGGGTGTCGTTCCTGACACGATCGAAGCCACCTCGACCATCAGCCTTGATCCTACCACCGAAGGCGGCCCCACGGTCAAGAAAGCCGCGCTGAAAGTGTCGGTCAAAGCCCCCACCGACGCCGCCGCAATCCGCGATTTCGCCGAAAAGGCCAAGGCAGGGTGCCCGATCTCGAAACTGCTGAAGGCAGAGGTCACGCTGGATCTGACGGTGCTTTAGGCACCTTCGGGATGGGCATATCTGCCCATCCTGCACAGATTACACCATCATTTCCTTGGTCGCCGAAAGCTTCAGTTCGGGGTGATCGCGTTCTACCCGGTCGATGTCCCATTTCAGGCGCGTCAGGTAAACCGTGTCGCCGTCGTTATCGATGGCGATATGGCCTTTGTTGACGTTCACAAACGCCTCTACCGCCGCCTTTGCCCCCGAAACCCAGCGGGCGCTGGTAAAGTTGCTGGGCTCAAACCGCACGGGCAGGGAATATTCCTGCTCGATCCGGCTGGCCAGCACCTCGAACTGCAACTGGCCGACGACGCCGACGATGAAGCCGCTGCCGATCATCGGCTTGAACACCTTCGCGGCGCCTTCCTCGGCAAACTGCATAAGCGCCTTTTCCAGATGCTTGGCCTTCAGCGGATCCAGCGCGCGCACGCCTGACAAAAGTTCCGGCGCGAAGGACGGAATTCCGGTGAAATGCAGCGCCTCGCCTTCGGTCAGCGCATCACCGATGCGCAACTGGCCGTGGTTCGGAATGCCGATGATGTCGCCGGCCCAGGCCTCTTCCGCCAGTTCGCGGTCTGCTGCCAGAAACATCACCGGGTTGGCGATAGCCATGGGCTTTTTGCTGCGCACATGGGTCAGCTTCATCCCCCGTTCGAAATGACCCGAGGCAAGGCGCACAAAGGCCACGCGGTCGCGGTGCTTGGCATCCATATTCGCCTGCACCTTGAAGACAAAGCCGGTCACCGGCTTTTCCTCGGCGCCGATCTGGCGCTCGGCAGCCTTTTGCGGCTGGGGCTCGGGGCCAAACTCGCCCATGCCGTCCATCAGTTCCTTGACCCCGAAAGAGTTGATGGCTGACCCGAACCAGATGGGCGTCATATGCCCTTCCAGCACCGATTGGCGGTTGAAGGTGGGCAAAAGTTCGCGCGCCATTTCAATCTCTTCGCGGAATTTCTTCAACAGGTCGGCAGGCACATGCTCTGCCAGTTTCGGGTCATCCAGCCCGTCAATCTTGATCGATTCCGCGACCTTGTTCCGGTCGGCGCGGTCCATGATTTCCAGCCGGTCATGCAGCAGGTCATAGGCGCCGACAAAGTCGCGGCCCATGCCGATGGGCCAGCTTGCCGGGGTGACATCAATCGCCAGATTCTCTTGAATCTCGTCGATGATTTCAAACGTATCGCGGCTTTCGCGGTCCATCTTGTTGCAAAAGGTCAGGATCGGCAGGTCGCGCAACCGGCAGACCTCAAACAGCTTGCGGGTCTGGCTTTCCACGCCCTTGGCCCCGTCAATCACCATGATCGCGGCATCCACGGCGGTCAGCGTGCGATAGGTATCCTCGGAAAAATCGCTGTGGCCGGGGGTGTCGACAAGGTTGAAGCGGTAGTGGCGGAAGTCGAACGACATGGCGCTGGCGGAAACCGAAATCCCGCGATCCGCCTCGATCTTCATAAAATCTGACCTTGTGCGCCGCGCCTCGCCCTTGGCGCGCACCTGTCCGGCCATCTGGATCGCGCCGCCGAACAGCAAGAACTTTTCGGTCAGCGTGGTTTTGCCGGCGTCGGGGTGCGAAATGATCGCAAAAGTCCGGCGGCGGGCGATTTCGGGCGGAAGGGTGGGGCGATTGTCCAGCATGGCGGCGCCTTAGCCGAAATCGGCGCTGGCGTCCACGGGGCAGAGGGGCCGCAGGCCCTAGCGCGGCTTGCGGCTGCGTCCGGCGATCAGCGTGGCGGGGCCAACACTGTCCAGAAAGGCGCGGCCCGCCTCGGTGCCGAAATGCTGGTTCTGGCTCAGGCCAGGAAACCGCGCCCGCACCTCTTCTGACAGTTCGGGCGGCAGGCGGTGCAGGGTGGTTTCGCTGACCATCAGGCTTTCGGCCGGAACCCCTTCGGCATAGATAATCTCGTGCCGGTCAAACACCAGGCTGAAGTAATCGGCAAAGCCGCCCTCGCGCACGAAAATCCGCTCGCCGTCCACCAGATGCCTGGCCTGCACCAGCAATTCGGACGTGGCCAGCCCCTCGGGCTTGCGGCGCTGATACAGGAACATGCGGTGATGCTGGCTGACGATCAGGTCGCCCGCATTGCCCAAGGTGCCCGCAGTGATCACCACCGGCGCAAAGGGGCCGACCGCGCGCAACGTGGCCTTGCCCACCCACAGCAGCGGCTGGCCGCCATGGTCGCGCGTCAGCACCCGGTCGCCGGGGCGCAGCGCCTCAATCGCGCGCTGCTCGCCCGTCGCAAGGGCAATCATCGTGCCGCGCAGGAACGACACGCACAACAGATCGGCCAGCCCGCTCGCCTCGGGCGCCGCCTCGGTCCGCACCAGTGTGTAATCGGTCTCCATCGCCATGGGCGACAAGGGCAGCACAAAGCGCCCGGCGCCGGGCAGCGACAGCAGCAGCAGCGATACCCGGTCGCCGGGGTCGCCCATCAGGTCATACCGCGCCTCGATGGTCACAGGATCTCCGGGGTGGCCCACCATGCTGCCCGCCGCAATGCGCTGGCCCGCTATGGGGTGGCTTTCCACGACCAGCCGCAGCGGCTGATGGTCGGGGTCGATCTGATAGATGTCACCGGCACACACCTCGTCCGGGCCAGCCATACCCTCGCCCTGATTGACCCCAAGCGAGACGAAAATGTCATCAGCCACCAGAACCTGGCAGGCCTGGGTAGGCAGGGGCGAGTCTGGCGTGTCGCGGGTCATAGGGCGGCTTTAGGGCTAAGGGCGGTGTCGCTCAAGATGAATTGAGGAAACAGACCGGCTTGAGGCCGCCGCCAAGCCCCATTAGCCTGCCCGCAACTCAAGCAGGAGACGGCAGATGGATCTGGGCATCAAGGGCAAGACGGCGCTGGTCACGGCCAGTTCCAAGGGCTTGGGGCGGGGCTGCGCCGAGGCGCTGGCCGCGGCAGGGGTGAACCTTGTCCTCAACGCCCGCGGGGCCGAGGCGCTGGAGACGACGGCGGCCGTGATCCGCGCCGCCCATGGCGTGCAGGTCACAACCGTCGCGGGCGACATAACCACCGAAAAGGGCCGCGCAAGGGTGCTGGCCGCCGCCGCAGGCGCCGACATTCTGGTGACCAACGCCGGTGGCCCGCCCCCCGGCCTGTGGAGCGACTGGAGCCGCGATGATTTCATCCGTGCGCTGGATGCCAATATGCTGACCCCCATCGCGCTGATGCAGGCGCTGCTGCCGGGGATGATCGGGCGCAAGTGGGGGAGGGTGGTCAACATCACCAGCCAGTCGGTCAAAGGCCCCATCGCGCAACTTGGCCTGTCCAATGCCGCGCGCGCCGGGCTGACCGGCTTTGTCGCGGGCACCTCGCGGCAGGTGGCCGAACATGGCGTGACGATCAACAACATGCTGCCCGGCATCCATGACACCGACCGCGCCACCGCGCTGGACAGTGGGGTGATCAAGGCCAAGGGCATCACCATGGATCAGGCCCGCGCCGAGCGCGCCGCCACCATCCCCGCCCGCCGCTATGGCACTTCGGCGGAATTCGGCGCGATGTGCGCGTTTCTCTGCTCGGCCCATGCCGGGTTCATCGTGGGGCAGAACATCCTGCTGGACGGCGGCGCCACCAACGTCACGCTTTGAGGGCCGCGCCCTGCACCTTCCCCTTCTCTAAATATCCTCGGGGGGTGCGGGGGGGCGAAGCGCCCCCGCTTCTTCGGCCAAACCCGCGCGTCCCGGCTTGAACGGCGCGCGTGGGCCTGCTAACCCAATCCCGATGAATTCTGTCGGAAACCCTGCGCCAGCCCCGGCCCCGCGGCTTGAAATCCGCAACCTCACCCGGTCTTTCGCCGGGCGGGCGGTGGTGGATGATGTGTCTCTGACGGTGGCGGCGGGGCAGGTGACCTGCCTGTTGGGGCCATCGGGCTGCGGCAAATCCACCACCTTGCGGATGATCGCGGGGGTCGAAACCCCGGATTCGGGCCAGATCGTGATTGATGGCGCGCCGGTCTTTGCCAATGGGCTGGCCCTGCCGCCTGAACGGCGCGGCGTGGGCCTGATGTTTCAGGATTTCGCGCTGTTCCCCCATCTGACCGTTGCCGACAATATCGCCTTTGGCCTGACCGCTGCCCGAGAGGCCAAGGCCCGCCGGGTGGATGAGTTGCTGGAGCGGGTCAACCTGACCGGCTTTGGCCCCAAGCATCCCCATCAACTTTCGGGCGGCGAGCAGCAGCGCGTCGCGCTGGCGCGCGCCCTTGCCCCGCGCCCCCGCGTCATGCTGATGGATGAACCGTTTTCCGGCCTTGATAACCGCCTGCGCGACGGCATCCGCGATGCCACGCTGGAGGTGCTGAAAGACGAAGGCGCTGCGGTTCTTCTGGTTACGCATGAACCTGATGAGGCGATGCGCATGGCCGACGAGATCGCGCTGATGCGGGCCGGACGGGTGGTGCAGCAGGGCGCGCCCTATAACATCTACAACAATCCGGTGGACCGGGCGGCGGCGGCGTTTTTCAGCGATATCAACGTGATCCGCGCCGAATCGCGCGGGGCGCTGACCGTGACGCCTTTTGGTGAGTTCCTTACGCCGGGTCATGCCGATGGTGCGCCGGTTGAAATCGTGATCCGGCCGCAGCATCTGAAGATTGACTTTGACCGCGCCGGGCGCGGCCCCAATCCAACGCCGATGGATGGCACGCCCGCGCGCGGTATCGTGCAACGCGCCCGCTTTTTGGGCCGCGAAAGCCTGGTCGAGTTCCGTATGGAGTTCGGCGGCCTGGTGCTGACGGCCTCTGTTCCCGGCGTCTTCTTGCCCAAGCCCGGCACTGCGCTGTGGTTGATGATCCGGCGCGACAGGTGTTTTGTCTTTCCGGCCTAGGGCTTGGCGTCTGACCGTCGGAAGCGGGAGGGCACACCCCCGCACGCCGTGTGATATTTATGCCAGTATGAAAGCCTAGCGGTCTTTCCAGTCCGCCAGCCGTTTTCCGGCCTCGACCGGAAATGTCTCGCCGGTCGCGATCAACCCGACGATCCGGTCCAGCCGGTAGGTCTGAAAATCGCCCCGCGCCTCGCACCAGGCCAAGAGAACCCAGGTCTTGCCACGCCGTTCGGTTTTCAGCGGGCGGATGTCCTGATGGCTTTCGCGGCCAAGCGCGTCGATATGGCTGACTGACAGGCGTTCACGCGCCTTTATGGCGGCGCGGATCAGCGGCAGGTGCGGCGTGGCGCGGGTTTGCGGATGGGGGCGCGGTGCGAACAGGCCCTGCGGATCGGCTTGCGCCGGGGCAGGGGTGACGGCGGCGATCTTGGCCGCCAGATTGCGCGCGGCCTGTGCCAGATCGGCGTCCGTCGCCTCTGCCACCAGCGCCAGACCTGCGCGCAAGGCATCAAGCTCGCGGCCGTTCAGCATCAGGGGTGGCAAGGTGGTAGGCGCACGCAGGATGTAGCCCACGCCGCGCTCTCCTTCCAACGGCAGGCCCGAGGCCATCAGCGTGCCCATGTCGCGCCAGATGGTGCGGACCGACACGCCCAACCGCACTGCCAGTTCGGCGGCACGGTGCAGCCGCCCGTCGCGCAGGATCTCCATCGCGTCATAAAGGCGGTCGGTGCGGGGCATGGTGCATGACTTACTGACAGATAGCTGTCAGCTAGCACCGTTTCCGGCTCTGGGAAAGGCTGTTGTCCGCCGGGTTATGGGCCTAGTCTGGTGTAAACCCCTATTCAGGAAACACCGTCATGCACCTCAGCCCCATGCACCTGCTTATCGTTGCCATTGTCGTTCTGGTCCTGTTCGGACGCGGCAAGGTTTCGTCCCTGATGGGAGAGTTCGGCAAAGGCATCACCGCCTTCAAGAAGGGCGTCGCCGAGGGTAAGGAAGAGCTGGAGAAAGAAGCCAGCACCCAGCCGCGCGACGTGACCCCCCCGACCGAAGCGGGCAAGGACAAGGTCTGATCCGGCAGAAATCCGCGGGTAGGCGCGATGTTCGGGGATATCGGCTGGGCCGAGATGCTGTTGATCGGCATCGTCGCCCTTATCGTCATCGGGCCGCAGGATCTGCCCGACATGTTCCGCCAGATTGGCCGGTTCACCGCCAAGCTGCGGCAGATGTCGCGCGAGTTTTCCCGCGCGATGGAGCAGGCGGCCAATGAATCGGGCGTCAAGGACGTGGCGCGCGATGTGACAAACCTGACCAGCCCCAAAAGCATGGGGCTGGATGCGGTGAAAACCGCCGCCGACCGCTTTGAAAAGTGGGATCCGCTGAAGAACGCGGCCACGCCGACCAAACCGATCACGGCACAGACCATCAAGGGGCCGACACCGCCCGAAGGGTCGATTGCGGCACCTCCGGCGCCGGCAGCCCCTGTTGTGCCCTCGGTGCCGGTCGGCCCGGCAACCCAGGCCGAATATGACAAGAAGGCTGCCAAGGCCGCCATTCTGCGCGACACCACCGCGCGGCTGAAGGCGATTGATGCGGGCGAAGCCGCAGCCGCAGCCCCTGCACCCAAGACGCGTGCGCCCCGCAAGAAGGCCGAACCCGCCGTTGTCATCACCGCCGAAGCCGCGCCCGAGAAAAAGCCCCGCGCCCCGCGTAAAAAGAAGGCTGACACCGAATGACCAACGCAGCCGACCCGATCGAGGAAAGCGCGGCACCGCTGATCGAACACCTCAAAGAGCTGCGCACCCGGCTGCTGGTTTCCATAGGGGCCTTTGCGGTGGCCTGCTGTCTTGGCTATCTCTTGTGGAAGGATGTCTTTCACATCCTGTCGCTGCCGATGTGCCATGCTATGTCGGAATTCGGGCAAAAGTGCCAGTTCCTGCTGATCAAGCTGCAAGAAGGCTTTTCGGTTGCAATCAAGATCTCGGTCTGGGCGGGCTTTGCCATGTCTTTCCCGGTGATCGGGCTGCAATTGTGGCGGTTTGTGGCGCCGGGGCTGTATAAATCGGAAAAGCAGGCCTTCCTGCCCTTCATGATCGCTTCGCCGGTCATGTTCATCGCGGGGGCGGCCTTTGCCTATTATCTGATCCTGCCGGGTGCCTTCCATTTCTTCCTGTCCTATCAACAGGACTTTGCGTCGGCGATGAACAACGAACTGCCCGCCGCCGACACCAAGGGCGCGTTCGAAGCGCTGCCCAGCGGTGTGATCTATCAAGGGTCGGTCGAAAGTTTCCTGTCGCTGACGATGAACTTTGTGCTGGCCTTTGGACTGTGCTTCCAACTGCCGGTTCTGCTGACGCTTATGGGCAAGGCCGGGCTGATTTCGGCCAAGGGGATGCGGTCCACCCGCAAATATGCGGTGGTGGCCATCTTGTCGTTGGCCGCCGTGGTTACCCCACCCGATGTTCTTAGCCAGTTGATCATGTTCTTTGCCGTCTATCCCTTGTATGAAGCCTCGATCTGGCTGGTCGCCCGGTTCGAGCGTCAGCGTGAGGCGCAGATGCGCGCCGATGGCACCTGGGTTGATGACGAAGAGGACGAATGACTGACCCCTTGATACGCATTGCCGAGGCGCTGGAGCGGTTGGCCCCAGCGCCTTTGGCCGCACCCGATTTCACCGCCGCCGCCTTTGCCTGGCACACCGGGCCAGACCGTCTGGAACCTGTGGCTCGTGTGGCGCGCGTGGATATTGGCCTGTTGATCGGGGTGGACCGGTCGCGCGATACGCTGCTGGCCAACACCCGCCATTTCGCCGCCGGTCTGCCTGCGAACAACGCGCTCTTGTGGGGCGCGCGGGGCATGGGAAAATCGTCACTGGTCAAGGCGGTGCATGCCCAGATCCGGGCCGAGGGGCATGACCTGAAAATCGTGGAACTAAGCCGCGAAGACCTGCCTTCGGTGCAGCGCCTGCTTGCTGTCTTGCGTGGCAGCGACAAGCGGTTTTTGCTGTTTTGCGATGACCTGTCGTTCAGCCATGACGATCAGCATTACAAAAGCCTGAAGGCGGTGCTGGATGGCGGGATTGAGGGGCGGCCCGAGAATGTCCTTCTCTACGCCACCTCGAATCGCCGCCACCTGATGCCGCGCGACATGATTGAAAACGAACGCTCCACCGCGATCAGCCCCGGCGAAGCGGTGGAGGAAAAGGTCTCGCTTTCCGACCGTTTCGGGCTGTGGCTGGGCTTTCATCCGTGTAGTCAGGATGAATATCTTGACATGATCCGCGGCTATTGTGCGTCATATCATGTGCCGGTGGCCGAGGATGAGATGCGCGCCGAGGCCATTGAATGGCAGGCGACGCGCGGGTCCCGTTCGGGGCGCGTCGCGTGGCAATTCTTCTGCGACCTGGCGGCGCGGAAGGGTGTTCGCGTCGGCTGACCGCCTGATTTTTCTTGACGGGCCAAAGGCCCGAGGACCCCATGATTACTGAAGTTCTGATCGTCGTTGTGCTGATTGTCGTCAACGGTGTGCTGGCCTTGTCTGAACTGGCCATCGTTTCGGCCCGGCCCGCCCGGCTGAAACCGCTGGAGGGCAAAAGCCGTGGTGCCGCCGCTGCCCTGCGGTTGGGCGAAAATCCGGGGCGGTTCCTCTCTACGGTACAGATCGGTATCACGCTGGTCGGTGTTCTGTCGGGTGCCTTTTCCGGGGCCACGCTGGGCAACCGGCTGGCGCAGTTTCTGGCGTCAAAAGGGGTGGATGCCGACTGGGCCTCTACCCTTGGCGTCGGCAGCGTGGTGGTACTGATCACCTATGTCTCATTGATCGTGGGCGAACTGGTGCCCAAGCAGCTTGCCCTGCGCAACCCCGAAGGGCTGGCGATCCGCATGGCGCCTGCGATGGTCGTGCTGTCCAAGGTGGCGGCCCCTGTGGTGTGGTTTCTGGACCGTTCCGGCAGGCTGGTCTTGTGGCTGATGGGCCAGCGTGAGGACAATTCGAACCGCGTGACCGAGGAAGAGGTGCATACCATCCTGTCCGAGGCACATGAGGGCGGCGTGATCGAAACCGAGGAACGCGCGATGATATCGGGCGTGATGCGGTTTTCCGACCGCAGCGCCAAGGCCCTTATGACGCCGCGCCGCGATGTCGAGATGATCGACCTAGAGATGACCTCGGCCGAAGCCGTGGCCGCCCTGCGCCGCATTGGCCGCCCGCGCATTCCGGTACAGAACCGCGAGACGGGCGAGGTTGTGGGCATCATCCGGCTGGCCGATGCCTTTGTGGCCGTCTCCAAGCGCGAGGCGCTGGACGTGAAGGCGCTCCTGCAAGATGTGCCGGTGGTCTCTGACCGGACCGACGCGCTGGATGTGCTGGATATCCTGAAGAAATCCGATGACTCGGTGGCGCTGGTCTATGATGAATACGGCCATTTCGAAGGGCTGATCACATCCGGCGACGTGCTGGAGGCGATTACCGGCGCGATGGACACCGGCGACGATGAGGAACCGGCGATGATCACCCGTGATGACGGTTCCATGCTGGTGGCGGGCTGGATGGCGGCGGATGAGTTCTGCGACCGCCTTGGCCTGTCGCGCGATCTGGCGGGCGATTATGATACGGTGGCGGGCCTTGTCCTGCACCAAATGCGCCGCCTGCCTGGCCTTGGCGAAAGCTTCACTGTGGCGGGCCACCGGTTTGAGGTGATCGATCTTGACGGCTTGCGGATCGACAAGGTGCTTGTCTCGGCAGTTTAGGTCACACTGCCCCTTGCACCCCATGGGCCGGGCAGTGTAAGCCCGCGCCGGGGGCGGTTAGCTCAGTTGGTAGAGCGTCTCGTTTACACCGAGAATGTCGGGGGTTCGAGTCCCTCACCGCCCACCATTCCCCTTTTTGCGATGCACAGCACAAGCGGCGACAGTCAGCAGGGTGCCGCCTGCGCCCTTTGGCCAGCCCCGTTTGGTCGTTTTCAGATGCAAGTTTTGTCGTGGATGAGCGGCCTGCCGTGATTCGTTTCCATGCTGGAAACAGCGCGTCGCGCTGTATCCGCTGGGTTGATCTGGACAATCCAAGATTGTGGCTGGGCAAGATTGATTCTTCGTCAAGATGCAAAATTTGGGCAAAAATAAGGCCGCGCTTGATCGGTAATGCGGCGACCCGCATAGTCCTTCACAAGGGTGTGTAATGTATGCGCCATATAGGGAAGAGAGGTTTGACAATGAAATATTCCAAACTTGCTACTGCTTTGGCGCTGTCGGTTGCGATGGGTGCCGGGATCAATTCTGTAAGCGCCGCCACGATCGACACGACGATCAAATTTGACGCACCGGTGACGGCTCCGTTGAACCTGGTCGAAGATTCGCCGGGCATCGTCAATGACAGTAAATGCACCAGCCCGCTCGGCTCGTCGGCACCCTGCCTGAAGGTGAACACCGTTGGCGCCGCAGTCCTGTCGATTGCTGCCCCGCTGACCTTTTCTATCAGCTCTTTCTGGTTCGAGCTGAATGGCAAGGGGGATGACATGCTTGTGACGACAAGCAAGGGTGTTCTGTCTCTGCTTGAAAGCGTCTATGGTCACAACAATGACGGCGCTGTTTACGATACCAGCGCGTTGGCAGCCTTCCAGGACATCACCTACATTTCCTTCATCATGTCTTGCCCGCCGGGAGAGGACAAGAAGGACAAGAAAGTCAAAGATGATGGCCCTGCCTGTGCGGGAACCGGCCTCGTTGACAACATCAAGCTCTCCTATGACGACGGCAAGCCGGATGATCCGTCGCCGGTTCCGGTTCCTGCTGCGGGCCTGATGCTGGTCGGTGCGCTGGGTGGTCTGACCGCCTTGCGTCGTCGCAAGACCGCTGCCTGATCCAGATAGTTACATGATATTTGCAGGCGGTCCCACGGGGCCGCCTGTTTTCATTCTCGCATGTCGCTTGCCCCTACCGCACGGGTCTTGTGCATCCATGCCGGTTGCTTCCTGCGCCAAAGACCCCATCCTAGGGGAAACCAAAGGAGGCCGCGATGAGCTGGAACCCCGCGCTAGACCCAACCATTCCGATCGGCGATCAGGTCGATACCATTGAGGCGGTCATCATCCCCCGTGCCCGTGATCTTGGCGGGTTCGAGGTGCGCCGCGCCTTGCCCTCGGCGCAGCGGCAGATGGTTGGCCCGTTCATCTTTTTCGACCAGATGGGTCCGGCCGAATTCCTGACGGGGCAGGGCATCGACGTGCGCCCGCACCCCCATATCGGCCTGTCCACCGTGACCTATCTGCTGAAAGGCCAGATGCACCACCGCGACAGTCTGGGCACCGATGCCTGGATCACGCCCGGAGAGGTGAACCTGATGGTCGCGGGCAATGGCATCACCCACTCCGAACGCACCGACGGCGCGGTGCGGCAGGCCCCCCATACGATGTTCGGCCTGCAAACTTGGCTGGCGCTGCCCAAGGCCAACGAAGATGACCCCGCCGCCTTCCACAACGCCCATGCCAGCGCCCTGCCCGAGTTGGAGGGCGAGGGCAAGCATGTCCGCCTGATTCTCGGCTCTGGCTGGGGCGAAACCGCCCCCGTGCCGCTGCATTCCGAAACCATCTATGCCGATGCCACCCTTGCGCCCGGCGCGTCGCTGCCCTTGCCCGACAATCACGAAGACCGCGGCATCTATGTGCTAAAGGGCGAGGTGACCGTGGGCGGCCAAACCTTCCCTGCCGGGCAAATGCTGGTCTTCCGCCCCGGTGACCGCGTGTCGGTCAAGGCTGGGGGCGAAGGCGCCCGCCTGATGGTGCTGGGCGGCGCGACGATGGACGGCCCCCGACATATCTGGTGGAACTTCGTCGCCTCGTCCAAAGACCGCATCGACGCCGCGAAAGAGGCCTGGCGGGCAGGAGATTGGGCGCATGGTCGATTCCATCTGCCGCCAAATGACAATGCAGAGTTCATCCCGGCACCGGAGCGGTAAATGCCGGGATGACAGCCGCGCCGGTGCCCACTAGCCTGGGCCGATGTCATCCGGTGCCTGGACCTATGTCGAGAACGACCTGATCGTCGCGGACTATTTCGCGATGCTGGCAGAGGATTTGGCCGGGCGATCCTACAACAAGGCGGAACATAACAGGCAGTTGCGGCAACATATGCCACGCGCCCGGGCGGCCATCGAGTTCAAACACCAGAATATCAGTGCGATCCTCAAGGGTCTGGGTGAGCCGTGGATTGCCGGTTACAAACCGGCCGTGAACTATCAGGAGGCATTGGAGAGTGCCGTTTTGCGCTGGCTGAGCACCCATCCTGAAGGGTGGCTAGGCAACCCCGCAAAACTTATGGGGACCGCACTACGCGAAGCGCCTCGCCTTTATGTCGGCCCTGCACCGACGCTGTCAAATCAGCCGCCCCCGCCAGAGCTTGATCAGATGCTGCGGCTGGCCCGCAAATATGATGTCGCAGCCCGCGATGAGCGCAACCGAGCGCTGGGTCGCGCGGGAGAAGAACTTGCCCTTGCCCATGAACGGGAAACACTGCGCGCGGCCGGTCGTGACGACCTTGCACGTCGCCTGCGTTGGGTGTCACAGGAGGATGGCGATGGGGCCGGTTATGACATCGCCAGCTTTACGCCGCAGGGCAGGCCGCGGCTGATCGAGGTCAAGACGACGAACGGCTGGAATCGGACGCCCTTCCACATTTCCCGCAATGAACTTGCCGTCGCCGAAGAGCGGCGCGGGGAGTGGTGCCTGCTGCGACTGTGGAATTTCGCGCGCGCGCCCGAAGCCTTCGAGCTGCATCCTCCGCTTGATGCTCATGTCACTCTGACAGCCACAACTTTTCAGGCCAGCTTTCACTAGGTTCGGGAAGGGTGCGTCTTCTACGGAATTCTTCTTTCCCGCGCTTGACGCCGCCTGCGAAGCCCCGTAATACCCGCCCACGCCGGGGCAACCCGGAAACGAGATGGCGGTTGTAGCTCAGTTGGTTAGAGTACCGGCCTGTCACGCCGGGGGTCGCGGGTTCGAGCCCCGTCAACCGCGCCACTCGTTTCCTGAATGCCCCTCGCGTAATGCGCGGTTGTAGCTCAGTTGGTTAGAGTACCGGCCTGTCACGCCGGGGGTCGCGGGTTCGAGCCCCGTCAACCGCGCCACTTTCCCTTCCCTTCATCTTGCACAGATCGGCCCTTGGCCGCCTATCTCATGTGCGTTCTGCCCCCCGGTGCGGCCCAGTCATCGGGCCAGTCACTTTGGCGCGATACGCGTAACATGATGAAACATCATCGAAAGTCCTGATCTTTCCCGCGCCGCTGTGGCGGGTCTTCAACCCGGCTTCACGCCCGATCAGAACCGCGCAAGGGGGGCTATCGCCATGTTCCCGACGGTGCGATGTTCCCCACCGAGGCTGCGGTCCGCCGGGCGACACATCGCCGACGCGACAGACCGGGACGGCCTTGGCCAAACGGCCCGGAGCGTGGGTGCGACCCCGACCGGGATGGAGCATATGATGCGCAAGACCATTTTCTCGACGATCACCCTTGTTGCCGCCCTTGCCACCGCAGGCGTTGCGATGGCGGCCCCCACCGTCACCTTGGGCACTATCAAGGCGCTGGATGCCAAGACCCACACGGTCACGCTGGCCGATGGCTCGGTTTACCAACTGCCCAAGGGGTTCAAGGCCGAAGCCTTCAAGGCGGGCGAAAAGGTCAAGATCACATGGGAGATGAAGGGCAAGGCCCATGAGGCCAGCGCGATGACCGCCGGCTGACCCCCCCCAGGACGATGCGGCGGTCGGGAACGGGGGCCTTCGGGCTCCCGTTTTTTTAGGGTGTCAGACTTTCAGGGCGCCAGACTTTCAGGGTGCCAGACGGGTGCGGTAACGGATATGCCCGTCATAGTCCGACAGGCTGTCATACAGCCGCCGCGCCTGTGCATTCCCCTCTTCCGTCATCCACCAGACCCGCGAAAACCCCCGCGCCTTGGCAATGTTGAACAGATCGGCAATCAGCGCCCGGCCCAGCCCCTTGCCCCGCGCTTGTGGGTCAACGAACAGATCCTCCAGATACAGATCATCCGCCATCGCCCAGCTGGACGGGTGGTGGTTCCACAGCGCAAAGCCGATCACCCGGCCCCCTTCTTTGGCCAGCCGCAGGTTCATTGGCCCGTCGCCCATGATCCGCGCCCAGGTCAGCGCGGTCTGCGTCTCGGGCAACTCCACCCCGTAAAAGGCCAAATACCCGGCCCACAGCGCACGCCATGCTGCCTCGTCCTCTTGCCCTGCATCCCTGATGTTCATTTCATACTGGCCCAAATATCCCACGGAGGGTGCGGGGGGTGTGAAACCCCCCGCTCTTACGCCTGCAACCGGGCCAGAACCCGCGCCCAACTGCGGATGCCCTTGTGGAAACACTCCACATCATATTTTTCGTTGGGCGAATGGATCTGGTCATCATCCCGGCCAAAGCCGATCAGCATCGCATCCATGCCCAGCACGGTCTTGAAATAGCCCGCAATCGGGATCGACCCGCCGCAGCCGATATAGGCCGCAGGCACGCCCCATTCGTCGCTCAGCGCCTGACGGGCCGATTCGAAGGCGGGGTCGCCGATCGCCATGACGCCGGCGGGCGAATTGCCGTGGCCGTGGAATTCCACGGTGCAATCGGGCGGCAGTTGCGCCTGCACCCAGGCGCGGAAGTTTTCGCGGATGGCAAAGGGGTCTTGGTCCCCTACCAAGCGGAACGACACCTTGGCATGGGCCTCGGCGGGCAACACGGTCTTGAAGCCTTCGCCAGTATACCCACCCCAGATGCCGTTGATCTCTGCCGTCGGCCGCGACCACAGCATTTCCAGGGGCGTGCGGTCCACCTCGCCCGCAGGCACCGACAGGCCAACATCGCCTAGGAATTTTGCGGCATCAAAGGTCAGGTTCTGCCATTGCGCCCGGATCTCGTCGGGCAGTTCGGTTACTCCATCATAGAAATGGGGCACCGTCACGCGGCCATTGGCATCATGCAGCCCGGCCAGCACCTTGGACAGCACGCGGATCGGGTTGATCGCCGCCCCGCCATAGCCGCCCGAATGCAGGTCTTTGTTCGGGCCATGGATCGTCAGTTCCTCGCCCAACAGCCCGCGCAACATGGTGGTGATGGCGGGGGTCTGGTCGTCGAACAGCCCGGTATCGCAGATCAGCGCGATCTCGGCTTTCAGCTCTGCGGCGTTGTCTTTCATGAAGGGGATAAGCGAAGGCGAGCCCGATTCTTCCTCGCCCTCCAGAAAGATCGTCAGCTTGCCCGGCAGGCTGCCATGCACGGCTTTCCAAGCCCGGCAGGCCTCCACGAACGTCATCAACTGGCCTTTGTCATCCGATGCCCCCCGGCCGCGGATCAACGGGCCCTTGGGGCCATCCTGAATTTCGGGGTCAAACGGGTCACGGTCCCAAAGATTCAGAGGATCAACGGGTTGCACGTCATAGTGCCCGTAGAACAGCAGGTGTCGCCCGCCCGTTCCGCCATGCCCCACGACCATGGGGTGGCCGGGTGTCGGGCGGCTGGAGGCGTCAAACCCCAGGCCCTTCAGATCCTCAACCAGCCAGTCGGCGGCCTTGGCGCATTCGGCCTTGTAGGCCGGATCGGTGGAAATCGAGGGAATGCGCAGCAGCACCATCAGGCGGTCCAGCGCCTGCGGCAGATCCTGGTCGATGCGGGCCAGCACGGCATCAAGGCTCATCACACTCTCCATCTCGTGAACGGCGGGGCGCAGCCTAGCAGGCGGGCAGGGACTGTCCAGAGCCGCCGCCTTGCGCTAGAAGGCCGGAAAACCAGAGGTGCCCGATGTCCTTGCGCGCAATCACGATCCTGTCCCTGACCCTGCTGGCCGCCCCGGCGCTGGCCCAGACCGCAACGGTAGAAACCGCCAAACTCGGCAAATCGCAGGTCACGCTGACCGCCCATTCGTTCCTTACGCCCGAGGAATTGCAGACCCTGCGTCTGGTGATGACCAACAAACAGGCGCTGTCGGTGTTCCTGCCGGGCAAGCCCGCGAATTTCTCGGCGCTGGCCGTCTCGCCCAGCGAAGGCTTCATCCGCGGCGGCAAGCCGGTGGCCTCTGCCGCCGCAGTCGCCGATCTGCCCGATGTCGATACCGCCCGTCTGAACGCGCTTCAGTCCTGCGACAAGGCCCGCGCCAAGGCCAGCGAACCTTGCGTCGTGGTGCTGGAAGTCGGCCCGGCCAAGAAAAAATAGCCGAAAGTCGGGGCGGCAAATTGCCATCTTTCGGATAAAAGAGATTTGACGCACATCAATGTTGCCAAGGTCGTCTCGGTGCTATTGCCGGGGCGTTGCCCAGGAGACGCCAAGATGGACTATACCGCAGCACTTGATGCCGCTTTGAACCGCCTGCACGACGAAGGCCGCTATCGCACCTTCATCGACATCAAGCGCACCAAGGATCAGTTCCCCAAGGCGATCTGGACCAAGCCAGACGGAACCGAGCGCGAGATCACCGTCTGGTGCGGCAATGACTATCTGGGCATGGGCCAGCACCCCGTGGTTCTGGCCGCCATGCATGAGGCGCTGGACGCGACCGGCGCCGGTTCGGGCGGCACGCGCAACATCTCTGGCACCACGGTTTACCACAACCAGTTAGAGGCCGAGATAGCTGATCTGCATGGCAAAGAGGCCGCACTGGTGTTTTCCAGTGCCTACATTGCCAACGATGCCACGCTGTCCACGCTGCGGGTGCTGTTTCCCGGCCTGATCATCTATTCCGACGCGCTGAACCATGCCTCGATGATCGAAGGGGTGCGGCGGGGTGGCGGGTTGAAGCGGGTTTTCCGCCACAACGATGTGGCCCATCTGCGCGAATTGATCGCGGCGGATGACCCGGCTGCGCCCAAGCTGATTGCGTTTGAATCGATCTATTCGATGGATGGTGATTTTGGCCCGATCAAGGAAATCTGCGATCTGGCAGAGGAGGTCGGTGCCCTGACCTACCTTGATGAAGTGCATGCCGTGGGCATGTATGGACCGCGCGGGGCAGGGGTGGCCGAGCGTGATGGCCAGATGCACCGCGTGGACATTATAAACGCCACTTTGGGCAAGGCTTTCGGGGTGTTTGGCGGCTATATTGCTGCAAGTGCGAAGATGGTCGATGCCATCCGCAGCTATGCGCCTGGCTTCATTTTCACCACCTCGCTGCCGCCTGCGGTGGCGGCCGGTGCGGCGGCGTCGATTGCTTTTCTGAAGACGGCAGAGGGGCAAAAGCTACGGGATTCCCAACAGTTGCATGCCCGCATCCTGAAAATGCGCTTGCGCGGTTTGGGCCTGCCGATCATCGACAACGGGTCACATATTGTACCCGTGCATGTCGGCAACCCCACCCATTGCAAGATGCTGTCCGACATGCTGCTGGATCAGTTCGGCGTCTATGTCCAGCCGATCAACTTTCCCACCGTGCCGCGCGGAACCGAGCGGCTGCGCTTTACCCCATCGCCGGTTCACGATGCGCCGCAGATTGACGCAGTTGTGAAGGCGATGGATGCGCTATGGCGGCACTGTGCGCTGAATCGCGCCGAGGCTTCTGCCTAACCCTGCTTCCGCATGTGCAGAATCGCTTGTCCTGTGTTACGGAAACCGACAAAAGAAGTGCGTGAGTCGCCGTGAACGGCGGCTTCTGGGGACAAGCGGGAAGGCAGGGCGGCGTATGATCGGGCGGAGGTCAAAGACTCCGGCGCCAGAGGCGGACAAGCCGAAGGGGTTCGATGATTTCGAACTGCGTCTGGGCGACCTGATGCGGGGCGAGCGGGCCACGCTGGGCAAATCCCTGCTGGACGTCCAACGTGAATTGAAGATCAAGGCGACCTACATCGCGGCGATTGAAAACGCCGATGTCGGTGCCTTTGAAACCCCCGGTTTCATTGCGGGCTATGTACGGTCCTATTCGCGCTATCTGGGTATGGACCCGGATATGGCCTTTGCCAAGTTCTGCCGCGAGGCGAATTTTGAGGTGGCGCATGGCATGTCTGCCGCAGCGTCGCCGGTGTCCATCGCCGCCAAGCGTGCCAAGCGCGCCGATGGCGAGGGGCATGACCCCATCGCCAAACCGGCGATTTCGTTCACGCCGGTCGGCCAAAGCCTGTTTTCGCATGTCGAGCCGGGGGCCATCGGCTCTATCGCGCTGCTGGTCGCGCTGATCGGTGCCATCGGTTATGGCGGCTGGTCGGTTCTGCAAGAGGTGCAGCGCGTCCAGTTGGCACCGATTGATCAAGCCCCGTCTGTCGTGGCCGAGATCGACCCCCTTGGCAATGTTGCGGGCGATGCGCCCTTGGTGCGGTCTGCCCCGGAACAGGGCCAGCAACTGGCCGCTGCCGATGGGGCAACCGCCGATCCGCTGGATCGTCTTTATCGCCCAGAGGCGCTGGATGTGCCGCTGCTCGAGGCGCGCGACGGCCCGATCGGCACGATCAACCCGCGTCAGGGCATGCCTGATGACAACAGTCTTGCCAGCGCGGTTGACGCGGCTGTGGAGCAGGTTGTCACCGGCGACGGTGTGCAGGTTGTGGCGCAGGCCAATCCGGGTGTCGAACTGTTGGCCGTGCGCCCGTCTTGGGTGCAGGTCACGGCCAAGGACGGCACCGTTTTGTTCGAGAAAATCCTTGATGCAGGCGAACGCTATTCCGTGCCGCCGCTGCAAGAGGCAGCTGTGCTGCGTGCGGGCAACTCCGGCTCGGTCTATTTTCAGGTCAACGGTCAGACCTATGGCCCGGCGGCCAAGGGCGCCAATGTTGTCAAGAACGTCAATCTGGGGGCCGATGCGCTGCTGGCCGCCTATAAACCTGCCGATCCGACGGCAGATTCGGCGCTTGCGCAGTTCGTGGCCGATGCCGGGGCCGTTGCAGCCCCCGTTCCGGCAACCGAATAACCCTATTCGTGATGCCCAAAAGGCCCCGGTCGCATTGCGCCGGGGCCTTTTGGCTTTTATCTAGGGCGCGTGATCGCAGGAGACCGCCGATGACCCACAATCCCGTCCGCCCCTGGCGCAACATCGAGCGCCGTGTCAGCCGCCAGATTCGCGTGGGCAAGGTGCTGGTGGGGGGGCATGCACCGATCTCGGTCCAGACCATGACCAACACCATCACCTCGGACGTGGCGGCCACGCTGGACCAGATCCAGCGCGCGGCGATTGCCGGGGCCGATATTGTGCGGGTGTCCACGCCGGATGTGGATTCGACCCGCGCCTTAAAGGCGATTTGCGCCGAAAGCCCGGTGCCGATCGTGGCCGACATCCATTTCCACTACAAACGCGCGATCGAGGCGGCAGAGGCGGGGGCGGCCTGCCTGCGGATCAACCCCGGCAACATCGGCGATGCCAAGCGTGTGGCCGAGGTGGTCAGGGCGGCCAAGGACCACGGCTGCTCCATCCGCATCGGCGTCAACGCCGGTTCGCTGGAAAAGCACCTGCTGGACAAATATGGCGAGCCTTGCCCGGATGCCATGGTGGAAAGCGGCCTCGACCATATCAAGCTGTTGCAGGACAACGATTTTCACGAATACAAGATCAGCGTGAAAGCCAGCGACGTGTTCATGGCCGCCGCCGCCTATCAGCAGCTTGCCCATGTCACCGACGCGCCGATCCATCTGGGCATCACCGAGGCCGGGGGGCTGGTTTCCGGCACCGTAAAATCGGCCATCGGCCTTGGCAGCCTGTTGTGGTTCGGCATTGGCGACACGATCCGCGTCTCGCTGTCCGCCGATCCGGTGGAAGAGGTGAAGGTGGGGTTTGAAATCCTCAAATCCCTTGGCCTGCGTCACCGGGGTGTGACGATCATTTCCTGCCCAAGCTGCGCCCGTCAGGGGTTTGACGTGATCAAGACGGTGTCAGAGCTGGAAAACCGGCTGGCCCATGTGACGACCAGCCTGAGCCTGTCGATCATCGGTTGCGTGGTGAACGGGCCGGGCGAGGCCTTGATGACCGACATCGGATTCACCGGCGGCGGGGCAGGGACGGGCATGGTCTATCTGGCGGGCAAGCAGCACCACAAGCTGGGCAATGACAAGATGATCGACCACATCGTCGAATTGGTCGAGGCCAAGGCCGCCGAGATCGAGGCCGAGGCGGCGAAGGCGGCGGAATAGCCCCTCACCCTGACCCTCTCCCCCAAGGGGAGAGGGAATGCGCCCTTTGGGCCGTGTCGCAAAGGCGGCAAATGTAGCCCGCCTCTGAGGGTAGGGTGAGGGGGCGTTACCCCGCCCGTTCGTCCGCAACCAGTTGCTGCATCGCGTCCAGCGGCATATAGCCCCGGATCACTTGGTCCCCCACCACAAAGGTCGGCGTGCCAGAGATTTGCAGCTTGTCGGCCATCGCATGGTTGGCCTTGATGATGTCCGTCACCGCATCCGACTTCATCGCCTCAAAGATCGCCGCCGGGTCCAGCCCCAGATCGCCCGCCAGCTTTTCCAGATTGGCCTGATCGGGCTGTCCGCGCAGCGTGATCAGCGCGTCATGTGCCTTTTTATAGGCCTCATCCCCATGCAACTGGCGCACGGCAATGGCAAAGCGCGACGAGACCACCGACTCTTCGCCCAATATCGGGAATTCCTTGACAACAAATCTGATGTTGCCATCGGCCTTCACCAGTTCCTCAACTTCATTGAACGCCTTGCGGCAGTAACCGCAGCGGTAATCCATGAACTCGACCACGGTGATGTCGCCGTTCGGGTTGCCGCCGACCCAGCTGTTGGCGTCTTGCAGCAGTGCGGCCTGATTGTCGGCCACGATCTGCTTGTCGGCATCGGCCTGCTGCGCCTGCTGCTGGGCTTGCAGGGCATCCATCGCCTCGACCAGCACCTCGGGATGGGCCACCAGATAGGCGCGCACCTCTTTCTGAAATGCGGCGCGCTCAGCTTCGGTCATGTTCTCAATCCCGCCGGCCAGCGCGGTGGTCGCCATCAGGGCCCCGGTCAGTGTAAATGAAAGGGCGGCAAGGGTGCGGCGCATGAGGAAACCTTCTGTCTGGCGCGGGGTTGACGTTCCGTCCGCGCAGGGGAACATGGGCGCGAACTTTAAGGGCGGCAGGATGCGAAGATCAAGGCGGGGCGATGTTGATGCCTTCATCGTGATGGATATGGTCGAGGAGGCCCGGCAGTTGGAAGCCGCAGGCCGCCACATCATCCATATGGAGGTGGGCCAGCCCGGTACCGGCGCGCCCCTTGGTGCGCGCAAGGCATTGGCCGCAGCGCTGGATCAGCCACTGGGCTATACCGTGTCACTGGGCCTGCCAGAGCTGCGGGCTGGCATCTCCCAGCTTTACCGCCGCTGGTATGGGGTGGAGCTGAACCCCGACCGTGTGGTGGTGACGGCGGGGTCTTCTGCCGCCTTCATCCTTGCGTTTTCGGCACTGTTCGACGCGGGCGACAGGGTGGCCTTGGGGGAACCGGGCTATCCCAGCTATCGTCAGATCCTGCGCGCAATGAGCCTTGAGCCTGTGGGGATTGCTGCTGCGCTGGAAAACCGCCTGCAACCCGTGCCCGCCGATCTTGAAGGCGTCGAGATGCAGGGACTGATCGTCGCCTCTCCGGGAAACCCGTCGGGCACGATGCTGGACCATGGGCATCTGAAAGCGCTGATTGACCATTGCGCCGCGCGTGGCATCTCTTTCGTGTCGGACGAAATTTATCACGGGCTGCATTACGGCGACCGCGCGGTTTCGGCGCTGGAGATCACCGATGATGCCTATGTGATCAATTCCTTCTCCAAATACTTCAGCATGACTGGCTGGCGTATCGGCTGGATGGTTGTGCCGGAAACGCATATCCGCACTGTCGAGCGCTTGGCGCAGAACCTGTTCATCTGTCCGCCCCATGCGTCGCAAGTTGCGGCCCTTGCAGCACTTGACTGCATTGATGAACTGGAGGCGAACCGCGCCACCTATGCCGAAAACCGCCGCCTGATGTTGGAGGGGCTGCCTAAGGCGGGGTTCACCAAGATCGCGCCGCCGGATGGGGCCTTTTACATCTACGCCGATGTGTCGGACCTGACCGGGGACAGTCTGGCGCTGTCGCGCGAAATCCTGCACGGGGCAGGGGTGGCGGTGACGCCGGGGCTGGATTTCGATCCGGTGCGCGGTGCGCGGACCTTGCGCTTTTCCTATGCCCGCGCCACGGCGGATATTGCCGAGGGGCTGGCACGGTTGCAGACCTTCATGGCACAGCGCGGGCGGTAAGGGCGCATGCCTCCGGCGGGGATATTTGGGAACAGATGATGGTGCGGGCGTTCTTTGGCGGTTTGGTGGCGCTGTGGCTGATGCTGCTGCCCTGCGGGGCGCAGGATCTGTCGGCGCTGGCGCGGTTCGAGGCGAAAACCTCGACTATCCAAGGGGGCGGGGACGGGCTGGTGCTGGATCTGAGCCTGTCACAGCCGGTGCCGTGGCGGGTGCGGGTGAAGGACAACCCGTCGCGTCTGGTGCTGGACATGCGCGAAGTGGATTGGTCGGGGATCGACACCCTGCCTTTGCCCAAGGGGGCCAGCTTGCGTGCCGGGGTGTTTCGTCCGGGCTGGTCGCGGCTGGTGCTGGAACTGCCGGGGCCGATGCTGGTAACCTCTGCCGGGATGGAGACGGTCAGCGGCACGCATCTGCGGTTGCGCCTGTCGCCCGCGTCTGCCGCCGACTTTGCCGCGACGGCGGCACAACCGGAACCGCCGGAATGGGCGCTGCCCCGCGCCGCAGACCTGCCGCCACCGGCCAAGGGCGGCTCTGGCCCGCTGGTCGTGGTGCTGGACCCCGGTCACGGCGGCATCGACCCCGGTGCCGAGCGCGATGGCGCGCTGGAAAAGGATCTGGTGCTGACCTTTGCGCGCGAGTTGAAGGAGCTGTTGCTGCGCGATGGCCGCTTTAGCGTGGTGATGACGCGCGAGGATGACAGCTTTGTTCCCTTGGAGACGCGAATTTCTGTCGCGCGCCGGGCGGGAGCGGGGGTGTTCATCGCCCTTCACGCCGATGCCATTGCCGAGGGCGAGGCGGTGGGCGCCACCGTCTATACCCTGTCAGATGACGCGACGGATGAAGCTTCGGCCACTCTGGCAGAGCGGCACGACCGTGATGACCTGTTGGCCGGGGTGGACCTGTCGGATCAGGATGACGTGGTGGCGCAGGTGCTGATGGACATGGCGCGCACCGAAACCACGCCGCGCACCGGGCGGCTTGCGGGCCAACTGGTCACCGCCATGCAAAAGGCTGACATCAAAATGCACCGCCATCCGCGGCAGGAGGCGGGGTTTTCCGTGCTGAAATCGCCCGATATCCCTTCGGTCTTGCTGGAACTGGGGTTCCTGTCTTCGGCCCGCGACCTCAAGCGTCTGACCGACCCGGAATGGCGCGCCCGCATGGCCGGGGCGGTGCGCGACGGGCTGGTGGCCTGGGCCGCGGAAGATGCCGCCATTCAGGCCAAGGCGCCCTGACCGCCACAAATCTGACCCGCCAAAAACCCGCCGCATCGCAAGCCCGTGCTTTGACCTTGCGCTGCGTGGCGTATAAGAGGGCGACGCGCGCAGCCAAAGGGGCGACAGGGTGGTTCGGTTCGTAGGGTCTTTCTTCGGGGCCATCTTCACAATGATCACGCTGGGCCTGTTGTTCGGGGCGCTGGCGGTGGGCGGCATTTTCTATATGTATTCCGCCGACCTGCCCAGCCACGAAAGTCTGGCCCGCTACACTCCGCCGACGATCAGCCGCATCTACAACGCCGATGGCCGCATCATCGACGAATTCGCGCAGGAACGCCGCCTGTTCACCCCGATCGAGGATATTCCCGATCTGGTGAAGGATGCCTTTGTTTCAGCCGAGGACAAGCATTTCTACACCCACAAGGGCTATGACGTTGGCGGCATGGCGGCCGCGTTCCGCGATGCGCTGCTTAGCCGGGGCAAGAATGTGCGCGGCGCCTCGACCATCACGCAGCAGGTGATGAAGAACTTCCTGCTGGATGGCAGCCGCAGCGTCGAACGCAAGATCAAGGAAATCATCCTTGCCAGCCGGCTGGAGGAAACCTTGTCCAAGGACAAGATCCTTGAGCTTTACCTGAACGAGATTTTCCTTGGCCAGAACAGCTATGGCGTCGCCGCCGCCGCCCAGACCTATTTCAACAAGACGCTGGATCAACTGACCCCGGCAGAGGCGGCAACGCTGGCATCACTGCCCAAGGCACCGTCGGAATTTCACCCCGTGCGCAACAAGGACCGTTTGATCGAGCGGCGGAATTACGTTCTCGATCAGATGGCGCAGAACGGCTATCTGCCCGCCGACGTTGCCAAAGCGGCAGAGGGCGAAGACCTGAAAACCGTGCAGGGCGGCGACATTCCCGCCTATCGCACCGCCTTGCCGCCGCGCGATTATTTCACCGATGAAATCCGCCGCCAGTTGTCGGGCAGCTTTGGCGAGCAGGAATTCTTTGGTGGCGGCCTGTCGATCCGGGCCACCATGGACCCGAAGCTGCAAGAGATTGCGGCCCGCGCCATGCGCCGGGGGTTGGAAAAGTTTGACCGGGGGCAGGGCGTCTGGCGCGGCACGGGCAAGGTGCTGCCTGCCGACAAGCTGGCCGACTGGCGCCCTGCCTTGGCCGAAGTGGTGGACCTGCCGCGCGACGTCGAGGGCTGGAAAGCCGCCGTCGTGCTGAATCTGGGCGAAGATACCGCGACTGTGGGAATTGAGGGCGAGGCGGAAACCGCAACCATCCCCGCCAATGACGTGACATGGGCGCGCAAGAAGCTGGCCGATGGCAGCCTGGGCAAAAAGGCCAAAGTTCCCGCCGATCTGGTCGATGTCGGCGATGTCGTCATGGTCCGCCCCGTGACCGATGACAAGACGGGCGAATTTGTCCGCTGGTCGCTGCGTCAGGTGCCAGAGGTGCAAGGCGGCTTCATGGCGATGGACGTGAACACGGGCCGCGTTCTGGCGATTCAGGGCGGGTTCTCTTATCAGGCGTCGGTCTTTAACCGCGCCACGCAGGCGCAGCGCCAGCCGGGGTCTTCGTTCAAGCCCTTCGTCTATGCGGCGGCACTGGATTCGGGCTTCACCCCTGCCACGATCATCGTCGACGCCCCGATCGAGATTGAAACCCCCCAAGGGCTGTGGACGCCCAAGAACGCGTCGAACAAGTTCTATGGCCCGACGCCGATGCGCACCGGTATCGAGCAAAGCCGCAACCTGATGACGATCCGTATCGCGC
Organism: Fuscibacter oryzae; assembly: GCF_016765795.1. Lineage (GTDB taxonomy): Bacteria > Pseudomonadota > Alphaproteobacteria > Rhodobacterales > Rhodobacteraceae > Fuscibacter > Fuscibacter oryzae. The sequence continues at coordinate 30,748 of NZ_JAESVP010000002.1, forward strand.
AGGAAATCGGCATGGATACCGTGGCGGGCTATGCCGAGCGGTTCGGGGTTTATGACCGGCTGCAGCCCCTGCTGGCCAACAGCCTTGGCGCGCAGGAAACCACGCTGTTCAAGATGGTTGCCGCCTATGCCATGTTCGCCAATGGCGGCGAGCGGGTGGAACCCACGCTGGTCGACCGCGTGCAGGACCGCTATGGCCACACCGTCTATCGCCATGACAAGCGCACCTGCGAGGATTGTGGCGCCGATACCCTGCCTGCGGGCAAGGAAGTGACCATCGACACCAACCGCGAACGGGTGATGGATGCGATCACCGCCTATCAGCTGACCTCGATGATGCAGGGCGTCATCCTGCGCGGCTCGGGCTCTGGCGTGCATCTGCCGGTGCCGGTGGCGGGCAAGACCGGCACCACGAACGACGCCAAGGACGTGTGGTTCATCGGCTATACCTCGAACGTGGTGGCGGGCTGCTACATGGGCTATGACCAGCCGCGCAGCCTTGGGCCGGGGGCCTTTGGCGGCACGCTGTGCGTTCCGATCTTTCAGGAATTCATGAAAGAGGCGATCAAGACCTATGGTGGCACCGATTTCAAGGTTCCGCCCGGTGGCTATTTCCAGAAGATCGACCGGTTCAGCGGCGCCAAGCTGCCCGCCGATGCCAGCGGCCCGAACGTGATTGCCGAATACTTCCGCGAGGGCGAAGAGGTGCTGTATGGCCTTGATGCGCTGGTCGATGGCGGCTTTACCATGGGCGCGAACCTGCCGCTGTTCTCTACGGGCGAGTCGGATCAGGGCGATACGCTGACCACCTCGGACGGAACGGTCAAATCGGTGCCGAAAAAGGCCGACTTCGGCACGCTCAGTTCCGGCGGGCTGTATTAGCGGGGCTGTTACCTGCCGCGCGCCGCTTGCCGTCAGGGCTGGCGCGCGCTATCACCCCGCCGATCAGACGAGGATGCCCCGATGCGCGCCGAAACCCAGAACAATGTCGCCGAGATCGAGAAGACCCTGCGTCTTCTTGCCCAGCGGATGGATTGGGAAACCGCCCCCCACCGGCTGGAAGAGTTTGACGCCCTGATCGAGGCGCCCGACCTGTGGAATGACCCCGCTAAGGCGCAAAAGCTGATGAAGGAACGTCAGGGCCTGATCGACGCCGTGGGCACCTACAAGCGCCTGTCGCAGGTGCTAAAGGACAATGTGGAACTGATCGAACTGGGCGAGATGGAGGGCGACGAGGAAATCGTCACCGAAGCCGAAAACGCCCTGCGCGCCCTGGTCGAGGAATCCGCCCAGAAACGGCTGGAAGCCCTGCTGGACGGTGAGGCCGATGCCAACGACACCTTCCTTGAAATCAACGCAGGCGCAGGTGGCACCGAAAGCCAGGACTGGGCCGAAATGCTGGCCCGCATGTTCACCCGCTGGGCCGAACGCAAGGGCTATACGGTGGAAATGCTGTCCGAAACGCCGGGCGAAGAGGCGGGCATCAAATCGGTAGCCTACAAGATCACCGGCCACAATGCTTATGGCTGGCTGAAATCGGAATCAGGCGTTCACCGTCTGGTGCGCATTTCGCCCTTCGGCTCGGGCGACAAGCGGCAGACCTCTTTCGCCAGCGTGTGGGTTTACCCGGTGGTCGATGACAACATCGAGATCGAGGTTCTGGACAAGGACATCCGCATCGACACCTTCCGGTCGTCGGGCGCGGGTGGCCAGCACGTCAACAAGACCGACTCGGCAGTGCGGATCACCCACTTCCCGACCAATATCGTGGTGACCTCTTCGCTGAAATCGCAGCACCAGAACCGCGAGATTGCGATGAACGCCCTGAAGGCGCGGCTTTATCAGATGGAACTGGACAAGCGGAACGCCGCCGTGAACGAGGCGCATGAAAGCAAGGGCGATGCGGGCTGGGGCAACCAGATCCGCAGCTATGTCTTGCAGCCCTATCAGATGGTCAAAGACCTGCGCACCAACCACGAAACCAGCGACACCCAAGGCGTGCTGGACGGCGATCTGGATGCCTTCATGGCGGCCACGCTGGCGATGGACGTGGCGGGCAAATCGCGCGCCGACGCCAACGCCGAGTAGCCCTTAGCGCCGCGCCCCGCGCAGCATCGCCAGCGAATAGATCGCCAGCGCCGCCCAGATCATCGGGAAGGCGATGGCGCGGGCGCGGCCGAACTCTTCGCCAAAGACGAAAACGGCCGTCAGGAAAATCAGCGTCGGCGACAGGTATTGCATCATCGCAATCGTCGAAAGCCGCAGCAGCTTGGCCCCGTTGGCATAAAGCATCAACGGCACGGCCGTGACCACGCCACAGCCCAGCAACAGCAGCGTGGTATGGCTGTCCCCCATCAGGAAATGCGCCTCTCCGCGCGATGCCAGCCAGCCCGCATAGGCCAGCGCAAAGGGCGACAGGATCATCACCTCCAGCGTGAAACCCTGATTTGGCCCCAGCGGAAGCTGCTTTTTCAGAAACGCATAGGCGGCCCATGTTGCTGTCAGCCCCAGCGCCACGACGGGCAGCTTGCCCCCTTCATAGGTCAGCACCGCCACCGCCAGGGCGGCCAGCGCAATTGCCGCCCATTGCGCGGGCGACAGCCGTTCCCGCAGCACGACCGCGCCGATCAGCACGCTGACCAAGGGGTTGATGTAATAGCCCAGTGCCGCCTCGAGCGCATGGCCCGACTGGATCGACCACACATAGATTGACCAGTTGACCGAGATCAGCGCCGCCGTCAGCGCCGCCATCCCCAACAGGCGGGGATTGCGCAAGGCGCCCCAAACCTCGCCCGCGCGGCCCCGAAAGGCCAGCACCGCCAGCGCGACCGGCACCGACCAGATGACGCGATGGGCCAACACTTCCAGCGTCGGCACCGCCGCCAGCGCCTTCATGTAAAGGGGCAGAAACCCCCACAGCAGATAGGCACCAAAGGCATAAAGAAAGCCGGGCAGGGTGTCGCGGTTCTGGTCGGTCGGGGATGTCGGGCTGCTCATACCGGCGGTCTAGCCGCTTTTTTGGGCAGGTGCCAATTCATTCGCGACACATGCGGCATTGCAAGGGCTGATGGATCAGCGGCGGCGCGCCAGATAGGCGTGGGTAAAGGCCGCATATCCTTGGGCCGTAGTCGCCAGATGATCGCGCATCACGCCATGCAGCGCAGGCAGTTGGTGAAATGGCACCTGCGGATAGCTGTGGTGTTCGGCATGATAGGGCATGTTCCACGCCAGAAACCTCATGATCCGGGTGGTGAATGTGGTGCGGCTGTTTTCCAGCATGTTGGCCACCTTTGGCGCATCGCCATGTTCGGCCAGCAGATACAGCCGCAAAAATGGCTGGCCGATCAGCACCGGCAGCAGCCACAGCCACAGCGCCGCATCCGACAGCGCCAGACTGCCCGCGACCAACGCATAGAACACCAGCATCGCCTGCGCCTCGCGCTGCATCCGGGGCAGGGCGCCCTCTGGCAGATAGCGTGCCCGTTCGCGCCCCAGTGCCAGCCGGACAACCAACCTTATCGCCGCGATCCAATAGGGCAGACCCGACACATGCCACACCCACGCACCAAAGGTTGCGGGCTTGTCGCCGTCCAGCTCCGGGTCTTGCCCCGGCAGGTTGGTCCAGCGGTGATGCGCAAGATGGAAATAGCGGAACCACTCGAATGGCAAGATCAACACCAGCCCGCAGGCTCGCCCCATCCAGTCCGACAGCCGGTCGCTAGCAAAGGGGGTGCGGTGCGTGCATTCATGTTCCAGCGTGAACAGAAAAACCAGCAGAACCCCATGAAGAGGCAAAGCCAGCCACCACAGGGGCGTAGCAAGGATCAGCGCAGAGGTTGCGGCCATCGCCGCCAGATATCCGGCAAGGTGTTGCAGCCCCGCCCGGTCCGACCGTTTGGTCAACGCGGCGCGGGTTTCGGGCGGGATCGATGCGATCAGTGTCTTGTGGTCCATGCCAATCAGCCTAGCGCCGTTGTCGGGGACTGACCGCCAAAATCCGTCATCCCGGTGGCAAAAGCCCGCGCACCAGCAACAGCCCCAGCGCCGCAATCGTTGCGGCATCTGTAATCTCTCCGGCAGCGATCATCCGCTGCACCTCGGGCCAGGGAAAAGCGTCGGCGATCAGGTCGCTTTCGGTCACCTCCAGCTCGGTCTGGCCCTGCGTCAGATCGGTGGCAAGGAACACGTCAAAGCCCTGCGCCGAAAAGCCCGGCGCCTGAAACAGATGGCCGATGTGGCGCAAGGTGCCCGCGATCAGCCCGGTTTCCTCGCGCAATTCGGCGCGGGCCTGCTGTTCCGGTGTGCCGTGGCTGACACCCATCGGCAGTTCCCACATCCGTTGGCCCACCGGATAGCGGAACTGGCTGACCAGATGGATACGCCCCCGATCATCCAGTGGAACGATGGCAACGAAATCAGGCTTTTCCACCACACCGTAAATGCCAGAGGTACCGCCCGGAAAGCGCACCTGATCTTCGTAAACCGACATCCAGTCGTTATGATAAACCGGTCGACGGGACAGGCGGGTGATGCGGTCGTCGGTCATCGGGATGTTCCAAAGGTGGGCACAGGGGTGAATCTGCATTCTTATTCGCCCAACTTGGTCTTTTGTGGGCAGCCTTGGCTCTGGCATGGCCAGCGCATGGTCGCCAAGCAGTCAAGATGTACTGTGTTGATTTTTGTGGCGGAGAGGGTGGGATTCGAACCCACGGTAGGCGCAAACCTACTCCGGTTTTCGAGACCGGCGCGATCGACCACTCCGCCACCTCTCCGCGCTTTGGGGGTCGTCTGGGGCGGGGATGTAGCGGGGCCGTGCGGGGCTTGCAACCCCGGAAATGCAGCAATCGCAACTTTACGAGAGGGGGACCGCCGGTGGCTTGGCAAGGGCGGGCCAAGGGCCTAGCTGTCGGGGAAGGTGTCAAAGAGGACCAGATATGGCATTTCGTCCGGTGTGTGTGGTTATCGCGCTTGCGGCAGGGGGTGTCTTTGGCACTGCGCCGGTGCTGGCCCAGCAGCAGGCCCAGCCTGCGGCGGCGCTGTATGATGTGTTGCAGATCGATGACATGATTGCCGTCCTGCGCGACGAAGGCATCGCCGATGCCGCCGAACTCGCGGCGGATTTTGGCCCGGCGGGTGGTAGCCCCGGCTGGGACGCTTCGGTCGCGCGGATTTATGATCCGGCGCAGATGCAGGCGCTGGTAAAGGCGGGCCTGGACAGGGCGATGGCGGGCAAGCCGGATGTGACCGCGCGGGCGATCGACTTCTTTGGCTCTGCTCCGGGCAAGCGCGCCCTGCAACTGGAGACAGATGCCCGCCGGGCACTGATGGACAAGGACACCGAGGCGGCGGCGACCCTGCGCTGGCAGGATATGGTGGCCAGGGGCGACCCGAGGGTTGCGCTGATCCGCCGCTTTGCCGAGGTCAACGACCTGATCGAGTCCAACGTCGCGGGGGCGATGAATTCCAGTCTGGCGTTCTATCAGGGGTTGGCCGGAACCGGCGGGCCGTTTGCCGACATGACCGAGGCAGACATTCTTGACCTTGCGCGCGGCAAGGAAGGGGAAACCCGCGCCAGCACCGAAGAATGGCTGTTTCCGTTCCTGGCGCTGGCCTATCAGCCGCTTACTGATGCAGAATTGCGCGCCTATACCGATTACTCTGCCACGCCTGCCGGGCAGCAGTTGAACGCGGCGATGTTTGCCGCGTTCAACGGGTTGTTCAACAGCGTCAGCCACGATCTGGGCCGCGCCGTCGGGCTGGAGATGGCGGGACAGGATATCTGAGGCCTTAGCGCCCCAGTGTGGCGGTGATCGTGGCACTGTCCAGCGCCGAGGCGCGCGCCATGAACCCGACCATCGCACCGCTGGCATTGGCATCAAGTGGCAGAGGTGCGGGCAGGGCATAGACCGTGATCTGATAGGGATGCGGCGCTGCACCTTCGGGCGGGCAGGCACCGCCAAAGCCGGGGGTGCCAAAATCGGTGCGGCTTTCAATGGTGCCCGCCGGCATGACCGTGCCACTGGCGCCTTCGGGCAGCAGGGTCGTGTCGCCCGGCAGGTTGAAGGCAACCCAGTGCCACCATCCCGATCCGGTCGGCGCATCGGGATCATACATCATCACGGCAAAGGCCCCGGTGCCAGCGGGCGCATTGGACCATGCCAGATCGGGCGACTGGTTGCCCCCCGTGCAGCCAAATCCGTTCAGAATCTGTGCCTCGGTCAACGTCCCGCCATCGGGCATCGCCTTTGATGTCAGGGTCATATCGGCCTGTGCGGTGCTGGCGCACAGGGCAAGGGCAAGCGGGAAGGCAAAGCGGATCATCCTGGGGTCTCCTGTTGGTCGGATGACCGGACCCTAGGCCGATCCGCCCTCACCTGCGGCCCCGGTCCGCGCGATTTTCGCCCCGATCCGATCAATCGCTACCTCCGGGGTGCGGATCTCATGCGGAGAAAGGCCAAAGCGGGCGCGGAACCGGGTGGCGAATTGTTGGGGCGAAGCATAGCCCGCCTCTGCCGCAACCCGTGCAATCGGGAAAGGCGTGGTCTGCAACAGCCCCAATGCATGGGTCAGCCGCACGTCCCGCAGAATGGCGCCGAAACTTTCCCCCTCTGCGGCAAGTTTGCGGCGCAGGGTGGCTTCGCTGGCACCCAACAGGCGGGCCACATTGGCTGCCACCCAATCAGCCGCCGGATCGGCTGCGATCAGCCCGCGCAGCCGGTCTGCCAGTCGGGGCAGCCCTTCGGCTGCAAGGACGCCACCGGACAATGCCAGCCACAGGGCCATCTCTTCCAGCTTTAGTACCAGCACATCCGCGGGCAGGGCGGCGAAAGGCGAGGGGGCGAAGAAGGCCGCAAACAGCGCCTCGCCCTCTGCTGGCAGCACCACAGGTTGCGGCGCCCGTGCGGTGGGGCGTTGAACGGCGGGCAACCGGGCAAGCGCGCGCTCGGCCGCGGCGCGAGGCAGGGGCAGGACCATGGCTTCATACTGTCCGCCTGCATCGGGAATGTTGCAGATCGTCATCGGCAGCGCATCGGGCAGCAGCACAAATTGTCCTTCGGTTATCGTCAGGGCGAGCTGTGTCGCGATAACCTCCTTGCTTCCCCGCCGCACCTGGATCAGAGAGGGCATCGTCGGCACGATCCCGTGCATGCGGGCGCGCCGGGCCTGACGCAAAACCACGCCGGGCAAAGGGTTGGTCAGGGCACTGTCGTCACGCATGGGCACCTCGGTGTCGCGCCCAGACTAACGGCCCGGCGCGCTGGCGCAAAGGCTTGACACCCCGCACGCAATCCTTCAAAAGCGCGCAACCCGGCCAGACCTCTGAGTCTGTCCGGGTATTCTTATTTACATCGTCCCGAACGGGGCGCGCTGTTCGAAGGCGGGGCCGATGGTCCCCGAAACGCCGGAAACGGGGCCAAAGGACGCGGTTCACAAGGAAGGAAGACCCATGTTTGCGGTCCTGAAGACCGGCGGAAAGCAATACAAGGTGCAGGCGGGTGACGTGCTGCGCGTTGAAAAGCTGGACGCTGTTGCTGGTGACAAGATCCAGTTCAACGAAATTCTGATGGTCGGCACGACCATTGGCCTGCCCACCGTGGCGGGCGCTGCCGTGCAGGCAGAGGTGATCGACCAGATCAAGGGCGAAAAGACGATTCACTTCGTCAAGCGTCGCCGCAAGCACTCGTCGCAGCGCACCAAGGGCCACCGTCAGCACCTGACGCTGATTCGTGTGACCGAAGTTCTGGCTTCGGGCGCCGACAAGACCGATGTCAAGGCTGCCACCGGCACCGCCGATGCGCGCCGCGCGGCCCACGAAACCGCGAAGTAAGGAGACCTTACCATGGCACATAAAAAAGCAGGCGGCTCCTCGCGCAACGGTCGTGATTCGGCTGGCCGTCGTCTTGGCGTGAAACTGTATGGCGGTCAGGCTGCGGCCCCCGGCAACATCATCTGCCGCCAGCGCGGCACCACCTGGTTCCCGGGTGAAGGCGTTGGCATGGGCACTGACCATACCATCTTCGCCACCGTCGAGGGCAAGGTTACCTTCAAGAAGGGGCTGAAAGGCCGCACCTTCATTTCGGTCCTCCCCGTTGCAGAGGCAGCCGAGTAAGCCGGAAACCCGTTTCTGAAGAAACATCGGGGGATCGGCCGAAAGGCCGGTCCCCCTTCTCGTTTTCGCCCCGATTCCCGTCACGTTTCCGCCAAGGGTTCTTGGCAGGATGCCGGGCAGGACCATCTTGAGGAGAGGAGCCTCGGGACCGGAACAGACCGGGGTTGGGACGAGATTGGGAGAGAGGACGCCGGGTTCGCCCGGCCATGCGCTTCGACAGGAGGGAAGCCGTGACACTTGATATGATTGCCGCCGCAAGGCCCGCTGAAATCGCCGCTGGCAGATTTCTGCTGCGCCCTGTGCGCAAATCTGATGCCGGGCTGTGCGCGATGTATGCCGGTGATCGCCGGGTGGCAGAGGCGACGCGCTCTATCCCGCATCCGCTGCCGCCGGGCGCGATGGAGGCGTTCATCACCCGCGCCATGGCAGGCACGGGCGAGAAGATCTGGGTAATGGACGGCACTGCGACCGGCTTGGGCGAGGTGCTGGGCATCATCAGCCTGAAGCCGATGGAGCAGGGCCAGAAAACCCGTGGCCAATCGGAAATCGGCTATTGGGTGGCGCCTGCGCTGTGGAACACCGGCATCGCGTCTGAGGCGGTGCGGGCACTGGTTGGGGCGAACCCCTTGGGCGACCGCACAATCTTTGCTGAGGTGTTTCAGGACAATCCCGGTTCGGCGCGCGTGCTGACCAATGCGGGGTTTGAATATCTGGGCGATGCCGAAACCTTTTCGGTTGCACGGAATTCCCGTGTTGCAACGTGGACTTATGTGCGAAAGCTGAAGTGACCTGATGATCCGTGCCGCCACCCCCGATGACGCCGAAGGTATCGCCGCGATCTATAATGATGCGGTGGCGAACACGACCGCGATCTGGAACGAGATCACGGTCGATGCCGCCAACCGGGTTGACTGGATGGCGGCGCGGATGGCGGGCGGCTTTCCGGTGCTGGTGGCCGAGGCCGATGGGCAGGTGGCGGGCTATGCCAGCTATGGCCCGTGGCGGGCGTTCGACGGCTATCGCCTGACGGTGGAACATTCGGTCTATGTCGCCGCCGGGTTCCGGGGCAGGGGCCTTGCCCGCGCGCTGATGCAGGCGCTGATCGCCCGCGCCCGCGCGGCGGACCTGCATGTGATGGTGGCGGCGATCGAGGCGGAAAACCGCCCTTCGATCACGCTGCATGAAAGCCTGGGCTTTGCCAATACCCATACCATGCGGCATGTCGGCCAGAAATTCGGCCGCTGGCTGGACCTGACCTTTATGGAATTGCATCTGGACGACCGACCTACACCCATGTGACCCGCCGCCTCGCTTGAGGTGGGCGGGCTTTGTGTGTATCGCAGTCCCTTATCCTTAAGCCGAAAGCCGCAGCCATGAAGTTCCTTGACCTTGCCAAAGTCTATATCCGCTCGGGTGGCGGTGGTGCGGGTTGCGTTTCGTTCCGGCGCGAGAAGTTCATCGAATTCGGTGGCCCCGATGGCGGCGACGGGGGCCATGGCGGTTCTGTCTGGGCCGAGGCGGTCGAGGGGCTGAACACCCTGATCGACTATCGTTACCAGCAGCATTTCTTTGCCAAATCCGGCCAACCGGGCATGGGCAACCAGAAAACCGGCAAATCGGGCGATGACATCGTGCTGAAGGTGCCCTTGGGCACCGAGATTCTGGATGAGGATGAGGAAACCGTTCTGGCCGACCTGACCGTGCCCGGACAGCGCGTGCGCCTTGCCTTGGGTGGCAATGGCGGCTGGGGCAACCTGCAATTCAAATCCTCGACCAACCGCGCGCCTAACCGCGCCAATCCGGGACAAGAGGGGGTAGAGCGCACGATCTGGCTGCGGCTGAAGCTGATTGCGGACGCCGGTTTGCTGGGCCTGCCCAATGCGGGGAAATCCACCTTCCTTGCCGCCGTGTCGAACGCCCGGCCCAAGATTGCCGATTACCCGTTCACGACGCTGGTGCCTAACCTTGGTGTCGTGGGGATTGATGGCAAGGAATTCGTGATGGCCGATATTCCCGGCCTGATCGAAGGCGCAAGCGAGGGGCGGGGCCTTGGCATCCAGTTCCTGGCCCATGTGGAACGCTGCAAGGTGCTGCTGCATCTGGTCGATGGCACATCTTCCACCATCACCAAGGATTACCGAACCATCGTGAGCGAGCTGGAGGCTTATTCCGAGGTTCTGGGCGACAAGCCCCGCATCCTTGCGCTGAACAAGGTCGATGCGATGGACACCAAGCAGATCAGCGACCGCCGCCGCGCTTTGGAAAAGGCTTCGGGCGGGCCGGTGCATGTCATTTCCGGCGTGGCTGGCAAGGGGTTGCAGGACGTTCTTCGCGCGCTGATCGCCGAGATCGAAAAGGGCAATGCCAAGCCCGAGGAGATTGCACCGTGGCGGCCCTGATCGCACCCGAGGTGCGGGCGGCCAAGCGGTTGGTGGTCAAGATCGGCTCGGCACTGCTGGTGGACCGGGCCACCGGGTTGCGGCAGGGCTGGCTGTCGGCCCTGGCGATGGACGTCGCCGAAGCGAAGGTGCGCGGCACCGATGTGGTGCTGGTGTCGTCAGGCTCGATTGCCTTGGGCCGCAAGGTTCTGGGCCTGCCGGACGGCGCGCTGACGCTGGAACAATCGCAAGCTGCCGCCGCTGTCGGGCAAATTCGCCTTGCACGCGCGTACGAAGAGGTGCTGGCTCCCCATGGCATCACCACGGCTCAAGTTCTGGTGACGCTGGAAGATACCGAGGACCGCCGCCGCTATCTGAACAGCCGCGCGACGATGGAAACGCTGCTGGGTCTGGGCGTTGTGCCCATCGTGAATGAGAATGACACGGTGGCGACGGATGAGATCCGCTTTGGCGACAACGACCGGCTGGCGGCGCAGATTGCGGTGACGGTGGGGGCGGATCAGTTGATCCTGCTGTCGGATGTCGATGGGTTCTATTCGGCCAACCCGAAAGAAGACCCGACCGCGCAACGCTTTGATCTGGTAGAAAAGATCACGCCAGAGATCGAGGCGATGGCGGGCGATCCGATTTCCGGCCTGTCCAAAGGTGGAATGAAGACCAAACTGCTGGCGGCGAAAACCGCCGTGGCGGGCGGTTGCGCGATGGCGATCATGGAGGGGTCAACCCTGCGGCCGCTGAAGGCGCTGGCCGAAGGCGCGCAGCGGACGTGGTTCGTGGCTCACGGCGACCCGCAGGCTGCGCGCAAACGCTGGATCAATGCGATGAAGCCACGCGGCCAGTTGCGGCTGGATGCAGGCGCAGTCAAGGCACTGACCGCCGGAAAAAGCCTGTTACCTGCTGGGGTTACCGAGGTGACGGGCAGCTTTGGCCGGGGCGATCCGGTGGCCATTCTGGACCCGGTGGGCGTGGTCTTGGGCAAGGGGTTGGTCCGCTATACCGCCGCCGAGGCCAAGGCGATTGCCGGGCATCGGTCGGGCGATATCGAGGGGATACTGGGTTATCAGGGCCGTGCGGCGCTGGTGCATCGGGACGACATGGTGGTCTGAGCGCCCAAAAATCTTGGAAGATTTTTGCAAATTCCTTCCAAGGAATTTGTGCGAAACGGGAAGGTTGATCATGGACGGACAAGTCAGCGACCTGATGGCCGAGATTGGCGCCAAGGCGAAGGCAGCCGCGACGGAACTGGCCTGCGCCTCGTCAGAGCGCAAGGCGGCGGCGCTGCTTTCGGCGGCGGCGGCGGTCTGGGCGCGGCGCGAAGAGATACTCGACGCCAATTGCCTTGACCTCGACTATGGCACCGACAAGGGCCTGTCGCCCGCGATGATGGACCGGCTGAAGCTGGACGAAAACCGCATTCGCGGCATCGTGGACAGCTTGCGCTCGGTCGCCGAACAGAAAGACCCGGTAGGCCGGGTTCTGGCCGAATGGGACCGCCCGAATGGCCTGCATATCCAACGGGTTGCGACGCCCATTGGCGTGATTGGCGTGATCTATGAAAGCCGCCCGAATGTAACGGCAGATGCCGGGGCGCTGGCGCTGAAATCCGGGAATGCGGTGATCCTGCGCGGGGGGAGTGAGAGCTTTCATAGCTCGGAAGTGATCCACGATTGCATGGTGCAGGGTCTGCGCGAGGCGCATCTGCCCGAGGCTGCGATTCAGCTGATTCCGACCCGTGACCGTGCCATGGTCGAGGCGATGCTGCGCGCGGTGGATCATATCGACGTGATCGTGCCGCGCGGTGGCAAGGGGTTGGTGGGCCTTGTGCAACGCGAGGCGCGGGTGCCGGTGTTCGCCCATCTGGAGGGCATCTGCCACGTCTATGCCGACAAGGACGCCGATCTGGAAAAGGCGCGCCGCGTTGTCTTGAACGCCAAGACCCGCCGGACCGGCGTTTGCGGGTCGGCAGAATGCCTGCTGATCGACTGGCAGTTCTATACCAAACACGGCGCGGTGCTGATCGAGGATCTGATCGCTGCGGGCGTCGAGGTACGGACCGAGGGCGAGTTGTTGAAGGTGCCGGGCACGGTGCGCGCCACGCCCGAGGATTTCGGGCATGAGTTTCTGGATATGATCATCGCGGCCAAGCTGGTGGATGGGGTGGATCAGGCGATTGCCCATATCCGCAAATATGGCTCGAACCATACCGAAAGCATCCTGACCGAGAATGACGAGGTGGCGGCGCTGTTCTTTCAGCGGCTGGATTCGGCGATTCTGATGCGCAACGCCTCGACCCAGTTTGCCGACGGCGGAGAGTTCGGCATGGGAGCCGAGATCGGCATTGCCACCGGCAAGCTTCATGCACGCGGGCCGGTGGGCGCCGAACAATTGTGCAGCTTCAAGTATCTGGTCACGGGGGACGGGACGATCCGGCCCTAGGCGAAAGAGGGCAGGATATCGTCTACCAAAGCTGCGGTTTCGCCGGGCGCGGGCAGTCTGCCGATCATCAACAGATAGATCGGCAGCGCCATGGCAAGCTGTTTGGCCCGTTCAGCGCCCAGTCGGGGCGAAACCTCGCCCCGCGCGCGGGCCGCAGTCAGGATCTGGTCCAGCAACTGCCAACGGTCGCGCCGTTCCTCCAGCAGGGCAGCCCCCAGTTCGGCATTGTCCGCCGCCTCGACGTACAACACTCGCACCAGCGGCCCCATCGGCATAGACCCGTCATCACCGCGCCAGCGCGCTAGCAGATCGTCAAGATAGGCCGTCAGATCGCCGCGCAGGGTGCCGGTATCTGGCAACTCCATCTCTTGTTTGGAGCGTGACACCAGCGCCAGCAGCAGATGCGCCTTGGAGGGCCACCAGCGATACAGCGTTGCCTTGCCGGCGCGCGCGCGTTTGCACACCGCCTCCATCGTCAGGGCGGCATAGCCCTGTTCGCGGATCAGCTCTGCCGCCGCTTGCAAGACCGCTGCTTCGGTTTCCGGATTGCGCCGCGCCCCGATCGAGGCGCGCGCGTTTTCTGCGTCAGACACGATTTCCCCCTTGCGGAACGGAACGTATCGTTTCATATATACGAGACGTTCCGTTTCGATAAGGACTTCTTCCATGAATACCGTTGCCAGTAAAGCCCGCGCGCCATCAAGATTGCGTTTTGCCGGGTTTGTCTTTCTGTTCGTCTATCCGCTGGTGACCTTGGGTCTGTTGGTCTTGCTGCCGCTGACCCCCGGCTGGCCGATTCCGGCGCGCACGGCAGTTCTGGTGCCGATTGTGGTTACCGCGATGGTCTGGGGGATCATCCCGTTCATCCAGACCCGCCTGCGCCGTTGGCTGTGATCAGAAGGTCAGCCGTACCGATTTCTCGGCCACCTCGACCGTCAGGCGACGGTGCTGGCGAGTGGTTTCTTCCTGAACCAGCAGGAAATGAACCTGCGCGGGCCCAATCTCTGTCAGGGCAGAGGGGTTTGACAGCACCTCCCACAGATCGGGGTCAACCTTCAGGCGCGTCGCCTCGCCCAGCAAAAGCCAGCGGCTGTCGTTACGGGTGACGGTGATGCGCCCGCCTTGCGGCATTGCGGTTTCAAGGCACAACACCAGCAGGAAGGCCAGCTTTACCTCGCGCCGCGCCATGTCGGGCGGGCCTTGCCAATCCACCTCGACCCGGCCGCCCCGGGTGACACCCGCCAGAATATCGGCCACCTCGCGCCGCCCGATCCGCTGATCGCCCGTGGCAGCCCCAAAGGCCACGCGGAAAAACCGCACGCGGGCATTGGCATGGGCCACGCTTTCAGAGATCAGCGCAACCTCTGGCCCCTGGGCCGTGCCTTCCAGCAACAGCAGTTCCACCCCATTGCCGATGGCGCCGATCGGGCTGATAAGGTCATGGCAGATACGAGAGCCGATAAGTGCGGCAAGGTCGGGCTTATCGTGCAAGGCGTTACCTCTGAATGGGAGATGTCGGATGCTGTCGTTTCTGGAACCGGGCATGTTCGTGCGCCATCCCGGCCAGCCCGATTGGGGGCTGGGGCAGGTGCAGTCGAACATCGGAGGGCGGGTGACGGTGAACTTTGAACATGCCGGCAAGGTCGTGATTGATGTCCGGCAGGTGACGCTTGTTCCGGATTTCTCTGCCTAATCCAGTATGGGTTAACGAAGCCCTAACGCAACCGGTTTGCGCGACCCCGACGCAGCGGCGCGGCCCGTCTGGCCGGTTGCAATGGCAGGGGGCAGCCCTTAGAACTCGGCTCAGATACTGGTGGGCAGGCCCGAGGACGGAACCGGCGCAAGATGATCGACGACGATGCCGCCTTTACCTTGCGCCTTGCACGGGATGACCGCGATCTGCGGGCAGCCCAGCGCCTGCGGTATGAGGTGTTTGTGGCCGAACTTGGCGGCAGCGGCCCGCTGGTAGACCATGACCAACGGCTGGAGCGCGATGATTTCGACCCCTGGTTCGACCACCTGTTGCTGATAGACGAGCGGCGCGACCCTGCGACCTTGCAGGATGTGGTGGGCGTTTACCGGCTGCTGACGTCAGAGCGGATGGCACAGGCCGGGCGGTTCTATTCCGAAAGCGAATATGACCTGACTGCGTTAAAGACCTGTGGCCGCAAGCTGGTAGAGCTGGGCCGGTCCTGCGTTCATCCCGACTATCGCGGCGGGACGGCGATGTTCCATTTGTGGAACGGGCTGGCCGATTATGTGCTGGAGCGGGGGATCGAGATCCTGTTTGGCGTTGCCAGCTTTCACGGCACAGATGTGGCGGCGCTGGCGGAACCCTTGTCCTATCTGCACCACCACCATCTGGCACCGCCCGCCCTGCGGGTGCGGGCGCTGGAACCGCATCGGCAAGAGATGGATCTGGTGGCAGAGGCCGGGCTGGACCGCCGTCGCGCCATGGCGGGCACCCCGGCGCTGATCAAGGCCTATCTGCGGCTGGGCGGGTTTGTCGGCGACGGGGCGTGGATTGATCACGCCTTCAACACCACCGATGTCTGTCTGGTCATGGACACAGAGAAGATGAGCGCCAAGCACCGCGATTTCTACACCAGAAAGAAAGCCCGCGACGCATGAGCGAGTGGCGCAATGCGCCGATCGAGCTGCCGCCGATCGGTCCTGTGGGTTTTGTGCTGGCCTTGGCCCGCGGGGTTGCTCTGGGCGTGGTGACCTATGGCTGCCTTGTGCTGCTGTTGCTGTTGCGCCTGATTGAGCGTCCGCTGTTCGGCGCCGAGCGCCCCATCACGCCGTGGTTGACGCAATTCGTGTGCCGCAGCGCCTTTTTCATCATGGGGCTGCGGCTGTCCGTGCAGGGCACGCCGATGCGGCAGAAGGGGGCGGTGGTGGCCAACCATTCGTCCTGGCTGGATATTTTCGCGCTGAATGCGGTGCAGCGGGTCTATTTCGTCTCGAAATCCGAGGTGGCGGGCTGGCCGGGGATCGGCTGGCTGGCGCGGGCAACGGGCACCGTCTTTATTGCGCGCAAGGGCACCGAGGCAAAGCGCCAGCAAGAGCAGTTCGAGGCACGGCTGCGCCTTGGACACAAGCTGCTGTTTTTCCCCGAAGGCACCTCGACCGATGCCATCCGCGTCCTGCCGTTCAAATCCACGCTGTTCGCGGCCTTTTTCACCCATGGGCTGGACAGGGTGCTGCATATCCAGCCGGTCACGGTGATCTATCATGCGCCCTTGGGGCAGGACCCGCGGTTTTATGGCTGGTGGGGTTTGATGGATTTTGCGCCCAGCCTGTGGCGGGTCTTGGCAACCTGGCCGCAGGGCAGGGTGGAGGTGATCTTTCACCCCGAGGTTCCGGTGGATGCCTTTGCCGACCGCAAGGCGCTGGCTGCCCATTGCGAACGGGTGATCCGGGCGGCCCATCGGTTGGCGGAAGGCTGACGGGGGAAAAGCCACGACTGGCCACAAGAAACCGATATTCGGGGGCGCCGACCCACTGGCATTGCCAGAGCGATTGCGCTAGAGGGCGACTAACGACCGGCCCGCCCTTTGTGCTCTGGCGGACCGGGGGTTTCACACCCCCGGACCCCCGTGGAGTATTTGAAAAGGTGCAAGCGCCGGGTCCGCCTTGGTCCTTGAAGGAGCGCGCCCATGAAAGCTGCTGTCGTCACCTTTCCCGGTTCGAATTGCGACCGTGATCTTGCCGTCGCCTTTGAGCGGGCGGGGTTTCAGGTGGCGCGGGTCTGGCACAAGGACAGTGCCTTGCCCGAGGGGACCGATGTGGTTGGCGTGCCCGGCGGGTTTTCATTCGGCGACTATCTGCGCTGTGGTGCGATTGCCGCGCAATCGCCGATCGCAGCGGCGGTGCGGGCCCATGCGGCGCGCGGCGGCTATGTGCTGGGCATCTGCAACGGCTTTCAGGTTCTGACCGAAATGCAACTGCTGCCCGGTGCGCTGATGCGCAATGCGGCGCTGAAATTCGTCTGCCGCCCAGTTCGCATGACCGTGGCCACCACGGACAGCGCCTTTACCAGCGCCTATGCCAAGGGCAGCACGATCACCGTGCCCGTCGCCCACCATGACGGCAATTATACCATTGATGCCGAGGGGCTGGCGCGGCTGAAGGCCGAGGATCGCATCGCCTTTCGCTATGACGGCAACCCCAATGGCGCGATGGATGACATTGCGGGGGTCCTGTCGGAGAACCGCCGCGTGCTGGGCATGATGCCCCACCCCGAGCGGGTGGTGGACGCCAGCCACGGCGGCACCGATGGGGCTGCCCTGTTCAAGGGGCTGATGGGCGGGTTGGCGCTGGCCTGAACCCCATCGCCTTGAGGCGGCGCGGGTGAGACCCTAGAATCGCCCCATGCAGGATACGCCCCCCAACCAGCCTAATGGCCCGATTGCCTCGGGTGATGGTGCTGCAACCCCTTCGTGGCGGATGCGGCTGGCGGTGGTTGTGTTGCTGCTGATTGCGGCGGGGACGGTGTTGATCACCAATCGCTGGCTGTCGGAACGCTTTACCGAAACCACGCGCAACCGGGCCGAACTGCGGGTCGCCCTTTATTCCGGCAATGTCGTCAGCGAGTTGCAGCGCACCTCGGTTGTGCCCCTGCTGCTGGCGGCGGATCCGGCGATCCGCAACGCGCTGATGAAGGGCACGTTTCCCGACACCACGCTGCGCCTGATGCAGGTGCAGGAAGAGATTGGCGTGGCGGCGATCATGCTTTTGGACAAAGACGGTCGCGTGACGGGGGCGACCGACCGCAACCTTCTGGGCAGCCAGCACCGCGACCGCAGTTATTTCTTTGAGGCATTGCGCAGCAAGGACACCGTTTTTGCAGCAGCGCCCCGCGATGGCGGCGGCTTTGATTTCACCTATTCCCGCGCGATCAACGTCGAGGGCGATACGCTGGGCGTGATCGTCGTGGGCGTCGATCTGATGAAATACGAACGCTCTTGGGCGGGATTGCAGGATGAGGTGGTGGTGACCGACAGCACCGGCACCGTGATCTTGTCCACCCATACCTCTTGGCGGGGCAAGCCGCTGGATCAGGCGATGACCGCGGCCGACACGCCTTCGGCCTTTGGGCTGGCGCTGAAAGGGGCGGCGGACTGGGCGCAGAACCCGCCCGATGCCTATGTCTCGGGCGAGGCGGTGTTGCGGGCCGAGGGGCGGGTGCCGTTCCGCGGCTGGAAGATGATCATCTTCACCACCTTTGATTCGGTACGCGAACGGGTGAACGGTGTCATCGCGCTGGAGATCATGGGCTTTGCCATTCTGGCGGCGCTGACCTTTTACCTCATGTCGCGCAAGGCGTGGTCGCAAAGCCAGTCGTTCCGGCGGGAGTCTGCGGAGTTGCGGTTGCTGAACGCCCGCCTCAGTCGCGAGATTGCCGAGCGCGAGAAGGTTCAGAAGAACCTAGAGGTGGCAGAGTTGACGCTTGCACAATCGTCCAAGCTGGCCGCGTTGGGCGAAATGTCGGCGGCGGTCAGCCACGAGTTGAACCAGCCCTTGGCCGCGATGAAAACCTACCTCGCGGGCGCGCGGTTGTTGTTGCAAAGGAAGCGGCCCGAGGAGGCGCTGTCCTCTTTCCAGCGGATTGACGACCTGATCGAGCGGATGGGCGCGATCACCCGGCAACTCAAATCCTATGCCCGCAAGGGCGGCGAGGCGTTCGAGCCGGTCGATCTGCGCAACTGCCTGTCGTCGGCCCTGTCGATGATGGAACCGCAGTTGAAGGCGCGGGTGGTGCGGATCACCCGCACCCTGCCGCGCCAGCCCGTGATGGTGATGGCCGACCGTATCCGGCTGGAACAAGTGATCATCAACCTTTTGCGCAACGCGCTGGATGCGACCAAGGATGTTGCCGCGCCGCAGATCGACCTGATCCTGACCATGGGCGAGACGGCGGTTCTGGCCGTGCGTGACAATGGCCACGGCATCAGCGAAATGGAAAATATCTTCGAGCCCTTCTACACGACGAAAAAACCCGGAGAGGGTGTCGGTCTGGGTTTGGCGATTTCGTCGGGCATCATGACCGACCTTGGCGGGCGCCTGACGGCGCGCAACGCCGATGGCACGGGTGCGGTGTTCGAAATGCAGCTGCCGATCCTTGGCAGCGAAGCAAAAGCAGCAGAATAGGGGGTTCGTGAATGGCACGAGCGATGAAAGTGGCAATCGTCGATGACGAGGCCGATATGCGCGCCTCGATCAGCCAGTGGCTGGCCCTGTCGGGGTTTGACACCGAAACCTATGCCAGCGCCGAAGACGCGCTGAAGGTGATCGGGCCGGAGTGGCCGGGTGTCGTGGTCAGCGACATCCGGATGCCGGGCATGGATGGGATGGCGTTTCTGAAACGCCTGATGGGCATGGATTCGGGCCTGCCGGTCATCATGATCACCGGGCATGGCGACGTGCCGATGGCGGTCGAGGCGATGCGGGTCGGCGCGTGGGATTTTCTGGAAAAGCCCTTCAACCCCGACCGGATGACCGAACTGGCCAAGCGCGCCACGCAGGCCCGGCGGATGACACTGGACAACCGCGCCTTGCGCAAGGAACTGGCCGACGGCTCGGTTCTGATGAAGAAACTGATCGGCGCCAGCCCGACGATGGAGCGGCTGCGCGAGGACATCCTTGATCTGGGGCAGGCGGACAGCCACGTTCTGATCGACGGCGAAACCGGCACTGGGAAGACTTTGGTGGCCCATGCGCTGCACGCGGTGGGGCCGCGGGCGTCGAAGAAATTCGTGACCATTTCCTGCGCCGCCTGGGGCGAGGATCAGCTTGCCGCCAAGCTGTTCGGCCCCTCGGATGACGGCAACCTGCCGCTGGTTGAGGAGGCGCGCGGCGGCACCCTGTGCCTGGAAGACATCGAAAGCCTGAGCCACCCGCTGCAATCGCGCCTGCTGACCTTTATCAACGAACAGGGCCTGCCACCGGAAACCCGGATCATCGCGATTTGCAACGAACATGCGCCGGACAAGACGCTGCAGGATGCGCTGCGGTCCGACCTGTTCTACCGGCTGGGCGCCATGACGATCATCTGCCCGCCGCTGCGGTCGCGGGGCGAGGACATTCTGACCCTGTTCAACCGCGCGGCCGAGGCGTTTTCGGAAGAATACGGCTGCGCCGCGCCGCAGGTGACCGCGCAAGAGGCCGCACAGCTGTTGCAGGCGCCGTGGCCGGGCAATGTGCGCCAGCTGGTGAACATTGCCGAACGGGCGGTGTTGCAGAACCGCCGGGGCACCGGGTCCATCGCCTCCTTGCTGATGGCCGATAACGAAAGTACTGACCCGACCGCGCTGACCACCGAAGGCAAACCGCTGAAGGAATATGTCGAAGCGTTCGAACGCATGCTGATCGACAACACCATGCGCCGCCACAAGGGCAGCATTACCAGCGTGATGGACGAGCTGTGCCTGCCGCGCCGGACGCTGAACGAAAAGATGGCCAAGTACGGGTTGCAGCGTCAGGATTACGTCTGACTGTATCGGCGCGTGCGAACCACGCGCCGATCCTGACCCGCGCCGCGAAGGGCGGGCGCGAAAAATCCCATTGTAATCGACAGGAATTTCCCCATAGGGTCATCCCAAGCGTGCATCTGCACGCCAAGGAATTCTCCCTTGCCGTTCTGGCGCGCCTGCCGCGCCGCCCGGAAAGGGCCGGATCGGTCCGGTAACGGACTGTCGTATTGCCCGCAAGTCACTGACGAAACGGGCTTTTTCAGGCGGGTGGCGCAAGCCGCCCTTATGTGAGACCGCGATGCTGCGAGCGAGTGATTTCGGAACAGGCGAGGGGTGCCCACGGGGCATGGCCCGCCTGTCCGCACCGCGCAGCCTTGCCCAGACAAGCCGCCCCGAAACCGCAAGGACGACCGCCGGACCTGGGTCCGGCCCGGAAATGCTTTCCGGGCGCGAAAGATCAAAATGTCGAAGAAAATGCTTATCGATGCCACCCACGCGGAAGAGACCCGCGTTGTCGTGGTGGACGGAAACAAGGTCGAAGAGTTCGATTTTGAAACCGTAAACAAGCGCCAGCTTGCCGGAAACATCTATCTGGCCAAGGTGACGCGGGTGGAACCCTCGCTTCAGGCGGCTTTTGTGGATTATGGCGGAAACCGCCATGGCTTCTTGGCCTTTGCCGAAATCCACCCCGATTATTACCAGATCCCGGTTGCCGACCGCAAAGCGCTGCTTGAAGAAGAGCGCGCCTATGCCCGTGCGCAGGACGAAGAGGAAAACCGCCGCGCCCGTCGCCCGCGCCCGCAGCCCAAGGCCCAGTCGGTCGAGGGTGGCGATGAGGTGCGGACCGCCGAAATCGGCGGCATGGATGTGGTGGATCTGGGCGATGAAACCGGGGCCGACGCCCTGGTGACCGAGGTGCCAGAGGCCGTGACCGCGGTTGAAGCCGTGGCCGATGATCAGCCCCATCTGGGCCATGACCACAGCCACGACCATGCCCATTCGCATGATGACAGCAACGGCGAGAAAGCCTATCGCGCCATCGACCACGCCTCCGATACCGATGACGAGATCGAGTCGATCGCCGAAGAGGATGTGGCCGAGGAAATCAGCGCCCCGCGCAAACCGCGCCCGCGCCGCTACAAGATCCAAGAGGTCGTCAAGGTTCGCCAGATCATGCTGGTGCAGGTGGTCAAGGAAGAGCGGGGCAACAAGGGCGCCGCACTGACTACCTATCTGTCGCTGGCCGGTCGTTACTGCGTTCTGATGCCCAACACCGCGCGCGGCGGTGGCATTTCGCGCAAGATCACCAATGCGGCCGACCGTAAAAAGCTTAAGGAAATCGCGGGCGAGATGGACGTGCCGGAAGGTGCGGGCCTGATCGTGCGGACGGCAGGGGCCAAGCGCACCAAGCCGGAAATCAAGCGCGATTACGAATACCTGATGCGGCTCTGGGAAGAAATTCGCCAGCTGACGCTGAAATCCATAGCACCTGCCCAGATTTATGAGGAGGGCAACCTGATCAAGCGCACGATCCGCGACCTGCACAGCCGCGAGATCGAGGAAATTCTGGTCGAAGGCGAGGCGGGTTACCGCACCGCCAAAGACTTCATGCGCATGATCATGCCCGCACAGGCGCGCGACGTGAAACGCTATGAAGACCCGACGCCGCTGTTCGCGCGCTATCAGGTCGAAGGCTATCTGGGCGGCATGTTCAACCCGGTGGTGCAGCTGAAATCCGGCGGCTACATCGTGATCGGCGTGACCGAGGCGCTGGTGGCGATCGACGTGAACTCTGGTCGGGCGACCAAGGAAGGCTCGATCGAGGAAACCGCACTCAAGACCAATCTTGAGGCGGCGGAAGAGATTGCGCGGCAGCTGCGCCTGCGCGACCTTGCCGGTCTGATCGTCATCGACTTCATCGACATGGAAGAGCGTCGTCACAACACCGCCGTCGAGAAGAAGCTGAAGGACAAGCTGAAAACCGACCGCGCCCGCATTCAGGTGGGTCGCATCTCGGGCTTTGGCCTGATGGAGATGAGCCGTCAGCGCCTGCGCCCCGGCATGCTGGAATCGACGACTCAGCCGTGCAGCCATTGCCACGGCACCGGCCTGATCCGGTCGGATGACAGCCTTGGCTTGCAAGTGCTGCGCGCGCTGGAAGAAGAAGGCACGCGCAAGCGGTCGAAAGAGGTGCTGCTGAAGGCGCCCATCGGCATCGTGAACTTCCTGATCAACCAAAAGCGCGAACACATCGCCCTGATCGAAGCGCGCTATGGCATGTCGGTGCGGATCGAGGCCGATCCGGCGCTGGTCAGCCCGGATTACTCGATTGAAAAGTTCAAGACGGCCAC
The DNA here is from genome assembly GCF_016765795.1 of Fuscibacter oryzae. GTDB lineage: Bacteria > Pseudomonadota > Alphaproteobacteria > Rhodobacterales > Rhodobacteraceae > Fuscibacter > Fuscibacter oryzae. The sequence continues at coordinate 53,518 of NZ_JAESVP010000002.1, forward strand.
CCGCGTGGTGCCGGAACAGGCCACCGTCATTTCTGGCAATGCCAGCCTGATGGGCGCGCCGGTCGAGGAGGAAGACGAGGATATCGTCGAAGCCGAGATCATCGAGGATGAGGACGAGGCAGAAGCACCCGTTGCTGTTGCAGCCGCGCCGGTCGAGGACAAGGGCGAAGGCCCGTCGAAGAAAAAGCGTCGCCGTCGGCGTCGCCGCAAGCCCGGTTCGGCTGGGCAGGCCGGTGCCAATGGCGTGGGCGCTGATGACGAAGCTGACGGCGATGTCGATGGTGAGGATGACGGCGAAGAAGCTGACGGGGAGGACGGCGTAACTGAAGCCCCGGTCGAGGCGGTGGCCGTTGTTGCCGAAGCCGTGGCAGAGGTGGCGGTCGAGGTGGCTCCGGTGACGAAGAAACCATCGTCGCGTGCCAAATCGGCGGCGGCCAAGGTGGCTGACGCCGAGGCCGTGGCCGCAAAGCCCAAGGCAACCCGCAGCCGTAGCACCAAGGCCAAGGCAGAGCCGGTGGCGGAAGACGCTGTCGCGCCGGTTGCCGAAGTGACTGCTGACGTTGCTGCCGAAGACGCCGCTCCGGCGAAGAAAACCGTGACCCGCACCCGCAAGGCACCTGCCAAGGCTCCGGCCAAAGCGGTGAAAGACGTGCCGGTGGTGGCCGAGGCTACCCCCGCTGTGGCAGAGACGCCCGCACCGGTGTTGCAGCCCGATCCCGGTCTTGAACCCGCCCCGGTGACGGTGGCGCTGCGGCCCGATCCGCAGGATGCTCCGGCAGCGACGGATAAACCTGACGCCCCCAAGCGCAAGGGCTGGTGGTCGCTGGGCCGTTAAGGCCCGGCCAATCGGTGTAGAGAAGCCGGGGCGGTGGGGAAACCTGCCGCCCTTGGTCTTACGGGCCGCGCCGGATCAGATACAGCGCCACGGCCCCGTCGCTGGCCGCGCCCAGAAAGGCGTGGCCCGCTTCGGCGCAGAAATGCGGCAGGTCGATTGCGGCCATCGCGTCGGTTGCCCTTACCCGCAGCACCTGACCGGGCTGCATCTCCATCAGCCGCTTGCGCGCGCGCAAGACGGGCAGGGGGCACAACAGCCCCTCGCAGTCGATTTCCGTGTCCCATTCCATGCCGCCTGATACCGCCACGCCACAAATCGCGCCAGTCCTGACGCATGTGTGACCCTTTGACCGGATGACGCAGGCCGCAGGGCGCGCTATCAGCAGGGGGCAGGAGGGCCCCATGTTCGGCATCGACATTCTTGACGCAAGCCTTTTGCCAGCTTTGCTGGTCGCCCTGATCGCGGGCACCCTGTCGTTCCTGTCGCCCTGCGTGCTGCCGATTGTGCCGCCCTATCTGGCCTATATGTCGGGCATTTCGGTGGGCGAGATGAAGCAGGGCCGCGCGCCGGTGCTGGCAGCGCTGTTCTTTGTGCTGGGTCTTTCGACGGTGTTCCTGCTGCTGGGCGCGGCAGCTTCGGCGTTCGGCGCGCTGCTGTTGGGCTATACCGATATGCTGTCCACCGTGGCCGGGGTGGTGGTGATGATCTTTGGCGCGCATTTCCTGCGCATCTTCCGCATTCCACTGTTTGACCGCGAGGCGCGGCTGGATGCGCCCGCGCAGGGCGGCAGCGCCCTTGGGGCCTATGCGCTGGGGCTGGCCTTTGCCTTTGGCTGGACACCCTGCATCGGCCCGCAACTGGCCGCCATTCTGACACTGGCCGCACAAGAGGGGTCGGTTGAGCGGGGGGCGGTGCTGCTGGCGGCCTATGCGCTGGGGCTGGGCATTCCCTTTATGGCCGTCGCGCTGTTCATGGGGCGGATGACGCCGGTCATGGCCTTTTTCAAACGCCATATGGAGCGGATCGAGCGGATTTCCGGCCTGATGCTGTGGACCATCGGCCTGTTGATGCTGACCGGAGGATTTTCAGCCTTTTCCTACTGGCTCCTGGAGCATTTGCCCTTTCTGGCCGAGATCGGCTGATCCCTTCCCGAAAATCGCCCAAATCGGCAATCAGAAAGGCCGGATGGATCACGCGTCGCCCAAAGCGGATAACCCGGCACAAACCCGCCCCTTCCGGCGGCAGGTGTTTTACCTGCCCGGATATGACCCGTTCCACCCCCGCCGCTACCGAGAGCTTTACCGCAAAGAGGCCAAGGCGCAGGCGGCTGTTTCGGGCTATGACATCGCGCTGCGGGCGCGAAAGGGCGACGGGCCTTACGGCTGGCATGTGACGGCGCGGATCGACGGGGCCGAATGCGTGACCGACATGCAGGTGCTGGTCTGGGCCGATATCGTCAAAGCCTCGATGGCGCATGGTGTCGGGGCGACCTATCTGCAATTGTTGCGCACGGTCTGGACCTATATCGCCACCGGCGCGCTGTTCCGGCTGATGCGGCTGCGCAAGGGGCCGATGATTGCGGCGCTGTACCCAGTGGCGTTTCTGCTGGGACAGTTGGCAATTGCACTGGTGGCGGGGATCGGGCTGGCGGCAGAGCTGGCGCATCTGATCCATTCGGCGGCAGGCTGGGTGGTGGGGCCGCCCTTGGTCTGGCTGATCCTGCGGGTATTCCGGCGCTGGGACCACAAGGTCTATGCCTATTACCTGATGCACGATTACGCCTATTCCGCGCAGGTTAGGGGGGCGACACCGCCCGAACTGGCGGCGCGGATGCGGGCGTTTCAGGGCCAGATTGCCACGGCGCTTGGTGGGAGCGCGGATGAGGTGCTGGTCATCGGCCATTCGTCGGGCGCGCACTTGGGCGTATCGATCCTGGCCGATCTGATCCGGCAGGGTCTGCCCGCGCAGGGGCCAGAGCTGTCGTTCCTGACCTTGGGGCAGGTGGTGCCGATGGTGTCTTTCCTGCCCGAAGCGCGGCAATTGCGCGGTGACCTTGCGTTTCTGTCGGCCAGCCAGGCGCTGACCTGGATCGACATTTCCGCCCCCGGCGATGGCTGCGCCTTTGCGCTATGCGACCCGGTCAGCGTGTCTGGCGTGGCCCCTGCGGGCAAACGCTGGCCGCTGGTTCTGTCGGCGGCTTTCACCCAAACCCTGTCGCCGGAGCGGTGGAAAGCCCTGCGTTGGCGTTTCTTTCGCCTGCATTTTCAGTATCTTTGCGCCTTTGACCGGCCCGGAGACTATGACTATTTCCAGATCACCGCCGGGCCGCAAACGCTGGCCCAGCGCTATGCGGGCCGAGAGCCGTCGAAAAGCCGCATCGAAACCCCGCTTTCGGGCTATACCACAACCGCATGACCCCGCCGAAACCCCAACCCCGGCCAGACCGCGTTTCGCTGTGGCGCTATCTGCGCCTGTTTCGCCAAGACATCCTGTCGGCGCAGCCCGCGCGGCTATACCGGGCGTGGATGGCAGAGTTTCGCACGCCCTTCTTTCGCAGCTATCTGTGCAATGATCCGGCGCTGGTGAACCGGGTCCTGGTGGAAAGCCCCGATGATTTCCCGAAATCGAACCGCATCCGCGCCGGGCTGGAGCCGTTGCTGGGCAATTCGGTCTTTGTGACGAACGGCGAGGTGTGGAAGCATCAGCGCCGCATCATCGACCCGGCGTTTGAAGGGGGGCGGTTGCGCGGCACCTTTCCCGCGATGCTGGCGGCGGGGCAGGCGGCTGTGGCGCGGATGGGGGCGGGCGTGGTTGAGGTGGAGGAGATGGCCAGCCACGCGGCCGCCGATGTGATCTTTCGCACGCTGTTCTCGATTCCGATTGAGAATGAACTTGCCGCCCGCGTCTTCCACGAATTCCGCGCCTATCAGCGCAGCCAGCCGATCCTGAACCTTGCGGCCTTTCTGCCGCTGCCGCGTTGGTTTCCGCGCTTTCATCGACCGGCCACGCGGCGGGCGGCGGAGTCGATCCGCAGCCTGATCGCCCGGCTTTGCGCCGAACGGGCGGCCCAGATCGCCGCCGGAACCGCGCCCGATGATTTGGCGACCAAGATCATGACCACGCCCGACCCGCTGACCGGCCAGCGGTTCACCACGGCGGAAATGGTGGATCAGGTGGCAATCTTCTTTCTGGCCGGACACGAAACCTCTGCCTCGGCGCTGGCTTGGGCGCTGTATCTGTTGGCCAGCCATCCGCAGATACAGGACCGGGTGGCGGCAGAGGCGGCAACCCTGGGCGATGCACCCGATTTCGCCGCGATCACCCAGCTGAAGCTGACGCGCGATGTGTTCCGCGAGACGCTGCGCCTGTATCCGCCCGTGCCGATGATGGTGCGGCAGAACCGTTGCCCGGTGCATTTCCGGGGCCGCAGTATCGCGCCGGGTGGGCAGATTGTGATCTCGCCCTGGCACCTGCACCGCCATGAACGGCTGTGGCAGGCCCCTGACGACTTTGACCCCGACCGCTGGCAGACCGAAGCGGGCCGTGCATCGGCTCGCGATGGCTTCATCCCGTTTTCGGCGGGCGCAAGGGTTTGCCCCGGCGCGGGCTTTGCCATGATCGAAGGGCCGCTGCTGCTGGCGCTGCTGGTGCGCGCGATGCGGTTTGCAGTCACCGAAACGCCGGTGCCGGTGGCGCATCTGACCGTGCGGGCGCGCGATGGCATCCGCTTGCATGCAGCGGCGCGCGCGGGTTTGATGCAATAGGAATGCGGGCTTGCATCGCACGGCCCAGACGTCATAACTGTGCCCCGATCCTTTGATGCCGCAGGCCCCGATGAACGCTGAAGACCGCAAGATCCCCAGCCACGAACTGACCTATGTCCGCCTGCGCGACATGGTGCTGTTTGGCCATCTTGAACCCGGCCAGCCGGTGACGATTCAGGGCCTTGTCGGTGATCTGGAGGCGGGGATGACCCCGGTCCGAGAGGCGATCCGCCGCCTGACCGCCGAGGGTGCGCTGCTGCCGCAGGGCAACCGCCGCGTGACGGTGCCGCGGCTTACGGCGTCAACGCTGGAGCAACTGGCCTTCGCTCGTCTGACGATAGAGCCAAAGCTGGCCGAGTTGGCGGGCGCCCGGATGACGACCGCGCTGATTTCACGGCTGTCGGCGATTGACGATCAGGTCAATGCGGCAATCCGGGCCGGCGACATTTTCGGCTATCTGCAATCGAACCATGCCTTCCACTTTGCGCTTTATGAGGCATCAGAGGCAGCGGTTCTGGTGGATATGGCGCGGTCTTTGTGGCTGCGCTTTGGCCCGTCGTTGCGGGTGGTGGCTGGTTTGCCGGGGGCGAACAGCCTGACGGACAACCATGCCCATGCACTGGCTGCGATGCGCGCGGGCGATCTGGCGGGCGTGGTCGAGGCGATGCGCCGCGATATTGCCCAAGGGGTGGATCAGGTCCGCGCCGCTTTGGAAAGCGGCGCGGTCTGACGCCAAAAGCCGTGATCGGGGATCACTTGATCGGCGTGCGGTACTGGATGCGGCGAACCGACCCGGTTTTCGACCGCATCAGAATGGTTTCCATCGTCACCCAACCCGGTTCGCGGCGGATGCCTTCAAGCAGTGACCCGCTGGTCACACCGGTTGCCGCAAAAATCACATCGCCGCGCACCAGATCGTCTCGGGTGTAAACCCGGTCGAAATTCACGATCCCGGCCTTTTTCGCCCGCGCGCGCTCGTCATCGTTGCGGAAGATCAGCTTGCCAAAGAATTGCCCGCCCATGCACTTCAGCGCAGCAGCAGCCAGCACCCCTTCGGGCGCGCCACCAGAGCCCATGTACATATCAATGCCGGTCTGGTCGGGTTCGGCGCAATGCATCACGCCCGCAACATCGCCATCGGTGATCAGGCGGATCGCAGCGCCGGTGGAGCGGATTTCGGCGATCAACTCCTCATGCCGGGGGCGGTCCAGCACGCAGACGGTGATGTCTTCGGTCGAACAACCCTTGGCGGCGGCAAGGGCCGAAACCCGTTCCGAAGGGGTCATCGTCATGGTCACGGTGCCGGTCTTGAACCCCGGCCCGATGGCCAGTTTTTCCATGTAAACGTCGGGGGCGTGCAGCATCGTGCCACGCGGCGCCATGGCGATCACGGTCAGCGCGTTCGGCATGTCTTTGGCGGTCAGCGTGGTGCCTTCCAGCGGGTCCAGCGCGATGTCCACCGCCGGGCCTTTGCCGGTGCCGACCTCTTCTCCGATGAACAGCATCGGGGCTTCGTCGCGCTCGCCTTCACCGATCACCACCACACCGGCGATATCCAAAAGGTTCAACTGGTCGCGCATGGCGTTGACGGCGGCCTGATCGGCGGCCTTTTCATCGCCCCGCCCGATCAGCTTGGCCGAGGCAAGGGCCGCCGCCTCGGACACGCGGGCCAGGCCCAGCGAAAGCAAACGGTCATGGAATTCAACGGCATCGGCCATGGGAGCATCCTTGAAAATCACCTTGCTCACCCATAGCCGGGCAGGGCAGGCCGGGGCAAGCGTGGTGTCGCTAACGCCCCGGTGCAGGGACGATATTTCGTCAGACTTCCTCGATGCGGATCGCCACCGGGGCACCCACCAGCACGCCCGTCGCCGCAAAGCTGGACATGGCATGCGCCACATCGGCGGGGGCGGCCTTGTGGGTGACGAACAGCACGATGGCGTCGTCATCTTCGGCGTCATGGCTGTTGATCTGGCGCATCTGGTCGATGGACACGCCCGCATCGCCCAGGGCGGTGGCGATCTTGGCCAAGGCGCCGGGTTTGTCCAGCAGGGTCATGCGCAGATACCACGGCGTCGGGTTTGCCGAACGCGCCGGAACCGCAGCGGCCAGCGTGGCGGCGGGCTGGCCAAAGGTCGGCAGGCGCAACCCGCGTGCAAGGTCGATCACATCGCCCATCACGGCGCTGGCGGTGGGGCCTTCGCCCGCGCCGGGGCCGCGCAGCACGATCTGGCCGACACTGTCGCCTTCCAGCACCACCATGTTCGTGCCGCCCTGCAACTGGCCCAAGGGGCTGGCGGCGGGCACAAGGCAGGGGGTCATGCGCTGTTCCAGGCCACGGCCCGTCATCTGCGCCACGCCCAACAGCTTGATCCGATAGCCCATTTCGTCGGCCAACCGGATGTCGTCGATCGACACGTTGCCGATGCCTTCCAGTTCCACAGCATCAAAGGCCACTTGCGTGCCAAAGGCGATGGAGGAGAGCAGGCTGAGTTTGTGGCCCGCGTCGATGCCCCCCACGTCAAGGTTGGGGTCGGCCTCCAGATAGCCCAGCTGACGGGCCTCTTCGAACACGGTTTCATAGGGCAGACCAGCGCTTTGCATCCGGGTCAGGATGTAATTGCAGGTGCCGTTCATCACGCCCATGACGCGGCGCATCTTGTTGCCGGCCAGCCCCTCGGTCAGCGCCTTGATCACCGGAATGCCCCCGGCCACCGCAGCCTCGAACCGGATCACATGGCCCGCAGCCTCGGCCGCGAGGGCCAGCGCCTGACCGTGATGGGCCAAAAGGGCCTTGTTCGCCGTCACCACATCCTTGCCAGCGGCAATCGCCGCCTCGGTCGCGGCCTTGGCGGGGCCGTCATGACCGCCCATCACCTCGACAAACACATCCACATCGGGGCGTTTGGCCAGGGCGACAGGATCGGTTTCCCAAGCATAGCCCGACAGGTCGGCATCGCGGTTCTTTTTCGGATCACGCGCGGAAACGGCGGTGATCACCACCGGGCGGCCCGCGCGGGCGGCGATCAGATCGGCATGGCGCTGCACGATCTTGACGACGCCAATGCCCACCGTGCCAAGACCGGCAAGACCGATGCGAAGAGGTGCGGCGGACATGGTATTCTCCCGAAACTGTGCTGGGGTCTGTTAGCGGTTTGGCGTGGCCAAGGCAACGCAGGTTCAGGGATTGCGCAAGGCGTTCGCGCGGGCCTGAAGGGCGGCGGCTTCGGCATCAAGCGAGCCGGTCGGTGCCGCCGTGGTTATCGGCGCAGGCAGGGCCGAGGCGGGCAACAGCGCAGGCGTAGGGCCCGTGGGCGGGCCGCCAATGCCCAGTTTCGGCAGCGGGTTGCAGCCGGGCAGGGCAATCAGGGGGGCGATCAGGGCAAGGCGCAAGATACAAGGTGTCATGCCGATGATCCTACCCGAAAACACGGCGCGGGAAAGCCCCGCGCCGCGCCGATCCGCTTAATGGGCGGGCTTGATGAAGGTGCCGTTGCGCAGATCGCGCATCGCCTGATCCAGTTCGGCCTGGGTGTTCATCACAATCGGCCCGTGCCAGGCGACGGGTTCCTGTATCGGCGCCCCTGCCACCAGCAGAAAGCGCACGCCATTGTCGCCCGCCTGCACCACCACCTCATCGCCTGCGCCAAACTCAATCAGGGTCCGGTTGCCCGACAGATCACGGATGTTCAGCTCCTCTCCGGCCAGCTCTTTTTCCAGCAGCACCCCGCGCGGGTTGGCGGCATCGGCAAACTTGGCCGCACCGTCAAAGACATAGGCAAAGGCCTTGCGGCGGGTGTCGATGGCGAACCGCTTTTTGCGGCCAGCGGGAACAAAGATGTCCAGATACAGCGGGTCGGCGGCGATGCCATCAACCGGGCCGGTCTTGCCCCAGAAGCTGCCGGTGATCACCTTGACCACAACGCCGTCATCCTCAAGAATCTCTGGAATGTCGCGCGCCTTGACATCCTGATAGCGCGGCGCGGTCATTTTCAGGTCTTTGGGCAGGTTCGCCCAAAGCTGAAACCCGTGCATCTGGCCCTGCGCATTCCCCTTGGGCATTTCCTGATGCAGAATGCCGGACCCTGCCGTCATCCATTGCACATCGCCGCCCTTCAGCGTGCCGCGATTGCCAAGGCTGTCACCATGATCGACCGATCCGGCCAGCACATAGGTGATCGTCTCGATCCCGCGGTGAGGGTGCCAGGGAAAGCCTGCCATATAGTCCGCGGGACGGTCGCCACGAAAATCGTCAAACAGCAGAAAGGGGTCCATCCGCTCTGGCTCGGCAAAGCCGAAGGCGCGGTGCAGGCGGACGCCAGCGCCCTCCATCGTCGGGCGGGCTCGGGTTTCAGAGGTTACAGGACGGATCGACATGGGGCGCTCCTCTCGTTTGCGGTTAAGGCAAAGATAGGGGCGGTGGTCATATTGCCAACCGGCGATAGCAAGCGGTCAGCTGTGCGCGAACGCACAGCTAGGCGACATCAGCCGCAGGCGACACCCGACATGCAGATTTTGGGCACAAAGCGCGGGCGGGTCACGATGAACTGCGAGACGTTATCCGCGCTGATGCCAACGTTGAACGCCGGCACATAGGGCACCACCGTTTCAACGATCACCACATAGTCCCCATCCGACATTGCCGGGATCTTTGACTTGTAGCTTTGCAGCGTTGTGGTCGTCAGTGCGGGCAAATTCGTGCCCCCCGTGGTGCGCGACCAGTGAACCTGAAATTGTTGATTGGTTTGCGACCAGGTGACCGAGGTGACCCGGATCGACACATCCTGATTGCCGTCGATCAGCCGCTCCATCACCGAATCCATGCCGGTAATATAGGCATCGTTGATCGTGAGCATCTCGCGAGAGACCATGTCGGAAATCGTATAAGAGGCTTTCTGAATGCGGTTGATCGACCGGAACGCATCCCAATACACAAACAGCCCCAGATAGGCCCAAAGCATGAAGGGCAGAACCAACACAGCCTCAGCCATGACGGTGCCCTGCTCGGAGCTGAAGTATTGTGCAAATCTGGCGCGGACTGTGTTCATGATACCATTCAACTCGGTTCGGTCACATAGGCGGTGTTGCTGATCAGCGCGTAGCCACCCTTGCCATCAAGCTCCAGATAGGGGGCAAGGCCATAGGCTGGCAGGATCGCATCCTGAATGACGCAAATGCGCACAAGCATCACGTCGTTCTGCTGGCCGATCTGCAACGCTGTCACAGGGTTTACATCTTCCTCACGGTCCACGCAGGCGGCATCAGCGGTCGGGAACGACCAGGTTGTCGTGGAAATGCGCGTCATTTCGATGCTGATGTTCTTCTGGCAATCCAGCAGAATGACGCCACGGCTGCAAATTTCAGTTTTCAGCAATTCGGCTGTCGGGGCCAGATAATGCCCCAAACGCAGTTCCCTGACCGTCCGGTCCACGGCCTGATCCAGCATGATCGACCGCAGCATCAACAGCCCGCTTTCGAACGCCGAGGCGAAGACCAAAAGGATGATCGGCGCTGACAGCGCAAATTCAAGCGAGGCCGTGCCGTTCTGAGAGTTGCGGAAGGCCCGAAGACGCTTGCCGATAGCCCATATCATTGTGTCAACCTCAACTGGCTGATGTTACTGGCAATTGCACGAAACGCGGTTTTGATCTGAAGCCCGGTGGCGTTGAAGTAATGCGCGGCCGAAGAGGCGCAGCCTGCGATCTGGGTCTGGCCGTTGGCCGGTGCCTCGAAGGCGATGCCGTAAACCGTCACACCCTGGTTCTTGATCGAGGTGCAGATTGTCTGAAGCTGGGTGTCCATCGTTGTGGTGGCCGTCTGCGTGCGCATGGCGGTCATGGTGTCATTATAAACCGTGGTGCGCGTCGAGGACGTGGTGCCCAAGGCGCGGGCATAGAACTGCCAGGCGACATAGCTGACCCGCATGTTCGCCCAGACTTGGGGCCAGGTCAGGTTCGTGACGCCACTGGGAATTGCAGCGTTCTGCACATAGCAATTGTTGGTGGGTGGCACCGTGCCGTTCCAGGGGCGCGAATGCCAGGCACCCAGATGCGGCACCCAGTAGGGGCGGCTGTTACAGATCGTCGTGGACGAGGTGGTGACGACTTTGGACGAATGGAAAACCGAGTAATTGTTGTCGCTGGTTGTGCGGAAGATTATCGAGTATCCCGACTTGAAAAGAGGTTTGATCCGCTCTTCGGCGAAATGCTCGCCGTCGGTCATCAGAATGATCACCTTCATCGCATCGTCGTCGACATAGTCAAACGGGCGGCCCTGAAATTCGCTGGGCATCGCACCAGAGGTGATGAACTGACTGAACATGGTCCGCGCGCTCGGATCAAGCAGCGCGGTACCCCAGCGCATCCCGGCGTTGATCGAGGTGGCCCCGATCGCGGTCAGCCCGTTGATCGCCGATTGGAGGCCACTGATGCTTTTCGACGGCAGACGCACGATGTTGGTCGCGGAAGGCGGGCACCACAGGTTGGCGCCGTTGGCGACGCCATAGTTCGAGTCTGTGGGCGTCACGTAAGAGGTGGTCTGGTTGGTGGTCGAATAGGAATCGGCATTCGCGGTCATCGACATCGCCGATGTGCGCGATAGCGACAGAGAACTGTAGGTCGCAGGATCAAGGTCGACACAAAACTGGTTTGTACCGCCATTCGGATCGGTCAGGTTGTATTTCGCCGAAAGGGTAGACCCCAGGTTGACCTGACCATTGAACGGCACGAGGCCAATGGAAATGCGTCCTTCGGCATCACTGGACAGCACCGTATTGACGAATTCGTTCGCGGCCGATTTCAGGTTGGTCAGCTTGCTGTTCGACGCCATCGAGCCAGAAATGTCCAGCACCAGCATGATTTCGACATTGGTCACGCGCTGCTCGGCCTTGGAATGACCTGCCGCGTCCATTGCGTTGATGCCCATCAGTTTCAGGAAAATCGGGTCGGTGCCCGCCGTCGCGTCGGCGGCCACTTCGCGGTAGTTCAGACCTTCGTTGACGGTCACCGTTTTCAGATACTGAATCAGCCCGGCCTTGGTGAAATAGTCGTTCACCACGCTGGTCGCATCCAGTTCCTGAGTCAGCGAGGCCGCCGCAAGGGTAGAACGGTCAAGCGTGTTTTGCAGGTTGGTGCGGATGGTTTCATACCGCATCACATCCACCGCCAACCCACCGATCATGATCATCGCCATGAACAGAGAAAGGGAAAAGATCGTCAGGCTGCCCGACTCTTGTCGTGCAAAGGTGCGCAGCTGAAATCTTGCCATGCCGCCCACGCGGCTCCAAGACTTCGAAACGGACTTTTTGCCAAATAGCTGCATCTGTCGCACTCCCTTCCCCGACTCGATAATCGGGGGAACACACCAAGGGAGACAATTTACTGCGGGGCAGGGCAAATTTGTGGCAAAATGAGGAATAGATTGTGTGACTTGCGGCATTGGCGTGGCTAACGGGGTGCCGGGCAGGGGGATTGTTAACCACGACGCCAGTCATCGGCACTCTCCTACTGCGTCAGGCGCAATTGGGTGATGTTGGTGGCAATGGTGCGGAAGGCGGTTGCGATCTGCAATCCGCTGGCGTTGAAATAGTGCCCGGCCGAGGAGGCGCAGTTTGAAATTTGGGTCTGCCCGTTAATCGGCGCCTCGAACGCGATGCCGTAAACCGTGACGCCGCTGTCCTTGGCAAAGCCGCAAATCTGCTGCAACTGGTTGTCCATCGAGGTGGTGGCGGTCTGCGTGCGGAACGAGGCAAGCGTGTTGTTATACACGGTCGTGCGGCTGGTCGCATTTGTCCCAAGGGCACGGGCATAGAACTGCCAGGCGACATAGCTGACCCGCATGTTGGTCCAGACCTGGGGCCAGGTTTGCAGTGCGACGCCGCTGCCCGAATCCCAAGCGTTTGCACGCCATGCTTCTGCGGTGTTGGTGCCGCCGGTGCAGGCTACCGAAGTGCACAGGTGGGGCACCCAATACTGGTTGGCCCCTGCCGCCGCCGGGCGACCCGTTGCAAAGCGGATGGAATACTTTCCGTCGCCCGAAGAGCGGTAGATCGGCGAGTTGCCGGACTTGTAGGTTTCTCCGACCCGCTCTTCAGCAAAATGTTCGCCATCCGTCATCAGCACGACGATCTTCATCGTGCCGGCTGCGTTGTAGGCATAGGGGCGGCCAGCGAAATCGGGGCTGATCTTGCCAGAGGTGATCAACTCACTGAACATGCCCTTCGAATTGGGGTCCAGCAATGCCATGCCCCATTTCATACCTGCATTGATCGAGGTGGCACCAATCGCCGTCAGGCCATTGATTGCGGCGTGAAGCCCCGACGAGCTTTTTGACGGCAAGAGAACGGTATTGCCTGCAATCGACGGGCACCAGCGGTTCAACGGGTTGGGGGTGCCATAGTTGGTATCGGTCGGCGCAAGATAGCTTGTGGTCTGGTTGGTGCCTGAAAAGGTATCTGCAAAGGCGGTCATCGACATGGCGACATTGTTCGACATCGCGGTCGAGGAATAGACCGAGGGCGGCAGATCGACGCAATTGACGTTCGCCACGTTGGGGTTGTTCGTCAGGTTGTACTTGGCCGCCAGCGTAGCGCCCAGATTGACCTGCCCGTTGAAGGGAACCAGCGTGATCGAGATGCGCCCCTCGGCGTCGCTGGCCAGAACGGTGTCGACGAATTCGTTTGCGGCGGCCTTCAGGTTGACCAGTTTGTTGTTGTTTTGCATCGAGCCGGACACATCGAGGACAAGGGCGATCTCGATGTTGTTCACGCGTTGCTCGGCGCCCGATGCCCCGACCGCCTTCAACTCGTCGATGCCAACAAGGTGAAGGAAAATCGGGTCGGTATTGGTGATGCCATCGGCGCTGACGGTGCGGCCGTTCAGGCCGTCAGTCACATTGATATGGTTGATGTCGCTGCCCAGCCCGGCCTTGGTCATATAGTCGCGCACGACGCTTTCGGGATCAAGCTGCTGGTTCAGCGCCGCCGCCGCAAGAACGCCGCGGTCCAGCGTGTTCTGCAAGGCGGTCCGGCGCTGTTCATACCGCATGAAATCGACGGCCACACCGCCGATGGTCATCATCAGAAAGAACAGGATCAGCGCGAAAATGATCAGCGCGCCATCTTCTTCCTTGCGAAAGCGGGAAAAGGCATTTTTTGCAAAACCAGCACCAGACATATCACTATTCCTGAACACGGCCGACGACATGTTCGACCCACAATTTTCACGCTACAGCCATCTGGTTGCCGCGAAGTTGTGGCAAGATTGTGGCAAATGCGATTGGCTTGGGTCGGCGGCCATCATGCGGGAAACAGTGCAATTTTAGCGGGTGGATTGTTCCGAAATCGGCAAATCGTGGGAAGGTAACTCGCGTCAAGATTGTGTTATGATGAGTCGGTTCGTGTTCGAATTGCGGCATGGTTGCGAATCTATGAATCGGCCCGGCAGCAGATATTCTCTTTGCGGCTGCGGCGATGATTGGCGTGGGGCCGCAGCAGTGACGAAACCGTCGCCTTGTGAAAAGCGACGCGGTTTGTCGCTGATAGCGCAGGAAATCCTGCCGGGCTGTTGATTATCCCGCCCGGACGCGCTTGTATCCGGGCGAGTCAGGGAAAGGCCACGTCATGCGATATTCCGGCTGGAAGGTGATTACCCAAGGTCTCTTGGGCAACAAGGGCTGGACGCCCGCCTGGCGCGAACCCGCGCCCAAGGCGGAATATGATGCCATCATCATCGGCGGCGGCGGACACGGGCTTTCCACGGCCTATTATCTGGCCAAGAACCACGGGCTGCGGAATATCGCGGTCTTGGAAAAGGGCTATCTGGGTGGTGGCAACGTCGGGCGCAACACCACCATCGTGCGCGCGAACTACTTCCTGAAGGGCAATCAGGAATTCTATTCCCACAGCCTGAAGCTGTGGGAAGGGCTTGAGGCAGAGCTGAACTATAACGTGATGCACAGCCAGCGCGGGCTGATCAACCTGTTCCATTCCGATGGCCAGCGCGATGCCTTTGCCCGCCGTGGCAACTCGATGATCAATCAGGGCGATGATGCGATCCTGCTGGACCGCGAAGGCGTGCGCGAGCATCTGCCCTATCTTGATTTCGAACAGACCCGCTTTCCGATTTACGGCGGCCTTCTGCACCCGCGCGGCGGCACCGCCCGGCATGATGCCGTGGCCTGGGGCTATGCGCGCGGTGCCGACCGGCTGGGCGTTGACCTGATCCAGAACTGCGAAGTGACCGGCATCGACATTGAAAATGGCAAGGTCGTCGGGGTCCAGACCTCTCGGGGCGCGATCAAGGCGAAAAAGGTTGGCATCGTGGTGGCGGGGCGCTCGTCTCAGGTGGCGGCGATGGCCGGGATGCGCCTGCCGATCGAAAGCCACATCCTGCAAGCCTTTGTCACCGAAGGGCTGAAGCCCGTCATCCACCATGTGATCAGCTTTGGCATGGGCCATTTCTACATGAGCCAGTCCGACAAGGGCGGGTTGGTGTTCGGCGGCGACCTTGATTTCTACGCCAGCTATGCCGCGCGGGGGAACCTGCCGATGGTTGAGCATGTGATGGAGGCGGGCATGACCCTGATGCCGATGATCGGGCGGGCCAAGGTGCTGCGGTCCTGGGGCGGCATCATGGATATGTCGCCCGATGGCAGCCCGATCATCGACAAGACCCATATCGACGGCCTCTACCTTGACTGCGGCTGGAACTACGGTGGCTTCAAGGCCGTGCCCGCAAGCGGCTGGTGCATGGCGCATCTGATGGCCACCGACCAAAGCCACGAGGTCGCCCGCCGCTTCCGCCTTGACCGCTTCCGCACCGGCCATCTCCTCGACGAGGAAGGCACGGGCAGCCAACACAATCTGCATTGACCATGCCCGCCGCCGCCAAATCTTCGACGTTCCGCCCGGCTTTGGCCGGGGATGCCTCCGGCGGGCATATTTATGCCAATGTGAAAGCGCATTTCACATTGGTCCAAATATCCCGGGGTGAGGCCGCAGGCCGAGGGGCGGCGCCCCTTTTCCTGCCTTTTGCCGTCCTATCGACCAAGGAGACCCGCCCATGCGCCTGACCTGCCCCCTGTGTGGCCCCCGCGACCGGCGAGAGTTCTACTATTATGGCCATGAAGATTACCTTCAGCGCCCCGGTCCCGATGCCGGGCCAGAGGCTTGGGATGACCACCTGCACCTGCGCGACAACATTGCGGGCGAGGTGCGCGACCTGTGGTATCACGAGACGGGCTGCGCGCAGTGGCTGGTCGTCACCCGCAACACCGTGACCCATGAAATCCTGTCCACCGAACTGGTGGCCGACCGTAAAAAGAAAGGGGTCCGTGCATGAGGATCCTTGGCAAGGGCCAGATCGACCGCAACCGCCCGGTCAGCTTCCGTTTTGATGGCAAGAGCTATCAGGGCTATCAGGGCGATACCGTCGCCTCGGCCCTGTTGGCCAATGATGTGCGGCTGATGGGGCGCAGCTTCAAATATCACCGCCCGCGCGGCGTGCTGACCGCCGGGTCGGAAGAGCCGAATGCGCTGTTGGAGGTGGTGGGGGCGACGAACCAGACGCCCAACGTTCGCGCCACGATGCAGGAAATCTTTGACGGGCTGAACACGCAAAGCCAGAATCGCTTTCCGTCTTTGTCGTTTGATTTCATGGGCGTGAATGACCTTCTGTCGCAGTTCCTGTCGGCGGGGTTTTATTACAAGACCTTCATGTGGCCGCGCGCCTTTTGGGAAAAGCTGTATGAGCCGGTGATCCGCCGCGCGGCTGGCCTTGGCCGGTTGTCGGGCAAGCATGACGAAGGGCATTACGAAAAGGCCTATGCCTTTTGCGACCTTCTGGTCATCGGCTCCGGCCCGGCGGGCCTTGCCGCCGCGCTGACCGCCGCCCGCGCCGGGGCCGATGTGATCCTGGCCGAGGAGGACCGCGAGTTGGGCGGTCGTCTGCTGGCCGATGAGCCCGATTTGGATGGCGCGCCCGCGCGTGACTGGGTTTCCAGTACCGAGGCGGAACTGCGCAGCCTGCCCAATGTGCGGGTGATGACCCGCACCACAGTAACCGGCGCCTATGACAACGGCACCTTCGGCGCCCTGGAGCGGGTTGGCCTGCATACCCCCGCCCGCGCCGACCTGCCGCGCGAATGCTTCTGGCGCATCGCGGCCAAGCGGGCGGTTCTGGCGGCGGGTGCGTTGGAACGCCCCATCGCCTTCCCGATGAACGACCGGCCCGGCATCATGTTGGCAGGCGCGGTGCGCAGTTACCTCAACCGCTGGGGCGTGACGGCGGGCAAGCGCGTCACGATCTTTGCCAACAACGATGGCGCGCGCCAGACCGCGCGGCAGTTGATGGCGGCGGGGGTCGAGGTGGCGGCCATTCTGGACAGCCGCACCGATGCAACCGCGATTGAGGATTGCCCGGTCTACCTTGGCGCGCGTGTCACCGACACCTCGGGCCGGCTTGGCCTGCGGTCGATCTCGGGCGCTCATGTCGGCGGCAATTTCCAGATCGAGACCGATTGCCTGGCCATGTCGGGCGGCTGGAACCCGACGGTCAACCTGACCTGCCACCTGAATGGCCGCCCGCGCTGGAACGTGGACATCGCGGCCTTCGTGCCCAGCGAAGGGGTGGTGCCGGGCCTGTCGGTCGCAGGTTCCGCCAATGGCGATTTCACCACCCATGCCTGCCTTGCCGCCGGGCAGGCGGCTGCGATTGAGGCGCTGGCCGAGATTGGTGTGACTGCGGCGGCGGTGCCCTTGCCCCGCGCCGAAGGGGTGCCCTATGCCATTCAGCCGCTGTGGCTGGTCGAAGGCAAGGGCCGCGCCTGGCTGGATTTCGCCAATGACGTGACCAGCAAGGACGTGAAGCTGTCGGCGCAAGAGGGGTTCACCTCGGTCGAGCATATGAAGCGGTATACGACGCAAGGCATGGCCCCCGATCAGGGCAAAAGCTCGAACGTCGCCGCATTGGCGGTGCTGGCCGATGCCACGGGGCGCGGCATTCCCGAAACCGGAACAACCACTTACCGCCCGCCCTTCACGCCGGTTTCCATTGCCGCCATGGGGGCAGGGGGCCGCGCGATGGGCTTTGCCCCGCAACGCTTTACCACCTCCGATCAGGCCAGCCGCGACCGTCATGCGCCCATGATCGAGGCGGGCCTGTGGTATCGCCCCAGCTATTTCCCGAAACCGGGCGAAAAGACATGGCGTGAAAGCTGTGACCGAGAGGTCAATATGGTCCGCAGCGCGGTGGGCGTGTCGGATGTGTCCACCCTTGGCAAGATTGACATTCAGGGGAAAGACGCTGCCCGTTTCCTTGATCTGGTCTATACCAACACGTTCAGCAATTTGCCTATTGGCCGCGTGCGCTATGGCTTGATGCTGCGCGAGGATGGTCTGGTCTTGGACGATGGCACCACGGCGCGGTTGGATGAAAACCATTTCCTGATGACCACCACCACCGCAGCGGCGGGTCTGGTGATGCGGCATCTGGATTTCATCCACCAGACCCATTGCGCCGACTGGGATTTGCGGCTGATTTCCGTCACCGAATCCTGGGCGCAGTTCGCTGTCGCCGGGCCAAAGGCACGGGCGCTTTTGAACGCGGTGCTGGATGCGCCTTTGGGCGATTTCCCCTTCATGGCTTGTGGCGAAACGCAGGTAGGCGGCGTCAAGGGGCGTCTCTTCCGCATCTCGTTCTCGGGCGAGGAGGGGTATGAGGTTGCCGTTCCAAGCCGCTACGGTGAAAGCCTTTTCCGCGATCTGGTCGCCAAGGCCGAGGCGATGGGCGGTGGTCCTTACGGGATGGAGGCGCTGAACGTCCTGCGTATCGAAAAGGGCTTCATTACGCACGCCGAAATTCACGGGCGCACCACCGCCTTTGACATCGGCATGGAAAAGATGGTCAGCCCGAAGAAGGATTGCATCGGTAAGGCCATGGCTGCCCGTCCCGGTATGGTCGGCGAGGAACGCGAGCAGTTGGTGGGACTGAGACTGGCCCAAGAAACCAAGGCTTTCGGCGGCGCGCATCTTTTCACCCAAGGGGCCGAGGTGGAGCGCGAAACCTCGCAAGGCTATGTCACCTCGGTCTGCTGGTCGCCGATGTTCGGCGCCACGCTGGCCATGGGGTTCCTGAAAAACGGCCGTGCCCGGCATGGCGAGAAAATCCGCATCGTCGATCATCTGCGCGACCTTGACCTGTTGGCCGAGGTTTGTGACCCGGTGTTCCACGACCCCAAGGGGGAGAAGCTGCGTGCCTGAACTGATCGCCAAAACCGCCCTGTTGGGCAAAAAGCCCGTCACCTTTGCCGGAACCACGCTGGCCGAGGGTGATGCAGGCCCCGTCGCCTCCATCGCCCTCTTCCCCGGGCAGGACAAAGCCGCCGCCAAGGCGCTGAAACCGCTGGCCTTTCCGGCACCGAACAGCTTTACCGAAAGCGAGGCTGCGCGGTTGGTCTGGACCGGCCGCGACCAAGCCTTCCTGATCGGCGCCGAACCACCCGCGCTGGGTGGCATCGCCGCCGTCACCGACCAATCCGGCGGCTGGGCCACGCTGACCCTGACCGGCCCGATGGCGGTCGAGGCGCTGATGCGCCTTGTCCCCCTCGACCTGCGCGCCACATTCGCCGTGGGGCAGGCGGCCCGCGCGCCGCTTGGCCATATGCAATCGATCCTCTTCCGCACTGCGCCCGACAGCTTTACGCTGATGGTCTTCCGCTCCATGGCGCGCACAGCATGGCATGAGATCGAGGTGGCGCTGCGCTCTCTCGCCGCCCGCGCCGCACTGGCCTGATGCTGACCAACCGCGACATCGCGGAGCTGACCGCGTTTCGCCGCGCCCTGCACCGCGCGCCCGAAGTCTCACGGCAGGAACAGGAAACCGCCCGCTCCATCGCCGCCGCCCTGACGGCGGATCAGGTGGTCGCGGGCTTGGGCGGGCATGGGGTCGCGGCAGTCTACAACGGTGCCGAACCCGGCCCAACGGTGATGTTCCGCGCCGAACTCGACGCGCTGCCGATTGCGGAACTGTCAGACGCGCCCCACCGCTCGGCCATTCCCGGCAAGGGGCATCTTTGCGGCCATGACGGCCATATGACCATCCTGATTGGCCTGTCGCGTCTGCTCTCTCGCCAGCGCCCCGCCAAGGGCCGTGTGGTCCTGATGTTCCAGCCCGCGGAAGAGGATGGCTCTGGTGCCGCCGCCGTCATCGCTGATCCGCGTTGGCCTGCCTTGCGCCCCGATTGGGCGTTTTCTTTGCACAACGAACCCGGCAATGCGCTGGGTCATGCCCACCTGCGCATGGGGCCTGTGAATTGCGCCAGCCAGGGCCTGAAAATCCGCCTGACCGGCAAGACCGCGCATGCCAGCCAACCAGAAACCGGCACCTCGCCCGCCCCGGCGCTGGCCGCGCTGATCCCGGCGCTGACTGCATTGGGGCAGGGCGGCGCGCTGCAACCCGGTTTCCGCCTTGTCACCGTCACCCATGCCCGCCTTGGCGAACCCGCCTTCGGCATCGCCCCGGGCGAGGCAGAGTTGTGGGTCACCCTGCGCACGCTGGAAGACGCCGCCATGGCCGCCCTGCGCGCCGAAGCCATGGCGCTGGCCCATGCCCACAGCCCCGACCTGACCGCCACCTTTGAAACCCACGATGATTTCGCCGCCAGCGTCAACCACCCCGAGGCCGTCGCCCATATGACCGCCGCCCTTGATGCCCTGCATATCCCGCATTCCCCCGGCGAAATCTGGCGCGCCAGTGAAGATTTCGGCCGCTTTGGCGCGACCCCGACCAGATCGGCCATGCTGTTCCTTGGCGCGGGCAATGCCCCAGCCCTGCACAACCCCGACTATGATTTCCCCGATGACCTGACCCCTATCGGCGCGCATCTGTTCCACCGCATCGCCCGCGACCTCCTCGGCCCCCGATAACCGCCGATAGACTTGCCCCTTCCTCTTGGCGTAAATACTCCACGGGGGTCCGGGGGTGTGAAACCCCCGGCTTCGCCCCCTCCAACAGAACCGCAAGCCACATATGTCCCTGCCGCCCGGCTTCCTTGACGAATTGCGCACCCGCGTCACCCTGTCGTCCGTTGTCGGGCGCAAGGTCACCTGGGATATGCGCAAGTCGAACATGGCCAAGGGCGATTTCTGGGCGCCTTGCCCGTTCCACCAGGAAAAATCGGCCAGCTTCCATGTCGATGACCGCAAGGGGTTCTACTATTGCTTTGGCTGCCATGCCAAAGGCGATGCCGTCACCTTCGTCAAGGAATCAGAGAACCTTGGCTTCATGGAAGCGGTCGAGCTTTTGGCGCGCGAGGCCGGCATGCCGATGCCCGCCCGTGATGCCCGCGCGGCGGAAAAGGCCGATCACCGCACGCTGCTGGGGCAGGTGGTCGAGGAGGCGCTGAAGTTCTACCGCCTCAACCTCAAGGCCAGCGCGGGCGCCGAAGCGCGGCGCTATCTGACCGACAAGCGCCGCCTGCCCGAAGCGGCGTGGGAGCGGTGGGAGCTGGGCTGGTCGCCCGAAAACGCGCAAGCGACGGTCGAGGCGCTGAAGCAAAAGGGTATTTCCCCCGAACTGATGGTCGCCTCTGGTGTCATCGCCAAATCCGACTCGGGCCGGTTATATGACCGCTTCCACAATCGGCTGATCTTTCCGATCCGCGATGGCCGGGGCAGGGCAATCAGCTTTGGCGGCCGCAGCCTTGATCCGAACGCGCGGGCCAAATACCTGAATGGCCCCGAGACCGACCTCTTCGACAAGGGCCGCAACCTGTTCAACCACGCCCCGGCGCGCGAGGCGGCGGGCAAGGGCCTGCCCCTGATCGTGGCCGAAGGCTATATGGATGTGATTGCCTTGGCAGAGGCGGGCTTCAAAGCCGCCGTCGCCCCTTTGGGCACTGCCGTGACCGAGGATCAGTTGCGCCTGATGTGGCGGATCAGCGATGAGCCGGTGATTTCGCTCGACGGCGATAAGGCGGGTATCCGGGCAGCCCTTCGGGTGATCGATCTTGCGCTGCCGCTTTTGGAGGCGGGGAAGGGCCTGCGCTTTGCGGTGCTGCCCGAAGGGCAAGACCCCGATGATCTGATCAAGGCGCAGGGGCCGGGGGCCATGCAAAAGGTGCTGGATCAGGCGCAGCCCATGGTGCGCCTGCTGTGGAACCGCGAAACCGAAGGCAAGGTGTTCGACAGCCCCGAGCGCAAGGCTGCACTGGACAAGACCCTGCGCGCCGCCCTGAAGCGCATCGCCGATCCGTCGATCCGCGGCCATTACGGCGAAGAGATCAAGGCGCTGCGGGCCACTCTGTTCGGCACCGGCGCGCGGCCCTTCAAGGAATGGCAGCCCCGCGCGCCCCGGCAGGGCGGCAAATTCGCGCCGCCCGTGGTCATCGCCCCTGCGGCCTCCACGCGCAACTCGTTCCTGGCAGGGTCTGACACAAATGAGACATTTGTACTGGAAGCCACCATTCTGGCCGGAATGCTGATGTTTCCGGCCCTGATCGATGAATTTGAAAGCAGCCTTGGCCCCCTGCGGTTCAGTGGTCCCGGCCACAACCGCCTGCTCGATTGCCTGCTAGGCCTGCCGCAGGGTGTCGAGGCCATCGAATATGCTCGCCTGCATGCCGCCGTTGAACTTGAAACCCTGCTGTCGGATCGCCACGTCTTCTCGATGCCCTTCATGCGGCCCGGCTACCCGCAAGAGGGCGCTATGACCATTATGGCCGATGCGGTGACCAAGCTGCGCGCGGTCAGGGGGGGCGTGCGCGAGGTGAGCGAGGCTGCCAAGGACATCGAAGGTCTGGTGGATGAGGGCCTGACTTGGCGCGTGTCAAAGACGAACGAGGCCCGGTTCGCGGCGCAGAGGGGGCCGCAGGACAATACGGGCGAGGCGGTTCTGGCCCCCAACGGCGTGGCGCTGGACCGCAACGAACTGGAACAGTCCCGTAAGGTTTTCGAAGGGATTCGCTTCGAAAAGCCCAAAGGACGCCACTAACACAAAGAATCACCGCATGCCCCTTCCGTCTGCCGTGATTCGCGTTATTTGATTCGGCAGGACGAAGTGATTCGCGCCCAAGGAGACAGCATGGCCCTGAAAGACAGCGACGACGGCAAACCCGAAGGCGAGGAATCGGACGTATCCCTTGACATGAGTCAGGCGGCCGTCCGCAAGATGATCTCGGATGCGCGCGAACGCGGCTACATCACGATGGAGCAGCTGAACGCCGTCCTGCCGCCCGATCAGGTCTCGACCGACCAGATCGAGGACATCATGTCGATGCTGTCGGAGATGGGCATCAACGTCGTCGAAGAGGAAGAGCAGGAAGAAGGCGAGGCGCCCGCAGGGGGCGAGCTGGTCGAAACCTCTTCCTCGCGCGAAGTGGCGCTGGTTGGTGCGGCCTCCGAAACGCTGGACCGCACCGATGACCCGGTGCGGATGTATCTGCGCGAGATGGGTTCGGTCGAACTCCTCAGCCGCGAGGGCGAAATTGCCATCGCCAAGCGGATCGAGGCCGGTCGCAACACCATGATCGCGGGCCTGTGCGAAAGCCCGCTGACCTTTCAGGCGATCATCATCTGGCGCGACGAACTGCTGTCAGAAGAAATTCTGCTGCGCGATGTGATCGATCTTGAGGCCACCTTTGGCCGCAGCCTTGATGGCGACGAAGAGATGGTTGGCCCGGAACTGGGCGGCGTTGATGTCGGCACCGTAGACCCAGGTGCTGCCCCCCGCCGTGCCACCTCGGCAGAGCCGGAGCTGGATGCTGACGGCAATCCGATCATGCGGTCGGATGATGACGAGGATGACGAGGACGGATCGTCCATGTCACTGGCGGCGATGGAAGCCGCGCTGAAGCCCAAGGTTCTGGAAACCCTGGATCTGATCGCGCGCGATTATGCCAAGCTGGCCGATATGCAGCGCGCCCGGATGGATGCCACGCTGTCGGAAAAGACCCGCTTTTCGGCGTCGGAAGAAGCGGCCTATCAAAAGCTGCGCGGTGAAACGGTGGTTCTGGTGAACGAACTACACCTGCACAACAACCGGATCGAAGCGCTGATCGACCAGCTTTACGGCATCAACAAGCGCATCATGTCGATCAATTCGGGCATGGTGAAGCTGGCCGATGCCGCGCGGATCAACCGCCGCGAATTCATCGACGAATATCAGGGCTATGAGCTGGACCCGACTTGGCTGGATCGCATGGCCTCGAAGGCCGGGCGTGGCTGGCAGACCATGATGGAGAAAAGCCGCGAGAAGGTGGAAGAGCTGCGCAACGAAATGGCCGGCGTCGGCCAGTATATCGGCGTGGACATTTCCGAATTCCGCCGCATCGTGAATCAGGTCCAGAAGGGCGAGAAAGAGGCGCGGCAGGCCAAGAAGGAAATGGTCGAGGCGAACCTGCGTCTGGTGATTTCTATTGCCAAGAAATACACAAACCGCGGCCTGCAATTCCTTGATCTTATTCAGGAAGGCAACATCGGCCTGATGAAGGCCGTGGATAAATTCGAATATCGTCGCGGCTATAAATTCTCGACCTATGCGACGTGGTGGATCCGTCAGGCCATTACGCGCAGCATCGCCGATCAGGCCCGCACCATCCGTATTCCGGTGCATATGATCGAGACGATCAACAAGCTGGTCCGCACCGGCCGTCAGATGCTGCACGAAATCGGTCGCGAGCCGACGCCGGAAGAACTGGCCGAAAAGCTGCAAATGCCGCTGGAAAAGGTTCGCAAGGTGATGAAAATCGCCAAGGAACCGATTTCGCTGGAGACACCGATCGGGGATGAGGAAGACAGCCAGCTTGGCGATTTCATTCAGGATACCAACGCGATCCTGCCCTTGGACAGCGCCATTCAGGAAAACCTGAAGGAAACCACGACCCGCGTTCTGGCATCGCTGACCCCGCGCGAGGAACGCGTTCTGCGGATGCGCTTTGGCATCGGCATGAACACCGACCACACACTGGAAGAAGTGGGCCAGCAGTTCAGCGTGACCCGTGAACGCATCCGCCAGATCGAGGCAAAGGCGCTGCGCAAGCTGAAGCACCCCAGCCGGAGCAGGAAGCTGCGGAGCTTTCTTGATCAATGAGTGGGCCGCGTAACGTCACCCCGCTGACCGCCCAGCGTGCCTTTGCGACAATTCAGGTTGTCGCAAAGGTCGCGCTGAACAGCGAACCGCCACTGACCTATTCCGAACTGGCGCGGCGGCTGGGTATGGCCAAGGTCAACGGGCAAGGCCTGTCGA
Organism: Fuscibacter oryzae; assembly: GCF_016765795.1. Classification (GTDB taxonomy): domain Bacteria; phylum Pseudomonadota; class Alphaproteobacteria; order Rhodobacterales; family Rhodobacteraceae; genus Fuscibacter; species Fuscibacter oryzae. The sequence goes on from NZ_JAESVP010000002.1 coordinate 78,357, forward strand.
GCTATCTGAACGAGGCGGCGGCGCTTTGTGCTGAGGCCGGTTGGCCGAATGTAGCGACGCTGGTCGTGTCGAAGGACAGTCTGGACGCAGGCAATCCGATGCCCTCCGAAGGGTCGTTCAGTGACGGCTTTTATGCCAGCACTGGCCTGACCAGGGCCGATATTGCAGACGAACAACAGCGCGTCCGGGCCTACGACTGGCGGTCAGTCGAGGCGTTGGGTCTGACGGGCGAATAACGCCGTATGGTGCGTGCTTTGCACGCACTGCCACCACCTGCAATTGTGCGTGAAATCATGCGGCCTATGGGGCTGCGCGATGTGGATTGCCGCATTTTCCATCACTCACCATCTGGCCATATCGCTCCCCCCAATCTGGCCTCACAACATTTTGTTGACAGCTTCCCCCTGCGCAGCCGTAACCTGTGTCACACAGGGGCCGGGTTGGGGTTCATGCGCGTGTCGCAAACCCTTCCTAAGCCTGTTCTGTCAAAACGGCGCAAGAAGCGCCGGACAAGCCGCCAAAGGCGGACAACATAGGGAGATACCGACGTGTCTGATTCCTCTTCTCTCAATCGCCGCAGCTTTCTCAAACGCTCGGCCGCTGGCATGGGCGCATTGGCTGCGCCTGCGCTGATCTCGTCCAAGGCGCTGGCCTCTTCGGGCGAAATCAACTTCACCGGCTGGGCTGGCTATCCCAAGCTGTCCGAAGTCGTCTTCCCGGCCTTCACCGCTGCTACCGGCATCAAGGTGAATTTTACCGAACTGCCTGATCAGGATGCCATGTTCGCCCAAGCCAAGGTGGCGATCGAGGCAGGCGGCATCGACGTGATCGAGCCGACCATCGACCGTTGGGGCGGCTGGAACTCGAACGGCCTGTTGCAGCCGTTCGACGAATCCAAGCTGGCAATGGCCAACTATCTGCCCGGTCTCGCCGATGGCGCAGCCGGTGAGCGCAGCCGCAAGGATGGCGCGCTGTACTACGTTCCGTCGAACTGGGGCACCGAGTCGCTGGTGGCCAAGGAGAGCGACGCCAAACTTTCTACCCCACCCTCACTGGGCGACCTGTTCAACCCGGATAACCAGGTTGTGGTGCGCCCGCACTCGACTCTGGCTGCCATGGGCCGCTGGCTGGATGCACAGGGTAAGCTGCCCTTCCCGTGGATGGACGGCTATACCGACATGGACAAGATGGTCCAGCTTTGGGACATCGCGCTGGCCGAAGCCATCAAGGCCAAGGGCAACGTGGTTCAGTTCTGGTCGGGTGAAAACGAGGCCAACGCCGGCTTTACCGCCAATGGCGCGACGCTGGGCCTGAACTGGGATTCGACCGGCTACAACCTGCGCAAGGACGGCTACAAGTATCTTGCCCCGGTCGAAGGCGCCTTTGCCTGGCATCAGGGTTTTGTGCTGATGAAGAACGCCGTCAACGTCGAACAGGCGCATGAGTTCGTCAAGTTCGTCTCGACGCCCGAAGGGGCCGCAGGCTGGGCGACTGCCTTCTCGTCGAACCCGGTGGCCAAGGGTGCGGGCGACCTGCTCGACCCGGAAGTGTCGGCCTATTACAATGGCACCTTCAATGACGATGCGCTGAAAGCCCTGTGGTGGTGGCCTGACCAGTCGGCCGATTTCATCGCCAAGCGCGGTGAATACGCCGACAAGTACAAGTCTGCCTGATCGGCCCCACAACCAATGCGCGCCGGGCCCCTGTGGCCCGGCGCGTTTTATTGCGGCCGGGCTGCGGCTGGACGAATGAAGCGTGCTGAACTGGCTATAGCCATTGCGCGATCCAACGGTTCCGCTAGGCTTTCAACAACAACAAAAATGACAGGGGGAAGACGGTCCTATGAGTGCGGGGATTGATCTTGAAAACGTCTGCTGCGATTTCGGCAGCTTTCGCGCGGTGGATAATGCCAATGTCTCGATCAAGCCGGGCGAGTTCTTCTCGTTCCTCGGGCCATCGGGCTGTGGCAAGACCACAATCCTGCGGATGATCTCGGGCTTTACCGAGCCGACGCAGGGTGCCATTCGCATTGGCGGCAAGGATGTGCGGGGCTTGCGCCCGAACCAGCGGCCCACGGCGCTGATCTTTCAGAATCTGGCGCTGTTTCCACTGATGCCGATCTGGGAAAACATAAGTTTCGGGCTGGAGGTGCGCGGGGTAGACAAAGCCACGCGGCGCAAGAAGGCGGAAGAGCTGCTGGAACTGGTGGAGCTGCCCGGTGCGGCCGACAAGATGGTCAGCCAGCTTTCCGGCGGGCAAAAGCAGCGGGTGGCGATTGCGCGCGCGCTGGCGGTGGAACCGGCGGTGATGCTGCTGGATGAACCGCTGTCGGCCCTTGACCTGAAGCTGCGTCAGCACATGCGCGCGGAACTGCGCAGCATTCAAAAGCGCACCGGGGTGACCTTCATCTACATCACCCACGATCAGGGCGAGGCTCTGGCCATGTCGGATCGTGTGGGCGTCATGTCTCAGGGCCGCATTCAGCAGATCGCCGATCCGCGCGACATCTACAACAACCCCGTCAACGGCTTTGTGGCCGGTTTCGTGGGGGAAAACAACGTCTTCACCGGCTCGGTGCGCAACCCGGCCACGGGCATGGCGGGGTATGAGACCAAGCTGGGCACCTTCCGCGCCCGGCTCGGCGAACTGGCCAGCGGCGAGAATGTAAAGCTGTATGTCCGCCCGGAACACACGCTTTTGTCGGAAACCGCCGCCGCCGAAAACTCGGTGCCGGTCACCATTTCCGAAGTGTCGTTCGAGGGCGCCTTCATCGCCGTGCATGGGGTTGCTGAAAACGGCCAAACCCTGGTGGCCGAGATTCGCAACGACGGTTCGGCCACGGTGCCAGCCAATGGCTCGCAGATGTTCATGCAGTTCGATCCGGCGCGGGCGGCCATTCTGCCCGACGCAGCCGTTGCGAAAGGGTAAGCGATGGAGGATCTTTTCCGCCGCTATGGCCACACCCTGACCTTTGCCTTCATGGCGCTTGTTGCCTTCTGGCTGCTGGCGCTGGTGATCCTGCCGAACCTGACGCTGTTCGAGGCATCGTTCCGGCCCTATCTGCCGGTAACGGAAATTGGCGGGCCAAAGGATACCTATTCGCTGGATAACTATGCGAAATTCCTGCGCAATCCGTCGCCGTGGAATGTATTCGGCATCGAGTTGCAGGCACCGCTGAACGTCAAGACCTTCCTGTCCACGATCTTCTATTCGACGATTGCAACCTTCATCACCTTCGCACTCAGCTATCCCTTGGCCTATTATCTGGCCAAGGTGGTGCAGCCGAAATCGCTGCCGACGATGATCTTGCTGCTGTTCATCCCCCTCTGGGTGTCAGAGGCGCTGCGGGCCTTTGCCTGGTACATCATCCTGACTTTCAACGGCCCGCTGAATGCGGTTCTGGTGGGGATCGGGTTGCTGGAAAAGCCGATCCGCTGGCAGCAGGGGGTGCTGACCGGATATGACGCCGTGGTGATCGGTCTGGTCTATTCCTATGTGCTGTTCATGATGTTCCCGATCTATGGCTCGATCCAGTCGCTGGACCGCAACCAGATTGAGGCCTCGGAAGATCTGGGTGCCAAGTGGTGGCAAACGCATTGGCGGGTGATCCTGCCCCATGCCAAGCCGGGCATCGCCTCTGGCTCGGTCATGGTATTCATGCTGTCAGCAGGCTCGCTGCTGGTGCCCTCGGTGCTGGGGTCCACCAATTCCAACTGGTTCACCCAGACCATCCAGCAATGGATGCTGGAAAGCCAGGACTGGAATACGGGCGCTGCCTATTCCTTCCTGTACATCCTGCTTTGCACGGTTGTCGTGGCCTTGGCCATGTGGCTGTTCAAGGTCAAGCTGTCCGATATCGCGAAATAAGGGGGCGGGATCATGCACAAGACGCGCAACTTCCTGTTCAACCTCTATTTCGGGTTGTTCCTGCTGTATCTGTTCCTGCCGCTGGCCATCATGGGCGGGGCGGCGTTCAACAACAACAAACTGCCCTCGGTCTATCCGTGGAAGGGCTTTACCATGACCTGGTTCCAGCAATTGCTGGCCGATCAGGTGATGTGGACCTCGTTCCGCAACACCATTCTGGTGGCGCTGGCGGTTGTGGTCATTGCCGTGCCGATCGGGGCGGCGGCGGCGATCCTGATCAACTCTATCTCTGGTCGGGTCAGGGCGGCACTTTATGGGCTGATGGTGGCGCCCATTCTGATGCCGGGGGCGGTGATCGGCATTTCGACGCTGCTGTTCTGGAACAAGGCCAGTATCCCGCCGGGCCTGCATCTGTCGGTTCTGGGGCAGGTCAGCTATATCGCGGCCTTTGTGATGTTGCTGGTTCTGGCGCGGTTGCAAAGTTTTGATTCGTCTCTGGAAGAAGCAGCGCTGGACCTTGGCGCAAGCCATGCCCAGGTGGTGCGGCGCATTCTGTTGCCGCATCTTTACCCCGCATTGGGGGCAGGGGCGGCGATTGCCTTTTTCCAGTCGATCGAGAACTTCAACGTCACGCTGTTCACCCGCGGCACCTCGAACACGCTGACGGTCTATGTGTTCTCCAAGGTCCGGTCTGGCATCACCCCCACGATCAACGCGCTGGCGCTGTTGCTGATCCTTATGACGCTGGTCATGGCGACGGTATATGAGGTGCGCCGCCGCCGTCTGGCCAAGGTCGAGGCCGCCAGAGAGGCCGAAGGCCGCAGGGCCGCCGCGCTGGAAGAGTTGTAAGAGAAAAGGCCCGGAGGAAACTTCGGGCCTTTTCAATCCAACCAGATGCGTTCGAAGAAATTTGGCCTTACCCTGCCGCCTGCGCGATAAAGGGGGCAAGGTCGCCGTATCCGGTAAACCGCCGTTCAAAGGCCAGTCCCAGCCGCGCCGCGCAGTCCTGCGCCTTGGCGTCCAGCGCCGGATCATTGGTCTGCGCCTGATAGACCAGCTTTTCATAATTGCCGAACATCATCGGGATCAGTTCGGGGTGCCGGTCAAAGCCCATGGGTTTCCAGACAAAGGCATCGAATTGGCGCACCAGAAAGTCGGTCAGGTAAAAGGCGGTGAATTCATCGGGGTGGGCGGCAAAGGCGTCGTTGCCTTCAAAGAACGAATAGCAATGCGGCCCGGCGATCATCTGCACACCCAGCGCATCGCAGGCGACCTGCAACTGCCCGCCGGTGCCGCAATCGGCGTAAAGGACATGGATCGCGTCATAGTCATCGCGGCGCTGCGCCACGGTTTCCTTGACTGCTTCGGTTATCTTATCGGGGTAAAGATGCAACTTGGCGGGCAGGCATTGCAGATCAAGATGGGTCCAGCCATTGGCGCGGATCACGGCCAGCACCTCATGCGCCAAGGCACCGCAGGCCAGCAACAGCACGCGGCCCTTGTGGCTGGCGTCGAGACCCGTCTCGGTCAGCTCGACGTCGCTTAGCGCCACGCAAGACCCCGGACGACGGCGGCCAGACCCAGCGCACCAAAGGCCAGCCAGATCAGCGGCAGGCCAAGGCTGTGAGCCAAGACAAGCGTCACGCCAGCCAAAGCGATGACGCCAAGGAGCAGGGCAAGGAAATGGGGCAGGGGCATTTTGGTCCTCCTGCCCCTAATCTGGGACTTTAAGAGGCGCTTGCCAAGCCTCATAGCGCCCATTTGAAGCCTTCGAACGTCTCATTCCCGTCATAACCGAAATGGCGCTGCTGCGATTTGGTGAAAAGTTTGCGGCCGCGAAAGCGGATGGCGTAAAGCCATTCGATCTGTTGCAGGTTCTCGCAGCCACTGATGCTGCCATCCGGCTCGAAAACATCGATTCCCTCATCGGCATGTTCACCGGCATAGGTATCTTGCTCGCCGTGCAGGATCATCGGCGCGCCGATCTTGCTGTTGACGAACATTTGCACATCGCGGAACGCCGGGCTGCGGGAATGTTTCTGGCCCGACAGGATTTCGAACACGGCCACATTCTCGCTGCGCGCGGTGGCCGGAACGATGCCGTAAAGGTCAAAGTCGCCGTGAACGTATTTGCCCGCCGTCAGCAGGCTGCTGGTGGACAGTTTCACACAGCCATAGCGCGGGCTGCCGGGTGTCAAATCGACGAAATACTGCATGCCGCCGGGAATATAGGTCAGCTCCTGCTGCCCTTCCCAGGTGCGCACGGCGTCATGGATGTGGCCCATGCTGAACCTGGCCCATTCATCCAGCGCCTTTTGGTATTTCTTGTCAGTGGCATAGGCCGCCTGACCCAGAACGGTCGGGTCCACCACCAGCCCGGCACAGTCGATCTGACCATAGGTTTCGTGGGTGACCGGGTTATCCGCCGTCTTGGCCTTGCAGTCGATCCGCTTCGGGACGCAATCCTTGTCGCCGATAAAGCGCAGCGAGGACAGGTTGGTGCGGCGCACCAGAATGAAGACGTTGAAATGGCGGGCTGCGGCCTGAAAGATGCGGGCATGGCCGGGAAGCATGGCAACGGTGGACATCGCAAAATCCTGAATGAACCCGCTTATTCTGCCACATCGCAGGCCCCGCGCAAGCAAAAGCCCCGAAGCGGCGCTTCGGGGCTTTTGCAGATCTGTCAGGCGGTTCAGCCGTTCATCTGGTTGTGCTTGCGCGCAACCCAGCTTTTCGCGGTTTCCACCGCAACGGCGGCATCGCGGCAATAGGCATCGGCACCGATCGCCTTGCTGAACTCTTCATTCAGCGGCGCGCCACCGACCAGCACGATATAGTCTTCGCGCAGGCCCTTTTCCTTCATCGTGTCGATCACGACCTTCATATAGGGCATCGTGGTGGTCAGCAGGGCCGACATGCCCAGAATATCGGGCTTTTCGGTTTCCAGCGCCTCAAGATACTTTTCGACCGAATTGTTGATGCCCAGATCCAGCACCTCAAAACCCGCGCCTTCCATCATCATGGCGACAAGGTTCTTGCCGATATCGTGGATGTCGCCCTTGACGGTGCCGATGACCATCTTGCCCATGCGCGGCGCGCCGGTTTCAGCCAGCAGCGGCTTGAGGATCGCCATCCCAGCCTTCATCGCGTTGGCGGCCAGCAGCACTTCGGGCACGAACAGGATGCCGTCGCGGAAGTCTGCACCAACAATCGTCATGCCGGCGACCAGCGCCTTGGTCAGAACGTCATAGGGCGTCCAGCCGCGCTCCAGCAGAATTTCGACACCCTCTTCGATCTCTTCCTTGAGACCGTCGTACAGGTCGTCGTGCATCTGAAGCACAAGCTCGTCGTCGGAAAGTTCCGAGAGGATGATTTCGTCGTCGTCAGCCATCTGTGTGCTCCTCGGGCAGTTGCCGTAGGTAGTGGGGCCAAAGCCCGGTGCGGACTTTGCGATTTACGACATTGCCTGAATGGAAGCCGACAGCAAGAGGGGGTGAATATAAAAGCTGTTGCGATGTTCGTGAAATGTTCTATTTATTTGACATGCAGGATAAACGCGAAACCCTTTTGCCGGGGCAGCGGGCCAAGGCGCGCGGTGCGCTGGAAAATGCCACGGGGCGGTACGAGGGCAGCACCCGCACCGCCTTTGACGACGGTTGGGAGATGGCGGAGACCGACCGCCTGATCAAAACCGAAGTGCGGGCAGAGGTGGCGCGGTCTGCCATCACCTACAACACATCGCCCGACATTCCGTTTGACCGCTCGATCAATCCCTATCGGGGGTGTGAACATGGTTGCATCTATTGCTTTGCCCGGCCGACGCATGCCTATCTTAACCTGTCGCCGGGGCTGGATTTTGAAACCCGGCTTATTGCGCGCCCCGGCCTTGGCAAAGTGCTGGAGCGCGAGCTGCGGGCGAAATCCTATGCGGTGGATGTGATCGCCATCGGCACCAACACCGACCCCTATCAGCCGTGTGAGGCCGAGTGGCGCGTGATGCGCGAAGTGGTTCAGGTGCTGTCGGATTTCAACCATCCGCTGGCCATCGTGACCAAGGGCACCCTGATCGAACGTGATCTGGACCTCCTTGCGCCGATGGCCGCCAAGGGGCTGCTCAGGGTGGGCGTGTCGGTTACGACGCTAGACCCTGCGCTGTCGCGCAAGATGGAGCCGCGCGCACCCGCCCCGGCGCGGCGGTTGCAGGTGATCCGCAGGTTGGTGGCGGCGGGTGTGCCGGTGCGGGCGATGGTGGCCCCCGTCGTGCCCGGTCTGACCGATCATGAGCTGGAGCCGCTGTTGCAGGCCGTGGCGGACGCGGGCGCGAGCGGCGCCAGCTATATCTCTTTGCGCCTGCCGATGGAGGTGTCGCCCCTGTTTCAGGACTGGCTGGCCGAGCATTTCCCCGACCGGGCCGCCAAGGTCATGGGCCGGGTACGCGAATTGCACGGCGGCAAGGATTACGATGCTCGCTGGGGGCACCGCTTTCGTGGGCAGGGGATCTGGGCCGACCTGATGCGCCAGCGCTTTGCCAAGGCGGCGGCGCGGCTGGGCCTGTTGCGTGACATGCCGCCCTTGCGGCGCGACCTGTTTCAGCCACCGCCGCGTGCGGGGCACCAGTTCACCTTGTTCTGACCGGCGGGCTTGCATCGCTGTCGCAGGATTGCAAGGCTGGGCAAGGTTTTGGAGGGTCCGATGTTTCGCGTTATCATTCCGGTTCTCGCGCTGATTCCATCGCTGGCCTATGCTGGCTGTGAGGTGCTGCTGATGTCGTGCGAGATTGGCAGCAAGCACCTGGAGTTTTGTCTCAATGGCGATATGGTTGACTATACGTTCGGCCCTGCCGGTCGCCCCGAACTGATCCTGTCGCAATCCGTACAAAGCGCGGGTGCCGAGCCGTGGCCCGGTGTCGGTCGCGAGATCTGGGCGATCGCTTCGGTCGAGAACGCGGGCGTGACCTATCTGATGTCGACGAGTTTCGACCGCCAGGACGAGAATGCCGTAACAAACGGCAGCATCGCCGTCCTGAAGGGCGACAAGCCGCTGGCCCGGCTTGACTGTGACAAGGGCACGGTAAAGGGCGATCTGTGGATCGTTGCCGATGAAAAGGCCAGGCGCGGCCAGTGCTGGCAGGAAGCCACCGGCACTTGGGCCTCGGCGCCTTGTAATTGACCGGGCACCCGGGTCTTGCCTTCGCGGCGTGATCCGTTCACCCTGTTTTTGGCCAAATTTCCGTGAGGGAATTCAGTCGATCCTTCGACGGGCCTTTTCCTGTCCTATATGTTGCGCATCAGCCAAAGGAGACGCGCATGTTCTTTGTCGATCGCAGCAAGATGCAGATGGTTTCGCCTGACAAAGCGCTGCCCGGCCGGGCCACGCCGCTTCCCACCGCAGAAACCCATTTCCTGTCGGGCCTGCCACTGGATGGGCCCGTGCCCGAGGGGATGGCGCAGGCGATGTTCGGCATGGGCTGTTTCTGGGGGGTAGAGCGCAAGTTCTGGCAGACGCCGGGCATCTGGCTGACCATGGTCGGCTATGCGGGCGGCTATACGCCGAACCCGACCTATAAGGAAACCTGCACCCAGCTTACCGGCCATAACGAGGTGGTACGGGTGATCTATGACCCTGCCGTGATCAGCTATGATGGCTTGCTCAAGGTGTTCTGGGAAAACCATGACCCGACGCAGGGGATGCGGCAGGGCAATGATGTGGGCAGCACCTATCGGTCGGGCATTTATACCTATTCGCCCGAACAGCAGGCGGCGGCAGAGGCATCGAAGCTGGCTTATCAGCAGGCGCTGGATGCCCGAGGTCTGGGCCCCATCACCACCGAAATCCTGCCCGTGCCCAGGTTTTACTTTGCCGAAGATTACCACCAGCAATATCTGGCCAAGAACCCCGACGGCTATTGCGGCCTTGCCGGAACCGGCGTGACCTGCCCAATCGGCACCGGGGTGGCGGCGCGTTAGCCCCATATACTTGCCACGGGCGGCCCTTGCGATTAAGCCCGGCTTATCCCGAAGGAGCCGCCCGATGACCACCTATTCCGCGCTGACCACCGTGCCCGGCGAAGCCCACGCCAATGCCATTGCGCAATCGCTGGAGCAGTTGGAACCAACCCCGGTTGGCGTAGGCGTGTTTGAGATCGAGGACGACTCGGGCCTGTGGGAAATCGGCGCCTATTACCTTGAACCGCCGAACGAGGCGCTGCTGTCGCTGGTGGCGGAATCTTTCGGCGCGCGTCCCTTTGCCCTGTCGGAACTGCCAGAGATCGACTGGGTCGCCAAGGTGCGCCGAGAGTTGAAGCCGGTCGAGGCCGGACGCTTCTTTGTCTATGGCAGCCATGATGCCGACAAGGTGCCCACCGATCCGGGCCGCGTGGCTTTGCAGATCGAGGCGACGGTGGCCTTTGGCACCGGACACCACGGCACCACGCTGGGCTGTCTGCGGGCGTTTGATCGGCTGTTTGCCGAAGGTTTCCGCCCCGCCAAAGTGGCCGACATCGGCTGTGGCACCGCAGTTCTGGCGATGGCTGCGGCGGCGGTGCTGCCCGAAGCGCTGGTTCTTGCCAGCGACATTGACCGGGTGGCGGTGGATGTGGCCGAGGCGAATGTGGCGATCAACCACTTGCAGGGCCGCATCGAATGCATGGAGGCGGCGGGCTTTGCCCATCCGCGCCTGAAACAGGCCGCCCCCTATGATCTGATCTTTGCCAATATCCTCAAAGGCCCGCTGATCGAGCTTGCGCCCGACATGGCCACCCATTGCGCGCCAGGTGGTCTGATTATCCTTTCGGGTCTGCTTGTGGTGCAGGCAGAGTCGATCATTGCGGCCTATCAGGCTGCTGGCTTCACCCTCGTCTCGCGGGAAGATTTGGGCGAGTGGTCGGCATTGGTTCTGAAACGGAACTGAATCGTTTCCGAACTGCGTGGCGACACCAGCCCCATTTGCCACGTTCGCGCCACATTTCAGGCCCAATCTGGACATGTGAATTTTTTTGTGGCGACGGGGTTTCAGATGACCGATCAGAATATGGCCGACTTCTACGACAGCGTGCGCCGCTATCATTCCCAGCGGGAAAAGGGTTTTGCCCACGAAGCGACGGGCGCATTGGGCCGCTCGTTTTACTTCGGGCAAAACAAGTCGAGGCGCCGGCGGTCCTTGCTGGCCCCCGTGCTGTTTGCCCTGACTTCCGCATTCCTTTTGAAAGCCACTATTTTTTATACTGTGGGTCCTGCCAATTATCAGGACCGTCTCGCCCGGCTTGAGGCAGGGGAAGGGTTTGACAAATTCGGCGCCTGGCTGATGCAGTCGGAACCCGTCACCGAATTTCTGGCCAAGAAGATCGGGCAGGGTGTTAACGCCCTCAAATCCTGAGGGCGTTTATCCCACAAGAACAGGAAGGCCTGAAATCAGCGGGCTTTGAAAACCAGAAGGCCGTTGTCCGCGTTGGACAACGGCCTTCATTCATCTCTGACACTGATTGCGGCTTAACGGCCGATCAGGTCAACATCTCCACGGCACAGGCCGATATCATCAAGCTCACGATCCGTCAGCTTCGACAGGGCCTTGCGGGTCACCCGTGCGTCGTTCCAGGCGGAAAAACGGGTGGTGGCTTCGCCCAGCGACTGGACGAAACGGAAGATCGAGATGGCGCCAAACGGCGCCGCGCGGGACGTCTCATAGGCGGCCATTGCGTATTCCTTTCACAAACTGCTCGCACATCAGGCAGCTTTCTGCCTTCGATGATCGCTAAATAGTCTTGCTGCGAATGCGAAGCAATCCCCACGCCAGCAAGGCCGCCTTGCGTTGTGTGCATGACAAAGTCCATGGATTTGCCATGAATTGCGGGAGAGGCAGGATGCTGCGCTGCGGCAATGTCGTGTTTGCGATGCGCAGCGTCGGCTTTTGCGGCATGATTAGCGAGGCCGGTTCCGATTGCCAAGGCTGGAATTAACCTTGGCGCATGTTCTTGTTTCGTGCTATTTCGGGGAAAACAACGAAAAAGGGGCAGTCATGCGTGTTCTGGGGATCGACCCTGGCCTTCGCAACCTGGGTTGGGGGGTGATCGATGTTGCAGGATCGCGGCTGACCCATGTTGCCAACGGCATCTGCCATTCGGACGGCTCCGAAGGCACTTTGGCCCAGCGTCTGCGCAGCCTGCATGCCCAATTGACCGAGGTGGTACGCCTGTACGCCCCCGATACCTCGGCGGTGGAACATACCTTCGTCAACAAAGATGCGGTCGCCACGCTAAAGCTGGGGCAGGCGCGGGGTATCGCCCTGCTGGTGCCGGCACAGGCCGGGATAGAGGTGGGGGAATATGCCCCCAACGCGGTAAAGAAAACCGTCGTGGGTGTGGGCCACGCCGCCAAGGTCCAGATCGACCATATGGTCCGGCTGCATCTGCCGGGCGTACAACTGGCCGGGCCGGATGCGGCGGATGCGTTGGCAATCGCCATCTGCCACGCCCATCACATGCAAAGCGCGAACCGGCTTCAGGCTGCGTTACAAAGGGCACAGGCATGATTGGCAAGATTTCCGGGCGCTTGGATTGGCGCGGGTCAGACTCGGTGCTGATCGATGTGCGCGGCGTTGGCTATGTCGTGCATGTCAGCGACCGAACGCTGGCGGGCCTGCCCGGTGTAGGAGAGGCCGTGTCGCTTTATACAGAGCTTTTGGTGCGCGAGGATCTGCTGCAACTCTTCGGCTTTCCGACCATGCTGGAAAAGGAATGGCACAAGCTGCTGGTGACGGTGCAGGGCGTGGGGGCCAAGGCCGCCATGGCCATTCTGGGCACCCTGGGGCCAGAGGGCGTGTCGCGCGCCATCACCCTTGGCGATCAACGCGCCATTCAGGCCGCACCGGGGGTTGGCCCCAAGCTGGCGCAACGCGTGATCCTAGAGTTGAAGTCAAAGGCGCCCGGCATCATGGCCATGGGGGTCCGCCTGTCGGCCACCGCCCATGCCGATGATGTGGTGATCGAGACCGAAGCGCCCCCACCCAAACGCGCGGCCAAACCCGCCGCCCCGCCGCCCCGCGCGGCCTATACCGCTGATGCGCTTTCGGCGCTGATCAATCTTGGCTACGGGCAGGGCGATGCCGCGCAAGCCGTGGCAACCGCCGCCGGTGACGCGCCAGAGGCGGACACTGCCGCCCTGATCCGCGCCAGCCTGAAACTGCTGGCGCCAAAGGGGTAAGCGATGCAATCCGACCCCACCTTGCGCCCCGAGCGTCTGGCAGAGGATGCCGATCGCGCCTTGCGTCCTCAGATGCTGGAGGAGTTTGTCGGCCAGCAAGAGGCGCGCGCCAACCTGCGGGTGTTCATCGAAAGCGCCAAAATGCGGGGCGAGTCGATGGACCACACGTTGTTTCACGGCCCCCCCGGTCTGGGCAAGACCACGCTCGCCCAAATCATGGCGCGCGAACTGGGGGTGGGGTTCCGCATGACCTCTGGCCCCGTGCTGGCCCGCCCCGGCGACCTGGCGGCGATCCTGACCAATCTGGAACCGCGCGACGTGCTGTTCATCGACGAGATCCACCGCCTGTCGCCCGTGGTCGAGGAAGTGCTCTATCCCGCGATGGAGGATTTCGCGCTGGATCTGGTGATCGGCGAAGGCCCGGCGGCGCGCACGGTGCGGATTGACCTGCAACCCTTTACGCTGGTGGGGGCCACCACGCGGCTGGGCCTTTTGACCACACCCTTGCGCGACCGCTTCGGCATTCCGACCCGGCTGCAATTCTATACCGAGGATGAGCTTGACCTGATCGTCACCCGTGGCGCGCGCCTGTTGGGTATCGCCGCCGACCCCGAAGGCACCCGAGAGATTGCCCGCCGCGCCCGTGGCACCCCGCGCATCGCCGGTCGCCTGCTGCGCCGCGTGGTCGATTTCGTCACGGTCGAAGGCGACGGTCGCCTGACGCGGGCCATTGCCGATCATGCGCTGACCCGGCTGGGGGTGGACCATCTGGGGCTGGATGGCGCGGACCGGCGCTACATGCTCCTCTTGGCCGAGAATTATGGCGGCGGGCCGGTCGGCGTGGAAACCATTTCCGCCGCCTTGTCGGAAAGCCGCGATGCGATTGAAGAGGTGATCGAGCCGTTCTTGCTGCAACAAGGCCTGATCCAGCGCACCCCTCGCGGGCGGATGCTGGCAATGCGTGCCTGGCGGCATCTGGGAATCGACCCGCCCAAAGGGCTGGGGCAAAGTGATCTCTTCGACGGTTAACCCGAAGAAGCGGGGGCGCTTCGCCCCCCGCATCCCCCGAGAGTATTTCCGGAAGGGCAAGATCAAGAGGCGCTCTTTTATTTGCCCTTCCGGAAATACTCCGGGGGTCCGGGGGCTGGCCCCCGGTCCGGTGGTTGAGCCTCGGCGCGACCTTCGTTATCGCTGCGCCAAGACCGGAGGCCAACATGACCGCTGACGACATTCAAAAGCTGTTCACCCGCAAGGATGGCCAATACCTGTGCGCGCGCTGGGGGCGGCCCATCGTGCCGGTGGTGTTTGGCGTTGACGATGCGACGCTTGCCACGATCAAGGGCGCGATCGAGGCGGTTATGGTCCTGGCCGGGCACAAGATGGCCGAGACCGACCCAGAGCTTGGCGCAAACCTGATGATGTTCTTCTTTCAGGATTGGGCCGAACTGCCGCTCGTGCCCAGGCTGGACCAACTGGTGCCCGATCTTGGCCCCCTGTGCGACCGGCTGGCGGCGGCGGGGGCAAACCAGTATCGGGCCTTTCGGTTCGATGCCGATGGCGCGATCAAGGCGGCTTTCGTGTTCCTGCGGATGAATGGCCCGCTTGCCGATTTGCCTGCCGAGGTTGTCGCGCTGAATGAGGCGACGCAGACCATCCTGACCTGGGGCGAGGGTGCTTTTGCCGAAACCTCGCCTTTGGCGCGGGCGGAGGAAGCCGTGATCCTGCGGCCCGAGATTGCCGGGGTGATTCGCGCCGCCTATCTGCCCACGCTGCCGGTTGTCGCGCGCGATGCCAGCCACGCCTTGCGGCTGGCGGCGCGCCTGTCAGCGGAGGGGCAGGGGGATCACTGACAGCGACATCTTGCCCGAGCCTTGCGTCACCTCTGACGCATGGGCCAGATAGATCAGCGTATTGTTTTTCTGGTCCCAGATGCGGGTGACTTTCAGGCGTTTCAGGATCAGCGATTGGCGTTCGGAAAACACATCCTCGCCGCCCTCATCGTCAGACACGCCGGTGCCCAGCACGATGGGCCCGGTCTGGCTGCAATCAACCGCCGAATAGGAGGGGTCTTCGAACCAGTTGCCTTGGGTCAGCCGGTCATAGACCGAGCGGTCGAAATAGGCGATGTGGCAGGTGACGCCTTGCACCTCGGGGTCGGCGAAGGCATCGATCACGATGTCATTGCCAACCCAGTCAACGCCGACGCGGCCGACCTCTTCGGCGGGGGCGGGGGCGGTGGTGGCTGTGGCTAAGGTCAGGGCAAGGGCGGGCAACAGGCGCATGGAAACCTCCGGGGGCAAGGGCGGATGTTGGCACGGCAAGGCGCCTTCACAAGCCCGCGCTGGACCTTTGCGCGACCTTCCGCCAGCATCGGCCGCGCAAGGAGACCCCGATGCCCCCCCAGACAGCCCACCGCCACCCCGTTCGCGTCTATTACGAAGATACCGACCTTGCCGGGATCGTCTATTACGCCAACTATCTGAAGTTCATCGAACGGGGCCGCAGCGAATGGATCGCGGCGCTGGGGGTGGACCAGATGGCGCTGCGGGCGGCGGAGGGCATCGTCTTTGCCGTGCGCCGGGTTGTGGCCGACTATCTGCGCCCCGGCCGGTTTGGCGATGATCTGGTGGTGATGACCAACCTGCAGGAGCTGGGCGGCAGCCGGATCGAGCTGCGCCAAGAGGTTTGGCGGGAGGATGAGAGGCTGTTCACCGCCGCTGTCACGCTGGTCTGCCTGCATGACACGGGTCGCGCGGCGCGCATTCCGGCGGCGGTGCGCAGCCTGTTGGAGGCGGCCCGCAGCTAGCCGATGCCGGAAAATCGACCGTTGCGGGGGCGCCTTGTGGCGCGATCCCGCCCGATTGATGGCCCCGGTGACGGCAATGTGTTGGCATTCCCCTTCAAATCCGGGTAGAATCGGCGCAATAGGCGGCCATCAGAGCCCCGAGAGCAAAAGAGCAGGCGTAATGGACCCACAAGCCCTTGTTGCGGCGAAGGAGATTGATTTCTCCATCATCGCCCTTTTCTTTCGCGCGACCTTCACGGTCAAGCTGGTCATGCTGGGCCTGATGGCCATGTCGTTCTGGTCCTGGGCGATCATCGTGCGCAAGCATCTGATGTTCCGGCAGGCACGGACCGAGGGGGCAGTGTTCGACCATGCTTTCTGGTCGGGCGAGCCGCTGGATGAGCTGTTCGAAAAGGTGGGCGGCGACCCGCAGGGTGCGTCGGAAAAGATTTTCGCCGCAGGCATGCTGGAATGGCGGCGCAGCCACCGGCAGGATGGCGGGCTGATCGCGGGCGCGCAGGCGCGGATTGACCGGGCGATGGATGTCGCCATCGCGCGGGAAAGCGAGCTGCTGAACAAGGGGCTGTCGTTTCTGGCGACCGTCGGTTCGACCGCACCGTTCATCGGGCTGTTCGGCACGATCTGGGGCGTCAAACACTCGTTTGAAGAAATCGCCATCAGCCAGAACACCAACCTTGCCACCGTGGCCCCCGGCATCGCCGAGGCGCTGCTCGCCACGGGTATCGGCCTGATCGCCGCTATTCCGGCGGTGGTGTTCTATAACAAGCTCAACGCCGACAGCGAGCGTATCCTTGGCGGATACGAGGCCTTTGCCGACGAGTTTTCCACCATCCTGTCGCGCCAGTTGGACGCCTGACCCATGGGCGCGGGGGTGATGAAAAAGGGCGGCGGTGGCGGGCGCCGGGGGCGGCGTCGCGGGGCCTCTGCCGCAATGAGCGAGATCAACGTCACGCCTTTCGTGGACGTGATGCTGGTGCTGCTGATCATCTTCATGGTCGCGGCCCCGATGCTGACCGTGGGCGTGCCGATCAAGCTGCCGGAAACGGCGGCCAGCGCGATGCCGAATGAGGATGAAGAGCCGCTGACGGTCACCATCACCTCGGACGGGCTGCTGCTGATCCAGAATACCGAAGTGGGCGACGGGGAGCTGATCCCCAAGCTGACGGAAATTGCCAAGGAACGCACCTCGAAGAAAATCTTCCTGCGGGCCGATGGCGCGCTGGCTTATGAGCGGGTGGCGCAGATCATGGGTGCGCTGAATGCGGGCGGGTTCAACGAAATCGGTCTGGTGACCGATCCGGGCGGCCCCGCAATGGGGGGCAACTGAGGCCCGGCCATGGATTGGGACAGGGGCACAAAAGTTTCGGCTATCCTGCACGGCGGGCTGATCCTGTGGGTCGCGCTGGGGGATTGGCTGTTTGCGCCGGCCAAGCCGCCCGAAGCGGTTGTGGCAGAGGTGTCGCTGGTGTCGGGCGAAGAGTTTCAGGCGATCATGGCCTCGACTCCGAACCCGTCCAAGGACAACAAGCCTGCGGTAGAGCCGCCAAAGCCGGTCAAGCCCGAACTGCCCACGGCAGAGACCAAGCCTGCCAAACGGCCCCCGGCCAAGCCCAAGCCCGCGCCGAAACCCGCGCCCGCGCCGGATGAGACGGTGCCGGTCGCACCCGATCCGCAGCCGATTGAGACGCCCCCGCCAAAGGCCCCCACGGCCGAGACCGAGCAGCCGATTCAGGTGCCCGACAGCACCGAGGCGCCCGCGCCGAAACCGGCCGAGAAGATCACCGAAACCCCGGTGACCGACCAGAATGACACGCCCGACGTGGCCGATCAGGCAACGCCCAAGGTCAGCGACACCGCGCCGCCGACCGATACGCCGCCGGAACCCGAAAAGCCCGCCGCCTCGCCCGAGGATAGCGCGGCCATGGTCGCGCCCGACGCCAAGCCCACCACCGCGCCGGAACTGGCGCCGACCCGGTCCTTGCGGCCCCGCACCCGTCCGCAGGCCCCGGTGGAACAGCCGACGGAAGACCCGGCCCCGACCGAGACGGCAACGGCGGATGCGACCGACAATCCGGCGGATACCACGGAACAAACCGACAGCACGGCAATTGACGATGCCCTTGCAGCGGCGCTGAACGATGCGACGGCGGATCAACCCGCCGACCAAAGCACGGACCAGCCTGCCGAGACCGGTGGCCAAGACCTGCCCAAAGGCCCGCCGCTGACGGCGGGAGAGATGGATGGGCTGCGGTCGGCCATCAACAAATGCTGGAACATCGGCAGTCTTTCCACCGCCGCCACTATGGTGCGCCTGACGCTGCGGGTGGAAATGGCGCCCGATGGCAAACCGACCTCGATCACCATGACCAACTATGACGGCGGTGATGAGGCTGCGGCCCAGCAGGCTTTCGAGACTGCAAAGCGTGCGGTCAGCCGCTCGGTTCGTGGCTGCAACGGCCCCGGTATGGACCTTGACCCGGCAAAGTACGACAGCTGGAACATCATGAACCTGACTTTCGACGCCTCTGGGATGCGACTGAGATGACGCACCCCGGACAAACCCATTGCCCGTGCCTGATGAGGAAACGATGAGCAAACTTCACGCCCTTGCGACCGCCTTCCTTTTGGGAATGCTTGCCGCCGTCCAGCCTGCGAATGCAGAGTTGAACATCATCATCGACTCTCCCGTCATCGAGCCGATGCCCTTCGCCATCCCCGATTTCGTGGATGAGGGGGGCGCGGGCGATTACGCGCAGAACATCAGCCGCGTCGTGGCGGCGGACCTTGCCGGAACCGGCCTGTTCCGCGAAATCCCGCGAGAGGCGCATATCAGCCGCGTCACCTCGTTCGATGCGCCCATTGCCTATAACGACTGGCAGGCGATCAACGCACAGGCGCTGATCACCGGGGCCGTGCAGGCCAGTGGCGACCGGATTGTCGTCAAGTTCTACCTGTTCGACGTGTTCACCGGCCAACCCCTGGGCGAGGGCCTGCAATTCGCGGGCACCCCCGGCACCTGGCGGCGCATGGCGCATAAGGTGGCCGATGCGGTTTACAGCCGGATCACCGGTGAAGGCGGCTATTTCGACAGCCGCGTCGTCTACGTTGCCGAAAGCGGGCCGAAGAACCAGCGGCAAAAGCGGCTGGCGGTGATGGATTACGATGGTGCGAACACCAGCTATCTGACCGACAGTTCCTCGATCGTGCTGGCGCCGCGCTTTTCGCCGACGGGCGGGCAGATCCTGTTCACCTCTTATGCCTCGGGCTTTCCGCAGATCTATCTGATGGATGTCGGCAGCCTTGGCGTGCGGGCGCTGGAACAGCAGGACGGCACGATGACCTTTGCGCCCCGCTTTTCGCCCGATGGCGGCACCATCGTGTTCAGTCTGGAGCGCGGCGGCAACACCGACATCTATGCGATGGATGTGAACGGCGGCGGGTTGCGGCAGTTGACCAATGCACCCTCGATTGAAACCGCGCCCTCGTTCAGCCCCGATGGCAGCCAGATCGTGTTTGAAAGCGACCGCTCGGGCAACCAGCAGCTTTACATCATGCCTGCGGGCGGTGGCGAGGCGCGTCGGCTGTCGGGCGGGCAGGGGCGTTACGGCACCCCGGTCTGGTCGCCCCGTGGCGATATGGTCGCCTTTACCAAGCAAAATCAGGGCCGGTTCCACATTGGCGTGATGCGCGTCGATGGCAGCGAAGAGCGTCTGCTGACCTCGTCCTTCCTGGATGAAGGCCCGACCTGGGCGCCGAATGGCCGTGTGATCATGTTCACCCGCGAAAGTGCGGGCGCGGGCGGGTCGGCGCAACTGTTCTCGGTGGATATCACGGGGCGGAACCTGCGCCAGATCACGACCGAAGGCGCTGCCTCTGACCCGGCATGGTCGCCGCTGTTGAAGTAATTCCTGTCGCGCCGCTGGTTAACACTGCGGCGCGAATCTGCTACATCTGGGCTATCGAGCCCCCAAAAACCACAAGGACATGCCCATGACCTTCCTGCCCAAAGCCCTTTTGATCGTTGCGGCCCTTGGCCTTGCCGCCTGTAACAACCCCGACCGCTATGGCAAGGGCGGCGCTGGCGGCCCAGGTGCCAATGGTGGCTATGGCGCGGGCGGCATCGACTCGACCGGCCTTGGCGACCCGAACAACCCCAACTCGGTCGCCTATTTCAACCAGCGCATCGGCGACCGCGTGCTGTTCGCGGTAGACCAGTCCACCGTGTCGGCCGAAGGGCGCGGCATCCTGCAAGGTCAGGCCCAGTGGCTGCAATCGCATCCCGATTACGCCTTCATCATCGAAGGCCATGCCGACGAACAGGGCACCCGTGAATACAACCTTGCCCTTGGTGCCCGCCGCGCCGCCGCCGTACAGGATTTCCTGATCTCGCAAGGCATCGCGCCCAGCCGGATGAAGACGATTTCTTACGGCAAGGAACGCCCGCTGGAGGTTTGCTCGGACGAGGCCTGCTATTCCAAGAACCGTCGCGCCGTGACCGTTCTGCAAATGGGCGCGGGGGCCTGATCTGATGCGCCGATTGGCCCTGTGCCTGGCGCTGGCGGCTTCGTCTTTCGCGGTGACCCCGGTTGCCGCGCAGGACAAGGCGCAGACGCTGGCCGACATCAAGGCAGAGCTGGGCCAGTTGATGGCCCAGTTCAACGGTCTGAAATCCGAACTGGTCACAAGCGGGGCCGCCAATGGCGGTGCCGCCGGGGGCGACGCCTTGCAGCGCATGGATGCGCTTGAGGCAGAGCTGACCCGCCTGACCGCCAAGACCGAAGAGGTAGAGCTGAAGCTGAACCGTGTGGTGGCCGATGGCACCAACCGCATCGGCGACATCGAATACCGCCTGTGCGAGGTGACCGAGGGCTGTGATGTGAACAACATCCCCGCTACGCCCACGCTGGGCGGCGATACGGGGGTGGCTGGCACGGCTCCGGCGGGCAACCCCGATCCGGCCCCTGCGGCCGGGGATGCACCTGAACTTGCGGTTGCCGAGAAGGCCGATTTTGACCGGGCCAAGGGGGTGCTCGGTCAGGGTGACTTTCGCACCGCCGCGGACCTCTTTGCGACCTATGCGCAATCCTACCCGGGTGGGCCGCTGACCCAAGAGGCGCAGTTCCTGCGGGGCGAGGCGCTGACCAATCTTGGCGATACCGCCGGGGCGGCGCGGTCATACCTCGATGCGTTTTCGGGCAAGCCCGATGGCAGCTTTGCCGCCGACAGCCTGCTGAAACTGGGCCAGTCGCTGGGCACGCTGGGGCAGACGCCCGATGCTTGTGTGACGCTGGCCGAGGTGGGCAACCGCTTTCCCGGCAGCAGTCAGGCAACGCAGGCCCAGACCTCGATGGCGGGGATGGGGTGCCAGTAGGCAGCCCTGACATGGGGGATACAGGGGCGGCTGAGGCCGCCCTTTTTGCTGCGCTGGGGGCGACATTTCCCCAAGGCCGCCCCGAAAGGGTGGCGGTTGCCGTTTCGGGCGGCGGCGATTCCATGGCGCTGCTGGCGCTGATGGCCGAGATGCCGGGCTGGCAGGTTCATGCCGTGACGGTCGATCACGGCTTGCGCGCCGAGGCTGCGGCAGAGGCGGCGCTGGTGGCGCGGTTCTGCGCGGCGCATGGCCTGCCGCACAGCGTTCTGCGCTGGGATCATGGCGGCGCGCCCAAAGGCAACCTGATGGAGGCTGCCCGTCTTGCACGGCTGTCGCTGATCGGGGAATGGGCACGGGGGCAGGGCATCGCCCATGTCGCCCTTGGCCATACCGCGCAGGATCAGGCCGAAACCCTTTTGCTGGGCCTGTCGCGCGCTGCGGGGCTGGATGGGTTGTCGGGCATGCGCGCCAACTGGCAAGACGGTGGCATCACATGGCTGCGCCCCCTGCTGGCCTTTTCGCGTGAGGATTTGCGGCAGGTGCTGTTGCGCCGGGGAATTGATTGGGCCGAAGACCCCAGCAACGCCAATGACCGCTTTTTGCGCGTTCGCATTAGGAAGGCGCTGGAACCCCTTGCCGCACTTGGTATTTCGGCGGAAATGCTGGCGCAATCCGCCGCCGCCCTTGCCCAATCGCGCGCAGCCTTGGACCGCATGACTGACGCCGCCGCGCAATCGGTGATGGTGCAGCGCGCCGGTGCCCTGTGCCTGAACCGCGACGCCGTGGCCGGAACCGACCCCGAGATCTTGCGCCGCCTGTTGCGCCGCGCCGTCCTTTGGCTGACCTGCGCGCGCCATGCCCCACGGGCTGAAGCGCTGCAACGGCTGGTCGCGGCGCTAAAGGCGGGGCAGGCGGCCACGCTGGGTGGTGTGCGACTGGTGCCCGCGCTCACCGGCCTGTGGCTGTGCCGAGAGGTGCGCAGCCTAGGCCCCGCCGTCGCGCCGGGCATGCTGTGGGATGGCCGCTGGCAGGTGCAGGGGCCGTTCGCCCCCGGCGATCAGGTGGCAGCCCTTGGCGCAGCCGGTCTGGCCCAGCTTGCCGATTGGCGCAGCATGGGCCTGCCGCGCGCCGTGCTGCTGGCGACACCGGCGATCTGGCGTCAGGGACAGCTTGTCGCAGCCCCCTTGGCCGGAAATTTCCCCGAATGGCAGGCGGAAGTGGTGCCAGCCTGCCACGCATTCAACATCGCGCATTGAAGCTGGCGCTGTAATCTCTATCTTAACGACCAAGCGGGCAGTTTGTGCCCTGACGATACGGAGACTTTTGTGGGCAACGCACGCAACATCGCGTTCTGGGTCATCCTGCTTTTGCTGATCCTTGTTCTGTTCAACCTGTTCTCGGGCACGACGATGACCGGCACCGACCGGGCGGTTTCGTATACCGAGTTCATGCAGCGCGTGGACACAGGCAAGGTCACGCAAGTGACAATTGATGGCGAGCGGGCCTTGGTCACCGGATCGGATGGCAGCCGCTATTCCACCGTGGTGCCCACCGATGCCACCTTGTCGGACAAGCTGGTGGCCAAGGGCATCGACGTTTCGGCGCGCCCGCAGCAAAGCTCTGGCCTGATGTCGCTGCTGTCGGTCTATCTGCCCTTCATCGTGCTGATCGGGGTCTGGATCTTCTTCATGAACCGGATGCAGGGCGGCGGGCGTGGCGGCGCCATGGGCTTTGGCAAAAGCCGGGCGAAACTGCTGACGGAAAAGCAGGGCCGCGTCACGTTTGACGATGTGGCCGGGATTGATGAGGCCAAGGAAGAGCTGGAAGAGATTGTCGAATTCCTGCGCAACCCGCAGAAATTCAGCCGTCTGGGCGGTAAAATTCCCAAAGGCGCGCTGCTGGTCGGCCCGCCCGGCACCGGTAAAACCCTGCTTGCCCGCGCCATTGCCGGTGAGGCGGGGGTGCCGTTCTTCACCATCTCTGGTTCCGACTTTGTTGAAATGTTCGTGGGCGTCGGCGCAAGCCGGGTGCGCGACATGTTTGAACAGGCGAAAAAGAACGCGCCCTGCATCGTGTTCATCGACGAAATCGACGCTGTTGGCCGCGCGCGGGGCGTCGGTATGGGCGGCGGCAATGATGAGCGTGAACAGACGCTGAACCAGCTTCTGGTTGAGATGGACGGGTTTGAGGCCAACGAAGGTGTCATCATCGTCGCGGCCACCAACCGCAAGGACGTGCTGGACCCTGCGCTGCTGCGCCCCGGCCGCTTTGACCGCCAGATCACTGTCGGCAACCCCGACATCAAGGGCCGCGAGAAAATTCTGGCCGTGCATGCCCGCAAGGTGCCGCTTGGCCCCGATGTCGATCTGCGCATCATCGCGCGCGGCACCCCCGGTTTTTCGGGCGCCGATCTGGCAAACCTTGTGAACGAAGCCGCGCTGATGGCCGCCCGTGTCGGCCGCCGCTTTGTCACGATGGATGACATTGAAAATGCCAAGGACAAGGTGCTGATGGGGCCGGAGCGCCGCAGCATGGTCATGTCGCAGGAAGACAAGGAAATGACCGCCTATCACGAGGCCGGTCACGCCATGGTTGGCATCAAGCTGCCGAAATGCGACCCGGTCCACAAGGCCACCATCATGCCGCGCGGTGCCGCCCTTGGCATGGTGATGAGCCTGCCCGAAATGGACCGTCATTCCTGGCACAAGGACCAGATGAAGGACCGTATCGCGATGGGCATGGCCGGCAAGGCCGCCGAAATCAAGAAATGGGGCGAAGACCGGGTTTCCTCGGGGGCCAGCGGTGACATTCAGAACGTCTCGGCTGTGGCGCGCGCCATGGTGATGCGCTGGGGCATGTCGGACAAGATCGGCAATATCGATTACTCCGAAGCGCATGAGGGTTATCAGGGCAACACCGGCGGGTTCAGCGTGTCCGCCGAAACCAAGCGCGTCATCGAGGATGAGGTGAAAGCGATCATCGACGAAGGCTATGCCCGCGCGATGAAGGTGCTGACCGATAACGAGGAAGAGTTCGAGCGTCTGGCCAAGGGCCTGCTGGAATATGAAACGCTGTCCGGCGATCAGATCCGCAAGGTCATGGCGGGTGAGCCGCTGGATGGTGGCGATGACGACGGCCCGAAAGATGCGGCACCCGGCCTTGTGGCCGTGCCCAAGACCCGCAGCCGCAAGCCCAAGGCCAACCCAGAGCCGGAACCTCTGGCGTGAGCCAAAAGGCGACACAAGACTGGAACCCCGGGGCCTATGCAAGGTTCCGGGGTTTGCGTTTGCGCCCGGCGCTGGACCTGCTGGCGCAGGTGGGCGATCTGCCCGCTGGCGATGTGGTCGATCTGGGCTGTGGCGATGGCGCTGTCGCCGAGGCGCTGGCCGCGCGGTTCCCTGAGCGGCGGCTGATCGGGGTTGATGCCTCGCCCGCGATGCTGGAGGCGGCGCAGGGTTATGACGCCAAGGTGCAGGCCGATATTGCCGAATGGCAGCCCGCAACGCCCCCTGCGCTGATCTTTTCCAATGCCGCCCTGCAATGGCTGCCCGATCATCCGGCGCTGTTGGCGCGACTGGCGGGGTTTTTGCCGCCCGGCGGGGTGCTGGCGGTGCAGATGCCGCGCCAGTATGCCGCCCCGTCACACCGCTTTTTGCGCGACATCGCGCAGACGATGTTTCCTGACCGCTTTGATTTCCGTCATTGGAAACCGCCGGTCGCGCCCGCGTCCGACTATTGGCAGGCGCTGGCCCCGCTGGGCGCGGTGCAGGCCTGGGAAACCGACTATGTCCAGCGGCTTGATCCGGTGGCTTTGGGGCATCCGGTGCGGTCGTTTACCGGCTCAACCGCGATGCGGCCCTTTGTTGACAAGCTGACCGAGGGCGAGGCTGCAACCTTTGCCGCTGCCTATGACGAAGCCCTGGGTGCGGCCTATCCGCTTTTGCCGGACGGGGCGGCGCTGATGCCGTTCCGCCGGGTTTTCTTTGTGGTAGAACGTTCATGGCAGCCCTGATCCCGACCCCCTTCTTTGGCACCATCACCTGGCTTGGCATCGTCGCCGACCGCGAAGCGCAGTTGGAAAGCCAATCGCTGACCCGGCTGGAGGCGCTTTTTTCCGGCCCCGTGGGCGAGGCGCATGGCGGGCTGACCCGCCCTTCATGCAGCCGGGTGCTTGGGCAATACCCGCGCAACACCGAAATCAGGAACACCCGCCAGCTCGCGGTGCTGTCGCAAGAAGAGCTGGACCGTACGGCCGCAGACATGGGGCTGGACGCCTTGGACCCGGCGTTGCTGGGCACGACCATGGTGATTGCCGGTATCCCTGATTTCAGCCACCTGCCGCCGTCATCGCGGCTTCAGGGCGAGGGGGGTGCCACGCTGGTGGTGGATATGCAGAACCGTCCCTGCACCTTGCCCGCCCGCCCGATTGAAAACCGGCATGCCGGTTTTGGCGTGCGGTTCAAGCCTGCCGCCCAAAACCGCCGCGGCGTGACGGCTTGGGTGGAGCGCGAGGGGATTTTTCTTCTGGGTGAAAAGATTCGCCTGCATGTACCAGATCAGCGCGCATGGGACTATCTGGGTGACGCCCGCGCGCCCGATTGACTGGAATTTTTGTTCTGCATGCGGAATATTCCCGGCCCACGTTCCACTGTTTCCGATAGGAAACGCGACAGGGCGAAATTGGCTGGCAAACTGTCGCAAATTCGCTCTGCCAGACGGGCTCGGACGGCTATCACCCCCATAACCGAGACGCGCGACCTAGGGGGGAGCCCATGGCCTTCAAGACCGATATCGAAATCGCCCGCGAAGCGAAGAAAAAGCCGATCATGGAGATAGGCGCAAAGCTGGGCATCCCGGCAGAGCATCTGCTGCCCTATGGCCATGACAAGGCCAAGGTGGGCCAAGAGTTCATCAAAAGCCTTGCGGGCAAGCCCGATGGCAAGCTGATCCTTGTCACCGCCATCAACC
This sequence comes from Fuscibacter oryzae, assembly GCF_016765795.1. Classification (GTDB taxonomy): domain Bacteria; phylum Pseudomonadota; class Alphaproteobacteria; order Rhodobacterales; family Rhodobacteraceae; genus Fuscibacter; species Fuscibacter oryzae. Next base: position 104,566 of record NZ_JAESVP010000002.1, read on the forward strand.
CGACCCCTGCGGGCGAGGGCAAGACCACCACCACCGTGGGTCTGGGCGATGGCCTGAACCGTATCGGCAAAAAGGCCGTGGTCTGTATCCGCGAGGCCAGCCTTGGCCCGAACTTCGGCATGAAGGGCGGCGCTGCGGGCGGCGGGATGGCGCAAGTCGTGCCGATGGAAGAGATGAACCTGCATTTCACCGGCGACTTCCACGCCATCACCAGCGCGCACAACCTGCTGTCGGCGATGATCGACAACCACGTCTATTGGGGCAACGAGCTGGGCATCGACGCTCGCCGCGTGGTGTGGCGCCGCGTGATGGACATGAACGACCGCGCGCTGCGCGACATCGTGGTGAACCTGGGCGGCGTGTCGAACGGCTTCCCGCGTCAGACCGGCTTTGACATCACCGTGGCTTCGGAAGTCATGGCGATCCTGTGCCTGTCGAACGATCTGGAAGATCTGCAAAAGCGTCTGGGCGACATCGTCGTGGCCTATACCCGCGAGAAAAAGCCGGTCTATTGCCGCGACATCAAGGCCGACGGTGCGATGACCGTTCTGCTGAAGGACGCGATGCAGCCGAACCTGGTGCAGACGCTGGAAAACAACCCGGCCTTTGTGCATGGCGGCCCGTTCGCCAACATCGCCCATGGCTGCAACAGCGTTATCGCCACCAAGACCGCGCTGAAACTGGGTGAATATGTCGTGACCGAAGCCGGTTTCGGTGCCGACCTTGGGGCTGAAAAGTTCTTTGACATCAAGTGCCGCAAGGCGGGCCTGAAGCCTGCCGCTGCGGTGATCGTGGCCACCGTCCGCGCGATGAAGATGAACGGCGGCGTGGCCAAGGCCGATCTGGGCGCCGAGAATGTCGAGGCCGTCAAGAAGGGCTGCCCGAATCTGGGCCGTCACATCGGCAACGTCAAATCCTTCGGCGTGCCGGTGGTCGTGGCGATCAACCACTTCTACAGCGACACCGATGCCGAGATTGCGGCTGTGAAAGCCTATGTCGCCGAGCAGGGCGCCGAGGCGATCCTGTGCAAGCACTGGGCGCAAGGGTCTGCTGGTATTGAGGAACTGGCGAACAAGGTTGTCGCCATGGCGGAATCGGGGTCGGCCAATTTTGCGCCGCTTTACCCCGATGAAATGCCGCTGTTCCAAAAGCTGCAAACCATCGCCAAGCGCATCTATCACGCCGATGACGTGATTGCCGACAAGTCGATCCGCGACCAGCTCAAGGCTTGGGAAGCGGCGGGTTATGGCCATCTGCCGATCTGCGTGGCGAAGACCCAATACTCCTTTACCACTGACCCGACCGTGCGCGGTGCGCCCACCGGCCACACGGTTCCGGTGCGCGAAGTGCGCCTGTCGGCAGGGGCTGGCTTCATCGTGGCAATCTGCGGTGAGATCATGACCATGCCGGGCCTGCCCAAGGTTCCGTCGGCCGAAGTGATCCGGCTGAACGATCTGGGTCAGGTGGAAGGTCTGTTCTGATCCTTGAAAAAGAGCGGGGGGCTTCGCGCCCCCCGCACCCCCCGCGGGATATTTGCAGAAGGGGAAGGTGCAGGGGTTTTCGAGCTTGAGCCGGGCCTTTAAGGAGTGACCGGAGCCGAGACGGAGTGTCCGATGCGCAAGCCTGCCGAATGCGAGACCATGGCCCATATCCGGGCCGAAATTGACAGGGTGGATGAGGATCTTGTTCGCCTGTTTGCAGAACGCACGGGCTATATCGACCGCGCGGCGCAGATCAAGGTTGGGGCAGATTTGCCCGCCCGGATCGACAGCCGCGTCGAAGAGGTAGTCCAGAATGTTCGCCGCCATGCCGCCACCTATGGGCTGCCGCCCGAACTGGTGGAAAAGCTGTGGCGGCGGTTGATCGACTGGTCCATCGCGCGCGAGGAAAACCACCTTGGGCCGGACAGTCTGCGCAAGGGCTGATCTTTCGGCCCGCTGATCGGGGAAAGACATGACCGCCACCCAGATTGACGGCCGCGCCATCGCCGCCCGGATGATGTTTGAAACCCTGACCGAGGCAAAGGCGCTGGCCGATGCCGGATGGCAGCCGCGGCTGGTTTCCATTTCCGTGGGCGATGTGGCGGCGGCAGAGCTTTATGTCCGCAACCAGCAGAAACAGGCCGAGGCCGCGGGCGTGGAGTTTGAGGCGCGCAATTACCCCAGCGAGATCTCACTGGAGCAGTTGACGGGCGTGCTGGCGGGGCTGAACGCCGACCCACGGGTGAACGGCATCATCATCCAGCGCCCCCTGCCGGCGCATATTCCGGTGAAAACGCTGCAAAAGGCGGTGCATCCGTTGAAGGATGTCGAGGGGATGCACCCGTCCTCCATCGGTAATATAGTATATAACGATCTTGCGCTTGGCCCCTGCACGGCGGTGGCGGCGGTGGAGATTTTGAAATCGCTGCCTCTGAAGGTTGAAGGACTGGATGTTTGCGTCATCGGCCACAGCGAGATTGTGGGCAAGCCCATCGCTTTTCTGATGATGGGGCTGGGGGCCACGGTGACGGTGTGCCACCATATGACACGGCAGGTTTCGGTGCATTCCCGCCGGGCTGATGCGGTGTTTGTGGCCGTGGGCAAGCCGGGGCTGGTGACGGGCGAAATGCTGAAACCGGGGGCCGCGCTGATCGACATCGGGATCAACCGGGTTGAGGGCAAAACGGTGGGCGACGCCGATTTTGCAAGTTGCGCAGAGGTGGCGGGCTGGATCACGCCAGTGCCCGGCGGGGTTGGTCCGGTGACGGTGGCGATTCTGATGAAGAACGCGGTTCTGGCGACCCGCATGCAGATGGAACATTACCGCAGCGCCTTTGCGATTGCGGTGTAAGGAGCAAGACATGACCAAGGTGATCGACGGCAAGGCTTTTGCGGCCAATGTGCGGGCGCAGGTGGCGGCGCATGTGGCGCGGCTGCGCGAAGAGCAAGGCATCCAGCCCGGTCTGGCCGTGGTGCTGGTGGGCGAAGACCCGGCGAGCCAGGTCTACGTTCGCAACAAACACGCCTCGACGATCGAGGTTGGTATGGCGTCTTTTGAACACCGCCTGTCGGCCGACACCAGAGAGGCCGATCTGCTGGCACTGATCGCGGCGTTGAACGCCGACCCAAAGGTGCATGGCATTCTGGTGCAACTGCCGCTGCCGAAGCATCTGAACAGCGACCTCGTGATCAACGCGATTGATCCGGCAAAGGATGTGGACGGTTTCCACATCTCGAACGTGGGTCTTCTGGGCACCGGGCAAAAGTCTATGGTGCCTTGCACGCCCTTGGGCTGCCTGATGATGCTGCGCGACCACCATGGCAGCCTTGCGGGGCTGAATGCGGTTGTGGTCGGGCGGTCGAACATCGTCGGCAAGCCGATGGCGCAACTGCTGTTGGGCGATAGCTGCACCGTGACCATCGCTCACAGCCGCACCAAGGATCTGGCAGAGGTCTGCAAGCGCGCCGACATCCTCGTCGCCGCCGTTGGTCGGCCCGAGATGATCACCGGCGACATGGTGAAACCGGGCGCCACGGTGATCGACGTGGGCATCAACCGGATCGAGCGTGACGGCAAAGCCAAACTGGTGGGCGATGTGCATTACGAAAGCGCCGCCAAGGTGGCGGGGGCGATCACCCCGGTTCCGGGCGGCGTTGGCCCGATGACCATTGCCTGCCTGCTGGCCAATACGCTGACCGCCTGCTGCCGCGCCAATAGCTTGCCGGAACCCGAAGGCCTGACTGCCTGACAGTTTGGCCGGGGTTGAAAGCCTCGGCCAATTCCTTTAGCCCGGTCTCATGTAATGATCCATTTGGTGGGCGAATGGCTGGCTTTTTGGCCGAATTGAAGTCGGACCTTCAGTCTAAGACGCCATACATCATTTGGGTGATCTGCTCTGGCGTATTTGCCACGACCGGACCCTTTGGCACCTATACCACCGTCAGCCTGCTGGGACGTCTGGTTTATTGGTTGCCGGTGCTGGCGATTTGCGTCGGTCTGGCGACCGTGGTGCGTGCCTTTGTCTGCGGCGGGCTTGGGCTGAAAGATTCGGTTTTTGGCTTTGTGCTGACCACGGTGCTGATCTGTCTTGTGCTGTGTCCGCCCTTCTATCTGGCCGCCAGACTGGTCTTTCTGGATCGCCGCACCAGCACACCGGGCCTGACGGAAATCATTCTTCTGGTCGGCTCGATCTCGATGGGGATGATCCTGCTGCGCCAGTCGGTCCAGCCCGTGGCCGGGGATGACAGCCCTGCGCCCAAAGGTGACGCAACGTCACTTCTGCACGAACTGCGTCTGTTGCGGCGGCTGGGCTCAGATTTGCAGGGCGATCTGTGGTCGATCACCGTGAACAACCATCACGTCGAGGTGGTGACCAGCGCGGGCAGCGCCAGTCTGCTGATGCGCCTTGGCGATGCCATTCTTGAGGCGGAACCGATCGAAGGCGATCAGGTTCACCGCTCTCATTGGGTGGCTTGGGCAGCGGTGGAAGGGGCCGACCGTGATGGCGCGCGGCTGTTCCTGCGCATGAAGGGTGGCCAGCGCATCCCGGTCAGCCGTGCCAACCGTGCCAAGGTGGAAGAGCGTTTGGGCCTTGCCCCCTCTGCCGAGGCGGTGGTCAGCAGCGCGGCATAGGCATAACCAGACAGCGCGGTCCTGTCACGATGGCGCGCGCGCCGGGGGACATCAGCGCCTGAAGTGCAGGGGCTTCCACGCGCAAACCGCCGGTATAGGCGCCAAAGGCGGGCAAGATCAGCCGCTGACCATCGGTCAGAAAACAGCGGCGGCTTTGCCCCGCCAGCCGCACCTTGGGATGAAAATGGCCTGACACCTCAAAGCCATCGCCACCTGCCTGATGGCGAAAGATCAGGCCGCCAAGCGGCAGTTCGGCCCGCAGGCTGCCGCCCAGATCGACCGGGCCGGGATCGTGGTTGCCCTCGATCCAGTGCCACATCCGGCCCGCCATCATCCGCACCAGCCACAGCCGGTCCGCCTCGTCCAGCGCCTCGGCAGCGGCCAGATCGTCAAAACTGTCGCCAAGGCAGACCACCTGCCGCGCGCCCGTCGCCTCCAACTCGGCATCCAGACGTTCCAGCGTGGCAGGGGTTTCATAGGGCGGCAGCAGGCCGCCCCCACGCCGGGCCAGCCGTTCCGATTTGCCAAGGTGCAGGTCTGACACGCACAGCAACCCCTGCGCTGGCCAGAACAGCGCGCCAGAAGGGCGGGCTTGCAGGTCGGCAGGGCCAAGGCGAAAGCTGTGGGGCATGGCGCAGGGTCTGGCGCGGGGCAGGGGGTCAGTCAAGCCCCGCCGCGCGCAACAGGGCCTGCGCCTCGGCCTCGGCCAGCCGTTCGCGGCCCGCACCTTGCACGGGGATCTTGCCGGGTTCCAGAAACAGGGGTGCCGCCAGCGGTGTCACGCCGTCCAGCCGGACAAGATCAATCCGCCCGCTTATGCGTGCCAGCATCGCCTCGATCCGGCCGAAATCGACCATGCCGCGCATCGTCTCTTCCCGAGTGATCTGCAACATCAGGTGGTCGGGGTCATAGCGGCGCAGCGTGTCATAGAGGATGTCCGACGAAAACGTCGCCTGCCGCCCCGATTTGCGGCGGCCCTGATGGGTCCGCTCGATCAGGCCCGCGATGATCGCCACGTTGCGAAAGGTACGCTTCATAACGGCATTGCCCTGCAACCACCCCTCCAGCCCTTGCCGCAGGGCCGCCAGATCGAACAGCGGCGCGGCATCGGTCACCGGATCAAGCCCCCAGATCAGCGTGGCATAATCGGTGGCGACAAAGCCCAAAGGCGCCAGCCCCAATTCCTCCATCCGCTTGGTCAGCAGCAGGCCCAGCGTCTGCTGCGCATTGCGCCCGGCAAAGCCGTAGATGCACAGATGCTCGCGCCCATCTTGTGGAAAGCTTTCCAACAGCAGCCGGTCGGGCGCGGGCAGGCGGCTGACCTCTCGCTGCAAGGCCAGCCAATGGGCGGTATGGGCGGGCAGGCCGGGCCAGCGCGGCTGTTGCAACAGCGCCATGATCCGGTCGGCCAGCAAGGTGGAGGTGGCGAATTTCGTGCCGCCAAACACCGCGACCTTGGGTTGCCGCCCCGGCTGGCGCGTGACCTCGACCGTCAGTTCGTTCAGCCCTTCATAGCGCACGATCTCGCCGCCGATCAGAAAGGTATCGCCGGGGGTCAGGCTGGCGGCAAAGGCCTCCTCGACCTCGCCCAAGGGGGTGGGCCGGCCGCGCAGGCGCACCTTCAGCGTTTCGGTATCGATGATCGTGCCAAGGTTCTGGCGGATCACGGCTGCTGTGCGCGGATCACGCAATTGCCATTTGCCGTTGCGCAAGAGGAGCCGCTGCCACTTGTCATAGGCCCGCAGCGCATAACCCCCGGTGGCGCAGAATGTCAGGCAGGCGGCAAACTGATCGCGGGTCAGGGCCGCGTAGGGTCCGGCTTGGGTGACCTCGGCATAAAGCGCGTCGGCGTCGAACGGGGCGGCGCAGGCCGCCATCAGGATATGCTGGCACAGCACATCGCGCGGGCCGGGGCCACGGGGGGCGCCGTCCAGATCATGGTCCTTGGCAGCTTGCAGGGCTGCAAGACATTCCACCACCTCAAAGCGGTTGGCGGGCACCAGCAGCGCCTTTGACGGCGCGTTATAGCGGTGGTTGGCGCGACCGATGCGCTGCACCAGCCGCTTGACGTTCTTGGGCGCGCCGACCTGAATGACAAGGTCCACATCGCCCCAGTCCAGCCCCAGATCCAGCGACCCGGTGCAAACCACGGCGCGCAACCGGCCTTCGGCCAGCGCGGCCTCCACCCGCTCGCGCGCCTCACGCGACAGGCTGCCGTGGTGGATGCCGATGGGCAGATCATCTTCGTTCTGCAACCAAAGGTTATGAAAGAAGATTTCGGCCTGCGCGCGGGTGTTGTGAAAGATCAGCGTGGTCTTGTGGCGCCGCACCTGTTCCAGAATTTCCGGAATGGCATGGCGCGCGCCGCCCCCGGCCCAAGGGGGCGGAGTTTCGGTTTCCAGCATCGATATCTCGGGGTCGGGGCCGGGGTCGGCCAGCAGAATGGCGGTGTCCTTGCCCAGATAGGCCGCCAGTGCGGGCGGGTCTTCGACCGTGGCCGACAGGCCCACGCGGCGCAGGCCAGGCGACAGGCTGCACAAACGTGCAAGGCACATCATCAATTGATCCCCACGCTTGGATTCGGCCAGCGCGTGGATTTCGTCCACGATCACCCTTTGCAAGCCATCAAAGATGCGTGGCGCGTCTTCATAGGACAAGAGCAGCGCAAGGCTTTCCGGCGTGGTCAGCAGAATGTGCGGCGGATCGGCCCGCTGACGGCGCCGCTGCGTGTAGCTCGTGTCGCCGGTCCGATCCTCAACCCGGATCGGCAGACCTGCGCCCTCAATCGGGGTGCGCAGGTTGCGGCGGATATCGGCAGTCAGGGCCTTCAGCGGCGAAATATACAGTGTATGCAGCCCCTTGTGCGGCGAATTTGCCAGTTCACTCAAGGTTGGCAAAAATCCCGCCAGCGTCTTGCCGCCCCCCGTTGGGGCGATGAGCAGGGTTGAGGACGCCTCGGCCCGCTCCAGCATGGCCTGCTGATGGGGGTGCAACTGCCAGCCTTTGGCATCGAACCAGCGCGTGAGGGCAAGGGGAAGCAGGGCCATGCCGCCAAGCTAGGGCGCTGGCATGCCGCCGAAAAGGGTGAAGCGCGAAAATGCCATGCACAAGGTCGCGGGCAGGCTTGCGAGACAGCGCGCCGGGGCCTAGGACGGGGCCATGAAACTGTTATTCCTTGGCGATGTGATGGGGCGCGCGGGCCGTGCCGGGGTGGCTGAACGGCTGCCGAAACTGCGGGCTGACTGGGGCCTTGATTTTGTCGTGGTCAATGGCGAGAACGCCAGTCAGGGCGCGGGGCTGACGGCGGAACATGCACGCCTGCTGTTGCAGGCCGGGGCCGATGTGATCACGCTGGGTGACCATGCGTTCGATCAGAAAGACATGCTGCAATTCGCCGAAACCGAAAGCCGCATCATCCGTCCGCTGAATTTTTCCAAGGTTGCGCCGGGCAAGGGCGCGCGGGTCTATGAGGCAACGCAGGGCCGCAAGGTTCTGGTGGCGCAGGTGCTGGGGCAGGTGTTCATGAAGCGCCCCTTTGATGACCCGTTCAGCGCGATTGAGACGGTGCTGAAAACCCATCGCCTTGGTGCCGCCGTGCAGGCCGCCATCATTGATGTGCATTGCGAGGCGACCAGCGAAAAGATGGCGATGGGCCATTGGTGCGACGGGCAGGCCAGCCTTGTCGTTGGCACACATACCCATGTGCCGACCGCCGATCACATGATCTTGCCGGGCGGCACCGCCTATTTGTCCGACGCGGGCATGTGCGGCGATTACAACAGCGTGATCGGCATGGAAAAACTGGAACCCCTGCGTCGCTTTATCACCGGCATGGCCAGTGGCCGGTTTGAACCTGCGGGTGGCGAGGCGACCCTTTCGGGCGTCTATGTTGAAGCCGATGACCGCACCGGCAAGGCCACGCGCATTCGCGCCGTGCGCCAAGGCGGGCGGCTGGAGCAGGCCGGACCCTGATGCAGCGCCTTTACATCATCACCTTGGTTTTGCTGGGCATCGGTTGGGGCGGTACGCAACCCCTTGGCAAGATTGCCGCATCAACCGGGCACAAGCCGTTCGGGCTGATCCTGTGGCAGTTGGTGGTCTGCGTTCTGGTCTTGGGCGGGCTGACGCTGCTGCGGGGCAAGCACCTGCCGCTGAACCGCGCGGCGTTGCGGTTCTATGTGGTGGTGGCGGTTCTGGGCACGCTGGTTCCGAACTATACCTTTTACCTGTCGGTCAGCCACCTGCCGGCGGGGATCATGTCGATCATCATCGCCTCGATCCCGCTGATCGCCTTTCCGATGGCCTTGGCTTTGGGGATGGACCGCTTTTCGCTGTCGCGCCTTGGCGGGCTGACGCTGGGGCTGGCGGGGGTGGGGGTTATCGCGCTGCCGGGAGCCGCGCTGCCCGACCCGGCAATGGCCGCATGGCTGCCGGTGGCGATGGTTGGCCCGCTGTTTTATGCCATTGAGGCAACCTATGTCGCGCGCACCGGCATTGGCACGATGGATGCCATTCAGGCGATGCTGGGCGCCTCGATCGCGGGGCTGGTGCTGTGCGTGCCGTTGGCGCTGGCGACCGGGCAATGGTTCACGCCGCCGCTGCCCTTGGGCCGGGCGGAGTGGGCGCTGGTTGCCTCATCCGCGCTGCATTCGGTGCTTTATGCCACCTATGTCTGGTTGGCCGCACGGGCGGGGGCGGTGTTTGCCAGCCAGACCAGCTATGTTGTCACTGTCGCCGGTGTCTTCTGGGCGATGGTGATTTTGGGAGAGCGGTTGACCGGCGGCATCTGGGTTGCTGCGGCCCTGATGATCGGCGGGCTGTTTCTGGTGCGCCCGCGCGCGCGGCAGATTTAATCGGCGCATCACGACTGGTTTTGTAGAATTTTCTTCCCTTTGTCGCCCTCCCGCGCCTATATGCCGCGAAATGACCGGGGGGTGACATGCTGGGACTTGATCTGAGCCAGACCACGCAAACCATCGTCGCGCTGGCAATTCTGGCGGGTATGTTCACCCTGTTCCTGCGCGAAACCTACCCGGTTGAAGTGGTCGCCATGGGCGGTGCCGCGCTGATGATGATGGTGGGCATCCTGCCGGTCAAGGCCGCGACCGAGGTTCTGTCAAACTCTGCCCCATGGACCATCGCCATGATGTTCCTGATCATGGGCGGGCTGGTCAGGACCGGCGCGGTTGAAATGCTGATCGGCATTGCCGAGGCCCATGCCGGCAACCGGCCCCGCACCACGGTTGCCGTGCTGTTTTCCTTTGTCGCCATCGCTTCGGCCTTCATGAACAACACGCCTTTGGTGGCGGTGATGATCCCGGTTGTCATCCAGATCGCGGCGCGGATCGGCACGGCCCCGTCAAAGCTGTTGATTCCCCTTAGCCACATGACGGTGCTGGGGGGCATGATGACGCTGATCGGCACCTCGACCAACATTCTGGTCGATGGGGTGGCGAAGAAAGAGGGGCTGGCGCATTTCACCCTGTTTGAGGTGGCCCCGCTGGGTCTGGCTGTTACGCTGGCGGGGGGCCTTTATCTGGCGCTGTTCGGCAACCGGCTGTTGCCGGTGCGTCAGTCGATGGCCTCGTTGCTGGGTGACCGAAAGCGGATGAAGTATTTCACCGAAGTGGCCATTCCCGAAGATTCGGTGCTGGTCGGCAAGCCGGTGAACGAGGTGCCGCAGTTCAAACGCGCGGGCGTGCGGGTGATCGACGTGTTGCGGGGCGATCTGTCGTTGCGCCGCGCGATGGAGGGCGTGGTGCTGCAAGGCGGCGACCGCGTGGTTCTGCGCACCGAGATGACCGAGATTCTGGATATGCAAAGCCGCACCGACATGCGGATGGCCGACAAGCTGTCCTCGGTGGAAACCGAGACGGTGGAGGTGCTGATCACCCCCGGTTGCCACATGATCGGGCGGACGCTGGGAGAGATGCGCCTGCGCCGCCGCTATGGCATTTATGTGCTGGCGGCCCACCGCCGCAGCCAGAACATCGGGCGCCAGCTTGACGAGCTGGAGGTGCAGGTCGGCGATACCCTGCTGCTGGAAGGCCGGGCCGAAGATATCAAGCGGCTGGCCGAAGATATGGCGATGGTCGATGTCAGCCACCCCAAGGCCCGCGCCTATCGCCGCGCCAAGGCCCCCATCGCGATTGGCGTGCTGGCCATGGTGGTCATCCTGTCCTCGCTGGATGTGGCCCCCATTCTTGTGCTGGCCTTCATCGGGGTGGTGGTGATCTTGCTGGCGCGCTGCGTTGATGCGGATGAGGCGTTCGATTTCGTCGATGGCCGTTTGATGGCGATGATTTTTGCCATGCTGGCGGTGGGCGAAGGGCTGGACCGTTCGGGCGCGGTGGCCATGATCGTGACGGCGGTCAAGCCGTTGATGGAAGGGTTGTCACCATTTGCGATGATCCTTGCGGTCTATCTGTTGGGGCTGATCCTGACCGAATTCCTGTCGAACAACGCCGTGGCGGTGATTTATACCCCTATTGCCATTCAACTGGCGCATGGCTTAGGCGTGGACCCGCGGCCTTTTGTGGTGGCGGTGATGTTTTCGGCCACCTTGGCCTTTGGCACGCCTGTCGGCTATCAGACCAACATGATGGTTTACGGGCCGGGCGGGTACAAGTTTCTCGACTTTACCAAGATCGGCATTCCGCTGAACATCATCACCTGGCTGCTGTGTTCGGCACTGATCCCGTTGATCTGGCCGTTGTATCCCTGACCGCTCTGCCCCTCACCCTGACCCTCTCCCCCAAGGGGAGAGGGAATGCGCCCGAATGGCCATGGTGCGCCGGTGGCAGGGAGGCGCCTCTCCCTCTCCCCTTGGGGGAGAGGGCCGGGGTGAGGGGAGAGGGCTTGCCGCCGCCTTGCCCCGTGGTGTAGAGGACGCCATCACCGAAGATCAGGGGTTCAGGGGTCATGGCAGGCCATTCGAAATGGGCGAACATCCAGCACCGCAAGGGCAAGCAGGATGGCATCCGCTCCAAGATGTTCTCAAAGCTGTCGAAGGAAATCACCGTCGCGGCCAAGATGGGCGACGCGGACCCCGACAAGAACCCGCGCCTGCGTCTTGCGGTCAAGGCGGCCAAGGCCGTGTCGATGCCCAAGGACGTGATCGAACGCGCCATCAAGAAATCGCAGATGGGCGACGCGGCGGATTATGTGGAAATCCGGTACGAGGGCTATGGCGCGGGCGGCATCGCCATCATCGTCGAGGCGCTGACCGATAACCTGAACCGCACCGCCAGCAATGTGCGCAGCTATTTCACCAAGGGCGGCGGCAACATGGGGCAGACCGGATCGGTTTCCCACAGCTTTGACCGCTTGGGCGAAATTTCCTATCCGGCCTCGGTTGGCAGCGCCGATGACGTGATGATGGCCGCGCTGGAGGCTGGCGCGGACGATGTGGAATCGGATGACGAAGGTCATTGGGTCTATTGCAAGATCGAAGACCTGTCGGCGGTGTCCGATGCGCTGGAAAAGGCGCTGGGCGAATCGACCGAGGCCAAGCTGATCTGGAAGCCCCAGACCCTGACCGAGGTGGATCTGGACACCGCGCAAAAGCTGATGCGCCTGATCGACCTTTTGGAAGAAGATGATGACGTGCAGACCGTCACCCATAATTTCGACGTGCCCGAGGATGTGGCCGCGCAATTGTAAAGCGGCCAACGGCACGGTTTCCAAAGGCCCCTTCGGGGGCCTTTTGTTTTGTTTGGGGGCGCAGATCGGGTGACGCTTGACATTGTGCCTGACCGGAACAGCCGCGCCAGCGGCCCGGGCAGCGCCCGACCGCCCCCCGGGCGGGCGCTTCTGCGCCGTCAGATATTGGCTCGGCCGTCACGTGCCATAAAGCGCCTGCATCGCACCGTCGCGCGCCCACCCGCGGTCGGGCACCGCCCTTTGTTGCGCCAAGGGTAAACCGGATCAGCTAAACCAACCCCTTCGCCGCATGGGCGCGGATCGCCCGGGTCAGCGGTGCCAGCGCCGGGGCGGCCAGCCGGGTGAACTGCCAGTGCAAGGGCACGTCCAGCGCGCTGCCGGGCACAAGCTCTGCCAGACGGCCCGTATCCAGATGCGGGCGCACCAGCGTCTCGGGGTTCAGCGCCCAGCCAAGGCCCAAAAGGCACGCCTCGACAAAGCCTTGCGAACTGGCCAGCCGGTGGGTTGGAAACACCTGCCGTGCGCCCTTGACCTGCCGCGTGACCCAGCGTTCCTGCAAACGGTCCTTGTCGGAAAAGGTCAGGGCAGGGGCCTTGGCCAGCGCCTTTGCCGTCGGCCCATCGGGCATCCACCGCGCCAGATAGGCAGGCGAGGCGGTGGCAAGATAGCGCAGCGCCCCAAGGGGCAGGCTGTCGCAGCCGGGCGGGGCGGTGGGATGGGCGGTGATGGCCGCCACAACCTCTCCCCGCCGCAGCCAGTCCTGGCTGACATCCTGATCGTCGATCACCAGATCGAACAGGAACCCGTCGCATTCGGCCAGCGCGGGCAGCACCCAGGTTGCCAGACTGTCGGCATTGACCGCGATGCGCAGCGTCAATGGCCCGGTTCCCAGTTGCGGCAGGTCTTGCCGCAAGGTGCGCTCCAGCACCTCCACCTCGTCATGGTGCCGGATCAGCCGCAGCCCGGCAGCGGTGGCGACGCAAGGTTGCCCCCGCCGCACCAGCAGCGTGCCGGTCTGCTCTTCCAGCGCCTTGATCCGCTGAGAGATGGCAGAGGCCGTTACCCCCAGCCCCGCCGCCGCCAGATCGAACGACCCGCGCCGATGCACGGCGGCAAGGGCGGCCAGTTGGTTGGGGTCCAGCATGGATTAGTTTTCCTTAATCAAGGAAAGACATATTAAGTCGCCTTTCGCTGCGCCGACAAGCTATGTCAGGGCAAAACGGGGGTGCGTGATGACGGGCGAGAAGGATCTGACAAGGCTGCTGGCCGGAATGGCGCCAGAATTGCGGGGGCTGGACTGGGGTTTTGCCGTGGCGGCAGAGGCTCCGGGCGGGCTGCCCTGCTTTGCCACCATTGCAGAAGACGAGGGCCTGACGCTGATCGCCCCGATGGCGCAGCTTTCGGCGGCGGGCCTTGCGCCCATCGGGCCGATGGCGCGGATCACCCTGACCGTGCAGTCGTCGTTGGAGGCGGTGGGTCTGACCGCCGCCTTCGCCAGCGTACTGGCGCAGGGCGGGATCAGCGCCAATGTCATCGCCGGGTTTCACCATGACCATATCTTCCTGCCAGCCGCCGATGCCGACCGCGCCATGACCCTGCTGCGGGGGCTGTCGAATGGGTAACGCGGCTGTCTCTGGCTTTCTCGTCTCTCTCAGCCTGATTCTGGCGATCGGGGCGCAGAACGCCTTTGTGCTGCGTCAGGGCATCCGGGGTGAACATGTCTTTGCCGTGGTGGCGGTCTGCGCGTTGTCTGATGCGGTGCTGATTGCGGCGGGGGTGACGGGGTTCGGCCTTGCCTCGGCGCATCTGCCCTGGCTGGGCACGGCGATGCGCTGGGCGGGGGTGGCGTTTCTGCTGGTCTATGGCGCGCTGCGGTTTCGGGCGGCGGCACGGGGGGGCGAGGCGCTGATGCCTGCCCCCGGTGCCTCGCCCCCCTTGGGCCGGGTGCTGGCCACCTGCCTGACGCTGACCTGGGCCAACCCGCATGTCTATCTGGATACGGTGGTGCTGCTGGGGTCGATTGCGGCGCAGTACAGCCCGCACAAGCTGGCCTTTGGCATCGGGGCGGCCAGCGGGTCGGTGGTGTTCTTTTCGGCGCTTGGGTTTTGCGCGCGGCTGCTGGCCCCGGTCTTCGCCCGCCCGCGCGCCTGGGTGGTGCTGGAACTGGTGGTCGGCCTGACCATGTGGGCGCTGGCGCTGGGGCTGGCCTTGGGGGGCTGACCTTAGCGGGCTGCCCCCCGCCGCGCCGCGTTGCGTGCCCTACCGGGGCAGCGTGCGCCTGCCTTGCCCCAGATTAACCCTGCGCGCCTAGCGTCCGGCCTCAGCACATGCCGGAGGTTCCCGATGCCCGACGACACACCCATTCTTGCCCTGCCGCTGATCATGCCGTCGCAGGCGCAAAAACACGTCACCCATAACGAGGCGGTGATGCTGCTGGATGCGCTGGTGCATCTGGCCGTCACCAGCCGCACCCTTGGCACGCCGCCCGCCTCTCCGGCAGAGGCGGACCGCTATATCGTCGCCACCGGTGCCACCGGCGATTGGGCGGGGCAGGTGGGGCGCATTGCGCTGCGGCAAGACGGGGCATGGCGCTTCGTTATACCGAACCCCGGTTTTCGTGCCTGGATCGTGGCCGAGAATACCGCCGCCACCTGGACCGGCACGGCCTGGGTTTCGCAGGCCGAACAGGCGTTGAGCGTGACCCAGCTTGGCGTGTCCGCCACGCCCGATGCCACCAACCGGCTGGCGGTCTCATCGCCTGCAACGCTGCTGAGCCATGCAGGCGCGGGCCATCAGGTCAAGGTGAACAAGAACGCCGCCGCGGATACCGCCAGCCTGCTGTATCAGACCGGCTTTTCGGGGCGCGCCGAAATGGGGCTGGCGGGCAGCGACGACTTTACTGTCAAGGTTTCGGCAGATGGCTCTGCCTGGTTCGATGCTGTTGTGGCTGACCGCACCTCGGGCAGGGTGCGGTTGCCGGGGGGGGCGCGGCTGCCGAACGGGACGGCAGCCGCGCCCAGCATTGGCTTTGACGCCTCGCCCACAACGGGGGCTTATCGCGCGGCGGCCGACCAGATCGGCCTTGCCACCGCAGGGGTGGCGCGGGTTCTGCTGGGCACCGCCGCCTGCCAGATCGACCTGCCGCTGACGGGGACGGCGGTGGTTTCCAGTGCGACCGATGCCACGGCGGGCCGTGTGCTCAAGGTTGGGGCGGGCTGGCAGCAACTGGACGCCACGCTGTACCGCCCCGGCAACATCCTTGGCACCGTTAGCCAGACCGCTGGCGTACCCACCGGCGCGGTTATCCAGCGCGGCACCGGCGCGAATGGAGAGTTCGTGCGCTATGCCGATGGCACCCAGATCTGCACCCATGCGCTGGCCGGTTCGACAACGGCGGCGGTGACATGGACCTTTCCCGCCGCCTTTATCGCCGTGCCCAGCGTCACGGGCACCGCGCAGGCGGTTGTGCTGTCCTGCGTCATGCTGGATGCGGTGCCCACCGTCACCGCCGCCACCCTCAGCACCCGCGACAAGGCCGATGCCCGCCGCGCCGATACCATGCGGCTGCTGGCGGTGGGTCGCTGGTTCTGATGCGCACAATTTCGTGAAAATCTGGCGCAGATGCCGTGGTTTTGCCGTGGGGTCTGCGCGATTTGCTAACCCTTCGCAGGCAGGCTGGTGGCCGGATCATCCCGGACCCCGGCCATGCAGTTACAAACCATCACCACCTATGGGGCGGACACGCTGGGCACGGCGTTTGTGGCCGATGGCTTGGGCGTGGTGCAGACCGGCGGCTATCTGCGGCTGATCTTCGCCAGCCGAACCGACAGCCGGCCCGGCCAACTGACGCTGACACAGGCCGCCAGCAGCGGATCAGACCTGCAACCCGGCAGCGACATTGCGGTGCAGGATGCCAATGGCACCGCGCGGCTATACCTGTTCACCACCATGGGTGACATGCTGCGCACCACCACGCTGAACGGGAATGGCAAACTCTCTGGCAGCCCCGGCGCTACCACCACCGAGGGCACCCTGATCGGCGTGATCGCGATGGAGGTGATCGAGCGGGCCGGGGGCGACCTTGCGGTTCTGTCGCAAAAGGGTATCGCCGGGTTGCGCATGTTCGGCCTGTCGGACGGCGGGGCGCTGACGCTGATCGGCTCGGTTCAGGATGAGGTGAAATCACACGTCGATACCGTCAGCGATATGGTGAAGCTGACCGTCGGCGCCAGCGATTTCCTGCTGGCCCTGTCACCCACCGAAAACGGCGTGACGGTCTATCATGTCGGCGCGACCGGGTTGGAGCTGAACGACGCCATGGGGCCGTATGATGGTCTGGCAATCAACGGTCCGGTGGCGGCCGAGGTGGTGCAGGTCGGCGGCCAGACCTTTGCCATCGTCGCCTCGACCGGGTCATCCTCGCTGACGGCGCTGCGGATCAACCCTTTAGGCGTGCTGTTCCAGACCGATCATCTGGTCGATGACCGCGACACGCGCTTTGCCCATGTCGCGGCGCTGGACCAGTTCAGCGCGCAGGGCCGGGTGTTCATCGTGGCCGGTGGCACCGATGCCGGGCTGTCGGTGATCGAGGTGCTGCCGGGGGGCGAGCTGTCCAAGGTGCTGAATGTGCCGTTGGAGACGGGGCCGGGGCTGGCGGCTGTGACGGGCATCAGCGTGGCGGTCTATCAGGGCATGGCCAACATCTTCGCCACCGATGCACGCGGCGACCGCATCCTGCACTATGGCATCGACCTTTCGACACTTGGCCCGCTGATACAGGGCGCAGGAACCTTGACCGGCACCAGTGCCGACGACCGGCTGATTGGCAGCGCCGGGGCCGATACGCTGTTTGGCGGCGCGGGTGATGACTTTCTGCATGATGGCGCGGGCAGCGATCACATCACCGGCGGGGCGGGGGCAGATACCTTTGTGATGGCCAGTGACGGGCAGGTCGATTACATTCACGACTTTCAACAAGGCCTTGATCACATTGACCTATCTGATTGGGGCCGGATTTATTCTGCCGCGTCGCTGACCATCACCGCAACCGCCACAGGGGCCGTTATCAGCTATGGAGAGGAGCGGTTGGAGATTGCCTCTTCCTCCGGTCTTGCCCTGAGCCTGACGGATGCCGATTTTCTGTTTTAGGTGGCGGGGCGATAGTCTGTTGCCATGTTGTACATTCGTGCAGCATCGCGTGGCGGCAGATCGGCAATCAGCAGCGCCGCACCCGGCCCGGCCTTGGCCAGAATCTCACCATGCGGGCCGGTGATAACCGACCCGCCCGCATAGGTCAGATCACCCTCAACCCCGCAGTAATTGGCATAGACGATGCCCACGGCATTGTTGGCAGCCATGGCGGGCACCGTCGCCTCGGCCACATGGGTATAGGGCATCATGTTCGCCGTCGGCACCAGCACCGCATCCGCCCCGCGCGCGGCAAGGGCCGCGACATGGGGACCAAACTCCACATCATAGCAAATCAGCAGGCCCATCACCCGCCCTTTCAGCGCAAAGGTGGCATAGCGGTCGCCGGGCGCGTAAATCGCCTTTTCGCGGGGGCCATAAAGCTGGATCTTGCGGTAATGCGCCAGCTCTGCCCCATCCGGGCCAAAGGCCACGGCAGAGTTGAACACCCGGTCCCCGTCACGTTCGCCGTAGCCAAGAACCAAAGCGCACCCCGCCTGCCGCGCCAGATCGGCCAGCGCCTGATGCCAGTCACCGCCGCGCGGCTGCGCCAGCCGGGCGATATTACCCGAATTATAGCCGGGCAGAAAACTTTCCGGCCCGACCAGCACTTCGGCCCCCGCTGCCGCCGCTCCGGCAAGGGCACGGCCCAACCCGGCCAAACCGCCTGCCACATCCTCGGCGGGCGAAGGCGCCTGCCACAAAGCCAAACGCATCATCATACCCCCAGCCGGTCGCGCATCGAATACCACGTCATCGCCATCGCCAACAGCGGCCAGCGGAACGCCACCCCACCGGGAAAGCGTGGCTGCGGCAGGCTGGCCATCAGGTCGAACCGCTCGGCGGTACCTGCCGCAGCCTCTGCCATCACCTTGCCCGCCAGCGTGGCCATCGCCACCCCATGCCCCGAATAGCCCGAGGTGGACAGCACATTCAGCCCGGCCCGTGTGAAACAGGGCATCCGGTTCACCGTAATCGCCAGTGTGCCACCCCAGGCATAGTCGATGCGGGCCTCGGCCAGTTGCGGATAAACCTCCAGCATCGGTTTGCGAACGGTCTTGATGATGTCGGGGAACTTGTAGCCATAGCTTTCGCCGCCCCCGAACAGCAGGCGGTTATCTTCGGACAACCGCCAGTAATTCACCACGAACTTCGTGTCGCAAACTGCGATGGGCTTTGACAAAACCGCCGCCGCCCTGTCGCCCAAAGGCTCGGTTGCGATGATGAAATTGTTGATCGGCATCACCCGCGCCGCCACCGGGCGCGACAGGTTGCCAAGATAGCCATTGCCCGCCAGCAGCACCTGTTTGGCCAAGACCCGGCCATGGCCGCTGCGCACGATGGGGGTGGCACCGGGCACAACTTCATGCACTTCGGACCGCTCGTAAATCCGCGCGCCCACCGCCGTTGCGGCCTGCGCCAACCCGATGGCATAGTTCAGCGGATGCACATGACCAGCGCCCCAATCCACCTCGCCACCCTGATAGGCGGGCGAGCCGACGACGGCGCGAAAACCATCACGGTCCAGTTGTTCCAACTGGGTATAGCCATAATCGCGCGCCAGCTTTTCGGCGTAATGGCGGGTATGCGTCACCTCGCCGGTGGTCCAGCAGGCATGGCCCACGCCGGGGTGCCATTTTACCGGCATGGCGTGGCTGTCGATCAGGCCGCGCACCAGCGCCTTGGCCTCTTCGGCCATATCCCACAGGCGATGGGCGTTTTCCTTGCCCGCCGCCTTTTCCAGCCAGACCTGATCTTGCCGCTGGCCCGACCCGACCTGCCCACCGTTGCGGCCAGAGGCACCAAAGCCAACGCGATGCGCCTCGACCACCACCACATCGTAGCCGCGCTGTGCCAGATGCAGGGCCGCCGACAGGCCGGTATAGCCCGCGCCGACAATGCAGACATCCGCTCTCACCTCTCCGCGCAGCTCGGGGAAGGGGGGCAGGTCGGTGCGGGTGGCGGCGTAGTAGGACGGGGGGTATTTCCCCGTCCGATCATTTGCGTGAAGCAGGTTCATGGCTTACACGTTCAACAGCAGGTGTTCGCGTTCCCAAGGGGAAATAACTTGCAGGAACTCTTTGTATTCGTTGCGCTTTACCGAGTTGTAAACAGCCACGAAGCCCGGCCCCATCACCTCTTTCAGTGCCGTATCCTCATCAAGCAGGTCCAGCGCATCGCCCATGTTCACAGGGATTTCGTCGCTGTCGATATAGGCAGAGCCGATGAATTCCGGGCGCGCGGCCTTTTTCTCCATCAGCCCCAGATAGCCGCAGGCCAATGTGGCGGCGATGCCGAGATAGGGGTTGCAATCCATCCCCGGCAGGCGGTTTTCGATCCGCCGGCCAGAGGGCGAGGAAATCGGCACTCGCAGACCCGTGGTGCGGTTGTCGCGGCCCCATTCCAGATTGATCGGGGCGGCAAAGTCGGGGACATAGCGGCGGTAGCTGTTCACATAGGGCGCGATCAGGGCGATCGCCGCCGACATATGGTTCTGCATCCCGGCGATAAAGTGGTTGAAGGCTTCGGTCTCGACCCCCTTCAGCCCGGCAAAGATGTTCCTGCCGGTTTTGCTGTCCACGACCGAGGTGTGGATGTGCATCGCGCTGCCGGGTTCGCCCGCAATCGGCTTGGCCATGAAGGTGGCGAAACAATCGTGGCGCAAAGCTGCCTCACGGATCAGGCGCTTGAAGAAAAACACATCATCGGCCAGCCGAACCGGGTCACCATGGGCCAGGTTCAGCTCAATCTGGCCTGCGCCGCCCTCTTGCAGGATGCCGTCGATTTCCAGCCCCTGCGCCTCGGCGAAATCATAGATATCGTCGATCACCTTGCCGTATTCATCGACCGCCGACAGGCTATAGGCCTGTTTGCCCGCCGCCCGGCGGCCCGACCGACCCATGGGGGGAATGACCGGCTGATTGGGGTCGATGTTGCGGGCGGTCAGGAAAAACTCCATCTCGGGCGCAACCACCGGGGTCCAGCCTTGTGCGGCGTAAAGATCAACGATCCGGCGCAGCACGTTGCGGGGCGAAAAGGGCACCAGATTGCCCTCTTGGTCCTTGGCGTCATGGATGACCTGCAAGGTGACATCCGCCGTCCAGGGCGCGGCGGTGGCCGTCGTCCAGTCGGGTTCAAGGATCATGTCGGGTTCGGTAAAGGCATCAAACGGGTTGTCGGCCCATTCGCCGGTGATGGTCTGCAAAAAAATCGAATTGGGCAGGAAGTAATTGGTCTGCTTGGCGAATTTCGCGGCAGGCATCGCCTTGCCCCGCGCCACCCCGGCGATGTCGCCGATCACGCATTCCACTTCATCCACACGGCGGTTGCCGATGTAGTCCTTTGCCGCCTCTGGCAGCTTGTCGGTCCATTTGGACATATGTCACACTGTGTTTTTGGGGTTTTGCCCCGCGCATCAGGCGCGGGGTTCCTTGAAAAAGGCGGCGATACGGCCCGCCATGGTCTTGTCCTGCAAGGGGTCGGCCAGCCGGGTTGCGGCGGCCGCCATCACCTCGTCGGGGACCAGACCTTTGCCCCGGGTCTTCATCAGACCATCGACGAATTCGGGGCGGAATTCGGGATGGGCCTGCACCGTCAGCGCGCGGTCATCGTACAAAAGTGCCGCATTGGCGCAGAAGTCGTTGCTGGCAATCACCTTGGCCCCGGCAGGCACCTGAACCACCTGATCGCGGTGCCAGGCGTTCAGCGTTACCTTTTCGCCGGCAAAATCATAATCGGTCGCCCCCACCGCCCAACCGCTGGCATATCGCTCCACCTTGCCACCCATGGCTTGCGCCACGATCTGATGGCCAAAGCAGATTCCCACCACCGGCACATGCGCGGCAAAGGCATCGCGGATGAACTGTTCCAGCGGGGGAATGAAGGCGTGATCTTCGTAAACCCCGTGGCGCGACCCGGTGATCAGCCAGCCTTCGCAATCTGCCACGCCCTTCGGAAACTCTCCCTCCACCACTTTGTAGGTGCGGAAGGAAAAACCGTGGCCATCCAGCAGACGCGCGAACATGTCGGGGTAATCCCCCAGTTCGGGCGACAGGGCGTCGGGCGCAAGACCCGTTTGCAAGATGCCGATCAGCATGGAAGATCCACGAGGTTTGGGTGGTCAAGCCTAACCCGCCGCCCCCCGGGTCCGTCAAGGGGGGAACGTCGGAAATTTGATCAAATCAGAGCTCCCGGCCCTTAGCGACCCCGGACCCGCGGGTCCAGCGCATCGCGCAACCCGTCGCCGATATAGTTCACCGCCAGCACGGTCAGCGAAATGGCCACACCGGGCCAGATGATGCGCTGCGGATAGGTGCGAATGGAATCGATGCCATCAAACAACAACCGCCCCCAGGTTGGAAAATCGGGCGGAAAGCCCAGGCCCAGGAAGGACAGCACTGATTCCGTGATGATCGCGGCTGCAATCCCCAAGGTTGCCGCCACCAGCACCGGCGACAGCACATTGGTCAGGATATGGCGCAGGATGATGCGGCTTGCGGGCGTGCCGATCGATTTCGCGGCCAGCACGAATTCCCGTTCCTTCAGCGCCAGCACCTCGCCGCGCACCACGCGGGCGGCCTGCATCCAGCTTGTCACGCCAATCGCGGTCACAATCAGGATGAAGGTGCCAAGACGCGGCCCCAGCACGCCCGCAATCGCATCGCGGAACAAAAACATCATCACCAGCAGGAGCGGCAAGAGGGGCAGGGCCAGAAACAGGTCGGTCAGCCGCATCAGCCAGCTATCCAAACGCCGGAAATAGCCCGCCAACACCCCGATGGTGGTGCCGATGAACAGGGCGACCATCATCGCCACCGCGCCCACCGCCAGTGAAATGCGGCCCCCGAACATCATCCGCGCCAGCATGTCGCGGCCCAACTGATCGGTGCCCAAAGGGTGTGCCCAGCTTGGCCCAAGGTTGCGCAGCTTGAACATCTTCGCCGTATTCGGCTCGATGAAATTGGGGTCGATCCGCCAGACCAGCGGCCCGATCAGCACAAAGGTCATCAGCACGACCAAAAGCACCAGCGCGGCCATCGCGCCCTTGTGGTGGCGGAACTGCGCCCAGACATCGGCCCACTGGCTGCGCGGCCGTTGAAGTTTCAGCTCAGTCATAGCGGATCCGGGGGTCTAGGATGCCATAGAGGATATCGGCGATCAGGTTGAACAGCACGATCAGCACGGCAAAAATGAAGGTGATGGTCTGGATCAAGGGCAGGTCGCTGACATGGATAGCCCCGATCAGGGCCGCGCCGATGCCGTTGATCTTGAAGATGTTTTCAGTCACGATTGCCCCTCCGAACACGGTGGGCATCCCCAGCGCGATCACGGTGACCACCGGGATCAGGCTGTTGCGCAGAACATGCTTCAGCAACACGGTCGCCTCGCCCATGCCCTTGGCGCGTGCGGTTCGCACATAATCCTGGTTCAGGTTTTCAAGCACCGAAGACCTTGTATAGCGGCTGATCTCGGCTGCGTTGAACAGGGCCAGTACAGTCACGGGCAGGGCCATTTGCATGATCATCTTGTAGAAACTGGCCCAGTCGGTCACGCGCAACTGCGTGTCATAGATCGTCGGAAACCAGCCCAGTTTCACCGCGAAAATCATGATCAGCACGTTGCCGGTGAAAAACGTCGGCACCGAGAACCCGGCCATGGCGAAAAAGGTGCCCGCCTGATCGAACCAGCTATACTGGCGAAAGGCCGAATAGATGCCGATGGGCAGCGCGATCAGAATGCCGATGAAATAGGCGGTGCCGACCACGGTCAGCGTTTGGGGCAAACGCTCGCCGATGATCTGGAAGGCCGGGGCTTTGGATTGCCACGAGATAATCCTCTGCGCGCCCTGCGCGAAATCGGTGCCGAACCAATAGTCGATCAGATATTGCGGCTCTATCCAGAAAAACTGTTTCAGCCACAGCACATAGCGCACCATCACCGGCTGATCGGCGCCCATGGCGGCCATCATCTTCTGGCGAACTTCGGGCGGAACGGTCAACGGAATTTCCGACAGCGGGCTGCCGGGCGCCAGATCGACCAGCAGGAAAATCACCAGCGAAATCAGCAAAAGTGTCGGGATCGCGGTCAGCAATCGCCGGAGCGTGTAGGTCAGCATATGCCTGCCTGTCGCGGATAGGGCCAAGGAAATGGCGCGGCGGAATCTCCGCCGCGCCGGTGTCAGATCACTTCACGCGATACCAATCCTGCGCATTCCACAGTTCGGCATCCCAAGAGTTCATCACGAACCCACCCAGCGCGTTCGACTGCGCCGAGAAACGGCCACGGTCGGCCAGCGGGATGATGACGTTGCTGTCCTTGGTCAGCGCGTCGTTCATCTTTTTCACCAAAGCGCCGCGCGCCTCGATACCGTTGGTGGTGGACAGTTCCTTGGCCATGGCGTCATAGGCCGGGTCGCAGAAGCGGTTCACGTTTTCACCCTGCCACTGGTTGTCGGGGCCGGGGATCTTGTCGCACAGATACTGGGCCATATAGGGCTCGGCATCGGTGCCGTCGAAGTTGTTGGCGTACATTTCAACATCGGCATAGAACTTTTGGAAGGTGTCGGGGCTGGCCGCGTCACCGCCAAAGAACACGCCGGGGTCGATCGATTTCAACTCAACTTCGACGCCGATCTCATTCCACCAGCCTTTGACCAGCGCCTGAAAGTCCTGACGCACGGGGTTGACGGTGGTCTGATAGACGATGGTCAGCTTTTTGCCGTCCTTGTCTACAATGCCGTCGCCGTCGCTGTCGGTCCAGCCTGCTTCGGCCAGCAGCTTCTTGGCGCCTTCAATGTCCTGCGTCAGGCAGCCGGTGTTGTCAGACGCCTGATAGGCCGGTGCGGGCACCAGGTTGCAGGTCGGACGCGCCGCCCCGCCATAGCCCACATCAACCAGCGCCTGACGGTCAATTGCCATCGACAGCGCGGCACGCACCTTGGGTTCAGAGAGGATCGGGTGCGGATGCTTGATCGTCGAACGCTCGCCTTCGGCCAAATCGGCCGAGGGGTCGGTCATGTTGATCTCGATCCGTTCAACCAGCGTGCCAAAGGCGTTAACGAACTTGCCCTTACCGCCAGCTTCCATCTGGGTCTGCTGCTCGGGGTTGATCTGGGTGTTCCAGGCATAGTCGAACTCGCCGGTTTCCATCACGGCAGAGGCCGCGGCCAGCGCATCGCCGCCGCCCTTCAGCGTGACGGTGGCAAAGGCGGGCTTGGCCGGATCCCGATAGTTGGGGTTGGCGGCCATGGTCACCACGTCGTTCACCTTGAAATCCGTTACCATGAACGGGCCGGTGCCGATGGGCTTGGAATTCTGCTCGGTGCAGGTCGAGGCAGCGGCGCCAAGGCAATTGGCGAATTGCGCCTTTTGCAGGATCGGCGCGGTGCCGCCGGTGAAGGGCTGATAGGGATAGGGTTTTGGCCCCTCGAAATTGACCACCACGGTCAGGTCATCGGGGGTATCGACCGACTTCACGCCTTCGTATTTCGCGCCCTGGGCGCAACCGCCGCCGTCGGCGGTGCAATATTCCCAGGTGAACTTGACATCAGCCGAGGTCAGAGGCGTGCCGTCCGACCACAGAAGGCCCGGCTTCAACTTCCAGGTGATCGAGGTCAGGTCAGCCGCAACGCCGCCGTTTTCCACGGTCGGGATGCTTTCCACCAGACGGGGGAACAGGTTGCCGTCCTGGTCAAAGCCGGCCAGTGGCTCCAGCACCAGCGAACCGGCCTCAACGTCTTTCGTGCCCGAGGACAGATAGGCGTTCAGCGTGGAAACAGCCTGATAATACAAGATCTTTACATCGCCGTCGCTGCCGCGTTCGGCATGGGCCGCAGGCGCCAGTACAAAGGCCGCCGCCGCACCCAGAAGGGCGGATTTAAGTTTCATTGTGATACTCCCTGTTGATTATCGCTGATAGGTGCCTGTGTGCCGGTTGGTCCGGCATTGCTGTTGGTATAAAGATGGCAGGCCACGAACCGACCGGGTTCAACCTGAACCAGATCGGGCTTCACTTGCCGGCACAGGTCAAAGACCTTTGGGCACCGGGTACAGAAATTGCAGCCCTTGGGCGGGTTGGCGGGCGAGGGCACATCGCCCTTCAGGATGATGCGCTGACGCCGGGCGCGGTTGGGGTCGGGTTCGTTGACAGCCGACAACAAAGCCTCGGCATAGGGGTGCAGCGGGCGGGCATAAAGCGCATCGCGGGGTGACAGCTCGGCAATGCGGCCCAGATACATCACCGCCACCCGGTCGGCGATATGGCGCACCATCGACAGATCATGGCTGATGAACAGATAGGTCAGGCCAAGGCGGTTCTGCAGGTCTTCCAGCAGGTTGACCACCTGTGCCTGAATCGACACATCCAGTGCTGCAATCGGTTCGTCGCAGACGATGAATTTCGGGTTCAGGGCCAGCGCGCGGGCAATGCCGATGCGCTGCCGCTGCCCGCCCGAAAAGGCATAGGGATAGCGGTTGGCAAAGCTGCGGTTCAGGCCGACCTGATCCATCAGCTCGTAAATCCGGCGCAGGCGGCCCTGTTCGTCCAGATTGGCATGTTCCTGCAACGGCTCGCCGATGATGTCGGCCACGGTCATGCGCGGGTTCAGGCTGGCTTGCGGGTCTTGAAACACCATCTGCATGGTGGGGCGCTTTTTGCGCAGCGCCTCGGGCGTCAGGGTGGCGACATCCTGCCCGTCAATCACCACCTTGCCTGCCGTCGGCTCATACAGCCGCAGCAGCGCCCGGCCCACGGTGGATTTGCCGCAGCCGGATTCGCCCACAAGGCCCAGAGTCTCGCCCGTGTTGATCGAAAAGCTGACGCCATCCACCGCCTTCACATCGCCGGTGTGGCGGCGCAGCAGGCCGGTGTGGATGGGGAAATACATCTTCAGATCGGTGACCTGAACCAGCGGCTGGGCGCCCGCGTCAAGCATCCTCACCCTCCGCCATCAGGTCGGGCGACCAGAAACAGGCCACGTCATGCCCGGTGCCAAGGGGCTTGCCATCCACCCCATGGCGGCCAGGGTTTTCATGGGCGCAGCGGTCCAGCGAATGGATGCAGCGGGCGCGGAAGGGGCAAGAGGCGGGCTCGGCGGTGAGCATCGGGGGCTGGCCCTCGATCACCTGCAACCGCGCCTCGCGTTCGCCGGAAATCGACGGGATCGTGCGCAACAGGGCGCGGGTATAGGGGTGCTGCGGGTTAGCAAACAGCTCTTTCACCGGGGCATGCTCGGCAACCTGCCCGCCATACATCACCATCACCCGGTCGGCGATGGCGGCAATCACGCCAAGGTCATGGGTGATCCAGATGATCGCCATGCCCAGCTTTTGCCGCAGCTCTTTCACCAGTTCCAGAATCTGCGCCTGAATCGTCACGTCCAGCGCGGTGGTCGGTTCATCCGCGATCAGCACATCGGGGTCGCAGGCAAGGGCAATGGCAATCATCACCCGCTGCCGCATGCCGCCCGAAAACTGGTGCGGATAGCTTTTCAGCCGCCGCCGCGCATCGGGAATGCCCACCAGCTCCAGCAGTTCAACCGCCCGATCTGCGGCCTGCGCCTTGGTCATGCCCATATGCTTGCGCAGGGGTTCCATGATCTGGTTGCCCACGGTGAACACCGGGTTCAGGCTGGTCATCGGGTCTTGAAAGACAAAGCCAACCTTGGCGCCGCGCACCGATTGCAGCTCTTTCGGAGAGATTTTCAAAAGGTCGCGCCCGCCCAGCAACACCTGCCCGCCACGCACATCGGCCGGGGGGCTGGGCAACAGCCCCAACAGCGACATCATGGTCACGGACTTGCCCGACCCGCTTTCGCCCACAACGCCCAAAACTTCACCGGGCCGCAGCGAGAAGCTGACCGAGTTCACGGCGTGAACTTCGCCCGCACGGGTATGGAATACGGTCTTCAGCCCCCGCACATCAAGCACGGGCGCGGCCAGATCGGCCATATGATACTCCCCAGAACTTTGTTTTTCTTGTTATTTTTGTCGTGCAGGCCGGGTTTTCCCGGTCCTGATCGGGCAAGTCTTCCCGATTTCGGATTATGTATCAATCCTGTTTTTGGGTGTCATTCTAGCGGGAAGTTTCGTCAATCTGCCGTGCGACACCGTCAATCTGCCAGAGGTTGACACGGATCGGGGCCATGGTCAGGGTTTGCCGCAAGATATGGGGTTAAACATGGAAAAACTGACGCAGCGTCAATTGCTGGACCGATTGGTCAGCTTTCCCACGGTCAGCCGGGGCACGAATCTGGACTTGGTGGATTGGCTGGAGGGCTATCTGACAGGCCATGGCATCACCTGTCATCGCCATTGGAACGAGGATCGCACCAAAGCTGCCCTTATGGCGCATGCCGGGCCGATGATTCCCGGCGCGGTTGTGCTGTCGGGCCATTCCGATGTGGTTCCGGTGGATGGGCAGGACTGGACGGGTGATCCCTGGACGGTGGTGGAACGGGACGGGCGGCTTTATGGCCGCGGCACCTGCGATATGAAGGGTTATGTCGCGCTGGCCGTCTGGGCGCTGGTTGAAGGGCAGGGTATGGGGCTGCGCCGCCCGCTGCAACTGGCGCTGAGCTATGATGAAGAACTGGGCTGCACCGGCGCGCCGCCGATGATCCAGACCCTGCGGCAGGTGCTGCCGGTGGGCGATGTGGCGCTGATCGGGGAACCCAGCCGCATGGGCCTGATCAATGGTCACAAGGGCGGCACCGGGTTTCATGTGCATGTAAAGGGGTATGAGGTTCATTCCTCACGCCTGCCATACGGTGTGTCGGCGGTGATGGAGGGGGCGCGGCTGATCCACTGGCTGAACACCCGCAACGCGGAAATTCAGGCGGCCACACCAACGGCGCAGGCGGCAATGTTCGATCCGCCCTTTACCACCCTGCATGTCGGCCAGATCAAGGGCGGCACGGCGAACAACATCACCGCCGCAGATTGCCATTTCTCCATCGAGATGCGGGTCGTCTCGGACGAGGCGCTGGAGGATCACGCGCAGTCGGTGCTGGATCAGGCGGCGCAGGTGGCGGCGGGGATGCAGGCCATCCACCCCGATACCGGCATCACCCTGACCCGTTTCTTCGGCGTGCCGGGGCTGAAACCCGAACCCGGAGGTGCTGCCGAGGCGCTGGTAAGGAAGCTGACCGGCCAGAACAGCGCCGGTGTGGTCAGTTACGGCACCGAGGCCGGGCAGTTCCAAGAGGCGGGCTATTCCGCCGTAGTGTGCGGGCCGGGCGACATCGCGCAGGCTCATCAGGCTGACGAATATCTGGAGGTTTCCGAATTCGAGGCCGGGCAGCGGTTTATGGAAGCACTGCTAAAGGAATTGGCATGACCTTCCCGATCTCCGAAGCCTCTCCCATCCGATTTCCCGGCCCGCCGCCCGCGCAAACCGAGGTGGTGGTGATCGGCGGCGGCGTCATTGGCGTGATGACGGCGTGGTATCTGGCGGAACAGGGCATCAAGGTTGTCTTGTGCGAAAAGGGCCGGGTGGCGGGCGAACAATCCAGCCGCAACTGGGGCTGGATACGCCAGCAGGGCCGCGATCTGGCCGAACTGCCGATCATGATGGAATCCTTGCGCCTGTGGCGGGGCCTGTCCCAGCAGATGGGAGAGGGACTGGGCTTTCGTCAGGAGGGCGTGACCTACATGGCGCGCACCGCCAAGGAGATGGCCGAGCATGAAGCCTGGTTCGCGCAGGCCCGTGCCTTTGGCGTCGATACCCGGATGCTGGGTCGTGCCGAAACCGCAGACCTGATTCCCGGCGGGGCAGAGCCTTGGCTGGGCGCGATGGTCACCCCATCGGACGCGCGGGCCGAGCCGTGGCAGGCGGTGCCACTGTTGGCGACGGGCGCTGTGGCGAAGGGAGCTGTCATCGTAGAAAACTGCGCGGTCCGCGCGCTGGATGTCGCGGGTGGCAAGGTAGCGGGGGTAGTGACTGAGGCGGGCCGGATTGCCTGCGAACAGGTGGTGGTGGCCGGGGGCGCGTGGTCATCGCTGTTCCTGCGGGCGCATGGGGTCAGCATTCCGCAGCTTTCCGTCCTCGCCTCGGTCGCGCGCACCGTGCCGATGCCGCAGGTTTATGCGGGCAACGCGGCGGATGACCGCTTTGCCTTTCGCCGCCGCCTGGATGGCGGCTACACCATCGCGCCGGGTGGCGCGCATGACTTTTACATCGGGCCGGATGCGTTCCGGCATTTCTTCCTGTATCTGCCGCTGCTGCGGCAGGATTTCCGCCAGACCCGCTTTCTGCCCGTCGCCCCGGCGCATACGCCTGCCTCCTGGCGCCTGCCGCGCCGCTGGGCGCCTGATCGGGTCAGCCCGTTCGAACGTATCCGCGTGCTGAACCCCAAACCCAACATGAAGGCGCTGGGGCGGGTACAAGACGATTTCGCCGCCGCCCTGCCTGCGCTGGGCCGCCCGGTCATCGCCAATGCTTGGGGGGGGATGATCGACACCATGCCCGATGTGGTGCCGGTGATCGACCGTGCGCCGAACGTGCCGGGGCTGGTGATCGCCACCGGCATGTGCGGCCACGGCTTTGGCATCGGGCCCGGCATGGGGCGGGTGGTGGCCGATCTGGTGGCCGGGCGGCCGGTTGGCCATGATCTGTCGCGGTTTCGCCTGTCGCGGTTCACCGATGGGTCAAAGCTGAAGGTCGGTACGGGGTTGTAAGCGGCGGGGGATTGAAGAGGCGGGGGGCTAGCCCCCCGTACCCCCCAGAGTATTTCTGCCAAGAGGAAGGGGGGAAGGGTTTACTTCCCTGTCTTCCCCTCCTATTCCCGCCGCCTTTCCGGGCGAAGGGGCGGACCATGCAGGCCTGTGGCATCGACTTTGGCACCTCCAATTCCACCGTCGGGCTGGCCGATGGCAACGGCGCGCGGCTGATCGCGCTGGAGGGCGGGTCGCCCACGCTGCCCTCTGCCGTGTTCTGGCAGACCGAGGGCGCGCCGCCCCTGTTCGGCCGTGCGGCGGTGGCGGCCTATCTGGAGGGCGAAGAGGGCCGATTGATGCGCGGTCTGAAATCCACGCTGGGATCGGGCCTGATCAACGACAAGACCGCCGTGGGGGGCCGGGCGGTGTCGTTCAAGGACGTGCTGTCGCGGTTTATCGGCCATTTGCGGGCGGCGCAGCAGGCCGAGGTGTCGCTGGACCGGGTGGTTTTGGGCCGCCCGGTGCATTTCGTCGATGACGATGCTGCCGCCGATGCCGCCGCTGAGGCAACCTTGGCCGAAATTGCCCGCGCCTGCGGTTGGCGCGAGGTGGCGTTTCAATACGAACCCATCGCCGCCGCGCTGCATTATGAAACCACGGCACAGACCGAGGAGCTGGTGTTGATCGTCGACATCGGCGGCGGCACATCCGACGTGTCGGTCGTGCGGGTGGGGCCGGGGCGTGCAGGTCTGCCCGACCGGGCGGGCGACATTCTGGCCAATGACGGCATCCGCGTTGGCGGCACCGATTTTGACCGACTGCTGAGCCTGGTCGAGGTGATGCCGCATCTGGGATATCTTGCCCCTACCAAGGGCGGCGGCACCATGCCGCGCCACTACTATCTGGACCTTGCCACCTGGCACCGGATCAACGCCCTTTACACCGCGCGCACCGCCAGCGACCTCAAGGCGCTGCGCGCGGTGGCGGACAGGCCCGAACTGATCGACCGGATGATCCGCGTGGTCGATGGCCGCCATGGCCATGCGCTGGCCATGCGGGTGGAGGAGGCCAAGATCACCCTGTCAGACGCCGAAGCCGCGCGGCTGGCGCTGTCTGGCCTGACCGGGGGGCCGAACCCGATGGTCCGCCGTGAAGGGTTCGAGGCGGCGGTTGAGGCGCCGCTGGACCGGATTCGCGCCCTGCTGGGCCGCGTGCTGGGTCAGGCCGGGGTGACGGCGGACCAGATCGGCACGGCCTTTCTGACCGGCGGGTCCAGCCAGTTGCCGGTGCTGCGCGCCACGGTGCAGGCTGTGCTGCCGGGGGTGACCATGGCGACGGGGGATATGCTGGGCTCGGTCGGCACCGGGCTTGCGCTGGATGCGTGGCGGCGGTTCGGCTAGGGCCGCGCGTCGGGGGCCACGTCTGGGCTGCGTCGGGGGCAGGTTTGGGGGGGCTTGCAGGCGGCGGCCTTTCGGATCAGGCTTTGATCAAAAGGAGTCTCCCCATGCCCGTCAAGAACCGCTTTGCTGAACTCTTGCCCGAAATCACCGCCTGGCGCCGCGATTTCCATGAACACCCCGAACTGCTGTTTGATGTGCATCGCACCGCCGGAAAGGTCGCCGACCTCTGCCGCAGCTTTGGCTGTGATGAGGTGGTCGAAGGCATTGGCCGCACGGGTGTGGTGGCGGTGATCAGGGGCAAGACTGATACGGCGGGCAAGGTCGTTGGCCTGCGCGCCGATATGGATGCGCTGCCGATCATCGAACAGACCGGCGTCGCCTATGCCTCGAAAACCCCGGGCAAGATGCACGCCTGCGGCCATGACGGGCATACCGCCATGCTGCTGGGGGCCGCGAAATATCTGGCCGAGACGCGGAATTTCGACGGCACGGTGGTGTGCATCTTCCAGCCCGCAGAAGAGGGTGGCGGTGGCGGCAAGGAGATGGTGCAAGATGGCATGATGGACCGCTGGAATATCCAGGAGGTTTACGGGATGCACAACATGCCCGGCATCCCGCTTGGCCATTTCGCTATCCGCCCCGGCGCGATCATGGCGGCGGCGGACCAGTTCGAGATCGTGGTGACCGGCAAGGGTGGCCATGCCGCGAAACCGCATGAATGCGTCGATACCACCGTTGTGGCGGCCCATATCATCGTGGCCCTGCAAACCATCGCCAGCCGGAATGTGGACCCGCTGAAACAGGTGGTCGTGTCGGTCTGCACCGTGGCCACGGACAGCACCGCGCATAATGTCATCCCCCAGGTGGTCAAGATGAAAGGCACCTGCCGCACGATGGATTTCGGCGTGCAGGATTTTGTCGAACAGCGCATCGCCGAGATTGCGACCGGCACCGCCCTTGCTTTGGGCGCGCGCGCCGAAGTGCATTATTCGCGCGGCTATCCGGTCACGGTGAACACGCCGGAAAACACCGAACATGCGGTTCAGGTGGCGCAGGCCGTCTCGGGCCATGTCGATGCCGACACCCCCGCCCTGATGGGGGCCGAGGATTTCAGCTTCATGCTGCTGGAACGCCCCGGCGCCTATATCTTCCTTGGCAATGGCGATACGGCGATGGTGCATCACCCCGCCTATAACTTTGACGACAACGCCATCCCGTTCGGGTCAAGCTGGTATGCCGGCATGGCCGAGGCGCGCATGCCTGCGGCCTGAGCGGGCGGACACGTCGGTTTGCCTCCGGCGGGAGTATTTGAAGAAGGGCAATTGCAAGAGAGCCGCCTTGCGGTTTGCCCTTCTGAAAATACTCTCTGGGGGTCCGGGGGGCGAAGCGCCCCCGGCCTTGGCTGGATCAGCCGCCCGTATGGCTCATGTGGCGGCTCATTTGGCCCTTCACATGCTGGCGCGAATAGTCGAAGTCGTGGCCTTTGGGCTTGCGGGAAATGGCGGCGCGGATGGCCTGTTCGGTCAGCGCGTCGTCGGCACTGGCGCGCAGAGGCGCGCGCAGGTCGGCCATGTCTTCCTGCCCCAGGCACATGTAAAGCTGCCCGGTGCAGGTCAGCCGCACGCGGTTGCAGCTTTCGCAGAAATTATGCGACAGGGGGGTGATGAAGCCGATCTTCTGCCCGGTTTCAGCCAGACGCACATAACGGGCAGGGCCGCCAGATCGTTCCGACAGGTCTTGCAGGGTAAAGCGTTCCTCGAGCCGGACGCGCAGGGCCTTCAGGCTCCAGAACTGGTCAAGACGCATCTCTTCGCCCATCTCGCCCATCGGCATGACCTCGATAAAGGTCAGGTCATGGCCGTCGCGGGCGCACCAGTCGACAAGGGTGAACAGCTCATCCTCGTTCACGCCTTTCAGGGCGACGGCGTTGATCTTGACGCGCAGCCCTGCCTCTTTGGCGGCGGCAATCCCGTCCAGCACCTGCGGCAACCGGCCCCAGCGGGTGACCTCGGCAAACTTCGCAGGGTCGAGCGTATCCAGCGACACGTTCACCCGCCGCACCCCAACCGCCGCCAGATCGGCGGCATAGCGGCGAAGCTGGCTGCCGTTGGTGGTCAGCGTCAGTTCCTTGAGCGCGCCGGTTTGCAGATGCCGGCCCATCGCCTCGAAAAACGTCATGATGCCTTTGCGAACCAAGGGCTCGCCCCCGGTGATCCGCAGCTTTTCTACCCCCATCCGCACGAAGGCCGAACACAGCCGGTCCAGCTCTTCCAGCGACAGCAGGTCGGCTTTCGGCAGAAAGGTCATGTGTTCGGACAT
Source organism: Fuscibacter oryzae (assembly GCF_016765795.1). GTDB lineage: Bacteria > Pseudomonadota > Alphaproteobacteria > Rhodobacterales > Rhodobacteraceae > Fuscibacter > Fuscibacter oryzae. The sequence continues at coordinate 138,401 of NZ_JAESVP010000002.1, forward strand.
GCAGTAGGTGCAGCGGAAATCGCAGCGGTCGGTGACCGAGACCCGCAGATAGCTGATGGCGCGGGCGAAGGGATCGATGAGCGGTGCGGTATCCATGCCCAAGATGTAGGCACCCGGCGATTTCGCGGCAAGGTCGAAAGCGGCCATTGAAGCGGCAGCAGCGTCCGACTATCGTCGGGGGATGCGCATTCAGTCCACATTCGCCCCGCTTTTCGTTCTGTCGCTGTCTGTTTCCGGCTGCGGCCTGTTTCAGCCGCATGTGCCGAACTCTGCCCCCGGAACCGACAAGGCCCCGCCGCCCGCCACAGCGCCGCTTGGGGCGCAGGGGCAGTCGGTCGCCAACCTTGATCAGACAACTGACGCCGAGAAGGCTGCGGCCAAGGCCGCCCCTGCTGCTGCCGGGCGGGCCTTGGGTAGCGTATCGGTTGCGCTGGGCAGCCCGGCTGAACAGGGGTTCTGGTTGAAGACGCCGCTGGTTGTGGCGCCGGGCAAGGGGCGGGTCACGCTGGCCTCTGGCAAGTCGGTCGCGGTTGATCTGATGCCAGGGCAGGGCGGCTCGCTTTTGTCGCTGCCCGCCTATCGCGCGCTGGGCCTTGCACTGACCGATCTGCCGCAGGTGACGGTGACGGCAGACTAAGCCGTCACTTAAGGTATTTCACCGCCTCTGACCGGGCAAAGCCCTTCATCGCCTCGCCATGGTCGGCCAGAAACTGTCGCACCCGGTCTGCATCATGCTTGGACAGATCGCGCAGCCACCAGCCGACGGCTTTCTGGATGAACCAGTCCTTGTCCTGCGTATATGCAGCCGCCCAGCCCAGAATACGCTCGCGGATCGCAGCATCTTCGGGTTTCAGGAAATTCAGCTTGGCCCAGGGCAGGGTAATCACAAGCGCCGCGCGGCGCGTCCACATATGGTCCGAGGTGGTCCAGCCTTCCACGGTGTCGATCCTGGACGGGTCGGCCACCAGCCGCCGTTGGCCCGCATCGCAGGCGTGATCGGCAATTGCCCAGGCGTCGAATGTGGGCACCCAACTTGCGATCAGATCCCAAGCCGCGTCATCGGGGCGCAGGCGCGCTTGGGTCAGCAGTTTGGCGGCGGCGATCCGCGCTTCGTGAATGTCGGTCTGCCACAGGGCATCGGCCAGCGCCACGCGGCCCGGCACGTCCAGCTCTGCCCGCCATGCGTTGGCAAGGTCGGTGATCTGCGGCACTGAAACGCCCAGATATTCACGCGGGGCCTTGTGATAGGCCAGCATGTCGGCCGCCTTTGCCGGGTCGGCCAGGGCGCGCAGATCGGCCAGTGCGGTTTCTGCGGTTGTATTTGGGGTTAGGGTCATGGTGTGTTGGCCAGCATATGCCGCAATTGCGACGGGAAAAGTTGAAGCAGCATGGTTTCGCTTTTCGCATCCCCTTGGTGGCTGACAAACAGGCGCAGGTCGATCGGGTTATCGTCCTTGGCGTGCAGCATCGAGAAATCCAGATCGAACATGGCGCGCCAATAGGTTTGCCCGACCACCGGAAACACCGCGCCCTTGCCGGGCTTGCCGGCAGAGGCGGTCACGGTCACCTCTACCCCGTCAGCCGGGCCAAACCCCTCAAGCCCACGGTTGTCAAGATCGCAGACCACCTTGATCACATCGGGCTGGCGGTCCTGTCCCGGCACTCCACCCGCCCCAAGCCGGGTGGCGCGAAACCGGGCTGTCTGAGACTGCACCGGGCAATCCTGAACCCAGGACAGACGGTAGGCGAGGTCATAGCGGTTGCCCGCCTTGGCCGCCTCTGCCGGTTGCCAGCAGGCCACGATGTTGTCATGCGTCTCATCTGCGGTGCGCAGTTCAACCAGCGTGACGCTGCCATTGCCCCAATCGCCCAAAGGTTCGACCCAGGCGCTGGCGCGTTTTTCATAAAAGACGCCATCATCCTGATATTGCGCAAAGTTCCGTTCACGCTGCATCAGGCCAAAGCCTTTGACGCTGGGGGCGGCAAAGGTATTGGCCATGTTGCGCGGCGGGTCATTCAGGGGGCGCCAGATCTGTTCGCCGCTGCCGGTGTGAATTTCCAGCCCGTCGGAATCATGCACCTCTGGGCGCCAGTCTACTGCGACCGAACGGTTGTGCTTGCCGAACCAGAACATCGAGGTCAGGGGGGCAATGCCCAGCCGTTCAACATCGCCGCGCAGGAAGAGGGTGGCCGTCACTTCCTGAATAACGCCGTCCTTACGGGTGGAAGCGATGCGGTAGGCCCCGGTTGCGCGCGGGCTTTCCAGCAGCGCATAAGCCGTCAGGTCGCCATTTTCAGCCGGTTCCAGCCAGAACCGGGTGAACAGCGGAAACTCCTCTGGTCCACTTGCAATAGCGGTATCCATCGCCAGCCCGCGCACCGACAGGCCGAATTGCCCGCTATAGCCTTCGGTCCGCCAGTAGGAGGCACCAAGGAACGCCATCCAGTCGCGGCCCGATTGCGCATCCTGCACGCGGAACCCGGCAAAGCCCTTGGTATGGGTCAGCTTGCGCGCCGGGTTGCCCTTGGGAATGTCGAACATGTCCAGTGCAAAAGGCCATTCGGTCGCCGCGCCGTTTTCCAGCGTGTAAATCCGCACCGGCTCTCGGAAATAGCGGCCGGGAAAGAACGGCTGCACGGGCGACATGCTGCCCTTGTCGCGCCAGAGGGTGTGTTCGGGGCGGAACTGCACCTGATTATGGGCGTCATAGTCAATCTGGTCCAGCACGGCAGGATCGGCAATTTCGGCAGGCTGATAGGGCTTGGCTGCAAGGTCGCGCGCCATGTCCTTCAGGATGTCAAAGCTGAAGGGCGTGGCCTTGCCATCCGAGGCGGGGTTCGCCGTCTGGGCCTGTGCAAGCCGCGGCAAAAGGAAAAACGCCCCACCCGCAAGGGCAGAGCGCAAGATGTCGCGACGGTCGGCGCGAAGGGTCATGATGGGCGTCTCGGTTCGGTTGCGGTCGGCGGAAATCTGCCTGTTCTGGCGCGGTCTGGTATCCGGGTCGGGGCCGCAAGGCAAGCGGCCCCGTGTGCCCTTTGTGGGGCCTTACTCAACCGTTACCGATTTCGCCAGATTGCGCGGCTGGTCCACATCGGTGCCCTTCGCAATCGCGGTGTGATAGGCCAAAAGCTGCGCGGGCACCGAATAGAGGATTGGCGCAAGAATCGGGGCAACTGCGGGCAGGGTCACGGTTTTCCAGCAGCCCTTGCCCGCCTCGGCCACGCCCTGTGCGTCGGAAATCAGCAGCACCTTGCCGTGGCGCGCCATCACCTCTTGCATGTTCGACACGGTTTTTTCGAACAGCGCATCGCGCGGGGCCAGAACGATCACAGGCACCCGGTTGTCGATCAGCGCGATGGGGCCGTGCTTCAACTCGCCTGATGCATAGCCCTCGGCGTGGATATAGCTGATCTCTTTCAGCTTCAGCGCGCCCTCCATCGCCAAGGGGAACATCGGGCCACGGCCCAGAAACAGAATGTCCTGCGCCTCGGCCAGCTTTTCGGCAATACCCGCGATCTCGGCGGAAAGGCCCATGGCATGGTTCATCAGGCCGGGCAGGGTGTTTAGGGCCGACAGATGGTCGGCCACCTGCGCCGGGGTTAGCCGCCCGCGGTCAAGCCCCGCTTTCAGCGCCATCAGGAACAGCACCGTCAACTGACAGGTGAATGCCTTGGTCGAGGCCACACCCACCTCGACCCCCGCAAGGATCGGCAGCGCAAGGTCGCTTTCGCGCGCGATGGAGGAGGTGGGCACATTGACCACCGCAACCACCTTGGCCACCTGTTCCTTGGCATGGCGCAGGGCGGCCAGAGTATCGGCGGTTTCGCCCGACTGGCTGACGAACATCGCCCAGCCTTTGGTGGACAAGGGCGGCTCGCGATAGCGGAACTCGCTGGCAATATCCACGTCGCAGGGCAGATGGGCCAGTTGCTCAAACCAGTATTTCGCCACCGCCGTGGCATAGCTGGCGGTGCCACAGGCCACCATTGACAGCCGGTCCACGGTAGAGAAATCCAACCCTTCGGGCAGGTTCAGCGCGCCGCCTTTGACATAGTGTTTCAGCGCATCGGCGATGACCACCGGCTGTTCAGCCACCTCCTTGGCCATGAAATGCTTGTAACCGGCCTTTTCAATCCGCGTCGCGTCAATCTGAATGCGGGTTTCGGCGCGGTTTGCCAGACGGCCCGCCTCATCATAAATCATCGCGCCGCGCCGTGTGATGACGGCCCAGTCGCCCTCTTCCAGATATGTGATGCGGTCGGTCATCGGGGCCAGCGCGATGGCATCGCTTCCCACGAACATCTCGCCGTCGCCATGGCCAATCGCCAGCGGGCTGCCCTTGCGGGCGGCGACCATCAGGTCATCTTCGCCGTTGAACAGAAAGCACAGGGCAAAGGCACCGTGCAGGCGTTTCAGGGTTTCGCGCGCGGCCTCCACCGGGCTGGCACCCTGATCCATCAGCATCCGCACCGTCAGGGCCACGGTTTCGGTATCGGTTTCCGATTCCGGGGTCAGGCCCGCTGCCTCGACCGCAGCGCGCAGCTCACGGAAATTCTCGATGATGCCGTTATGCACCACCGCCACGTGGCCAGAGCGGTGGGGGTGGGCGTTCACCGTGGTCGCGGCCCCATGGGTGGCCCAGCGGGTATGGCCGATGCCTGATTTCCCGGCCAGCGGGTCATGCACCAGCAGATCCGACAGGTTCACCAGCTTGCCCACGGCGCGGCGACGGTCCAGCCGGCCGTTGTTCACCGTGGCAATGCCCGCGCTGTCATAGCCGCGATATTCCAGCCGCTTCAGCGCCTCGACCAGCAAGGGGGCAACCTCGTGATTGCCCAAGACCCCTACAATTCCGCACATTTTACTGCCCTTTTGCCTTTGCGGCTTTGATAGACTTTAACTTTTCGAACAATTTGGTCGCAAGGCCGGGTTTTGTCACCTGCTTGGCCCGGCCAATCGCCACCGCCTCGGCAGGCACATCTTCGGTGATGACCGACCCGCTGGCCGTCAGCGCGCCATCGCCCACCGTGACCGGGGCCACCAGCATGGTATCCGAGCCGATGAAGGCGCGTTTGCCGATGGTGGTGCGGTGCTTCATCACCCCATCGTAATTGCAGGTCACCGTGCCCGCGCCGATGTTGGTGAATTCGCCCACATGGGCATCGCCCAGATAGGTCAGATGGCCGACCTTCACGCCCTCCTCCAGAATGGCGTTCTTGATTTCGACGAAATTTCCGACATGCACATCCTCGGCCAGCTCGGCACCGGGGCGCAGGCGGGCAAAGGGGCCGACGTCGGCGCCGCGCGACACATGGCAGCCCTCCAGATGGCAAAATCCCTTGATCTCGGCCCCGGATTCGATGGTGACCCCCGGCCCGAACAGAACATGCGGCCCGATCACCGCATCACGGCCCACCACGGTATCAAGGCCGAAGAACACGGTTTCCGGCGCGGTCAGGGTCACGCCATTCTCCAGCGCCTCGGCCCGGGCGCGGGCCTGAAACGCGGCCTCGGCCTCGGCCAGTTGCTGGCGGGTGTTCACGCCCAGCGTTTCCGCCTCGTCACAGATCACCACGCCCGCCGACAGGCCTGCGGCGCGGGCCAGTTCGACCACGTCGGTCAGATAGTATTCCCCGGCGGCATTTGCATTGCCGACCTTGGCGACCAGATCGAACAGCACCTTGGCCGATGCGCAGATAACACCAGAGTTGCACAGGGTCACCGCGCGCTCTGCCTCGGTCGCGTCCTTGTATTCCCGGATCGCCAGCAACTTGTCGCCCTCGGTCAAAAGCCGCCCATAGCGGCCCGGATCGGCGGCATGAAACCCCAGCACCACCACCGCATGATCGCGGCGGGCAGCCAGCATCGCCTGCAGCGTTTCGGGGCGGATCAGGGGGGTGTCGCCGTATAGCACAATCGCCTCACCCGCCGCATCGGCCAGCAGGGGGGCGGCCTGGGCCACGGCATGGGCGGTGCCCAATTGCGGGTCTTGCACAACTGTCTCAACCGCTTCGTCAAAGGCAAGTGCTGCCTTGGCCACATCCGCGGCCCCGTGGCCGGTGACCACGACCACCCGCGCAGGTTCCAGCGCGCGGCCCGCCTGCAGGGCATGGTGCAACAGGGGCGAGGCGGCGACCTTGTGCAGCACTTTGGGCAGGTCGGAATTCATCCGGGTGCCCATCCCTGCCGCCAGAATGATCAATGAAACCGCCATGCCCGCCCTTCCTTTTCCGTTGCGCCCGTTTTACCGGGGAATGGCGGGGTCGCAAGGGGCGGCCGCCTCACGGAAGGTTACAAGGTATGCGGACGGTTGTCTTTGATCTGGATGGCACGCTGGCCGATACCTCTGTCGACCTGCTGGCGGCAGCGAATGCCTGTTTTTCCGCGCTGGGGCATGGCGCGCTGCTGGACGGGCGCGACACGCTGACGGCGTTTCATGGCGGGCGGGCGATGCTGCGGCTTGGGTTTCAGCGGTTGGGGAATGGGTTTACCGAAGAGGACATCAGCCGCGAATATCCCCGCCTGCTGACCCATTACGCCGACAACATCGACACCCACACCCGCCTTTACCCCGGCGCGGTCGAGGCTGTGGAAACCCTGCGCCGCGCCGGCTTTGCCACCGCCATCTGCACCAACAAGCCCGAAGGTCTGGCCGAAACCCTTGTGGTCCGGCTTGGCATTCGCGACCTGTTCGGATCATTGATCGGGGCCGATACGCTGCCCACCCGCAAGCCCGACCCTGCGCCCTATGTCGCCGCCGTGACCCGCGCGGGTGGCGATGTGGCGCGGTCGATGCTGGTGGGCGATACCGATACCGACCGTCAGACCGGCCTTGCCGTGGGCATTCCCGTGGCGCTGGTGACCTTTGGCCCGGAAGGACAGGGGGTTGCCCGTTTCACCCCCGAGGCGCTGCTGCATGATTTCACCGACCTGCCCGCGCTGGCCCAGCGGCTGGTGGGCTAAGACGGCCCAAAACTTCCTCGCGTTGTCTTGCAAAGGCCGTCGCCTTCGCCATGCGCTGGCCTATGCTTACCCGCGTGGACCCGACTTAAGTGGACATGTCGCGCGCGGTCGGGGAAACGCAATGGGTTTCCTGATCCGCCCGGATAAAAGGGGGCACGAATGACGCCCCACCGGGTTTGACAGTTCCGCCCAGCCGCCCTAGCTTTCGCCCCCATGTCGGACAGCATTTCACCCCCCGCGCGCGTTTCGCGCCATGCCACCCTTTTCGTCCTGTTGACCGTGCTTTTGGACATGGTGGGCTTTGGCATCATCATCCCCGTCCTGCCGGTGCTGATCGAGGATGTCGGCCATATGACGCTGGCCGAGGCGACCCGGATCGGCGGCTGGATGGCGGCAGCCTTTTCCATCACGCAGTTCCTGTTTTCGCCCCTGATGGGCAACCTGTCGGACCGTTTCGGCCGCAGGCCGCTGTTGCTGCTGGCAGTCGGGGGGCTAGGCATTGATTACCTGCTGCACGCTTGGGCGCCGACGCTGTTCTGGCTATTCGTCGGCCGGGCGATTGCCGGGTTTTGCGGGTCATCCTGGGTGATCGCCAATGCCTATATCGCCGATGTGACGGCGCCCGAGGAGCGGGCCAAGGCCTTTGGCATCATGGGCGCGGCCTTTGGCGTGGGCTTTGTCATCGGCCCGGCGATCGGTGGCCTGCTGGGAGAGTTGGGGCCGAGGGTGCCCTTCATCGTTGCCGCCGCGATTTCGCTGGTGAACCTGGCCTATGGCTGGTTCGTCCTGCCCGAAACCTTGCCGCAGGACCGCCGCCGCCCGTTCGAATGGGCGCGCGCCAACCCGTTCGGCGCCTTCCGGGTGTTTCGCACTTATCGGGGCGTTCTGCCCCTGTGCGCGGTGATGTTCGTGTTCTTCTTCGCTTCATCGGTTTACCCGGCGATCTGGCCATTCTGGGGCATGGGAAAATTCGGCTGGTCCGAGGCGGTGGTAGGCCTGACGCTGGCCATTTTCGGGCTGGTCATGGCGGCGTTCCAGGGCTTGGGCAGCGGCCCGGCGGTCAAGCATTTCGGCGAAAGCCGCACGGTGCTGATCGGCCTTGTCTGCGCCATGATCGCCATGGTGGGGTATGGGTTGGTCGGCACGCTGGCCGCCGTGGTGATGCTGATGGTGATCCACGGGCCGGAGGGGTTCGTTCACCCGATGCTGACGGCCATGATGTCCAAGGCGGTGCCCGAGAATGCCCAAGGCGAATTGCAGGGCGGTGTATCGGCCATCACCAACATCGCCATGCTGGCCGGAACCGTGTTCTTCTCGCAGATATTCGGGCATTTCATGGCCGAGGGGCGGGAATGGCGGTCGCCTGACGTGGCGTTCTGGTGCGCGGCGGCCACCATGGGCGTGGCGTTGGTGCTTTACATTCTGGTGCGCCCGCGCGACGAAGCGGCATGATGACACCCGAGCGTTTTACCGGCAGTTTCACCCAGCAGGAACCCATCCCCGAAGAGGGGATCGAGGCGGCGGTTGCCGTGCTGCGCCATGGCCGCCTGCACCGCTACAACACCGCGCCGGGCGAGGTGGCCGAGGCGGCGCTGCTGGAAGAGGAATTCGCCGAACTTACGGGTGCGAAATATGCGCTGGCCGTGGCCTCTGGCGGTTATGCCCTGGGATGTGCCTTGCGGGCGGTGGGGTTGAAACCGGGCGAGCCGGTTCTGACCAACGCCTTCACCCTTGCCCCGGTGCCCGGTGCCATTGCGGCGGCGGGCGGCAGGCCGGTCTTTGTTGAGGTGACCGACAATCTGGTGTTGGATTTCGTGCATCTGGAACAGCAGGCCAAGGCAAGCGGTGCGCGCATTCTGATGCTGTCGCACATGCGCGGCCATCTGTGCGACATGGAGGCGCTGGTGGCCCTGTGCGACCGCCTTGGCGTGACGATCATCGAGGATTGTGCCCATACGATGGGGGCGGCGTGGAAGGGTGTGCCTTCGGGTCGTCACGGGCTGGTGGCCTGCTATTCAACGCAGACCTACAAGCACGCCAATTCGGGCGAGGGTGGCTTTCTGATTTCCGATGACGCGCAGGTCATGGCGCGAGCCATCGTGCTGTCGGGCAGCTATATGCTTTATTCCCGCCACCGCGCCGCACCCGGCCCCGAGGTGTTTGAAAGCATCCGGCTGGAAACCCCCAATGTCTCGGGCCGGATGGACAATCTGCGCGCCGCGATCCTGCGGCCTCAGTTGCGCACGCTGCCCGACCGCGTGGCGCGCTGGAACGCGCTTTACCGTGAAATGGAGGCGGGGCTGGCCAACACCCATGGCCTGCGCCTGACCCATCGGCCGGAGGAGGAAACCTATGTCGCCTCGTCCTTCCAATTCCTGCTGCCCGGTTGGTCGCCCACCCGCATCGGCGCGTTTCTGGCACGCACCGGGGCACGGGGGGTGGAACTGAAATGGTTCGGCGCGCCCGATCCGGTGGCCTTTACCAGCCGCTATGACCATTGGGCCTATGCGCCCAGCACGCCCTTGCCCCAGACTGATCGCATTCTGGCGGAGCTGATCGACATGCGGCTGCCGCTGACGTTTTCGGTGGAAGATGCCGCCCAGATCGCCCGGATCATCCGCGCCGAAGTACTGGCCGTGGGGCAGGCGGACGAGGCGGATTTGCAGGCCGAAGCCTTGAATGTAAAGCTGCCGGATTAGGGCGGGGGGGATAGGATGGGCATTCCCGCCCATCCTAAGCAGGGCATCGCGGCGGCGAGGGAACGGCCGCCACGATACCGGACCGTCAGAACTTGATGACGTAGGACACGCCGTAAACCAGCGGGTCAATCTCTGCCGTGCCGATGTCGGCACCGTTCAGCGTGGCCTTGCTGTCGATATCGGCCCAACGCGCATCAACCCGCAGGGCGGCCTTGTCGTTGATCGCCCAGTCCACCCCGACATGCGCCGCCAGCCCGAACGAGTCCTTCAGCTTCAGGTCGCCAAGGGGCGAGTCTTCCTGAAAGAAGGTGGTGTAGTTCAGGCCCAGACCGACGAAAGGCGTAAACGCGGTCTTGTTGGCAAAGTGGTATTGCACCGAGATCACTGGCGGCAGTTGCTTGACCGTGCCGATATTGGCCCCGCCCAGCGAGACCGAATGCTTGAAGGGCAGGGCGGCCAGCAGTTCCACACCCAGATTGTCGCGCAGGAAATATTCTGCGGTGATCGTCGGGCGGGCAGAGGTGCCCACCGTGGCATCGGACCCGGCCAGAACACCATTATCGGATTTCGGATCGACCGCGTGGAACCCGATGCCCAGCGTGATGGTGCCAGCCTCTTGGGCGGCAGCGGGCAGGGCCAGGGCGGCAGAAGCGGCAAGGGCGGAAAATAGAAGTTTCGGATTCATATTATTATTCCGTATGTTAGGTGTGCGCAACCTCTGCCTGCGCGGCGGCGAGAACCTTGATCTGCATCAAATTCCGGTCCGGGCCGGCAATGGGGCGGCAACCTGTCGCAGGCCGGTCTTGCGCCATAGCGGGGTGAGGGGTAGCAGACGGCCATGACCCCGCGCCGGACCTTCAGACCAACCCGCCTGGCCCGACGCACCTCGCCGCCGGGGATGCGGGCGATTGGCTGGCTGGCGGGGGTGCTGGCGCTGTGGCTGGTGGCATTGCCCTTTGCGGTTGACGGCGCGATTTCGGTTCTGCGCCCCGCGACCAGCGAAACCGGCAGTTGCCGCATCCTGCGCGTCGTTGATGGCGATACCGTGAACCTGTGGTGCGCGCGGGGCGGCCACGTCAAAGCCCGGCTTCTGGGGTACGATTCGCCAGAGGTGTTTTCGCCGCGCTGCCTGTCGGAATTTCTCCGTGCCCAGCACGCCACATGGTTTCTGCGTTGGAGCCTGCTGACCGGTAAGGCCCTGCATGTCATCTTGCACGACCGTGACCGTTATGGCCGCCGCCTTGTCGAACTGACGGTTGACGGCCAGCCTGTTGCGAAGACGATGATCGACCGTGGCCTTGGGCGTGGCTATCAAGGCGGGCAGCGGCAGGGCTGGTGCGACTGATTGTTGTGGATAGGGAGCGGTCATAGCCTGCCAGCGGTTTGTGCGATCAGCCAGGCGCGCAGCGCTTCGTACCGTAGGGTCAGCGGGTGACGTTTCGCGCGGTGCCGGTGCTTTGACACACAGTGCTTCGACCCTTCAGCAGATCGCTGCATATAACTCACCGAAATCACACGCTGCACCGCAGCTTTTCGCTTTGCCTTCGGTTGACCCCGCCAAAGGGGCGGAGTAAACGAAAACAAGACCCGGCGGCCCCTGTGATGGGCCGCGGCCCGCCTTGTCGCCAGCCGAAGGAGCCCTTTGTGGACAATTCCCTCCTGCGTGAATACCTGCCCATCCTTATTCTTCTGGCGATTGCAGTCGGTCTTGGCATTGTGCTGATCCTTGCCGCCGCTGTGATCGCGGTGCGCAACCCTGACCCGGAAAAGGTTTCGGCCTATGAATGCGGCTTCAACGCCTTTGACGACGCACGGATGAAATTCGACGTGCGCTTCTACCTCGTCTCGATCCTGTTCATCATCTTCGACCTTGAGGTGGCGTTCCTGTTTCCTTGGGCAGTGGCCTTCAAGGAGGTGTCGATGCTGAGCTTCTGGTCGATGATGGTGTTCCTTGCCGTGCTGACCGTGGGCTTTGCCTATGAATGGAAGAAGGGGGCGCTGGAATGGGCGTGATGGCTGGCGCGAATACGGCGGGTGCCGACCGTGAGGTGGCGACCCAGGCCCTGAACCGCGAATTGCAGGACAAGGGTTTCCTTCTGACCACGACGGAAGACATCATCAACTGGGCGCGCAACGGGTCGCTGCATTGGATGACCTTTGGTCTGGCGTGCTGCGCGGTTGAGATGATGCACACCTCGATGCCACGCTATGATCTTGAGCGGTTTGGCACCGCGCCCCGCGCCTCGCCCCGCCAGTCGGACCTGATGATCGTTGCGGGCACGCTGACCAACAAGATGGCGCCCGCGCTGCGCAAGGTCTATGACCAGATGCCAGAGCCGCGCTATGTGATCAGCATGGGCTCCTGCGCCAATGGCGGCGGCTATTATCACTACAGCTATTCGGTGGTGCGTGGATGTGACCGGATCGTGCCGGTGGACATCTATGTTCCCGGCTGCCCGCCCACAGCCGAGGCTCTGCTTTACGGTATCTTGCAGTTGCAGCGGAAGATCCGCCGCACCGGCACGCTGGTTCGTTGAGGTAACATGATGTCCGAAGCCCTGAACGAACTGGCTGGTTATCTTTCCGCCAAACAACCCGATGCCATCCTGTCCTCCAAGGTGGAGTTTGGCGAGTTGACGGTGACGGTGCAGCCCTCCCGTCTGGTTGCGTTTGTCGAGTTCCTGAAATCCGACCCGACCTGCCTGTTCTCGACCCTTGTCGATATCACCGCCGTCGATCACCCCGAACGCGACCCGCGCTTTGATGTGGTTTACCATTTCCTGTCGATGTACCGGAACCACCGCCTGCGCGTGGTTCTGGGAGCGGGCGAGGAGGACATGGTGCCTTCCTTGGTTGATGTTCATCCCAGCGCGAACTGGGTTGAGCGCGAGGTGTTCGACATGTTCGGCATCCTCTTCTCGGGCCATCCCGATCTGCGCCGCATCCTGACCGATTACGGCTTTCGCGGCCATCCTTTGCGCAAGGATTTCCCGACCACAGGCTATACCGAGGTCCGCTATGACGAGGCCGAAAAGCGCGTGGTCTATGAGCCGGTGAAGCTGGTGCAGGATTATCGCCAGTTCGACTTCATGTCTCCGTGGGAAGGGGCGCAATACATCCTTCCCGGCGATGAGAAGAAGGCCTGATCCGATGGGCATTCTTGCTCCGAACAAGGCACGGCGGCCCATGGCTGCCCCGGCGCGCCGCACGGCGCCGCCGACGCTGATGTTCGGGATCGGTGCGCCGAAATGTGGGACTACCTGGCTGCATGACTATCTGGCAGGCCACCCGGATTGTCACTTTCGCGCGTTCAAGGAACTGCACTATTTCGATACGTTGCAGGAAGGCAAGTTCGACTGGCTGCTGGACATCCTGCATTCCGTGATCGAGCGTCGGACGGCGGCGCTGGCCGATGCCTCGCCCAAGCGGCGGGCAGAACTGACGGACGAGATCATAGATGTCCGGGATTATCTGGCCCTGATGAACCAGCGCAAGGATGATCGATTCGGCTATTCGCGCTATCTGGTTCAGGGCGTTGGCCTAAAAAAACTGGTGGGGGATATTACCCCCAACTATGCGCTGATTCCGGTCAAGGTACTGGCCGAAATGGCTGCGATGACCAAGGAAACCCGCTTCGTCTATCTGATGCGCGACCCTGTGGACCGGCTGTGGAGCCATGTGCGCATGGATGTGCGCAACGATCTGAAAGAGGGCGAAAGCTATCTGGAGAAATCGCGTGCCCATCTGGCCGACCTGATGGAAGGCCGCGCCGATGCCAAGGCTTCGGCGTATCGCTTTTCCGACTATAAGGCGGTGATCGAAAAGCTGCGTGCTGCGATTCCGGCCGAAAAGACGCTGATTCTGTTTCAGGAAGACCTGATGACGCCAGCGGGCGTCAAGCGGCTGTGCAACTTTCTGGGCATCAAGTATGTCGCGGGCGATTTCGGCAAGGAAATCAACGCAGGGCTCCCCGCCGATCTGCCCGAAGAAGACCGCGCGGCGATGCGTCGTGCCTTGCGCCCGCAATACGAATTCGTGGCGCAGAATTTTCCCAATCTGCCAGAAAGCTGGCAACAAACCATGAGCGAGGGCTTCGCATGATGGACGGCGACATTCGTCAGAACAGCTATGACGACGGCTCGCAGGATTCGCTGACGGGCGAACAGCGCATCCGAAACTTCAACATCAACTTTGGCCCGCAACACCCTGCGGCGCACGGCGTTTTGCGCCTTGTCCTGGAGTTGGACGGCGAGATTGTTGAGCGTTGTGACCCCCATATCGGCCTGCTGCACCGTGGCACCGAAAAGCTGATGGAATCACGGACTTACCTGCAAAACCTGCCCTATTTCGACCGGCTGGATTATGTGGCCCCGATGAACCAGGAACACGCCTGGTGTCTGGCGATCGAACGCCTGACTGGCACCGTCGTGCCGCGTCGCGCGTCGCTGATCCGGGTGCTGTATTCGGAAATCGGCCGCATCCTGAACCACCTGCTGAACGTCACCACCCAAGCCATGGACGTGGGCGCACTGACCCCGCCGCTGTGGGGGTTCGAGGAACGCGAAAAGCTGATGGTGTTCTATGAGCGGGCCTGCGGCGCGCGACTGCACGCCGCCTATTTCCGCCCCGGTGGTGTGCATCAGGATCTGCCGCCCGCGCTGCTGGACGATATCGACGCCTGGGCCGACCAGTTCCCTAAAACCGTGGCCGACCTGCATGGTCTGCTGACGGAAAACCGCATCTTCAAGCAGCGCAATGCCGATATCGGGATTGTCAGCGAGAAGGACATTCAGGACTGGGGCTATTCCGGCGTCATGGTGCGCGGGTCGGGCTTTGCCTGGGATTTGCGCCGCAGCCAGCCCTATGAATGCTATGACGAGTTCGACTTCAAGATTCCGGTCGGCAAGAACGGCGACTGCTATGATCGCTACCTCTGCCGCATGGCCGAGATGGACGAGAGCCTGAAGATCATCAAGCAAGCGCTGGCCAAACTGCGCGAACCGGCGGCCCAGACCGATGTGATGGCGCGCGGCAAGCTGTCACCACCCAAACGCGGTGAGATGAAGCGCTCGATGGAAGCGCTGATCCATCATTTCAAACTGTATACCGAGGGTTTCCACGTTCCGGCGGGCGAGGTTTACGCCGCGGTCGAGGCGCCCAAGGGCGAATTCGGTGTTTATCTGAAAGCTGATGGCACCAACAAACCCTACCGCGCCAAAATCCGCGCGCCGGGCTACATGCACCTGCAATCCATGGACTACATCTGCAAGGGCCACCAGCTTGCAGACGTTTCCGCCATCATCGGCACGATGGACATCGTGTTCGGGGAGGTTGACCGTTAATGCTGCGCCGTCTGCACAAAGACCAGCCTGCGTCCTTTGAATTCACCCCGGCGAACCTTGCCTGGGCGAAGGGCCAGATTTCCAAATACCCCGAGGGCCGTCAGGCATCGGCGGTTATCCCGCTGTTGTGGCGCGCGCAGGAACAGCATGGCTGGCTCACCCGCCCGGCGATTGAATATGTCGCCGACATGCTGGGCATGGCCTATATCCGTGCGCTGGAAGTGGCGACCTTCTACTTTATGTTCCAGTTGCAACCCGTTGGGTCCGTTGCCCATATCCAGATTTGCGGCACGACAAGCTGCATGATCTGCGGCGCGGAAGAGCTGATCGCGGTCTGTCAGGAGCTGGTGGCGAAAGCCCCGCATCAACTGTCGGTTGATGGCAAGTTTAGTTGGGAAGAGGTCGAATGCCTTGGTGCCTGCACCAACGCGCCCATGGCCCAGATCGGCAAGGATTATTACGAGGATCTGACGGCTGACAAGCTGCGCGCGCTGATCGGGCGGTTCTCGAACGGTGAGGTGCCGGTGGCCGGGCCGCAGAACGGGCGCTATGCCGCCGAGCCGCTGTCGGGCCTGACCACGCTGCAAGAGTTTGAATCGGGCAAGAAGCAATACAATGCCAGCGCCCAATTGGCGGTGGACATTGGCGACAGCGTGAAGCGCATCGACGGTACCGAGGTTCCGCTGACGACGCCCTGGCTGGGCGTGACCGTCAAGGAACCGGCCAAGGCCGCGAAGAAAACCGCTGCCCCGAAGCTCGCCGCTTTGGCAGATGTGCCTGCGGCAGAGCCTGCGGCGGCCGCGAAAGCGCCGGCCAAGGCGAAGCCCGCGCCCAAGGCCGCAACGCCTGCGACCCCTGCCGAACCCGCTTCGGGGTTGGCTGCTGCCTTGGATCACGCGGCCAAGGCGGGTACCAAGCCGGTCGCTCTGGCCGCCGCACGGGATGGCAAGGGTGACGATCTGAAAAAGATCGAAGGCATCGGCCCGGCGCTGGAAAAACTGTGCCATGAGCTTGGCATCTTCCACTTTGACCAGATTGCCCAGTGGGGCGACGCCGAGGTGACCTGGATGGATGGCAACCTGAAAGGGTTCAAGGGCCGGGTCACGCGCGACAAATGGGTGGCGCAGGCGAAACTGATCCTTGAGGTCGGGGTGGAGGAATTCCTGCGCCGCGCCAAGTCTAACGATTACTGAGGGATAGGCCATGGATCACCACGATCATCACGAAGCGGTCGAGGGCCCCTGGGCCGGGGGCTGGCTGGTGGCGCTGGTTGCGGGCCTGTTCGCAGCCCTGCTGGCGCGCGCAATCGGGGCGACCGGCATGTCGGCGGCGATGGCCGTTGGCACGGTGACCTTTCTGGTTTTCGCGGCGCTGCTGGGCAACGGCGGCGTGGAGCTGACTTTGGATGACAGTCATGGCGATGACCATGGCCATGGTCACCACTAGGGGACGGGATTGACCCCCGGCCCGGAACAGATGGCAACCGCCCGACAGGCCCGCACCGCGGGTTTGGTAATGGCGGGAACCATGGTTCTGTGGCTGGGGGCGCAGGTTGTCGGCGGCGAGATGGGGTGGCCCCCAAGGTTCGCGCTGCTGGTGGATCTGCTGGCGCTGGCGGGCTTTATCTGGGCGCTGGCATTGACGTATCGGATCTGGCGCAAGCGCCGGGCGTGAGGGAAGGGGCAAGGAATGCTCAAGGATCAGGACCGCATCTTCACCAACCTGTATGGGATGCACGACCGCACGCTTGCGGGCGCGATGAAGCGCGGGCACTGGGACAACACGGCCGGTCTGCTCGCGCTGGGGCGCGACAAGATCGTTGACATCATCAAGGCCTCGGGTCTGCGGGGCCGGGGCGGGGCGGGCTTTCCGACCGGCATGAAGTGGTCCTTCATGCCCAAGCAATCGGATGGCCGCCCCAGCTATCTGGTGATCAACGCCGACGAATCCGAGCCGGGCACCTGCAAAGACCGCGAGATCATGCGGCACGATCCCCATACGCTGATCGAAGGGGCGCTGATTGCCTCTTTCGCCATGGGGGCGAACAACTGCTACATCTATATCCGCGGCGAATACATTCGGGAGCGCGAGGCCCTGCAAGCCGCGATTGATGAGGCGTACGAGGCCGGTCTGATCGGCAAGAATGCCTGCAAGTCGGGCTATGACTGCGATATCTACCTGCACCACGGCGCAGGCGCCTATATCTGCGGTGAGGAAACCGCCCTGCTGGAAAGCCTTGAGGGCAAAAAGGGCATGCCGCGGATGAAGCCGCCGTTCCCGGCGGGCGCGGGCCTCTACGGTTGTCCCACCACGGTGAACAACGTCGAATCCATCGCGGTGACGCCGACGATCCTGCGGCGCGGGGCCGAGTGGTTTTCCTCCTTTGGCCGTCCGAACAATGCGGGCACCAAGCTGTTCGGCATCTCGGGCCACGTCAACAACCCTTGTGTGGTTGAAGAGGCGATGTCGATTCCGCTGAAAGAGCTGCTCGACCGTCATTGCGGCGGCGTGCGCGGCGGGTGGAAGAACCTGAAAGCGGTCATCCCCGGCGGCTCTTCGGTGCCGATGCTGACGCAGGCGCAATGCGATGATGCGATCATGGATTTCGACTGGCTGCGCGAACAGCGGTCGGGTCTGGGCACGGCGGCGGTGATCGTGATGGATCAGCAGACCGATGTGATCAAGGCGATCTGGCGGCTGTCGAAGTTCTACAAGCACGAAAGCTGTGGCCAATGCACCCCCTGCCGCGAAGGCACCGGCTGGATGATGCGGGTGATGGAGCGTCTGGTGAAGGGCGAGGCCGAGCTGGAAGAGATCGACATGCTGCTGTCGGTCACCAAACAGGTCGAAGGCCACACCATCTGCGCCCTTGGCGATGCGGCGGCCTGGCCGATTCAGGGCCTTGTGCGGGCGTTCCGCAATGAGATTGAGGACCGGATCAAGGCCAAGAAAACCGGCCGTATCTCGGCCGCGCTGGCGGCGGAGTAAGACGATGCGCGCGCCCTTTGCCATGATCTTGCTGGCGGCCCTTGCGGGCTGTGGTGGCAAGGATGACCCGGCGGCCACGGCCAGCCCGGCGGCGGGCGGGTTTGACATCAAGGTGGATGGCGTCGCCTATTCGGCAGAGCTGATGCCCACCGCCACCGGCAGCAGCCTTAAGGTCACGCGCCCCGGCCAACCCATGACCTATGATGAGGGCGCGCTGGCCAAGCAGGTCGGTGGCCAGTTCTGCTCGGGTCGCGGCAAGCGGTTGGCCCCGTGGAGCCTTGGGCAGTTTCAGGGTGACGGCTGGGTATTCGACGGAGGCTGCGCATGAGCCGCTGTTTACCGATACGGGCCGCCTGTCATGGCATATCACGGGGGGTAGCCCCCATGTCCTTGGTTGGAACAACCAAGGAGGTTTCCATGAAACTTGCAGCTTTCGCCCTTGCCGCCACTCTGGTCGCTATGCCCGCCTTGGCCCAGAAGGTGCCGCTGAACCAGAACCAGCACATCACCGACAGCCTTGTGGCGGGCCGGGTGGCGGATGTGATCCGCAACACCTGCTCGTCCATTTCGGGCCGTCTGGTCACCGCCTATTCCAAGCTGGAAGACCTGAAGCAATATGCCATCGGTCAGGGCTATACCGAGGCCGAGGTGAAGGCCTTCCTGAAAGACGGGTCCGAGAAAACCCGCCTGAAGGGTATCGCAGCCGCCTATCTGGCCAAGGCCGGCGCGGTTGAGGGCGATGAGGAAAGCTATTGCAAGGTCGGTCGGGGCGAAATTGCGAACGGCACCCTTGCGGGCAGCCTGCTGAGGTCGTGGAAATGATCGCGCGTCCGGGCCATCACCTTGCCGAGCTGAACGTGGGGCGCCTTCTGGCGCCCACCGACGACCCGCGCGTGGCTGATTTCATGGCCGCGCTGGACAAGGTTAATGGTCTGGGCAAGCGGATGCCCGGCTTTGTCTGGATGATGGAAGGCTCGGGCGAGCCGGGAACGGGGAACACCGAGGCCAAGATCGGCGGCGACGCGCAGTTCGTGTCGAACCTGACGGTTTGGACGGATGTGCAAAGTCTGGAGCACTTCGTCTGGAACACCGTCCATCGTGCGTTTTACGAACGCCGGGCCGAATGGTTTCAGGTTCTGGGAAAGATGCACTTCGTCATGTGGTGGGTGCCGGAAAGGCACAGGCCCACGCTGGATGAGGCGCTGGAGCGGCTGGCCGATTTGCAGGCGAATGGCGATAGCGACCGTGCCTTTGGCTGGTCATACCTGAAAGAAGCGCGGCTGTGGAAGGACCATGGCTGCACACAAGTGGCAGCGGAGTAGGCTGATGACCAACCTCAAGAAAATCAGCATCGACGGCATCGAGGTCGAGGTGGATGGCGCGATGACCATCATCCAGGCGGCTGAGGTTGCCGGGGTGGAGATTCCGCGCTTTTGCTACCATGAGCGGCTGACGATTGCGGGCAACTGCCGGATGTGTCTGGTCGAGGTGCAGGGCGGCCCGCCCAAGCCTGCGGCAAGCTGCGCCATGCAGGTGCGCGATCTGCGGCCCGGCCCGAATGGCGAGGCGCCGGTGGTGAAAACCAAGTCGCCGATGGTGAAAAAGGCCCGCGAGGGCGTGATGGAATTCCTGCTGATCAACCACCCGCTGGATTGCCCGATCTGCGATCAGGGTGGCGAGTGTGATTTGCAAGATCAGGCAATGGCTTATGGCGTAGACTTCAGCCGCTATCGCGAGCCGAAGCGTGCCAGCGATGACCTGAACCTTGGGCCGCTGGTCGCCACCAAGATGACGCGCTGCATTTCCTGCACCCGTTGCGTCCGCTTTACCACCGAGGTCGCCGGGATCACCCAGATGGGCCAGACCGGCCGGGGTGAAGATAGCGAGATCACCAGCTATCTGAACGAAACGCTGGCCTCGAACCTGCAAGGCAATATCATCGATCTGTGCCCGGTTGGTGCGCTGACCTCGAAACCCTATGCCTTTACCGCCCGTCCGTGGGAACTGTCGAAGACGGAATCCATTGATGTGATGGATGCGCTGGGGTCAAACATCCGCATCGACACCAAGGGCCGCGAAGTGATGCGCATTCTGCCGCGCAACCATGACGGCGTGAATGAGGAATGGATCAGCGACAAGACCCGGTTCGTCTGGGATGGTCTGCGCCGCCAACGTCTTGATACGCCGTACATTCGGGAGAATGGCAAGCTGCGCAAGGCAGGCTGGGGAGAGGCGTTGACCGCCGCCGCCGCCGCGATGAAGGGTAAGAAGGTTGCTGCCTTGGTGGGCGATCTGGCCCCGGTCGAGGCGATCTACAGCCTTAAACAGTTGATTGAATCGCTGGGCGGCAGCATCGAATCCCGCACCGACAATGCACGTTTGCCGATTGGCAACCGCAGCGCCTATGTCGGCACGGCGAAGATTGAGGACATCGATACGGCGAAAACCATCCTGCTGATCGGCACCAACCCGCGGCTGGAAGCGCCGGTGCTGAACGCCCGGATTCGCAAGGCCTGGGCCAATGGTGCGCAGGTGGGGCTGATTGGGGAAGCTGCCGATCTGACCTATGAGTATAAACACATGGGCACCGACCGCGCCGCGCTGGTCGATCTGGTTGGCCGGGTGACGGAAAAGCCGAATACGCTTGTCATCGTCGGGCAGGGCGCCCTGAACGAGGCGGATGGCGAGGCGGTTCTGGCGCAGGCCATGGCCTATGTGCAGGGTTCGGGCGCCAAGCTGCTGGTGCTGCATACTGCCGCTTCGCGCGTGGGCGCGATGGATGTAGGTGCGGTGACCGAGGGCGGCCTGGCGGCTGCCACCGACGGGGCCGAGGTGATCTTTAACCTTGGCGCGGATGAGGTCGAAATCGCCGCCAAAGACTCGGGCGGTCCTTTCGTGATCTATCACGGCAGCCACGGCGACCGGGGAGCGAACCGCGCCGACATCATTCTGCCGGGTGCTGCCTATACCGAGGAAAACGGCCTGTTCGTGAACACCGAAGGCCGCCCGCAACTGGCAATGCGGGCCGGGTTTGCGCCCGGAGAGGCCAAGGAAAACTGGGCGATCCTGCGGGCCTTGTCGGCGGAGCTGGGCAAGACGCTGCCGTGGGACAGTCTGGCGCAACTGCGTCAGGCGCTGGTCGCGGCGCATCCGCATCTGGGCGCGATTGATCAGGTGGCCGAGAATGCGTGGCAGCCCTTGGAGTTGCGCGAACCGGGCAAGGCGACCTTCCGCAACGCGGTCAAGGATTTCTACCTGACCAACCCCATCGCGCGGGCCAGTGCGGTGATGGCCGAACTGTCGGCCATGGCCAAGGCCCGCAGCGCAACAGCCCTTGCGGCGGAGTGAGCGATGACCGCACCCCGCCGCCTGACCCTTGGCCTGACCATCGCTTCGGCGCTGCTGTCGGGCTGCGCGGGTCATGCGGGGGCGGGGGCTTCGGCCTCGGCGTCCTACAAGGGAATCGAGACGATCCTTCTGGATGGCGATCTGGTGAATTTCCGCGTCGCCATGACCGGCGGTCGTGGCGCGGTGGATGTTGAGGATTACGCCCGTTGCGCCGCTGCGCAATATGCGCTGATCCGGGGCTATGGATTTGCCCGCCATGTGCGGACGAATGTGAAGAATTCGGGTGGCGTCTGGCGCGGGGATGCGGTTTACACCGTCTCGGCGGCGCTGCCCCAGGGATTGAAAACGATAGATGCCGAGGTGACCGTGCGCGACTGCGGCGCGCAGGGTATTCCGACGGTATAGGACCAGGAAAAGGGTTCGAGGGATGTGGGCTGATTTCTTCCAAACGGGGCTGGGCACGGCGATTTTGATCGCGGCGCAAAGTCTGCTGATCGTTGCCTTCGTGATGCTCAGTCTGCTGTTCCTTGTTTACGGCGACCGCAAGATCTGGGCGGCGGTCCAGATGCGCAAGGGGCCGAACGTGGTGGGGCCGTTCGGTCTGCTGCAATCGGTGGCCGATGCGCTGAAATATGTCGTCAAGGAAATCGTGGTGCCGGCGGGTGTTGACCGCCCGGTGTTCTTCCTCGCGCCGATGCTGTCCTTTGTGCTGGCCATCCTCGCCTGGGCGGTGATCCCGTTCGACAATGGCTGGGTCTTGGCCAACATCAACGTCGCCTTGCTGTTCGTCTTCGCCGTCTCCTCGCTGGAGGTTTACGGCGTGATCATGGGCGGCTGGGCCTCGAACTCGAAATACG
The DNA here is from genome assembly GCF_016765795.1 of Fuscibacter oryzae. Classification (GTDB taxonomy): domain Bacteria; phylum Pseudomonadota; class Alphaproteobacteria; order Rhodobacterales; family Rhodobacteraceae; genus Fuscibacter; species Fuscibacter oryzae. Next base: position 160,599 of record NZ_JAESVP010000002.1, read on the forward strand.
CCTTCCTCGGCTCGCTGCGGTCCGCCGCGCAGATGATTTCCTATGAGGTCTCGCTGGGCCTGATCATCATCGGCATCATCATCTCGACCGGCTCGATGAATTTCTCGGCCATCGTCGCGGCGCAGGACGGGGCTTACGGGCTGTTCAACTGGTACTGGCTGCCGCACCTGCCGATGGTGGTGCTGTTCTTCGTCTCGGCCCTTGCCGAAACCAACCGCCCGCCGTTCGACCTGCCAGAGGCGGAATCCGAACTCGTCGCCGGGTTCATGGTGGAATATTCCTCGACGCCTTACCTGCTGTTCATGGCGGGCGAATACATCGCCATCTTCCTGATGTGCGCCTTGATCAGCCTGCTGTTCTTCGGCGGCTGGCTGTCGCCCATCCCCGGCATCGCCGATGGCTGGTGGTGGATGGTGGCAAAGATGTGGGTGTTCTTCTTCATGTTCGCCATGGTGAAGGCCATCGTGCCGCGCTACCGCTATGATCAGTTGATGCGGATCGGCTGGAAGGTGTTCCTGCCGCTGTCCTTGGGCTGGGTCGTGCTGGTGTCGTTCCTTGCGAAATTCGAAGTGCTGGGCGCGTTCTGGGCCCGTTGGGCGATTGGAGGCTGAACATGGCAAACATCGACTGGGGCCGCGCCACCAAGTATTTCCTGATGATGGACTTCCTCAAAGGTTTCGGCCTGGGGATGAAGTATTTCTTCGCGCCGAAGGCGACGCTGAACTATCCGCATGAAAAGGGGCCGCTGTCGCCCCGGTTCCGCGGTGAACATGCGCTGCGCCGCTATCCGAACGGCGAGGAACGCTGCATCGCCTGCAAGCTGTGCGAGGCGGTCTGCCCGGCGCAAGCCATCACCATTGATGCCGAACCGCGCGAAGACGGCAGCCGCCGCACCACGCGTTACGACATCGACATGACCAAGTGCATCTACTGCGGTTTCTGCCAAGAGGCCTGCCCGGTGGATGCCATCGTCGAAGGCCCGAACTTTGAATTTTCGGCCGAAACGCGGGAAGAGCTGTTTTACACCAAGGAAAAGCTCTTGGATAACGGCGCCCGCTGGGAAGCCGAGATTGCCCGCAACCTTGAACTTGACGCGCCGTACCGCTGATGAACGACGCATTCGCCCAGATGATGAAGCAGATGATGGAGCAGGGCCGCGACATGGCGCGCTCTTTCGCGCCGTCGTTCGAAACCGGGGCGATGGGGGGCTTTGAGAAATTCTGGCCCACCATGTCCAAGGACATGATGGAGATGTGGTTCGGCCGCACCTTCAACCGCGACGGGCTGGATGCCAAGACGCGGCTTCTGGTCACCATCGCCGCCCTGACCGTTCTGGGCGCGCAGGCCGAGCCGCAGTTGAAGTTGACCATCCGCCACGCGATGGAGGCCGGGGCCACCAAACGCGAGATCGCCGAGGTGATCTGGCAGATGTCCATGTTCGGCGGCTTGCCCGCCATGCAGAAGGCGCTTGAGATCGCTCAATCCGTCTTCGACGACACCAAGGAGAGTGACGCATGACCGTTGCGGATTATGCCTTTTACGCTTTCGCCATCGTCACGGTGGCCTCGGGCCTTCTGGTCACGCTGGCCCGCAACCCGGTGCATTCGGTGCTGTGGCTGATCCTTGCCTTCCTGTCCTCGGCCGGGCTGTTCGTGCTGCTGGGGGCCGAGTTCGTGGCGATGCTCTTGATCATCGTCTATGTTGGCGCGGTGGCGGTGCTGTTCCTGTTCGTTGTCATGATGCTCGACATCGACTTTGCCGAGCTGAAGGGCGAGATGGCGCGCTATCTGCCCTTGGCCCTGCTGGTCGGCGTGGTGATCCTGATGGAGCTGGCCCTTGGCGTCGGCGCCTGGGTGCAGGCCGATGGCGCGGGCGGGCTGCGGCAGGCGGTCGCCCCGGCGGCGGCGCAGGTGGAAAACACCAAGGCGCTGGGTCTCTTGATCTACGACAAGTATCTCTACCTGTTCCAGACCGCAGGCCTGATCCTGCTGGTCGCCATGATCGGCGCGATCGTGCTGACGCTGCGGCACCGCAAGGACGTGAAGCGCCAGAACGTGCTCGCGCAGATGTGGCGCGATCCGGCCAAGGCGATGGAACTGAAAGACGTGAAACCGGGGCAGGGGCTTTGACCTGCACCTAGGTGCGTGCCAGCACGCGCCCTACGGAATGACGGGACCGCAAGGCCCAAAAGAATGAACCGGGCCAAAGGCCTTGAGGGACGAAAGACATGGTAGGACTTGAACATTACCTGACGGTCGCGGCGGCGTTGTTCGTCATCGGCATCTTCGGCATCTTCGTGAACCGCAAGAATGTCATCGTGATCCTCATGTCGATCGAACTGATGCTTCTGGCGGTGAACATCAACTTCGTCGCCTTTTCCAGCTATCTGGGCGATCTGGTGGGGCAGGTGTTCACCCTGTTCGTCCTGACCGTGGCGGCGGCCGAGGCGGCGATTGGTCTGGCGATCCTTGTGGTGTTCTTCCGCAACCGCGGCACCATCGATGTCGAAGACGTGAATGTGATGAAAGGCTGAACCCGTGGAGAAAATCATCCTCCTCGCGCCCCTTGTCGGGGCCATCATCTGCGGCTTCGGCTGGCGCCTGATCGGCGAGAAGGCCGGGCAGGTCATTGCGACGGGCCTGGTGTTCCTTGGCGCGATCCTGTCGTGGTACATCTTCCTGACCTTCGACGGCACCACGCAGCACATCACCATCCTGCGCTGGATCGAATCCGGCTCGCTGTCGACCGACTGGGGCATCCGGCTTGACCGGCTGACGGCGATCATGCTGGTCGTGGTCAACTCGGTCTCGGCGCTGGTTCACCTTTATTCCTTCGGCTATATGGCCCATGACGACAACTGGACGCATGAAGAGCATTACCGCGCGCGCTTCTTTGCCTATCTGTCGTTCTTCACCTTTTCGATGCTGGCGCTGATCACCAGTGACAATCTGGTCCAGATGTTCTTTGGCTGGGAAGGGGTGGGGGTCGCGTCCTATCTGCTGATCGGGTTCTACTACAAGAAACCCTCGGCCAATGCCGCCGCGATCAAGGCCTTTGTGGTCAACCGTGTGGGCGACTTCGGCTTTGCGCTTGGCATCTTTGGCCTGTTCTACCTGACCGACAGCATCAAGCTGGACGACGTGTTCGCGGCGGCACCCAAGCTGGCCGAGACGAACCTGCATTTCCTGTGGGCCGACTGGAATGCGGCGAACCTGATCGGCGTCTTGCTGTTCATCGGCGCGATGGGAAAATCGGCGCAGCTGTTCCTGCACACCTGGCTGCCCGACGCGATGGAAGGCCCGACGCCGGTTTCCGCGCTGATCCACGCCGCGACCATGGTGACGGCGGGGGTGTTTCTGGTCTGCCGCATGTCGCCGCTGTATGAATACGCGCCCCATGCCACGACCTTCATCACCGTTCTGGGCGCCTGCACCGCGTTCTTTGCCGCGACCGTGGGTCTGGTGCAGAACGACATCAAGCGCGTGATCGCCTATTCGACCTGTTCGCAGCTGGGCTATATGTTCGTGGCCGCCGGTGTGGGCGTTTATCCGGTGGCGATGTTCCACCTGTTCACCCATGCGTTCTTCAAGGCGATGCTGTTCCTTGGGGCCGGTTCGGTCATCCACGCGATGCACCATGAGCAGGACATGCGGAACTATGGCGGCCTGCGGAAGAAAATCCCGCTGACCTTCTGGGCCATGATGATCGGCACGCTGGCCATTACCGGCGTTGGCATTCCGCTGACCCATTTCGGTTTCGCCGGCTTCCTGTCGAAAGACGCGGTGATCGAAAGCGCCTTTGGCGGTAACCAGTTCGCCTTCTGGGCTTTGGTGATCGCGGCCTTCATGACCAGCTTTTACAGCTGGCGCCTGATGTTCCTGACCTTTTACGGCACCCCGCGCGGTGACCAACATGCGCATGACCATGCCCATGAAAGCCCGACCGTCATGCTGATCCCGCTGGGCGTTCTGGCCCTGGGCGCGATGTTTGCCGGCATGATCTGGTATGGCGTGTTCTTTGGCGATGAGGCCAAGATGCGGTCGTGGTTCGCCATGGCCCCGGCCACCGAACATGCGCAGGAACACGGCACCGAATCGGCCGCCGAAGGCACCGCCGCCGACACCACCCATGCGACGACCGAGGCGGCACCTGCCACGGCAGAAGCCGCCCCGGCAGCGACTCCCGAGGCTGCCCCCGCAACCGAAGCCGCCGCAACCGAAACCCACGAGGCCCCCGCCGTCGCCCCCCAAGGCGCCCTGCTGATGCTCGAGGATCGCGCCGCCCTGCACCACGCGCATGAGGCGCCGACCTGGGTGAAGGTGTCCCCCTTCATCGCCATGGTTCTGGGCTTCCTCCTGGCCTTCCGCTTCTACATCCAGCGCCCGGACCTGCCGGGCAAGCTGGCCGCGTCGCAGCGCCCTCTCTACCTGTTCCTCTTGAACAAGTGGTATTTCGACGAGATCTACGACTTCCTCTTCGTCCGCCCGGCGAAATGGCTTGGCCGCTTCCTGTGGCAAAAGGGCGATGGCACGGTGATTGACGGGGCCTTGAACGGCATCGCCATGGGCATCGTGCCGTTCTTCACGCGGTTGGCTGGGCGCGCCCAGTCCGGCTATGTCTTCACCTACGCTTTTGCCATGGTCCTGGGTATCGCTGCCCTGTTGACCTGGATGACCCTCGGGGGGCACTGAACCATGGATAACCTCCTGTCGATCATCACCTTTCTGCCGGCGGTGGCAGCGCTTGTGATGGCGCTGTTCCTGCGGGGCGATGACACCGCGGCGCAGAAGAATGCGAAGTCGCTGGCGCTGTTTGCCACGACCGCGACCTTTCTTGTCTCGCTGCTGCTGCTGGCAGGGTTCGATCCGTCGAACACCAAGATGCAGTTCGTCGAAGATTATAAGTGGATTGCGGGCCTGAACTACCGCATGGGCGTGGACGGCATCTCGATCCTGTTCATCCTGCTGACCACCTTCCTGATGCCGATCACCATCCTGTCGGCCTGGGGCGTGAACACCCGCACCAAAGACTATATGATCGCCTTCCTGATGCTGGAAACCTTGATGCTGGGCGTGTTCTGCGCGCTGGATCTGGTGCTGTTCTACTTCTTCTTCGAGGCCGGTCTGATCCCGATGTTCCTGATCATCGGCATCTGGGGTGGGCAGAACCGGATCTACGCCGCGTTCAAGTTCTTCCTTTACACCTTCCTCGGGTCCGTCCTGATGCTGGTTGCGATGATCGCCATGTATTCCATGGCGGGCACCACCTGCATCGCCGCCTGTGGTGAGGGGGCGACCCAACTGATCGGGTTCCCGTTCCCGTCGGAAACCTTCAGCATCCTGGGCATTTCCATCGTCGGCGGGGTGCAGACGCTGCTGTTCCTCGCGTTCTTCGCCAGCTTTGCGGTGAAAATGCCGATGTGGCCGGTGCATACCTGGTTGCCCGATGCCCACGTTCAGGCGCCGACGGCCGGTTCGGTCATTCTGGCGGCGGTTCTGTTGAAGATGGGGGGCTATGGCTTCCTGCGCTTCAGCCTGCCGATGTTCCCGGTGGGGTCTGCCCATCTGGCCGATTTCGTGTTCTGGCTGTCGGCGATTGCCATCGTCTACACCTCGCTGGTGGCGCTGGCGCAAGAGGATATGAAAAAGCTGATTGCCTATTCCTCGGTGGCCCACATGGGCTATGTCACGATGGGGATTTTCACCGTGAATTCCCAAGGGGTTGATGGCGCGATTTTCCAGATGATCAGCCACGGCTTCATCTCTGGCGCGCTGTTCCTTTGCGTGGGCGTGATCTATGACCGGATGCACACCCGCGACATCGACGCCTATGGTGGTCTTGTGAACCGGATGCCCGCCTATGCGCTGGTGTTCCTGTTCTTTACCATGGCCAACGTGGGTCTGCCGGGCACCTCCGGGTTCATCGGCGAATTCCTGGTGCTGATGGGGATTTTCCAGGTCAACACCTGGGTTGCCGCCGTGGCCACATCGGGTGTGATCCTGTCAGCGGCTTATGCGCTGTATCTTTACCGCCGCGTCGCCTTTGGCGCGCTGATCAAAGAGGCGCTGAAGACCATTCAGGACATGAGCCGCCGCGAACGGGCGCTGTTTGCGCCGCTGGTGGTGATGACGATCCTGCTGGGCGTCTATCCCGCCGCTGTTACCGACATCATCGGCCCCTCGGTCAAGGCGCTGATTTCCGACTATCACGCAGCCGTTCCGGTCACGGAACTGGCCGCGGCGCATGAATAAAGGACGCACTCGATGACTGGTGTTGATCTTCCCATCCTTCTGCCCGAGATCGTCCTGGCGCTTTACGCGATGGCCGCCTTGCTGTTCGCCGTCTACACGGGGAAAGATGCTCTGACCTCGGCGCTGACTTGGACCACGGTGGCGGTGTTCATCGCCATGGCGGCCTTTGTCGGCCTGCGGAATAGCGAGGGCGCGATTGCCTTTGGCGGCCTGTTCATCGACGACGCCTTTGCGCGGTTCGCCAAGGTAACGGTGCTGCTGGCGGCGGCGGGCGTTCTGGCGGTGTCGCAGGAGTATGTGGCGCGCCAAGGGCTTGCGCGGTTTGAATACCCAATTCTGGTGGTTCTGTCGGTCATCGGCATGATGATGATGGTCTCGGCCGGTGACCTGATTGCGCTTTACATGGGGTTGGAGCTGCAATCGCTGGCGCTCTATGTGCTGGCTGCGCTGCGCCGGGATTCCGTGAAATCGACCGAGGCGGGGCTGAAATACTTCGTCCTTGGTGCGTTCTCTTCGGGTCTGCTGCTTTATGGCTCGTCGTTGGTTTACGGCTTTGCCGGAACCACGATGTTCTCGGGCATCCTGTCGGTGGTGGCCACCGGCGTGCCGCTGGGAGTGCTGTTTGGTCTGGTCTTCGTTCTGGCCGGTCTGGCGTTCAAGGTCTCTGCCGCACCCTTTCACATGTGGACGCCCGATGTTTACGAAGGCGCGCCGACCCCGGTGACCGCGTTTTTCGCGACCGCCCCCAAGGTTGCCGCCATGGCGCTGATTGGCCGCGTGGTGCATGACGCCTTTGGTGGCATCACCAGTGACTGGAGCCAGGTTCTGGCCGCCCTTGCCGTGATCTCGATGTTCCTTGGGGCCATTGCCGGGATCGGGCAAAAGGACATCAAGCGCCTGATGGCCTATTCCTCCATCGCGCATATGGGCTTTGCCCTTGTCGGCCTTGCCTCTGGCACGGTTGAAGGGGTGCAGGCCATGCTGATCTATATGGCGATCTATGCGACGATGAACCTGGGCACCTTTGCCTTCATCCTGTCGCTGGAAAAGGACGGCCGCCCGATCACCGAGATTTCCAGCCTGAACCTGTTTGCCCGGCGTGAACCGTTGAAGGCGCTGGCGATGCTGGTGCTGCTGTTCAGCCTTGCGGGTGTGCCGCCGATGCTGGGCTTTTTCGGGAAATTCTATGTCCTGAAAGCCGCCGTTGATGCCGGGATGACCTGGCTGGCATTGGCCGGGGCCGTGGCTTCGGTGATCGGTGCCTTCTACTATCTGCGCATCGTCTACTACATGTATTTCGGGGCCGAGACCGAGGGCGCCAGCAGCCGCATGTCGCCGGTGCAATGGGGTGTGCTGATGGGCGTGGCGGTGATCATGCTGGTTGGCATCATCAACCTTTTTGGCATTGAACCCGCAGCCCTGCATGCCGCCGAGGCGCTTCTTGGCTGACGCATGGCCTGTTGGCCTTGGGCGGCATGTGCTGCCCGAGGTTGATTCCACCAACGCCCATGCCCTGCGTCTGGCCCCTGATCTTCAGGGGCCTGCGTGGTTTCTGGGCCTGAGCCAGACGGCAGGACGGGGCAGGCGGGCGCGCAACTGGTCCAGCCCGCGCGGCAATTTTTACGGCACGCTGTTGCTGCACCCGACCGAACCGGCAGAGCAGGTGGCCCTGCGCAGCTTTGCCGCCGCTTTGGCGCTGCGCGATGCCTTTGTGGCGCTGACCGGTTTGCCCGACAGTTTCCGGCTGAAATGGCCGAATGACGTGCTGCTGAACGGGGGCAAGGTGGCGGGGATATTGCTGGAATCCTCTGGCCTTGGCAGCAAGGTGCAGCATCTGGCGATTGGCATCGGTGTGAACCTGATCACCCATCCCGATGCGGCGATGGTCGAACCCGGTGCCGTGCCGCCCGTGTCACTGCTGTCGGAAACCGGGCTGCGCATCACGCCCGAGGCGTTTCTGGATGCGCTCGCCCCCGCCTATGCCCGGTGGGAGGCGACCTTTACCACCGAAGGCTTCGCCCCCCTGCGCGACGCATGGCTGGCCCATGCCGCCCGGCTGGGCGAGGAGATTCGCGCCCGCACCGGAACGGCCACCCATCATGGTCGGTTTGAAACAATTGATTCACAAGGGAACCTCATCTTGGCCGCAGCCGGGGGCCGCATGGCCATTCCGGCGGCCGAGGTGTTTTTCTGAAAAGGCATAGCCATGCTTCTGGCCATCGACTGCGGCAACACCAACACCGTCTTTTCCATCTGGAACGGCGACCGTTTTCTGACGACATGGCGTATCGCCACCGACCACAAGCGCACGGCGGATGAATATTTCGTCTGGCTGTCGTCGCTGCTGATGCTGACCAAGACCGAGGCGCATATCACCGAGGCCATCATTTCCAGCACCGTGCCGCGCGTGGTCTTCAACCTGCGTGTGCTGTGCAGCCGCTATTTCGATTGCCGCCCCCTTGTGGTCGGCAAGCCCGAATGCCATCTGCCTGTGGCGCCCCGCGTCGATCAGGGCACCACGGTCGGGCCAGACCGGTTGGTGAACACCGTGGCGGGCTTCGACCGCCACGGCGGAGATCTGATCGTGGTCGATTTCGGCACCGCAACCACGTTCGACGTGGTAGATACGGACGGAGCCTATGTCGGCGGGGTCATCGCGCCCGGCGTCAACCTGTCGCTGGAGGCATTGCACATGGCCGCCGCCGCGCTGCCGCATGTCGATGTGACGAAGCCCGCCAAGGCCATTGGCACCAACACCGTCGCCTGCATGCAGTCGGGCGTTTACTGGGGCTATATCGGCCTCGTCGAAGGAATTGTGCGCGAGGTCCGGCGTGAACGGGACCGCCCATTGAAGGTTATCGCCACGGGCGGGCTTGCTGCCCTTTTTGCCCAAGGCACCGACCTTTTTGCTTCCATCGAGGACGACCTGACAATGCACGGTCTGGTCCTTATCAACGAGTTCAACAAGGAAACCTTATGAGCAACGAACGCCTGATCTATCTGCCCCTTGGCGGTGCCGGCGAAATCGGCATGAACGCCTATGTCTATGGCTATGGCGCGCCCGGCAAGGAACGGCTGATGCTGGTCGATCTGGGCGTCGCCTTCCCTGATATGGATGGCAGCCCCGGTGTCGATCTGATCGTGCCCGACATCGACTGGCTGGTTGATAATGTCGATCGGCTGGACGGCATCATCATCACCCATGCCCACGAAGACCATATCGGCGGGCTGGCCCATCTGTGGCCGCAGTTGAAAAAGCCGGTCTATACCCGCAAATTCACCGCCGCCATCGGCCGGTTGAAGTTTGAAGAGGCGGGCCTGCCGCAAGACGCGATCCACACGGTCGAGGCGCGGCCCGCCGTGGTGCAGATCGGCCCCTTTGCCGTGCAGTTCATGCCCGTCAGCCACTCGATCCCCGAAAGCGCGATGCTGGTGATTGATACGCCCGCGGGCCGGGTGATTCACACCGCCGACTTCAAGCGCGACCCCACGCCGATTGTGGGCGAGGGCTGGGACGATGCCGCCATGGCGGCCCTTGCTGCCGAAGGCCCGGTCAAGGCGGTGATGTGCGATTCCACCAACGTCTTCTCGCCGCTGCCCGGCCGGTCGGAATCGACGCTGGCCGAACCAATTGCCGAATTGATCCGCGCCCAGCCGGGCATGGTGGTGGCGACCACCTTCGCCTCGAACGTCGCGCGGCTGAAGACACTGGCCGAGGCGGGCGTTGCCGCCGACCGCACCATCTGCCTTCTGGGCCGCGCCATGCGCCGCATGGTTACTACGGCGCAGGAAACCGGGGTTTTGACCGGCTTTCCCCGTACCGTCAGCCCGGAAGAGGCGATTGAGCTGCCGCGTCGCAACCTGATGCTGATCGTCACCGGCTCGCAGGGAGAACGGCGCGCGGCATCGGCGGCGCTGTCGCGCGGCAAATATCTGGGGATCGAGTTGAAAGAGGGCGATACCTTCCTGTTCTCTTCGAAAACCATTCCGGGGAATGAGCGCGATGTGTTGAAGATCGTGAACGCCCTGTCGGAAAAGGGCATCGAGATTGTCGATGACAACAACGGAAAATACCATGTTTCCGGCCACGCCAACCGCCCGGATCTGGAGGCGGTGCATCGCCTGTTCCTGCCGGACATGCTGATTCCGATGCACGGCGAACACCGCCACCTGCGCGAACACACCCGCCTTGCGCATGAGGCGGGCCTTGCCTCGACCGTGGCGACCAATGGCACGATGCTGGATATTTCCGGCGATGTGCCGGTGGTGGTTGAGCGGATTCAGACCGGCCGCGTTTATGTCGATGGCACGGCACTGGTGGGGGCGATGGACGGCGTGGTGCGCGACCGGATTCGCATGGCGCTGAACGGGATGGTGATGGTCACCGTCATTCTTGATGAGCAAGATGAGCCCTTGGGCGAGGCCTGGGTGGAACTGATGGGCCTTGCCGCCACGGGCTTGGGCGACCGCCCGCTGGCTGAAACCATGGAACAGGAACTGACCGAGTTTCTGGAAGGTGCGGGCGGCAAGGTGCTGTCCGACGATGATAAGCTGGACGAGGCGCTGAAGCGCATTGTCCGTCAGGTCGCCATGGAAGAGATTGGCAAGAAGCCAGAGGTGCGGGTGGTGATCAGCCGTCTGGCGACGGAGTAAACTGCTTGAAACCCTGCGCCTGCCCTGTAAATTCACTTTACAGGGCAGGGGGGCTGCATGGCCATTCAACCAACCATCGGCACGCGGCTGCGCGAAAGGCGCGCGGCCCTTGGGTTGAAACAGGCCGATCTGGCCGACCGTGCGGGAATTTCGCCCAGCTATCTTAACCTGATCGAACACAACCGCCGCCGCCTGCCGCCCGAATTGTTGGACCGGCTGGCTGCGGCCTTGGGATTGGCGGCAGAGGCCTTGCAGAAAGGCCCCGGTGGCGCATTGGTGGATGATCTGCGCGCGGCGGCAGCGGCCACCACAGGGCCAGAGATGGACGGGATTGAGGATTTCGTCGCCCGCTATCCCGGCTGGGCCGCGCTGCTGGCGGGCCTCAATGCCCGCGTCACCAGCCTTGGCCGCACGGTCGAGGCGCTGAATGACCGCATGACGCATGATCCTCATCTTTCGGCCAGCCTGCATGAAGTGCTGTCGGCCACCGCCTCGGTCCGGTCCACCGCCGCCATTCTGGCCGATACCGAGGATCTGGAACCCGAATGGCGTGACCGTTTCCTGCACAACCTGCATCAGGACAGCGAGCGTCTGGCCGTGGGGGCCGAGGCGCTGGTGACCTACCTTGACAGCACCGGGCAAGAGGTGGAGCTGGGCATCGCCTCGCCGCAGGAGGAGGTCGAGGCCTGGGCCGCCTTGCGCAACTGGGACATGACCGCCGGCACCGATCAGGCCGAGGCGCTGGCCAGCCCCGCCGCCCGCCATCTGGCCGCCGCCATGCTGGCACAGGCGGCAGAAGATCGCCGCGCCGTGCCCGATGACGCTTTGCGGCAGTCGCTGGCCGCGACCGGCGCGGACCCGCTGGCCCTAGCTGCCCGCGCCGCAGCCCCCGTTCTGGCCGCATTTCGCCGCCTTGCCTTGCGCCCACAGGCCGAGGCGGGGCTCGTGATCTGCGATGCCTCGGGCACGCTGACCCTGCGCAAACCCTTGGCCGGGTTCGCCCTACCACGCTTTGGTGCGGCCTGTCCCTTGTGGCCGCTGTTCGCGGCCCTTGGCCGCCCGGCCACCCCGGTTGAGGCGGTGATTGAAACCCCCGGCCCCCAACCCCGCCGCTTTCGCGCGCGGGCGTGGTGCCAACCGCGTCACCCGCAGGGCTTTCGAGGGCCGGAACTGCGAGAGGCGGCCATGCTGATCCTGCCCGAACCGCCCCACAGCTTTGGCCCCCAGCCACCCTTGCCCGTCGGTTCCACCTGCCGGATTTGCCCGCGCGATAGCTGTGCCGCCCGGCGTGAACCGTCGATCCTGTCGCTGTAGGGCGCAGCGGGATTGTGCCAAGCCATGGCCGGGCGGATCAGGAAACGCATTGCGTTTCCCCGCCCGCGCGAGCGGATTCAGCAACAGTCGGCTCCACGCGCAATGCAAAAGGCCAGTGCCTGCCCCGGCGGGCGAGAAGCGCCCGCCGATGGCGGGGCGGGCGCTGGCCGGGCCTTTGCGGCCCGGCGGTGCAATTTGCCGCTGGATGGCATGGCGAAGGCGATGGCCTTCGCCAGATCACAGACGGTGATAGTTGGCCCACCCCAACCAGATCACAGTCTTTTGACAGCGCGCGCATTTCCGCCGATAGTCGGGCCACGGGGCAGGGGGAACGCGAATGGCAGGGCAAGTGCTGCTCATCGAGGATGAGGCGAACATTGCCGAGGCGATCCGCTTTCTGCTGACCCGCGATGGCTGTCAGGTCGAGGTGATCGGCGATGGCCTGACAGCCTTGCAACGCCTGCGCGGCGATTTGCCCGATCTTGTCATTCTGGACCTGATGTTGCCCGGCGCCAGCGGTCTGGACATTCTTGCCAGCCTTCGGGCCGATCCGCGCGGGCAGGGTCTGCCGGTCCTGATGCTGACCGCCAAGGGGCAAGAGCGTGACCGTGACGCTGCCGAGCGGGCGGGCGTGTCGGCCTTCATGGCCAAACCTTTCGCCAATGCCGACATGCGCGCCAAGGTGCGGCAGTTGATGGGGCAGGGCTAGGCCGATGCGCCGCCCGCGCCAACCGTTGTTTCTGGCCCGCGCCAGCTATCGCCGCCGCCGGTTGCGGGATGCGGCGCGGCTGTTGCCGGTGGTGGGGGTGTTCTTGCTGATGCTGCCGCTGCTCTGGCCGCAGGGCGGGGCGGGCAGTGCGGTGATCTTCGTCTTTGTCGTCTGGGCGCTGCTGATCGGGTTTGCCGCCGTGCTGGCCCATGGGCTTGATCAGCCGGAAACCCCCAGCGCCGCCGGGGACGACTGATGCCTTTCGACATCCTTGTCCTGTCGTGCTTCGTCTATGTGATCTTCCTGTTCGCTATCGCCTTTTTTGGCGAGCGGCGGGCACAACTGGGCGGCATGGGGTTTTTGCGGTCCCCGACCGTCTATACCCTGTCGCTGTCGATCTATTGCACCGCCTGGACGTTTTACGGCGCGGTCGGCTATGGCGCGCGGTCGGGGATCGAGTTCATGACGATCTACCTTGGCCCGACGCTGGTGTTCGTCGGCTGGTGGTGGATCCTGCGCAAGCTGGTGCGGATTGGCCGACAACAGCGCGTTACCTCGATCGCTGACCTGATCTCCTCTCGCTATGGCAAGTCGAATGGCTTGGGCGTTCTGGTCACGCTGATCGCCGTGGTGGCGGCAACGCCCTATATTGCGCTGCAATTGCAATCAGTTACGCTGTCATTCGCTGTTTTTTCCTCGGATCAGCCCGAAGGCTGGGCCACGCCGATCCGCGCCTCTACCGCCTTGTGGGTGGCGGGGGGGCTGGCGGTCTTTACCATCCTGTTCGGCACCCGCAGGCTGGATGCCAAGGAACAGCACCACGGCATCGTCATCGCCATTGCGGTCGAGGCGGTGGTCAAGCTGGTGGCGCTGGTGGCGGTGGGCAGCTTTGTGGTCTGGGGGCTGGCGGGTGGCCCCGGTGCGGTGATTGACCGGATCGAGGCGGTCAACCTGCAAGGCTGGCAGTTGCAGCCGGGCCGCTGGGTCGGGCTGATCGCGCTATCGGCGGCGGCGGTGATCTGCCTGCCGCGGATGTTTCAGGTGCTGGTGGTGGAAAACGTTGATGAGCGCCACCTTGCCCGCGCAAGCTGGGCCTTTCCGCTCTATCTGTTCGCGATGTGCCTGTTCATCCTGCCCATCGCCATGGTGGGGCTGGAACAGATGCCCGCCGATACCAACCCCGACATGATGGTGCTGACCCTGCCGCTTGCCCACGGGCAGGGCGCGTTGGCGATGCTGGCGTTTCTGGGCGGGTTTTCCTCGGCCACGTCCATGGTGATCGTGGAAACCGTGGCGCTGGCGACGATGCTTTCGAACCATGTCATCATGCCCTTGTGGCTGCATCTGCGGCCCGAGGCGACACGATCCGCCGACCTGCGCGGCGGTATTCTTCTGGCGCGGCGGCTGTCGATCATCGGGGTGCTGGGGCTGGGGCTGGCATATTACCGGCTGTCGGGCGGCTCTGCCGCGCTGGCCGCGATGGGGCTGATCGCCTTTGCCGGCATGGCGCAGGTGCTGCCCGCGCTGCTGGGAGGCATCTTCTGGCGCGGGGCCAGCCGGGTGGGGGCCATTCTGGGCCTGCTGACCGGCTTTGCCACCTGGGGCTGGACACTGTTTCTGCCCAGCTTTGGGCAGGATGCCGTCATTCCCGCGCAGGTCTTTGCCCTTGGCCCCTTTGGCCTGTCATGGCTGCGCCCCGAGGCGCTGTTCGGCACCGCGGCGATGGACCCGCTGATCCATTCCATTTTCTGGTCGCTGGCCCTGAACACCGCCGCGTTCTTTGCCGGTTCCATCCTGTCTTTCCCCGATCCGGTCGAACGTATTCAGGGGGCCGCCTTCGTCAACGCCTTTGATGCCGAGGCGCAGGGTGGCCGTCTGGGCTGGACCCATGGACAGGCCGAGCCGGAGGCGCTGCTGAACCTCGCCCAGCGGATTTTGGGCGAAGAGGCGCTGACCTTTTTCGAAACTGAAGCCCGCGCACAGGGGAAGGAAGGCTATCTGCCCGACATGACCCCCGCCTTCCTGACCGAGCTTGAACGCCGTCTGGCCGGGTCTTTGGGGGCAGCAACCGCCCACGCCATGATCAGCCAGTTGTTCGGGCGCGCCACGGTGACGGTCGAAGACCTGATGGCCGTGGCCTCCGAGGCGGCGCAGATCGCCGAATATTCCGCGCGGCTGGAATCGAACCAGACCGAACTGACCCGCACCGCCCGCCAGTTGCGCGAGGTGAATGAAAAGCTGACCCAGCTTTCGGTGCAGAAGGATGCGTTCCTAAGCCAGATCAGCCACGAACTGCGCACGCCGATGACCTCGATCCGCGCCTTTTCCGAGATTCTGACCGAGGGCGATCTGCCCGCCCCGCAGGTGGCCGATTATGGCCGGATCATCCATGAAGAGGCCAAGCGCCTGACCCGGCTGCTGGATGACCTGTTGGATCTGTCGGTTCTGGAAAACGGCGCGGTGCAGTTGAACCTTGGCCTTGCCCATCTGGGAGAACTTTTGGACCGTGCAGCGGCAGTGGCCAGCCAGACCCGCCCCGACCGCGCCTTTCGCATCGAACGCGATGTGACCACCGAAGAGATTTACCTGCGCACCGATGCCGACCGGCTGGTGCAGGTGTTCATCAACCTGATTTCCAACGCCCGGAAATATTGCGAGGCGAATCCCGGCGTGTTGCGCATTGCCATCCGCCATCGCGCGGGTCGCGTCACGGTGGATTTCATCGACAACGGGCGCGGTATTCCCAAGGAAAAGCAGGCGCTTATCTTTGAAAAGTTCGCCCGCCTGACCGACCAGACCAAGGCGGGCGGGGCCGGTCTGGGTCTTGCGATCTGCCGCGAGATCATGGCCAACCTTGGCGGCACCGTTGCCTATCTGCCGGGCCAGCGCGGCGCGGCTTTCCGTGTGACGCTGCCCCTGCGGTTGGAACGCAGCGCGGCCTGACGCAGCCCTTGGTTGTAAACCATTCGGTAAGCTCGTTGCCCTAGGCTTTCGTCAGGGTTGCAGGAAAGGGCGCAGAATGGCTGAGATGAGCGTGATCCGGCGAAAGCTTGCGGCAGCGCGGGCGGCGATGGCCGAAGGCACGCCGGGGGCCGACCGGGGCTGGCGGCTCGCGCTGGCCCGCGCCGCGCGCGATGCGATGAAGCTGCCGCTGGAGGTGCCGTCGCTGCGCCTGTCGCGCGCCTCTTTGGCCGAACTGTTGGAGATGCCCGCAGACCGTGCCCTGTTCGCGGTGCTGGAAGGGCCGGCAGAGGGGATGGGGCTGTTGGTCATCTCGCCCCCCATCCTGCAAGGCATGATCGAGCAGCAAACTTTGGGCCGGGTGCAGTCCCACGCCGCCAGCCCGCGCAAACCCACCCGCACCGATGCCGCCATGGTTGCGGGCCTGATCGATGCCGCCCTTGTCGGGCTGGAACAAACCCTTGCCCAAGAGGCCGATCTGGTCTGGGCGGGCGGGTTTCGCTATGCCAGCTTTCTTGACGATCCGCGCCCCCTTGGCCTGCTGCTGGAAGATTTCAGCTACCGCATTCTTCAGGCAGAGGTGTCGCTGGCCCATGGCGTCCGCACGGGTCAGGTGCTGCTGGCCCTGCCGGCCGAAGGACGGGGCGCGATGCCAAGCTATCCCGCGCCCGAAACGCAGGACGATACCGACGCTCCCGCCTTTGCCAGCGCGCTGGCCGAACGGGTTGAGGGCGCCACATCCGAACTGCAGGCCGCGCTGACCCGGGTGACGCTGCCCTTGGCCACAATAATGTCGCTGCGCGTGGGCGAGGTGATGGCCCTGCCGACCGCCGCGCTGGATCATATCAGCATCGAAGGGACCGATGGTCGAACCGTCGGGCTGGCGAAACTTGGCCAAAACCGCGGAATGCGCGCCCTGCGCGTCACCCGCTCTGTCGGGCAGGACGGCACGGCGACCGGGCAGGCAGAGGTGCAGGCTGGTAACCTGATTGTGCCGATGGCCATGCCCGAGCAGATGCGGCAGGCGGGTTGAACCTGACCGCGGCCACCCATCACTGGTCGTGGCAATAAAGGCCTCTCCCCGGACGGTGCGTCTCCTCCCTGCTATGGGGAGGAAACATCGACGGCTTAACCCTGCTCGGCCGCAGCCTCGATCAAACCGCGCAGCGGGGCGTGGTTGTAACCGAACCTCGCGGTGTTGGCGATCATCTCATCCACCGGCAGCTTGCCCGCGTTCATCAGCATCCAGACAATCGCGCTGCGGTTGCCCGACGCGCAATAGGTGAACACCGGCCCGGTCGCCCCGGCCACCGCCTGTTCCTGCACGGCCACGTTCTCGGCCGTCATGGCACCCGGCAACACCGGGTTGATGACAAAGGTCAGCCCCAGCGCCTCGGCCGCCGCCTTCATCGCCTCGGCCTGCAAGGGCGTGGGAATTTCGCCATCGGGGCGGTTGTCGATGATGGTGGTGTAACCGGCCGCCTTCAGGGCGGGCAGGTCCGAAGGGTCGATCTGGGGCGAGACGGCGTAATCGGGGGTAAGCGCGCGGATTTCCATGGCACTCCTGCGGGATGTCAGCGTTTCAATGCGCCGGGACAGCGCGGGTGCGGCGACCATACCCGCGACCATTGCCAGAAGAAAGACCAGACCGCCCAGCCCGCCGTAAGTGGCCGAGGCCAGCGCTGGTCCGGGGCACAGACCCGCCAGCGCCCAGCCCATGCCGAACAGCACTGCGCCAATTACCAGCTTTGGCCCCACCTCGGGCCGGGGCGGTTCGGGGAAGGGGCCGCCCAGAACCGGATGGTACATGCGTGCAGCCACCCGCCAGGCAACTGCCATCGGCACGATTGCCCCGCTCATTACAAAGGCCAGCGTCGCATCCCACTGGCCGAACACATCCAGCCAGCCCTGCACCTTCAACGTGTCGGTCATCCCCGACACCCACAGCCCCGCGCCAAAGATGGCACCGGCCAGCGCGGCAAACCCCGTGCGCCGCATCAGATCACCCCAAAGCCGTGGCGCAAGACCGCCACCGTGATGCCGCCCGCCAGCACATAGAACACCGTCGCCACGATGCCGCGCAGCGACAGGCGCGAAATGCCGCACACGCCGTGGCCCGAGGTGCAGCCGTTGCTGACCCGCGTGCCCACGCCCACCAGCAAACCACCCAACACGATCACCAGCCAGTTGCCGGTCAGATGCGTCGCCCCGCCAAAGGCCAGCGCCAGCAGGCCCGGCACCGCGACCACCCCGGCGACAAAGGCCGCCCGTTCTGCCCATGTGCCCCAGCCGCTGCCATCTACCAACCCGCCAAGGATGCCAGACATCCCCATCACCCGGCCATTCACCAGCAGATAAAGCGCCGCCGCGCTGCCGATCAATAGCCCGCCGCACAGGCCCCAAACCCAGGATGCCAGCATCATTTCCCCCTTACAGCCCGTTCACCGGCACCTTCAGATAACTTGTCCCGTTGTCCTCTGGTTCCGGCAAATGCCCCGCCCGCATATTGATCTGCAAGGACGGGATGATCAGCCGCGGCATCGCCAGCGTCGCATCGCGCTTTTGGCGCAGGGCCACAAAATCTTCGCGCGTGTGGCCCGCGCCGACATGCACGTTCAGTGCCTTTTGCGCACCGACGGTGGTTTCCCAGGCAAAGTCCTCGCGCCCCGGTGCCTTGTAGTCGTGGCCGACGAAAATCCGCGTCTCCTCTGGCAGCGTGAGGATCTTCTGGACCGAAGCCCACATCACCTCTGCCGATCCGCCGGGAAAATCGCAGCGGGCCGTACCGAAATCGGGCATGAACAGCGTGTCGCCGACAAAGGCCGCATCGCCGATCACATAGGTCAGGCAAGCGGGTGTGTGGCCGGGGGTGTGCAGGACCTCGCCGCGCAACTGGCCGATCATCACCACATCGCCGTCACGGAACAGTCGGTCGAACTGGCTGCCGTCACGCTGAAACCTTGTGCCTTCGTTGAAAATCTTGCCGAAGGTTTCCTGTATCACGGTGATGCGGTCACCGATGCCGACCTTGCCGCCCAGCCGCTCTTGCAGATAGGGCGCGGCAGACAGGTGGTCGGCGTGAACATGAGTTTCCAAGATCCACTCTACCTTCAAGCCCTGCGCCGTCACCCAATCGGCCACGGCATCGGCCGACCGGGTATCGGTGCGCCCCGAGGCATAGTCGAAATCGAGCACCGAATCGATGATCGCGCAACTGTTGCCTTCTGGGTCGCGCACGACATAGGTGATGGTGTTGGTTGCTTCGTCGAAAAAGCCCTGCACGGCAGGGGTGGCGGTTCGGGGCATGGCGGCCTCCATGGTCTGGCGCAGTATCTCAGGCATATGCGGCCTTTGTCATGCGATGATTGATGCAGGTCAAGGAAAG
The DNA here is from genome assembly GCF_016765795.1 of Fuscibacter oryzae. Classification (GTDB taxonomy): domain Bacteria; phylum Pseudomonadota; class Alphaproteobacteria; order Rhodobacterales; family Rhodobacteraceae; genus Fuscibacter; species Fuscibacter oryzae. The sequence continues at coordinate 179,872 of NZ_JAESVP010000002.1, forward strand.
CAATTCACCCTCTGGTTACCGTGCCTGCAAGAGAAGGAGTTTGCCATGACAACCGTCGCCCAAAGAAAGCAGCAGTTGCTTGACCGGCTTTCGGCCCTGCAAAACCGGCTGACCGCGGTGGAGGCCGAAATCGCGACCCACGACGAAAAGGACTGGGAAGAGCAGGCGACAGAGCGCGAAGGCGATGAGGTTCTGGAATCCATCGGCCTGAGCGGGCAGGCCGAAATTCGCCAGATCGAGGCTGCGCTGCACCGGATCGAGACCGACGACTACGGATTTTGTGCTAAATGCGGGGCAGAGATCGGTCAGGAGCGGCTGGACGTGCTGCCGCAAACGCCGTTCTGCCGCAGCTGTGCCAACTGACCAAACGGGGGAGAGATGCGATGAAAACCAACAGCGAAATCGAAGCCATGGCCAAGGCTGCCGGAGAGGTGACAGCGGCGGCTTTTGCCGGTCAGGCGGCAGGGCTGGGGCTGTTGCTGGCCGAAATGCAGGCGCTGGCGCAGATGATGCCGGGCAGCACGGCGCCTTTGCCGGAACGCGATCAGGCCGAGATCGAGGCCGATTTCGACAATATGCCCGTCTGAACCTGCCCGGTCTGAGGCCGGGTCTGAAACAGACCCTCTGGATTGCCCGCCCCTACGACAGGGCAATCCCCATCACCACCGCCATCAGCCCCAGTGCGGAAACGCCCAAGGCCCCCAGGTTCAGCATCACCACCCGTTGCAGCCGGGCGCGCAGCGCGTCATCGGGCAGGCCCGCCTTGCGCAGCCGCATCGCCAGCACGATGCACCACACCAGACCGGCAATGCCCGCCAGCGTCAATGCCGCGCCGATCCAGATCAGAAGTCCCATAGCCACCCCCATTGGAATTTTCTTCGCCTAACCGCTTGCGCAGGCCCGCGCAAGCGGCCTTGCCCCGCTTGCGCGGGCCTGCCCGGAAAGGGTAGGGAAGGCCCGAGCAGTTTTCATCCCAGAGGCCAAGATGTCCGATCCCTATAATGTCACCGCTGACGAGCTGAAGCAGTTCATCGAACGCTTTGAACATCTGGAGGCGGAAAAGAAAGATCTTGCCGAACAGCAGAAAGAGCTGATGGCAGAGGCCAAGGGCCGCGGCTATGACACCAAGATTCTGCGCAAGATCGTCGCGCTGCGCAAACGCCAGCCCGATGACATCGCCGAGGAAGAGGCGGTGCTGGAACTGTACAAGCAGGCCCTCGGGATGCAGTGACGCCCCTCATGGCCCCATTCAGGGCGCCATGAAATCCACGCCGTCCATTCCGGCAATCTCGGCCACATCGGCCTCGTACAGCGCGTTGAGGTGGGCAACCACCTCATCCGTCCAGCCCGGCATCTCGATGTTCATGTTGATCCGCTCTGGCAGGGCGAATTTGTCGAGGAAGGCCGAAACCACCCGGCGGCGTTGCAGGATGTTCTGCGGCGGATGCTTGTCAAGATAGGCGCTCAGCCGCACCATCCCTTCGCCCGACATCAGCGTGGCCAGCAATTCATCCTCGCCGGTCAAGGGCACATCGGCAGGCAGGCCAGAGACGGCGCGCAGCACCTCTGGCCAGATCAGCGGCGTATCCTCATCGCACCACACGGTCAGGGGCGCTTGCGGGTTGGCGTCGCGGATGCGCCGGATCACCACCGACCAGCGCAGCGCGAACAGATCGGTGCCCTCCATGAAAGCCTCATAGCTTTCGGGTTTCAGCCGGTCATACAGCAGCGGCACAAAGGTGGCCGGGCTGCGGATCGCCAGATGAAATTCAGCGTCTATCTGTGGGAATATCTGTGAGAACGCCCGCACCCGGCCCCCGGCCGAGGGGTAAAGCGACTTTTTCATCGCCCAGGTCGGCAGCGCCATGAAACTGTCCCATGACAGGATCAGCCGGTCGGCCTTGTCCTCCGCCATGATCTCTTCCAGAATCAGCGCCTGTTCTTCAATCGTCGCCGCGTCGCCCTTCAGCCGGATCGCGGTGTCCCGCAAAAGGGCGCGAAACCGGCGGGTGGGCGGCACGGCAATGGAATGGTCGGCCAGCGCATCGCGGTTGGCCAGCAGACATTTCAGCAAGCGCTCCTCATCGGTGAAATGAGCGCCAAGATGATAGACGATCCGCATCCTGCCCCGGTCTTTCTTGTTCTTGCTTTGGCCGGAATATACCGGGTTTTCTGGACAGGGGAACCGCCTTCCTGTAAGCCGCGCCCATGGATACCCAGCAAAACAGTCGGATAATCCCCTTTGCCCTGCGCTGGAACGGCTGGGCGGTCGGGGCCGTGGTGCTGGCGGTGCTGATTGTGGCGCCGATGCTGGCGGTCTTGTGGATCGCCCTTCATCCGACCGAGAATATCTGGCCGCATCTTCTGGCCACGGTCCTGCCGCGCTATTTCGGCACGACATTGGTGCTGATGACCGGGGTGGCGGTGCTGGCGGGGGCGGCGGGCACCGGGGCGGCCTGGCTGATCACGATGTACCGCTTTCCCGGGCGCGACATGCTGGCCTATGCGCTGCTGTTTCCCTTGGCCATTCCGGCCTATGTCGGGGCCTTCGCGCTGGTCGATTTTCTGGATTATTCCGGTCTGGTGCAGACCTTCCTGCGCGCCACCTTTGGCTGGACCTCGGCGCGCGACTACTGGTTTCCGCAAATCCGCACCAACTGGGGGGCCATCGTGGTGCTGGCCTCGGCGCAATATCCTTATGTGTATCTGCTGACGCGGGCGGCGCTGCGCGAACAATCGGGCGGCATGTATGAGGTGGCGCGCGCCCTTGGCCTGAATGGCTGGGGTGTGTTCTGGCGGCTGGGCCTGCCCTTGGCGCGGCCCGCCATTGCCGCCGGGGTGGCGTTGGCGATGATGGAGACGGTGGCCGATTTCGGCACGGTGCAATATTTCGGGGTGCAGACCCTGACCACCGGCATCTTCACCACCTGGCTGGATGGCGGCAATCCGGGCGGGGCGGCGCAGATTGCGGGCGTCATCCTTGTTCTGATCCTGACCCTTGTGGCCATTGAGCGGTTCAGCCGCCGTAACGCCCGGTTTCACCGCCCCTCACGCGCGCCGCGCCCGATTGCGCCGGTGCGGCTGACGGGGGGACAGGCGGCCATGGCTTGGGTGCTGTGCGTCATCCCCTTTGCCGTCGGTTTCCTGTTGCCGGTCGGCGTGATGGGCCTGCATGCCGTCAAACGGCCCGAAGTCTGGCTGGAGCCGGGGCTTTTGGCGGCGGCGGTCAATACGGCGGTGGTTGGCGGCATCGCAGCGGTGCTGACGGTCGCGGCGGCGTTGTTTCTGGTTTACGCCGTGCGCATGGCGGGGCGGGGCACCGCGCGGTTGGTGCTGCCGGTCACCACCCTTGGCTATGCCGCACCGGGTGCGGTGCTGGCGGTGGGCATCCTGATTCCGCTGGCAGCCCTGGACCACAAACTGGCCGATGGCTGGCTGGCGTTGACGGGGCAAGAGCCGGGGCTTTTGCTGACCGGCACCTCTGCCGCCATAGTGCTGGCCTATGTGGTGCGGTTCTTCGGCATGGCGCAAAGTGCCGCCGACACCGCCTTTGGCCGCATTCCGCCCAGCCTGCCCATGGCGGCGCGGTCTTTGGGGCAGACCAATGGCGGCACCTTGCGCCGGGTTTACCTGCCGATGATGCGTGGCTCGGTTGCCGCCGCGCTGCTGGTCGTCTTTGTCGAATGCGTCAAGGAGCTGCCCGCGACGCTGCTGCTGCGGCCCTTCAATTTCAACACGCTTTCGACCCGCGTTTATGAGCTTGCCAGCCTTGAAAAGCTGGAAGAGGCGTCGCCTGCCGCCCTTGGCGTTGTGGCGATGGGCCTTCTGGCGGTGGCCTTGCTGGCCCATAACAGCCGTGACCGCTAGCTCCCTTGCACTGATGCGTCGGGCTTGCTACATCACCCCTCGCGTAGCCCCTATAGCTCAGCTGGTAGAGCGCTAGTTTTGTAAACTAGATGTCGGCGGTTCGATCCCGTCTGGGGGCACGCGCAACTTCCCTGCTGAGTCTTGCCCGCCACAGTGCCAACCCCATATCGGGTAGGTTCAACTTTCCGCTACCCGATCCCTCGCGCTATGGCCTAGTGTTGGGCCAACCACCGGCGCACAGACACCGGGGCTAGAGGCAGAACAACAATCAGCAAGGAGGGAGCGAATGCGCTGCCCATTCTGCGGCAATATCGATACCCAGGTGAAGGACAGTCGCCCGGCAGAGGATCACGTCTCGATCCGCCGCCGCCGCTTTTGTCCGGCCTGTGGTGGCCGTTTCACCACTTATGAACGTGTGCAGTTGCGCGATCTGGTCGTCATCAAATCCAGCGGCAAGCGCGAGGATTTTGACCGGACCAAGCTGGAACGTTCGATCCGCATCGCGCTGCAAAAACGCCCCATCGATCCCGACCGCATCGACCAGATGATTTCCGGCATCGTGCGGCGTCTGGAAAGCCTTGGCGAAACCGACATCTCCTCCAAGGTGATCGGCGAGATCGTGATGGAGTCTCTGGCCCGGATCGACACCGTTGCCTATGTGCGCTTTGCCAGCGTTTACAAGAACTTCCAGGCCGCTGACGACTTTGACCGTTTTGTCAGCGAATTGCGGCCCTCGCCTACCAGCGACGAGTGAGCGACCGGCAGACAGATGAAACCCACATGGCCCACGCGCTGCACCTTGCGGCGCGTGGGCTTGGCAATGTCTGGCCCAATCCGGCGGTGGGCTGTGTGCTGGTCAGGGAGGGCCAGATCGTCGGGCGCGGCTGGACCCAGCCGGGCGGTCGCCCCCATGCCGAGCGTCGCGCGCTGGATCAGGCGGGCGGCGCGGCACAGGGCGCCACCGCCTATGTCACGCTGGAGCCTTGCGCCCATTATGGCCACACGCCCCCCTGCGCCGAAGGGCTGATCGCCGCTGGTATCGCCCGCGTGGTCACCGCCCTGACCGACCCTGACCCCCGTGTTGCGGGGCGCGGCCATGCCATGCTGCGCGCGGCAGGCATCCGCGTGACCGAAGGCATCCTCTCGGCGCAGGCCGCCCGGTTGAACGCAGGCTTCCTGCGCCGGGTTACCGAAACGCTGCCCTTCGTCACCCTGAAACTCGCCACCACACTTGATGGTCGCATCGCCACCGCCACAGGCGACAGCCGCTGGATCACCGGGCCAGAGGCGCGCCGCCACACCCACCTTTTGCGCCTGACCCATGATGCGGTGATGGTCGGATCGGGCACAGCCCTGGCCGACGATCCCGACCTGACGGTGCGCGACCTTGGCGCACAGCGTCAGCCGGTCCGCATCGTGCTCGATAGCCGCCTTTCGCATTCTCCCGACAGCCGCCTTGGCGGCAGCGCGCGGCAGGTGCCGGTCTGGATGGTCCACGGCCCCGATGCGCCTGCCACCGCCCGAGCCGGCTGGGCCGCCACCGGCGCCGAATTGATCGAGGTTGCAACCGACAACGGCCACATTGCCCCCCGCGGCGCCCTGACTGCACTGGCCGCCCGTGGCCTGACCCGTATCCTGTGCGAAGGCGGCGGCCAGCTTGCAGCCTCCCTTGTCCGCAACGGTCTTGTTCAGGACGCTGCCCTTTACACCGCAGGCGCGTTGATCGGCGGCGACGGGCGCGCGGCGCTTGGTGCGCTGGGGCTGACCCGGTTGGCCGAAGCACCGCGCCTGACACTGCGCGAGGCCTGCCGCCTTGGCCCCGATACCTTTACCCTATGGTCATTCGGCTGAAACAGGGCGGGGGGCGAAGTGCCCCCGCTGCCAACGCTTTCACCAATGCCCGGTGTTGCCCATGCTGGCCCAAGGTTCAGCCGGGGTCAGCGCCGCGCCTTTTTGCAACAGTTCAATCGATACATTGTCGGGGCTGCGCACAAAGGCCATGCGACCATCGCGGGGAGGGCGGTTGATCGTGACACCATTGGCTTGCAAATGGGCGCAGGTGGCGTAGATGTCATCGACCTCATAGGCCAGATGGCCGAAATGGCGGCTGTCCGACGGCAGGCTCGCATCGCCGTCCCAGTTCCAGGTCAGTTCAACCGGGCAGTCGGGCTGACCGGGCGGCGCCAGAAAGACCAGCGAAAAGCGGCCCTGTTCATTGTCATAGCGCCGGGTCTCCTCCAGCCCCAGCAGGCGATAAAAAGCCATAGATTTTTCCAGATCCAGCACGCGGACCATGGTGTGCAGATAGCGGATGGTCATGGAATATGCCCCTTTCAGTTTTGCTGGTCCCAAGGCTAGCCGCCATGGCCGGGGAAGGCGAGGGGGGATCAGAAGGTCGATCGGATGCCCAGCCGCAACTCTGCCTTGCGCGTGGTCAGCGCGGGGATGTTGGAATTTGTGCCGCTCAACACCAGGCCGACTTCGGGGGCAAAGCCCATGTAATCGACCTTGCTGATCAGCGCCGTCACACCCAGCCGTGCGTTCACGTCCTGCCGGGTGGCGAGGCCGGGCAGGGCGCGATCATACTGTGCCAGACCCAGCGTCGCAAAGGCGGACAGTTCCACCCCCAGAACCGGAGCGGCGCGTTGCCAGTCCAGCCGCAGTTCGCCCTCTCTGCGGGCAATCGCGGCAGAGTCGGATTGAACGGTGCCCAGCGTCAAGCGGCTGGCCCAACGGTCGCCCGCCTCGCTGGCCCAGATCCAGCCCACGCCGCCGCCGATTTTCTGCGAGGATCGGATATCGCTGTCCTTGCGCCGGGTATCGGTCACTTCCAGCGCCAGTGACAGGGCGTGGCGCTCGTCCATGCTGCGTTGCAGGCCAAAGGACAGTTGCGACCAATCGGCCAGCGCCGCGCCGCCCTGCCAGTCGCGCCCGATCCGCAGGGTAGAGGACAGCACGCTTTCACCAAACCGCCTGTCATAGCCCGCAGACAGCGACAGGCCAGAGGTGGCATAGTCGCTGGCGCTGGCATCGGGCACCTGCGCGCGCGCGCTTTCGGACAGAATATAGCGCGTGCTGTCTGCCGAAAGGCCAAGGGTGAAACCGGCCTCCTTGCCTGCGGGCAAACGCCAAGTCAGATCGCCTCCGACGCTGAAGCCAAGGCCCGACAGTGGCACGGCATCGGGGTTGACGAATTCGATGCCGCCGACGACCAGCGTGTTTGAGGTCGGGCCATCATTCACGTTCGATGATGGAAACGCCCCAAAAGACAGCCGCGCCTTCAACGGGTTGCGACTGCGGACATAGGTGAAATCGCGCACCGCGACGGCGCGGGCGCGCGCGTCGGGGGCCAGTTCGGTGGCCCGGCGCAGCCAGAATTGCGCCGCCGTCCGCCGTCCGTCCGAAGCCAGTGCCTGCGCCATCGCCAGTGCCGCACCAAAGCGGTCCTCGTCGCGGGTGGCGACGCGTTCGGCGTGGCGGGCGGCTTTTTGCGCGGCCTTGAAGGCGCCCAGATCGCGCTCGGCCCGCGACAGCACGATCAGCGCCACCACATCATCCGGGTCGCGCTGCAACAGGGCAAGGGCGGCGGCACGGGCAGCCGTGGCCTGCCCGTTCTGGACCAACTGTATGGCCAACGCGCGCCCTTGGCCGATCGAAAGCCGCGTTTCCGCCGTTGCGCCACAGGCCAGCGCCACCACCAGCCCGGCCACGCCCAAAAGGCGCGCCGTAGCCCGCATCATGGGCGCGTCGCGATCAGGATGCCGGTCTCTCGCATCGTGTTGCCGTTGGCACCTGCGCCTTCGCCCTCGAACACGATGATGCCCGCAATTTCGGTACCATTGGTCCCGCCGATCACGGCAGACCAACTGCCAGTGCCCAGTTCGGTCGTGACAGTCCGGTTCACCACGGTGCCGCCGCTGATCTTGCCGTTGGCCCGGTCAATCTCGCCCGCAGCAAAGGTTACATAATCGTTCATCGGCCCGATCAGAGATCCGTCTTCGGCATAAAGGTTGCGCCCGGTGATGGTGCCGATCACTGCGCCCACGCCGTCAAAATCGCCAAAGTCCAGCGACAGGTTGGAGCTGCCCGTTATATATTGCACGCCCACCGGGGCCGTCGCGCTGGCGTCGAACGACCGGACGGCGGCATATTCGCCGGTGAAAGTGTATTCGCCGGTCGAGGGCAGGTTGACGTTTCCTGTCCGCCGCACCGCCGCGCCGCCGGTTCCCGGCGTTACATAATCGCCGGTCTGGAAGGCCCCGCCCTCTACTGCGCCGGAATCCGACCGGCGGAAGACGGCATAGTAATTAAGGTCGCCGGCAACATTCTCGTATCGGCCAAAGCCCGTCGCGCCCAGCCCACCCTGCCGCGCATAGACCGCCTGGCCATTGGCCGCCGTCGCGCCGTCGAACGGGATGTTGTTGACCACCAACTCATCTTTGCCCGCATCATAGGCCATGGAGTTCATCGTCAGCGCTGCGTTCAGGGCAGTTCCGTATTCGGCATTGCCCGAATTGTCTCCCGACCCGCTGTCGGGATTGCCCGTGAACGGGTTCCCGCCACAACCTGTCAGGCCGATGGCTGCCACCAGCATCGCGCGTTTCACAAACATTTACTGCCCCTCGCAATTTTTCGTGAATTTGCCGTGAAAGCCCCTGAAAGTCAAAGAGGATCGCCCGCCGCCTTGCAATCGCACCCCAGTGTCGCGCCTGTGCATCACGCTTTCCATGGTGGTTCCGCAAATGGCCTGCCCCAGATATAGTCGGCGCCAACACCAGATTCGCCCGCGAAAGGCCACGCCATGTCCCTGACCCAAGAACAGCTCTCCGAGATCGAGGCCGCCCGCTCCACCCCGCGCCCCACCCTGCGCGCTGTCAGCGAAGGAATGGAGGCCCATCTCTACCGCGCCCATCCGGTGCTGGACCACGGCTTCATCCGCGTGGTCGATTACATGGGTGACGATGCCGCCATCGTGCAGGCGGCGCGGGTTTCCTATGGCGCGGGCACCAAGCATGTCTCGAACGACGAGGGGCTGATCCGTTACCTCATGCGGCACTGGCATTCGACCCCGTTCGAGATGTGCGAGGTCAAGCTGCATGTGAAGCTGCCGGTGTTCGTGGCCCGCCAGTGGATCCGCCACCGCACCGCCAACGTCAACGAATACTCGGCCCGCTATTCCATTCTGGACCGCGAATTCTACATCCCCGCGCCCGAGCAGCTTGCCGCGCAAAGCACAGTGAACAATCAGGGGAGGGGAGAGGTTCTGACCGGCGCCGAGGCCGCCCGCGTGCTGGAGATGCTGAAATCCGACGCCAACCGCAGCTATGACCATTACGAGGCGATGCTGAGCCAGGAGGGCCAGCAGGGTCTGGCCCGAGAGCTGGCCCGCATGAACCTGCCCGCCAATATCTATACCCAATGGTATTGGAAGGTAGACCTGCACAACCTGTTCCACTTCCTGCGCCTGCGCGCCGACGCCCATGCCCAATACGAAATCCGGGTTTATGCCGAGGCGATTGCCGCCTGCGTGAAAGACTGGGTGCCCTTGGCCTTTGCGGCGTTCGAGGATTACCGGATGGGCGGGGTGACCCTAAGCGGCAAGGCGATTGCGGTGCTGAAGCGGCGGCTGGCCGGGGAGGTTGTGGCGCAGGAGGACAGCGGGATGAGCAAGGGGGAATGGCGGGAGTTTGAGGGGGTTTGGGGATGAGTTGGTGGACATTGATGACGGAAGCTCAGGCAACAATTATAAGCGGCGTTTTAACAGTTTTAGCTGGTATAATTGCTGCCTTGCTAGGAGGGTGGGTATTTTCTAAAAAAGTAAAGTCGTTGGAGGATGCAATTTCTGACGCGAATGACAAGCTGGGCCTTCATGTTGAAGGCTTTAAAAAAGAAATTGATAAGCTAGGGGAGAGGTTGAAGGAAATACAAGAGGTAACCCAGGAGACTGGCGAAAAAGTTATCAGGCAGAATGCAGATATTGTTGATCGGCAAGAAGCAGTGCAAGATTTGGCTACATCACCAGATGGAGACTTGAAGTCCAAATTCAGTGAGGCATGGGAGGTAGTTAGGTCAGCTATTGAGGATCGCGCGGTTGATCCATCCATAGATGGCAGAACAAGGGCAAAATATCTTAGAATAGATCGTCGCCAATATCGCGATCTGGCAAACGCTCTCCGGGCGGATGGAAATTTGAATTTAGACGAAGGATCCGTCTTTGGTGCTATTGAACTTAGACAATCGTACCGCAACGGTAGACGGGTAATTAACATTGAGGATGTGGCGAAAATGAAGACTTTTTCTGATGCTATTCAAACGTAGGCTTTGTGATTGGCGCGCATCACACTCGTCATCGCAATCTTAATGACGGCGCGTGTAATGCATATTCAATCTTCCCTCACAGAATTTCAGCCACATGCCGGAATTCTGCTGCGTCCGCCCCCCGGAGGGCGGACGCATTCGCGTCCATCGGGGCGGGCGCATCAGAATTGGCAGCCATAGGGCAAGTTGAACACCCGTTGCCCTGCGGCTTGGGCCTTCGGGCAACGGCGCGGGCGGCTTGCCACTGGCAAGCCCCCTGATCGCGCCCGGCGCATTTTCTGAATCGTTGAGGAAAAGCCGAATCCGTGGCACATTTTTCCGGCGCATTTCGCGCCATTTCAGGGGGTAAACATGCTTCGTTCTGCTTGCACTTCGCCCACCAAATTCATCATCAGCGCGGCCGTTGGCCTTTTCTTTGTCTCCAGCCCCGTCAGCGCACAGGAATTCATGACCCAGGCCGAACTTTTGGCCACCATTCCGGGCCGCACCATTCAGGCCAAGACCGACAAGGGCGTGCCATGGGCGCAGGCCTATAGCGCGGGCAAGAAGAAGGGCAACATTGCCGTGAACTTCAACGGCGAGATGCTCAAGTCAAAATGGTACGTCAAGGACGATCAGTGGTGTGAGGACTGGGGCGATGGCAAGGCCTGCTGGGATGTCGAGCGGGTCGATGCCAATTCTTTGCGGATGTATGAGAACGGCAAGCCCAAGAAGAACCTTTGGAAGCTGAAATAGCACCAATTGGGTGAGGGTCGCACGGCCCTCACCGCATCCGCACAAACCCTTCCACTCCCATCCGCAGCGATGATCCGATCCGATGCGCCAGCGCCGACCAGGCCTCTACCTGATCCGGGCGCAACTCCTGCGCCAGAACGCTATCGAACAGCCCCAGCCAGACCGGGAACATCGGCCCCTTCACGTTCCCCGCCGCAAGATGGGCCTGCATCGGGTTACCGTCATAACTCCGCTCCAACAAAATCGCGTTGCGCCAGAAGGCGGCGATTTTCGCCTCATGTTCGGGCCAGTCGGTGACATGGGCGGCGAAGATAGGGCCAAGGCCGGGGTGCTGGCGGATGGCGGCGTAAAAGCTGGCGACGACGCGGGCGATGTCATCAGCGGTAATGTCAAAGCGGGGCGGCAGGGCGTTGGTCATGGTGCCAAGCTGGGGCAGGGCGCGGGCGGGCGCAAGTGGACCGGCGGTCGCAGGGGCGTTGCCCCCCTTTACCACCTCTGGTGCCCCCCCTATAAGGCGGGGCATGAGCCGGATGATCGCGGAACCCCGTCGAATTATCGGCCCGGCGTCCTGACGGGGCGCCGGGAGCTTGGCGCTTGGCCGCCCCCTTTGACCTGTTCCTGCCCTTTCCCAAGGACCGCCACCGATGTCCGCCGACACTCCTGACTATCGCAATACCGTTTTTCTGCCTGAAACCGAATTTCCCATGCGGGCGGGCCTGCCGCAGCGCGAGCCCGACTGGCTGGCCCGGTGGGAACGGCTGGGCGTCTATGACCGCCTGCGCGCGCAAAAAGGCCGCACGCCGTTTGTGCTGCACGACGGCCCCCCCTATGCCAACGGGCACCTGCATATCGGCCACGCGCTGAACAAGGTGCTGAAGGACATGGTGGTGCGCAGCCAGCAGATGATGGGCCGCGACGCCCGCTATGTGCCCGGCTGGGATTGCCACGGTCTGCCGATCGAATGGAAGATCGAGGAACAATACCGGGCGAAGGGCCTGAACAAGGACGACGTGGATGTGGTCGCCTTCCGTCAGGAATGCCGCAAGTTCGCCGAGGGCTGGATTGACGTGCAGCGCGCCGAGTTCAAGCGGCTGGGCGTGACCGGCAAATGGGACAAGCCCTACCTCACGATGGACTTCCACGCCGAGGCGGTGATCGCCGACGAGTTCATGCGGTTCCTGATGAACGGTTCGCTCTATCAGGGGTCAAAGCCGGTGATGTGGTCTCCGGTCGAGAAAACCGCGCTGGCCGAGGCGGAGGTGGAGTATCACGACCACACCAGCCATATGGTGTGGGTGCGGTTCCCTGTAATTGGCGGCGGCACGGATGACACGACCCACGCCAATGTGCTGATCTGGACCACAACGCCTTGGACGATCCCGCAGAACCGCGCTGTGTCGTTCGGGCCGGGCATCGCATACGGCCTTTATCAACTCACCCCTGACGATCAGCATGAACATGTGCTGGTTGCCGATGCGCTGGCAAGCCAAGTCTTTGCACAAGCCAAGCTGAGTGAAGATCATGTTCACCGCCTGCGTGATGTTTCTGCAGAGGAATTGGCTCGACTGACTCTTGCCCACCCTTACGCCGCCATTCCCGGCGGCAATGGCGAATGGGACTATCCCGTCCCCCTTCTCCCAGGCGATCACGTCACCGATGATGCGGGCACCGGCTTTGTCCATACTGCGCCCAGCCATGGCGATGACGACTATCAGATGGGGCTGAAATTCCAGCTTCCGATGACCTATAACGTCGAGCCGGACGGCAGCTATCGCGCCAGCTTGCCCTTGTTCGGCGGGCAGCACATCATCCTTCCCGATGGCAAGGAAGGGCCGGCCAACGTCAGCAATATCAAGGTGATGGCGGCCCAAGGCGCGCTGTTTGCCAAGGGCAAGCTGAAGCACAGCTATCCTCATTCGTGGCGGTCGAAGGCGCCGCTGATCTATCGCAACACGCCGCAGTGGTTCGTCGCCATTGACCGGCAGTTGGACGACGGCATGTCCACCTATGGCGACACAATCCGCAGCCGTGCGCTCAATTCGATCAACCAGTTGGTCGAGTGGACGCCGGTGACGGGCCGCAACCGCCTGCATTCGATGATCGAGGCGCGGCCCGACTGGGTTCTGTCGCGTCAACGCGCCTGGGGCGTGCCGCTGACCTGTTTCGTGAAAAAGGGCGCGCTGCCGACCGACGTCGATTTCCTGCTGAAAAACCCCGAGGTCAACGCGCGTATCAAAGCCGCCTTTGAGGCCGAGGGCGCGGATGTCTGGTATGTGGCGGGCTTTAAGGAGCGGGTGCTGGCGGGCATCGTGGACCCCGAGGATTACCAGCAGGTCTATGACGTGCTGGACGTGTGGTTCGATAGCGGCTCAACCCATGCCTTCGCGCTGCGCGACCGCGAGGATGGCGCGCCCGATGGTCTTGCCGACCTCTATCTTGAGGGCACCGACCAGCATCGCGGCTGGTTCCATTCCAGCATGCTGCAATCTTGCGGCACCAAGGGCCGGGCTCCTTACCGGGGCGTTCTGACCCACGGGTTCACCTTGGACGAAAAGGGCATGAAAATGTCCAAGTCGCTTGGGAATACCGTGGCCCCGGAAGAGGTTATCAAGGAATACGGCGCCGACATCCTGCGGCTGTGGGTGGCGCAGTCCGACTATACGATCGACCTGCGCATCGGAAAGGAAATCCTGAAAGGGGTGGCCGACAGCTATCGCCGCCTGCGCAACACCATGCGCTTTCTGCTGGGCAATCTTGACGGGTTTACCGAGACCGAACGCGTGGCCCCGGCCGATATGCCAGAGCTGGAACGCTGGGTGCTGCACCGCTTGGCTGAACTCGATGCCGAGGTGCGCAGCGGTTATGCGCGCTATGACTTCCAGGGCGTGTTCCAAAAGCTGTTCACTTTCTGCACCACAGACCTGTCTGCGGTCTATTTCGACATCCGGAAAGACAGCCTTTACTGCGACGCCGCCAGCGACCCGCGCCGCCGCGCCGCGCGTACCGTGCTGGACCTGCTGTTCCAGCGCCTGACCAAATGGCTGGCCCCGATCCTGGTGTTCACCATGGAAGAGGTCTGGCTGTGCCGGAACCCCGGTGAGGACTCGTCGGTCCACCTGACCGACTTCCCCGACACGCCCGCCGACTGGCTGAACCCCCAGCTCGCCGCGAAGTGGGAGGGCATCCGCACCGCCCGCCGCGTGGTGACGGGGGCGTTGGAGGTGCAGCGCACCGCCAAGGTGATCGGGGCGAGCCTTGAGGCCGCTCCTGTCGTGCACGTCGCCGATACCGCCATTCTGGCAGCGCTGAAATCGGTGGAGTTTGCCGATCTTTGCATCACCAGCGGCATTTCCCTGACCGCTGACCCCGAACCGCAAGAGGCGTTCCGCCTGCCCGAAGTTCCGGGCGTGGGCGTGGTGTTCGAACGCGCGATGGGCGAGAAATGCGAACGCTGCTGGAAGGTTCTGCCAGATGTGGGCAGCCACAAGCACCCCGGCACCTGTGCGCGGTGCAACGCGGCGCTGGGTTAAGAAACGAAGAAGGGCGGGTCATCGACCCGCCCTTCGCATAAATGGCTTCGCGGGGGTGTTTGGCCCGCCGCGAAGAGGTTGCCTAGCAGGCGACAGGGAGTGCCCGCTTGGCCAGTGGGGAATGGAAACTGGCGATCCAGCGCGAATCGTCCGCCACGCCCATATGCAGCGCAGTCAGATCGTCGCGGGTCAGACCGATATCATCCAGAAGCCGGTCATCGTTCCGCGCCAGCAAAAACGCGGTGGACCGGCGCATCTGCATCAGGTTGAGAAAACGGTGAAACATGATGGCCTCCTTTACTTGCCCTTGGAATATGGGGCGCAGGGTGGCATTTGACAAACGAATAGGTTTCATGGCTACCATATGTATGGCTTATGGGTGGTGGCGATGCAGATTCCCTTGGAAAGCGACCTGATGCGCAGCTTTCTGGCGGTGGCGGATACCGGGTCGGTCACCGCCGCCGCCGGGCGCCTGCTGCGCACACAATCGGCGGTTTCGTTGCAGATCAAACGGTTGGAAGAGGTTTTGGGCCAACCCCTGTTTGACCGTCTGGCTCGCGGCGTCGCCCTGACCCCGCGAGGAGAGCAGCTTTTGCCCTATGCCCGCCGCGTGGTGTCGCTGCTGGATGAGGCGTCAATTGCCCTGCGGGAAAAGCCGCTGACCGGGCCGGTCCGGGTGGGGATCCCGGATGAATATTCCGGCACCGTGCTGCCCCGCGCGTTGGCGGCCTTTGATGAACGGCACGAGGGGCTGCAAGTGACGGTGCGCTGCGACCACTCCGAAGGCCAGATGCGGGCGTTGGAGAATGACGAGCTTGACCTCGCCGTGATCTATGACTGGAGCTATGTGCAGGACGGCGAGATCCTCTGCATCGACCCGACGGTCTGGGTGACCTCGATGACCCATGCCCAGCACCTGCGCAGGCCGGTACCGGTGGGCCTGTATTTCCGGTCGGACTGGTGCCGCGATTTTGCCGAGGCATCGCTGAACAAGCAGGGGATCGACTGGCGCGCGGCCTGGACCTGCGATCTGGCGGCAGGGTTCCGGGTGGCGGTGCAGAACGGGCTGGCCATCGCCCCCCTGTCGCGCAGCACCATTCCCGCAGGCTGCCGCGAACTGACCGCACAGGACGGCTTTCCCATCGTAGACAGCGCCCGCGTCGTGCTGCGAAGAAACCCGCGCGGCACCTCGCCCGCCATCGAGGGCATGGCCGACATGCTGCGAGAGGCCTTCCGCCCCTTGGCAGAGGCAAACCGGATGTGACGATGGACAAGCATGTAACCAATCTGGAAACGCCGGTGGGGGTGCTGACCCTCACCGAAGAGGGCGGTCAGATCAGCGCGCTGCGATGGGGCGGCTTGTTCAGTTTGACCGAAACCACGCCACTGTTGCAGGCGGCAAAGGCGCAACTGCTGGCCTATTTCGCGGGCGATCTGCGGGTGTTCGACCTGCCGCTGGCCTTGGGGCAGGGGTTTCAGGCCCGCTTTCTGGCCGCGCTATGCGATATTCCCTTTGGCGAAACGCAGACCTATGGCGAACTGGCAAGGGCGCTGGGGGTCTCGGCCCAAGCCATCGGGCAGGCCTGCGGGGCCAACCCCCTGCCGGTGATCGTGCCTTGCCATCGGGTGCTGGGGGCTGCCGGGCTGGGTGGCTATTCCGGGGCGGGCGGGGTGGAAACCAAGGTCTGGCTGCTGCGGCATGAAGGCGCGGCTGGACTGCTTTTGTGACTTGTCTAAGACCACTGGCCGAAAGCGTTAGCGCCACCTGACCATGGCCCCTTTCCCCGGCATCCTGCGAAATGTAACGGTTTTGCGACAGGCGGGATGAGGCGCAGCGGTGACCTTTTGGGTAATGATGGCCGTTCTGGGATCGGCCTTTCTACACGCATTGTGGAATTCGCTGATCAAGGTCGGGGCCTCTCGGCTTGGGGCGATGATCATCCTGTCGATCGGCGAGGTGCCGATTGGCCTTGCCGTGGCGGCGATGCGCCCCACGCTGAACCCCGCCGCCTGGCCTTGGGTTCTGGCGGCAGGCTGCGCCCATCTCTTCTATAAATCCTTCCTGACCTATGCCTATGAGCATGGCGACCTGAGCCGCGTCTACCCGATTGCGCGCGGCACGGCGCCCCTGATCGTGGCGGTTATCGGGCCGCTGCTTGCGCTGGCCTTTCCAACCCAGATGGCGGCGGACAGCCTGACGTTTCACGAATATGCGGGCATATTCGTTCTGGGATGCGGCATCCTTCTGATGGCCCAAGGCGTTTTTGCCAATGGCGAAAGCCGCAAACTGCTGCCCTTTGCGCTTGGCTCTGCTTGCGCCACGGCCAGCTATACCTTGCTGGACGGTCACGGCGCGCGGGTTGCGGGCGATGCGATTGCCTATGTCGCCTGGGTGTTCGTGGTGGACGGCCTGTTCTTTGCCACCGGCATGTTGCTGTGGAAAGGTCTGACGGTGTTGCCGCGTCAGGCCAAGCCTTGGGGCGTGGGCTTCATCGCCTCGGCTGCCAGCTATGGGGCCTATGGCGTTTCGGTCTGGGCGATGACGATTGCGCCGATTGCCGTGGTTGCGGCGCTGCGCGAAACCTCGATCCTGTTCGCGGTGCTGATCGGCTGGCTGGCCTTTGGCGAGCGGATGACCAAAGGCAAGGCGCTGGCGGCGGTGGTGATCGTGGGCGGCGTGATCCTGACGCGGATCTAGCTGATCCGCTTGACGCGCTGCGGCACGATCTGCTGTGCGATTCCCGCAAGGCACAGGTAAAGCGAGGTCGCGACCAAACCCCAATGGGCCAGCGACCCCTCCTCGAAATTCCGCAACGCGGCCCATCCGGCAAAGACCACCCAAGCCAGAGCAACCGGCAACGAGATGTTGATCCAGCGTTTGGTGCGGGTGGGGTGGATGAATTTCAGGTTCAGGAACATCGCAATGGTCAGCCCGGTGACGACGATCAGAATCGTCGTTTGGCTGGGCGCAAGGGCAAACAGAACCAACACCACCATGTTCCAGCAGGCGGGAAAGCCGGAAAAACTTTTGTCTTTTGTTTTCATGCGGGTATCGGCGAAATAGATCACCGAGCCATAGCAGATCACGATAATGGCGAACCACCCGGTCCAGCCCGACAGCAGCCCTGATTTGAACAAGGCATAGGCGGGAATGAAGACATAGGTCAGGTAATCGACGATCAGATCCATCAGCACGCCGTCATAATTCGGCCAGTTGCGGCCAACGTCATAACGGCGGGCCAAGGGGCCATCCACGCCATCGACGATCAGCGCGACGACCAGCCAAAGGAACATCAGGCTCCACTTTTCCTCGACGGCGGCCAGCATGGCGAACATCGACAGAACCGCGCCGGTGGCGGTCAGCAAGTGGACGGAAAGGGCTTTGATACGGATATCCATGGGTCTTTCCTGCCGCAAACCAAAGCGGCGTGCAACGATTCAGACGGGGCTCAGGCGCGGGGATGCGCCTTTTCATAGACTTCCATCAGGCGCGCGGCGTCAACGGCGGTATAGGCCTGGGTTGTCGAAAGCGAGGCATGGCCCAGCAATTCCTGTATCGCGCGCAGATCGCCCCCCGCCGACAGAAGGTGGGTGGCAAAGCTGTGACGCATGGCATGGGGCGTGGCGGTGGCGGGCAGGCCCAGTTGCATCCGCGCCTTTTCCATCACCGATTGAATGAGGCGCGGGTTCAGCCCGCCGCCCCGCGCGCCGCGAAACAGCGGTTCGTTGGGCGCAAGGTCAAAGGGGCACAGGCGGGCATAGCGCGCAACCGCCTCTCGTGCGGCAGGCAGAACGGGGACGATGCGTTCCTTGCCGCCCTTGCCAGTGATGCGCAGCACCTCTGGCAGTGGATGGGCGGCGGCGGTCAGGCTCAGTGCCTCGGAGATCCGCAGGCCACAGCCGTAAAGCAGTGTCACCACCGCCTCATCCCGCGCGGCAACCCACGGGTCGCGCGCCTGTTCGCCCACCATGTCGATCAGGTTGGTGGCCGCCTCGACCGAGACGGGGCGGGGCAGGCGGCGGCGGTATTTTGGCCCGCGCGCTTGCAGAACGGCGGTCACATCGCCGCCATCCCGATCAGCGATCCAGGACAAAAAGCCTTTGACCGCCGACAGCGACCGCGCCAGCGACCGCGCCGACAGGCCGCGCGCGCGCTCTGCCGCCATCCAGCTTCGCAGGTCGGTTGCGGGCAGATCGGTCAGGGTGTGCACGCCATCGGCCCCGCCGCGATGCTGGGCCAGAAAGCCGAGGAACCCCGCCACGTCGCGGCGATAGGCCTCGACCGTCTTGGCGGCGGCCCCATCCAGCGCGCGGCGCTGGTCCAGCCAGCGCGTCATCGCCTCGGACCAGGCGGGGGCCAACAGGGTCAGGGGCGCCTGCATCAGCCCAGCCAACGCCGCATCGTGCGTTCAAAGACGCCCGCGAAAAAGGCCAGCAGGTCGGTGCCATGGGTCGGGCGGAACTGATGCGGATCTTCGGCACCAAGGGCCAGCAGGCCGGGCAGGCGGCCCGTCCCGAAATCCAGCTTCATCAGCGCCTCGGACCGGACCCAGCCCGCGCGTTCGCCATAAAGCACGTCCGAATCCGGCAGCACCTGCCGCAGGACCACCGGGCGCAGCGGCACATTGCGCCCGCCAGAGACGTAATCGGTGACAAAGCCGGGCTGCGCCACGATCAGCGTCTGGCCCAGCTTGCGGACATTTGGGTCTTCGGATTCCTGAACCGATTCAAGCACAAGGCGCACGCAATCCACCCGCAGGGTGGCGGCGACATCGGTGGCAATCGCCTTGATGAAATCCTCAAAACTCAGCGGATCCAGCATTTGCAGAATGGCGCGGTGAATCTGGTTGGTGCCCGCCAGATTTTCATAGGCGGCGGCAATGACGGTGCGGTGGGTATCTTCCAGCCGGTCCAGCCGGGATTCCAGCCGCTCCATCGCGATGCCGCGCAGATCGACGATGTTCGACCCCATGCGCCGTTCATTCGCGCCGATCAGCGCGGACATCACGTCGCGATCCTCCAGAATCACATCGGGTTCCGCAAGGATGCGGTCACGCAGGTCTTGGTCGATCATACTGCCCCTGACTATTCCGTCA
This sequence comes from Fuscibacter oryzae, assembly GCF_016765795.1. Classification (GTDB taxonomy): domain Bacteria; phylum Pseudomonadota; class Alphaproteobacteria; order Rhodobacterales; family Rhodobacteraceae; genus Fuscibacter; species Fuscibacter oryzae. Next base: position 199,418 of record NZ_JAESVP010000002.1, read on the forward strand.
TTTTTGTCAGGATAGCAGGTAGCGCCGCATTTTGACAGAGGGCGCTATGAACCGGAGCGTCCGGGGGTAAAGGCGGGCAAGGGGGCGGCCAGATGATCGTCGATCAATCCTTTCAGCGCGCTGATCCCGCCCGGAACCCCGCTGCGCGCCGCGCGCGCCGCTTCGGCCAGCGGCGCGTCATGCATCTGGCCCGCCAGCCCGCGCACAAAGCCCGCAACATAGCGGCCCGGCGGCACCTGCCGCGCCAGAAGTTCGGCGGCGCGTTCCAGATCGTCATGCAGGGCCAAGGGGTCTGGGCGCAAAGCCTCTTCCCGGTCCAGCGCTGCGGCCAGACCCCGTATCGGCATGACGGCATTCAACTGCCGGCAAAACCAGGCCACGCTTTCGATGGGTTTTTCCATAAAGCCATCGGCCCCCGCATCCAACGAGGCCGCGCGGCCCATCGGATCGCCGGATGTGGCCAAAATCACCTCTGGCCGATGCGGAGAGCGTGCCAGTTCGGCAATCAGGCCAAGGCCGTTGCCATCGGGCAGTCCCAGATCGATGATCGCCACATCGGGGCGATATGTGCGCAGATGCGCCTGCGCCGCCGCCAGCGTTTCGGCCCGGCGCAACCGTGCGCCGGTGCGCTGGCAGATCAGCCGCAGCGCGTCGCTGGCAAAGCGGCTGTCTTCCACCGCAAGCATCGTCAGCCCGCGCAAGGGCAGCGGGGCCTGAAGATCGGCAGGCAAGGCAAGCGCCGGGGCAGGAGGGTCTGAGGCAAGATGGGGCATGGCAGGCACCATTGGCTTGGGGTTGGCAGGCCCTCAGACAAGCACGGATTGGATAACGATGGGTAAACGCCGTGCCGAAACTGCGGCTGCGACCCTTGGTCCCTTGCCCCGGCGCGGCCCATTGCCCATAACCGGGCAAATTGCACAGGAGAGCCCTATGATCGGACGCCTCAACCACGTCGCCATCGCCGTGCCCGACCTTGAAGCGGCCATCGCGCAGTATCGCAACACGCTGGGGGCCAAGGTTGGCGCGCCGCAGGACGAACCGGCGCATGGCGTGACCGTGGTCTTCATCGAGCTGCCCAATACCAAGATCGAACTTCTCTATCCCTTGGGCGAAACCTCTCCGATCACGGGGTATCTGGAAAAGAACCCCTCGGGCGGCATTCACCACATCTGCTATGAGGTGGATGACATTCTGGCCGCGCGTGATCACCTCAAGGCCAGCGGTGCGCGGGTGCTGGGGAACGGAGAGCCGAAGATCGGCGCGCATGGCAAGCCCGTGCTGTTCCTGCACCCCAAGGATTTCAACGGCTGCCTTGTAGAACTGGAGCAGGCATGAGCATCACCGGCGCACTGATCCTGTTTTCGATCACCTGGTTCATGGTGTTCTTTTGCGTGCTGCCGGTGCGGTTTCAGTCGCAGGCCGACCGGGGCAATGTGGTGCCGGGCACGCCCGCCTCGGCCCCTGAAGATGCGATGATCGGCAAGAAGGCCAAGATCACTACGGCGATCGCGTTGGTGATTTTCGTCCTGCTGTATCTGGTGATCAACTCGGGCTGGATCACCGTGAACAACATGGATGTCTTCCACGTCATGGGGTGATGCGCTGCCCCGTCAGGCGGTGAAACATATGGGTAAAGGTGGCAACGCCCAGCACCGGCACCACCAGATTGACCAGCGGAATGGACAGCGGCGCCGCCATCAGCGTGCCCGCCAGCCAGATTTGCAGCGGATAGGCGGCGCGCAGGGCCTTGGCACCGGCGCGGCCCAAGCGGCGGGTGGCGACAAGGGTGAAATATTCCCGCCCCAACAAAAAGCCGTTGATCGCCCAGAAAAACAGCGGGATCAGCGGGCCGGTAAACGCAAAGACCACCAGCGCCAGCAGGTTCACCACAACCAGCACCCCGAAGAAATTGGCACTGTCGATCAGGCTGTCGGTCAGGGGAACGCGCGGGGCGGGCGGCAGGCCGGGGTAATGCCGATCCTCGACCGCCTGCGCCACATCGTCCAGAAACAGGCCGGAAAAGGCCGAAGCGACCGGCACCATCAGAAACACCGACAGGCCCAGCATCAGGACCAGCGACCCCCAGCTTAACAATGTGTCAATCCCGCCGACCGGCCCGATCCACGGGATGCTCACGCTGCCCGGCGTCGCCCATTCGATCAGCGCCAGAAAGCCCGCGTAAACCCCGGCCAGCAAGGCCAGCGCAAGCCCGATGCCCAGAACGACAACCCGCAGGAATCGCGCATCGCCCAACTGCCCCAGCGCGCGCAGGAAATCCGACAGGATCACGCAAGCCCCCCCAAGCCCCATTGCACGATGCGGGCAGGGTCGGGGCGGGGCCGGTCGGTTGCAGGCGAACCTATTCCGCCGATATGGATCAGGCCCGCGACCTGTTCATCCCCAGCGCATCCAAAAGCGCGCGCGGCAAAGGGGGCATCCAGTGCGGGCCAGCCGGTCAGCCATTGCGCCCCCCACCCGGCGGCAGAGGCGGCGTTGACGAGGTTCAGGCACAGTGCCCCGGCCGAAAGCTGCTGCTCCCACAGCGGCACCTTGTCGGACGGTTTCGGCGAGGAGATCACCGCCACCACCAGATGCCCAAGGTCGAACTGCCCGCGCCCCTTGGCTATTTTCTGCTCATCCCCGCCCATTTCGCGCGCCCGCGCCTCGGCCAGATCGGCCAGCCGCGCAAGGTCGGGGCGCTGCAAGACCACCAGCCGCCAAGGCTCCAGCTTGCCATGGTCGGGCACCCGCAGGGCGGCGGTCAGGATGGCCGTTAACGCGGGCGCATCGGGCACGGCGCCTGTCATCGCCTTGTAGGGATAGGACAGGCGGGTGGCGAAGAAATCAGCAGCAGTGGTGGGCATTGCAGTCTCCTTTGCCGGCAAGCTAGGAGGTGCGAGCAGGGGCGGCAAGGTGGGGCAGGCGATGAAACGGGGCGAATGGGCCGACATGGCCGTGCCGGGGACCGAGTTTTCCCTGCGCGTCACCCCCGCCGTCCGCCGCAACGCGCTGGACCGGGCCGAGGATGGCACGATCCGCGCCCATGTCACCGCGGCACCCGAGGACGGCAAGGCCACGGCCGCCGTTGCGGCCCTGCTTGCCACCGCGTTGGGGGTGGCAAAATCGCGGCTGGTTCTGGTGCGGGGTGTAACGAGCCGGGAGAAGGTGTTCCGGTTGGAGTAGGGGGAGGTGGAAGGACTACTCCTTCACCACGCGCTTCTCGATCCGGTAGCTGCCTTCGGGCAGGTCCAGTGCGGCGGCAAGGTCGTGCAGTTGCGCGATCGACAGGGTGATGGCCACCGGCTCGTCCGTCATCTGGTCAACCTGGCGGATCACCACGCATTCTTCAAAAGCTTCGATCACCACATCCTCTTGCAGGGGGGATGTGCTGTCGTCGCCCTCATCGACAAGGGTGATCACGGTGGCGTCGAAGTCGTGCTCGATGGTGAACATGGGGGCATGGTAGGCGGCGGCGGCGCGATGCTCAAGAGGTCTTGAACAGACGCTTCGGGGCTGGCGGCTTTTGCGGGGTTTGCTATGTCTGCGGAAAAGCCGGTTCGGAGAAACAGAATGACGATGCGGGCAGGATTGTTTTCGGCGCTGGTGGCGGCAAGCGCGCTGGCGGGATGCGTGGACCCTATGGGGATGCCCGCAGGGGGCGGTTATGGCGGCGGCGGATATGAGCAGGCGGCCGATCCGATCCGCCCGGCGGCCTTGCCGTCGCAGGCCAGTTTCACCACCGTCATCGCGCGGGTAGAGCCGGTGGCGACGCGCTATTGCCGCGATCTGGGCCGCGCCGCACGCTGCGATTTCCGCATCATCATTGATGACCGGCCCGGCCAGCCGGTGAACGCCTATCAGACGCTGGACCAGTCGGGCCGCCCGGTGCTGGCCTTTACCAAGGCGCTGATCGACGATGCCCGCAACAGCGACGAGCTGGCCTTTGTCATCGGGCACGAGGCGGCGCACCAGATTCTGGGCCATATCCCCCAGCAGCAACAGAATGCGATGACCGGGGCCTTGCTGGCGGGGGTGGTTGCGGCGGCGGCGGGGGTGTCGGCGGTCGATGTGCAGACGGCACAGCAGGTGGGGGCCACGGTCGCCGCCCGGCGTTATTCCAAGGATTTCGAATTGCAGGCCGATGCGCTGGGGGCCGAGATCGCGTGGAAATCGGGGTTCGATCCGGTGCGCGGCACAGGGTTCTTTGACCGGCTGCCCGATCCGGGCGACAAGTTCCTGGGCACCCACCCGGCCAACGGTGACCGCAAGGCTGTGGTGCGGCAGGTGGTGGCGCGGCTGGAAAGCGGCGGTTGATCTGCGTCAAAGGCGCGCGGTCCGGGCCGTGGCACCCTTGGTGTCAGGAAACTGACGAACGGGTGATGCGATGATGGGCTATACCGAGGCGCCTTTGGCTTGGGGCCATGCGCGGGGCATGGCGCGCACGGTGGGCGTAAGCCTGACCGATGCGGTGGTGGAGGGCTGGCTAAGCCGCACCGAACTGGCGGGCATGGTCGAGATGTGCGGACGATGCAGCCATATCGGAGAATGCACCCGCTGGCTGGCATATACCGTAACGGCCCCGGCGGTGCCGGGGTTCTGCCCCAACGCCCCGGCCATCGGCGCGCTGATGGCCTAGGGTTGCGGGTGGGCAGGACGGCGGATAGTTTGCAGCCATGTTGCAGATCGAAGATGTCGTGCGAGACCGCGGGTCGCGCTATGCCGTGTCGGGCGGCCCGGTTGCGGGCCGCAAGGGGGCGGATGCCTTTCTGGCCGACCTGAAGCGCACCAAGAAATACGCCAAGGCCACGCATAACACCTGGGCTGCAGTGTTTTCCGACGGCGGGCCGGTTCGCAATGATGATGGCGAAAGCGGCGCGGGTGCGGTGATCCTGAAGATGATCGAGCGGGCGGGGCTGGTCGATCACATCATCGTTGTCACCCGCTGGTATGGCGGGGTGCATCTGGGCGGCGACCGCTTTGCCCATGTCGTCACCGCCGTGCGCGCCTATCTGGCGGAACTGGAGCAGTCAGGCTGATGGACAGGCCGCAGCGTTTGGCGTGATATACCCGCAAGGCCCGTGGGAGAGGGCCGTTGGAGGGGATATGCGTGACATTCTGGCAGCCGAGGGGCGGCGGTTTCTGAACACGGTAATCTGGTCCTGGGCCGGGTGGCGTGCCGCCTGGGCCAGCGAGAAATCCTTGCGCCAGTGGACGGTGGTCAACCTTTTGTCCGCCACGCTGGCCTTTGCGCTGCATCTGACACCGGGGGAAAGGGCGCTGATCCTTGCGCTGGGTCTTCTGGTTCTGGCGGCAGAACTGATCAATACGGCGGTCGAAGAGGTGGTTGATCACATCCTGCCCCAGCCCCATCCGGTGGCGAAAAAGGCCAAGGATTGCGGCAGCGCCTGTGTGGCGCTGGCCGCTTTGGCAGGGGGTGTGGCTTGGGCCGTTATCCTGATCGGCTAGCGGTCAGGCGGTGCGCTTCCACAGGTTCACCGTCCACAGGATGGTGCCTGCAAGGATAAACAGCTCAAAGATACCCAGGATCGGACCGATGCTGGCCTCTTCGACCTTGCCCAGCATCAGCAGGGTCAGCCCGATCAGCAGGATCAGCGCGCCGATCTGGTGCAGCCAGAAATGCGCCTTTGGCATCCAGCCCTCGGCCAGACCGGGGATCAGACGATAGGCCAGGCCGAAGATCGACATCACGGCAAAGCCCAGCAGGTTGATATGGGCATGGACCGGGGCCAGCGTATGGTCACCCGAGGCGCCCATGTGCATGCCCAGTCCAATGCCGACCAGCAGATACAGCGAACCGATTACCAGAAAACCACGAGAGATATTCATGTCCTTGTCCCTTCAAAGGGGCCATTCGGCCCATTGTTTTATTGAATGAAAAGGCGCCGGAGAGATCCCCGGCGCATTATATGTAGCATGGTTATGGCTTTTAGGCCCGAAAAAGGGCAGGTCGGGAAAGGCTTACCTCAACCGTGCGCCGTTCGCGTCAAAGTGGAAGGCGCGGGTGGCATCGGGCGTCAGCCAGACGGCCTCATCCACGGCAAAGTCATGCTCGCCGAACAGCCGCACCGTCAAAAGGCCGTGGGGTTCGGCGCGCACATAAACCAGCGTCTCGCCGCCCAGCTTTTCAACATGGCTGACCTGTCCGGCGATCTGGCCCGCATCGCGCGCGATGGTCAGGTGTTCCGGGCGAATGCCCGTGGTCTCGCCCTGCTGTCCCACCGCCGCCGATTTCAGGAAATTCATCTGGGGCGACCCGATAAAGCCCGCAACAAAGGTGTTCGCCGGGTTGTTATACAACTCCATCGGCGCGCCGACCTGTTCCACCCGGCCCGCCCGTAACACCACGATCTTGTCGGCCAGTGTCATCGCCTCAACCTGATCATGGGTCACATAGATCATCGTCGCACCCAGTTCGCGGTGCAGGCGGGCAATCTCGATCCGCGTCGCCACGCGCAGGGCGGCATCAAGGTTTGACAGGGGTTCGTCGAACAAGAACAGCTTCGGCGTCCGCACGATGGCGCGGCCAATGGCCACCCGTTGCCGCTGCCCGCCCGACAGTTCGGCCGGACGCCGGTCAAGGTATGGGTCCAGCGCCAGCATTCCGGCGGCCCGCGCGATTGACGCGTCAATCTTTGCCTTGGGCTCTCCCGCCTGTTTCAAGGCCAGCCCCATGTTTTCGCGCACCGTCAGGTGCGGGTAAAGCGCGTAGGTCTGAAACACCATCGCAAGCTCGCGCTTGGCCGGCGCCAGATCGTTGATCCGCACCCCGTCCAGCATGACATCGCCGCCCGACACATCCTCCAGCCCCGCGATCATGCGCAGCAGGGTGGATTTGCCGCAGCCCGAAGGGCCGACAAAGACGCAGAACTCTCCGTCATTCACGGTCAGGTCGACGCCCTTGATCACCTCGGTCTTGCCGAAGGCTTTGGTAACTTGGGAAAGGCTCAGGGCACCCACGGGCGTCTCCTTCAAAGTTTGACAGGCAGGCCCGACCGCACGCTTTCATCGGCCGCAAGGCAGATGGCAAGCGACTGCACCGCATCTTGCAGGTGCCGCGTCAGGTCCAGGTTTTCGGTGATGGCGCAGGCCATGAAGGCCTGCTCGCGGTCGCACAGCTCTTGGTGGCCCGGTTCGTCCGCCATGCTGATGTCGGTATCGCCGGTATCCACCCGATGAACCCGCAAAAGCGAGGTTTTCGTATGCGTATCGATATCATCCGACCGCGCGCTTTCGGGCATTCGGATGGAAACCGCGCCGTTCGGGCTGACCACATCCTTCACGAAAAACGCGGTGTCCGACATCATCGGGCCCCAGCCCGCCTCATACCAGCCAAGGCTTCCATCGTCGAACAGCACTTGGAAATGGCCGTAGTTATACATGCCGGGCGCAATGTCGTTCGACAGCCGCAGCCCCATGCCGCGCACCTCGACCGGCCTTGCATCGGTGATCTGGCACATCACATCGACATAATGTACCCCGCAATCCACGATGGGCGGCGTGGTCTGCATCAGCGCCTTATGCACCTCCCATGTCGGGCCACTGGACTGCTGGTTCAGGTTCAGCCGGAACACATAAGGCCCGCCCAGCGCCCGCGCCTCGGCGATCAGCCGCTGCCAGCTTGGGTGATGACGCAGGATATAGCCCACCACCACCTTGCGCCCGGTCCGCGCCGCACAGTCCGCCACACGCCGCGCATCGGCCACCGTGGTCGCCAGCGGCTTTTCCACGAACACATCCGCCCCCGCCTCCATCGCCGCCACGGCATAATCGGCGTGGCTGTCGGAATAGGTGGCCACACAAACCAGATCGGGCTTCAGACGCGCCAAAGCTTCGGCATAATCCGCCGTCACCTCATAACCCTGCAACTCCACCGGCAGATCGGGGCGCGACCGGTTGACCAGCCCGACAATCTGGAAAACGGGGTTCGCATGATAGGCCAGCGCATGGCTGCGCCCCATATTGCCTAGCCCTGCAACAAGCACACGGATCATTTCACGGCTCCTGCAGTGATGCCGCTGATAAGCTGGCGAGAGAAGATCAGATACAGCGCCAGCACCGGAATGATTGCCAGCGACAGCGCGGCCAGCACGGCATTCCAGTTGGTCACGAACTGCCCGATGAACACCTGGCTTCCCAGCGTGATGGTCTTGGTCGCCTCGGATGGTGCCAAAATCAGCGGGAACCACAGGTCGTTCCAGATCGGGATCATGGTGAACACCGCCACCGTCGCCATCGCGGGCCGGATCAGCGGCAAGACAAGGGTAAAGAAGATGCGGTATTCGCTAAGCCCATCAATCCGCCCGGCGTTCTTCAGATCATCCGAGATCGTCTTCATGAACTCCGACAGGATGAACACCGCCAATGGCAAACCCTGCGCGGTGTAAACTAAAATCAGCGCTGTCCGCGTGTTCACCAACCCGGCGGCGACCATCATCTGCAAGATCGCCACGGTGCCCAGACGGATCGGAATCATGATCCCCAGCGCCAGATAGAGGCCCATCAGCATGTTGCCCTTGAACCGGTATTCCGACAGGGCAAAGGCCGCCATCGCCCCGAACAACAGCACGAAAAACAGGCTGGCGACGGTAACGATCAGCGAATTGGCGAAATACTGCACCACATGGCCCTGTTGCAGCACGGTGGTATAACCCACTGCGTCAAAATTCTCCGGCATGGGCAGCGCCAGCGGGTCGGCAAAGATCGCCTTCCGCGACTTGAAGCTGTTGATCACGATCACGAACACCGGAAACAGCGCGATCAAGGTATAGGTCAGCAGCACGGCATGGGCTGCAATCGTGCGTCCGGTATGGCTGCGGCTCTGGCTCATGGTTTCCCCCTAGAACTGATAGCGGCGCAGCCGCGTCTGGATGGCAAACAGGTAGATGCACACCCCCACCAGAATGATGCCGAACATCGCCGTCGCAATCGCCGCGCCCATGTGGGGATCGCCCAGCTGCAACTGGAAGCCAAAGAAGGTGCGGTACAGGAACGTGCCCAGAATATCGGTCGAGAAATTCGGCCCGGCCAGCGCGCCCTGGCTGACATAGATCAGATCAAAGGCGTTGAAATTCCCCACGAAAGTCAGGATCGAGATGATGCCGATACTCGGCAAGATCAGCGGCAGCTTTATCTTCCAGAACTGCGCCCAGCCGGTCAGCCCGTCCATCTCCGCCGCCTCGATCACATCATCCGGGATCGACAGCAGCGCAGCATAGATCAGCATCATGGGTATCCCCACGAACTGCCAGACCGACACCAGCGCCAGCGTGATCAGCGCGGTATCCGGCTTGCCCAGCCACGGCCCGTAAAGCGATTTCAGCCCCACCGCATCCAGCATCCCCGGCGCGATGCCCCAGATCGGCGACAGGATCAGCTTCCACACAAACCCCACGATGACGAAAGACAGGATGGTCGGAATGAAAATCGCCGTCCGGTAAAACGCCGCCATCCGCAACCGGGGCGAGGACAGTATTGCCGCCAGCAAAACCCCGATCGGGTTCTGCACCAGCATATGGATGACAAAGAACCAGCAATTGTTCCCCAGCGCGTTCCAGAAACTGGCCGACCAGCGCGGATCGCCAAACAGCGTGGCAAAATTCGCCAACCCCACGAACACCCGGTTTTGGCCCTGCACATTGTACAAGGACAGGTTCAGCGTCCCGAACAGCGGGATGATCATGATGGCGGTATAAACCAGCACCGCAGGCGCCAGAAACACCGCGATATGCCAGCGAAACGCCTTGCGTCCGGCCATGCCCGTTTCCCCATCATCTGTTCATAAATATCCCACGGGGGTCCGGGGGTGTGAAACCCCCGGCGCCGTCAGGTCAACCGGCGTTCAGGGCGCGGGTTTGTACCAGCTTTCAAGGCCCTCTTGTAGACGCTTGGCTGCATTGGCGGGCGTCTCGGTGCCGTTGATCACATTGGCCGATGCCGTCCAGGTCTCATTCTCCAGGTTCGGCGTGCCGCGCGACAGGATCTGATAGGTCGAGCGGATCGTCGAATGGCACTTGCCGCGCCACGACACGAACTCTTGCGCCAGCGGGTCTTTCATCTCGACCGGGGTCGAGTTCAGGCTGAAGAAACCGGGCAGGGCGTTGGCGTACATGGTCGCGAACTCGGGGCTGCCGACCCATTCAAGGAACTTCTTGGTCTCCTCGGGGTGGGCGGTCTTGGCGTTCATGCCCATGGCAATGTCGGTATGGTCGCTGATGTAGCAATCATCCCCGGCGGCTGCGACGGGGGGCGGGAACGCGCCCATCTTGAACGCGGCCTGAGTGTTGAAGCCCGCGATTTCCCACGAACCGGCGGGATAGATCGCCGCACGGCCAAGGGTGAACAGGTTCTGGCTGTCGGGGTAGGTCTGGGCCTGATAGCCGTCGCCCAGATAATCCTTCCACTTCGCCAGTTGCTCGAACGGGGCCACCCAATCGGCATCGGTCAGCTTTTGCGTGCCCTTGATCAGCGCAAGGCGACCCTCTTCGCCCTTCCAATAGTTCGGACCGATGTTGTTATAGCCCATCGTGGCCGCTTCCCACTGGTCGGCGGTGCCCATGGCCATCGGAATATAGGTGCCGTCGGCCTTGATCTTGTCGAGGGCTGCAAAGAATTCATCCACCGTGGTCGGCGGGCTGATCCCCAACTTGTCGAAGGCCTCTTTGTTATAGATGAAGCCGTGGATCACGCTTGCCATCGGAACGCAGAAGGTGGCTGCTGCATCATCCGTCTGCCAGGCAGATTTCGCCACGTCGCTGAAATTCGCCATCGCGGCAAGGCTGGTCAGATCGGCCAGATTGCCCTGCTTGAACAGTTCCAACGAGGCGTCGAAAGGGCGGCAGGTGATCAGGTCGCCCGCAGACCCTGCTGACAACTTGGAGTTCAACGCGGCGTTGTATTCGGCCGGGGCGGTTGGCGAGAAGGTCACCTTGATACCGGGGTTCGCCGCCTCGAATGCGGGGATCAGCGTGTCCTGCCAGATCGTCAGGTCATCGTTGCGCCAGCTTTCGATGGTCAGCGTCACATCTTCGGCCTGAGCGGTGCCTGCCAGCAGCGTGCTGGCCAATAGGGCAAAGCGAAGGGTCTTTTTCATCGGTAACCTCCTGTTGGTCTTTATTATTTGAGTTGTTCCAGCGCCGGGCCAAGATGGCCGCCGCTGTCCGTCAGCAAACTTTGCGCCTTTGCTGGGGCGGCCCCCGCCGCAACCAGAACCGCCGGTTTCACGGCACCCGACGTGGCGGCAAGCGCCTCGTGCGCCCGCGCGACCGGCTGGCCCGACAGCGCCGCGACAATCCGCGCGGCGCGGTCAACCAGTTTGGCATTATCGGCCACAAGATTGACCATAAAGCCATCATGCACATGGCCCAGCCGCAGCCCGACCAGCACGGAAATCAGGTTCAGCGCCGCCTTTTGCGCGGTCGCTGCCCCTAGCCGGGTCGATCCTGCCACGATCTCTGGCCCGGTTTCCAGACAGACCGGAATATCGGCCAGATCCAGCAGCGGGGTGCCCGGCGCATGGGCCAGCCCGATCACCACTGTCCCTGCCGCCTTGCACAACCGTGCAACCGCCAACGTATAAGGCGTGGAGCCAGAGGCCGAGATACACAGTGCCACATCGCCCGCCCCAAGGTTGGCGCGAGAAAAATCCGCCCCGGCCAGCGACAAATCATCCTCGACCGCGCCGGTCATGTGCAGCAGGGCCGTCGCCCCTCCGGCGAACAGCATCGGCGTGCGGTCGGGCGCGATGCCAAAGGTGCCGGACAGCTCCAGGCAATCGGCCAGCGCCATCAGCCCCGAAGATCCGGCCCCGACGTATGCCAGCTTGCCACCGCTCGACAGCGCCTGTGCCGCCGCCAGTGCCGCCCGCTCCAGCGCGGGCAGAGCGGGGCGAACTGCGGACAGTGCCGCGATCTGGCTATCCAGCGCCAGCGACAGAACAGCAGCACCCGGCAGGGCTTGCAGACCCTGCGTTTGGGGATGGCGGCGTTCTGTCGCGGGTGTGGTCATGTGATTCCTCGATTTGATATGACAATGCCAAAACAATACCAATAGTAAAGGGATTTCTTGGATTGGCTGAAATTCCGTTCATTTCACGCAGGATATGGGAACGTGCTTCCTATTTGGTCTTTGTTTGGTATTATCGCGCCGAGAGGGATTCGGATGCAGTTGTTTCTTGGCATTGATGGTGGGGGCACGGGGTGCCGAGCGGCGGTGGCGGATGCCTCGGGCCGTATTTTGGCGCGGGCCGAGGCGGGGCCAGCCAACATCGCATCCGATCTGCCGGGGGCGATGGTAAATATCCTCAGGGCGGCGGATCATGCGCTGACCGAGCTGGGCGCGCAGCCTTCCATGGTGCGCGCCGGGCTGGGGCTGGCCGGGGCCAATGCGGCGGGGGTGGCGGAACAATTGGCCGCCACGCTGCCCTTTGCCGTGGCGCGGGTGGTGACCGATGCGGTGACGGCCGTGATGGGTGCCTTGGGCGAGGGCGACGGGATCGTTGCCGCGATGGGCACAGGATCGGTCTTTGGTGTGCAGCGCGGCGGGGTGGTACGCCAGATGGGCGGGCGCGGCCTTGCCATGGGCGACGAAGGCTCTGGTGCCTGGATTGGCCGCGCGATCCTGGCGCGCGCCTTGCGGGCGGTGGACGGGTTGGAGGATATGACGCCCCTGTTGCGCGCCCTGATTGACGAGGCAGGGGGCGATGACAGGGTGGTGGCCTATTCCCTGACCGCGCGGCCTGCGGATTATGCCGCGCTGGCGCCTCGGGTCCTGACGTCCGGCGATGCGGCGGCAGAGGCGGTGATGCAGGCGGCCACGGATCATGTCGCGGCAGCGGTTGCTGTGTTGCAGGCGGGGCAAGACCTGCCGGTGGTATTTCTGGGCGGGCTTGGCCCTACCTTTGCGGCGCGGCTGGCGGGGCGCTGGCCGATACGGCCCGCTTTGGGCACCGCATTGGACGGCGCATTGCGACTGGCGCGGAGGGACACATGAGCGAGACCATCTTCTCTGCTGCCGGGTTTGACGAACGGCACGCTGGCCCGCTGTATCTGCAATTGCAGCGCCGCATCGCCGAGGCGGTGGCCACCGGCCAGTTGGGCCCGGGCGACAGCCTGCCGCCAGAGCGGGACATGGCGGCGATGACCGGCCTGTCGCGCGTCACTGTGCGCAAGGCGGTTGAGGGGTTGGTGGCGCAGGGCCAACTGGTGCAGCGGCGCGGATCGGGCACCTTTGTCGCGCCCCAAGTCGAACGGCTGGAACAGGCGCTCAGCCTGCTGACCTCGTTCACCGAAGATATGGCGCGGCGCGGGAAATCTGTGGAATCCATATGGTTGTCGCGCGCACTTCATGTGCCGTCACCCGAAGAGGTGATGGCGCTGGGGTTGGGGGCGGGTGACCGCGTGGCCCGGATCGAGCGGGTGCGGCGGTCTGATGGAGTGCCGTTGGCGATTGAACGCGCCTCGCTGCCGCCCGATGTTTTGCCTGACCCTGCCGAGGTGGACACCTCGCTTTATGCTGTGCTGCATCTGCGCGGCCTGCGCCCGGTGCGGGCGGTGCAGAGGATTTCGGCGGCCAATCTGTCGGCCCGCGATGCCGACCTTCTGGGCGTTGCGTCCGGTGCGGCGGGGCTGAAGATCGAGCGGATCGGATATTTGCGCAGCGGGCGCGTGGTGGAATTCACCCGCTCGCTTTATCGCGGCGATGCCTATGACTTTGCCGTGGAACTGAAACTGCCCTCGGATGAGGAAAGGACGTGACGATGACCCAAAGCCACATGGCCCGTGAAGTGGCCGAAATTCCGCAGGTCGCGGCGCGGTTTCTGGACCAATCCGCCCCGGCGCTGGCAAGGGCTGCGGCGGCGATGCGGGCGGCTGACCCCGGCCTGATCGTGACGGTGGCACGCGGGTCTTCGGACCATGCGGCGACCTATCTGAAGTATGCGGCAGAGCTGCTGGCGGGGGTGCCGGTGGCTTCGGTCGGGCCATCGGTTGCTTCGGTTTACGGGCGGCAGTTGCGGCTGGGGGGGGCGGTCTGTATCGGCATTTCGCAATCGGGCCGCAGCCCGGATATTGTAGAGATGATGCGTTCTGCCGGGGCAGGCGGGGCCTTGTCGGTCGCGATCACCAATTTCGCCGACAGCCCGATGGCGCTGGCCTCGGCCCATGCTTTGCCGCTGCTGGCGGGGGTGGAACAGTCGGTTGCGGCGACGAAAACCTTTGTCACCTCTGTGCTGGCCGGGCTGGCGCTGGTGGCGGAATGGCAGGACGATGACGGGTTGCGCCGCGCCGTGGCAGGTCTGCCAGAGGCGTTTGACCGGGCGCTGGCGGTCGATTGGTCGCCCCTTGCCGCGCGGCTGTCACGGGCGCAATCGGCCTTTGTGCTGGGGCGCGGCCCTGCCTTTGCCATTGCCAGCGAGGCGGCGCTGAAATTCAAGGAAACCTGCGGCTTGCACGCCGAAGCTTATTCTGCGGCAGAGGTTCTGCATGGCCCTGCCGCGATTGTGCAATCGAACTTTCCCGTGTTGGCTTTGGCGGTGGAAGATGCCGCACAGGCAGGCGTGGTACAAACGTGCGAACGGCTTGCCGCGCAGGGGGCCGATGTGTTCGTGACCGGGGCCGCAGCACAAGGTGCCGTAACCTTGCCCGCCGTGACCGGGTTGCATCCTCTGGTTGCCCCTTTGGTGCTGGCCGTGTCGTTCTATGGCTTTGTCGAGGCGCTGGCCCGGCGGCGCGGCTTTGACCCCGACACGCCCCCCCATCTGCGCAAGGTGACGGAGACGGTGTGATGACCCTGACCTCTTACACAGGTGCGCGGGTTTTTGACGGGCAGCGGTTTTGCCATGGCGCGCTGGTGGTTGACGGCGGGCAGGTGGTTGAGATCGGCGCGCCGCAGGGGCAGGTGGTGGAGCTTTGCGGCGGCATTATCGCACCGGGCTTTCTGGATTTGCAGGTCAACGGCTCTGGCGGGGTGCAACTGGACGGGCAGGCCACGCTGGCGGGCCTGCGCACCATTTGCGACAGTCAGACGAGCCTTGGCGCGACGGGCTGTCTGCCGACGCTGATAACCGATACCTATCAGGCAACCGAGCAGGTGATCGCCGCCGGAATTGCGGCGACCCAAGCCGGGGTGCCGGGCTTTCTGGGCCTGCATCTGGAAGGCCCGCATCTGGACCCGCGCCGTAAGGGCGCGCATGACCCCGCGCTGATCCGCCCGATGGAGGAGCGGGATCTGGCGTTGTTGCTGCATGCCGCGCGCAATCTGCCGACGCTGCTGTGTACCGTTGCGCCAGAGGCGGTCAGCGCGAACCAGATCGCCGCTTTGGTGGCGGCGGGGGTGGTGGTCAGCCTTGGTCACAGTGATTGCTCTGCCACAACGGCGCGGGCCGCGATGGCGGCAGGGGCCGGATGCGCCACCCATCTTTTCAACGCGATGAGCCAGTTGGGCAACCGGGAGCCGGGCATGGTGGGCGCCATTCTGGGTGGACCCGGCTTTGCCGGGCTGATCGCCGACGGCCTGCATGTTGATCCGCTGTCAATGCAGGTGGCGCTGGCGGCCAAGGCCGAAGGGGTGTTTCTGGTCACCGATTGCATGGGCCTTGCCGGCACCGACCTGGCCGAGATGACGCTGGGCGGGCGGCATATCCTGCGCCGCGACGGCAGGCTGACCTTGCAGGATGGCACGCTGGCCGGGGCCGACCTGACCCTGTCGCGCGCCTTGCAGGTGCTGGTTGATCAGGTGGGGCTGGGGCCAGAGCGGGCGCTGGCCATGGCCTCCTCGGTTCCGGCGCGGGCGATTGGCAGGGGGGACAGCCTTGGCCATCTGGCACCGGGCCGGGGGGCGGATTTTGTGCATCTGTCGCCCGATTGGGCGCTGCGGGGAGTGTGGCGCGCCGGGCAGCCGATTGCGCCCTATGGCAAGGCGCGCACGGCAGCCAGCAACGCCTGAACCTGCGCCGGGTCTGTCTGGCGCGGCGGGCGGAGGGCAAAGCCCATCTGCAACAGGCGCGGATCAACCGCGCCTTCGCGGCCCCCGGAGGCGTGAAACGACCTTGCCCCGGTCGCCTGCGCAAGCTGCGGGATCAGCGCAGCCGTAACGCCAGAGCCCACCATCACCTCGACCCGGCCCGCTGCCGCCTGTACCATCCGCGCCAGCGTTGCAGCCCCATCGGCGGCGCGCGCCGCCCCGCCCGAGGTCAGGATGCGGTCAATCCCCAGATCGGCGGCCACCGCCACCGCATGAACCGGATCGGGCAGCAGATCAACCACGCGGTGCAGCGTGACCGACAGGCCCCGCGCCGCCTGCATCATCCGCGCCAGCGCCGCCACATCCAGCGCGCCGGTGGCGGTTGCCGCACCGATCACCACCCCCGCCAGCCCCATGCTGCGGATGGTGGCAATCTCGGCGCAGATCAGATCAAGCTCGGCTGCCGACCACAAAAAATCACCCGCGCGGGGGCGGATCATCACATGCACCGCGCCATTGCCCTGTGCCGCGTGCAACAGCCCGGTGCCGGGCGACAGGCCCCCCAGATCAAGGGCGGAACACAGCTCGATCCGGTCCACCCCGGCGGCGCGGCAAGTGGTCAGGCCCGCGACAGTATCGACACAGATTTCCAGCGTTGCGGGCATTCCCAACTCCCAGATCAGGCGCGGGGTGATCCGGGGCCGCGCGCTGTGCGTAGTCTTTGCACAACTGCCCGAGGTCGGGCCAGAGCGGATGGGCAGGCGATGCAGGTGATCTTACTTTATACCGTGACAACAGCGCTGTTTCTGGGGCTGGACATGGTGGGCATCCGCTATGTCGTGCTGCCTGCCTTTGAACGCGCGGTGGGCCATCTGTTGGCCGATCCGATGCGGTTAGGCCCGGCGGCGTTGTTCTATCTGGGGTTCACGGCGGGGCTTTTGTATTTCGTATCAATCCCCGCGTTGAAGGCCGAAGCGCCGTTGCAGGCGCTGGTGGGCGGCGCGGCTCTGGGGCTGTTGGCCTATGGCACCTATGAATTCACCAATTACGCCACCTTGGCCGACTGGACCTTGCGGCAGGTGGTGGTGGATTGCCTGTGGGGCACGGCGCTGTGCGGCGTTTCCGCCTGGGCCGGGGTAGCGGTGATGACCGGGCGGCTGGCCTAAAGCCGCGCCACCAGACGCAACGAGGCGGCATAGGGCAGGGCGCGCAACAGCTTGATTCCTAGGGTGAACCGCTTGGGGAAATGGATTTCAAAGCTGCGGCGCTGCAACCCGTTTGCCACGGCAATCGCCGCCTGTTCGGGCGTGATCAGGGCGGGCATGGCAAAGCTGTTCTTGTCGGTCAGCCGGGTTTTCACGAAGCCGGGGCTGACCAGCCGCACATCAATGGCGGGGGCCAGTTCGGTCCGCAGACTTTCGGCCAGATTGATGATCGCGGCCTTGGTGGCCGAATAAGCCTGACCGTTCGGCAGCCCGAAATACCCCGCGACCGAGCCGAACAGCACCAGTTGCCCGCCCGCCGCAATCAAGGGCGGGCAGAGGCGCGCGACATCCAGACTGCCCAGCAGGTTCACCCGCACCAGATCTTCGCTGCGCGCCGCGTCAAGCTCTGCCACGCGCGCCGGATCGTAGAGGGCGGCGGTGCAGATCACTCCATCGACCTTGCTTTCCGCCAGACTGGCCACCGCCCGCACCAGCGTGTCGCGCTGGCCCAGATCAAGCGGCAGCACGGTGGCATCGCCACAATCGGCGGCCAGCGCCTGCAACGCGCCCGCATCGCGGGCCGACAGGATCAGGCTGGCCCTCCGGCGGTGCAATTCACGGGCCAGCGCCGCCCCGATCCCAGCACTGGCGCCGATAATCCAATAGCGCTTGCCCGCGAAAAAGCCGGTCATATGCGGAACAGGGGCTGCAACAGGCGCGGCAACAGCGCATGAAAGCGCAAGGGCGCATCGGTTGCGGCAAGGCAGATGCAGGGGCCTTCCGGCCCGGCGATGGGCTGGTGGTCCAGCTCTCCCCCCGCCACCTCGACATCGCCGGCGGCAAAGCGGCCCTCGCTGTCGGAAAAGCTGCCTTGCAGGACCATCGTCAGTTCCAGCCCGCGGTGGCCATGTTCCGGCACCGCCATTCCCGGCGGGATATAGAGCAAGCGCAACGACCCCTCGCCATCGGCCGCCAGAATCTGCTGGCGCACCCCGCCGCCCAGCATCCGCCAGGCGGGCGGTTTGCCGCCCATCGCCTGCATCACAGGCGCAGGAAAAATGCCGGAACGGGTGATGGGCGCGGGTTCCGGCACCTCATCATCCAGCGCTGCCAGCGCACGGCCCAGCGCGCCCGACGACAGGCTGACCGGCCCAACGCTGTCCATCAGCGCGCCACCCAGCACCTCTGCCGCTTCGGCCCGCGCGCGGCATTCGTCGCAAACCGAGATATGGGCGGCCACCACCACGGAAAACACATGCGGCAACTGCCCGGCAACATGCGCCGCGATCAGCTTTTCAGCGATATGATGAGAAATAACGGTCATTCGGGTTTGAGATCTGCCAGTTCCTTGCGCAGCCTGTCCAGTCCCAGGCGGATGCGCGATTTGATGGTGCCAAGGGGCAGGCCGGTCTGCTGGCTGATCTCGGTATGGGTCAGCTCTTCCAGAAAGGCCTGTTCGATGGTGCGGGTTTGTTCGGGGTTCAGGGCCAGAAGGGCGGCCTTGAGCCGTGTGGTCTCTTGCTCCAGCGCCAGAATTTGCTCGGCGTCGGGTTCGGTGTCGGGCGCTTCGTCCAGCAGCTCGGGCAATGGCGCGGGGCGGCGGCGCACCAGATCGATCTGGCGGTTCCTCGCGATGCGGTAAATCCAGGCCGAGGCGGGGGCGCGGTGGGGGTCAAACTGATCGGCCTTGCGCCAGACCGCCAGCATCACATCCTGCACCACATCCTCGGCGGTGCCATCGCGCAAGCCGCCGCGCATCAGCATGGCCTTCACCCTTGGGGCGAAATGGTCGAACAGGCGGGCAAAGGCCTGCCGGTCACGCTGGTCACGCACCGCAAGCAGCCAAAGCGTCTGTTCCGAGATCGTCTCTTGCACGCCGCGCTCCTGTCTCACCGGCGCACCATGCCCCGGTGCCGCGCGGTCTGACAAGACCGGCGGCGGGGCGGCTGCCTGTGGGGCATGCAAAAGGGGGCAATCAAGCGACATGCAGGGGATACGCTGCCCAAGGCAGGGCGGATCACCCCGAAACGGGTAGGGCAGAATAAATTCTTGCCGGGCTGATCCGCCCGCCTGGGCATTGCGTAACCCTTGATGCAACCATCCAAAACAAGCGGAGCATCCCCTTGCCCTTTGACCAGACGCCCGCCCAAAGCATTGCCATCATCGGCGGCGGCATCTCTGGCCTGTCAGCGGCCTGGGCGCTGTCGGGGATACACCGGGTCACGGTCTATGAGGCAGAGCCGCGTCTGGGCGGTCATGCCCGCACGGTGATGGCGGGGCTGCGGGGCGATCAGCCGGTTGATACCGGGTTCATCGTGTTCAACTATGCCAATTACCCGCATCTGACGGGCCTCTTTCGCGATCTGGATGTGCCGGTCGAACGCAGCGACATGAGCTTTGGTGTTTCCATCGGCGGGGGGCGGTTGGAATATGCGCTGGCCTCGGTCAACGGGTTGTTCGGCCAACGCTCCAATGCGGCGAACCCGCGGTTCTGGGGCATGCTGCGCGACATCATGCGGTTCAATGCGCGGGCCGGGGCCGAGGCGGCGGACCCCAGCCTGACCATCGACCAGTTGCTGGCGCGGCTGGGGGTGGGGCGGTGGTTTCGCGACTATTACCTTTACCCCATCTGCGGGGCGATCTGGTCCACGCCGACGCAGGCGATTGGCGGCTTTCCGGCACAGGCGCTGGTGCGGTTTATGGGCAATCATGCGTTGATGTCGCCCACCGGTCAGCACCAGTGGTGGACGGTGACAGGCGGCAGTGCGGCCTATGTCAGCCGTCTGACCGGGGCGCTGGCCGCGCGCGGGGTTGACCTGCGCCCTGCCACCCCGGTGCAGCGCGTGGTGCGCGATGCGGACGGCGTTACCCTGCACACCGCGCAGGATGAGCCGCGCCGCTTTGATCAGGTGATCTTTGCCACCCATGCCGATGTGACCCTGCGCCTTTTGGCCCAACCCAGCCCGGCAGAGCAGGCGACCCTTGGCGCGATCCGCTTTCAGGACAACCACACCGTTCTGCACCGCGATCCGGGCTTTATGCCGCGCCGGAAGGCGTGCTGGAGTTCGTGGGTCTACAGCACCGACAGTCTGCTCCCCGCCGATACGCCACTGGGTGTGACCTATTGGATGAACCGCCTGCAAAACATCCCCGAGAGTGACCCGCTGTTTGTCACGCTGAACCCGGCGCGGCCGATCCGCGACGATCTGGTTTACGATCAGGTGACCTTTCGCCATCCGGTGTTTGACCATGCCGCCTTGGCGGCGCAGGGGCGGCTGGCCGGGTTGCAGGGGCAAAACCGCAGTTGGTTTGCTGGGGCCTGGATGCGCAACGGCTTTCACGAAGATGGGTTTGCCAGCGCCCTGCGCGTGGCCCGGCGGCTGGCGCCGGTTCTGGCATGAGGGGGCTGGCGGCAAGCCTTGCGGCGGGCGAGGTGCGGCGCATCCCGGCCCAAACCACCCATGCCCGGCGCGGGGGCATTCGCCATGCCTTCCGCTATCATGTTGATTACATGATCCTGTGCCCCGAAACGGCACGCCCGCGCCAACTGTTTTCAATCGACCGTTTGAATCTGGCTTCGTTTCACAGCCGCGACCATGGCGGCCCGCGCGGGCAGGGGCGCGGTGCGGCTTGGGCGAGAGAGGTGCTGGGCGAGGCGGGGCTGGATACTGCGGGGCTGACCATCGCGCTGATCACCCAGCCGCGCCTGTTGGGCCTGTGGTTCACGCCCGTCAGTTTTTGGCTGGCGCTGTGTGGCGATGACCTGCTGGCCGTGATTGCCGAGGTGAACAACACCTTCGGCCACCGCCACAGCTATCTGTGCCACCTGCCGGATTTTGCGCCCATCACCCCGCAGGATGAGATGGTGGCGCAAAAGGTGTTCTACGTCTCGCCATTTCAGCGCATCGCGGGCAGCTATCGGTTCCACTTTGATCTGCGGCCAGACCGCTTTGGCGTGCGGATCGCCCAGATCGACGGGGCAGAGGGGCTGATTGCCACGATGACCGGCCCCATCACCCCCCTGCGCAGCCGTGACCTGCTGGCCAGCCTGATCCGCCGCCCCGGCGGGGCCGCGCGGGTGCTGACGCTGATCTTTTGGAACGCGCTGCGGCTGCGGCTGAAAGGCGCGCGGTATCAAAGCCCACCCCCTCCACCCGCTCAGGAAATCAGCCGCTGATGATGTTTGCGACCAACCTTATGAAAACCCGCTTTCTGTCCTCGCTGGAAGGGCTGCGCCACGGTACGCTGGTGCTGACCACGCCGGAGGGGCAGGTGCATCGTTTTGGGGCTGGGCCAGAGGTGGACCTTACCATCCGTGATTGGTCTCTGCTGCCCCTGCTTCTGACGCGGGGCGAGATTGGTCTGGGAGAGGGCTATGTTGCCGGCCTGTGGGAGACCAGCAGCATTGAGGCGCTGATCACCCTTGCCCTGCGCAATTTTGACCACCTGCAAGGCTGGGCCACACCGGGATGGTGGAGCCGGATCAAGCTGCACCTCTTGGGCCGGGTGCTGCGGCCCAACAGCTTGCGCGGGGCGGGGCGCAACATCCGGGCGCACTACGATGTGGGCAATGAATTCTACCAGCTTTGGCTGGACCGGGGGATGACCTATTCCTCGGCCCTGTTTGCCCCCGGTGAAACCGATCTGGCCCGTGCGCAAGATGCGAAATACGACCGCATTCTTGGCCGTTTGGGGCAGGGGGAACGCGTGCTTGAAATCGGCTGCGGCTGGGGCGGGTTTGCCGAGCGCGCGGCGGAAACCGGGCGGCATGTGACCGCCATCACCCTGTCGCCCAGCCAAAAGGGCTATGCCGATGCACGGCTTGACGGGCGGGCCGATGTGCGGTTGCAAGACTATCGCAGCGTCACGGGCCGGTTTGACAACATCGTGTCCATCGAGATGATCGAGGCGGTGGGAGAGGCCTATTGGCCGATCTATTTCGCCAAGCTGAAGGACAGCCTTGCCGAAGGCGGCCGTGCCGTGCTGCAGGCCATCACCGTGCCGGATGCCGAATTCTCGGTCTATCGCAAGACCACCGACTACATCCGCCACTATACCTTTCCCGGCGGCATGTTGCCCTGCAACGCTGCAATGGCCGATCAGGCCCGGCGCGCGGGGTTGCAGATGGTGGGCAGCTTTGCCTTCGGGCAAGACTATGCCCGCACCTGCCGGATCTGGGGCGAGAACCTGCAAGCCGTTGCCCCCAAGCTGGCGCGGCTGGGGTTTGACGACAGATTCCGGCGCAACTGGCTGTATTATCTGGGCAGTTGCGCCGGGGCCTTTGCAACGGGCCGCGCGGATGTGGTGCAGGTGGAGTTTGCCCACGCCCAAAGGTGATTTACCGCCTCGCATGGCGTCCGAATTGGCGAAGGCCATCGCCTTTGCCACGCGGTGAAGGGGCAAGTTGCACGGTCGGGCCCATAAGGCCCGGCCAGCGCCCGCCCCGCCATCGGCGGGCGCTTCTCGCCCGCCGGGGGTGATGAGGGGTGAGAAACGTGCCAGTGGCACGTTTCCCCGAAGAACGCCGCGCCCGTGGCGCGGCTGGGTGGCACTGGCCTCTCCGAAGGTTCTTGCCGAACTGTCTCTTGTGGAAACCGCACGCACGGGCGGGGAAACGCAGGGCGTTTCCTGATCCGCCCGAACCGACCGCAGGGGCTGATTTCAGCCCATCCGCTCGCTGGCATAGCTGCCGGGGCTGGCGGGGAAGACCACCGTCTTGTTGCCGTTCTGGAACACGCGGTGGTGGATGTGGGCGTGGATCGCGCGGCTAAGAACCTGCGCCTCTACATCCCGACCAAGGCTGACGTAATCCTCAGCCGATTGGGCATGGGTGATGCGCACGATATCCTGTTCGATGATCGGGCCTTCGTCCAGATCGGCGGTCACATAGTGGGCAGTTGCCCCGATCAGCTTGACCCCCCGCTCATAGGCCTGCTTGTAAGGGTTGGCCCCCTTGAACGATGGCAGGAAGGAATGGTGGATGTTGATGATCCGCCCCGACATGCGCTGACAGAAGGCATCGGACAGAACCTGCATATAGCGCGCCAGAACCACCAGTTCGGCACCCGATTCATCGACGAGGTTCAGCAGACGCTTTTCCGCCTCGGGCTTGTTTTCCTTGGTCACCTTGATGTGGTGGAACGGCAGGTCGTGGTTCACCACCACCTTCTGATAGGTCAGGTGGTTCGACACCACGCCGACAATATCCACCGGCAGCGCGCCGATCTTCCAACGATACAGCAGGTCGTTCAGGCAATGGCCAAAGTTCGACACCATCAGCAGCACCTTCATGCGGTGCGCGCCGTCATCGATGGCCCAGGTCATGCCGAACGGGTCTGCCACGGCGGCGAACCCGTCGCGCAGCGCGGCCAGCGAAGCCCCGGTTTCCGACCGAAAGGTGATGCGGGTGAAAAACTGGCCGGTCAGCTCATCATCGAACTGCGAGGCGTCGGTGATGTTGCAGCCCTGTTCGGACAGATAGGTGGTAATGGCCGCAACGATCCCGCGGCGCGAGGTGCATTGCACGGTCAGGACATAGGCGGTCATGCCGGTTTTCCTTTCAGATTCCTGTTACAAGTCGGCAGTTTGTCTGCCAGAGCTTGCGGGCGAGGCTTGGGTGGCGCGTTGGCCCATGTCAATCCATGGGTCAAAAAACAAAGGGTGAAAAGCGACGCAAATTTGCCGCCTTTCACCAATTGCCGATTGTTTCGGCACATCCCGTCGCCAATCGGAAACTTATCCCTGCCGCGTGACCTTTTTCACCAGCACATAAAGGGCGGGCACCATGAACAACGCGATCACGGTCGAGGCGACCATCCCCCCCAGCACCCCGATGCCGATGGCATGCTGCGCCGCCGCCCCGGCCCCGTTGGCCAAGGCCAGCGGCAACACCCCCAGCGCAAAGGCGAAAGAGGTCATCAGGATCGGGCGCAGGCGAATTTCTGCCGCCTTGCGGGTGGCCTCCATCATGCCGACGCCCTGTTTGCGTAAGGATTCGGCAAATTCGACGATCAGAATGGCGTTTCGCGCGGCAAGGCCGATGGTGGTCAGCAGGCCCACCTTGAAATAGACGTCATTCGACTGGCCAAAGGCCCAAGCCGCGACCAGCGCGCCCAAGATGCCCACCGGCACCGCCAGCATCACGGCAAAGGGCACCGTCCAGCTTTCGTAAAGGGCTGCAAGGCACAGGAACACCACCAGCCCCGACATGGCGAAGAGCAGGGGGGCCTGATTGCCCGCAAGCTGTTCCTGATAGGACAGCCCGGTCCAGGCGATGCCGTAGCCGCCGGGCACCTCTTTCACCAGTTCGGCGATCTTGGCCATCGCCTTGCCCGTGGAAACCCCGTCCGCCGGGTTGGCGGAAATGGAAATCGCCCGCGTGCCGCCATAGCTGTCCAGCGAGGGCGAGCTTTCGGTCCAGACCTTGTTCATGAAGGCGGAAAAGGGCACCATTTCGCCCGCGCTGTTGCGCGCGGTCCAACTGTCGATCTGTTCGGGCTGCATCCGCCATTCGGGGGCGCCTTGCACGATGACCGGGCGCAGCTCGGTTCCCAGTTGGAAATCATTGACTTGCGACCCCGAGAAGATGACCGACAGCATCGCATTCACATTGCTGACGGTTAGGCCCATGGCGCGGGCCTTTTCCTGATCGATGTCCAGTTTCAAGGACGGGCGGCGGTTCGGTTCCTGCCCCCGGAAACCTGATGCCACCCCTGCCGCTTCGGCCCGCGCCACCAGATCTTGCGCGGCATCTTCCAGCGCTGCCTGCCCGCTGCCCGCCTGATCGATCAGGTAGAATGAAATCCCGGCGTTCTGGCCCAGGCCCTGAATTTGTGGCGGCTGCATGAAGGTGATGTTGCCCGCCCGGTGGCCGCGGAACCGCTGGGTGCCCGCCTGTTGCAGCATCGCCGCCGTCAGGCCGGGGCGGTCTGCGAATGCCTTGAGCTTGACGAACACCATCGCCGTATTCTGCCCGCCGCCGCCAAAGGAAAAGCCAAGCGCAGTCATCACGCTGTCCACGCTGGCCTTTTCGTCGGTCAGCAACCAGTCCTGCACCTCGGTTGCCACCGCCGCCGTTTGCGCGGTGGTCGATCCTTCGGCCAGCCGCAGCATGACCATCAGCACACCCTGATCTTCTTGCGGAACAAAGGAGGAGGGCAGGCGCTGGAACAGCAGTCCCGCACCCCCGCCGATACCCAAAAGCAGAACCAGCATCAGCAGGGGCTTTTTCATCGCGGCCCATGCAATGCTGCCATAGCTGCGGGTCGCCCCGTCCAGCCCCCGGTTGAACCCCCGCGCAAAGGCGTTGCCGCCGCCATGCGCCCGCCGTTTCAACAGCGCGGCACACATCGCAGGCGTCAGGATCAGCGCAACGGCCAGCGACAGGATCATGGCCGAGATGATGGTGACCGAGAACTGGCGGTAAATCACCCCGGTTGATCCGGTCATGAAGGCCATGGGTAAAAACACCGCCGACAAGACAAGCACGATGCCCACCAGCGCCGAGGTGATCTGCTGCATCGACCGGCGCGTCGCCTCCAGCGGGTCAAGGTGGTCCTCCTCCATCACCCGTTCTACGTTTTCCACCACGACGATGGCGTCATCGACCAAAAGGCCGATGGCCAGCACAAGGGCGAACATGGTCAGCGTGTTGATCGAAAAGCCGAAGACCGCCAGCACGCCAAAGGTGCCCAGCAGCACGACCGGCACGGCGATGGTTGGGATGATGGTCGCCCGCCAGCTTTGCAGAAAGATCAGGATGACAAGGAACACCAGACCCACCGCCTCAAACAGGGTGTGATAAACCTTTTCGATGGACTGTTCGATAAAGGGCGAGGTGTCATAGGGATAGGCGATGTCAACGCCTTCGGGCAGGGCGGGCTTGATACTGTCCAGGACCGCGCGCACCCGGTTGGCGGTTTCAACCGCATTCGCGCCAGAGGTCAGAGTAACCGAGAAACCGGCGGCATTCGCGCCGTTCAGCAGCGCCGAGGCACCATAGCTTTCGGTGCCAATCTCAATCCTTGCCACATCGCCCAACAGAACGCGGGCACCGTCTTGCTCGCCCTTCAACTGAATGCGGGCGAATTGGTCCACGGTCGAAAGCTGGGTCTGCGCCGACAGCGCCACGGTCAATTGCTGACCCGGCACCACCGGCTGTGCGCCCAGTGAGCCCACTGAAACCGTCGAGTTCTGATCCGCGATGGCCGAGGAAATATCCGCCGTGGTGATCTGGTATTCCGCCATCTTGATCGGGTCCAGCCAGACCCGCATCGCATAGCCCGAGGAAAAGCTGTCGATCGATCCCACGCCATCGGTGCGCAGCACCGCATCTTCGATCAGCTGCCCGGTCAGATCGCCCAGTTCCACCGTCGAATAGCGCCCGTCTTTTGACACCAGCGCGCCGACCATCAGAGAAGATTCGCCACTGCGCGCGACCGAGATGCCGCGCTGCACCACGGTATCGGGCAAACTGTTCTGAACCCGTTGCAGCTTGTTCTGGACCAGCATCTGCGCGGTGTCAGGGTCGGTTGCATCCGAAAATGTCATCGCCACCTGCGACCGCCCCGTGGCGCTGGAGGTGGCGGTCATGAACAACAGGCCGTCCAGCCCGGTCATCCCGTTCTGGATGACCGAAGTGACCGAGTTTTCCGTCACCTCTGCCGAAGCGCCGGGGTAATTGGCGGTGATGGTCACGCGGGTGGGCGCGATGTCGGGGTATTGTTCAATCGGCAGGGTCATCAGCCCCCAGGTGCCGAACAGCATGGTGACAATGGCGATGACCCAGGCAAAGACGGGGCGGGTGATAAAAAACTGCGCCACGGGGTCAGTTCCCCGCCGCAGTCGTCTTGGTCGGTGCCGGGGCGGCGGCGTCCTGCACCACGCCGTTTGCGTCGATGGTGGCGGGAACCGGGTCCACCGCCTGCCCGTCGCGCAGGTTGGTGGTGCCGTCGATCAGGATGCGGTCACCCGCCGCCAGCCCGGACTGCACCACCCAGGCGCTGCCATGGGTGCCGCTTTCGGTCACCACCTGTTTTTTCGCCTTGCCCTCCACCACCAGCCAGACGCTCAGGCTGCCATCACGCTGACGCTGGGCGGCGCGCTGGGGCACCAGAAAGGCGGTGGTCTGGCCCAGCTTCAGCTCGCCATGCAGGAACATGCCGGGCGCGATCCGCCCGTTGGCATTGCCCACCTCGAACCGCAGGGTACGGGTGCCGGTGGTGGTGGAAACCGTAGCCCCGGTTGAAACCAGCTTGGCCGCCCCTTCAACGCGCCGCCCGTCATCCAGGATCAGCGTCAGGTCCGGTTCGCCCAGCGTGACCTCACCCGCCGCCGCCCGCGCCTCGATCCGCAGGCGGGTGGGATAGGGTTCGGTCAGATCGACATGGATCGGATCGACTTGCACAATCTCGGCCAGCGCCTCTGACTGGTTCTGCGTCACCAGATCGCCAACCGACACCTGCGGCACCCCGACGATGCCGGCAATCGGCGCGCGGATCGTTGTCCAATCCAACTGCGCCTTGGCCAGTTTCAGGCTGGATTCCGCCGCCCCCAGCGTGGCTTGCGCCTTGAGCAGTGCTGCTTGCGCATCCTCAAAGCCCGAGCGGCTGGTGGCCGAGCCTTGCAACCGTTCGGCCCGGTCAAACGCCAGCTTTGCAGTGCGGTAATCGGCTTCTGCGCGGGTCCGCTCCGCCTCGGCGGCAGAAAGAGCAACCTCATAGGTCAGCGGGTCGATCGAGAACAGCGGCGTTCCCGCCGCAACCTCGGTGCCGGGCGCATAAAGGATGGCGGTCAGCGCCCCGCCCACCCTTGGGCGCACCTGCGTGGCGTTCTGCGCCAGCGCGCGGCCCGTCAGGGTGATGGTCACCGGCACCTGCGAAGCTGCGGCCTCCATATAACCGGCCTTCGCCGGGGGCTGCGCCGTGCCGCCTTGCTGGGCGTTGATGGGGGCTGCGAGCAGCAGTGGGGCAATCAGGGTCAGGGCGGCAAGGCGACGAAGCAGTAGCTGGTTACGGGGCATGATCATCCTTCGTCGAACATTGCGGTGGCCGATCCGCCCGCAGGGGGATTTTATGGTCTGCCGGGGTGATACGCACATGACAAGGTGATCCGTCGCAAGCCGGATCACAAGCCGTTCAACGCGAAGACTGGATTTGGGTCATGGACCACGGCGGTGGCGCGCAGAAAACAGACAGCCCGCAAGATGCACGGGTTTGCGCATCTTGCGGGCCGGTTTTATGAGGCCTTTTCAGGGGTCCAGTTTATTCAGCCGCGATCTTGATCACGGGTTCCATCTTTTCCAGAATCTCTGCCGACAGGTGGCATTTGATCTGATGGCCGCCGCCAATATCGCGCATCGGCGGCATCTCACGGTCACACAACCCCCCCGGAACCTGCGATTTCCAGCGGCAGCGCGTCTGGAACGGGCAGCCGGGTGGCGGGTTCAGCGCCGAGGGAATATCCCCTTCCAGCACGATCCGCTTGCGCGTGATATGGGTGTCGGCGATGGGAACGGCCGACAACAGTGCCTCGGTATAGGGGTGATAGGGCGGGGCAAAGACCTGATCGGTCGTACCGGTTTCCACCACATGGCCCAGATACATCACCAGCACCCGATCCGACAGGTAACGCACGATGGAAAGATCGTGGGAAATGAACAGAAGCGTCGTCTTGTTCTCGCGCTGAATGTCCATCAACAGATCGGTGACGGCGGCCTGTACCGACACGTCCAAGGCCGAAACGGGTTCATCCGCCACCACCACCTTGGCACCACCGGCAAAGGCCCGAGCGATGCCCACCCGCTGCTTTTGCCCGCCCGACAATTGCCGTGGCATCCGTTCGGCAAAGGCGCGCGGCAGTTTGACCAGATCCAGCAGTTCCAGCATCCGGTTGTGACGGTCTTGATCCGAATTGCCGAACTTGAAAATCTCCAGCGCGCGTATGATCTGACGGCCCACGTTCATCGACGGGTTCAGCGTGTCGAACGGGTTCTGGAACACCATCTGCACCCGGCTGACGGTATCGGTGTTGCGCTTTTGAATGGGCGTTGACTGCACATTCTCGTCAAACAGCATGATCGAGCCGGAGGTCGCGGTTTCCAGCCCCATCAGCACCTTGGCAAAGGTGGACTTGCCGCAGCCGCTCTCGCCCACGATGGCCAGCGTTTCGCCTTCATGCGCCTCGAAGCTTAGCGTTTCGTTGGCCTTGACCACCTTTTTGCTGCCGCCGCCAAAGGCACCGGAAGACACCGAGTAATACTTTTTCAGATCGTCCATCTTCAGAACAACCTTGCCAATCGGCGTCTTGACCTTGGCAACGCGGGCAGCGGGTGGTGCGGTCCAGTCGATCTCGGCCCATTTCAGACAGCGAGAGCCGTGGCGGTCGCTGTCGGGTACCGCAGACATCGGAATGTCGGCGGCATCGCAGCGGCCCTTTTCAAAGTAATCGCAGCGCGGGCCAAAATTGCAGCCCGGCGGGCGTTCATGCGGCAAGGGAAAGTTGCCGGGAATGGAAATCAGCGGGCGGGAATTCTTGTCGGCCCCCGGCAGCGGGATGGAACGGAACAGCGCCTGCGTATAGGGATGGCGCATCTTGTCGAACACTTCGGTGACGTTGCCGGTTTCCACCGCCTCACCGGAATACATCACGCAGATGCGGTCGCAGACATCCATCACCAGCCCAAGGTTGTGGCTGATGAACAGCATCGAAGTGCCGTATTTCTCGCCCAGATCCTTGACCAGATCGACGATCCCCGCCTCGACCGTCACGTCCAGCGCGGTGGTGGGTTCGTCCAGAATCAGCAGGGCGGGCTTTGACATCAGCGCCATCGCAATGACGATGCGCTGTTGCTGACCACCCGAAAGCTGGTGCGGATAGCTGCCAAGGATGCGGTCGGGGTCGGGCAGGCGCACATCGGCCACGATCTGGCGCGCCAGCTTCCACGCGGCGTCGCGCCCCATGCCTTCGTGGATCATCGGCACTTCTGCCAATTGCGCACCGATTTTCATCGCCGGGTTCAGCGAGGCCATCGGTTCCTGATAGATCATGGCGATTTCGCTGCCGCGGATGTGGCGCAGCTCTTCATCGCTCATCGTGGTCAGGTCGCGGCCCTTGAACAGGATGCGGCCCCCGGTGATGCGGCCGTTCTTGCCCAGATCGCGCATGACGGCCAGCGCCACGGTGGATTTGCCGCAGCCGCTTTCGCCGACAAGGCCCATCGCCTCGCCGGCCCGCACGGTGCAGGAAAAATCCATCACTGCGGGAATTTCGCGCATCCGCGTGAAAAAGCTGATTGAAAGGTTGTCGATCTGGAGGATCGGGGTTGAAGGATCCCAGTCGGTGATCTTGTCAGACATGGCGTGCCTCGTTCTGGCTGGCGTCGGGACCGGGGGTTTCACACCCCCGGACCCCCGTGGGATATTTATGGACAGATGATGGGATGCGGGGGCGCATCAGTCGCGCAGGCTTTCTTCGCGCAAGCCATCGGCCAGAAGGTTCAGGCCAAGGACCAGGCTCATCAGCGCCAGCGCGGGAACGAGGGCGGGATGCGGGAACAGGTTCAACAGCTTGCGGCCATCATCGATGGTCGAACCCCAGTCGGGGCTTTCTGGGCTGACGCCAAGGCCGAAGAAGCCCAAGGTGCCCAGAAGGATGGTGGTGTAGCCGATCCGCAGGCAGCTATCGACGATCAGCGGGCCGCGCGCGTTGGGCAAAATCTCCCACAGCATGATGTACCATGGGCCTTCACCACGGGTCTGGCCCGCCGCCACATAATCGCGTGCCTTGATGTCCATCACCATGCCCCGCACGATGCGGAACACGCCGGGCGAGTTGACGAACACCACCGAGACGAAGACGTTCAGCAGGTTCGGGTCCATGTGCCAGACGCCCAGCGGGTCTTTGTCGAAGGCCAGGCCGATATAGGCCCAGAAGCCGATGACCAGCACGATACCGACGTAAAGGTTCCGGCGCGCGGGCACCATGAAATAGCGGCTGTTGAAGAGCACCACCACGAACAGGATCGGGAACAGGAACAGCACGGCCGCCAGATAGGTAGGAATGCCGGTCTGGACGATCTCTGGTGTCACCAGCAGGTAGAACAGCAGGATCACCGGGAAGGCCAGCACGAGGTTGGCGATGAAGGACAACACCGTATCCAGGCGCCCACCGAAGTAACCGGCAGGCAGGCCAAGGGTGATGCCCACCATGAAGGCGAACAGCGTTGCCGCCGGTGCAATCACCAGCACCTCGCGCGCGCCCATCACCATGCGGCTAAAGACGTCGCGGGCGCCGTTGTCGCCGCCCAGAAGGTAATATTGATAGGCCTCGGGCGGAACGCCCTTGGCCGGGCTGCCGGGCAGGGCGTTCTTCATGCCCGACAGAACCTTGAGCGGGTCGTGGGTGATGATCGCATTGGCAAAGATCGCGGTGAAGATCCAGAACAGCACGATGCCAAAGCCGACCATGCCGACCGGACTGTCATACAGTTTGCCGTAAAGGCCGAGGTGCCGCTTGTAGCGGACCGACAGAAGGAAGGTGGCAACCATCGCGATCCAGACCGGCCAGAACCGCGCAACGGAATGGGCAAAGATCGAGCCCCAGGAAAGTGCGTCCATGATCTTGTCCTTACGCCAGGCGGATGCGGGGGTTCAGGAAGACATAGCCCACATCGGAAATGAGCTGCGTCACCAGAACCACGAAGACCGCCACGACCGAACAGGCCAGCAGCAGGTTGATGTCGTTGTTGCCTGCGGCCTGAACCAGTGTCCAGCCGAAGCCCTTGTAATTGAACAGGGTTTCCACAATCACCACGCCGTTCAACAGCCAGGGGAATTGCAGCATGATCACTGTAAAGGGCGCGATCAGCGCGTTGCGCAGCGCGTGCTTCATCACCACCTGGCGGAAGCTGACGCCTTTCAGGCGCGCGGTACGGATGTACTGTTGCGTCATCACCTCGGTCATCGAGGCGCGGGTCATCCGGGCGATATACCCGATGCCGTAAAGCGCAATGGTCATCACTGGCAGGGTAAAGTTGCGCCAGGTGATATCATCCATCGCCGATGTGGCGGTGCCCTGAAACAGCGTCTTTTCGGTGATCCAGCCCCAGTCATGCAGATGCGGCGAGATGCCGACCGTGGCCGAGGCGAACAGCGCCACAAAGATCACGCCAGACACATATTCGGGGGTCGCCGTCGTCACGATGGCCAGTGTCGAGAGGATGCGGTCAAGCCGCGTCCCTTCCCGCATCCCCGACAGAACGCCCAAAAGCAGCGCGGTCGGCACCATCACCACCATCACCGCCAGCATCAGCCAGCCGGTATGGCCAAGCGAGCGGCCCAGAACCGTGGTGACCGGCACCTTGGCAAAGGTGGAATAACCCCAGTTGCCTTGCAGGATCCCGCAATAGGTTGCCGCCTGCGCCGGATCGGACCCATCTACGATGCAGCGGCCCCGCGTGACCCCCTTGTCATCGGTGCGCACCCAGCCCGGCACCACACCCAGCCATTCGCCATAGCGCTTCAGCATCGGGCCGCCATGACCGTTGTTCACGATCCAGCTTGCGATGGCATCATCGCTCATTCTGACCGAGCCTTCGCTGCGGGCAAGTTTTTCGAGGTTTGGTTGCAGGTTGGTCAGGCAGAACACTGCGAAGGTCAGCACAAAGGCTGTCAACAGCATCAGACCCAACCGGCGCAGGACAAAGGGAAACATGGCAGACCTACTTTCGCGGAATGGCCAAAATTGCGCGGTCAAGGCAAGGCCGACCACGGTGCAGAAGAGTGAAAAAGGGGCGCCCGAAAAGGTGCGGGCGCCCCCTCTGTCAGGTCAGATCAGGCGATCGACCATTTGTAGTGGTGATGTTCGAAGGACGGGTGCATTTCCACCTTCACGCCTTCCTTGGCGTGACGGAACAGCGACCGCCAGTAAGGCTGAATGATATAGCCTTCGTCCTGCAAGATCGTCTCCAGCGTCACCATCACTTCGCGCCGCGCATCGGCATTGTCCAGGGACAGCGCTTTGGTCATTGCCGCGTCGAAATCGGCATTGGCCATGCCGGTCTCATTCCACGAACCCGTCGAGGTATAGGCCAGCGACATGTTCTGCACCGCCAGCGGGCGGTGGTTCCAGGTGGTCGAGGAGAACGGATACTTCTGCCAATCGTTCCAGAAGGTAGAGCCCGGCATCACGGTGCGCTTGATCTTGGCGCCCGCATCGCGAAGCTGCGAAGCAACCGCATCGGTGGTCGAGGCTTCGAACCCGTCATCCAGCGAGATGATTTCCAACTCGGCATCCGCCAGGCCCGCCGCTTCCAGCGCGGGCTTCAGCCCTGCCGGATCAATGGTTTGCGCCGGGATCTTGGCATACTCCGGGTGGATCGGGCAGGCATGGTGGTTTTCTGCCGTGGTGCCCAGGTTGTTATACCCCAGTTCCAGCACGACCTTGGGGTCAACCGCCTTCTGAATCGCCTGACGAACCGACTTTTCCTTATACAGATCGCCGTTGGCAGAGTTCATCCGCACCACGATGGTCGAAGCGGTCACCGCCTCCAGCTTTTGCCAGCCGATATCGTCAAGCTGGCTGATCTGGTCGCCGGTGGTTTCATAGTTGCAGTCGATCTCGTCCGAGGCAGCAAGGCTGACCATGGTCGAGGGGTCGGTGCCGAAGTCCACATAGTGGATTTCGTCCAGCGGTGCGGTGCCGCCCCACCAGGTGTGGTTCGGCGCACGCACCAGAATGGCGCGCTGACCGGCGATGACCTCTTTCGGCACATAGGGGCCGGTGCCGATGGCATTGGTCGAAGGGTCCGACCCGTCGGCCAGCGACGAATGCACCACCGCAGCCGGATAGTCGGCCAGATTCGGCACCACGGCGATGTCAGACTGGGTCATCTTCAGTTGCACGGTATAGTCGTCAACCTTGGTGACAGCCCCGTCGCGCACGGTTTTCTTCTCGGCATCGACCAGACCGGGGAAGCGCGACGCCATGGCGTTGCCTTCGACCGAGCCGTCGCACCAGCGGGTGAACATACGCACCACGTCATCGGCGTTGAAGGCGTCGCCGTTGTTCCACTTGACGCCCTGACGCACCTTGAGGGTGTATTCGGTGGCGTCGGCATTGGCTTCCCAGCTTTCCAGCAGACGGCCTTCGAAAGTGGCATCGGCGTTGTACTGGATCAGGTATTCCAGCCAGCCACGATAGATGTTGGCAATCTGCGGCCAATCGGCCGTGCGCGGGTCTTTCTGAGCCTTTACTTCCATGGCGCAACGCACCACGCCACCCACTTTGGCTTCTTGTGCCTTGACCGGAGCCGACAGGCCCAGAAGGCCATAGGCCGCCGCCGCCGAGACGCCCAGCGCAGTGGTGCGGGTCAGGAATTCACGGCGGCTCAACTTACCGGCGCGAACTTCCTCGACATACATCTGTGCGGCCGGATGCAGCACGTCATCCGTGATCATGTCCTTCATTGTCGTCTCCCTGTCGGGGCGTTGCCCGGTTTTAATTTTTCTAAGTGCCCCGTCGTTCGACCCAAAAACCGACCCCACGGCGGTTCTTCGTCAGCTTGCCCGACAGGCGCACCATACGCGATATTCGGCACGGTTTTCGTGTTAGCGTCAACGCCCGGATTCGCTGTCTGATGTGCGATTAGCGACATCATCACGGCGGAAACTCACAAATGCGAAGGCTGTGGCCGCAATCGCTGCGGCCAGCACGGCAAAGGAAATTTCTTGGGGGTTTCCGTCAGTTCGGACGATTCGTCGCAGGGGCGTCTTGTGTACGACGGAATGCCGAAGGCGACAGGCCGGTCAGATGCTGAAAGGCCCGCGCAAAATAGGCCGCCGAGGCAAAGCCAAGGCTGGCCCCGATATGGCCGACGGGCGTATCGGTTTCGGCCAAAAGGCGACGCGCCTCAAAGATCCGGCGGTCTTGCAGCAGGTCAATCGCCGACCGCGCGCAAGCCAAGCGGCAACAGCGCGTCAGGTGGGTGGCTGTCACACCCAGCATGGCCGCAATCTCGCCCACGCCCTTGCCCTTGCGAAACTCGGTCTCCATCAGCGCGGTATAGCGCGCGACCAGACGGCGCGCGGCGTCGGGCTGTACAGCCTCGGCGGCGCCCTTGGCCGCCTGCCGCTCCAGCCAGACGCCCAGCAGGCCCAGATGGTGCTGGGCGGCGCGGTCATGGCCGGGGGTGTCGCTGTCCAGCTCGCGCTGGATCATGTCCAGCGTCACGTTCACCTCTTGCTGGGCATGCACCTCGCGGATGCGCAGGTGCAGGGCGCGCTCTGGCAGTGTAACCGGGCAACCGCGTCCGAAAAATACCGCCGTGCCGAAAACCTGCGGCCCAACCTCGAACCCGTGCATCACACCCGGCGGGATGTAGATCGCATTATGCGCGGTGTAGCCCCGTGTCTGGCCCGCCACGGTGATCCGGCCCTGACCCTTGGTGAACCACAAAAGGCAGCCTTCGGACAGGCTGCGCATCGCCTCCACCCGCCAACGCCCGCCAGCCGCCAACCGCGAGATGGCCATCAGGCGCATCTGCGTCGGGTCTTGCGGCGACATCGTGGTCAGCTTTTGCGGCAGCGATTGGGGTGAGGACATTGCGGGGGCCTGCATTCTTGTTCTTGGGCCCCAGATAACCCCGCAGCCACAGCCAACCCAAGCGAAAACTTCCTCGCCGCCGCATCTTGTCCACAGTTGTGGATCAAATCTGTGGATAACTCTGTGGGCAGTTCACGGAAGCGCAATTTCACGCCAGTCGCGCATCCGGGTACGGAACCAGGTGCGCTGGCGTTTGGCATATTGGCGGCTGGCCAGGATCGAGGCGAAGGTCGCCTCGGAAAGTGTTGATTCCCCTTGCAGATAGGAAATCAGCTCTGGCGCGCCGATGGCCTTGGCCGAAGCGTGCGCCGGGTTCCAGAACGGCAGCTCTGCCTGCACTTCTGCCAGCGCTCCGGCCTCTATCATCGCATGGAACCTGCGCGCGATTCGATCGTCCAGCCACTCCACCTTGGGGCGAATAACCCAAGGGTCGCATTGGCCCAGCGCCAGCAAGGGAGGCGGCGTCTCGTCTTGCCAATCGGCCAGCCCGCGCCCGGTGGCGCGCAGCACCTCCCAGGCGCGCTGCACCCGCGCCCCGTTGGCCCGGTCAATCCGCGCCGCGGTGCGCCCGTCCACCCCCGCCAGCAGGGCCGCCACCCCGCCCGCCGCAAAAAGTGCGTCGCCCTCCGCCCGAATGCTGGCAGGTACTGGCGGAATTTCAGCCAGCCCCTCGGTCAGCGCCCGGAAATAAAGGCCGGTTCCCCCGACAATCACCACCGGCCGGGCCAAAAGCGGCGCCACCTGCCGCAGCCATTCGCCCACCGAATAGGCCTGATCCCGCGCCACATGACCATAAAGCACATGCGGCAGCGCTGCTTCCTCCTCAACAGAAGGCCGCGCCGTCAGAATTCGCCAGTTGGCATAAACCTGCAGTGCATCGGCATTCACGATCACCCGCCCGTCGCGCGCCGCAAGATCCATCGCCAGCGCCGACTTGCCCGAAGCCGTCGGCCCCGCCAGCAGAACCGGCGCCTCGCGGGAAATATTGTTCAGAACGCTGCTTATCATCTGTTCATAAATATCCCACGGGGGTGCGGGGGTGTGAAACCCCCGCTCTGTCGTTTGTGACAGGTTGAACCCGCCGCCGTTTTGCGACATTTTGCGCCACAGTCAAATTCCAAAACGAAATGCGGGGGCGCCCATGTCGAATTCCACCACCGGGTCGGGGGTCAAATACAGCCGCGTGATGCTGAAGATCTCTGGCGAGGCGCTGATGGGCGATCAGGGCTTTGGCCTCCATCCGCCCACCGTTGCCCGCATCGCGCAAGAGATCAAATCGGTCCATGATCTGGGGGTCGAGATCTGTCTGGTGATCGGCGGCGGCAACATTTTTCGCGGACTTGCCGGGTCTGCCCAAGGGATGGAGCGGACCACCGCCGATTACATGGGGATGCTTGCCACGGTGATGAACGCCCTTGCCATGCAATCCGCACTGGAAGGGATAGGTGTCTTTACCCGTGTGATCAGCGCCATTCCGATGGATCAGGTCTGCGAGCCCTACATTCGCCGCCGCGCCGTGCGCCATCTTGAAAAGAAACGGGTCTGCATTTTTGCCGCCGGCACCGGCAACCCCTATTTCACCACCGATACCGCTGCGACCCTGCGCGCCAATGAAATGGCCTGTCAGGCGATTTTCAAGGGCACCAAGGTTGATGGGGTTTATGACAAAGACCCCAAGAAATTCCCCGATGCCAAGCGCTATGAAACCGTTAGCTATGACGAATGTCTGGCGAAACATCTGGGGGTGATGGATGCCTCGGCCATTGCGCTTGCGCGCGACAACAGCCTGCCGATCATCGTCTTTTCGCTGGATGAACCGGGCGGCTTCCGGGGCATTCTGGCCGGGCAGGGCACTTACACCCGCGTCTCTGGCTGATCTGTCTGCGCAAGGCCTGCACGCAAAGGCGCAGCCAACCGCTATACCTGTGCCGACATTTCCCCTATAGAACGGCAAATCACGGTGACAGGCCCCGCCCGCCGCCCGCAAAAGACCAGAGGACCCCATGTCGAACGACAACGATCTGGACATCGACACCGACGCGTTGCAGCGCCGGATGGATGGCGCGATGAGCGCATTGAAAACCGAATTCGCCAGCCTGCGCACCGGACGCGCCTCGGCCCAGATGCTGGACCCGATCCACGTTGATGCCTATGGCACGATGACCCCCATCAACCAGCTTGGCACGGTGAACGTGCCAGAGCCGCGGATGGTGGTGATCAACGTCTGGGACAAGGGCATGATCAACAAGGTGGAAAAGGCGATCCGCGAATCCGGTCTGGGCATCAATCCGGTGACCGATGGCCCCTTGATCCGCCTGCCGATCCCGGAATTGAACGAACAGCGCCGCAAGGAACTGTCCAAGGTCGCCGCCGGTTATGCCGAAAGCGCCAAGGTCGCCGTGCGCAACGTCCGCCGCGACGGGATGGACCAGATCAAGAAGGCCAAAGCCGCCGGCATGGGCGAGGATGACCAGAAGATGTGGCAGGACGAGGTGCAAGAGATGACCGACGCCCTGATCGTCGCCATCGACAAGGCGCTGGAAGCCAAACAGCAAGAGATCATGCAGGTCTGACGCCCGTGACGCGGCCCCCGGCAACACTCTGTCAACTGGTTGTGGCGATGCTGTCCCATGGGATGGCGACCGGCACATGGCGGGCACAGGCATGACAACAGACGCAACGTCTTCGGGGCCGGTCGAGCATGTGGCCATCATCATGGATGGCAATGGCCGCTGGGCAACTGGGCGCGGCTGGCCGCGTCTGGTCGGGCACCGCAAAGGGGCCGAACGGGTCAAGGAAATCGTCCGTGCGGCACCTGATATGGGTATTCGCTGGCTGACGCTTTATGCCTTTTCGACCGAAAACTGGAAACGCTCGACCGAGGAAGTCCTTGGTCTGATGGCAATCTTTGCGCGCTATATCGAGCGTGAGGCGGATCGGCTGGCGGCCGAATCCGTGCGGATGCGCTTTATCGGCGACCGGTCGCGGCTGGACCCGAAGCTGCAAAAGCTGATGGCCGGGATCGAGGCGCGCACGGCGCCTTACACGCGGCTGAACCTGACCGTGGCGATCAACTATGGTGGCCGGGATGAAATTGCCCGCGCCGCGCGCGACATTGCCTGCGCTGTGGCTGCTGGGCTGATGGACCCGGCCAAGATCACGGCCGAAACGATCTCTCAACACCTTGATACGGCTGATATTCCCGACCCGGATCTCGTGATCCGCACCAGCGGCGAGACGCGGACCTCCAACTTCCTGCCCTGGCAGGCTGCCTATGCGGAATATGAATTCACCGAAACCTTGTGGCCCGATTTCACGCCGGAAGAGTTGGGCCTTATCGTTGCACGCTTTGGCAATCGGGAACGGCGGTATGGCGGGGTGCTGGCCTGATGGCAGGTGCCGCCGACCGCTGGGCTGATCTGAAGCCGCGCCTGATTTCGGCGGCGGTGATGATTGCCGTCGGCGTGGTCGAGATTGTCTTGGGCGGCTGGCCGTTTCTGGTGCTGGTCGGTGCGCTGATTTCGCTGATGATCTGGGAACTTGCGGCAATGACCGGCAAGCCGCAGGGCGGACGGGTGGCCATTGCCATTGCTTGTCTGGCCGCGCTGGCAATTCTGTTTGATGAGGGCTGG
The DNA here is from genome assembly GCF_016765795.1 of Fuscibacter oryzae. Classification (GTDB taxonomy): domain Bacteria; phylum Pseudomonadota; class Alphaproteobacteria; order Rhodobacterales; family Rhodobacteraceae; genus Fuscibacter; species Fuscibacter oryzae. Next base: position 238,833 of record NZ_JAESVP010000002.1, read on the forward strand.
CCCTCGGTACCTTCCTGGTGGGTGTTTCCCTTTGTGATCGGCGCAATTGCCGTGACACCGCGCATTCAGCCCGTCGCGACATCGGTCCTTGCGGCGGCTATTCTGGTGGCCGGGCACGGATTGTTCGTTCTGCGCGACGAGGCGGGAACCGAGGCGATCCTGTGGCTGATCGGCGTTGTCATCGCAAGCGATGTGATGGGCTATTTCGTGGGTCGCATCGTCGGTGGGCCGAAATTCTGGCCCGCGATCAGCCCCAAGAAAACCTGGTCGGGCACCGTTGCGGGCTGGATCGGTGCGCTGGGGGTCGGGGTCTTGTTCGTGGCCATGGGGCGGGGCGAGCCGCTCTTGATCATCCTGTCGCCCATCGTCGCCTTTGCCGGGCAAATGGGCGACATCGCCGAAAGCTGGATCAAGCGGCGCGCGGGCGTGAAGGATTCGTCCCACCTGATCCCCGGCCATGGCGGCGTGATGGACAGGTTCGATGCGCTGACCGGTGCGATGGTTGCGGTGATGGTTCTTGGCCGGATCATCCAGTTGCCAGTGGGCTTTGGGGGCTAGGGGTGCGGCGCATCTCGGTCTTTGGTGCCACCGGATCGGTTGGCGAAAGCACGTTTGATCTGCTGATGCGGCAGGGCGGGCCAGAGGCGTTCCACACCATTGCCTTGACCGGGGGGCAGAACACCGCCCGGCTGGCCGAAATGGCCATCGCGCTGCGGGCCGAAATCGCGGTAACCGCGCATGACGCCTGCCTGCCCGATCTGGCCGACCGTCTTGCGGGCACTGGCATCGCCGTTGCCGCCGGGCCGCAGGCGATTGCCGAAGCCGCCAGCCGCCCCGCCGATTGGGTGATGAGCGGGATCGTCGGTGCTGCCGGTCTGGTGCCGGGAATGCGCGCGCTGGAGCAGGGGGCGACGCTGGCCCTTGCCAACAAGGAAAGCCTTGTCACCGCCGGGCAATTGCTGATGGCAACCGCCGCCCGCCACAAGGCCACCATTCTGCCGGTGGACAGCGAACATTCGGCGATCTTTCAGGCGCTGGTCGGTGAGGATATTTCGGCGGTTGAACGCATCATCCTTACCGCCTCGGGCGGGGCGTTGCGCGACTGGCCGCTGGACCGGCTGGCCCATGCCACGGTGGAAGAGGCGCTGGCCCACCCCAACTGGGCGATGGGGCGGCGGATCACCATCGATTCGGCCTCGATGTTCAACAAGGCGCTGGAGGTGATAGAGACGCGAGAGTTCTTTGGCGTCGATCCCGACCAGATCGAGGTGATCCTGCACCCCGAATCCATCATCCATTCCATGGTGGGGTTCCGCGACGGGGCGGTCATGGCCCATCTGGGCGCGCCCGACATGCGCCACCCGATCGGTTATGCGCTGAACTGGCCCGCGCGCGCCGCGCTGCCGGTGGCGCGGCTGGACCTTGCGCGGCTGGGCAAGCTGACCTTCCGTGAGCTGGACCCGGCGCGCTATCCGGCCTTGCGTCTGGCGCGCGAGGTGATGGCGACGCGCGGGTTGGCCGGGGCGGCCTTTAACGCCGCCAAGGAAATCGCGCTGGACTGGTTTTTGGAAAACCGGCTTGGTTTCATGGACATGGCAGCGGTGGTCGAGGATACGCTTGACAGGCTTGTGTCGGAAACGTGCCTTGCAAATGCCGCGAGCGGTCTTGAGGATGTGCTGGCGATGGACCAACTCGCAAGACGACACGCCACAGAGCTGGCGACAGGACGGGCAGGGGGCTGACGGGTGCTGAGTGACATTCTTTCGCGTGTGGGCGGACTAAGCTGGACCGTCGCGTTTTTTGTGATTGCGCTGGGGATCATCGTCGCGGTCCATGAATACGGCCATTACATCATCGGCCGCTGGTCCGGCATTCATGCTGAGGTGTTCAGTCTGGGCTTTGGCCCCGTGCTGTTCAAGCGCCGCGACAAGCGCGGCACCCAATGGCAACTGGCGGCGGTTCCGCTTGGCGGCTATGTGAAGTTTCTGGGCGACAGCAACGCTGCGGCGGGGCAGGATGCGGGCGCCATGGCGGGCCTGTCGGCGGAAGAGCGGCGGCACACCATGCACGGCGCCCCCCTGTGGGCACGCGCGGCCACGGTTGCGGCGGGGCCGATCTTCAACTTCATTCTGGCGCTGGCGGTCTTTGTCGGCATGATCCAGTGGCAGGGGATTGCCACTGGCAACCCGACCATCGGCAAGCTGCCTGCCTATCCTTTTGACGGACCAAGCCTTTTGGTCGGAGACCGTATTCTTTCAATCGCCGGTCAGCCCACCCCTGATCTGGAGGCTTTGGCAGCGGTGGCCGACAAGTTGCCCGCAGCCCCCGCCGTCACCTATCAGGTAGAACGCGCGGGCCAGACCGTGGATGTGCACGGCCCGCATCCGATGCCGCCCTTGGTCAAGGGCGTGCAGCCGACATCTGCGGCAATGAAAGCGGGGATACAGGCGGGCGACGTGGTGCTGCAAGCGGGCGGGCAGCCGGTTTACACCTTTGATCAGTTGCGCGAGACGGTCGGCGGATCGGGCGGCAAGCCGGTTGATCTGACGATCTGGCGCGAAGGCAAGCAGATTAACCTGTCACTGACACCAGAGCGGCGCGACATGCCGCTGGCCAACGGCGGATTTGAGACCCGCTGGCTTTTGGGCCTGTCGGGCGGCCTGATGATCGAGCCGGAGCTGCGGCACGCGGGGGCGCTGGAATCGGTGAAACTGGCAGCACAGCAAGGCTGGCTGGTGGCGAAATCCTCGCTGTCGGGCCTGTGGCATGTTGTCACCGGCGCAATCTCGCGCTGCAATATTTCTGGCCCCATCGGCATGGCCGAGGTTTTGGGAGATGCCGCGCGGTCCGGTCCGATGGATTTCCTGTCGATTCTGGCCACGCTGTCCTTGGGAATCGGGTTGATCAACCTGTTCCCGATTCCGGTGCTGGACGGTGGCCATCTGGTCTTTCATGTGTATGAGGCGCTGACGGGCCGCGCCCCTTCTGCGCGCATTCTGGGGTTGTTGATGACGGTAGGGCTGGCGGTGGTGCTGTCGTTCATGGCTTTTGCGCTGACCAACGACCTGTCGTGTTAGGTGCCAAATTGGTGCCACAATTTTTCTTTAATCCTGTGGAATGCGCGCGATGACGGGCGTACTGACGGAGGATGCTATGCAAACGGTCATGGAAGGCTATCGTGGGCTTTCGCTGCTGGTTCGCCTGAACTGGGATGTGATCTTCACGCTGGGCACCATTGTCGTGGGCCTCTTGGCAGGGGGCTTCCTCGGCTCTGCCCTGTTGGGCATGTGACAGCCGCAACTGCGGCGGATTATCCACAGAATAATTCATAATGATGCACCGGGGCCGCGTTCTGCGGCCTCTGCCTTTTGACAAGCCTTGTAGTTCCGGCTAGTCAGGGACACAGGATTTTGTAAGGCCGGGGTCAACTTATGGGCATTGCTGCGAAACAAACGGGGCAACCGCGCAACCGGGCAATCCTTCGCCCCGCATTGGTGGCAATTCTGCTTTCCGGCACAGCGATTTGCGCGCCGGTTTTCAACATGGCCCATGCGCAGGCCTACAGCTTTTCCAATGTCTCGGTTGAAGGCAACAGCCGGGTCGATGCCGCCACGATCATCTCGTATCTGGGAATCGGCAAGGGTGGCGCGGTTTCCTCGGGAGAGTTGAACGACGCCTATCAGCGCGTGGTGAACTCTGGCCTGTTTGAATCGGTCGAACTGGTGCCGCAGGGCAGCACGCTGAAGGTGGTTGTCAAAGAATATCCCATGGTCAACGTGGTGGATTTTGAAGGCAACAAGCGCATCAAAGACGAACAGCTTTCCAGCATCGTCCAGTCGAAATCGCGCTATGTCTATTCGCCCGCCCAAGCCGAGCAGGACGCCGCCACGATTTCCGAGATGTACCGCGTCAAGGGCCGCCTGAATGCAGCGGTAGAGCCCAAGATCATCCGCCGGTCTGACAATCGCGTCGATCTGGTGTTCGAGATCAAGGAAGGTAAAGTCACCGAGGTTGAGCGGCTCAACTTTGTCGGCAACCGCGATTTCAGCGACCGTCGTCTGCGCCAGATCCTGCAAACCAAGCAGGCAGGCATCCTGCATGGCTTGATTCAAAGCGACACGTTCGTTCCCGAAAAGCTGGAAGTGGACAAGCAGCTTCTGAAAGATTTCTACCTGTCGCGCGGCTATGTCGATGTGCAGGTGCTGGACGCGACCGGCGATCTGAGCCGCGAACGCAACGCCGGTTTCGTGACCTATACCATCCGTGAAGGCCGCAGCTTCAATGTTGGCAAGGTTTCGGTCGCCTCGGCGGTCGAGGGGGTGGATGCCGCAGATTTTCAGCGTGCGATGCGTTTGCGTCCGGGCGTGACCTATTCGCCATCGGTGATCGAGGCGAACGTGACCCGTATGGAAGATCTGGCGCTGAAAAAGGGTCTGAACTTCATCCGTGTTGATCCGCGCATCACCCGCAACGACGCCGATGGCACGTTGGATGTGCAGTTCGTCGTAACGCGGGGCGAGCGGATTTTCGTCGAGCGGATCGACATCGAAGGCAACACCACGACGCTGGATCAGGTGATCCGCCGTCAGTTCAAGACGGTTGAAGGAGACCCCTTCAACCCACGTGAAATCAAGCAGGCGGCAGAACGTATCCGCGCCTTGGGGTTCTTCAAGAATGCCAATGTTGATGCGGCACCCGGCACCAGCCCCGATCAGGTCGTGCTGAATGTCGATGTGGAAGAGCAACCGACCGGCTCGCTGACCTTTGGGGCCAGCTATGGCGCCAGCGCGGGCTTTGGCGTGACGATTTCGCTGTCGGAAACCAACTTCCTTGGGCGCGGGCAGGGGTTGAACCTGTCGATCGGCTCGGCAACCGACAACATCGATTCCGGGATCACCTTTACTGAACCCGCCTTCCTGGGCCGCGATGTAAAGTTCAGCTTCTCGGCGAACTATCGCACACAGGAATATTCGGAAACCAACTATAGCACTCAAGCGTTGAGCGTTTCGCCCTCGCTGGAGTTTCCTCTGGCGGAAAACAGCCGCCTGCAACTGCGCTACACGCTGTTCCAGGACCGGGTGTACAACGTCGATACCGATTCGTCGCAGGTGCTGAAGGACGAAGAGGCTGTGGGCAGCCCAATCGGGTCTTCGCTGGGCTATACCTATTCTTACGACGTCCGGGGCAAGACCCTGACGCCGGGCGCAGGCCTTGTGTTCCGCTTTGGTCAGGACTTTGCGGGCGCAGGCGGCGAGGTGAGCTATGTCTCGACCAACGTGCAGGCCTTGGCCGAACGCAAGGTGTTGAAGGAAGAGGTTACGCTGCGGGCGATTTTTGAAGGTGGGATGATCACCTCTTTCGGCGATTATGACACCCGGATCACCGACCGTTACACCGGCTCTGGCAAGATTCGCGGCTTTGACCGCAGCGGCCTTGGTCCGCGCGATCTGACCGCGACGAACCAAGATGCACTTGGCGGCAATTTCTTTGCCGTCGCCCGCTTCGAGGCCGAATTCCCGCTGGGTCTGCCCACTGAATACGGAATCAAGGGCGGCGCATTCTTTGATGTCGGTTCGGTCTGGGGTCTCGACAACACCCAAGGCGGCGCGATCGACGATTCGATGCATATCCGGTCGTCCATCGGGTTGTCGCTGCTGTGGGATACCCCGATCGGCCCGCTGCGCTTCAATTTTGCCAAGGCGATTTCGAAGCAGGACTACGACAAGGAACAAACTTTCGACCTGCAGGTTTCGACCAAGTTCTGATGGCGCGCTTTCGCAATGCCCTTCTTCGTTCAGCCCTGGCAGTCTTGCTGGGGCTGACTGCTTTGACGACAGGTGCGCAGACCGTGTCCAACCCGCCGCCGCTGCGCAGCCCGATCCTGACCGTGGATGAAGAGCGGCTGTTCACGGAATCGCGGTTCGGCAAGGCGATTCTGGCCGCGCGCGATGCTGATGCGGCGGGGCTGATCGCCGAGAATCGCAAGATCGAAGCCGATCTTGAGGCCGAGGAACGCGCCCTGACCAGCCAACGGCAAAAGTTGACCAAGGCTGAATTCGCCCCGCTGTCCGAAGCCTTCAACGCCAAGGTAGAAGGTATCCGCAAAGCGCAGGACGCCAAATCGCAAGAGCTGACCCAACGGTTTGACGATCAGCGGCGGCGGTTTTCCGAAGCGGCTGTGCCGGTTTTGGGCCAGGTCATGGCAGAGCGCGGGGCCTTGGCCATCGTGTCCAAGCGGGCCATCCTGATTGGCGTCGCTAATGTGGACATCACGGTAGAGGCGATTGCCCGGCTGGATACCGCCTTGGGCGATGGCAGCACGACCCCGGCCCAACCCACCCCGCCCGCGCCAAAGCCGAACACCAGCCCCTGAGGCAACGGGTGGCTTGCCTCGTGCAATCGGCCTTGTTAGGGAAAGTCAGGCCCCGGCAAGAGGGCAACGCCAAGAGGAGACACCATGGCCGACGCAACCTCCGCGCCCCTCGCCGCCGATCTGGCGCTGATCCAGCGCATCATTCCGCATCGCTATCCGTTCCTGCTGGTCGATAAGGTGCGCGACATTCATGTCGGCAAATCCTGCGTCGGCATCAAGAACATCACCTTCAACGAGCCGCAGTTTCAGGGCCACTTCCCCGGCATGCCGATCTTTCCCGGCGTGATGATCATCGAGGCGATGGCGCAGACATCGGGCATTCTTGTCGGTCTGACGATGGATCTGGTGGACAAGAATGCCAACGTGTTCTTTATGGGCGTCGATGCCGTGAAATTCCGCCGCAAGGTGGTGCCGGGCGATGTGCTGGAACTGCATGTCACCGCCCTGCGCGGCGGTGGCCGGGTTTGGAAATTCTCTGGCAAGGCCATGGTTGACGGCGAATTGGCCTGCGAGGCCGAATTCATGGCCATGTTTGATGTCCCCAAGGACGGGTCAAAATGAGTTGGCACCCTTCGGCCTTCATCCACCCTGCGGCCGTTGTCGAAGAGGATGCGGTGATCGGTGAGGGGTGCCACATCGGTCCCTTCTGCATCATCGGGGCCGAGGTCACGTTGGGCGCGCGGGTCACGGTGAAATCCCATGCCGTGGTGACGGGCTGGACCGAAATCGGTGATGATACGGTGGTTTTCCCCTTCGCCTCGGTGGGTGAGGTGCCGCAGGATCTGAAGTTCAAGGGCGAACGCACCCGGCTGATCGTGGGCGCACGCTGCCGCATCCGCGAAGGTGCGACGCTGAACACCGGAACTGAGGGCGGCGGCGGCATCACCCGTGTTGGCGATGATGTGCTGATGATGACGGGCGCGCATGTGGGGCACGATGCGCAGGTTGGCAACCGGGTGATCATGGCCAATCAGGTCGCCATCGCGGGCCATTGCCATATTGGCGATGACGTGATCATCGGCGGGCTGTCGGGCATCCATCAATGGGTGCGTGTGGGTCGTGGCGCGATCATCGGCGCGGTGACGATGGTTACGAATGACGTGCTGCCCTATGGATTGGTTCAGGGACCGCGGGGCGAGTTGGACGGTCTGAACCTGGTGGGTCTGAAGCGCCGCGGGGTAGAGCGCGCCGACATTACTGCGATGCGCGCGGGCTATCAGATGCTGGCGCAGGGTGAGGGGTCTTTCCTGGAACGTGCCCGCCGCCTGCAAGACGAAACCACCAGCGCCTATGTCCGCGAGATGTGCGATTTCATCCTGTCGCAGACGGACCGCAGTTTCCTGACGCCGAAATGAGCAATCTGGCCATCATCGCCGGGCGGGGTGGTTTGCCCGCCGCCTTGGTGGCGGCGCTGCCGGAACGGCCGTTGGTCTGCGCTTTGGATGGCTTTACGCCCGATGGTCTGGTGCCGGATCAGGTGTTCCGGGTGGAACGGCTGGCGCTGTTTCTGGATGCCTTGCAGGATCAGGGCATCACCCGCGTCACCTTTGCCGGGGCGGTGCAGCGCCCGCGTCTGGACCCGGCCCTGTTTGACCCGATGACCGCGCAGATGGTGCCGCGTCTGGTGGGGGCGATGCAGCAGGGGGATGATGCCACCTTGCGCGAAGTCATTGCGATTTTTGAGGAAAGTGGCATCGAGGTGTTGGGCGTCGATGACATTGCGGCTGATCTGGTGCCCGGTGCTGGGGTGTTGGCTGGCACGGTCACGCCTGCCGATGAACGTGATGCCAAGCGTGCCGCTGCCATCGTGACAGCACTGGGTTCGGTGGATGTCGGGCAGGGCTGTGTCGTGGCGGCTGGCCTTTGCCTCGCGGTCGAGGCGCTGCCCGGCACCGATGCGATGTTGGCGCAGGTGGCCAGCCTGCCGCGTGATCTGCGCCCTGCGAAGGGACTCTTCTACAAAGCGCCCAAGCCCGCACAGGACCGCCGTATCGATCTGCCCGCTTTGGGTGTTCAGACCGTGCGCAACGCCGCCGCCGCTGGCCTTGCCGGGATATGCTGGCAGGCCGGCGGGGTGATTTGCCTTGACCTGCCCGCAATGCAGGCAGAGGCCGCAGCACAGGGCCTGTTCCTGTGGGCGCGCTGAGGCTGTTTCTGCTGGCGGGCGAGCCTTCGGGCGACCGGCTGGGGGCGGCCTTGATGGCGGGATTGAAGTCCCTGCGCCCCGATGTGGAGTTTCACGGTATTGGCGGCCCGCTGATGCAGGCCGAAGGGCTGACCAGCCTGTTTCCGATGGAAGATCTGGCGGTGATGGGCATTGCCGAGGTACTGCCGAAATACTTCCACCTGAAACGCCGGATAGGCGAGGCCGCCCATGCCGCGCTGGCCTGCCAACCTGCCGCCGTCATCACCATCGACAGCCCAGATTTCAGCTTTCGCATGGCGAAACTGGTCAAGGCGGCGCAACCGGGCCTGCGGACCATCCACTATGTCGCCCCCTCGGTCTGGGCCTGGAGGCCGGGCCGCGCCGCCAAGATGGCGCAGTATATCGACCATGTGTTGGCCCTGTTGCCGTTTGAGCCGCCCTATATGACCGCCGCCGGGATGACTTGCGATTTTGTCGGCCACCCGGTGGTCTCCGAACCTTTGGCCGCGCGGGAAGAGGCCGCAGCCATGCACGCCGAGGGCACCGGCCCCCTGTTGCTGGCGCTGCCCGGCAGCCGCCGGTCAGAGGTGACGCGCCTTGCCCCGGTGTTCGGGCAGGTGGTGGCACGGCTGGTCACCACGCACCCCGGTCTGCGCGTCGCCCTGCCCACGGTGCGCGGCGTGGCCGATCTGGTCGCCGACCTGACCGCCGCTTGGCTCGTGCGTCCCGAAATCATCATCGACCCCACCCGCAAGCGCGTGGCCTTTGCCGCCGCCGATGTGGCGCTGGCGGCCTCTGGCACGGTCAGCCTGGAATTGGCGGCGAACCACTGCCCGATGGTGATTGCCTATGACATGAGCCCGATTTCGATGTGGCTGATGCGGCGCATGGCGCTGATCGACACGGTGACGTTGGTCAATCTGGTTTCCGAAACCCGTATCATTCCGGAATTTCTGGGCAAGGATTGCCGCCCCGACCGCATCGCTCCGGCGCTGGAGGATGTTCTGGCCCAACCCATGACGCAAGCCCATGCGATGGAAGTAACGATGAAGCGGTTGGGGCAGGGGGCCGAGCCGCCCGGCCTGCGCGCCGCGAAATCTGTGCTGTCGGTGTTGTAACCAAAATCCTTTGAAGGATTTTGGCCCTACCGCCCCTTCCAGATCCAACCGCCGCCAAAGATCCGGCTGCTGTCGGGGTCATAGAACACACAAGCCTGTCCAGGGCTGACGCCATCTTCGGGCGTGAACAGTTCCACCTCTGCCTCGGTTGCCGAAAGGGGCCGGATCACGGCAGGCAGCGGCGGGCGGGTGGAGCGCACCTTTACGTTCACATGCCATTCGGCACGACTTGTAAGGGGCGCATCGCCCAGCCAGTTGATCTCGCGCACCGGCACAAGGCGGGTGGACAGCGCCTCTTTTGGCCCCACCACCACCTGCCGTGTCGCCGGGTCCAGCTTTACCACATAGATCGGCTCTTCCAGCCCGCCGATGCCAAGGCCCTTGCGCTGCCCGATCGTGTAATGGATCACGCCGCGATGCTGGCCCAGCACATTGCCCGCAAGATCGACAATCTCACCCGGATCGGCCGCTTCGGGCCGCAGCTTTTCGATCACCGCCGCATAATTGCCGTTCGGCACGAAGCAGATATCCTGGCTGTCAGGCTTGTCCGCCACCGACAGGCCGTATTTAGCCGCCAGCGCCCGCGTCTCGGCCTTGGACCCCAGATGGCCCAAAGGAAATCGCAGGTAATCCAATTGCTCGGGTGTGGTCGAGAACAGGAAATAGCTTTGGTCGCGGCGCAGGTCGGCAGCGGAATGCAGCTCTGCCCCCGCGTCGCCCATCTTGCGCTGAATATAATGGCCCGTCGCCATGCAATCGGCGTTCAGATCTTTCGCCGTTGCCAGCAGATCCTTGAACTTTACCCGTTCGTTGCAGCGGATACAGGGCACCGGCGTTGCGCCCGCCAGATAGGCATCGGCGAATTCCTCGATCACCGCTTCACGAAAGGTGTTTTCATAATCCAGCACATAATGCGGAAAGCCCATGGTCTCTGCCACGCGCCGCGCATCGTGAATGTCACGCCCCGCGCAGCAGGCGCCCTTTTTCGCCAGCGCAGCACCGTGATCGTAAAGCTGCAAGGTGACGCCCACCACGTCATAGCCCTCTTCCGCCAGCATCGCCGCCACGACCGAGGAATCGACTCCGCCCGACATCGCCACCACAACGCGGGTATCGGCGGGGGCCTTGGGCAGCCCAAGAGAATTGAGTTTGGCGTCAAGCATGGGGGAACCTTTGGTTTCCTGTGAAATATAGGAAAATCCGAACTACTCTCAACCCCCCGGCTTCACCCTTGCTTAAGGACGATGCGGCAGCATCCCCGAACGGAAAGGGGAGTGCCATGTATCTTAAACGTGTTGACGGTCCGCGACAGGTGACCCTGCCCGATGGTAGCATCCTGACCCGTGCCGACCTGCCACCGCCGCAAACCAGACGCTGGGTCGCCAGCCGCAAGGCTGTTGTGGTGCGGGCGGTGGTCTACGGCCTGCTGTCCGAAAGCGAAGCCATTGAACGCTATCAGCTTTCGCAAGAAGAATTTGCATTGTGGCGTCAGGCTGTCGAGAAATTCGGTGAAAAGGGTCTGCGGGTCACCAGCCTGCAAAAATACCGACAACTTTAGATTGTTTTCTGCTTTCGTTCTGACAGAGTAACCGCTGATTAACCATTGACCCTCAAAGTTAACGACAGCGGTTCTCTGACGGAGCTTTTTAGAATGCGTATCCTGCTGGTTGAGGATGATCCTACAACATCGCGCAGCATTGAATTGATGCTGACCCATGCCAATCTGAACGTCTATTGCACCGATATGGGTGAAGACGGCATCGATCTGGCAAAACTTTACGATTACGATCTGATCCTGTTGGATCTCAATCTGCCCGATATGTCCGGGCATGAGGTATTGCGCCAGTTGCGACTGGCCAAGGTGGAAACGCCGATCCTGATCCTGTCCGGGATGGATGATACCGATAGCAAAATCAAGGGCTTCGGGTTCGGGGCCGATGATTACCTGACCAAACCCTTCCACCGGGAGGAGCTTGTCGCCCGCATCCATGCCATTGTGCGCCGATCAAAAGGCCATAGCCAGTCGATGATCCGCACCGGCAGCGTGAATGTGAACCTTGATGCCAAGACGGTTGATGTGGACAGCAAGCCAGTCCATCTGACCGGCAAGGAATATCAGATGCTGGAGCTGCTTTCTTTGCGCAAGGGAACAACCCTGACGAAAGAGATGTTTCTTAACCACCTTTACGGCGGCATGGATGAACCTGAATTGAAAATCATCGATGTCTTCATCTGCAAGTTGCGCAAAAAGCTGGCAGAGGCGACGGGCGGGCAAAATTATATCGAGACGGTCTGGGGGCGGGGCTATGTGTTGCGCGATCCGGCACCGTTGCAGGCCCGCATCGCCGCCTCTGCCTGATCCGCTTGCCCTTGCCGCCCGTGCCCCCTAGGTTCGGGGGAAAACCGGGAGGGGGCGATGCCCGACACATCCGTCGAGTCCTTGACCGAGGCTGAGGCGCGCGCCGATCTTGCGCGCCTTGCCGGTCTGATCGCCGAGGCCAATCGCGCCTATCACATGCTGGATGCGCCTGACCTGTCGGACGCAGATTACGATGCCCTGAAACGGCGCAACGCGGCGATCGAGGCGCGGTTCCCGCATCTGAAGCGCAACGATTCGCCCAGCGATCAGGTGGGCGCACCGCTGGCGGATGGGTTCGGCAAAGTTGCGCATTCGGTGCCGATGCTGTCGCTGGAAAATGCGTTCGAGGACGGCGACGTCGCGGATTTCGATGACCGCGTGCGGCGTTACCTTGGCTACAGCGGTGCGCTGCTGTACACGGCAGAACCCAAGATCGACGGGCTGTCCCTGTCCTTGCGCTATGAAAACGGCGTGCTGGTGCAGGCCGCGACGCGCGGTGATGGCGAGATGGGCGAGAATGTCACCGACAACGCCCGCACCATCGCCGATATTCCCCAGACCCTGACCGCCGCACCCGAGATGCTTGAGGTGCGGGGTGAAGTTTACATGTCCCATGCCGATTTTGCCGCGCTGAACGACCGGCAGGCGGCAAAGGGGGAAAAGCCTTTTGCCAACCCGCGCAATGCCGCCGCCGGGTCATTGCGACAGCTTGATGCCAGCATCACCGCCAGCCGCCCGCTGCGGTTTTTCGCCTATGCTTGGGGTGCCTTGTCCGAACCGCTGGCCGCAACCCAGTTTGACGCGATTGCCCGGCTGCACGCCTTGGGGTTTCAGACCAACCCGCTGACTGTGCTGTGCGATGGCCCGGCGCAAATGCTGGCGCATTACCGGCAGATCGAGGCGCAGCGCGCCACCTTGGGCTATGACATCGACGGCGTGGTGTACAAGGTCAACGATCTTGCCTTGCAGGTGCGGCTTGGTTTCCGCTCTACCACACCCCGTTGGGCGGTGGCGCATAAATTCCCAGCCGAACTTGCCTGGACCCGGCTGGAGGCGATTGACATTCAGGTTGGCCGCACTGGCGCGCTGTCGCCGGTGGCGCGGTTGGTGCCGGTGACGGTGGGCGGCGTTGTCGTGTCAAACGCGACCCTGCACAACGAGGATTACATCGCAGGCCGCGATTCCAGCGGTGCCCCGATCCGCGACGGCAAGGATATTCGCATCGGCGATTGGGTGCAGGTGTACCGCGCGGGCGACGTGATCCCCAAGGTGGCCGATGTAGATCTGGCCAAACGCCCCGAAGGTTCTGCACCCTATGCCTTCCCCGAAACCTGCCCCGAATGCGGCAGCCCGGCGATCCGCGAAGAGGGCGATTCCATCCGCCGCTGCACCGGCGGCCTGATCTGCCCGGCCCAAGGCTTTGAGCGTTTGCGCCATTTCGTCAGCCGGGGGGCGTTTGACATTGAGGGGCTGGGGGCCAAGCAGGTCGAGATGTTTTTCAATGACGCGGACCTGCCGGTCAAAACGCCCGCCGACATCTTTACCCTTGCGCAACGCGACGCCGACAGCCCGTTGAAAAAGCTGAAAAATCGCGATGGCTTTGGCGAAACCTCGGTCACCAAGCTGTTCGCCGCCATCGACGCGCGTCGGCGGATCGATCTGCATCGCCTGATTTTCGCCCTTGGCATCCGCCATGCGGGCGAGGCGGCGGCGCAGGACCTGGCGCAACATTACGGCAACTGGCAGGCGATGACCGAGGCGCTGGATGCCGCCCGCCCTGCGGCTCTTGCGCACCGCGCCGCCGATGCCGCCGAAGATACTGAACGTCTGGCGGCCCGCACCGCCGCGCGCCGCGCCCGGGTGTCCGAGGCGCGCAGCGCGGCCATCGTCACAGCACAGGTTCCGCCCGAGGCGCAAGCGGCATGGGCCGATCTGGTTTCCACTGACGGTATCGGCCCGGTGCTGGCGCTGTCATTGTCCGACGCCTTTGCCAACGCCCATGAACGGGCCGAGATTGACCGGCTGGCCGCGATGCTGACCATCCTGCCCGCCGCCCGCCGCCAGACCGAAGGCAGCCCGGTCGCGGGCAAGACGCTGGTCTTTACCGGCACCCTGGAAAAGATGACGCGGGCCGAGGCCAAGGCGCGTGCCGAGGCGATGGGGGCAAAGGTTGCAGGCTCTGTCAGTGCCAAGACCGACCTTCTGATTGCCGGGCCGGGCGCGGGATCAAAGGCGAAAGACGCCGCCCGGCTGGGCATTCAGGTGATTGACGAGGACGCATGGATCGCCCTTGCCGGTTTGACGTGAGCGGGCGATGAGCCGCCCGGAACTCCTGTTCCCGCTGTTTGCGGGCCTTGACACGCTGCCCGGCGTCGGCCCGCGCACCGCCGAGGCGTTTCAGGCCATGGGCATCGAACGCCCCAAGGATCTGCTGTTCCTGCTGCCCCATTCCGCGGTGGACCGTACATTGCGTGCCAGCGTTCGCGATGTGGTGCCGCCCTGCGTCGTGACGGTTGAGGTCGAGGTGGGTGCCCATCAGCCGCCGCGCCTGAAGGGCAAGCCCTACCGCGTTCTGGTGCGTGACGCGGCGCTGGATTTTCAACTGGTCTTCTTTCACGCCCGCGCCGATTACCTGCAAAAGCTGCTGCCCACAGGCCAGCGCCGCGTCGTCTCGGGCAAGGTCGAGCTGTTCGACGGTTTGGCGCAGATGCCGCATCCTGATCATATCCTGCGCCCCGAAGAGGCGGGCGATCTGCCCAGCTATGAACCCGTCTATCCCCTGACCGCCGGCATCACGCAAAAGCAGGTGTCCAAGGCGGTGGAGGGCGCGATGGCGCGGTTGCCCGAGATGCCCGAATGGATCGACGGGCCTTTGCTGGCGCGCGAAGGCTGGCCCGGTTTTGCCGAGGCGCTGCGTCTTGCCCATGCCCCTGCGGGAACCGCCGATTTCATGGCCGAAGCCCCGGTGCGGCAGCGGCTGGCCTATGATGAGATGTTTGCCCATCAACTGACCCTTTCGCTGGCCCGCGCCAGTTTGCGGCGGGCCAAGGGGCAGGTCACGCGCGGCACGGGGGCGTTGAAGGCCAGGGTTCTGGCCGCGTTGCCCTATGCGCCTACGGGTGCCCAGACCCGCGCGGTAGCTGAAATCGCGCTGGATATGGAAAATCCGTTGCGTATGAACCGCTTGCTTCAGGGCGATGTGGGGTCAGGCAAGACGCTGGTGGCGCTGCTGGCGTTGCTGGTGGCGGTTGAGGGGGGCGGGCAGGGTGTGATGATGGCGCCCACGGAAATTCTGGCGCGACAGCATTATGAGGGGCTGGCCTCCTTGGCCGCCGCCGCTGGTGTGCGGCTGGAGCTGTTGACCGGGCGCGACAAGGGCGGTGAGCGGGCGGCGAAACTGGCTGATCTCGCGGCGGGCAAGATCGACATTCTGGTCGGCACCCATGCGGTGTTTCAAAAGGACGTCGCCTTTCACGACCTGCGCCTTGCCGTGGTTGATGAACAGCACCGCTTTGGCGTGGCGCAGCGGATGGAGCTGGGTGCCAAAGGGCAGGGCGCGGATGTGCTGGTGATGACCGCCACGCCCATCCCCCGCAGCCTTGCCTTGGCCAGCTATGGCGACATGGATGTTTCGGTGCTGGATGAAAAACCGGCGGGGCGAAAGCCCATTCGCACCGCGCTGATTTCCGACGCGCGGCTGGATGAGGTGATCGGCCATCTGCGCCGCGCGGTAGACGACGGGCGGCAGGCCTATTGGGTCTGCCCCTTGGTAGAAGACAGCGAACTGGTCGATTACGCCAGCGCCGAGGCGCGCTTTGCCAGCCTGCGGGCGGTCTTTGGCGATGTGGTGGGGCTGGTCCATGGCCAGATGCCTTCGCAAGAGAAGGACGCCGCGATGGCGCGGTTTGTCGCCGGTGAGACGCGGGTTCTGGTCGCGACCACGGTGATCGAGGTGGGGGTGAACGTGCCCAATGCCTCGATCATGGTGGTGGAGCGGGCCGAGATTTTCGGCCTTGCGCAATTGCACCAGTTGCGCGGGCGGGTGGGGCGCGGCACGGCCGACTCGACCTGTCTGCTGATGTATCAGGCCCCCCTGTCGGAATCGGGCGAGCGGCGGCTGAAGGTTCTGCGCGATACCGAGGACGGCTTTCGCATCGCCGAGGAAGATCTGGCGATGCGCGGCGCGGGCGATCTGATCGGCACGGTGCAATCGGGCCTGCCGCGGTTCCGTGTGGCCGATCTGGAGCGGCAGGGCGCCCTGATGGCGATTGCCCAGACCGACGCGCGCCGGTTGCTGGCCGATGATCCGGGTCTGACCAGCGCGCGCGGCAAGGCGGCACGGTTGCTGCTGTGGCTGCTGGATCAGGACCGGGCGATCCGGTTGATTTCGGTAGGTTAGGCGTTCGTTCACAAATGTTCTCACAAAGTTCTTGACGGTTAACGAATCGCGTGAGAACAATATGGCAACAACAGGAGGTTGCCATGCTGAATGAGATTGCTGAAATCCTGACCCGTTCGCGCCGTGCCATGTTTGAAGACGCGGTTGGTGTGGTTTCCCTGTTCGTGGTACTTTTCGCCGGTTTGACCTTTACCGGCACCATCTGATCTGCCCGCGGTCTTTTTGATCGGGCCTGACCCTGTCCCCCGGCTGTCCCCGCCGTTGCCCGTATCATGGACACGCTACTTCCGCCGCCAGCCTTGCGCTGTGCGGCGGTTTTTTTATTGGGCGGACGCCTCGCAGGTCGCTTCCAGGGCAAGCAGGATCGAGGCATGGCGGTTCTTGTAATCCCGCGCCGGAATCAGAACCTCATACCCCTCAAACGGCGCATCCGGCACCGGGCCACCGTCTTTCAGCATGGCGCGCAGTTGGTCGCGCGCGGTCTCCAGTTCCGCCCGGCTGCGCCCGATCACCACCGCGCCCAGCACGGCGGCCGAGGCCTGACCCAGCGCGCAGGCCTTCACATCCTGCGCGAATTCGGCCACGCGGCCATCCTGCATCACCAGATCGACCGTGATCGTCGATCCGCACAGCGGGCTGCGCTTTTTCGCCGTCGCCACCGGCGCGGGCAGGCGGCCCAGATGCGGAATCGCCGCCGCCAGTTGCAGAATACGGCCCGAGTAAAGGCTGATCAGATCGCTGTCGCTCATGGCTTTCCCTTTGCCTTGCCCTTAGATAAGCCGCAACCGACCCCAAGCCAAGGAGGCCCGCATGCCCTTTGACCCGACAAGCCTAAAGTATGATGCGGCGGGCCTGATCCCCTGCATCGCGCAGGATGCGGCATCCGACGAGGTGCTGATGTTCGCCTGGATGAACGCGGATGCGGTGGCGCAGACGCTGGCAACGGGCCGGGTGACCTATTGGAGCCGCTCTCGCCAATCGTTCTGGATCAAGGGCGAAAGCTCGGGCCATGTGCAGCGGCTGGTGGAATTGCGGGTGGATTGTGACCGTGATTGCCTGCTGGCGCTGGTGGCGCAGGAAGGCCCGGCCTGCCACACCAACCGTCGCACCTGTTTTTACACGGCGGTGCGCGGGGGCGATGAGGTCGAACTGATGGCGCCGATGGCCTAAAGGCCGACCATCCGGCGAATATCTTCCGGTGTCGCGCCCTCGGCGCGATATTTTGCCAGGGCGCGGGCATCGTCGCGCTTGGCCAACCGCTTGCCCTGATCGTCGCGGATCAGGCGATGGTGATGATAGACGGGCACGGGCAGGCCCAACAGACGCTGCAAGACGACATGAATTGCCGTCGCCTCGAACAGATCCTCGCCGCGCGTGACTTCGGTGATGCCTTGCGCGGCATCATCCACCACTACGGCAAGGTGATAGCTGGTGCCAATATCCCGCCGCGCCAGAACGATATCGCCGATGGTTTCCACCATCCGGCCTGCATCAAAGCGGTATGTGCCGGGGTGAATGCCGGTTTCATCAAAGCTGGTTTCCCCGAGCATTTCCATGGCCTTGGCCATATTCAACCGGACCGCACCGCTTAGGTGGCCTTTGTCACGGCAGGTGCCGGGATATACCGGCCCATCCGGCCCGATGATCGCCACGCCTTCCTGCGGGGCAGAGAGTGCTGCCTTGATGTCGCCCCGCGTGCAGGTGCAATGATAGGTCAGGCCCGCATGGTACAACTGTGCAAGAGCGGCATCATAGGCGAGCAGGCGGCTAGATTGTCGCATCACCGGCTGTTCCCAGCTTAAGCCCAGCCAGCACAGGTCGTCATAGATCGCCGTTTCCCATTCGGGCTTGCACCGGGCGCTGTCGATATCCTCAATCCGCAGCAAAAACCGTTTACCCCGTGCCGCCGCGACCAGCGCCGCATAGGCATGGCCCAGATGCAGCGGTCCGGTCGGGCTGGGGGCAAAGCGGGTTACCCGATCCACCCCAGAAACGCCTCCTTGGCGCGGTCGGTATAGGCCTTGTAGCGGTCTTTCCGGCCCTTGCGGCCACCCCGGGCGTCAATCGGGGGGAAAAGGCCAAAGTTCACGTTCATCGGCTGAAAGGTCTTTGCCTCTGCCCCGCCGGTGATATGCGTGATCAGGGCGCCCATCGCGGTTTCGGGCGGCGGGGGCAGCAGGTCGCGCCCAAGCAATTCCGCCGCAGCCATCCGGCCCGCCAACAGACCCATCGCAGCGGATTCGACATAGCCCTCCACCCCGGTGATCTGCCCGGCAAAGCGGATATTGGGGCGCGACTTCAGCCGCATCTGACTGTCCAGCAGCGTAGGAGAGTTGATGAAGGTGTTGCGGTGAATGCCACCCAACCGCGCAAAGCTGGCATCCTGCAAGCCCGGAATCAGTTTGAAAACATCAACCTGCGCGCCATACTTCATCTTGGTCTGGAACCCGACGATGTTATAGAGCGTGCCCAGCTTGTTATCGCGGCGCAATTGCACCACGGCATAGGGCTTTTGCGGATTGTGCGGGTTGGTCAGGCCCACCGGCTTCATCGGGCCAAAGCGCAGGGTCTCGCGCCCGCGTTCGGCCATCACCTCGATCGGCAGGCAGCCGTCGAAATAGCCCGCCGTTTCGCCTTCGTGAAACACCGTCTTATCGGCGGCCAGTAGGGCGTCGATAAACGCCTCGTACTGCGCCTTGTCCATCGGGCAGTTCATATAGGCGGTCTGTTCCTCGACCGTCTCGCCCTTGTCATAGCGCGACTGCATCCAGGCCACAGACATATCCACGCTTTCGGCATAGACGATGGGGGCGATGGCGTCGAAAAACGCCAGGCTGTCGGCTCCGGTCTGTGCGCGGATGCTTTCGGCCAACTTGCCGCTGGTCAAAGGCCCGGTCGCAATGATCCAGTTTCCGGTTGAGGGAAGCTCTGTAACCTCCTCATAAGAAAACGAAATCATCGGATGCGATTTCAGCCGTGCTGTCACCGCTTCGGCGAACGGATCGCGGTCAACCGCCAGCGCGCCACCCGCCGGCAGGCGGTGGGCGGTTGCCATCTCCATGATCAGGCCCTTGGCCGCGCGCATTTCCCAATGCAGCAGGCCCACCGCGTTCCGCTCATCATCATCCGAGCGGAACGAGTTCGAGCAGACCATCTCGGCAAATTGCCCGGTGCGATGGGCGAATGTGCCGACCGCTGGCCGCATCTCGTGCAGCACCACCGGCACCCCGGCCTCGGCCGCCTGCCAGGCCGCTTCCGAGCCCGCCATGCCGCCGCCAATGATATGAAGCGTTTCCATGCCCGCCCAATTAAGCCAATCGGGCAGGCAAGGGAAGGCTTAGAACAGACCGCGCCGGATCAGCCCGTCCATCGGTTGGCTGGCACGAAAGGCGCGGTCAGCCACCGGGCGCTGCGTGCCGCCCGTATCGCCAAGGCGCCAGGTCAGGCCCAGTTGCACACGGGTATCGGCGGGTGCGTCGTCATTGCCCCACAGGCCATCCTGAATCACGGCGGCAGACAGTTCGAACGGACTGCCCTCGGGCGCGTAATGAAGGCCCAGATCGGCGCGGTAGCTGGTGGCGT
The DNA here is from genome assembly GCF_016765795.1 of Fuscibacter oryzae. Classification (GTDB taxonomy): domain Bacteria; phylum Pseudomonadota; class Alphaproteobacteria; order Rhodobacterales; family Rhodobacteraceae; genus Fuscibacter; species Fuscibacter oryzae. The sequence goes on from NZ_JAESVP010000002.1 coordinate 258,810, forward strand.
TGAAAGCAGCCTCTTGAAAATCGGCCAGCCCCACCCCCAGGCTGACAGCAATCCGGTCGGTTGGCGCATAGATCAGCCGCGCCTCGGCGGAAATGAAATCAAAGCCCCGGCTGGCATAGCCGATACCGGCGCGCCCCTCGATCACGGTCTTTTCCGACAGGGCATACATCCCTTCGATACCCCCATGAAAGATGGTCGCGTCGCGGCCGTCGATATCGGAAAAACTAAGGAAAAACCCATATTTACGGTCACCTTGTGGGGCAAGGTACAGATGCCCGTCGATCGTGCCCACAGCGCCCCCGGCCTGATCGGCAAGGCCCAGATCAAGCTGAATCCCCTGCGCGGTGCCGATCCGCCAATCGCCGGAAAGATGCCCGGCGGCCTTGCCATCGGTTGCGGTCAGGCCGGCCTCGATCCAGGACAGGCCAAGGCTGTCGGATTGGGCAAAAGCGGGCGTAGAAACAACAAGCGCAGCCGCGGCGGCGGTGCGGAACACGGTAAACATGGCGGAACCCTTTGGGCGGTTGGTTTGAACAGACCGCGCTTTGGCGGCAGCAGGGCAACCGGCGCGGTCGCCTATGCCAACACTGTCTCAAATCGATATGATTAACGAAAGTTAAATGTTAGCAAATGGTTAAGGCAGGCCTTTGGCATGAAAAGCCCCGCGCGGTGAACCGGCGGGGCCTTTGATTTTGCTAGGATTACTCTTCCTCGGCCTGTTCCGCGACGCGGGCGACCGAAACCACCTGTTCCTCGCCACCCGTGTTCAGCACCTTGACCCCGCCAGCCCCACGAGAGCGGAAGGAAATCTGATCCACCGGCACCCGGATCGACTGCCCGGAAGAGGTGGCCAGCATGATCTGATCCGACAGTTCGACCGGGAACGAGGCCACCAGCGCCCCGCCACGCATTGCGCCATCCATCGCCTTTACGCCCATGCCGCCGCGGCCGCGCACCGGGTAATCATGGCTGGACGACAGCTTGCCCGCGCCCTGTTCGGTGATGGTCAGAATCAGATCCTCGGCCGCCGACATCTCGGCATAGCGCTCGGGCGACAGGTTGCCCTCGGCCACGCCGTCTTCGTCATCCTCCTCGGCCTCTTCCACCACACCGGCCATCAGGCGGCGCTGTTTCAGGTAAGCGGCACGCTCAGCCGGGTCGGCCTCAAAATGCCGGATGATCGACATCGACACCACGCGGTCGGCCTCTGCCAGACGGATACCCCGCACGCCGGTGGATCCGCGCGACTTGAACACCCTGATTTCATTGGTAGAAAACCGGATGGCGCGGCCCATGGCCGTGACCAGCATCACATCGTCATTCTCATCGGCAATCGCGGCATTCACGAGACTGACACCCTCGGGCAGCTTCATCGCGATCTTGCCGTTGCGCATGACATTGGTGAAATCCGACAGGTCGTTCTGCCGCACATCGCCGTCAGAGGTGGCAAAGACGATCTGCAACTTGTCCCAATCGAGTTCCGGCACATCCACCGGCATCAGGGCGGCAATCGAAATGCCGGTCTGAATCGGCAGAATGTTGACGATGGCCTTGCCCTTGGCGGTGCGCCCCGCCAGCGGCAGGCGCCAGGTTTTCATTTTGTAAACCATGCCGTCCGTGGTGAAGAACAGCAGCGCGGTATGGGTGTTGGCCACGAACAGCGTGGTCACCACGTCATCTTCCTTAGTGGCCATGCTGGCCAGACCCTTGCCGCCGCGATTCTGGCTGCGGAATTCGGCCAAGGGGGTGCGCTTGATATAGCCGCCCGAGGTGATGGTCACGACCATATCCTCGCGCTCGATCAGATCCTCATCCTCCATATCGCCCGCCCAATCGACGATTTCGGTGCGGCGGGGAACGGCGAACAGGTGTTTGACTTCGGTAAGCTCGGTGGAAATGATCGCCATGATCCGGTCACGCGACCCAAGAATTTCCAAGTAATCCTTGATCTTTGCAGCCAGTTCTTCAAGTTCGTCGGTAACTTCCTTGACGCCTAGGGCAGTCAGGCGTTGCAGCCGCAGTTCCAGAATGGCGCGGGCCTGGGCTTCGGACAGGTTATAGGTGCCATCATCGTTGATCTTGTGCGACGGATCGTCGATCAGCCGGATATAGGCCGCAATGTCATGGGCGGGCCAGCGGCGCGTCATCAGCTTTTCGCGCGCCTCGGCGGCGTCGGCGCTGGCGCGGATGGTGCGCACCACCTCATCGACGTTGGAAACCGCAACTGCCAGACCGCACAGGATATGGCTGCGCTCGCGCGCCTTGCGCAGTTCAAAGGCGGTGCGACGCGCAACAACTTCCTCGCGGAAGAGGATGAAGTTGCTAAGAAAATCGCGCAAGGTCAGCGTCTCTGGCCGCCCACCGTTCAGCGCCAGCATGTTGCAGCCAAAGCTGGTCTGCATCGGGGTAAAGCGGAACAACTGGTTCAGCACCACATCCGGCGTCGCGTCGCGCTTCAGCTCGATTACCACGCGCACGCCGATGCGGTCGGATTCGTCGGCAACGCCGGAAATCCCCTCAATCCGTTTGTCGCGCACGCATTCGGCGATGATCTCGATCATCCGCGCCTTGTTCACCTGATAGGGAACCTCGTCGATGACGATGGCAAATCGGTCTTTGCGAATTTCCTCGATATGGGTCTTTGACCGGATGATGACGCTGCCGCGCCCTTCCAGATAGGCTTTGCGCGCGCCAGAGCGGCCCAGAATCGTGGCACCCGTGGGAAAATCGGGCGCGGGAATGATCTCCATCAGCCGTTCCATGCTGATGTCGGGGTCTTCAATCATCGCCAGTGTGCCGTCGATCACTTCGCCCAGATTATGGGGCGGAATGTTGGTCGCCATGCCCACGGCAATGCCGCCCGCACCATTGACCAGCATGTTCGGGAACCGTGCCGGCAGGACGGTGGGTTCCTTGTCCTTTCCGTCGTAATTGTCTTGGAAATCAACGGTTTCTTTGTCAATGTCGGCCAAAAGGAAGGCGGCGGGCTTGTCCATCCGCACTTCGGTATAGCGCATCGCCGCCGCCGCATCGCCGTCCATCGAGCCGAAGTTGCCTTGGCCGTCCAGAAGCTTCAGGCTCATCGAAAACGGCTGCGCCATCCGCACCAGCGCGTCATAAATCGCAGAATCGCCATGGGGATGGTATTTCCCCATGGTGTCGCCCACCGGGCGGGCCGATTTGCGATAGCTTTTGTCATGCGTATTGTTGGTTTCGTGCATCGCATAAAGAATGCGCCGATGCACAGGTTTCAGCCCGTCGCGCAGATCGGGGATCGCGCGGGAAACGATCACGCTCATTGCGTAATCGAGGTAGGCGGTCTTCATCTCGGCGGCAATGTCCACTTGAGGGCCGTGATACGCGGGCCGCTCTGGCATTTCGCCTGCCGTTTCAATCTCTTCGGGGGTGTCATTCACGTTGGCCCGTGCCTTCCTGAAGGTCATCAATATCTGGTTGGCGCGACCTTACACCATGCAACAGGTGGGGTGCAATGGCAGGGTTCCGGCCTTGTTGGCAGCCATAGGGGTCTGCTGCCAACATATTGTTATTATTGAAGAATAAACAGAATCGCGCATCATCATCTGACAGGTAACAGAAAGGCGCGCCAGATGCCGCAGACCGAGACGGAACTGATGCTCAAGGGCTATGGGCTGACCACGGCCGAAATCTACTATCGGATGCCGGATTACAGGCATGTTCTGCAAAGCTACATCTGGCAGGATTACGATCTTGCGCCAGATTATCCGCAGATGTTCCGCTTTATCGAATTCTGGCAAAAGAACCTTGATGGCCCCCTGCATTCGGTGCGCTTTACCCACCGAAAGCTGATTGGCCCCTCGGAATGGCGCAATGTCGTGGGGGAGTTCCGGTTGCACTGACAAGGCGGCCCGGATAAGCGGGGGCCGATGCCACGCCCCCTGCGCCCCTTGCCCCGCGCCGTTACCGGCGCCGATGACCTGATTGCGGCAGGCCTTGCCGCGCCACAGGATCACGCGCTGATGCAGCGGCTGGGCCAAGAGTTCCGCATCCGCATCTCACCCGAAATGCTGGGCGCGATGGGGCAGGGTGTTACGGCGCAATTCCTGCCCGACGCCAAAGAACTGGACCACCGGCCAGAACAACTGTCCGATCCGATCGGCGATGATGTTCACCGCATCGGCAAGGGCCTGACCCACCGCTACCCCGACCGTGTGATCCTGCATGCCACCCAGACCTGCGAGGTTTATTGCCGGTTCTGCTTTCGCCGTGAAAAGGTGGGTGAAGAGGGCATTCTGCCCGAAGCCGATCTGCAAGCCGCGTTGGCCTATCTGCACGCCACCCCCGCCGTGCGAGAGGTCATTCTGACCGGGGGCGACCCCCTGACCCTGTCGCCCCGGCGGCTGACTGACCTGTTTGCACGTCTGTCCGAAATTCCGCACCTGGATGCGATCCGCATTCACAGCCGGATTCCGGTAGTCGCACCAGAGCGGGTCACCCCGCAGATGCTGGCGGCCTTTGATGTGCCACAGGCCGTCTGGCTGGTTGTCCATACCAACCATGCGAATGAGCTGACTGAAAACGCCCGCGCCGCCCTGCGTCGGTTGACGGCGGCCGGTATCCCGCTGTTGTCACAGACCGTGCTGCTAAAGGGTGTCAACGCCGATGCTGACAGCCTTGAGGCACTGTTCCGCGCGCTGATCCGCAACCGGGTGAAACCCTATTACCTGCACCATTGCGATCTTGCCCCCGGCACCCACCATTTCCGCACCACGATTGCCGAGGGGCAGGCGATCATGACGGCCCTTCGTGGCCGCCTCTCTGGCACGGCACTGCCAACCTATGTGCTTGATATTCCTGGTGGGCACGGCAAGGTTCCCATCGGGCCGGGCTATCTGGAGCAAACCGTAGCAGGTCAGTGGCGGGTGACCGACCCCTATGGCCAAAGCCACCTCTACACCGACCCCTGATCATCATCTGTTCATAAATATCCTCTGGGGGTCCGGGGGGCGAAGCGCCCCCGGTCGCGGTCAATAGCTGCGCGTCGGGCGGTCGAAGACCTTCTTGCCCATCAGGCTGCCCACCAGATCGACCATCAGCTTGGCGGTTTTGCCACGCTCATCCAGAAACGGGTTCAGCTCTACCAGATCCAATGATGTGACCAGCCCGCTTTCATGCAGCAGCTCCATCACCAGATGCGCCTCGCGGAAGGTGGTGCCGCCCGGTACGGTTGTACCAACGGCGGGGGCGATGGAAGGATCCAGAAAATCGACATCCAGGCTGACGTGCAGCATGCCACCCGCTTCGCGCACCGCTGTCAGAAACTCGCGCAGGGGGGCAACGATGCCGCGTTCATCCAGCACCCGCATATCGTTGATCGCGATGTCATGGCGCAGCAGGGCGGCATGTTCTGCCGCATCGACCGAGCGGATGCCGTAAAGGCAGATCCGCTCTGCCGGGATCGGTTCGGGGAAGGGCGGAAAGGCATCGAACCCCTCGCGTCCGGCGATATAGGCCACCGGGGTGCCATGCAGGTTGCCGCTTTCGGTGGTCAGCGGGGTGTGAAAGTCGGAATGGGCATCCAGCCACAGCAGGAACAGGGGCCGCCCCTCGCGCGCGGCAAAGGCTGCCGCCCCGGCAACCGTGCCAAGCGCCAGCGAATGGTCGCCCCCCAGGATGATCGGCAGGCCGCCATCGGACAGCGCGTCATCCACCCGGTCGGCCAGCACCTCGGTCCAGCCGACGCATTCGGCCAGCGCATGCACCGCCGGATTGGGGCAGGTGACATGGGCAAGCGAGGGCAGGGCGACATCGCCCCAATCCTCGACCCCGTGGCCAAGGTCAGAGATGGCGCGGGCCAGACCGGCCACGCGATAGGCCGCGGGGCCCATCAGGCAACCGGGGCGGCGCTGGCCCTCGTCAATCGGGGCGCCGATCAGGATGGTGCGGGACATGGGGCCTCCTGGCAGGTTTGCCGCAGTATGGCGGTCGCCTTGGCCGATGTCATCGGTCAAGGGGCGGCAAAGTGCCGGTTTGCACGGGCCTGACGCGGCAGATTGGCGTCAGTTTCCGGTAAAACGGGGGCTGCGCTTTTCCAGAAAGGCCGCGACGCCTTCCCTGAAATCGGCGCTGCCACCGCATTGGCCTTGCAGGCGCGCCTCATGGGCAAGCTGGGTGGCAAGGGTCTGGTCAAAACTAGTGCGCAGCATCTCTTTGATGCCGCGATAGGCCAGCGTCGGGCCTGCCGCCAGATGCGCTGCCCGCGCCGCTACATGGGCGGCAAAGCTGTCATCCGCCACCGCCTCAAAGATCATGCCCCAGTCGGCGGCCTGACGGGCGCTGATCTTGTCGGCGAACAGCATCGCCCCCATCGCCCGCGCCATGCCGATCTGGCGCGGCAGCCAATGGGTGCCACCCGCATCCGGCACCAGACCGATGCGGGTAAAGGCCTGAATGAAGCTGGCGCTTTCGGTGGCAATCACCACATCGCAGGCCAGCGCAAGGTTCGCCCCGGCCCCCGCCGCCGCCCCGTTTACGGCGGCAATGGTGGGCAGCGGGCAATCGGTGATGTCGCGCAGCAGGGGAACGTATTCCTCGTTCAGGATGCGTTCAAAATCAACGCTGCCGGCCTTTTGCGCATCCTGCAAATCCTGCCCGGAACAAAATGCCCGCCCGGTTCCGGTCAGAACCAGAACCCGCGCCTCTGCCACCGCCCGGGCGATGGCCAGCCGCAGGTCGGCGCGCAGCGCGGTGGAAAGGGCGTTCATCACCTCTGGCCGGTTCAGCGCGATGGTGGCGACGCCGCCCTGAAGGGCGTAGGACACTGGTGGGTTCATGCTATCCTCCCGCAATGCGGCCAGATTAGCGGCGGCACCGGGGGCGGAAAGGGAAACCTCGCGTCACTCTTTCAACAGTTCGGCCAGCCGGGCGCGGTCGGCCTCGGTCAGCCCCTCGGCCTCGGGCGCGCGGGCGCGGCGGCGCAGCGTGGCCCAGGCAATCACCCCACCCGCCAGCAGCATCGCTGGCCCCGCCAGCCACAACGCCAGACCCGACCCGGTGGCGCGCGGTTTGAACAGAACGAATTCGCCAAACCGGGCCACGACATAATCGACCACCTGTTCATCGCTGTCGCCCGCCACCAGCCGTTCGCGCACTGCAAGGCGCAGATCGCGGCTGATCGGCGCGTTGGAATCGTCAATCGATTCGCCCTGGCACACCGGGCAGCGCAGGTTTTCCGAAATCTCGCGGGCCCGCGCCTCCAGCACCGGGTCGGCCAGCATCTCGCTGGGCTGCACGGCATGGGCGGGGCTGGCCAGCAGGGCCAGCAGCAGGATGAGCCGACGCATCGCCTATTCCGCCGGTTGGGCAGCAGGCGCCGCACGCCTTGCCCCCGCCGCAATGCGCCAGCGCCGGTCGGTCAGGCTGATCAGCCCGCCCGCCGCCATCATCAGCGCCCCGATCCACAGCCAGTCGGCAAAGGGCTTGATATAGGCCCGCACAGCATAGCCGCCGCCATCCTGCGGATCGCCGATCACCAGATAGATGTCGCGCAGTGCGCCTTGATAAATCGCGGCCTCGGTCGTGGGCATCGCTTGCACCGGATAGATGCGCTTTTCGGGGTAAAGGGTTGTCACCTCGGCCCCGCCTTGCCGCACCACCATCGTCGCCATGGTCGAGGAATAGTTCGGGCCCGGCACCTCGCGCACGCCCGCCAGCGTCACCTCATAAGACCCCAGCGCAAAAGAGCCGCCGGGTTTTACCACGCGAATATCCTCGACCGTCCAGGCCATCACGGCAGAGACGGCGAAAATCGTCACCCCCAGACCGGCATGAGATATCACGCGCCCCCAATCGGCCCGCGGAACCCGGGTAAGCCGCCCCAGCCGCCCCGACAAGGGCCCCCGCCCGGTGCGGCCCATCAGGTCCATGGCAGAGCCAAGGACCAGCCAAAGCCCCAGCCCAACCCCCACCGGTCCCAGCGCCGACCGCCCGGTCTGCATCGCCCAGACCAACAGCCCCACCGCCAGTGCCAGCACCGCCGTGGGGGCCAGCCGCCGCATTGCCCCCGGCAGATCGCCGCGCTTCCACGGCAAGATCGCGCCCACCGGCAAGATCACCGCCAGCGCAACCACAAAGGGCGAAAACGCCGCATCAAAGAACGGCGGGCCGACTGACAGCACCCGACCCCAGGCCATCTCGGCCACCAATGGCCAGATCGTGCCGACGAAGACCACAAAGGCCGCAACCGCCAAAAGCAGGTTGTTCGCCACCAGCGCGCTTTCGCGGCTGACCATGGCAAATACGCCCTTCGCCTCCAACGCGCCCGCGCGGAAGGCAAACAGCGTCAGCGCGCCGCCCATGAAGACGGCGAGGATGGCCAGAATGAACACGCCACGCTCCGGGTCATTGGCAAAGGCATGGACGCTGGTGATCACGCCAGACCGCACAAGGAAGGTGCCGATCAGGCTGAAGCCAAAGGCGAGGATGGCCAGCAGGATCGTCCATGCCTTAAGGCTCTCGCGCCGCTCGACCACAATCGCCGAATGCAGCAGGGCCCCCGCGATCAGCCATGGCATGAAGCTGGCGTTTTCCACCGGGTCCCAGAACCAGAACCCGCCCCAGCCCAGTTCGTAATAGGCCCACCACGACCCCATGGCGATGCCGATGGTCAGGAAGATCCACGCCGCCAGCGTCCAGGGCCTGACCCAGCGCGCCCAGGCGGCATCGATCCGCCCCTCGATCAGGGCGGCGACGGCGAAGGAAAAGCTCATCGAAAGGCCGACATAGCCGAGGTAGAGGAACGGCGGATGAAAGGCCAGTCCGGGGTCTTGCAGCAGCGGGTTCAGGTCTTGCCCGTTCAGGGGGGGCACTTCCAGCCGCAGGAACGGGTTGGAGGTCAGCAGCATGAACAGCAGGAACGCGACGCCAATCATCGCCTGAACCGCCAGAACCCGCGCCCGCAAACCGTCGGGCAGGTTCGACCCAAACCATGTGGCCGAGGCGCCAAACCCGGTCAGCGCCAGCATCCAGAGCAGCAGTGACCCCTCATGGTTGCCCCAGACGCCCGCCACCTTGTACAGCATAGGCTTTGCGGTATGCGAATTCTCGACCACCAGCAGCACCGAAAAATCCGACACCACAAAGGCATAGGTCAGCGCGGCAAAGGCGGTGGCAATCAGCAGGAACTGCGCATTGGCCGCCGGGGCCGCCAGTGCCATCAACCGCCGGTCGCCGATCTGCGCCCCGATCAGGGGCAGGGTGGCCTGCACCAGCGCCACGGCCAGCGCCAGAACCAGCGCGAAATGTCCAAGCTCGACGATCATCGGGGCCTCCTGTTCAGACCCCAGCATAGGGCAGGGCGGCGAAAGGCGGAATGCCCCGCGTCACCCGGTCGCGCCATTGTCAAAGCGGAACATCACTGATCTCTCTCAATGTGGAGATCACTTCTGTGTCAGGGTAGGCGGACAGGCACCCGAAGATCGGTGATGATTATTAGGCTTTCATGCAATGGCGACCGGATCACACCGGTCGCCATTGCATATCTTAGACGCCGCGCGACAGGGCGGCCACACCGGTCCGCGCGATTTCCTTCAGGCCCAAGGGGCGCATCAACTCGGCAAAGCTGTCGATCTTTTCCGGTGTGCCCGTCATCTCGAAGACAAAGCTTTCCAGCGTCGAATCCACCACATGGGCGCGGAAAATCTCAGCCAGTCGCAGCGCCTCGATCCGCGCCTCTCCCTTGCCGGCCACCTTGAACAGCGCAAGTTCGCGTTGAACCGAGGGGCCCTCCACCGTCAGGTCATGCACCTCATGCACCGGCACCATGCGGCCCAATTGCGCCTTGATCTGCTCGATCACCGCAGGCGTGCCGGTGGTGACAACGGTGATCCGGCTCAGGTGCCGGGCGTGGTCGGTCTCGGCCACGGTCAGGCTTTCGATGTTGTAGCCGCGCCCCGAGAAAAGCCCGATCACGCGGGCTAGAACCCCGCTTTCGTTATCGACCACAACAGCCAAAGTATGGCTTTCAATGATCTCGGCATTCGGGTCACGCAGGTCATAGGCGGAATGGCTCGTCGAGCCGCGTTTGATGTTCAGTGCGGACACGTTCTGTCCCTTCATCTTGGCATAAATATCCTGGGGGTCCGGGGGCTAGCCCCCGGTCCACCCGCTTAAACCAGCACCGCGCCCTTGGCGCCGATGACGCCCTGAGTATCGGCCTCGCCCAGCAGCATCTCGTTATGGGGCTTGCCCGACGGGATCATGGGGAAGCAGTTTTCGTGCTTTTCCACCAGGCAATCAAAGATCACCGGGCCGTCATAGCGGATCATTTCCATGATCGCATCGTCCAGATCCCTGGGGTCCGAGACCTTCAGGCCCTTGCAGCCAAAGGCTTCGGCCAGCTTGACGAAATCGGGCAGGCTCTCGCTCCACGAATGGGAATACCGCTCGCCATGCAGCAATTCCTGCCACTGGCGCACCATGCCAAGGCGTTCATTGTTCAGGATGAATTGCTTGACTGGCGCGCGGAACTGCATCGCCGTGCCCATTTCCTGCATGTTCATCAGCCACGACGCTTCACCGGCGACGTTGATCACCAGCGCCTCGGGGTGGGCCACCTGCACGCCGATGCTGGCCGGCAGGCCGTAGCCCATGGTGCCCAGCCCGCCAGAGGTCATCCAGCGGTTCGGCGCCTCAAACCCAAGGAACTGTGCCGCCCACATCTGATGCTGGCCCACCTCGGTGGTGACATAGCGGTCCATGCCCTTGGTCAGCGCCTCCAGCCGTTGCAGGGCGTATTGCGGCTTGATGGTCTTTTCCGATGGCTTGTAGTCAAGGCAGTTGACCGATTGCCATTCCTTGATCTGCTTCCACCATTTGGCCAGACCGTCCTTGTTAACCTTGCGGCCGCGGGCCTTCCAGATGCGCAGGGCATCCTCCAGCACATGGCCCACATCGCCGATGATCGGCACATCAACCCGGATCACCTTGTTGATCGACGAGGGGTCGATGTCGATATGCACCTTGCGCGAATTCGGGCTGAAATCCTTCAACCGCCCGGTGATCCGGTCATCAAAGCGCGCGCCGACATTGATCATCAGGTCGCAACCGTGCATCGCCAGATTGGCCTCATAAAGGCCGTGCATCCCCAGCATCCCCAGCCAGCTTTTGCCGCTGGCGGGATAGGCACCCAGACCCATCAGGGTCGAGGTGATGGGAAAGCCGGTCGCCTCGACAAACTCGCGCAGCAACTGGCTGGCTGCCACGCCCGAATTGATCACACCGCCGCCGGTGTAGAAAATCGGGCGCTCGGCGGTTTCCAGCATTTCGACCATCGCGGTGATGGCCTCGATGTCACCTTTCAGGCGCGGCTGGTAATGCGCGGTGCGCGCGCGCTGCATGGGCGTGTATTCGGCTTGGGCGAATTGCACATCCTTGGGGATGTCCACCAACACCGGGCCGGGGCGGCCCGAGCGCGCCACATGAAACGCCTCGTGAATGGTGCCAGACAGCTTGGCGGTATCTTTGACCAGCCAGTTCATCTTGGTGCAGGGGCGCGTGATGCCCACCGTATCCGCCTCTTGAAAGCCATCGGTGCCGATCATGAAGGTGGGCACCTGGCCCGACAGCACCACGATCGGAATGGAGTCGAGCAGCGCATCGGTCAGCCCGGTCACCGCGTTGGTCGCGCCAGGACCAGAGGTCACCAGCGCCACGCCCACCTTGCCGGTGGAACGGGCATAGCCCTCGGCCATATGGACGGCGCCCTGTTCGTGACGCACCAGAATGTGGCGGATGTCGTTCTGCTGGAAAATCTCGTCATAGATCGGAAGGACCGCACCACCCGGATAGCCGAATACGACGTCCACACCCTGATCCTTCAGAGCCTGAACCACCATTCTTGCGCCGGTCATTGCCTTGGTCATCGGTCTTTCCTCATCTTGGGCCATCGGCCCTTCGGTCAACAAAAAGCCCCCGGGGGTGATCCGGGGGCGCATGGGTTCCGTTATGGACTGTCGTTACCGACCCACGCGCCATTTCCTTACAATTACGAGAAGTTCGGACATTTCCGCACCCTAGAGGCTTCGGGCCGGAAACTAGGCTGGCCGGACAGGGGCGTCAACCGTAAAAAATCATAAAAAGTGTCGTGCGGGGTGGAAAAATTGAAGTTTTCTTTCTCTCGGTGGTCTTTATTTGCAACTTTCAAAAACAAAGTGTCGGATTTGCCGCTGGATGGGCCGACTCGCGCCGGTGCCCGCAACTTCGGCATCTGCATTGTATCTGGGCAGCGGCCGCAGGTTGTCCCCGCGATGCAGATTTACCCTACGTCAAGATTGGTCATCAAAAGTGACCAGAACCCGCCGAACGGGAAAGAAATGGGTTCTCAAGGGTTTGCTGGCTGGCTAGGGTTTCGCCACGTTAACGCGGCGGGGGGGCGAATCCCCGCCACTATGTGGAGGAGAATACATGGATCGTCGTTCCTTTCTGACGAAGGCCACCGTGGGTGGCGTCGCTGCGGCTGGCGCCTCGGTGCTGGCCGCGCCCGCGATTGCGCAGGCCAATCCCAAGGTGACCTGGCGGATCACCTCGTCCTTCCCCAAGGCGCTGGACACCATTTTCGGTGCCGCCGAGGTGATGTCCAAATACATCTCCGAAGCGTCTGACGGCAATTTCACCATTCAGGTCTTTCCGGCGGGCGAACTGGTTCCCGGCCTGGAAGCCGCCGACGCCGTTGCCTCTGGCACGGTTGAGGCCTGCCACACCGTTCCCTATTATTTCTGGGGCAAAGACCCGACCTATGCCTTGGGCGCGGCCGTTCCGTTCAGCCTGAACGCCCGCCAGATGAACGCCTGGTTCTATCATGGCGGCGGCATCGACCTGATGAACGAATTCTACGCCACGCAGAACATCATCGCCTTCCCGGCGGGCAATACCGGGGTGCAGATGGGCGGCTGGTTCCGCAAGGAGCTGACCTCGGTCGCCGACATGCAGGGCCTGAAAATGCGCATCGGCGGCTTTGCCGGCAAGGTTCTGGAAAAGCTGGGCGTCGTGCCGCAACAGATCGCGGGCGGCGACATTTATCCGGCGCTGGAAAAGGGCACCATCGACGCCACTGAATGGGTGGGGCCGTATGACGATGAAAAGCTCGGCTTCTACAAGGTTGCGCCCTACTACTACTATCCCGGTTTCTGGGAAGGTGGCCCGGCGATCGCCACGATGATCAACCTGCAAAAATGGGCCGAACTGCCGCCCGCCTATCAGGCCATGCTGAAGATGGGCTGCCAGGTGGCCAACGCCGACATGCTGTCGAACTATGACTACAAGAACCCCACAGCGCTGAAATCGCTGGTGGCCAATGGCGCGCAACTGCGGCCCTTCCCGCAAGACGTGATGCAGGCGGCGTTCGAGGCGGCGAATGCCACCTATGCCGAGATCGGTTCGACCAACGCGATGTTCAAGAAGATCAAGGACAGCCAGGACGCCTTCAAGAAAGACGCCTATCTGTGGGCTCAGATCGCCGAGTATAACTACGACGTGTTCATGATGACCCAGCAGCAGGCTGGCAAGCTGTAAGCCGTTTCAAACGAACGAAAAAGGCCCGAGGGAAACCTCGGGCCTTTTGCTGTTCAGGGGACAGCTACACTGGTGCGGGCGGAATAGGAAACGCATTGCGTTTCCCCGCCCGTGCGGGCGGGTTCAGCAAGAGACAAGTCCACGAGAAACCCTAGAGGCCAGTGCCTGCCCCGGTGGGCGAGAAGCGCCCGCCGATGGAGGGACGGGCGCTGGCCGGGCCTTGTGGGCCCGACCGTGCATGTTGCCCACTTCATCGCATGGCAAAGGCGATGGCCTTTGCCAGAATGACGTGGCCCCCCGTCAAGGGTTTACCACCGGCGCCCCCAGCTTGGGCAAACCGCCCGGAGCGGGGGCCGGAGCAGGCGCACCGCCGATGCTGGGCGCGCCGATCTTGGGCAGCCCGCCCGTGGCCGGGGCCGCACCCGGCACGTTCAGCGTGGGCAGGGCGGGCACGGTGATCTGCACGTTCGTCGTATCAACCGGCTTGCCCTTGTAATGCATGACCATCGAAGGGAAGGCGATGGTGATGCCGATCATCACAACCTGAATCACCACGAAAGGCACCGCCCCCCAATAGATCTGCCCGGTCGAGACGCCTGCGGTTTTGATGCCTGTCACCTTGTCGATATAGCTCGACTTCGGTGCCACCGACCGCAGATAGAACAGCGCAAAGCCAAACGGCGGGTGCATGAACGAGGTTTGCATGTTCACCCCCAGAATGACCCCGAACCAGATCAGGTCGATCCCCAGCGCCTCGGCCGGAGCGACCAGCAGCGGCACGATGATGAAGGCCAGCTCGAAGAAATCGAGGAAGAAGGCCAGCAGGAACACCAGCGCCGAGACGAAGATCAGGAACCCCATCTGGCCGCCCGGCAGCGCCGTCAGCAGATGTTCGACCCAGATATGCCCGTTCACGCCATAGAAGGTCAGCGAGAACACCCGCGCCCCCACCAGAATGAACATGACAAAGGCCGACAAACGGGTGGTCGAGGCAAGGGCCTGCGTGATCACCCCCATGTTCAGCCGCCCCTTCATCGCCGCCAGCAACATGGACCCAACTGCCCCCATCGCGCCACCTTCTGTGGGCGTGGCGATGCCAAGGAAGATCGTGCCCAGCACCAGGAAGATCAGCGCCAGCGGCGGGATCAGCACCATGATGACCTGACTGGCCAGCTTGCTGAGTACCCCCAGCTTCATCCCGCGGTCCAGCAGGGCAAAGCCGTAGATCGCAGCCACGCCTATGGTTCCGCCCAGAATATCGGCATTGGCGCCATGGGTCGGATACAGCCAGACATGAGCAGCATAGCCGATGCCCATCGCTGCCACGATGGCGATCAGCAAGGAGATGATGCCGTGGCCCAACGTCCGTGCCTCGGGCGGCAGGGCGGGAACCCAGGTCGGCCGCATGATCGAGACGACGAAGATGTAAAGCATGTAAAGCCCGGTCAGAACCAGACCGGGGATCATCGCGCCCTTGTACATATCGCCCACCGACCGGCCCAACTGGTCGGCCAGAACGATCAGTACAAGGCTGGGCGGAATGATCTGCGCCAGCGTGCCCGATGCCGCGATGACACCCGAAGCCACCCGCCGATCATAGCCATAGCGCAGCATGATCGGCAGCGAGATCAGGCCCATGGCAATGACCGAAGCCGCCACCACGCCCGTCGTGGCCGCCAGCAATGCGCCGACGATGACCACCGCATAGGCCAGACCGCCGCGAATGGGGCCGAACAACTGACCAATCGTGTCCAGCAGATCCTCGGCCATGCCAGAGCGTTCCAGCACGATCCCCATGAAGGTAAAGAAGGGAATAGCCAGCATCGTCTCGTTTGACATTGTTCCCCATAGCCTTTGCGGCATGGTGAACAGCAAAGGCCAGTCGAGCGTGATCGAATTGGCCGACCACGGCGCCAGCCAGACACCGATGGCAAAGAACACCAGGCCGTTGGCGGCCAGAGAAAAGGCGACCGGATAGCCCAGCAGGAGAAAGATCACCAGCGAGGCGAACATGATCGGCGCCATGTTCAGGGCGATGAATTCAAGCATTCTTGCGTGCCTCCGCTTCGGCCTGCGCCACGGCTTCGGCAATCGCCGCGCCCTCCAGCTCTGCCGCCTCATGCGCCGAAACGAACGGGTGCGGATCTTCGATCAGCCCCTGCATCACCGCAATTTTCTTGATGATTTCGGAAATGCCCTGCAACACAAGCAAGATGAATCCCGCCGCCAGAATGGCCCGCGCGGGCCAGATCAGCAAACCGCCAGAGTTGGTGGAAATCTGCCCGCTTTTCAGCGCCGCCAGCGCGTAGGGGATCATCATCCACGCCATCAGCGTGACAAAGGGCATCAGAAAGAACACATGGCCGATCAGGTCGATCCAATGCTGCGTCCGCCGGGTGCGGGTGCCGTAAAAGATGTCGATGCGGATATGTTCGTTCTGCTTCAGCGTATAGGCCGCGGCCAGCATGAACGCCGCCCCGAACAGATACCACTGCAGTTCCAGCCACGCGTTCGAGGATATGTTGAAAACCTTGCGCACAATCGCGTTTATCGCACTGACGAGAATGGCAACGAAAATGGCCCACATGACCGTTTTGCCCACAAACTCTGTCAGGCGGTCAATCGCGCGCGATACCGCCAGTAATGACTGCATAAGTCCCTCCCCGTTAGGATGCACTTTGGCACCTTGACCTAAAGTAAACTGGTAAAAAAACTTACCCAATTATTGCAGTCAATCGCGGTGCGTCAATCCGTTAGATCGTGGAACGCCTTATCCCGGTTGAATCAAGTCCCATCGATTGCCGAACGGGTCGCGCCAGACGGCCACAATGCCATAGGACTCATGGCGTGGCGCTTCTTCAAAAACCGCGCCGGCGTTCGTGATCAGGGCCTGGTCGCGCGCAATATCATCAGTCTGAAGAAACAGCCAGACCCGGCCCGCCCCCTGATTGCCAATCGCGTCCTGCTGTGCGGGCGTATCGGCGCGGGCCAGCACAATGTGGCTGCCACCGCCGGGGGCTGCGATGGTGACCCAGCGTTTGCGGCCCTGATCAATATCTTCGATCAGGTCAAACCCCAGATTTTCACAGTAAAAGGCAAGGGCAATGTCATAATCCGGCACGATCAGCGTGATGGCTGCAAGCCGCAGGCCGGTCATTCGCGGATGGCCCGCGCCTCTGGCAGACTGATCCGGGCGACCTGTTCGGCGATCGGATCGACCGACAGCGGATGCAGTTCTGCCCGGTGGTCGGCTGGGTCCCCGATATTCTGCCAGCGCCCGCCCTTGTAAATTTCCAGTGCCGGAAAGTTGGCCTTGTAGCCCATCTTACGGCTGCCGGGCACCCAGTAGCCCAGATAGATATAGGGCAGGCCCGCCTCACGCGCGATGTCGATATGGTCAAGAATGGCAAAAGTTCCAAGCGACCGGCCCTGTAAATCCGGGTCGTAGAACGAGTAGACCATACTCAACCCATCATCGAACACATCCGTCAGGGCAACGCAGGCCATCGGGCGCCCGGTTTCACCGGGGCGGGCGGCGCGAGTGTATTCGATCACGCGACTTTTGATCGGGGTTTCCTCGATCATGGCGGCGAATTCGAACACATCCATATCGGCCATTCCGCCATCGGCGTGGCGTGCATCCAGATAGCGGCGAAACAGCGCGAACTGATCCTCGGTCGCCCAGGGACTGGTGGCGTTGCGGCGCAGGTCGGTGTTGGCTTTCAGAATGCGGCGGTGGGTGCGGCTGGGCTCAAAATCGGCCACCCGGATGCGGGCCGAAAGGCAAGCCGAGCATTCGGCGCAGGATGGGCGATACAGCACATTCTGGCTGCGCCGAAATCCTTGCTTTGACAGCGCATCATTCAGCCGTTGCGCCTGATCGCCTTGCAGGGCGGTGAACAATTTCCTCTCCATCCGCCCGTCAAGATACGGGCAGGGCTGCGGAGCCGTCACATAGAATTGGGGCGCGATGGGAAGGGTGTGGCGCATCTGGCGAACGTGTAAGGACGCGGACAGGTTAGCAACAGGCGCGCCAGAGGCAAGTTTCTTCGAAGAAACTTGCGCTACCCTTGCAAGGAATTTGCGCCGGGACAGCAAAAGGCCCCGCCTTTTGGGGGCGGAGCCTTTGGTCGGTCGGTCAAATCGGCCTTGGGCGGATCAATATTCGCCGGGGCGGTTCGCGGCTTCGGCCTCGGCCGGGCGGGCGGCTTTGGAGCGGTCTTCCATAAAGGCGTCGAATTCCGATTTGTCTTTTGCATCGCGCAGGCGCTGCAAGAACGATTCAAACGCCTGCTGCTCATCCTCCAGCCGTTTCAGCGTTTCGGTCTTGTAGCTGTCAAAGGCCGAATTGCCCGAAGGGCGGAAAGCCTGATGCATGGCGTGGTGGCGTTGCATGAATTCCTGACGGCGGGCTTGGCAGTTGTGGCGGCTGAACATGCGTTTGCTCCAGATCATATAGGCAAGAAGGGCAAGGCCCACGGGCCAGACGAAGACAAAGCCAAGGACCATGGCGGCGATCCAGGCACCTTTGCCCTTGTCGTCCAGCCATGCCTCGGCACGGCGCAGCCAGGACATCCTGGCAGGAGAGGCGCCGCCCCAGGCGGCAGAAGGCGAAGGGGTCATCATAAGGTGGCTCCCGGTTGGTTGATGTGAATGTCTTTCACATGAAGCAAGATGCGCCTGCCGCCCGAGTCTTTCAAGAGGGTATGTTAAAGATTTTTACATGGGGCGGGCGTGCCAATATCCGGCAGGCGAATGGCGCATGGCAAGGCGCACCACGGCAAATGCCTGGGCGCGGAATCTGGTGTATTCATCAAGATAGGCGAGTGGCCCGGCTGGCCGGGAAAACCGGCCTCCCGCGCGGATCAAATGGCCGCGCGGAAGGGGGGAAGGTTTAATTCTGAACCGGGCAGGCACCGTTGACCAAGGCAACCGTGCAGGCTGCGGCCGGGGCTGCGGCGGGTGCGGGAACCGAAGGCGCGGTTACGGCGGGGGCCGGTGCTGCTGCCGGTGCTGCGGGGGCCGCAGCGGCGGGCGCGGCCACAGCGGGAACAGTGACAGGCGCCGCAGGGGCCACGCTGGCGGGCGTCAACACCGGCGGCGGCAACACTTCCAGCTTTGGAATTGCGGCTGGGGCCGGTGCCTCGACCTTTTTCTTCTTGGGCGCGGGCGGCGGCAGGGTCAGGCCCTTGGGCATCTCGCCGCTGGCGGTCAGCACGATCACCTTGCTGCCGTCCGGCACCCGCTCATACAGGTCCATCACGTCCTGATTGATCATGCGGATACAGCCCGACGAGGCATTATGCCCGATCGATTGCCATTCCGGCGTACCGTGAATGCGGTAGCCGTAATCAACGCCATTGGTCTTCAGATACAGCGCACGCGCGCCAAGGGGGTTGGTGGGGCCGCCGGGCTGGCCGTCTTTCCACTTGGCCTTTTCAGGGCTGCGCTCGATCATCTCGGGCGGCGGGGTCCATTTCGGCCAGGTGGTGCGGTGATCGATCAGCGCCTCGCCCGACCACTGGAACCCGGCACGACCCACGGCGATGCCATAACGCATGGCCTGGTTCTTGCCCGTCACCAGATAAAGGTGCTTGGCCGAGGGGTTGATGATGATTGTGCCGGGGGGCTGATCCGTCTCATAATACACATTCTGGCGGCGGAACTGCTGGGGAACCTTGTCTTCGGGCACCGCGGCCACATTGAACTGCGGGTCGGCCTTGGCTGCATACGCACCTTCGGCCAGAATGGTTTCACCCGGTTTCACCTTTGGACCAGAGGTCGAGGTGTTGGTGGTGGGCACGCAGGCGGTAAGCGAAAGGCTCAGGGCCGTGGCAGCAGCCAATTTCAAAAATACAGATGTCATACAGCAATCCAGTGCGCGCGGCCGGGGGTTCGGCTCGATTGTTTCCGAATAACGCTAATGCACCGCCGCAACGTCGTCAAAGCCTTGGGGCATCACGGCGGCGTTATCAGGTCAGATTGTGGTGCGCAAATCCCATAATTCCGGGAAAAGTTGCACTTCCAGCATCCGTTTCAGGTAATGCGTGCCCGAAGTGCCGCCGGTTCCGCGCTTCATCCCGATCACGCGCGACACCGTGGTCAGATGGTTGAATCGCCAGCGGCGGAAGTAATCTTCGAAATCCACCAGCTTTTCGGCCAGCTCATAGGCCTGCCAGTGGTGTTCGGGGTCACGGTACACCGCTTCCCAAACTGCCTGCACCCCGGGGTGATGCGCCCAAGGCTCTCGCAGATCGCGGGTCAACACATCCTGCGGCACCGGCAGACCCGAGCGGGCCAGATGGCGCAGCGCCTCATCATACAGCGTCGGGCGCGCCAGCTCTGCCTCCAGCCGCGCCATCAGGTCGAGGCGGTGGGCATGGGGGCGCAGCATGGCAAGGTTGCGGTTGCCCACCGCATATTCGATCAGCCGGTATTGCCAGGACTGAAAGCCCGACGACTGGCCAAGCGTTTCGCGAAAGGTGGTATAGTCGCTGGGCGTCATGGTGCGCAGCACGTCCCAGGCGTTGTTCAACTGTTCAAAGATGCGGGCGATACGGGCCAGCATCTTGAACGCTTCGCGCGCCCGATCCGCCGCAATCATCCGCCGGGCGGCGTCCAGCTCGTGCAGGGCAAGGCGCATCCACAGTTCACTTGTCTGGTGCTGGATGATGAACAGCATCTCGTCATGCGCGTCCGACAGCGGGGCCTGCGCGGTCAGGATGCGGTCAATCTGAAGGTAATCGCCATAAGACATGCGCCCGTCAAAGGACATCTGGGCGCCATCGGCGGCGGGATCATAGGTGGTCATTGGTATCTCCTGAATTGGGGTTGGGGGGCGGGGTCAGCCGCTCGCACCGAAATTCAGAACCGAGGTGTTGCCCATCCGCCGCCATGCGCAGGCCCAACCGCCGGGCCGACAGACCGGCGGCAGGGACCAGATTTCTGCGAAGAAATTTGCCAGGAATTTTCGAAAATTCCTGGGGCAGGTGGCGGTGTTGCGCATCAGGTCACCTTTTGCCGCGCCTTGAACTCTGGCCGGTCCCAGCGCAGTTCGGCCATGATGCGGGCAAGGATCGCCACCGCACCATCCACGTCTTGCACAGATGTATAAAGCGGGGTGAAGCCGAACCGCAGGATGTCTGGCGCGCGGAAATCGCCGACCACGCCCTCGGCAATCAGGGCCTGCATGATCGCATAGCCTTCGGGGTGGCGGAACGAGGCCTGACTGCCCCGGCTGGTATGGTCGCGCGGGGTGGCAAGGGTCAGGTCGGGGCAGGCGGCCTCGACCCCGGCGATAAAGCGGTCGGTCAGGGCCAGCGAGGTGGCGCGAAGCGCGTTCATATCCACCCGGTCCCAGATTTCCATCGCGGCATCCAGCGCGGCCATTTGCAAGATGGGCGGCGTGCCGACGCGCATCCGTTCGACCCCACGGCCGGGGCGGTAATCGGGGTCAAAGGCAAAGGGCGCCTCATGCCCCAGCCAGCCCGACAGCGCGGGGCGCGCGCGGTTCTGATGGCGGGGGGCGACATAGATGAAGGCCGGGCCGCCGGGGCCGGAGTTGAGGTATTTATAGGTGCAGCCACAGGCGAAATCGGCCCCGCAGGCCGCAAGCTCCACCGGAAAGGCCCCGGCGGAATGCGCCAGATCCCAGACTGCCAGCGCCCCCGCCGCATGGGCGCGGTCGGTGATCGCCTTCATGTCGTGGCGCCGCCCGGTGCGATAATCAACTTCGGTAATCATGGTCACGGCCACCGATTCGTCGATGGCGCCCAGCACCTCTTCGGGCGCGACGACCTTCAGCGTGTACCCATCGCCCAGCGTCTTGCACAGGCCCTGCGCCATATAAAGGTCGGAAGGAAAGTTGCCACTGTCGGAAAGAATGACCTTCCGGCCGAGGTTCATTTCAATCGCCGAGGCCAGCGCCTGATAGACCTTGATCGACAGCGTATCGCCCAAGACCACGCTGCCCGCCTCGGCGCCCACCAGCCGCGCGATGCGGTCGCCCAGACGGGACGGCAGGTCCATCCAGCCCGCGCGGTTCCAGGCGGTGATCAGCATCTGGCCCCATTCATCCTGAATGGTGCGCGCCACGCGGGCAGCGGCACTTTTCGGCAAGGGGCCAAGGGAATTGCCGTCAAGATAGATCACCCCTTCGGGCAGGTCGAACAGCGGGCGGGTCTGGGTGAAATCTGTGATCATGGCTCCTCCTGACGCGCAGTTAACGCGCTGCAGTGTCCAAGATCAATGCGGGCACCGTGAATGAAACCCCTGTGTTAACGCCCAAACCCGACCATTTATTGCCTGAAAGCGGTTGCATCAACGCCCCGCATGGTCATTATGCGCGCGCGGCAAGGCCGGGGGGATGATGGAAAAGGCGCTGGAACGCTGGCTTGACTGGCCGCAGGCTTGGGCCGTGGCTGCGCTGGCGATGATCGCTTTTCTGGGCTGGGTGGGGTTTCCTTGGGGCTTTGGCGCCTATGGGCCGGGTCTGGCGCTGGCCTGTCTGATCGTGGGACTGTGGCTGATGGCCTCTGCGGTCTTGCAGATGCGCCGCGCACGGACCACGGTAAATCCGCGTGGCGAACCCACCGCGCTGGTGACGGATGGAGTTTTTGCCATCTCGCGCAACCCGATCTATCTGGGCGACACCTTTGTCTTGCTGGCGGCCAGCTTCTGGTTCGACACTCTTGTCGGACTATGCGTGGTCACGGTCGCATTCGTGGCTGTGATGACAGAGCGCTTCATCAAGACCGAAGAGGAACGGCTGGGCGAGGCTTTTGGCGATGAGGCGGCGGCCTGGTTTCTGAAAACGCGCCGCTGGCTGTAACGGAATAAGAAGGGCGGCAGTGCCGCGAAGGAGGGACTGGGCGGATGAAGATCGGGGCTTTGGCAGAGATTTTTCCGGGTGAGAACCGGGTGGCAATGACGCCGGATTCAGCTGTGGCCTTGGCCAAGCTGGGCCATAGCAGCGTCATTCAGGCCGGTGCTGGCACTAAAGCAGGCTTTACCGATGCGGCCTATCAGGCGGCAGGGGTGACGGTGCTGCCCGATGCGGCGGCGGTGGTGGCCGAGGCCGATGTGCTGGTCAAGGTGCGCGGCCCGGAACAGGCCGAGGCACAGGCGCTGCGCGACGGCCAGACGCTGATCTCGTTCTTCTGGCCCGCCCAGAACCCCGAGCTTTTGGAAACCGTCAAGGCCCGTGGCGCGACCGTTGTGGCGATGGACATGGTGCCCCGCATCAGCCGCGCGCAAAAGATGGATGCGCTGTCCTCGATGGCCAATATCGCAGGCTACCGCGCGGTGATTGAGGCCGGGAACAACTTTGGCCGCTTTTTCACGGGCCAGGTGACGGCGGCGGGCAAGGTGCCCCCGGCCAAGGTTCTGGTCGTGGGCGCGGGCGTGGCCGGTCTGGCTGCCATCGGCACCTCGACCAGCCTTGGTGCGATCACACTGGCGTTCGACGTGCGGCCCGAAGTGGCCGAGCAGATTGAATCGATGGGCGCGGAATTCGTCTATCTGGATTTTTCGGAAACCCAGACCGACGGCGCGGCCACGGGCGGCTATGCGGCCCCCTCATCCCCCGAATTCCGCGAAGCGCAGTTGAAGAAATTCCGCGAGCTTGCGCCGGAAGTCGATATCGTCATCACCACCGCCCTGATCCCCGGTCGCCCCGCGCCAAAGCTGTGGACGGCCGATATGGTGGCGCTGATGAAGCGCGGGTCGGTCATCATCGACCTTGCCGCCGAGCGGGGCGGCAACTGCGACCTGACCGTGCCGGATGAAAAGGTGGTGTCCGACAATGGCGTGACCATCGTCGGCTATACCGATTTCCCCAGCCGCATGGCGACGCAGGCCAGCACGCTCTACTCCACCAACATCCGCCACATGCTGACGGATCTGACGCCCAAGAAAGATGGCGTCATCAACCACAACATGGAAGACGACGTGATCCGGGGCGCCACCGTGGCCAAGGACGGCGCCATCACCTTCCCGCCGCCGCCGCCCAAAATCGCGGCCATCGCGGCGCAAAAGCCGAAAGAAAAGGCCAAGGAATTGACGCCCGAGGAAAAGCGGGCAGAGGAAAAGGCGGCTTTCGCGGCGCAAACCAAGGCGCAGGTGACCCTGCTGGGCATCGGCACCGCGCTGATCCTGCTGGTGGGCTATTTCGCGCCTTCCAGCTTTATGAGCCACTTTGTGGTGTTCATGCTGGCCTGTTTCGTGGGCTTTCAGGTCATCTGGAACGTCTCGCACAGCCTGCATACGCCACTGATGGCGGTGACCAATGCGGTTTCCGGCATCATCATTCTGGGGGCGCTGGCGCAGGTGGGGTCCACCTCTGTCATCATCACCATTCTGGCAGCACTTTCGATCCTGATCGCCTCGATCAACATCGTCGGCGGCTTCCTTGTCACCCGGCGCATGCTCGCCATGTTCCAGAAATCGTAAGGGCAGGGGCAGCAAATGGATCAATTGTTTGAAATGGGCGCGCATGTCGGCGAGCCGGGCATTGTAATCGCGGCCTATGTTGCTGCGGCGGTGCTGTTCATCCTGTGTCTTGGCGGGTTGTCGGGGCAGGAAAGTGCCAAGCGCGCGGTGTGGTATGGCATTGCGGGCATGGCCTTGGCCGTTGCTGCGGCGGTGTTTTCGCCCGGCACCGGGCATCTGTGGATCATCGCGCTGATGCTGATTGTCGGCGCGGGCGTGGGCAGCGTGCTGGCCAAGCGGGTGCAGATGACGGAAATGCCCCAACTGGTGGCGGCGCTGCATTCGTTCGTCGGTCTTGCGGCGGTGTTCATCGGCTTTTCCACCCATATCGAATTGGCCGGTCTGGCTGATCTGATGGGCCTGATCTCCGACCCGCAAAAGGCGATGGAAGCCTTGATGGGCAATGCCGAAGCCGCCGCCAAATTGCAGGCGCAGGCCGAGGGATTGACGGGCTTTGCCCTGAAGCTGGTGCAGAAAACGCCGCTGGAAGTGTCGATCCTGCGGGTGGAAACCTTCCTTGGCGTGTTCATCGGCGCGGTCACCTTTACCGGCTCGGTCGTGGCTTTTGGCAAGCTGGCGGGCAAGGTGGATGGCAAGGCCAAAAAGCTGCCGGGCGGCCATATGCTGAATGCGGGGGCTGCGATCCTGTCGCTGATCCTGCTGGTGGTCTATGTGCAGACCTCGGCCTTCTGGGCGCTGGCGCTGATGACCTTGGCTGCGTTCTTCATCGGCTATCACCTGATCATGGGCATCGGCGGCGCGGATATGCCGGTCGTGGTTTCGATGCTGAACAGCTATTCCGGCTGGGCGGCATCGGCCATCGGCTTCAGCCTCGGCAATGACCTGTTGATCGTGACCGGCGCGCTGGTTGGTTCGTCTGGTGCGATCCTGTCCTACATCATGTGCAAGGCGATGAACCGGTCGTTCATCAGCGTGATCCTTGGCGGCTTCGGCGGCACCACCGGCCCGGCGATGGAAGTAACCGGCGAGCAGATTGCCATCGACGCCGAGGGCGTTGCGGCGGCGCTGAACGATGCGGATTCCGTCATCATCATTCCGGGTTACGGCATGGCGGTGGCGCAGGCGCAGCAATCGGTGTCGGAACTGACGCGCAAGTTGCGCGCCAAGGGCAAGACCGTGCGCTTTGCCATCCACCCAGTGGCAGGGCGGTTGCCCGGCCACATGAACGTGCTTCTGGCCGAGGCCAAGGTGCCCTATGACATCGTTCTGGAAATGGACGAGATCAATGAGGACTTCCCCAGCACGGATGTGGCCATCGTCATCGGCTCGAACGACATCGTGAACCCCGCGGCGCAGGAAGACCCCAACAGCCCGATCGCCGGGATGCCGGTCTTGGAATGCTGGAAGGCGAAACAGGTGTTTGTGAGCAAGCGCGGCCAAGGCACCGGCTATTCGGGGATTGAGAACCCCTTGTTCTACAAGGAAAACACCCGGATGTTCTATGGCGATGCCAAAAAGTCGCTGGATGCCCTGCTGCCGATGATCGACTGATCCGGCCAAGCAAGTGAAAAGGCCCCGGTTCGCCGGGGCCTTTTTCATTTCCGGGCCTTGGCTTGCAGCGTATCCATTTAGAGGGTCAGCCCTTCGTAAATCAGATGGTTGCCTTTTCGTGCAGCGTGGTCATTTCCGCCTCCAGCCCGGGGCGGTCAGTCCCTAGCCCTTGGCCGATGTAATTTCCCCGCATATTTCCCGTATGCCTTTGCATGCTGATAAATATATGGATTTGTTGGGGATTTTATTTTACCCCCGGATACGACTTTGCCAAGACAGGCCCCAGATGCGTGAACCTTCCGATCATCCCTTGCGCTATGCGCTGGTCAATGAACTGCACGCCCGGCCCTTTCCGGCGCTGCAAACCCCGTGCAGTGCCGTCTTTCTGGCCATCCGTGCCGAAGGCGAAGCGCAGACCCGTGACCGAAACTGCGACCGCGCACATTTGCAGGCCTTGCTTGACCGCCATGGCGCGGCGCATCCCCAACCGGGGGCCACGCATTTCTCGGGCCAGATTGGCCGGGCAGAGCTGAAATGGGAATCCCATACCGAATTCGTGGCCTATTCGGCCTTTACCCCCGGCCAGTCTGCTCACCCGTTTGATCCGGTAGAGGCGACAGTTTTTCCCGCCGACTGGCTGGCAGAGGCGCCGGGTCAGCGTGTCGTCTCGTTGCTGATCCGGGTAGAGCAAATGCCGGTTGATGAGCCGACCATGCTGCGGATGCTTGACGACTGGTTCGTGGCCGAAAGCCTGGCGGTGGCGCGTGTGGTTGATGGCGCGGCGGTGGTGGCGGGCGACTTCCGCATCGATCCGGCGGGCCACATGCGCTTTGTCGTCTTTGTCCGCCCCGGCACCGGAGAGCGGCGGGTGGGCCGCATCGTGCAGCGCCTGTGCGAGATTGAAACCTATCGCGCCATGTCGATGCTGGGCTTTGTCGATGCGCGCGGCCTGTCGGACCGGCTGAACGCGGTTGATCCGCGGCTGTCGGCGCTGGTCTCGGGCCTTGATACCGACCGCCGCCCGGCAGAGGCGGCGCTGCATGAGCTGCTGGCCATCGCGGCAGAGCTGGAAAGTCTGGCGGTGCAGAACTCGTTCCGCTTTGGCGCGACCGGAGCTTATGAGGCGATCGTGATGAACCGGATCGCCGTTTTGCGCGAAGAGCGGGTGAATGGCCGCCAGAGCTTTGGCGAGTTCATGGCGCGGCGCTATGATCCGGCGATGCGGACGGTGAAATCGGCGCAAGGCCGGCTGCGTGAAATGGCCGAACGGGCGCAGCGCGCCGCCGAATTGTTGCGCACGCGGGTGGATGTGGAACGCAGTGCGCAGAACCAGAAACTTTTGGAAAGCATGGACCACCGCGCCGACCTGGCCTTGCGGCTGCAACATACGGTGGAAGGCCTGTCGGTCGTGGCCATCAGCTATTATGCCGTCAGCCTGGCCTATTACCTGACCGGTCCCTTGGCACATGCCGCGCATCTGGAGGAATATACGACCAAGGCCATCCTGACGCCTCTGGTCATTCTGGGGGTGTGGCTGATGATCCGGCGGCTCAAGGCGCGGATGCACTAAGGTGCTTTCCCCCTGACTCTCCTCTCTTGGGCGAGAGGCACGGGGCGGGAAGGGCGCTGCGGTTGGAACATGGGGCAACGCCCTCTCCCCTTGGGGGAGAGGGATGGGGTGAGGGGGCGCCCCTCAGACCGTATCGAGATAGAGTTCCACCTTTTCCTGATCAGACAGCTCGCCGATATAGTGCAGCTCTTGCCGCTTGGTCGAGATCAGGTTCTTGATCAGTTCCGGGTGCAGGAACCGCGAGACGACGGTGCTTTGCTCCATCGCGTCGATGGCATGTTCCCAGCTATCGGGAATTTGCGGCAGATCGGGCAGGGCGTAAGAGTTGCCCACCACCGGGGTCGGCGGCTCCATCTGGTTTTCAATCCCGTCCAGCGCCGCACCCAGAATGGCCGCCAGCATCAGATAGGGGTTCACGTCGCCCCCCGCGACCCGGTGTTCAATCCGCCGCGCGCCGGGGTTGCCAGCGGGAATACGAATGGCCGCCGTGCGGTTTTCATACCCCCAGGCGATCGAGGTGGGCGCGTGTTTGCCCGGCACCAGACGTTGATAGCTGTTCTGGTGCGGCGCAAAGATCAGCGTGGAATCGTGCATCGCGTTCAGGCAGCCCGCCACCGCCTGCCGCAGCATGGCCGTGCCCTTTGGCCCGCCAGAATCGAACACGTTGTCGCCGTCCTGATTGATCAGGCTGAAATGGGTGTGCAGGCCCGAACCGGAATATTCCGGGTAGGGTTTCGCCATGAAGCTGGCGGCAAAGCCGTGGCGGCGGGCAAGGCCCTTGACCAGCATCTTGAACAGCCAGGCATCGTCGGCAGCGCGCAGCGCATCGTCGCAGTGCATCAGGTTCACTTCGAACTGACCCAGGCCGGTTTCGCTGGTCGTGGTGTCGGCCGGAATATCCATCGCCTCGCAGGCGTCGTACAGGTCGGTAAAGAAGGTGTCAAAGGCGTCAAGTGCCCGGATTGACAGGGTTTCCGCCGCCTTGCGCACCTTGCCAGACCGGGGCGAGGCCGGGGCCTGCAACGTCTTGCCAGAATCGTCGATCAGAAAAAATTCCAGCTCCATCGCGCAGACCGGGGTCAGGCCACGGGCCTTGAAGCGCTGTACCACGGTATTCAGCGCATGGCGGGGGTCGCCCTCATAAGGCTGGCCATTTTCGCGGAACATCCAGATCGGCAGCAGCGCAGTCGGTGCCTCCAGCCAGGGCATCGGCATGAAGCCGCGCTCGGTCGGTTTCAGCACGCCATCCTGGTCTCCCTGTTCAAACACCAGCGGGCTGTCATCGATATCCTCGCCCCAGATGTCGAGGTTCAGCACCGAAAAGGGAAAGCGGGTTCCGTCTTTCACAACCTTGTCGGCAAAGCGGGCCGGAACACGCTTGCCGCGCGCCTGACCATTCAGATCCGCCGCCGCGACCCGGATGGTGCGGACGTCGGGGTGTTTGCGAAGATAATCTTTCATGTTCGTATTGATCATGGTGTTGATGCGGGGCACGAGCCACCCGCGCCATACCCCCATGGCATAGCAGGCAGGTTACCGGATCATGCCCTTGATCCTTTCCCTGTTGCGACCTCCGGCGGGTGTCCCGCCAATTTGATCAAATTCAGGATACTATCGGACCAACTGCGGACGCAAGCGAATTCTGCTTTTCATGTTTTGCGGCAGGTGGCGGTTCAGCCGCTTGTTGATCCGGCCAAAGACCCAAGTGATGATCAGCGTCATGGCGATGAAATACATCGCGATGATCGGGTAGGGTACAAAGGGGTTAAACGTCTTGTCCGCGAAATAGTTCGCGTAATACAGCGCATCGCCCTGTTGGCCAAAGGCCGGAAAGCCGGAAAAGAACACCAGTGTCGTGGCGTGGAACAGAAAGATCGCCTCGTTCGTATAGGCGGGCCAGCCCAGCCGCAGCATGGTGGGCCATTCGATCCGGCGGAACTTGTTCCAGCCGGTGATACCATAGGCCTCTGCCGCCTCCAGGTCGCCCTTCGGGATCGATCGCAGCGCGCCAAAGAAGATTTCCGCCGAATAGGCCGAAGTGTTCAGGAACAGCACAAACAGCGCGCCGGCCCAGGCCTTGGTTGTCCAACTGGTGGCGATGGTCAGCCCGAACAGTTCAATCCCGGTGCGCGGCAGCAGCACCAGCGCCTCATAGGCCAGAAAAAACTGAATGAACAAAGGAGAGCCGCGGAACACGAAGATGAACCATTCCGCAGGCTTGCGCAGCCAAGCATGGCGCGACGCCTTGGCCAGCGCCAGCGCATTGGCCAGAAAGAACCCGAAGAACAACGCCAGCACACCGAAATAGATGTTCCACAGCAGGCCAGATCCGATCAGCGTGAATTCCTGGCACAGCGTGAAATCCTTTTTCGGCAAAAGGTTTTCGCCAATGCCGATAGAGCGCAGGCCATAATCCTGAATGGTGTCCCAGCAGCTCATGCGCCCGCCCTCCGCATGGCTTCGCCCGCAGCGGTGGCCTGCCCCTTGGACAGCCGGTTCGACAGGCGTTTCAGGAAGATTTCCGACACCCGGGTCATGGTCAGATAAAACACCATCAGACCCAGAAAGTAATACAGCCGCCAGTCGCCATGCGGATATTCATAGACCTGCGTTTTTGATCCACCCAGCTCTCGGGCATAATAAACGATGTCCTTGACACCAAGCAGGAACAGCAATGGCGTCGCCTTGATCAGGATCATCCACAGGTTCGACAGGCCGGGCAGGGCGTAGACCCACATCTGCGGAATAAGGATGCGGCGGAACACCTGCCCATGGCTCATGCCATAGGCCTCGGCGGTTTCCAGTTGCGCGCGCGGCACGGCCTGCATGGCGCCGAAAAGCACGTTGGCGACAAAGGCGCCAAAGACGATGGCAAAGGTAAAGACCGCCAGAAAGAAGCCGTACATCTGAAACATCAGCGGCGAGGAGGTGGCCAGCGGCACCTTGGCCTCGGCGCAGACCCGAAACTCCAGTCCCTGCCAGGGCCAGGCCGATCCGGCGGGGCAAACGGCCAGACTTTTCAGGTATTCGATGCCCTGATCCAGCGCGATCACGAAGAACATGAAAAAGATGATATCGGGAATGCCGCGCACCATCGCGATATAGGCCTTGCCGACCCAGCGCAGCGGCGCGATGGGCGACCGGGCCATGGTGGCCCCGCCAAAGCCAAAGATCATAGCGGCAGGCGCTGTAACCGCCAAAAGGATCAGCACGATCACGAAGGACCAGTAGAAATCCAGATGCTTGCCAGAGGTCAGATAGCACGAAAGCCATGACAGGCCTTCGATGGCCTTGGGATCGGCGCAGGCGGAAAACATCGGGGCGGTCCCTCGCGGCGGTCGGGGGAAAAGGGTGGCCCCGCCAGATCAGGCGGGGCCGGGGAACAGCAGGCGATGATTACCAGGTCTTGGCTTCGGGGCCGAAGAACTCTGTGATCATGGCGCTGAGGGTGCCGTCTTTCTTCATCGAGTCGATGGCAGCGTCGAACTTGCCGCGCAGCTCGGCATCCGATTTGCGGAAGGCCATGCCGACGCCGCCGCCGATCACTTCTTCCTTGTCCAGCAGCACCAGAGCGCCACCGGATTCGTCGGCGATCGGCTTGAGGTAATCCTTGTCGGCCAGAACGGCCACTGCCTCACCGTTCTTCACCGCTGCAACGGTTTCTTCGGGCGTGGCATATTCCACCAGTTTCATGCCATTCTCGGCGACAAAAGCTGCCTGGATGGTCGAGGTTTGCGCCGCAACCGGACCCGATTTCAGATCGGTATCCTTGGACAGCGTCAGATAGGCCGACGAGGCTGGCGGGATATAGGGCTGGCTGAAATCGACGACTTCGCCACGTTCCGGCGTGATCGACATGCCAGCGATGATGACGTCATAATTGCCCGATTGCAGGTTGGGAATGATGCTGTCCCACTCATTCGTGGTCCAGGTGCAGTTCAGGCTGGCGCGCTTGCACAGCTCGTCGCCCATCTTGCGCTCGAACCCGTCAACCTCGCCCTTGTCGTTGACGAAGTTGTAGGGAGGATAGGCGCCCTCGGTGCCCAGCCGCACAACATCCTGGGCGAAAGCGGTGGTGCCAAGGGTGGCAAACGTGGCGGCAAGTAGCAGTTTTTTCATTGTTAACTCCCTGTAACAGTTTGTGGTTAGGCGGCGGTGGCGGAAAGGAACCCGCGCAGCCGTTCGGTCTTGGGGTTGCCGAACAATTCGGCGGGTGCGCCCTGTTCCTCGATCTTGCCTTGGTGAAGGAAGATCACATGGTCGGAACAATCGGCGGCCAGTTTCATGTCATGGGTCACAAGCAGCATAGTGCGCCCCTCATCGGCCAGGGCCTTGATGACGCGGACAACCTCTTGCTCCAGCTCGGGGTCAAGGGCGCTGGTCGGTTCATCGAACAACAGTGCGCGGGGTTCCATGCAGAGGGCGCGGGCAATCGCGGCACGCTGTTGCTGGCCGCCCGAAAGCTGGGCGGGCCAGTTGTCGGCCTTGTCGCCAATGCCGACCTTGGCAAGGTAGTGACGGGCCTTTTCCTCGACCTCTTTCGGATCACGCTTCAGCACCGTCACCGGCGCCTCCATCACGTTCTGCAAAATCGTCAGATGGGCCCAAAGGTTGAACTGCTGGAACACCATCGACAGATTGGTGCGGATTCGCGTCACCTGCATGCGGTCGGCAGGGTGGCGTGCAAGGCCGGTGCCTTTCCACAGAACATCCTCGCCCTCAAACCTGATGCTGCCTTGCTGGCTGTCTTCCAGCAGGTTGCAGCACCGCAGCAGCGTGGATTTCCCGGAACCGGACGATCCGATCAGCGACACAACATGGCCGCGCGGCGCAACCAGATCGACCCCTTTCAGAACTTCCAACTGGCCATAGGCCTTGTGCAGGTCACGAATTTCTATGACGGGCGTGTCTTTGCTGTCGGTCACGTTCTGCCTGCGGTTCTGGGCCGGGTTCTGATCTGTTGATCAAATAGGACGCAGAAATCGCCGCTTTGCAACGGCATTTCGATGCGTCATAGCGGCCAATGCCTGTAAAAACGTCAGGTTGCGTCGTCGTTTTGTGCAGGAGGCGGCGGTGTCGGCACCGCGCGGTAAGCCGCAGGGGCGATTCGAACGATGCCTTTCAGATGCAGCGTTTCGCGGTCATCGGGCGACAGGGCGGCGTTGGCATCGGCCACGGCGGCAAAGGTAGCCTCCACATCGGCGCCCTCTGCCGCGATCAGCGGCAAGCCGGGTGTGGGTGCGGTGCGCGCCACTTCGCGCAAGGCAACCGTGTCGCCACCACGCTCGCACAGCAGCGCCCAGGTCAGCGCATCCAGTGCCGCCAGATCGGCCTGCCCGCTGGCGACCGCTGCCGCCGAAAGCCGGTGGCCACCGGTTTGTAATCCGGCCGGAAAATGCAAGCCAAGAGAGGAGGCATGGGTCTGAGGCGCGGCCCAGCCCGATTGTGACATCGGTTCGTTATAGGCCAGGGCGGTGCCGTCAAACTCGGCCAACGTGCGGCGCGGATCATCGCGCCGTGCCACGAAGACCGAGCAGTAATGGCCCGGCGGGCACCCCGGCAGACCGTAATCGGGGGTGCCGATCAGCGCCACCTTGTCATGCAGGCGCGCACGATAGGGAAAGCCGCAGGTCTGCGACAGCACCAGATCGGGCGCGGTCCAGGCGGGCCAATAGGCGTCCTCGCCCCGCGTCAGCGCCGCAGGCGCGGCAATGCCATGGCTGCGCAAGCCATCACGGATCAGCGCCCACAGCCGGTCATTCGCGGGGGCCATGCCCGCCAGCTCGTACATTGCCAACGAGGCGATCATTCCTTTTGCGCCTTCGCTCGGGCGAGGGCCGATTCAACATCGGTCAGCCCCAGAAGGTTGGTCAGCAGCCGCAACTGCTGATCTTCCTCGGCGTTGCGATCCCCGTCCGACAAGGCAACCGACCACAGCGCCTGCAACAGGCCGGTGCGCTCTTCGACGGGAACGGCGGCCTTCAGGGCGCGGGTAAAGCGCACGGTATCGGGGGCCTGCACCTCCAGCTCTTCGGCCTGGGCGCGCAGGTGAACCGCCTCGAACGGGCCAAGGCCGTGGCGGGCCATCAGGATACGCTCGATCTTTTCGACCTCTTCGGCGGCGTAAAGCCCGTCGGCGCGGGCAACCCGCACCAACAGCGCAGCCAGCGCCAGCCGGGCATCCGGGTCAGGCAGACGATCAGGGGCGGGGGCCAGAAGCTGGCGCAGGAGATCACCGAACATTGGGCCAACCTAAGGGGCCGCGAGGGCCAAGGGAAGCCCCCGGTTGATCAGGGCGGCGTGATCTGCCCGGCGCTGATGCGCACAGCGGTGCCTGCAATGCGTACCTGGTGCAGCGCGCCTTTTGCGGCAACAGCGGTCAGATGCAGCACCGACGGGCGGCCCATCTCGACCCCTTGATGCAGCGTCAGCCGGGTTTCGCCATCCGCCAATTGCCCTGCCGCCAACAGGCGCGCGGCCAGCAACGCGGTGGCCGATCCGGTGGCCGGGTCTTCGGGAATACCTGCGGTGGGCGAAAACATCCGGGCGCGGAAATCACAATCCAGTCCCGGCGTGTAAAGATAGGCAGAATCCACCCCCGCTGCCGCCATCAGGGCCGACCAGTGCGGCTCAATCGGGCGGGCGCGGGCCAGCGCATCAAGGCTGGTCAGCGGCACATACAGGAACTTTGGCCCGCCCTGCGCCAGCCCGATGTCGGGGCCAAGTGCGCCTTCCGGCAGGTCCAGCGCCGCAGCGGCCAAGGCGCGGTCGGGCGTAAAGGGCAGGGTAAAGGGCACCACCGGGGCCACGAATTCGGCCACCCCGTCGCGGATGGTTACCGGCACAAGGCCCGCCTCTTCTTCCAGCGTGATCACGGTTTCGGGCGTGCCGGCCAGATCGGCCAGCAGCAGGGCGCAGCCAACGGTGGGGTGCCCGGCAAAGGGAATTTCGGCGGTTGGAAAGAAAATCCGCACCCGTGCCGTATGGGCCGGATCGCGCGGCGCCATGACGAAGATGGTTTCCGAAAGGTTGAACTCGCGCGCGATTGTCTGCATCTGCGCGGTGGTCAGCCCATCCGCCCCCAGCACCACGGCCAGCGGGTTGCCGGCATAGCGCCGGGTGGTGAACACATCCAGCGTATGGAACGCAAGCATCACGCCTCTCCGGTTTGCAGGCGCTTGAACATCTTGGCGATCCGCCCGCCCTCTGCCTCGATCCCCCAAGGGGCATTCACGATGAACATGCCGGTGCCGATCATCTTGTGGCCATCCTTGGCGGGTGGAAAATGCAACTCCTGCCGGAACGCCTCAGGGAAGGCCTCGGTCAGCGCGCGCAGCATCGGGCCATGCGCTCCACTGGTCAGCAAGGGATACCACAGCGCCAGAATGCCCACGTTCCATTTGCGCGCCAGTTGCACCATGACCTTTGGAATGGTGTCGTAATCGGCCTTCACCTCATAGGGCGGGTCGATCAGCAGCAACCCCCGGCGCGGGCTGGGCGGCGTGATCGCCATGGCCAGCTCCAGCCCGTCGCGCTTTTGAATATGCGCGCCCCAGTCGCCAAGGGTGGCGACCAAAGCGGCATGTTCCTGCGGATGCAGCTCCGCAAGGTGCATCGTGTCCTGCTCGCGCAGGCTCATCGCGGCGACCAGCGGAGAGCCTGGGTAGGCCGTAGCACCATACCGCGCCCGCACCGCCTCCAGGATTGTGCGATAGGGGTGGCGGCGGTCGAACTGCGGTTCCAGCAGGGTGACACCCGCCGCCGCCTCGCCCGTCTTCAGCGCCTCTTGCCCGGCAAGGTCGTAAAGGCCCCGCCCGGCATGGGTTTCGATATAGGACAGGGGTTTGTCCTTCTGGGTCAGGTAGTCCAGCATCCAGGCCAAAAGCGCGTGCTTTTGGACATCGGCAAGGTTACCTGCGTGATAGGCGTGTTGATAGGACAGCATGGGAATGACCTATCCGGCTTGTGCCCATGGCGCAACGGCTGTCCGGGCGGGGAAACGCATCGCGTTTCCCCGCCCGTGAGTGCGATTTCAGTTCGAGACCTGTCAACACGCAGTGCCAGAGGCCAGTGCCTGCCCCGGCGGGCGCTGGCCGGGCCTTAGTGGCCCGGCGGTGCAACTTGCCAGCGTATCCGTGTGGCGAAAGCGATGGCCTTCGCCATGGCGCCGCTGGCACGGGCGCGAGGTGGTCTTACGGCACCGGCGCCCAGATCACATCGTCAATCCTCGGCGCGCCGGTGGCCAGCATCACCAGTCGGTCAAACCCCAGCGCGATGCCGCTGGCGGCGGGCATATGGGCAAGGGCTGCCAGAAAGTCCTCATCAATCGGATAGGTCTCGCCGTAGACGCGCTGTTTTTCAGCCATCTCGGCCTGAAAACGGATGCGCTGTTCGGTGGGGTTGGTCAATTCGCCAAAGCCATTGGCCAGTTCCACACCGCAGGCATAAACCTCAAACCGTTCGGCCACGCGCGGGTCATCGGGCGTGCGGCGGGCAAGGGCGGCTTCGGCGGCGGGGTAGCGGTCAAGCACGGTCACGCGGCCCATGCCCAGATGCGGCTCTACCCGGTCCACCAGCACGCGAGAGAGAAGGTCAGACCAGCTATCCCCCTCGCGCACGGTGATGCCCACGGCGGCCACCTGTGCAGCCAGCGCGTCGCGGTCGGGCGCACCATCCGCACTGATCGTTGCCAACAGGTCGATGCCGGCATGGCGCGAAAACCCTTCGGCCACCGACAGGCGTTCAGGCTCGGCCAAGGGGTCACATTCGCGCCCGCGAAACCGCAGCCGGTCGGCCCCGGTCACCTGAACCGCCAGCCGCAGAAAGGCCATCGTATCGGCCATCAGCACCTCATAGCCATCGCCCACCCGATACCATTCCAGCATGGTGAATTCTGGCGAATGCAGCGCCCCACGCTCGCGGTTGCGCCAGACATGGGCGAAGGCGGCGATGCGGGTTTCCCCCGCCGCCAGCAGTTTCTTCATCGCAAATTCGGGCGAGGTGTGCAGATACATCCGCCGCGACCCGCCCGCATCATCCAGCGCGTCAGTGGCAAAGCCATGCAGATGCGCCTCGTTCCCCGGTGAGATTGCCAGCGCCGCCGGGTCCACCTCGGTAAACTCCCGCTCGGCCAGCCAGCCGCGAATGCCCGCCTGAATCCGGTTGCGGGCCAGCAAAAGCGGCCTGCGGTCGGCGTGCCGGGCCTTGTCCCACCAGCTTGTCGTCATGTTTTCTGCCTTTCGGCTGGAAATCCGGGCCAAGATGCGCTAACCGCGCCGTCAATCGTGCGTCCCATTAGGACGGCGGACCGAAAACCACAAGGAATGCATCCGTGAAAGTCATCGCCTCGTCCCTGCGCAAGGGCAATGTCGTCGAGATGGACGGCAAGCTCTATGTCGTCCTGTTGGCCGAAACCTACCGCCCCGGCAAGGGCACGCCCACCACCAGCGTGGACATGCGCCGCATCTCGGACGGGGTGAAGGTGTCGGAGCGCTGGAAGACCACCGATCAGGTCGAAAAGGCCACGGTGGATGAACGCGACTATGACTTCCTTTACGAAGACGGCGAAGGCTTCCACTTCATGCAGCCCGAAAGCTACGATCAGGTTGTGGTGACCGAGGATGTGATGGGTGCTAACAAGGCCTACCTTCAGGAAGGCATGCGCTGCTATGTGAAAACCTTTGACGGTGCGCCGATCGCCATCGAAGTGCCGCAAAAGATCACGGTCGAGATCGCCGAGACCGAACCGGTGGTCAAAGGCCAGACCGCCTCGTCCAGCTACAAGCCCGCGATGACCAACACCGGCCTGCGCGTGATGGTGCCGCCGCATATCGGGGCTGGCACCCGCATTGTCATCAACACCGATGACGACAGCTATGTGGAACGCGCCAAGGACTGATCCTCAGGCCAGCCAGATCATACCCCCGGTGCCGCAGGGTGCCGGGGGTATTCTTTTGGCCGTCACGACAGGCGGCGCGGTTTCTGCTATCCTTGCCCCACGAACGGAGTGGAGGGGGAAACCATGACTGCCATGAACGTCGTCCATATGCGCGTCAAGCCGGGGAAAGAGGACGAATTCCTCAAGCTGCACAGCGACATGCCGATGGAGGGGATGAAGGGCGCCATCAGCTTTTCGGTGGTCCGCTCGGGTGAGCGCAGCTTTATCATCGTGGGCGAGTGGGAATCGCTTGATGCGATGGCGGGCGCCCGACCCGCGATGATCGCCAACCTCGACAGGCTGCGGCCCATTCTGGAAGACCTCGGCGGTGGCCGCGGCGTGACCGAGCCGTGGTCAGGCGAAGTGGCCCTGCACCGGCGCGGCTAGTTCCCCCGCGCGCAGGACCTGCCATCGACCTTCAGGATGCCCTTGGGCCGATAATTCGCCACGGCCGTGCGCGCGGCAAGGCCGATCAGGCAGGCCAGCTCATCCTCTCGGTCGGCATTCGGCGTCAGCAAGCTGGCCCGAACGCCAAACACCGGCGTGCCATCATAGGGCAGGCTGGTTTCGCCCGGCGAAATGCCGACGGTGACCGACAGGGTATAGAGCCATTCCTTCCCTTGGGTGGTCTTGACCCATTTGCCTACATCGCTTTCGGGCACCACATTCACCACCACATCCGCGCCGGGGCCGTTCTTGGCCGTCATGCCCGAATGGCGCATCGCCTTGGCCAAGGGGGGCAGCAGGTATTCGCCATAGCCACTGGAATATTGGGTGGAGGACAGTTCGATGATGTAGGTCTTGCCGTCGAGCGGGGCGGCCATGGCCGGCAGGGGGAGGAGCAGGGCGAGAAGGGGCAGGGCGCTGCGCATGGGGGGCCTTTGGGTGGGGTAAGGCAGGGTAGGCCGCGCGGAGGGAGTCGGGCAAGGGGGCGGAGGGGGTGATGGTGCGTGGGGACCACGCACCCTATGGGTATTTGCAGAATTTCGGCGATATGACGAAATTCTGCTGCGTCCGCCCCCCGGGGGGCCCAGTTACAAATTTGGAACCCGCTGCGCTAGTGGAAAACCCCTTGGCCTATCGCAGGACACTCCTCAATCAAGAGCAAGTGCGGACACCTTTTTCTACCAGATCTTTCCATTTTGGACCGAGCACATCTCGGGCGTCCACACCGTTAGCAAAGCCGGGCTCGCCCTTCTTCAGCATTAGAACCGCGAGTTGCGCATCATTACTACCAGTGAAAATTACTTGGCCGCCCGTGTAAGTAGTGTTTGCATAGCCATAGGTTGTGTTACCGTAAGTATTAAAGGTACCAGTGGTATAGGCCCCAGTATAAGGAGTGCGAACAGTTGAAACGTTGTTCTGAGCGCTCGCCCCGCCAATTATGAAACGATCATAGCCCCGTCGCAGAGTCTCAACCGCAGCCATTTTTGCAGCTACCTTCTGAGCGCCTTGCACGCCACAGGCGGGGGCAGCGCTGGTCGTGAGAAGGAATTGATTCTTTGCCACTGGTGTGACTGAGGTGGCTGCACATGCTGCTAGAAAAGGGAGAACTAGCAGAGTTGAAAGTCTTGAATTACGCAATTCATCGCTCCGCGAATTCAATTCAGGGGCAAAGCTATAACTTACGTTGTGTAATGCAAGAAATTTAAAGCCCCCCTCACACCAACCGTTCCCCCTCCTTCGCCGCCCGGATGAAATCGGCGAACAGCGGATGGGGGGCGAAGGGTTTGCTTTTCAGTTCGGGGTGGAATTGCACGCCGATGAACCAGGGGTGGTCTTTGACCTCGACGATCTCGGGCAGGCTGCCGTCGGGGCTCATGCCGGAAAAGATCAGGCCGCATTGCTCCAGTTGCTGGCGATACTGGATGTCGACCTCATAGCGGTGGCGGTGGCGTTCCTCGATCGTGGTGGCGTGATAGACCTCGGCCACCTTCGAGCCTTCTTTCAGCTGTGCGGTATAGGCGCCAAGGCGCATGGTGCCGCCCTTGTCGTCATCGGCCTTGCGCCGCACGGTGTGATTGCCCTGCACCCATTCTTTCAGGTGATAGACAACGGGGGTAAAGCGCTTGTCGCCGGATTCGTGATCGAACTCCTCCGACCCGGCGTTCTTCACGCCAGCCAGGTTGCGCGCGGCCTCGATCACGGCCATCTGCATGCCCAGACAGATGCCCAGATAGGGCACCTTTTTCTCGCGCGCAAAGGTGGCGGCCTTGATCTTGCCTTCGGTGCCGCGTTCGCCAAAGCCGCCGGGCACCAGAATGGCGTGGAAGTTTTCAAGGTAGGGCGCCGGGTCTTCGCGTTCAAAAATCTCGGCGTCGATCCATTCGGCGCGCACTTTCACACGGTTAGCCATGCCGCCATGGGTCAGCGCCTCGGCAATCGACTTATAGGCGTCTTCAAGCTGGGTGTATTTGCCGACGATGGCCACCTTCACCTCGCCCTCGGCATGGGTCAGGCGGTCCATCACATCTTCCCAGCGGGTCAGGTTGGGGCGCGGCGCGGGGGTGATGCCAAAGGCGTCCAGCACGGCCTGATCAAGGCCCGCGCGGTGATAGGCCAGCGGGGCCTCATAGATCGTTTTCAGGTCATAGGCCGGAACCACCGCCTCTTTGCGCACGTTGCAGAAAAGGGCGATCTTTTCCAGCTCACGCTCGGGGATCGGGTGTTCCGACCGGCAGACCAGCACATCGGGGGCAAGGCCGATACTTTGCAGTTCCTTGACCGAATGCTGTGTGGGCTTGGTCTTCAACTCTCCGCTGGCCGAAAGATAGGGCAGCAGCGTCAGGTGCATCAGGATCGATTGGCCGCGCGGGCGTTCGTGGATGAACTGGCGGATGGATTCGAAGAACGGCAGGCCTTCGATGTCGCCGACCGTGCCGCCGATCTCGCAAAGCATGAAATCAACCTCATCCTCGCCGATGCGCAGGAAGTCTTTGATTTCGTTTGTAACGTGCGGGATGACCTGAATGGTCTTGCCCAGATAGGTGCCCTTGCGTTCCTTTTCCAGCACGTTGGAATAGATCCGGCCCGAAGAGATGGAGTCGGTCTGGCGGGCATGAACGCCGGTGAAGCGTTCGTAATGGCCAAGGTCCAGGTCGGTTTCGGCGCCATCATCGGTGACGAACACCTCGCCATGTTCAAACGGGCTCATCGTGCCGGGATCGACGTTCAGATAGGGGTCCAGCTTGCGCAAGCGGACCGTGTAGCCCCGGGCTTGCAACAGCGCGCCAAGGGCAGCCGACGCCAGACCCTTGCCCAGCGACGAAACCACGCCGCCGGTGATGAAGATGTAACGCGCCATGAGGACCCCGCAGATGAATGCCTGATTCGCCGCGACAATGCGCAGCCACTACGGGACTTGGATTATAACGCCAAAGGCGTCATTGCGCAAGCCGACCGCAAGATAATGAAGAAAGGGGCGCCGAAGCGCCCACAGGTTGTGGTTAGTTGCTGGGTGCCGCAGGCGCAGCCGGTGCTGCCGGAGGGGCAGCAGGCGCATCGCCCGGCGTGGGCGGCAGCAGGTCGCTGCCGGTGGGCAGGTTGCCTGCGGGCGCGGGGGCCGGGGCTTCGGTGCCCGTGGCGGGCGGCGTGGCAAGCTGATCGGCGATCGAGCCTGCGGTGTTCACCCGCGTTGCGATGGCCGTCAGCAAGATCGAGGTGATGATGAAGCCGATGGCAAAGATCCACGTCAGCTTGGACAGGGCGGTGGCCGCCCCCCGGTTCGACATGACGCCGCCGGTGGACCCCATGCCCAGACCGCCGCCTTCGGACCGCTGAAGCAGCACAACCCCGATGAGGAGAAGCGCAAGGATCAGGTGGATGGTGAGGACGACGTTTTCCATAGGGCTTCCCAAAGCTGACGCGCCTATCTAGGCGGAAGGGGGATGGCACGCAAGAGGGCGCGCGCCATCGCGCCGCCTGTGTCCTGCGCGTGCCACAGATATGGGATGGCGTGGCTGGCACAGGGGCACCTCATCTGGATCGGGTGGCCGCGCGTGGGGCGCAGGTTTTGGTCACGTTGTTCGCTAGGCCCGCAATCAAATCGGGGAATGCGATCAGCGTTACCGCATCCGGCCCCTGATAGCTTTGTGGCGGAGACCGTGTCAGGACGGCCAATACCGCTGCGATATGGAGGTGAGCATCCGGCGTGGACTATCGGCAGGGTCTTGCGACAATAGCCGCCGATGGCCGGATGCTGCGCTGCGGCATGGCATTTGCGCTGTGACGCGGCGTCATTCTGGCCAAGGGCGTGGCAGGCTATTTTCTCGCCCGCGCCTGCCATGTTTCCGCCCAAGCGCCGCCCTAGATCCGCAGCATCGAATCCACTGTGAAGCTGAACCCCTGTGAACCTGAAAGTTGCCTCCATGCGTACTGTTCTTGCTGCCGCTCTTGCCTTTGCCGCTCTGCCT
The DNA here is from genome assembly GCF_016765795.1 of Fuscibacter oryzae. Classification (GTDB taxonomy): domain Bacteria; phylum Pseudomonadota; class Alphaproteobacteria; order Rhodobacterales; family Rhodobacteraceae; genus Fuscibacter; species Fuscibacter oryzae. Next base: position 300,277 of record NZ_JAESVP010000002.1, read on the forward strand.
GTCGGGGCAGCCACCGTAACCGAGACCACTGATTTTTCGTCGGACTGGTTCAACCCCACCGCCATTGCCTCCGGCACCTCTCAGGTGTCTGGCACTGCCAGTGATCTGGATGTGCTGTTGCTGACCGGGCTGAAGGCCGGGGCGCAGACGCTGGCATTTGGGTTTTCGGGGGCGAGCATCTACACCTCGGGCAACCTGACTGCCGGCGGGGCGATCCTTTACAGCTATACCCCGTTCCAGTGGGGCTGGGACAATGACGGGATGACCAATTATCAGGTCAGCTATAATAGCTGGAATGTCGGCACGCCGTGGTTCGGGCAATCGGGGGCGCTGACCTCGACCGCCAGCCTGACGCTGAATGATGCCTTCCTTGGCACGTTGTATCTGGCGATTGTGCCGTGGAATGCCACGCCCCTGGCCTATACCATCGACTTACCCATGGCCGTCGCAGCCCCTGCGCCGCTGCCTCCGACAGAGTCGCCCGCCAACGTGCCGGTTCCGGCGGCGGGTCTGCTGCTGGGTGCCGCGCTGGCGCTGGCCGGTGTGGCATCTGGTCGCCGCAAGCGAGCCTGAGCGTCAGCAAGCCATTGGAAAAGGCCGGTTAGGGGTAACCTGCGCCGGCCTTTTCCATGCGGGCGGGCAAGGTCCGCGATCACTAGTTTTCCTCTGCGGCCATTTTGCGGTTTCATAGCGGGCGGCGGACCGCTATAGGACGCACGGTTTTTCCCAAAGCAAGGACCGAAAGCATGGCCAACGTGGTTGTCGTGGGCGCCCAATGGGGTGACGAGGGCAAAGGCAAGATCGTGGATTGGCTGAGCGAGCGCGCCGATGTGGTGGCCCGCTTTCAGGGCGGCCATAACGCGGGCCATACGCTGGTTATCGGCAACAGCGTTTACAAACTCAGCCTGCTGCCCTCGGGCGTGGTGCGCGGCAAGCTCAGCGTCATCGGCAACGGCGTCGTGCTGGACCCCTGGCATCTGGAGGCGGAGATTGCCAAGCTGGGCGGGCAGGGCGTGAACATCACCCCCGACAACCTGCTGATCGCAGAGAACACCTCGCTGATCCTTCCCCTTCATGGCGAATTGGACCGTGCCCGCGAAGGCGCGGTCGGCGTGGCCAAGATCGGCACCACCGGGCGGGGCATTGGCCCGGCATATGAGGACAAAGTGGGCCGCCGTGCCATTCGTGTGGCCGATCTGGCCGATGCGGCGACGCTTGAAACCCGCGTTGACCGCCTGCTGGCGCACCATGATGCGCTGCGCAAGGGGCTGGGGCTGGACCCCATTGATCGTGCGGGCCTGATCGCCGCGTTGCAGGCGATTGCGCCCAAGGTGCTGCCCTTTGCCGCCCCGGTGTGGAAGGTGCTGACCGAGGCGCGCCGCGCGGGCAAACGCATCCTGTTCGAAGGGGCGCAAGGCGCGCTGCTGGATGTCGATTTCGGCACCTATCCCTATGTCACCTCGTCCAACACCCTTGCCGGGCAGGCCGCAACCGGCGTGGGCCTTGGGCCGACCGCGATCGATTTCGTGCTGGGGATCGTGAAGGCCTATACCACCCGCGTCGGCGAAGGCCCGTTCCCGGCCGAGCTGTTTGATGAAGATGGCGAGCGTCTGGGCACCCGTGGCCATGAATTCGGCACCGTCACGGGCCGCAAACGCCGCTGCGGCTGGTTCGATGCGGTTCTGGTGCGCCAGACCTGCGCCACCAGCGGCGTGTCGGGCATCGCGCTGACCAAGCTGGATGTGCTGGACGGGTTCAAGACGCTGAAGATCTGCGTCGGCTACATGCTGGACGGCAAGCAGATGGATTATCTGCCCACCGCCGCCAATGAGCAGGCCCGTTGCACACCCATCTATGAAGAGATGGAAGGGTGGAGCGAATCGACCGCAGGCGCGCGCAGCTGGGCGCAACTGCCCGGTGCCGCGATCAAATACGTTCGCCGGATTGAAGAGCTGATCCAGTGTCCCGTCGCCCTGCTGTCCACCAGCCCCGAGCGTGACGACACCATCCTTGTCACCGACCCCTTCGCGGATTGAGCCGGTGGCGCTGGCTTACAAAACCCGAAAGCGGCTGGCCCTGCTGATTCTGCTGGTGGGGCTGCCCGCCTATATCGTGGTGGCGGTCACAGTGGTGAACTGGCTGAACCGCCCGCCGATTCTGGTTGAGCTGGGGGTTTATGTCGGCCTTGGCTTCCTGTGGGCGCTGCCGTTCAAGGCGGTGTTCAAGGGCATCGGCCAGCCTGACCCCGACAATCGAGAGCCATAACGTCGCGCGCCATAAAAAAGGCGGGCCAACCCCAGGGTCGGCCCGCCTTTCAGGCTGATCGTGGCAGCGTCAGCCGGCGATCTTTTTCGCCTCGGTCAACAATGAGGAATGTTCGGTCATCGCGAACTGGTTGTGGCCAACCTTTGCGATACGACCGTCACGCAGCAACTGACCAAAACCGCGCAGAATGTCATCGCGGCTGGCACCGGCACCGCCCGGCAGGCCGGCGATCTGCCGCAGGATCAGCGGGCGGGGAAACTCTGGTCGGTTGAGCACCGTGGCACAATAAGCGCCAGCCGCCTCGATCAGATCAGCCAGATTTTCAGCGCCCAGACGTTCGGCGAAATCGGTAAAGTTCTCGCCTTCGACGAACAGGTTTTCGGCCGAAACCTCTGCACCCAGGTCATCGGCATCCTCATCATCCAGCAGGTCGTTCTGGACGGGAGCAGCCACAGGCGGCAACGTGCGCGGGGCGGCCGCGGCAGCCGAGCCGGGGGCCACACGGCGCGGGCGCACCGGAACGACCAGACCCGCCGAAGGGGCGGCGGGGGTGGTCGAGGCCACAGTCAGCGAAGCGGTTGATGCGCTGCTGCGTGGACGGTCGATGCGCTGTTCCGACACCAGAACCAGCGGGGTCAGCCGCTCTCCGGCCTTGGGTTCGACCCGCGCGGGGCGGACCACCTGTTCCAGATCGGCGCGATAGGCCTCTTGGCGGGTGGGGGCAGCCGACAGATCGGCACCGGCCATCTTGCGTTCCGCCTCATTCGCGACAACGGCGGCTTTCATATGCGACAGCGCGGCCTGACGGCGGCGGCTGTCTTCATCATCCATCGCGGTGTTGGCATGGGCCAGCAGGCGATCAACGTCCTGATCCTTTTCGGTGCTATCCAGGTTCTTGCGCGGCGCGGGCGTTGCCACTTCGGCCACAGCAGCGGCGGCAGGTTCCGCATCGACCGAGAATTCCGCAGTCAGGGCGGCAAGCTCTGCCTGAAGCGCCGCTTCGGCCTCTGCCGACAAGAGCGAGCTGACAGGAGCCGCGGTTTCTGACACCACCTCGGCATCTTGCGGCGCATCATCGGTACGGCGGATACGGATAACACGGGCACGGGCGCGTTGCAGCTTTTCGGTAACCGGATCGGGTGAGGCTGCGGAAACCTCGGTCGGTTCCAGCGCGCTTTCGGTTCCGGCGACCATATCGTCGTCTGCCAGATCATCATGGGCCAGAACGATGGCATCGTCGTTCAGGGCGGGCACGGCGTCATACTCTGCCTTGCGGTCCAGTTCGGCCAGCAGCGCCTCTTCGTCCTGATCGAACGGATCGGGTGCAGGGCCTTCCTCAATCGCTTCAACCGGCGCGGCGGTTTCGACGGCAAGGGGGGCACCGTCAACTTCGGCCAGGTCGATTTCATCGTCCCAGTCGTCATCGGCGAACTCATTCACCCAAGCATCGGCCTCGACCTCGACCTCAATGGCCTCATCCATGGTCGCGTCTTCTGCAGCAAGCTCGGCATTAAGGGCCGAAATCATGGCCGCCTCAGCGTCATGGTTTTGATCGGTCGTTTGAATATGCGCCTCTGTGACCGTTTCAACGGCGGTGGCTTCGTCTTCATAGTCTTCGTCAAGCAGCAGATCGGCGGGCGACGCCTCAACCGCAGGGGCGCCAAGTTCGGCGTTCAGAGAAGCAAGCAGCGCTTCGGTCTCTTGCACGGGGTCAACCGCAACGGGTTGTTCCTCAATCTCATCGGTAGCCGCTTCGATGGCGACGTTTTCAATCTGCGCAACCTCTGCCGGGGCCGCAGCGGAAAGCTCGGCACCAAGTGCCAGAATCACCGCATCATCCGAGGCTTCGGTGACGACGGGAGCTTCCGCTTCCGTCACGGCTTCAACGGCGGGCTCCGCCACAATCTCCGGCACCTCAGCCAAGGCATCGGGAACCGATTCGGCGACCGACTCGGGCAGCACATCCGCCACGGCAATCGCCGGGACATCAAGCTCTGGCTCATCCTCGGGCAGGTGATCCTCAGCCATTGCCAGCGAGGGGATATCGGCCTGCACCTCGGCTGTGGCGGTGCTATCGGCAAGCAAGGCTTGCAGCGTATCCGCGCCCTCTTCCTCATAGGGATCGGCAGGCAGGACCATGGGTTCGACCACGGCGGGGGCGGCGGCACGCATCCGGCGCAGGCGCTCTGCTGCGGTTTCCGCCTGCACCGGCGCAGGGGTATAGCTTGGGGGTGGCGGCGGGGCAGCCACAACCGGCAGGGGCGAAACCTGATCCCCGGCGCGCAAAACAACCCCGTTGTCCTGCACCTTCGCCTCAACCCGGCGCTGAATTTCACGCTCTGCAATACGGTGCAGCATGGCTGCATCGGGCTGCGGAGGCTCTGCCCCGAAGTATCTGTCATCGGCGGCAAGGTCACGGAAATATTCCGCAATGGCCTTCATCGTCGAGAAGGGTTCATCAAACCCCTCCAACGTGCACGAAAAGGTGCCGTACGATACAGTTAGGATCTTGCTTGCGCCGATCATCGGTGCATCCCTCTACCAGTCACTGGCCCGACCTTCGCCGCGTTCCTGTTCGAATCCATGGACAGACGAGGGTAATTTAGTGGATTGATTGTGTCCCATGAACCGTTTCTTTGCCTCAATTCGATGAACAGTCCGTCAATACACGCCCCGATTGTCGAAACTACGGCCGGAGTCATCCTTGCAGGCGGCGCGCCGTTTTCGGCCGCACTTCTGGCACGGGCGCAGGGCTATGCCGATGAAATCATTGCGGCCGATGGTGGGGCTGATCGCCTTTTGCGGCTGGGGGTGACCCCACGCGCGGTGATTGGCGATCTGGATTCGATTTCGGCAGCGGCACGGGCGCGCCTGTCGGACCGACTGTTTCCGATCTCCGAACAGGTCACGACTGATTTCGACAAGGCTCTGCGTTCGGTCATGGCCCCCTATGTGCTGGCGCTGGGGTTTCAGGGCGCACGGCTGGACCATGGGCTGGCGGTCCTGAACACGCTGGTCCGCTATGCCGACCGGCGGGTTCTGGTGCTTGGTCCGCGGGACGTGACCTTTCACGCCCCGGGGCGGCTGAAACTGACCCTGCCGATCGGCACCCGTCTGTCGCTGTTCCCTATGGCGGCGGTGACGGGGCGCAGCACCGGGCTGCGCTGGCCGATTGATGGGCTGGAGTTTGCGCCAGACGGAATGATCGGCACCTCCAACGAGGTGTCAGAGGCGGTGGTGCGGCTAGAGTTTGACGGGCCGGGGATGCTGGTGATCCTGCCGGTCAGACAGCTTCCGGCAGTTCTGATGTCACTTTGCCCGCCGTGATCCGCTCTCGCCAGATCACATACAGCCCCGAGGCGACGATGATCGCGATGCCAACCCAGGTCAGCGCATTGGGGAAATCGCCGAAAATCGCATAGCCGACGGCAACGGCGGTGACGATCTCCAGATAGTGGATCGGGGCAAGGGTCGAAGCCGGGGCGTATTTCAGCGCGAAGGTCATGCACATATGGCTGACCGCGGCCCAGAATCCCACGCCGAACAGCCACAGCCACGCCCAGCCCTGGGGCATCACCGGGTCCAGCGTGGGCAGGCCCGAGCCGTTGAACAGGATCATCGCAGGCAAGCACATCGCCGCCCCCGCGACAGAGGTGTGCAGTTGCTGGATCACCGGATGCACGTCGCCCGCAATTGCGCGCGTCACCAGCATATAGGCGGCAAAGCTGAACGCCGTCATCAGCGGGAACAGTGCCACAAGGCCAAAGGCCGCCAGCGAGGGCTGGATCACCAAAAGGCAGCCGACAAAACCGATGACCGAAGCGATGATCCGGCGCGGCCCGATATGGTCGCCGAAAATCAGATGGCCCAGGATCAGCAGGATGAACGGCTCGACAAACACGATGGCCAGCGCATCGGCAATCGCCATGACCTGCACTGCCGCAACAAAGCCGTAGGTCGAGACGATCAGGAACAGCGCCCGCAAAACGATCAGCCAAAGTACCCGTCCAGGTGCGTGCCACGAAAGCCCCATCATCAGTGCCACCGGCACCATCAGCGCGCCCTGCACAAGAAACCGCGCAGCGGTGATCTGGCCGACGGGGATGGTTGCCGTGGCGAGTTTCGAGGCGGCGTCGAGGAGCGGCGCCAGGGTGCAGAAGGCAAGCATCAGAAGGATGCCGGGAAGAATGCGGTCCTGGGTCATGCAAGGGTCATACCCGCCCAATTGCCGCACGGCCCGCCTGAAAACGACGTCCTGTTCCGAGAGTGCCAAACGGGGCGGCGGGCTTCGGGGGCATCGAGCCCCCGCGCCCGCGCTGCCGCTGCTCTTCAGCCCGACGCCGGCGCGGGTTGAAAGGTTGGATGCCTCCGGCGGGAGTATTTGAAGAAGGGCAAATGCGAAAGGTTTTCTTAACCTTGTTCGGCGAAGCTCGACTCACGGCACAGGGGGGAGCCCCGATGGCCGTGAAGGGCAAGTCGCCCCGGTCACGAGGAAAGCTCTTCCTGAGCATCTTGAGTGGTGTCGCTGGCCGGGGCGCAACCTGACTTGCTCTTGCCCTTCTGGAAATACTCCACGGGGTGCGGGGGTGTGAAACCCCCGCCGCTGTCAGGTCAACCTGCGTGCCGTCTCAGCAGTTCGGTACGTTGACGGCCAGACCGCCAAGGCTGGTTTCCTTGTATTTCTCATGCATGTCATGGCCGGTCTGGCGCATGGTTTCGATGCAGGCATCAAGGGAAACCAGATGCACGCCGTCGCCGCGCAGGGCAAGGCTGGCGGCCGAAACCGCCTTGATTGCGCCAAGGCCGTTCCTTTCGATGCAAGGCACCTGCACCAGACCTTTGACCGGATCGCAGGTCATGCCCAGATGATGTTCCAGCGCGATTTCGGCGGCGTTTTCCACCTGCATCACCGTGCCGCCCATCACCGCACAGAGGCCCGCCGCTGACATCGCGGCGGCACTGCCGACCTCTGCCTGACAGCCGCATTCCGCGCCCGAGATCGAGGCGTTGTGCTTGCACAGGCCCCCGACGGCGGCGGCGGTCAGCAGGAAATCCCCAACGCGGCTGGCGCTCGCGCCGGGCACATGATCCAGCCAATAGCGGATGGTGGCGGGCAGCACACCCGCAGCACCGTTGGTGGGGGCGGTCACAACCTGGCCACCTGCGGCGTTTTCCTCATTCACCGCCATCGCATAAAGCGACATCCAGTCATTGATCGTATGGGGCGGGGTCTGGTTCAGCCCGCGTTCGGCCATCAGCGCATCATGGATGCCCTTGGCACGGCGGCGCACCTTCAATCCGCCGGGCAGGATGCCTTCGCCCACCATGCCGCGCGAAATGCAGGCGTTCATCACCTCCCACAGCCGGGAAAGGCCCTTGTCGATCTCGGCCTTGGTGCGGAACTTCAGCTCATTTGCCAGCTTCATCTGCGCGATCGTCAGGCCCGAGGATTTGGCCATAGCCAGCATCTCGTCCGCCGTCTCGAACGGATAGGGCACATCGGCCTTGGCCCGCGCCTTGCCAGCCCCGGCATCAGCCAGTTCGGCGGCGGTCAGCACGAAGCCGCCGCCAATGGAGTAATAGGTTTCCTGCAAGATCACGTCGCCTTGGGCATCGGTTGCCTTCAGGATCATGCCATTGGCATGGCCGGGCAGGGCAGGGCCGAAATCGAAAGTCAGGTCTTTCTTGGGGTCAAAGGCCAGCGGCGGTAGGCCGGGCACGGTGATGGTATGCGTTTCGGCAATCGCCGCCAGCGCCGCTTCGGCCTTTTCGGCGTCATAACTGGCGGGTTCAAACCCGGCGAGGCCAAGAATGGTCGCGCGGTCCGTCGCATGGCCCACGCCGGTAAAGGCCAGCGAGCCGTGGAGCGACGCCCGCAGCCCATGAAAATGAAAGGGCGAGGCGCGCAGCGTATCGAGGAATTTTCCTGCGGCGACCATCGGTCCCATGGTGTGCGACGAAGACGGGCCGACGCCCACCTTGAACATATCGAAAACGGAAAGGAACATGGGGGCCTCAGGCGGGTTCGGTGAAGGGACGGGGGCCAAGGCCCTCGGCTGCGGCGACAGATTGGGCGGCAGGTCGGGTATCAAGATAGGCGGCAACCGCGTGCAATGCCGGATAGTCCGGCAGGTTCACGCGGCGCGGATCATCTGCCGCGAAAGAGCCAAGCCAGCGCAGCAGCATGGAAAGGTAATAGCCCAGCACCGTCGGTTGTTCCGCCGACAGCCATTGTGGCTTGCGCGCCGCCGCAGCCTCCACCGCCGCCAGCAGGGTCGAGATGCGGTCCCGCGAGGCGGCGATGACGGCCTGTTCGTTCGCGGCCCCCGCGGCGCGGTCGGGATAGAACAGATTCAAGAGGTGCGGATGCAGGTTGGTCGAGGTGAAGAACAGCCACTTCAGGAAATCGGCACGCCCGGCGCTGTCGGGGGCCGGGGCAAGGCCAGATTGCGGCGCGCGGTCGGCCAGCCACAGCAAGATTGCGGCAGTTTCGAACATCGTACCGTCGGGGGTATCAAGCGCCGGGATCAGGCCCAGGGGGTGCAGGGCACGGTAATCGGGCGATTGCAGCGCGCCGCCGGTGCGGTCCAGCACCCGCACCTCATGGGGCAGGCCCAGTTCCTCTAGGATCATCCGCACCGCCATCGATGCGGAGTCGGGGGAAGAATGTAGCCGCAGCATGGTGTCCTCCTGTTCGCGCGCCGATCATGGAGCGGAAGGCGCGCCGACAACAGGCGAAAAACGACACATCTGATGCGCCGCCGCCGCTCAGACCGTTGCCGCGAAATCCCACAGCAGTTTCAGGTTCAGCGCGATGATCACCACTGCAATCACGATGGCCAGCGCCACCAGCCAAAGCGGTGCCCGCAAGGGCCCCATCTTGGCGCGGTCGGCGGTGAACAGGACCAGTGGCACCACGGCAAACGGCAGTTGCAGCGACAGGACGACCTGGGTCAGGATCAGCAACTCACCCATCCCCTCGCTGCCATAAAGCAGCGTCACCCCGGCGGCGGGCAGAATGGCAAGGCCGCGCGTGATCAGACGGCGGATCCAGGGCGCAAGGCGGATGCGCAGGAACCCCTCCATCACGGCTTGCCCCGCAAGTGTGGCCGTCACGGTTGAATTCAACCCGCAGGCCAGCAGCGCAATGGCAAACAGCGACGGCGCGATGGTTGCCCCCAGCAAGGGGCCGATGATGCGGTGCGCCTCGCCCAGATCGGAGACATTGGTCTGGCCGGTGGAATGGAACGAGGCTGCGGCAAGGATCAGGATCGAGGCATTGACCAGAAGCGCGAACATCAGCGCGACAGTGCTGTCGATGGTGGCGAATTTCAGCGCCTGGCGCTTTTCTGGCAGGGTCTCGCCCCAGGCGCGGGTCTGCACGATGGCGGAATGCAGGTAAAGGTTGTGGGGCATCACGGTTGCGCCAAGGATACCCAGCGCCAGGTACAGCATCTCGGGGTTCTTCACGATCTCGACCGTTGGCGCAAAGCCAAGGATCACGGCCCCCCAATCAGGATCGGCCAGCGCGATCTGGATGGCAAAGCTGGCGGCGATCACCCCCAAAAGAGTGATGACAAAGGCCTCCAGCTTACGAAAGCCGCGCCGTTGCAGCCACAGGATGATGAACACATCCAGCGCGGTGATGATCACCCCCAGCTCCAAGGGCACGCCAAACAGCAGGTTCAGGCCAATCGCGGTGCCGATCACCTCGGCGATGTCGGTGGCGATGATGGCGATCTCGGCCAGAACCCACAGCGGCATGGAAACCCACCGTGGCCAGGCATCGCGGCAGGCCTGTGCCAGATCGCGCCCCGTGGCCACCGCCAGCCGCGCCGCCAAGGATTGCAGCACGATTGCCATCAGGTTCGACACCAGCGCGACAGTCAGCAGCGTATAGCCGAACTTTGACCCGCCCGCCAGCGAGGTGGCCCAGTTGCCGGGGTCCATATAGCCCACCGCCACCATATAGCCGGGGCCGACAAAGGCCAGAAACCGCTTCCAGACCGACCCGCTGACGCGGACACTGCGGTTGACCTCGGCCAAAGGGGCCTCGCCGCGCGATGTGGCAAAGCCGGCAAGGAAGGATTGATCGGGGTGCTGCATGATGTCCTGCAATTGCGAATTATTCGCAATGTAAATAACTTGGGTCAATCGTCAAGCCCGGATACGGAATTTGCCGTTCCCCCGCGCGCAGGCCCGCCCTATAAGCAGCCATGCCCGTAAAGGAGTTGCCCATGCCAGCCGACCTTTCCCCCATTGATACCGCCAAATTCGTCGCGGCCAAACGTGCGGTGGACTATGTTCAGGATGGTATGAAGGTGGGCCTTGGCACCGGATCGACCGCTGCATGGATGGTGCGCTGCCTGGCCGAGCGCATCCGCCAAGACGGGCTGCGCGTCACTGGCGTGCCAACCTCGACCCGCACGGCGGAACTGGCGCGGCAACTGGGCATTCCGGTCACCAGCCTTGACGATGCCAAATGGCTGGACCTGACCATCGACGGTGCCGATGAATTCGACCCCCAACTTGCGCTGATCAAGGGCGGTGGGGCGGCGCTGTTGCAGGAAAAGATCGTGGCGACGGCATCGGACCAGATGATCGTCATCGCCGATGCCGCGAAAGAGGTCGCCCAACTGGGCGCCTTCCCCCTGCCGGTCGAGATCATTCCCTTTGGCTGGCAGACCACCAAGGCCCTGATCGAAGAGCTGCTGGTCGGCATGGATGTGCTGCACCGCGATGTGACCCTGCGGATGAACGGCGACAAGCCGCTTTTGACCGACGAGGCGAATTACATCGTCGATCTGCATCTGAAACGCATCGGCAACCCGCGCCAATTGTCGCTGGTACTGAACCAGATTCCAGGCGTGGTCGAAAACGGCCTGTTCATCGATATCTGCGATATCGTCATCATCGGCCACGGCGATGGCCGCGTTGTCGTACGAGATATCAACGCTGGCACCGAAGTGGATGAGCGCATTCACTTGGTGCCCAGCGACAATATCTTTACCGATCTTGGCGACTGAAGGGTTGCGCAATATAGCGCGATCCCTACCTGCATTTGCACCTTTCCAAATACTCCACGGGGGTGGGGGTGTGAAAACCCCGCTGCCGACATCTGCCACAGGAGACTGCCATGACCCAGTTCGACTATGACCTTTTCGTCATCGGCGGCGGCTCTGGCGGGGTGCGCGCGGCACGGATCGCTGCGGCCGAGGGCGGCGTGCGCGTCGGGCTGGCCGAGGAAAGCCGCATGGGCGGCACCTGCGTCATCCGGGGCTGCGTGCCGAAAAAGATCATGGTAAACGCTTCGGCCTTTCCGCATCTGGTACAGGACGCCCGCGCCTATGGCTGGGATGCGCGGATCGGCGAGTTCGACTGGTCGCGTTTTCGTGGTCAGCTAGAGGCAGAGCTGGACCGTTTGGAAGGCGCCTATCGCGGCACGCTGAAAAATGCCGGTGTCACGATTCACGACGCGCGCGCCACCGTGGTTGATGCCCATACCGTTGTGCTGTCCACTGGCGAGCGTTTTACGACCAAGCATATCCTGATCGCCACCGGCGGCTGGCCCTTCGTGCCCGATGTGCCGGGCCGCGAGCTGGCCGTCACCTCGAATGAGATGTTCCATCTGGATCAACTTCCCCGCCGCGCGCTGATCGTCGGCGGCGGCTTCATCGCCTGCGAATTTGCGGGCATCCTCAATGGCCTCGGCGTGCAGGTCACCCAATGGTATCGGGGCGAACAGATCCTGCGCGGCTTTGATGACGAGGCGCGCGGCCATGTTGCCAAGGCGATGATCGCCCAAGGCATCGACATTCGGGTGAACACCGATGTCGCCCGGCTGGACCGGACTGAAACCGGCATCCGCGCCACCGCGCTGGATGGGGCCACGACCGAATATGACCTTGTGCTTTACGCCACGGGCCGCAAGCCCAACACCGCCGGTCTGGGGCTGGAAGGTGTGGGCGTCGCACTTGACCGCGATGGCGCGGTCAAGGTGGATGACTGGTCGCAAACCGCCGTCCCCTCGATCTATGCGGTGGGCGATGTGACCAACCGGGTGAACCTGACCCCGGTCGCCATCCGCGAGGGCCATGCCTTTGCCTATACCGTCTTTCGCGGTGTGCCGACGAAGTTTGAACACAAGTCCATCGCCAGCGCCGTCTTTACCCAGCCGGAACTGGGCACCGTTGGCCTGACCGAAGAGGAAGCCAAGGCGCAAGGTCCGGTGGAGGTCTATTCCGCCACCTTCCGCCCGATGAAAACCCTGTTCGCGGGTCGCGAAGACCGGATGCTGATGAAGCTCTTGGTCAGCCAGACCACGCGCAAGGTGCTGGGCTGCCACATCGTCGGCGAAGGTGCCGGCGAGATGATTCAGCTTGCCGCCGTTGCGATTTCGATGGGTGCGACCAAGGAAGATTTTGACCGCACCGTTGCGGTTCACCCCACGGCGGCGGAAGAATTGGTGACGATGCGCAAGCCCAGCCGCGTCGTTTAAGGCAGGGTGCGACACGTCGCCCGGCAGCGAAGTTGCGCAGAGCGCTTGATTTTCCGCCCGATGTGCCCAATTCAGGGCTAGGAAACGACAAGGAAGGACAGTGGATGGCTGGCAGCGGAGGCCCATGGGGCGGTGGCGGCGGTTCGGGCGACGATGATCGCGACAACGGCGGCGACCGGGGCGGGCGCGATGATGGCCGTCGCAATGGCGGACGTCGGCCGGGCGAAGGCCCCCAGATCCCCGAGATCGACGAGCTGATGAAGCGCGGCACCGAACACCTGCGTGTGCTGATGGGCGGTCGCGGCGGACGCCCTACCCCTCCTGGTGCGGGCGGTGGGCCTCAAGGCCCGATGGTCACCCGTCAGGGCGTTATGCTGGGTATCCTCGCGGCCATCGGCCTGTGGGGCTATATGTCGTTCTATACGGTCAAGCCCGAAGAACGCTCGGTCGAGCTGATGCTGGGCAAGTTTTCTTCCGTGGGCAATCCGGGCCTGAACTTTGCGCCCTGGCCGTTCGTGTCGGCCACCAAGGTGCCGGTCAATCTGGAACAGACCACCGATATCGGCAACGGATCGGCGGGCGAAAATGACACCGGGCTGATGCTGACGCGCGACCAGAACATCGTGGATATCGAATTCCAGGTGGTGTGGAACATTTCGGACCCGGCGAAATACCTGTTCAACCTTGCCGATCCCGCCGACACGATCCGCGCGGTTTCGGAAAGTGCGATGCGTGACATTATCGCCCGGTCTGAACTGGCACCGATCCTGAACCGCGACCGGGGGCGGATTGCTTCTGACCTGCGGGCGGCGGTGCAATCGACGCTGGATACCTATGACAGCGGCATCAACGTGGTGCGGGTCAACCTGGCCAAGGCCGACCCCCCGCGCGAGGTGATCGACAGTTTCCGTCAGGTGCAGGCCGCCCAGCAGGAACGCGACCGGCTGGAGAAAGAGGCCGATGCCTATGCCAACCGCGTCACCGCAGGGTCGCGCGGTCAGGCCGCCCAGTTGATCGAAGAGGCCGAGGCCTACCGCGCCCAGGCCGTCAATGACGCGCAGGGCGAGGCCAGCCGGTTCAGCGCCGTTTATCAGGAATACGTCAAGGCACCCGAGGTGACCCGCAAGCGGATGTATCTGGAAACCATGGAAAAGGTGTTGGGCGGCATGAACAAGGTGCTGCTTGATGGTCCGGCAGGCGGGCAGGGGTCGGGCGTCGTGCCCTATCTGCCGCTGAACGAGCTGATCAAACCCATGCCTGCCCCGGCCACCGGAGGGTCCAACTGATGCGGTCCGTTTTCCTGATTCCCGCCGCCGTGATCGTGGTGGCCGTGGCGCTGTCTTCGGTGTTCATAGTTGACGAGCGTGAACGTGCGCTGGTGCTGCAATTCGGGCAGGTCAAGCAAGAGGTCTCGCAACCCGGCCTCGGCTTCAAGATCCCGTTCATTCAAGAGGTGGTCACCTATGAGGACCGCATCCTTGGCTTGCCGACCCAGCCGATCGAAGTGACGCCCTCGGATGACCGCCGTCTGGTGGTTGATGCCTTTGCCCGCTGGCGGATCACCAATCTGGTCGAATTCCGCGAAGCTGTGGGTGCCGGCGGCGAGGCGCAGGCGCGCATGCGGCTGGACAGCATCATCACCGCCGCCATCCGCGAAGTTCTGGGCACCGTACCTTCGACCTCGGTTCTGTCCGAAGATCGCCAGTCGCTGATGAACCAGATCCGCGACCTTGCCCGGCGCGAGGCGGCGGGGTTGGGTGTCGAGGTGATCGACGTTCGCCTGACCCGCACCGATCTGCCGGTCCAGAACCTTGAAGCCACCTTTGCCCGCATGCGGGCCGAGCGCGAGCGCGAGGCGGCGGACGAGATCGGTCGCGGTAACGAAGCGGCGCAGCGCGTGCGCGCGGCAGCCGACCGCAGCAGGGTTGAAGTGACCTCTGACGCGCAGAAAAAGGCCGAGGTGATCCGGGGTGAGGCTGATGCCGAACGCAACCGGATCTACGCCGATGCCTTTGGCAAAGACCCGGAGTTCTTTGCCTTTACCCGGTCGCTGACCGCGTATGAACGGGCGTTGCAGGGGGGCAATACCTCTGTTGTGATCACCCCGGATTCGGCGTTCTTCGACTATCTGAACGGCGAGGGTGGCCGGCCTGCGGGTACGCCTGCACCATGAGTTGGCTGGCCCTTGGCTTGGGCCTTGTTCTTGTGATCGAGGGGCTGGTGCTTGCACTGGCCCCTTCGCGTATCGAGGACATGCTGGCCACGATTGCGGCCCTTGGCCGTGATCAACGCCGAGTGCTGGGCCTTGTCGCTGTGGCGGCGGGGGTGGGCATTGTTGGGCTGGTGCGGGCTTTCGGCGGCTGAAACCGCAGCACAGTCAGGGGGGCGGGCGCCGATCTTGGCTACCCCAAGGCAATCGTCGCCATGGGCGCGACTGGGCGAAGTGTTACAATCGATCACGGTCGCCGGGTCTGCCATTCACAAGCGATTGACGGCTTTTGAACGGGCTTGCATTGCGCATCGCCATGCTGTGGTGATCTATGGGCATAGAATATGTGGGGCCGGTATTGTGCCCCCGGTGATACCGAAAAGGAGTTCGGACGTGCTGAACCGTTCCTCTGTTTCTGCCCCGATCCCGGCCTATGCCGCGATCCCAGGCAAAGCCCCGCGCAAGGCGCGCGGGCGACTGATGATGGCGGCGGCGCTTGGCCTGTCGCTGGCGTTGTCGCCAGCGGTGATGGCGCCGGTCTATGCCCGTGGCGCACCGGAAAGTTTTGCCGATCTGGCCGAACAGGTCAGCCCGTCGGTGGTGATGATCACCACCACAGCCGTTGTGGCCGCGCCAACCGATGGCGGACCCGTCGTGCCCAAAGGCTCGCCCTTTGAAGAGTTCTTCAAGGATTTCGGCCCCGATGGTCAGGGCCAGCAGGAACCGCAACGGGAACAGGCGTTGGGGTCTGGCTTTGTGATCTCTGCCGATGGCTATATCGTCACCAACAACCATGTGATCGAGGGCGCCGATCAGATCGAGGTGCAGACCTTTGATGGCAAGCGCCTTTCGGCCAAGCTGGTCGGCACCGACACCAAGACCGACATCGCCCTGCTGAAAGTGGACAGCAAGGAACAGCTGACTTTTGTGCCCTTTGGCAACAGCGATACGATGCGCGTCGGCGATTGGGTGATGGCGGTGGGCAACCCGCTGGGGCAGGGCTTCTCGGTTTCCGCAGGCATCGTTTCGGCCCGTGGGCGCGAGCTGTCGGGCAGTTATGATGATTTCCTGCAAACCGATGCGGCGATCAACAAGGGCAACTCTGGCGGGCCGCTGTTCAACACGGACGGGCAGGTTATTGGTGTGAACACCGCTATCCTGTCGCCAACGGGCGGCTCTATCGGGATCGGCTTCTCGATGTCGTCGAATGTGGTGTCGAAGGTGGTCGATCAGCTCAAGCAGTTCGGCGAGACGCGCCGGGGCTGGCTGGGCGTTAAGATTCAGGACGTGACGCCGGATGTGGCCGAAGCGATGGGTCTGGCCGCCGACAAGGGCGCGCTGATCACCGATGTGCCCGATGGTCCGGCCAAGGCGGCGGGGCTGAAGGCGGGTGATGTGATCACCACCTTCAACGGTCACGAGGTCAAGACCGTGCGTGACCTGACCCGTACCGTGGCCGACAGCCCGATTGGCGAAGAAGTGCCGGTGATCGTTATGCGCGACGGCAAGCTGGAAACCATCGCCGTAAAACTGGGCCGCCGCGAAGAAGCCGAGGCCGAAGTGGTGCCTGCCAAGCAAAGCGAACCCGGCAAACCCGCAGAGCCGCAAAAGCTGGAGGTTCTGGGCCTGACGCTGGAGCCGGTAACCGCCGACATGGCCAAGCAGATGAACCTGCCCGCCGATACGCAAGGTCTGGTCGTGACCCATGTTGATGCCGTGTCGGATGCGGCGGGCAAGGGCGTTTCGCCGGGCGACATCGTGGTCGAGGCCGGCCAGCGCCCGGTGGCCCTGCTGAAGGATCTGGAGGACCGGATCGCAGAAGCCAAGGATGCAGGCCGCAAGTCGCTGTTGCTGTTGGTGCGTCGTGATGGTGACCCGCGCTTCGTGGCGCTGGCAATCGAATAAACCCGCATTATTTGCGGTCAGCGGGGGCCTTCTGGCCCCCGCAGTTCATTCAGAACGCTTCGGTGATCGTCGCGCAGAATTTCCGAAGGTATTTTGCCGATTGAATCGTGAGGATGGGCGATCACCTCTAGCCACATCAACAGCCGGACAAGGCCCCATGGCCCCCAGCGCCACAATGGGCGACAGGCGTCACAGCCGGTCGATGTCCACGGCGATCAGGCCCAGTTCCTTGGCCGCGGCCAGTGACAGGCGGGGGGAATCAAGTCCGCGGTCGGCCTGAAACCGGCGTACTGCCTCGGCTGTGGTGGCGTCATAGCTGCCAGAGATTGCAGCGCCAAACAGCCCCCGTGCCTTAAGGGCGCGTTGCAGGCTGGCGACGAAGGCCACATCCATCTGCGGCGGACAGGGTGCGCGGAACCAGACATCCTGCCGGTCCTGCACGATGTGCTGTGCAGTTTCGCTGCGAAAGGTGGCGGGCGCGGTGATCTGGCCCGCCGCATCGCGCATCTCTGGCGAGACGATGACTTGCTCGGTCACGGTTTCGATCACGGCGGGGGTGGTATCCTTGTCCCAGCAGGCACCGTCGGGGCCTTTGGGCGCGGTTTCGCCCGGCACCAGTTCAATCCGCAGATCGGCGCGGCCCGGACCATCGGGCGATGCCCCGGCGCAAGCCGACAGCGCCAGTGCGCCCGCGAACAGCAGCGCCCGGCCGCTTTGCCAATGTGATGCCATACTGCCCGCCTCTTATGCCGGTTCTGCCTGCGGCTTGATTGGCGCCACCATAGCGGCAAGCGGCTGGGCAGGAAAGGGAAGCCCTTCGCCCCCTCTGGCAAAACGGGCGCGGGGCGGTTATGTCCTGTGGCAACAGGATTTCGGGGACGAAAATGGCGAAGATCACCTACGTTGAGTTCGGCGGCAAAGAGCATGTGGTGGACGTGGCGAATGGCCTGACTGTGATGGAAGGCGCGCGCGACAACGGCATTCCGGGCATCGAGGCCGATTGCGGTGGCGCCTGTGCCTGTTCGACCTGCCATGTCTATGTCGCGGCGGATTGGGTTGAAAAGCTGCCCAAGAAAGACGCGATGGAAGAGGACATGCTGGATTTCGCCTGGAACCCCGATCCGGTCCGTTCGCGCCTGACCTGCCAGATCAAGGTGACGGCGGCGCTGGACGGTCTTCGCGTCGAAATGCCCGAAAAGCAGATCTGATCAGGCGAACTATTTATCACCATTGTCTGGCGTGAAACCTGCGATAAGCTGCACAAATAGGCTTATCGCAAGGTTTTTTCATGCAGGCTCCTTCTATCCGCCCCGGTGGGCACCTTCCTTCGACCGACGGCGACATCAATCTTTACATCAATGCCGAGGCGCAGGCCCAACCGTGGTTTCAGGCCAACCGGCGGGTGATATTTGTCAACGGCATGGACAACACCCCGCAAGACCATGTGGAAAGCGCGACGGCGCTGTCCTTGTTGCAGGGATGTCCGGTGGTTGGCGTATTCAACAAGTCTGATGGAAAATGGGCCGATCTGGGCCAGTGCGTGGCTGACAAGGTGCGGATGATGCCGGTGCAGGCCGGGGGCGACCGCAACAGTTTTGAAGGCTGGGCCATGGCGACCGAGGCATTGTACCAACTGGCCCGACGCGCGGCCCCCATGGTGCAGAAAACTGATTTCGTCGCTTCGATGATCGACGGCAATGCCGCGGCACTGGCCGTTTACGGATTGTTGGCCGGCGCGGGCGGGCTGAATCCGCTGCGCACGCCGGTATATTGCCACAGCCAAGGCAACCTGATCACATCGAACGCGCTGACCGCAGTGGCGCTGGCGCTTGGGCCAGCGTCGATTGCGGGGATGGAGGTGAACAGCTTTGGTTCGCCCTGTCGGTTCTGGCCGCCGGGTATTCGGCGCACCAATAACGCGTTTACCTTTGATCCGATCACCTGGTTGGACCTGTCAGCCGACATGAGCAGCAGCAAGGTCGGCTTTGTCGCAGGCCACGGTTTCAAGCTTTACATGCAGAAGGATGCCGAATTCGTCGTCAACCGCTTTCGCTTTGGAGCCTTTGGCACGACGATGGATATGGACGAGGAAGGGCTGGCAAAATTCCTTGTTTCGCTGGGGCCCAACCCGCAACGGCTGCGGCCGATCTTTGAACGACTGCGCGACATGCACCAGACCGACAGCGACGATGTGGCGCTGGCCTATGTGCAGGCGGCCCCAAAGCCGGTGTTGCAGGCGTTGAAACGGGCTGATCCCGGAGTGATCAAACTGTTGATCGACCTGTTGAAATCTGGCTGGACGGCCGATGACGAAAAGCGCGCGATTGCGGTGCTGGAAGGGCTTTAATTCGTCTTACGGTTCGGGATGAACGGCAAGGGCGCCACGGGCACGCCGTCTTCCAACAGTTTGCGCGCCTCATCCGGGCGGGCCTCGCCATAGATCGCGCGGGTGGGGGCATCGCCATCGTGCATGGCGCGGGCCTCGGCGGCAAAGCCAAGGCCGACATATTCGGAATTCTCTTCAACCTGACGGCGCAGCGCGGCCATTGCCGCCTCTACCTCGGATTGCGGCTGGCCAAGGGCGGGCCGATCCTGCCCCTGCGTGACGGCGGGGGCCATCAGCGCCTTGGTGACCGAACTTTCACCGCACAAGCTGCAAGACACATGGCCCGAAGCCTGCAACACATCAAACGCCGCCGCCGACTGGAACCAGCTTTCAAAGTTGTGCCCCTTGGCACATCTGAGCGTGTAGCGGATCATCCCTGTAACCTATGCGGTAAACAGGAAAGTTCAAGCCACCGCAGGCTCAATATCCAGCAGCACGGGCAGGGCCATCAACAGGCCGCGCAGTTCCGGTTCTGCCACAAGTCGCGCCGCCTTGCTGTACTTGAACCATTTGCGGCTGCGCATCTTGTCTTCGGGGTATTTGCGCTTCAGCTCTCCGACCCGCAGCGAATAGACTGCAACCCGGCAGGGCAGGCTTTGCCCCGGTTTCAGCACCTTGTCATAGCCAAAGGTGCCAACACTGTCTTCGGCAACATCGCCCTTCACTCCGGCCTCTTCCCAAGCCTCTTGCTGGGCGGTTGAAGCGGGGCATTTATCCAGCATCGGCCAACCCTTCGGGATGACCCAACGCCCCGTGTCGCGGCTGGTGATCAACAACACCTCTACCTTGCCGCGGTGCATCCGCCAGCAGATAGCCCCGTATTGAACGGGGCAGGTCGCCCCGTCTGCGGGCGTATGAGTGAAGTCTTTGGGCACTGGTACGCCTGTACTTGGGCTGGGTAACTCCAGCACTGGTTTTCCTTATTTTGTAGGCTTTCTTGTGAAGCGCAAGTGTCGAATACCCGACCTTTTGGCGATTTAGCGACATTTGTTGCATATGGATTGAGAAACGGGCAGCGAACACTACCATATGCTGCATGACCAGGCAGGCGCATATCGGACCCTTGATGATTGCCAGCGGCATTTACCGCCGGTCAAGCTATGGTGGCTTGCATCCCTTGCGGGTGCCACGCGTTTCTACCGTGGTGGATCTGGCGCGGGCGCTTGGCTGGTTGCCTGCCGAACGCTACCGGCAAAGCCCGCGCGCCAAGGCGGCGGCGCTGACCGCATGGCACAGCGCCGACTATATCGCTGCCTTGCAGTCGGCCGAGGCAAGCGGAGAGGCCACGCCGGAAATGCGGGCGCGGTACGGGTTGGGCACCGTGGCGAACCCGATCTTTCCGCAGGTCTTTTCGCGCCCTGCCACCGGGGCGGGTGGCATTCTGCTGGCGGCAGAGATGCTGGGCCATGCGGCGTCGGGTGCAGTCCATGTACCGGGTGGCGGCACCCATCACGGCATGCCCGACCGCGCCAACGGCTTTTGCTATCTGAATGACCCGGTGCTTGGCATTCTGCGGCTGAAGGCACTGGGGATGGCGCGGATTGCCTATGTTGATATCGACGCCCATCACTGCGACGGGGTAGAGTTTGCCTTTGCAGGTGACCCGGCGGTGCGGCTGATCTCGGTCCATGAAGAGGGGCGCTGGCCGTTCACCGGGCGGTTGGGCGATGACGGCGGCGGGAATGCGTTCAACCTGCCGGTCCCGCGTGGCCTGAACGATACCGAGTTGCGGGTGGTGCTGGAAGGGCTGATCGGCCCGCGCGTCGCGGAATTCGCGCCCGATGTCATCGTGTTGCAGGCAGGGGCCGATTCGTTGCTTGAAGACCCGCTGTCACGTCTGGCCCTGTCGAACACCGCTTATCTGGCAGTTTTGGCCGCCCTTCGCCCGCTTGCACCACGGTTTCTGCTGCTGGGTGGTGGTGGCTATAACCCGTGGAGTGTGGGGCGCTGCTGGACGGCACTTTGGGGCACCTTGTCGGGGCAAGAGATGCCAGACCGTCTGCCACTGGAAGCCTCCGAGGTGCTGCGCGCGCTGTCATGGATGGGCGGTGCCCGCCCGCCGCCGGCGCCTGCGATGCTGAGCACGCTGGTCGATGCGCCGCGCGAGGGCCCGGTGCGGCCTGAGGTGCAGGAGCGGCTGCGCAGCCTGGCACTGCGCCCCGGCTGATCTTAGCCCCCGGGCGTCTGGCCCGCCATCGCGCGCAGGATTGCCGCGATGATCGCCTCGCCCCCGGTCTGGGGGGCCAATGTGGCTTTGGCCCGCGCGGCCAGATCGGCCTGCCGCTCTGCCGTCAGGCTGAGCAGGGCTGCGCCCAGATCCTGCGCCCGTGCCACGCGGATCGCGGCCCCCGCCCGGTCCAGCGCGCCAAAGGGCGCGGCGTTGTTCGACACATCCGGCCCGTGCAAGATGGCACAGCCCGCCCGCGCCGGTTCCCACGGGGTATGGCCCCCCTTGGGTGCAAAGGTGCCGCCTATCAGGCAGGCCCCGGCCATGGCATACCAGGCGGGCATCTCTCCCAGCGTGTCGGCCAGATGGACCGGGGTGTCCGCTGCGGGAACCTGACCTTTCGACCTTGTGGCAAAAGGAATACCGCGCGCCGCCAGCAGGGTCTGCACCTCTTCGCTGCGGCGGGGGTGGCGGGGGGCCAGGATCAGATGATCAAAGGTGTCGCGGGCCGCCAGAAACCCGTCCAGCGCGATGGCCTCCTCGCCCTCATGGGTTGAGGCGGCCAGCAGAACCCGGTCGCGCGGCCACGGCGGCGCAAAGGGCAGGGCGGCGGCCTGCCCTCCGGCCTGAGCCTTTAACGCCAGCACCGGCCCCGCCGCCTGCGGGTCCAGCCCCAGCGCCAGAAACCGCGTGCGCGATGCGTCATCCTGCGCCGAAAGCCAATCCACCCGCGCCAACATGCCGCCGATCAACCCGCGCAAGCGGCCCCAGCGCGCCGCGGATCGTTCCGACATGCGCGCCCCGATCACCAGCACCGGCACCCCGCGCCGATGCGCTGCCGCGATACGAGAGGGCCACAGCTCATTTTCCACGATCACCAGCGCCTGTGGTTCCCAGATATCCAGCACCCGCCCCGCTGCGCCTGCGGCATCCAGCGGGGCCAGCGCCGCCACCACACCCGGCAGACCCCAACCCGCCACCATCGCCCGGCCTGTCAGGCTGTTGGCGGTGACCAGCAGTTGCACCCCCGGTCGCGCCTTGATCAACCGCTCCACCACCCAGCGGGCCGAAGTCAGCTCTCCGTTCGACGCACCATGCAGCCACAGGCGCGGGCCAAGGCCAGGCGGCGGCACTTGTCCCAGCCGCTGCCACACCCCGCCGCGCAGGGCGGCAAAGCCCAGCAGAACCGGCAGCAGAACCGCCATGATCAGTTGATAAATAACCATGCCCCAGCCTTACGGGGCCACAGCCCCTTCGGCAAGAACCGGCGGGCGGCGCGATGGCCAGTCGGTAGCCCGGTGCCAGGCCTGACCCACCGCTAGCACCCGCGCATCCGAACCCACCGGCCCCGCAATCTGCATCCCCATCGGCAGGCCCTGCGCGCCAAAGCCCACAGGCACCGACAGCGCGGGCAGGCCGATCAGGCTGATCGGGATCACCACTTCCATCCAGCGGTGATAGGTGTCCATCGCCTTGCCGTTGATCAGCTGCGGCCAGCGCCATTCCACCGGAAAGGGCCAGACCTGCGCGGTGGGCAACATCACCACATCAAAGCGCTGAAACATCTGCGCCGCATGGGCATACCAACGGCTGCGGATCACGCTGGCCTCGTATACCGCCGCCGCGGTCAGGCCTTGGCCCTGCTCGATCTCCCAAATGGTTTCGGGCTTCAGTTGTGCGCGTTTGGCCGGATCGGCATAGATCGTACGAAAGCTGCCCGCATTCAGCATGGCGCGCAGGGTAACCCAGGATTGCCACAGCTTTTCCGCCGGAAAGGGCGGGGGCAGGGGTTCTACCACCGCGCCCATGGCTTCAAACTGGCGCAGCGCCGCCTCGCACAGCTCCAGTATCCCCGGCTCGGTCGCATAGGCGCCGCCCCAATCGCCCAGCCAGCCGATGCGCAGGCCTTTGATGTCGCGGTCCAGCCCGGCGATGTAATCTTCCACCGGGCGGCCAAAAGGCACCTCGGGGTTCTCGCCCGCCTGCACCGCCAGCAATCGCGCTACATCCTCGACGGTGCGGCCCATCGGCCCCTCGGTCGCCAGCGTGGCCAGATGGGTGTCGCCCTCGGCATCCGCCGGAACCAAACCCCAACTGGGGCGAAAGCCATAGACGTTGCAGAACCCGGCCGGATTGCGCAGGCTGCCCATCATGTCGCTGCCATCGGCCACCGGCACCAGCCGCGCCGCCAACGCCGCCGCCGCCCCGCCGGATGATCCGCCCGCCGTGCGCGACAGATCATAGGGGTTGCGGGTCGCGCCAAAGACCGGGTTGAAGCTGTGGCTGCCATGGCCCCAGTCGGGCGTGTTGGTCTTGCCAATGAAAATCGCCCCCGCCGCCCGCATCCGTGCGGCCAGCAGATCGTCTTTCGTCGGAATGAAATCGGCGAACAACGGGCTGCCAAAGGTCGTTCGCAGCCCGGCGGTCGCGCACAGATCCTTGACCGCCAACGGCATTCCATGCAGCCAGCCCGCAGGCGTGGCATCATCCGCCGCCCGCGCCTCGGTCATAAGTGCATCGCGGTCGCGCAGCGATACCACTGCATTCACCGCGCCGTTCACCGCAGCAATCCGGTCCAGATGCGCCGCCATCACCTCCGATGGGGCGACCTGCCGCGCGACGATCATGCGCGACAGGTCCGATGCCGAAAGCGCGGTCAGATCCATTTGCACCTTTCCAAATACTCTCGGGAGGGGTTGGGGGAGGGCAGACGGCCCTCCCCCTTTTGTCAGATCAACCGGCACT
Organism: Fuscibacter oryzae; assembly: GCF_016765795.1. Taxonomy (GTDB): domain Bacteria; phylum Pseudomonadota; class Alphaproteobacteria; order Rhodobacterales; family Rhodobacteraceae; genus Fuscibacter; species Fuscibacter oryzae. The sequence goes on from NZ_JAESVP010000002.1 coordinate 324,452, forward strand.
TACTTTTGCAGTTCGGTCCAGATCGCGGTCATGTATTCCTGGGCCTGCGGCGAGCAGGTGGGCAGGAAATGACCCGAAGCCTTGAACTCTTCCGGGATCACCACTTCGGGCGCGTTCTTCATGTCTTCGGGCATGAAGGCATCCGACCCGGCGATGCCGTTGGCATAGCGGGCAAAGCCCGAGATCAGCGCGGCATTTTCGGGAACCATAATGAAGTCGAGGAACTTGTAGGCCTCATCCACATTCTGGGCGTCTTTCAGCAGGGCAACCGAATCCATCCACAGCGGGTAGCCCTCTTTCGGATAGCCGTATTTCACGTCGCCATTGGTCGCCAGACGCGCCCGCATGGTTGAGCCGTTCCAGTTCACCGATGCCGCCCAATCGCCGTTCGACAGCCGTTCCGTGGCACCGTAATCCATGCTGATCCAGTCGGGCTTGGCCGCCAGCAGCGCGTCACGCGCCTTTTTCAGCACTTCCTTGTCTTCGGTGCAGGGCTGACCACCGGCCCAGAAGATCGCCATGTTGACCACATCGTTCATTTCGGGAACGACGTTGATCTTGCCCTTCAACTCGGCCGGCACGTTCAGGAACACGTTCGAGGTGTTGATGTCGCCCGAATAGATCTTGGTGTTCACGGCAACGCCCGTGGTGCCCCACTGCCACGGAACCGAGTATTTGCGGCCCGCATCCCACGGCACATCCATCCATTCCGGCGCGATGTTCTTGTGGTTGGCCAGCTTGGCCTGATCGAGTTCGGTGATCAGGCCCTTTTCAACCCAGATCGGCACATAGTTCGCCGAAGGAACCACCAGGTCAAACCCGGCACCGCCGGCCTCTACCTTGGCCAGCGCGGTGTCGTTGCTGTCATATTCGGTCACCGTCACCTTGATGCCGGTTTCCTTTTCGAACTTGGCCAGCAGTTCGGGGCTGGTGTAGTTGCCCCAGTTGTAAAGCTGCAACTGCCCTTCGGCCATGGCCAGCGTGGTGCTGGCCATCAGCGCGAAGGTCGCGGTCATAAGCGTCTTCTTCATTCGGTAGTCTCCCTGTGGTCGTTGGTGTCCCTGCGCCGGATTTCCGGTCATTTTTGCAGATCGGTCCAGATTGCGGTCATATAATCCATCGACTTGCCCGAGCAGGTCGGCAGGAAATGACCGGCAGCCTTGAATTCTTCTGGAATGTTCACCTCTGGCGCGGTCTGCATGTCGGCTGGCATGAATTCCATCGAGCCGCTGATGCCGTTCGGATACCGCGCAAAGGCCGAGATCAGCGCCGCATTTTCCGGCAGCATGATGAAATCAAGGAACTTGTAAGCCTCATCCACGTTCTTGGCATCGCTGAGGAGGGCAACGGAATCCATCCACAGCGGATAGCCTTCGCGCGGATAGCCATAAACCACGGCGGGGTTGATCAGCCGAGAGCGGAAGGTTTCGCCCGACCAGTTGACGCTTGCCGCCCAGTCGCCATTTGCCATGCGGTCGGTGGTGCCGTAATCCATCGAGGCCCAGAACGGCTTGGCCGCCATCAGCGCGTCACGCGCCTTTTTCAGCACCGCGACATCTTCGCTGCACGGCTTGCCGCCTGCCCACATCACGGCAAGGTTGACGATCTCGTTCATCTCGGGGACGACGTTTATCTTGCCCTTCAGCTCTTCCGGCGGGTTCAGGAACACGTTCGAGGTGTTCACATCGCCCTTGTAAACATTGGTATCCACCGAAATGCCGGTGGTGCCCCATTGCCAGGGAATGGTGTATTCGCGGCCCATGTCCCAATCGACATTCATCCATTCCGGCGCGATGTTGCCGTGGTGGGGCAGGCGGGTCAGATCCAGTTTCTGGATCAGACCCTGTTCGACATAGATCGAGACGAAATGCGCCGAGGGCACCACAAGGTCATAGCCCGACCCACCCGCCGACACTTTGGCCAGCGCGGTGTCGTTGCTGTCGTAATCGGTCACCGTCACCTTGATGCCGGTTTCCTTTTCGAACTTTTCCAGCAGTTCTGGGCTGGTGTAGTCGCCCCAGTTATAGAGGTTCAATTGCCCTTCGGCCAAGGCGGGCAGGGCGGAGGACAGCAGCAGGAAAAGTGCGGTCGCGGATTTCTTCATCGGGTTCCCTGTCAGTTTTTATCGTTTTGGCGGTTTATCAGGAAGAAGGCGGTCAAAAGCGCGATGGTCAGCACCAGAAGGGCGGTGGAAATCGCGTTGATCTCTGGCGTCATCTGGCGACGCAACTGGCCCAGCATGTAGGTGGGCAAGGTGTCCTGCCCGCCGGATTTGACGAATTCAGTGATGACCACATCGTCAAGGCTGATCACAAAGGCCAGCATGGCCCCGGCGATGACGCCGGGCAGCAGCAGCGGCAGGGTGACATGGCGGAACGTCCTCCACGGCGTTGCGTAAAGGTCTGCCGCAGCGGTCTCCAGGCTCAGGTCCATCCCCTCCAGCCTTGCCCGGATCGGCAGATAAGCAAAGGGTACGCAAAAGGCCGAGTGGGCCAGGATCAGATAGCCAAGGCCCTGATAGCCGGTGATCACCTTGATCTGGGCGAAAAAGATCAGCAGCGCCACGGCGGTCACGATTTCGGGCACCATCAGCGGCTGGTTGATGATGACATAGATGAAGGTCTGGCCCTTGAATGCCTTGCGCCGGGTGGTGCCAAGGGCGGCCAGCGTGGCAACCGCGGTCGAGATGACCGCCGCCCAAAGCGCGATGATCAGCGACCGCAGGGTGGCGTCTTTGACCTGATCGTTGTTCCACGCCTTGACATACCAATCCAGCGAGAACCCGCCCCAGGACGACATCGAGATGTTGGTGTTGAACGAATAGGCCGCCAGCGTGAAGATCGGGATATAAAGCGCCAGAAACACGCCGATGGCGATGGTGGCAAAGCCGGGCAGGCGGGAAACCTGAAACGCGCGATCAGACATTGGCGTCCTCCCGGTTCGCATAGCGGACATAGACCAGAAGGGCGATGGTCACGACGATCAACAGCAGCATCGACAGCGCAGCCCCCAAGGGCCAGTTGCGGCCCTGACCGAACTGCAATTCGATAAAGTTGCCGATCATCATCTGCTTGCCGCCGCCCAGAACGCGCGGCGTGACATAGGCCCCCAGCGACGGCACGAAGACCAGAATGGAGCCGGCGATCAGGCCCGGTTTCACGATGGGCAGGATGATGCGGCGCAAGACCTGCAAGCGGCTGGCGTAAAGGTCATAGCCCGCCTCCAACAGCCGCATGTCGAACCTGTCAATTGCAGCGAACAGCGGCAGCACCATCAGCGGCAGGTAGACATAGACCATGCCGATGAACACCGCGACATCGGTATAGATGATCTGCAACGGCGTGGTGATCAGGCCCAGTTTCATCAGGATGGTGTTCAGCAGCCCTTCGGTGCGGATCACCTCGTTGATGGCATAGGTGCGGATCAGAAGGTTGGTCCAGAACGGAATGGTGATCAGAAACAACCAGATCGGGCGCGATTTGGGCGTGCGTGTGGCGATGAACCAGGCGGTGGGAAAGCCCACAAGAAAGGTGAACACCGTGGTCAGCAGCGACAGTTTGATCGACCGCCAGAAAATCGTCAGATGGGCATCGGCCAGCACCAGCGTGTCATCAAAGATGTCCTTGGTGAACAGGATGCCGCGCCAGCCATCAAGGCTGAACCCCCATTCCACATTGCCGTATTTGCCCGGCAGCAGAAAGGAATAGACCAGCACGATCATCAGCGGCCCGACCGCGCCGACCAGCAGGATCAGCAGGGCAGGGGTGGACAGATACCAGGCGTTGCGGACGGATCGGGAAACTTGGGCCTGTTCGGCTTGGCTCATCCCTTAATCCTCCACCACCTGCGCCGCGCCGGGGGCGAAGCGCAGGGCCAGTGTCTGGCCGATGGCAAGCCCTGCATCGCCCGTTGACGGGTTTTGCAGGCGGGCGACAACTTCGGTGCCGTCGTTCAGGGCAACGTGGCAGTGGGTGTCGGTGCCGAAATAGACCAGATTGGTGATGGTGGCGGGAATTGCCCCGGCCTCGCCCGCCGTAACAAGGCGCACTTGCTCGGGGCGGAATGCCACGGTCACGCGCTGGCCGGGGGTGGTGCCCGCAACCTCGATCAGATCGCCAGTAGCAAGGCGGGCACCGCCCGCTTCGGTCGTGGCGGTCAGGAAGTTCGTCTCGCCGATGAAACTGGCGACAAAGCGGTTCACCGGGCGGGTATAGATGTCTTTTGCCGTGCCAACCTGTTGCAGCTTGCCCGCCGACATAACGCCGATGCGGTCGCTCATGGTCAGGGCTTCTTCCTGATCATGGGTCACGAAGACAAAGGTGATGCCGGTTTCGGTTTGCAGCCGCTTCAACTCGATCTGCATTTCCTTGCGCAGCTTCAGGTCCAGCGCCGACAAGGGTTCATCCAGCAGCAGCACCTTGGGTTGCGGCGCCAGCGCACGGGCCAGGGCCACGCGTTGTTGCTGGCCGCCCGAAAGCTGGCTGGTCTTGCGGCCTGCCATCGCCTCCAGCTTCACCAGCGCCAGCATCTTTTCGGTGGTGGATTTCACCTCTGCCGCCGGTTTGTCCAGCATTTGCAGGCCAAAGGCGATGTTCTGCGCCACAGTCAGGTGGGGAAACAGCGCATAGCTTTGAAACACCGTGTTCACCGGCCGCTTGTTGGGCGGCAGATAGGTGATGTCCTGCCCATCCAGCAGGATCGTGCCCGAGGTGGGCATTTCAAACCCTGCGATCAGCCGCAGGAGTGTGGTTTTCCCACAGCCCGACGGCCCCAGCAGCGTAAAGAATTCACCCTTGCGGATTTCTACCGAAACATCGTTCAGCGCACGAACCTGGGCATCGCCCTGTCCGAACGCTTTCACTGTGTTGCGGGCCTCGACGGCGTTTTGCGCGTTCAAGGTGACTCGCTCCCTGTTGTTTTGATCATATTGTGGGCAGTTGAGCTTTCGCGCAACGACTGTTTGATCGAAGCGTGACTTCGGAAATTCCGATGTCAAGCAATGTGGGGGCGACGGTCAATCCAAGGTTGCGCGCTTTCCACCTCTGCACAAAGAGCGATCAGTTCTTCGTCCAACCCGTAGGGGGCTGCCAGATGCAGGCCGATGGGCAGGCCGGTGGCCGACATCGCTAGGGGCAGGCTGGCGGCGGGCTGGCCGCTGGCGTTGAAGGCGGCGCAGAAGGGGGAATAGGGGAAGATGCCCTCCATCCGATAGGCGAGGTAGTCGGTGGTCGTATGGGCAAAGCGGCCGACACGGGCTGGGAGTTCGGCAAGGGTGGCGGTCAGCAGAATGTCCCAGCCTTCGGCGAAGAACCCGGCCATCTGGCGGCCAAAGGCGTGAATTTCTCCCACCGCCTCCAGATACCGCGTCGGGGCCAGCGTGGCGGCATGGGCCACGGCACCCCGGCCCACGCCCTCGACCAGTTCGTCGGTCAGCGGGCGGCCCTTCAGCGCCTTCTGAATCGACAGGGCAGTGCCGACGCCGACGATATCGGTCCAGGCGCGCATCATCATGCCCATATCGGCATGGGGGCGGGCGGGCTCGACCCGGTGGCCCAGCGTTTCCAGCAGCTTGCCAGCGCTGCGCACCGCCTCTGCCACCTCCGGCTCAATCGGCTGGCCAGTCAGAGTGGTGTCGCAGATTGCCACCCGCAGGCGGCGCGGCGGGCGGCTGATCGCATCGGCATGGCTGCGGATCAGCGGCGGGGCGGCGTAAGGCGCGCCAAGGTCGGGCCCGGAACAGGCATCCAGCATCACCGCCGTATCGCGCACGCTGCGCGTCAGGAACCCGTCAATCGCCATGCCCGCCCAACCCTCACCGACATAGGGGCCATCGGGAAGGCGGGCGCGGGTGGGTTTGAAGCCGAAAAGGCCACAAGAGCTGGCCGGAATGCGCACCGATCCGCCGCCGTCCGATCCATGGGCGATGGCAACAATGCCCGCCGCCACCGCCGCGCCGGCACCGCCGGATGATCCGCCAGAGGTGTGGTCAAGGTTCCACGGGTTGCGTGTCGGCCCACCGTAAACGGCGGCCTCGGTGGCTGTGCCCACGCCGCCCTCGGGCGATGTGGTGCGGCCAAAGGTGACAACGCCGGTGGTCTGGATACGGCGGAAAATCTCGGAATCTACCGGATAGGTTGTGTTGGCCAACAGGCGGCTGCCGTTGTGGCCGGGAAAATCCTTGGCCTCGCACCCCAGATCCTTGATCAGAAAGGGTACGCCCCGGAACGGCCCACGCGGCAAACCAGCCTTGATCGCGCGGCGTGCCACCTCTTCTTGCATCATCACCACAGCGTTCAGGCGTGGGTTCAGCACCTCAACCGCCTTCAGCGCGGCATCAAGCGCCTCGTCCGGAGTGATCTGGCCCTTGGCCACCCATCCTGCCAGTTCGGTTGCGTCTTTCGCGCCCAGATCGCCAAACATCGCGGTCTCCCTTTGCTTGCGAGCCACAGAGTTTCGCCGTTTCGCCCGCCCGTCCACCCCATTGTGCCGCCAATGGGTCGGTTTCCGCCCAAGGACGTCGGCCCTTGGCGCTTGACATGGGGGGCAGTCAGGCTATGCACGGCCCACCTTCGGTTCCGGATCACCGGATGAAAAGGGAACGCGGTGCGGGGGCATCCCCAAATCCGCGGCTGCCCCCGCAACTGTAAGCGGCGAGAGACGGCGGATCAGGCCACTGGGCAACCGGGAAGGCCCGCCAGATCGATGACCCGCAAAGCCAGGAGACCTGCCAAGGGGTTCACCCTTTCCCTCGCGCGGGGTGCGCGAAGGAGGCGGCTTCCGCCAGTGGTGACGCAAACAGGCTGCGGGTTTGACCCATGGCGTGGCATCGCATCACGGGGCGTTCGGGCGCCCAAAGGGGGAAGAATGAAGGCCAATAGACTCTCGGTTTGTGCAATTTCGGCTTTGGCGTTGGCGGCAGCCCTGGCGCATCCGGCGGTGGCGCAAGACGGCACCGATGACATCATCGTGCTGGACCCCGTCACCCTGTCGGCCAACCGGACCGCGACCGAAGCCAGCCGCACCGGAACGTCGGTTTCGGTGATCGACCGCGCCGATGTACAGGACACGGGCAGCCTGTCTCCGGTGCAATCACTGGCCGATCTACCGGGAGTGTCGTTCTCGCAACAGGGGGGCTTGGGCCAATCGGCCAACCTGCGCATCCGGGGGGCCGACACGCGCTATATCGCGGTGTATTTTGACGGCATCCGCATCACCGACCCGTCGTCAACCCAGACCGCGCTGGATTACGGCACCCTGCCGGGAATGGATATTGCCCGGGTCGAGGTGCTGCGCGGCAGCCAGTCGGCGCTGTGGGGCGGATCGGCCGTGGGCGGCGTGATCAACTTTTCCTCGGTTGAGGCGATTGAGGAAGGCACCCATCAAGAGGTGGTTGTCCAGGCGGGTGACATGGGCACCGCCGCCCTCAGCTATAGCCTGACGCAAAAGACCGGCGATCTGGAAACCGCGCTGACGGTTTCGCACAGCCAGACCGATGGCTATTCGGCGGCGCGGATTGGCACCGAAAAAGACGGCGCCGAGATTTCTCGCCTGTCGCTGACCGGCAAGTATCATGTGAATGACGTGCTGACGCTGGGGGCCGCCGCCTTCGCGCAGTATTCGCATGTGGATTATGACGGCTACGATCCCTTCACCTATACGCTGGAGGATCAGGCCAACACCCTGCGCCGGCAGGAAACCGGCGCGCGGCTGTTTGCCGAGGTTGTGGCGGGCAACACCACGCATGTCTTTGATCTGACGCGCTATAACATCGGGCGGGTTTATCAGGACGAGATCAGCCCCGGCACCTATGACGCCCACCGCACAACCCTTGGCTGGACCGCGACGACCGAGGTGTCGGACCAGATCAAGCTGGTTTACGGCGCCGACTGGATGCGCGAAGAGGCAAGTTATACAAACCTGACCTCGGGTGCCGCCGACACCCGGCAATATGGCGCCTTTGCCCAATTGCTCTGGGCGCCGCGCGATGATCTTGATCTGGCAGCGACCCTGCGGCGCGATGAGCATTCGGCCTATGGCGGCTTCACCTCTGGCCGTCTGGCGCTGGCGTATCGCCCCGCTGAGGGCACGACGCTGCGCGCTGCCGTGGCAACCGGGTTCCGCGCGCCCTCGATTGACGAGCTTTATGGCGACTATCCGGCCTTTTTCTTCCACGGCAATCCGAACATGACACCCGAGGAAAGCACCAGCTATGAACTGGGGATCGAGCAGGAGTTTGGCGATACCGCCCGCCTGACCGCCACGCTGTTCCGGCTGAACATCGACAATCTGATCGCCACGACCGCCGATTATTCGTCGCTGGAAAACGTGGCCGGGCAATCGGTGCGCCAGGGGCTGGAACTGGGTGGTTCGGTCGATCTGGGCGACCGGGTCACTTTGGGCCTGTCTTACACCTATATCGACGCGGTGCGCGCGACCGGCACGCGGCTGGCCCTTGTGCCGCGCCATGACCTGACGCTGAAACTGGATGCCAAGGTGACCGAGGCGATGAAGGCGGGGGTTTCGGTGCATTACGTCGCCGACCGGCTGGATGATTTCGCCGCCTTCCAGATGCCCGACTACACCGTGGTCGATGCCCGCGTCAGCTATGATCTGGGCGAGGGGGCCGAGGTTTGGGGCGGCATCGGCAACCTGTTTGACCGGGAATACCAAACCTCCAACGGCTTTGCCGCACCGGGACGCACTGTTTATGTGGGCCTGCGCAAAAGTTTTTGACCTGACGCTGGTGCTGGCCCTTGCCAGCGCCGCGCCTGCCTTGGCCGAAGCGCCGGGGCGGGTGGTGTCGATCAACCTCTGCACCGATCAGCTTGCCATGATGCTGGCCGCGCCGGGGCAACTGGTATCGGTCAGCGATCTGGCGTCGGAACCGCAATCGTCCTCGATGGTCAGGCAGGCGGCGGGCTATGCCGTGAACCACGGGCAGGCCGAAGAGGTGTTCCTCATGCACCCCGATCTGGTTCTGGCGGGCAGCTATACGGCCCTTGCCACGGTGGATATGCTGCGGCGGCTGGGTATTCCGGTGGTGCAGGTGCCGCCCGCCAATTCGCTGGCCGAGGCGGTGGAGCAGGTTCGCATCGTAGGCGCTGCCTTGGGGCAAGAGGAACGGGCCGAGTGGTTCGCCACCCGCTTTGAAACCTCGATCAGGGCGGCGCGGATTGCCGGGCCGCGCTATTCGGCTGCCTTTTACCACCCGAACGGCTATACCACGGGTTCGGGCACGCTGGCCGATGAGGTGATGGGGCTGACCGGGTTTGACAATATCGCCGCCACGGCGGGGGTGACGGGCGGCGGAGTGCTGCCGCTGGAGCGGCTGGTGATGGCCGCGCCCGAAGTTCTGGTGACGTCTGAACCCTATCCCGGTGCCTCGCGCGCGGAAGAGGTGCTGACCCATCCCGCCTTGCGCGCGGTTCAGGACAACGCGGGCGCGACCCTGCATACCGATGCCGATTGGGTCTGTGGCACGCCCTTGATCATGCGGGCGATCAACGGGATGCGGCGGGCGCATATCCGGCTGGATTGCAAAGACCCCGGAAACTGGAATTCCAAGATGTGCCGGTTGGATGCGCAGTGACATGAAGGTATTGCTTTCACTTTTGCTGTTGGTGTTGCTGCTGTTCGCAGCCTCATTGCTGGTGGGGCCAGCGGGGCTGGGTGTGGGCGACAGCCTCGCCGCGCTGTTTCGCGGCGAGGGGGATGCGGTCGTTCTGGTGATGCGAGAGATCCGGCTGCCCCGTGCGCTTTTGGGCGCAATGGTCGGGGCGGTGCTGGGCCTGTCGGGTGCTGCGATGCAGGGCTATTTGCGAAATCCCTTGGCAGAGCCAGGGATTATCGGAATATCTTCAAGTTCTGCGCTAGGTGCGGTTCTGGCCTTGCAGACCGGTGCTGCCGCGATGTTTCCCTTGGCCTTGCCTCTGTCTGCGTTGTCGGGTGCAGGGATTGCGGTGCTGTTGATCCTGGCACTGGCCGGGCCGCGCGGCGGGGCGATGGCGCTGATCCTGGCGGGGATTGCCATTTCAGCACTGGCCGGGGCTTTGACATCTCTGGTTTTGAATCTGTCGTCAAACCCTTTTGCCGCCATGGAAATCGTATTCTGGATGATGGGATCGCTGGCAGATCGGTCGATGCAGCATGTCTGGCTGGCGGCCCCCTTCATGGTGGCGGGCAGTGCGTTGCTGTTGGCCATGGGGCGGCCGCTGGATGCGCTGACGCTGGGCGAGGATGCTGCGGCCAGCATGGGGGTGAACCTGACGCGGCTGCGCTGGCAGTTGGTGATCGGCACGGCGCTGGCAGTCGGGGCCTCGGTCGCGGTGGCGGGGGCGGTGGGGTTTGTCGGGCTGGTGGTGCCGCATCTGGTGCGGCCACTGATGGGGGCGCGGCCCTCTCGGGTGCTGCCGGCCTCGATGCTTGGCGGGGCCTGCATGGTGTTGGCGGCGGATGTGGCGGTGCGGATTGTGGCCCCGGATCAAGACCTTAAGCTGGGTGTTTTAACTGCCCTGATAGGTGCGCCGTTCTTTCTGCACCTGATCTGGCGGCTGCGGGGGGCAGAGGCATGACCCTGCTGGCCTTGCGCGATCTGACGGTGCGGCGCGGCACTTGCCCGGTGGTCGATCATGTCAGTCTGACGGTGGATGAGGGCGAGTTTGTCGGCCTGATCGGGCCGAATGGCGCGGGAAAGACCACGCTGCTGCGAGGCGCGCTGGGGCTGCTGCCGTCCTTGGGGCAGTCTTCGCTGCTGGCACTGGCGCCAAAGGCGCGGGCGCGGGCGGCGGCGTTTCTGCCCCAAGGGCGCGAGATTGCCTGGCCGGTTTCGGTGGAAACGGTGGTTGCGCTGGGGCGCGCGCCGCATCTTGGGCAGGGCACCGAGGCGGTGGACCGCGCGCTGACCCGCATGGGGCTGGAACCCTACCGCGACCGCAAGGCCACCGAGCTGTCGGGGGGCGAGCAGGCGCGGGTGCTGATTGCCCGCGCGCTGGCACAAGAGGCGCCGCTGCTGCTGGCGGATGAGCCGGTCGCGGGCCTCGACCCCGAGGCGCAGTTGCGCACGATGGAGGTGTTTGCCGATCTGGCGGCTGAGGGGCGTGGGGTTGTCGCCTCGATCCACGATCTGGGGCTGGCGGCGCGGGCCTGCACACGGCTGGTGCTGCTGCACCGCGGGCAGGTGGTGGCCGATGGCCCGCCGCGACAGGTGCTGTCCGAAAGCAACCTGGCCGATGTGTTCGGGGTGCGCGGCTTTCATGCCGAAACGCCCGACGGCCCGGTATTTCAGCCGATGGGGGTTCTGCGGTGACCGTCACGCTGGACCGGCCGTGGCTGCGCATGCAGTTGCCGCGCCCGATGCGGGTGCTGAGCTGGGCGCCGCACGGTGCGGGCTATACCAAGGCCAGCCAGATTCTGTGGCGCGAGGTGAAAAACGCCGATCTGACGCCGGATTTCGATGCCGAGGGTTGGCTGTCGGCGCAGATGCCACCCGATGCGGTGGGAATGCTGACCTCTCGGGATGTCGGCACATGGGGGCAGGCGCGGGCCGAGGTGGACGGCCTGCGCGCCTGGTGCGTGGTGACGGCGGGTCTGTCGAATGCCGAGGCGGTGGGGCGGCGCTTGCCCTATCACACGGCGGATTATGGCACGATCAACCTGGGCGTGGTGCTGGAGGCCGGGTTGACCGAAGCGGCGCAACTGGAGGCGATGTCCATCGCGGTTCAGGCCCGGACGGCGGCGGTCATGGCGGCGGGGCTGGAATTGGCGACCGGGCTTGCCACGGGCACCGGCACCGATTGTATCGCGCTGGCCTGTGATGTGGGGCAAGGCCGCTATGCCGGCTTGCACACGGCTGCGGGCGAGGCGCTGGGGGCAGCGGTTCGCGCGGCGGTTGCGCAATCGTGCAAGGATTGGATGGTCTGGCGCGATGCCGAGCTTGCGCGCCGGGCGGCCTTATAAAACAAATCGCCTGGCGGTCGCACCAAGCCAGCTTCCCCTTGCCTTGCACGTTCGTACTGAAATTTAGGGCAGCATCGAGGGCGCAAGCCGGGTGCCAAGCTGATCGGTCAGCAATTGGCCCACCGCCTCTGGCGTCAGGGGTTTTACCAGATAGCCGTCAAAGCCAAGGGGGCTGCGCTGAGGCATATCGGCCATGGTGGTATCAGCCGTCATCGCGACCACGCGCAGCCGGCTGATGGGCGGCGGCATAGCGCGCAGGCGGCGCAACGTTTCGTTCCCATCCATGCCGGGCATCGCCAGATCCAGCAACACGATGTCGGGCGGATCGGCGGCAATCTTTGCTAGCGCGGTCGCGCCATCGGCGGCCTCGTCACACAACAGGCCATAGACTGACAGTTGCACCCGCGCCACCAGCCGGTTGGTGGCGATGTCATCGACAATCAGCACCCGCGCGCCGGTAAACCGGGCCGAGGGCAGCGGGCTGGGCTGTTGCGGCACCGGCAAATCGGGCACGACCGAAATGGCCAGTGTCAGGCGAAAGCAGGCCCCCCGGCTGCGCGAGACCAATTGCAGATCTCCCCCCATGACGCGGGCCAGCGCCCGGCTGATCGACAGGCCAAGCCCGCTGCCAGAGGTGGCGGCATGGCCCTGACGAAAGGGTTCAAAGATATGTTCGGCTTCTTCTGGGGGCACGCCGCGCCCGGTATCGGCGACCTCGATCGCCAGTATTCCCGGCGCGGCCATGCCAGCGGTCACGGTCACGCCGCCTTGCCGGGTGTATTTCAGCGCGTTTGACAAAAGATTGGTCAGGCATTGCCGCAGCCGTTGGGCATCAAGCGCCGCACTGCGTGGCAAAGACGGATCGATCCGTACGATCAGATCCAGCCCGGCGCCGACAAAGAAGGGCCGGTACAGCGCGACGGAAGAGGTGATCTCGGCCGCCGGATTGGTCAGGCGCGGGCGCAGCGGCGTGCGGCCTTCGTCAATGGCCGAGAGGTCAAGAATGTCATCCAGCAGCACCGAAAGGTTGCGGGCGGACATGACAATCAGATCCATCCGCTCTTTCCGGTCGGGCTGGGTTTCGGCGGCCAGTTCGGCATGACCCAGCCCGACGATGGCGTTCAGGGGGGTGCGCAATTCATGGCTGATCTGCGCCAGAAAGCGCGACTTGGCCCGGTCTGCCGCCTGCGCTGCCGCGCGGTCCGCTGCCATTTGCATGTGCAGTCGGTGGTTGGACTGCATGGTCATCTGCACAAAGACCGCAGCCCCGCCGACGGCAACAAGCTGAACGGCCAGCCCGCCAAGGCCGAGCGAGGCGTGCCATTCGGCCACGACCGCAACCACGGCGATCAGAACGGTGGTCAGCAGCCCGACCTGCGCATAGGGCAGATGCACCGACCGCAGCACCGCAAGCTGCATCATGGTCAGCGCGGCAAGGCCGGTGGCCAGCGCTTTGGCATAGGCGTCGTCCATCTGCCACAGCAGGGCGACCAGAGTCATATAGGCGGCCTCGGTGGTGATCACCGACAGAAGGGTGCCCAGATAGGCACCGGGCTGGCGCGCCGGGTCAAGCGCACGCATCAGCTTTAGCCCCGCAACCTCGGCAGTCGATTCGCACAGCGCCAGAACCAGCGCCAGCCACGTCGGCAGAAAGGTCAGCGCCAGCGCATAGACCACGCCCGTCAGCAGCAGGCGCAGGATCTGCACCTGATTGAGAACGCCATACTGGCGCGCGATCTCTTCGGCATTCTGGCGGTGGGCAAAGCGGAAGATGCTGAAAACCACGGGCGTCCTCCTTTGCCGCCAAGGAGAGGGGGAACCGCCGGCGAGGTCAACCCCCGGCGGGCAGGTTAGCGGCCAGGTTCAGGGGCACCTCTTGCACCGGTGGGCCGCCACTGTCGCGGAACAACAGGAACCGGCCATCGGCGGTGACCACGCCAACCCAGCCCGGCCCAAAGGTGACGGCCTGCGCCTTGGTCCCGGCGGGCAGGGCAAGGCTGGCGGGCAGGTGGGGAAGGGTGGTCGCCCCCGGCAGGCGGGTGACAAGGACGAAGACCATCGCTATGACGCCCCCGATCAGGGTGATCATCAGTGTGATGACCAGCGCCTTGAGAAATCGCAGCGAGGGCGGCAACGCCGGATCAGGGGTATCGGACATGGCAGAGCCTTTTGAGGACGGCGAAGAGGCGGAAGTGGTGTTCGTCACGCTGGGGCCCAATGCCCCCACGCGTCTTGATAAGGCGCTTGCCGCAGCCGTGCCAGAGGAATGGGCGCTGTCACGCTCTCGTCTGATGAAGATGATCGCCGAAGGGGCGGTGCATCTGGACGGCGTGGCGGTGACGGATGCCAAGGCCAAGGTGGCCGAGGGGCAGGTTTACGCCCTGCATCTGGAACCTGCGGTCGAGGTGGAAACGCGGGCCGAGGCCATTCCGCTGGAGGTGGTTTATGAGGATGCCGATCTGATCGTCATCAACAAGGCGGTGGGCATGGTGATGCATCCCGCGCCCGGCACGCCCCATGGCACGCTGGTGAACGCGCTGCTTTATCATTGCGGCGATACGCTGTCGGGCATTGGGGGCGAGCGGCGTCCCGGTATCGTGCATCGGATCGACAAGGACACCTCTGGACTGATCGTCGCAGCGAAATCGGACCGCGCGCATCATGGGTTGGCGGCACAGTTCGAAGCTCATAGTGTCACGCGTGCCTATCTGGCCGTGGTGCATGGCGTGCCGTCCGTGGGAGATCCGCGTCTGCGCGGCACCAAGGGCATCAGCGTGGAAACCGGCGGCGTGATCCGCATCGCCACCCATCTGGCGCGCCACAAGACCGACCGGCAAAAGCAGGCGGTGGTCTGGGATCAGGGCCGCCATGCAGTGACGCGCGCAAAGGTGCTGGAGGATTACGCCGGGGCGGCGGCGCTGGTGGAATGCCGTCTGGAAACTGGGCGCACCCATCAGATCCGGGTGCATCTGGCCCATGCCGGCCACGGGCTGATCGGCGATCCGGTCTATGGCGGCAAGCGGCGGTTGCCGGAAAAGCTGCTGGGGCAGGGTGCAGTGATCGGCAACGGCTTTGCCCGGCAGGCACTGCATGCGGCAACGCTGGGCTTTGATCACCCGGTCACCGGAGAGAGGCTGGAGTTCTCCGCCAACCTGCCCGCCGACATGGCTGATCTGGTCAAGAACCTGCGCGAAGCTGCCGGAATTCACGCCTGAAACATTTCGGTCTGTGCATTCACGCACGGACACAGTGCCGTGATCGGGACTATGCGTCCGACGGATGTGCGTTCATCATACGTTTATCCGAAGATGCTAGCGCAACCACTTGAACCAGGGTTGCACCACACATAGCTGAACGGTTCCGTTCGGGGGCTGAATGCAGACCCGGCCGCATTGAAAAGGGGGCGACTATGAGCACCTATGCAAATCTGCCTGCACCAAGCCCGGAGCAAGGCCTTAACCGTTATATGCAGGAAATCCGGAAGTTTCCGCTTCTGGAACCCGAAGAAGAATACATGCTGGCCAAGGCCTGGGCTGACCGGCAGGACAGCAAGGCCGCGCATCGGCTTGTGACCAGCCACCTGCGTTTGGCTGCCAAGATCGCCATGGGCTATCGCGGCTACGGCCTGCCGCAGGCCGAGGTGATTTCCGAGGCGAATGTCGGCCTGATGCAGGCCGTCAAACGGTTTGACCCGGAAAAGGGGTTCCGTCTGGCAACCTATGCCATGTGGTGGATCCGCGCGTCGATTCAGGAATACATCCTGCGGTCATGGAGCCTTGTGAAATTGGGCACCACATCGGCGCAGAAAAAGCTGTTCTTCAACCTGCGCAAGGCCAAGGCCAAGGTTGGTGCCTTGGAAGAGGGCGACCTGCGCCCGGAAAATCTGGCCCAGATCGCCAAGGATCTGTCGGTGTCCGAACAGGAAGTCATCGACATGAACCGTCGTCTGGCGGGGTCGGACGCGTCGCTGAATGCCACGGTCGGGTCGGAAGACGGGTCCAGCCAATGGCAGGACTGGCTGGAGGATGAAGGCAGCGATCAGGCTGGTGCCTATGCCGAGAAGGACGAGTTCGAAATTCGTCACAGCCTGCTGACCCAAGCCATGTCGGTTCTGAACGACCGCGAAAAGGATGTTCTGATCAAGCGTCGTCTGGCCGATGAGCCGGTGACGCTGGAAGAACTGTCCGACAGCTATGGCGTCAGCCGCGAGCGTATTCGCCAGATCGAGGTGCGGGCCTTTGAAAAGCTGCAAGCCAAGATGCGCGAACTGGCCAAGGGTAAGGGCATGGCCATTCCGGCGTGACGGAATTTGTCACTGGCAATCACTGCGAACAGGCGGCAGGGTATCCTTGCCGCCTTTTTCGTGTGATCCATGCGCCTAGCCCTGATTTTTCTGCTGCTTGCCGCCTTGCCCGCCTGTGCCGAAGACATCGCCAAGGCACTGACCGGGCATAAGGTGATCTATGCCGAACCCGGTTCCACCGATGACAGGCCCGTCTGGCAGGAATGGGCCGCCGATGGCACGACCCGCACCGGCGGCGGTGGTTTGCTTGACCGCAAATCAGGGCATTGGAAGGTGGAAAAGGGCCGCTACTGCGACATGTTCGGGCTGTCTGAAGAATGGACCTGCTGGAAGGTCAGCTTTCCCGCCAAGGGGCGCATCCGGTTCTGGCAGATTCCGCGCGATATGGGCGATATGCTGTTTCACCGTGACCTGAAGGGGTTCTTCGCGGGCTGACCTCAC
The DNA here is from genome assembly GCF_016765795.1 of Fuscibacter oryzae. Lineage (GTDB taxonomy): Bacteria > Pseudomonadota > Alphaproteobacteria > Rhodobacterales > Rhodobacteraceae > Fuscibacter > Fuscibacter oryzae. The sequence continues at coordinate 341,151 of NZ_JAESVP010000002.1, forward strand.
GCCCTTTTCGGTTGCCCGCTGGGCGCCACGCCGCTAGGACCAAGGGAAAAGGAGTGCCCGATGGCTGTGAACATGCTGGATACCTTTATCAAACCCATGCATCCCGAAGGGTGGCGGTTTGTCGGCATTTTCGGCGCAGTGACGGTGCTGGCCTTTCTGATCTGCCAGCCCCTGGGGTGGATCTGCCTGGGCCTGACGGTGTGGTGCTATTACTTCTTCCGCGACCCCAAGCGCGCAGTGCCGCTGGAACCCGGCCTGATCCTGTCGCCTGCCGATGGCGTGGTGTCGCTGATCGAACCGGCCGTGCCGCCCGCCGAACTGGGGCTTGGACCGGATGCCTTGATGCGGGTTTCGGTGTTCATGTCAGTCTTCAACTGCCATGTGAACCGCCTGCCGGTCGAAGGGCGCATCACCGCCATCGCCTATCGTCCCGGCAAGTTCCTGAACGCTTCGCTGGACAAGGCGAGTGTGGACAATGAACGCAACGCGCTGGCAGTAGAACTGCCCGATGGGCGCAAGATCGCCGTGGTGCAGATCGCCGGGCTGGTGGCGCGGCGCATTATGTGCTGGGCGAAAGAGGGGCAGCACATGCGCGCAGGCGACCGTTTCGGGCTGATCCGCTTTGGCTCTCGCCTCGATGTCTATCTGCCGAACGGGGTGGAACCAGAGGTGGCGATTGGCCAGACCATGATCGCGGGCGAATCCATTATCGCGCGGCTGGATGGGCCTGCCGCCCCGCGCCTTGCCCGGATCGAATGAATGGATGACCCCGACCAGAAAGACGGCATGTCAGATCGGCCCCGTGCCCGCTGGCCGATGAGTCAGCGGCGAGAGGTGCCGCTGATCCAACTGCTGCCGAACTTGATGACCATCGGTGCCCTGTGCGCGGGGCTGATGGCCATTCGGTTGGGTGCAGCGGGACGCTTCCCCGAGGCGGTGGCGCTGATTCTGGTGGCCGCGGTGCTGGATGGGCTGGATGGCCGGGTCGCGCGGTTTTTGAAAAGCGAAAGCCCGATGGGGGCCGAGCTGGACTCGCTGGCCGATTTCCTGAACTTTGGCGCGGCGCCAGGGTTGCTCATGTCGTTCTGGGCCTTTCCGGGGCGGCCAGATATCGGGCTGGGCGCGGCGGTGATCTATGTCGTGTGCTGCGTGTTGCGGTTGGCGCGGTTCAACGTGGGCAATGCGGCGGCGGCGGCGCTGTCGCGGCAGGGCCGGTTTCAGGGCGTGCCGTCACCCGCCGGGGCGCTGTTGTCGATGCTGCCCCTTTATCTGCATTACCTATGGCCGACCTGGCCGAACCTGCCAGAGCCTGCCGTGGCGGTCTGGCTGGTGTTCGTGGGCGTTCTGATGATCAGCCCGTTTGGGACGCCCTCGCTCAAATCGGTGCGGGTGCCGACCGAGAAGGCGTCGTTTGCCGTGGTGGGCGGGGTGGCGATGATTGTGCTGTTGCTGCGCTACCCTTGGGCCACGCTGTCCACACTTAGCACCGCCTATCTGATCGTGGTGGTCCACGCCGGGGTGCGGTCTCTTTTGCGCCGCAGTTGACCCCCGCGCGCTCGGTGTTAGCCTGTCACGGTTAGCGCAAACGGGAGGTTGCGATGAAACCTGTGAAATGGGGCGTTCTGGGCGCCGCGAATTTCGCGCGAGAGCATATGGCGCGCGCGATCCATGCGGCCGAGGGGGCAGAACTTTATGCGCTGGCCACATCGGACCCGGAAAAGGCCAAAGGATTTCAGGCGTTCTGCCCCGGCCTTAAGGTGCATTCCAGTTACGAGGCGCTGCTGGCCGACCCCGAGGTGGAGGCGGTCTATATCCCGCTGCCGAACCATCTGCACATCGAATGGTCGCAAAAGGCGCTTGCCGCAGGCAAGCATGTGCTGTGCGAAAAGCCCATCGCCCTGCGCGCGGCAGAGATTGATGCCCTGATCGACGCGCGTGACCAGTCAGGCCTGTTTGCCACCGAAGCCTTCATGATCGTGCAGCATCCGCAATGGCAACGCGCCCGCGCTTGGCTGGAGGCGGGTGAGATCGGCACCTTGCGCCATGTGGATGCGCAGTTTTCTTTCCACCTGACCGATGGTGCCAACATCCGCAACCGCCCGGAAACCGGCGGCGGCAGCCTGCCAGACATTGGCGTTTACACCTTCGGCTCGGCCCGTTGGGTGACGGGGGCAGAACCTGTCAACCTGCGGTCACAGATCCGGCGCGAGAACGGGGTGGAGGTATTCGCGCAGGTGTCGGGTGTGATGGAGGGGAACGGGCACCGGTTCAGCTATGCCTCGATGACGTCGATGCGGCTATATAACCGGCAATGCGTGACGTTTCAGGGCGACAAGGGGATGATCCGGCTGGAAGGCGGGCCGTTCAACGCCAATGTCAACGATCTGGCCGAGGTGGAGCTGCACCGGAACGGCAACGCGGTTCTGGTCGAACGCTTTCCAGGCGTGAACCAATATGTCCTTCAAGTTCAGGCATTTGCGCGGCATATCAGAGATGGCGCGCCCTATCTTTGGACATTGGAGGATGCACGGGGCAGCCAGTCGATGATCGACATGGCTTATGACCATGCCGAGGAATTTGCGCTGTAAGCCAAGCAGGTGATTGAAAGGGCCCGCGCAAAAGCAGCGCGGGCCATATCGCTTATTCCATCGCTTCAAGCTCGTCGATGAAGCCCGCGATCATCGACAGGCCTTTGTCCCAGAACTTCGGGTCGCTGGCATCAAGACCGAACGGGGCCAGCAGTTCCTTGTGGTGCTTCGATCCGCCAGCCTTGAGCATGTCGAAATACTTGGTCTGGAAATCGGGCAGCCCGTCCGCATAGGCGGCGTAAAGCGCGTTCACCAAACCGTCGCCAAAGGCATAGGCATAAACGTAGAAGGGGGAGTGGACGAAATGGGGGATATAGGCCCAGAACGTCTCATACCCATCCATGAAATTGAAAGCGTCGCCAAGGCTTTGCGCCTGAACGCTCATCCACAGGGCGTTGATGTCGTCGGGGGTCAGCTCACCCTCGGCACGGGCGGCGTGCAACTTGCATTCAAAGTCGTAGAACGCGATCTGGCGCACCACGGTGTTGATCATGTCTTCAACCTTGCCGGCCAGCAGGGTCTTCCTTTCAGCCGGGGTCTTGGCCTGATCCAAAAGGCGGCGGAAGGTCAGCATTTCGCCAAACACGCTGGCGGTTTCGGCCAACGTCAGCGGGGTTGAGGACAGCAGTTCCCCCTGACCCGCTGCCAGAACCTGATGCACGCCGTGGCCAAGCTCATGGGCCAAGGTCATGACATCACGGGGTTTTCCCAGATAGTTCAGCATCACATAGGGGTGGACGTTGGTCACCGTGGGGTGGGCAAAGGCACCGGGCGCCTTGCCGGGCTTGACGCCCGCATCAATCCAGCCCTTGTCAAAGAAAGGTGCTGCGATGTCAGCCATTTCCGGCGCAAAGCTCGCGTAGGCGCCCATCACGGTTTCGCGCGCCTCAGTCCAGTTCACGGTCTTGGGCTGCTCAATCGGCAGGGGGGCGTTGCGATCCCACACTTCCAGATGGTCAAGGCCCATCCACTTCGCCTTCAACCGATAGTAACGGTGCGACAGCTTGGGGTAGGCCGCGACCACGGCATTCCGCAGCGCCTCGACCACCTCAGGCTCCACATGGTTCGACAGGTGGCGCGCGTGTTGGGCCGAAGGCATCTTGCGCCAGCGGTCGTCAATCTCCTTCTCTTTCGCCAGCGTGTTATGAACCCGCGCGAAGAGTTTGATGTTCTTGTCAAAAACCGCTGCAAGCGCGCGTGCCGCAGCCTCGCGCTTGGCGCGGTCGGTATCGGTCAGCAGGTTCAGCGTGGCCTCAAGGTTCAGCTCGTCCTCCTCGCCCGCGACCTTGAACATCAGGCCCGCCATCGTCTCATCAAACAGCTTGTTCCACGCGCTGGACCCGACAACAGAGGCGTCGTGCAGATAGGTTTCCAGCTCGTCCGACAGTTGATAGGGCCGCATGGCGCGCATCCGGTCGAGGACCGGGCGATAGCGCGCCAGATCGGTATTGGCGGCGTAAAGGCCATTGAGGAAGCTGTCCTCCAGCCGGTTGAACTCTAGGCTGAAGAACACCAGCGGCGTGGTGGCGTTGGTAATGGCATCTTGCGTGTCGGCCATGAACTTGGCGCACTCGCTATCCATGGTGTTCTGATAATAGCGCAGGCCCGCAAACGACATCAACCGCCCCGCGACCTGTTCGATCCGCTCATACTCGCGGATCGCGGCCAGCATCGCAGCACCATCCAGCGTGGCGAGTTTGCCTTTGTAGGCAGCCTCGAACGCGGTACCCGCGGTCTCAACATCTGTCAGGTCGCGGTCCACTTCGGGCGCGTCGGTGTCTGTGTAAAGATCACGCAGATCCCATTCGGGCAGATCACCCAAAGAGTTGCCGCCGATGCGGCTGTCAAACAGCGGTTGGGGGAAACGGGGGGGCATGAAGACCTCATCTGGTTTGGTCACCATCTAGGGGGTTGGGGGTGGGGTCTGCAAGGGCGCGGCGGCGGATGCCTAAAACTTGAGCGAATGCACAGAAAACACCGCCGCCTCTACTTTCGGCCCTTTACGCCAGAGAAACCGCCCCCTTTACTGACTGTGTGAGCAAGTAAACGGGGGGGCCATGGGCGGCTATTTCAACGAGATGTATGACGGCAAGTCCGTCAGAGCCCCCTACGCCAGATTGTCGGACTGGATGGCATCAATGCCGGCCGACCGGCGGCTGGAAAAGCAGGCCGAGGCCGAGGCCCTGTTTCGTCGGATCGGCATTACCTTTGCCGTCTACGGCGAGGGCGGCGACCCGGACCGTCTGATCCCGTTCGACATGTTTCCCCGCGTATTCACCGGCGCTGAGTGGAGCAAGCTGGAACGCGGCATCAAGCAACGGGCGCGGGCGCTGAACGCCTTTCTGGTAGACGTGTATGGGCGGGCCGAGATCGTGCGGGCCGGTCGTATACCCGCCAATCTGGTGTTTCAGAATGAGGCCTATGAGCGGGCGGTTTGCGGCTTTGTGCCGCCGAAGGGGGTGTATTCGCACATCGTCGGCGTTGACATCGTGCGCACCGGGCCAACCGATTTTCATGTGCTGGAGGACAATTGTCGTACCCCGTCGGGCGTGTCCTATATGCTGGAAAGCCGCGAGATGATGATGCGGATGTTCCCCGAACTGTTCCGCGAAAACCGGATCGAGCCGGTGGACCGTTACCCCGAGGCTTTGCGCCGCACCCTTGCCAGCGTGGCCCCCGCCAAGTGTGACCGGGAACCGACGGTGGTGATCCTGACCCCAGGCCATTTTAATTCGGCCTATTACGAACACAGCTTTCTGGCCGACCTGATGGGTGTGGAGCTGGTCGAAGGGGCGGATTTGTTCGTAGAGGGCGGTTTCGTCTGGATGCGCACGACCGAAGGGCCGAAGCGGGTGGATGTGATTTATCGCCGGATTGATGATGCCTTCATCGACCCCTTGTGTTTCCGCCCCGACAGCATGCTGGGCGTGCCGGGGCTGATGGATGTGTATCGGTCGGGAGGGGTGACGATCTGTTCGGCGCCGGGAGCCGGAGTGGCCGATGACAAAGCGATTTATACATATGTACCAGAAATGGTGCGGTTTTATCTGGGCGAAGAACCGATCATTCCGAATGTGCAGACCTGGAAATGTGGCGAGAAGGATGATCTTGGCCATGTGCTGGCCAACCTGCCCGATCTGGTCGTGAAAGAGGTGCATGGATCGGGTGGCTATGGCATGTTGGTCGGCCCCAAATCGACCAAGGCGCAAATTGAAGAGTTTCGAGAGCTGATCAAGGCTGACCCCTCGAACTATATCGCGCAGCCCACGCTGGCCCTTTCCACCACGCCGACCTTTGTCGAGGAAGGCATAGCGCCGCGCCATGTGGACCTGCGGCCCTATTGCCTTGTGGGAGAAAGGATCGAACTGGTGCCCGGCGGGCTGACACGGGTGGCCTTGCGCGACGGCAGCCTTGTGGTGAACTCGTCGCAAGGCGGCGGGGTCAAGGATACCTGGGTTCTGGCGGAGTAAACGGACATGCTTTCAAGGACCGCCGACAACCTGTATTGGATCGCCCGCTATATGGAGCGGGCAGAAACTGCCGCCCGGCTGCTGGAGGTGGGCGCGCGGATTTCGCTGCTGCCTTCGGCGCAAGGCTACCGGAACGATTGGGACAGCCTGTTGCGCGCCAGCGGTGGCGCGACGGGGTATGCCGAGAAATATGGCCCGGCAGAGCAGAGGAACATTGAAAGCTGGCTGTTCTTTGACCGCGACAACCCGAACTCGGTTGCAAGCAGCATCACGGCTGCGCGGGAAAACGGGCGGATCGTCCGTACGGCGCTGACCAGTCAGGTGTGGGACGCACTGAACACCGCGTTTCAGGAGTTGAAGGGGCTGGAGGCGCGGCGCGGCGCGTGTGAGTTGTCAAAGCTGACCGACTGGACCATGAAGCAGACAGCCATGGCGCGGGGCGCGATTGATGCGACGCTGCTGCGTAACGATGGCTATAACTTCCTGAACATCGGCTATTATCTGGAACGCGGCGATAGCACAGCGCGGCTGATGGATGTGAAATACTACGTCCTGTTGCCACAGGTCGATTTTGTCGGCTCTGGCTTGGACAATGACCAATGGTCGATGCTGTTGCGCGGCATGGGCGCGCAGCGGGCATTTCACTGGGCCTATGGCGGCGATGTCACGGCGCTGAAGATCGCGCATTTCCTGATTCTGAACCGGCAATGCCCAAGGTCGCTGATCACCTGCGTCGCGGGGATGGAAAACCATCTGGGACGCCTGTCCAAATATTACGGCAAGGAAACCCCCGCCCAGGCGGCGGTGCAAAAGCTGCTGGCCGAATTGGAGAGCCAGACGCCGGAGGCAATTTTCGATGAGGGTCTGCACGAGTTTCTGATCCGCTTTGTCGGCCAGTCGGCAGGGTTGGGCGCGGTGATCCGCGACAGCTATCTTTCGGGAGATATGTGATGTTGCTGAGCATCGATCACGTCACGACCTATCGCTATGACAGCCCGGCGCGCGGCGTTGTGCAAAGCCACCGGCTGACCCCATCCCGGTTTGAAGGCCAGCGCGTGCTGGCTTGGGAGGTTTCGGTGACCGGCGGGGTCGAAGGCGGCAGCTTTCGCGATGGCGCGGGCGATTGGGTGCAGGGTTGGTCGGTCAAGGGGCCGGTCGAGGAAATCGAGGTGCGGGTCAGGGGGCAGATCGAAACCTTTGATACCTCGGGAATGCTGAAGGGCCACCGCGAGATGGTGCCGCCCGAAGCATATCTGCGCGACACACCCGCAACCGAAGCGGATGAGGCGCTTCGGCTGCTGGCGGAATCGGCGCGCCATGATGAGCCTTTGTCCTATGCCCATGCGCTGGCCTTTGCTGTTGCCGGGGCGATTGCCTACAGGCCCGGCGTCACCGATGCCCATACCACGGCTGCCGAGGCCCTGGCTGCGGGAGAGGGAGTGTGCCAGGACCATGCCCATGCGCTGATTGCCTGCGCGCGGGTGGCGGGGTTTCCGGCGCGCTATGTCTCTGGCTATCTGTTCGCCGATGCCGAGGGCACCCCGCACGAGGCCGCCCATGCCTGGGCAGAGCTGTTTGTGCCGGGCTATGGCTGGATCGGATTCGACCCGGCCAACCGCTGCTGCCCCGATCAGCGCTATGTGCGGCTTGGCTCTGGCCTTGACGCCCGCGAGGCGGCCCCCATTCGCGGTACAGCGCGGGGTGCAGGCGCCGAACATCTGAAGGTTGCGGTGTCAGTCCAACCCCCAGAGGCTGTCAAGTCCACTGCCAGCCAGTCGGTTGCAACCCAGTCTCAGGCGCAATAGGGTCTGCGGAAACTGGGGGGCAGGATGACCTATTGCGTTGGGCTTTTGTTGAATGAGGGCATGGTTTGCCTGTCGGATACCCGCACCAACGCGGGGCTGGACAACATTGCCACCTATCGCAAGATGTTTCATTTCGAGGCGCCGGGCGAGCGTATCATCAGCATCATGACCGCAGGGTCGCTGTCGGTGACGCAGACCACCATCGCGCGGCTGCGCGAAGCGGTGGAGGATGCCGATGCGACGCCGGAAACCTCGATCCTGCTGGCACCGACGCTGCTGAAGGTGGCCTCGATGATCGGCAACACGCTGTCCGAGGTGCGGGCCGAGGTGAATGAAAAGCTGTCGGCCAGTCAGGCCAGCGCCAGCGCCTCTATGATCGTAGCGGGGCAACGGCGCGGGGGCGCGATGCGGCTGTTCCTGATCTACCCCGAGGGCAATTTCATCGAAGCCACCGAGGACACTCCCTTCTTGCAGATCGGTGAGCATAAATACGGCAAGCCGATTCTGGACCGGGTGGTGAAGATGACGACCTGTATCGCCGATGCGGAGAAGGCAGTGCTGCTGTCGATGGATTCGACGCTGCGGTCGAACCTGTCGGTGGGCATGCCACTGGATCTGTGTGTGATCGAGAAGGATGCGCTGAAGGTCAGCCGTCAACGCCGGATCGAGGCGGGGGATGCCGGGTTTCGCGCCATGTCGGAGGCCTGGTCCAAGGCTTTGCGCGACGGGTTCCTTCAGATCACGCTTTAAGCGATTTCAGGATGTGAACCCGGATCGCCGAGGCCAGCCCGACATCGGGTGGGCGAGTGGCATCAATTTCTGCTGCCAGCGTATTCAGGCTAACGGCGCGGGCGGTGGCGAGGGCGCGAAACGCCTCCCAGAACTCGACCTCCATCGACACGCTGGTGCGGTGGCCGCGCAGGGTCAGCGAGTGTTTTTCGGGGCGTCCGGTCATTGCAGCCTGATAAAACCCTTGGAAGGATTTTACAAATTTCTTCCAAGAAATTTGCAAGTTTCTTGGAAGAAACTTGGGCTAGACCACGATCCTGACCGGCCCTGCATTGCAGAAGATCACGAAATGCCCGCTGTTTTCAACCGCGCGATAGCCGCGTCGCGCGATCTTTTTCACGAATCTGTCGCGCCCGATCAGGCGCTCAACATCCGAGACCCTGCGCCGCACAATTCCGCCTTCGGCGGCGGTGCGGGCCGAAAACATCTGGGCGACCCAGCGGTCGGGTGACATATGGTTGGTCATAGGTTGCATCAGACACCTCCTGCCGGAAGCCTGACGCATCACGGTTAACCGGGCGCTAATCGTCCAGCTTGTGGCCATCAAGATCGCGGGCCGCTTTTTCCGCCTGCGCCTTTTGCACCTCACGCTCGGCCTTGGTCAGCCCGAATTTTGCGGCGTTCTCGTCACCCTTCTGGCGGGCGGCCTTGCGGGCCGCCTGCTTTTTTGCGCTGCGCAGGTTGACCACCTCGCCCATGATGATCAGCCTTTGGGGCTGATCATATCTTCGGGGCGGACCACGCGGTCAAAGGTTTCGCCATCGACATAGCCCAGGGCAATCGCCTCTTCGCGCAGGGTGGTGCCGTTCTTGTGCGCGGTTTTAGCAACTTTGGTCGCGGCGTCATAGCCGATGGTGGGGGCCAGTGCGGTCACCAGCATCAGGCTTTCCTTCATCAGCTTGTCGATCCGTGCCGTGTTGGCTTGGGTGCCCACAACCATGTTGTCGGTGAACGACCCCGCCGCATCGCCCAAAAGCTGCATCGATTGCAGCACGTTATAGGACATCATCGGGTTATAGACGTTCAGTTCGAAATGCCCTTGCGACCCGGCAAAGCCCACCGCGGCATCATTGCCCATGACATGGGCGCAGACCATGGTCAGCGCCTCGGCCTGCGTCGGGTTGACCTTGCCCGGCATGATCGAGGAACCCGGTTCGTTTTCCGGCAGGATAAGTTCCCCAAGGCCCGAGCGGGGGCCAGAACCCAAGAGGCGCAGGTCGTTGGCAATCTTGAACAAGCTGGCGGCAACGGTTTTCAAGGCACCCGAGAACATGACCATGGCATCATGCGCCGCCAGCGCCTCGAACTTGTTCGGGGCGGTGACGAAGGGCAGGCCGGTGATCTCGGCAATCGCCGCCGCCACGCGGGTATCCCAGCCGACACGGGTGTTAAGGCCGGTGCCCACGGCGGTGCCGCCCTGGGCCAGCTCATAAATGTCGGGCAGGCAGGCTTTGACGCGGGCAATGCCCTTTTCAACCTGTTTGGCGTAGCCCGAGAATTCCTGGCCCAAAGTCAGAGGGGTCGCGTCCTGCGTATGGGTGCGGCCGATCTTGATGATGTCCTTGAACTCCACCGCTTTCGCCGCCAGCGCCTTGTGCAGTTTTTCAAGGCCGGGGATCAGCACATCCCGTGCCAGCATGCCGATGGCGACGTGCATCGCGGTAGGGAAGGTGTCGTTCGACGACTGGCCCATGTTCACATGGTCATTCGGGTGGATCGGCTTTTTCGACCCCATCACCCCGCCCAAGCTTTCAATTGCCCGGTTCGAGATGACCTCGTTCGCGTTCATGTTCGACTGGGTGCCAGAGCCGGTTTGCCATACGACCAGCGGGAAGTTGTCATCGAACTTGCCGTCGATCACCTCGGTTGCCGCCGCTGCGATGGCATTGCCCAGATCGGCCGGGATGTCGCCTTGGGCGATGTTCACCAAAGCGCAGGCCTTTTTGATCACGCCCAAGGCGCGGATGATCGGAACCGGCTGACGCTCCCATCCGATGGGAAAGTTGATGATCGAGCGCTGGGTCTGTGCCCCCCAATACTTGTTGGCGGGCACTTCAAGCGGGCCGAAGCTGTCGGTCTCGGTACGGGTTGCGGTCATGGCCAAACCTCCTGCAAAGCTGGTGCCGTGATAGGCGGGCGGCGGGCGGAAATCAATCGGTATGCGGTTGCATACCGAGAGAATTCAGGCCTGATACAAGCGGTAAATCCGCGCAGGGGGAATGTTTGCCCAAACCTTGCGCCCCAGCTCCGACCGCAAGCCCAGACGACGCAGCTCTGCCTCATCCAGCGCGGGGCGGTCGGCATAGGTGAACTGCACAAAGCTGCCGCCGGGGGCCAAAATGGAAAAGGCGGTGCGCAGGATTTCCTGCCGCAGCGGGCCAGGGAAGGACAGCAGCGGCAGACCGGAAATCACATGGGCAACACCGGGGGGCAGCAGGTTGGGTGCCGCTTGCGCCGGTCCGTGGTGGATGGTCACGCCGCGAAAGCGGTCTTGCAGATGGCGGACAAATTCGCCGTTCATCTCGAACAGGGTCAGGTCTGCCGGGGCGACGCCAGCCTCAAGAATTGCATGGGTGATGCGCCCGGTTCCGGGGCCGAATTCGACGACACGGCCAGTATTCGGACCCAGCCCTTCGGCCATGCCGCGCGCCAGCCAGCGCGAGGATGGAACGACAGAGGAAATATCACGCGGGTTCGACAGGAACTGGCGCAGGAAAAGCGTTGCTTCGTTTGACATCATCTAGCCCTTGCGGAAACGATCCAGTTGAACAACCTGCGCATCGCGACCGGGCGAAGGCGGGTCATCTTCTGGGTCGTCATCGCCGTCCTCTTCGTCCTCCTCCTCATCTTCGTCCTGATCATGCGATTCAAAGCGCAGGCCGAATTCGACCGAGGGATCGACAAAGGTGCGGATCGCATCGAACGGAATGATCAAAGGTTCCGGGCTGTTGCCAAAGTTCAGCGTGACAGAAAAGCCTTCGTCGGTGACGACAAGGTTTTCGAACCAGTTCTGGATGACCACGGTCATGTCGCCCGGATAACGGGCGTGCAGCCAGTCGGCGATGGCGACACCGGGGTAATTGGTGTCGAAGGTGATGAAGAAATGATGCGCGCCGGGCAAACCGTCCCGCGCCACATCCTCGAGCACGGTGCGGATCAGGCCGCGCATGGCCCTGTGCATCAGGCCACCGTAGTCGATCGTTTTCGCCATGCGTCCGTCCCTTGGCCCGTAAATGCTGCGTTGCGGCCAGCATAAGGGATTCGCCCCCGAAGGAAAGAGGGCCCGAAGGAAAGTGGTTGTGGGCAGGAATGGAGCGGGGCGGCAGGTTGCCCCGCCGCCCCGAATGCAATTGAACGAATTTGCAAACGTCCTGAACGAAATTTGCGGCGCGCCCTTAGCCGACCAGTTCAAGACCCGAGAAGAAGAAGGCAATCTCGCGCGCAGCCGAGGCAGCGCTGTCGGAACCGTGAACCGAGTTTTCGCCCTTGGACAGCGCGAATTCCTTGCGGATGGTGCCGGCATCGGCCTGGGCCGGGTCGGTCGCGCCCATGACTTCGCGGTTCTTCAGAATGGCGCCATCGCCTTCCAGAACCTGCACCACAACGGGTTCCGAAGCCATATAGGCGACCAGCTCACCATAGAAACCGCGCTCTTTATGCTCGGCATAGAATTCACCGGCTTGCGCTTCGGTCAGGTGGATGCGCTTGGACGCGACAACGCGCAGGCCCGCGTCTTCGAACTTGGCAACGATCTTGCCAGTCAGGTTGCGCTTGGTGGCATCGGGTTTGACGATCGAAAGGGTACGTTCGGTGGCCATCTGGCTCTCCATATGCTGGGGCCGGGGTGGCCCGTTCGGATGGCGCGCCTGCTATCATGGGTTCATGACAAAGGAAAGATGGGCTGCGGCAGTCTGTCAGTTGCCAGAAAACAAGAATCCAAGCAAAATACTCGGAAATTATCCAGCCGGAGACCAAAATGCTGCGTCTTGCCCTTGTTGCCGTCTTGTCCGCTTTGCCGATTGCCGCATTGGCGGATGGCAAGGCCCCGGAGGCGTTTACCCTGAAATACGAGATGTTTGAGCAGGGTATTGCCCATGTCGATCTTCAGGTTTGCCCCGAGCCTTTGCAGGCACCGGGCCGGTTCTGTCGGGCGACGCTGATCAATGGGATGATCAATGTCTTTGCCTTTGACGAAAAGGGTGACCAGCCGCTTGTCGGGTTCCAAAGCTGGAATGCGGCGTTGCTGGATGGTCTTCTCGACTGATCTTTTGGCAGACGGTTGACCTTGGGCGTCGCTTCGGCCAAGCGTTCGCCCATGCTGCGGATTGACAACATCACATACAATGTCGAGGGGCGTCCTTTGTTCGAAGGCGCCTCGGCCACCATTCCTACGGGCCACAAGGTTGGCCTTGTGGGGCGCAATGGGGCGGGGAAAACCACGCTGTTCCGGTTGATCCGGGGCCAGTTGGCACTGGAGGGCGGCGAGATTTCGCTGCCCACACGGGCGCGGATTGGCGGGGTGGCGCAGGAGGTGCCGTCCTCCTCGACCAGCCTGATCGATACGGTGCTGGGCGCCGATACCGAGCGGGCGGCGCTGATGGCCGAGGCGGAGGTTGCGACCGATCCGCACCGGATTGCCGAGGTGCAGGCGCGGTTGGCCGATATTGATGCCTGGAGTGCCGAGGGGCGGGCATCGTCGATTTTGCGCGGCCTTGGGTTTGAGCCGGAAAAGCAGTTGCGGCCCTGTTCCGATTTTTCGGGCGGCTGGCGGATGCGGGTGGCCTTGGCGGGGGTGTTGTTTGCCCAGCCGGATTATTTGCTGCTGGACGAACCGACCAACTATCTGGACCTTGAAGGGGCGCTGTGGCTGGAAAGCTATCTGGCGAAATATCCCCATACGGTGATTATCATTTCCCACGACCGCGGGCTTTTGAACCGGGCGGTGACGGGTATCCTGCATCTGGATCAGAAAAAGCTGACCTATTGGCAGGGCAATTACGACCAGTTCGCCCGGCAGGCCGCCGAGCGGCGCGCGGTGCAGGCGGCGGAATCGAAGAAGGTCGAGGCGCGGCGGGCGCATTTGCAAAGTTTCGTTGATCGCTTCAAGGCGAAGGCATCCAAGGCCGTTCAGGCGCAAAGCCGGGTCAAGATGCTGGAAAAACTGACGCCCATCACCGCGCCCGAGGATGCGGCGAAGGTGGTGTTCAGTTTCCCCGAACCCGAGGAACTGTCGCCCCCGATCATCAATATGGAGGGGGTGTCGGTCGGCTATGGCGGGCCGCCCGTGCTGCGCAAGCTGTCGCTGCGGATCGATCAGGATGACCGGATCGCGCTTCTGGGGCGGAACGGTGAGGGCAAATCGACGCTGTCCAAATTGCTGGCGGGCAAGCTGGAGCCGGCGGAGGGCAAGATTGCGCGGTCATCCAAGCTGCGGATCGGCTATTTCGCCCAGCATCAGGTGGATGAGCTGCATCTGGACGAAACACCCTTGCAGCATGTGCAGCGGCTGCGGCCTGCTGAACATCAGGCGAAACTGCGCGCCCGGCTGGCGGGGTTTGGCCTGATGGCCGATCAGGCGGAAACCGTGGTGGGGCGGCTGTCGGGCGGGCAGAAGGCGCGGCTTTCCTTGCTGCTGGCCACGATTGACGCGCCGCATCTGCTGATCTTGGACGAACCGACCAACCATTTGGACATCGAAAGCCGTGAGGCTTTGGTGGAGGCGCTGACCGAATATTCCGGCGCCGTGGTGCTGGTGTCGCACGACATGCACCTGTTGGGGCTGGTGGCCGACCGGCTGTGGCTGGTCAAGGGTGGGGCGGTTGCGCCCTATACCGAGGATCTGGAGGCCTATCGCAAGCTGCTGCTGTCGTCCGATGAAGAGGTGAAGGCGGTTGCGAAGCCGGTCGAGAAGAAGAAGGCCAGCCGCGACGAGGTTCTGGCGCTGAAGGCCGAGGTGCGCAAATGCGAGGACCGTTTGGCCAAGCTGAACGACATGCGCGACAAGCTGGCGACCAAGCTGGCCGACCCGGCGCTGTATGAGGATGCGCGGAAGGGCGAGTTGGAGACCTGGAACAAGAAATACGCCGAGGTGATGGAGGGGCTGGACCGGGCCGAGGCGATGTGGATGACGGCGCAGGAGAAGCTGGAGGCGGTGGGTTAGGGATAACCATCGGAGGCGGTATGTTTTTCGTAAATCAAGAAAATAGGGCAAACTATTACAAGTATTTGGCAAGGATGAACTATGAGGCGGCGTTGGCTGCCGACGATGTAATAGGCCAATGGCCCGGTTATAATATTTCAGCTCCGCCACCGGTTATGGTTCTTTGCGCGCAGTGCGTTGAGCTGTCTTTAAAATCATATCTTCTTGATAAATGTGTTCCTGAGATAGTTGTCCGTAAACTTGGGCACAAGCTTCAAGAAGCGTGGAGCGCTTGCATGGACGCTGGCGCATCCCCAGAGACACTTGATGTTGAAATTCTCAAGATTATTGAGGATTTGCTCGTATCTGGGCGATTGCGCTATGGCGACAAGAGCGAGTTGGGTCGAACACCAGTCTTCGGGCCGCTGCAAGAACTATGCCAAGCATGTCTAAAGTTGTGCGGTGCTCCTGAGGCATCGGATATTATTGGTTGATGAAATCGAAACGTTGAAGTTCGTGATGCCGAACTCGGACCAAGCTGTGCATGAAATCGCGCAACCTACTGAAAATAAGAAAAGTGCAGGTTTCTGTTGCCAGGTACCTGCGAACCCCGCCTTACGCGGCTAAGCGCAAGGGCTTAGGTTTGGTATTGCGAGCTGCTTACGCAGCCAGCGCCACCGGAGCACGGTTGTCATTGGCAACTGTGATCATGGACCGATAACGGTGGTACCTCACCGAGCGAAAGCTGGCCTCTTTGAACGTCCGTCGATCCTGTTTCGGCCCCAAGCCCCCGCAATGACCGGGTGATTTGGTGGAGCCGCCGGGTACCGCCCCCGGGTCCGAGCCGTCTATTACAGGTGCGTTTATCGCCATAGTCCGGGTTGCCCCGAACGAGGGGGAATATAGGGGGGATGTGGGGCAGTCACAAGGGAGGATCGGCAGCAGATCGGGCGGCGGCTTTGCTTGGACCGCGCCGGGGTTTCACACCCCCGGACCCCGTGGGATATTTGCCGAAGGGGAAGTGCGTCGGTTTCAGGGGGAAAGGATGTCGCTTTTGATGCTCAAGCGGCGTATTTCGGGGGCGGGACGCTGCCCTTCACGGGCATAAGACGGTAAAGAGCTTAGGAGGCCCTGGACATGAGCGATTTGGGTGGGGGGCGTCGCGCCCGTGGTGGTGGTGGTTCTGCGCGTCGGGCAGAGCGGACGGCGGTGTCGTTCGAGACCGCGCGCTTCATCGAGCGCAACATTCCGAATTTCGAGATTCTGAACGACGAGGCGCTGGAGATCATCGAGCGCAACGCCGAGACGGTGCTGGAAGAAATTGGCGTCAACTTTGTTGAAAACCCCGCTGCGCTGGAATTGTGGCGCGCTGCGGGGGCCGATGTGCGCGGTGAGCGGGTGCATATTCCGCGCGGCCTTGCGCGCAAGCTGATCTCTACCGCGCCGAAGTCGTTCACCCAGCATGCCCGCAACCCTGAACGCAACGTCGAGATCGGCGGTCGCAATCTGGTGCTGGCCCCGGTTTACGGCCCGCCCTTCGTGCGCGATGCCGAAGGCGGGCGCCGCTATGCCACGATCGAGGATTTCCGCAATTTCGTGAAGCTGGGCTATATGTCCAAATGGCTGCACCATTCGGGCGGTACGGTCTGCGAACCGACCGACGTTCCGGTGAACAAGCGCCATCTGGACATGCTGCTGGCGCATATGACCCTTTCCGACAAGCCCTATATGGGGTCGGTCACCGAACCCAGCCGCGCGGCGGATTCGGTGGAAATGTCCAAGATTCTGTTCGGCAGCGATT
Source organism: Fuscibacter oryzae (assembly GCF_016765795.1). GTDB lineage: Bacteria > Pseudomonadota > Alphaproteobacteria > Rhodobacterales > Rhodobacteraceae > Fuscibacter > Fuscibacter oryzae. The sequence goes on from NZ_JAESVP010000002.1 coordinate 357,743, forward strand.
TCGTTGACCAGAACACGGTGATGACCAGCCTGATCAACATCAACAGCCCGATGACCTTTGACGGCATCATGATGGGCGCCTTGGAGGTGTATGCCAAGGCCAATCAGGCGGCGATCATCTCGCCGTTCATCGTGGGCGGCGCGATGGCGCCGGTGACGGTGGCGGGCACGCTGACGCAGGTAATGGCGGAATGTCTGGCCGGGGTTGCCTATTCGCAACTGGTTCGCGCCGGTGCGCCGGTGATCATGGGCGCGTTTGTGACCTCGATCGACATGAACTCTGGCGCGCCGACCTTTGGCACGCCAGAGGCCGCGCATATCACCTATGGTGCCGGGCAGTTGGCGCGGCGTCTGGGCTTGCCCTACCGTTCGGGCGGCGGGTTCACCGGATCGAAGCTGCCCGACGCGCAGGCGGCCTACGAATCGGCCAACAGCCTGAACATGGCGCTGCTGGCGGGCGTGAACTTCATGCTGCACGCCTGTGGCTGGCTGGAAGGTGGTCTGGTCTCGTCTTACGAAAAGTTCGTGATGGATGCCGATCAGTTGGGCTGTCTACATGGTCTGGCCAAAGGCATCTCGATGGATGCCAACGGTCAGGCGATGGAGGCCATCCGCGAGGTTGGCCCCGGCGGCCATTATCTGGGCTGCGAACATACCCAAGCGAACTTTAAAAGCGCGTTCTGGCGGACCGAGGTTCTGGACTACAAGCCCTTTGAAACCTGGGAAGAAGAGGGTGCGCGCGATACGCAGGCCCTTGCCTCGGCCCGGGTCAAGAAGATGCTGGCAGATTATCAGGCCCCGGCATTGGACGAAGGCATTGCCGAGGCACTGAACGAATATGTGGCGAAGAAAAAGGCCTCGATGCCCGACGCGTTCATGTGATCTGACACCAGGATCGTCGCGAGGCGTTCAACAAAAGGCCCGCCCGGGAACAGGCGGGCCTTTTTGCGTCAGACGGCCCGCGGCCCGCGCGGCAGCAGGTGCATTTCCGCCATCAGCGCGATCAGCACTTCGATGTGATGTGACAGCGAATAATCGGCCCGGCCCTCGACCCGATGGGTCTCCAGCCGCTCTTCCTCATCCATCAGGCGGGTCACTACCTTCTCGGCAGAAACAATCGGCCCTACCAGCCTGCGCAAGTCGCGCTCCCGGCGATAATCGCCCAGCCCCAACCGGGCGGCGCGCATCAACAGGCTGGGGCGGCGCAGTTGCGAAAGGATGGTGCGGATGTCGGACATGGATACCTCCTTGGATCGGAAACCCACCATACATCAACACAACCAAGCGTTGCATTTCTGCCATTTTCACCGCGCGATGGTTTCCGAAAAGTTTAGGATTTGGAAACAATTATCGAGATTGCTTCAGAAATTAACACTTGGGTAACCAATGCCACTCACGGTTGATACAGTCCAAGGCAGGACCGCCGGTGTCGAGACGGCGAATAATAATGAGATGCAGATGAACCTCTCAAACCTGCAAGAATTGCCCGGCTGGGTGCCCGAAGCTGTGCGGCTGTATCTGGACCACACGGAAGAGGGTGTGTCGCTGCGGGCGCTTGCGCGCCGTGATGGACGCCACGCCTCTACCGTCATGCGTCTGGTGCGCCGCTATGAGAAGCGCCGCGATGACCCGCTGCTGGACGAGGCGCTTTCGGCGCTGAACCCGTCTGCGGGAGCCCCAGCCAGAAAGGACGATGCCGCAATGTCTGCCCCTCTTCGCCGTGACAGCCTGATGACCGATGAGGCCACTCTGGAACGAGAGGGCCGCCGCGTATTGCGCCGCCTGACCGAACCGGGGGCGCTGATGGCGATTGCGCCCGATATGGAAAAGGCCGTGATCATGCGCAGTTTTCCCGATGGGCGCAGTGCGCGGACCGGGGTGGTAGGGCGGGCGGTGGCGCAGGCCTTTGTTCTGAAAGACTGGATCACCTGTCGCAAGGCGGGCCGGGTTTCCAGCTACGAGATCACGGCGGCGGGGCGTGCGGCCCTTAAGCGGATGATTGAAACCGACGACCAGTCACGGATGGCGCAAGGGCTGGCCGAGGCGCCGATGGCCTTTGCCGACCAGCACCGCATCTGGGGCGAGCGGCGGGTGGTGGATGAAGACGGCCCGCGCCGGTTGCGCTGCAATCTGGCGGAAAGCCCGGTGGCCGTGCTGGGGCGGCGGCGCGACAAGGACGGCCAACCCTTTCTGTCAGAGGATCTGGTCGAGGCGGCGGAACGCTTACGCGAGGATTTTGAGCTGGCGCAGATGGGGCCGCGCGTTGCCCAGAACTGGGAGCGGTTTCTGACGGGCAGCGACCGGGGCAGCTTTCGTCCCGACGCGGCCGAAGGGCCGCGCGATGGCCGCGACCGCGTGGCGCTGGCCCTGCGCGATCTTGGGCCGGGTCTGGGCGACGTTGCGCTGCGTGTCTGCTGCTTTCTGGAGGGGATTGAGGTGACAGAGCGGCGAATGGGGTGGGCCGCGCGATCAGGCAAGATCGTGCTGCGCATCGCCTTGCAACGGTTGCGGCGGCATTACGACGAAACCTACGGCCGATCCGGCCCGCTGATCGGCTGAGGGTCAGCCCGCCATGGCCCGCGCTGCCAGCAGCAGCGACAGCGCGGCCAGCCACAGCGCCGAACCGCGGTTCAGCCAGCGCCCGGCGCGCGCCAGCAGCCCCGCACCCAGCGTGATCCACAGCAGCGAGACCGGCGGCAGAACCAGCACAAACACCAGCAATGCAGTAACAGGGGCCTGCAAGACCGGCATCAGCACCAGCCCCATGACCAATGCCTTGGGGTTCAGCAGCGTCGTCACTGCGACCGACCGGGCGGTGACAGGGGCGATTGACGGACCCGTGCCCTCTGGCATCCGCCACAGTGTCACGGCAAGCCGCGCGACCCACAGCGATGCCAGTCCAGCCAGAACGGGCTTTAGCACCGGCAGTGCTGCAACCAGTGGCGCGCCCCAGATCAACAGCGGTGTGACAACCACCAGATAAGCAACCATCTCGACTGGTATCAGCGGCAAAGACATCAGCACACCGCGCCGCGCGCCCGCCAGAGCCAACAGCGAATTCGTCGGGCCGGGCGTGACCAGCAGGGCCAGAATGGCAAGGGCAAGGTGCAGGGTGTTCACGCGCAACTCCTCAAGACAGTTGGCAAGGTGCTAAGATGCAATGGCGGGGTCAACCATGACCTGAATCAACCTATCCCTCCTGCGGGGGCGGGTAACAATCGTCGGCAAAGGACAGGATATGCGCGCCACAGCCATACTGGAAACCGTGATCTATGCGGATGATCCGGCAGAATGTGCCGCGTTTTATGTTGCGGTGCTGGGGCTGGTACCGGTGCGTGCGGTGCCGGGCCGCTTCAGCTTTCTGCGCTGCGGGGCGCAGATGGTTCTGATCTTTGCGCCGGGTCCGTCCTCGGATGCCGCGCAGCAGGGCGGTATTCCGGCCCATGGCTGCCACGGGGCAGGGCATCTGTGTTTTGCAGCGCAAGATGCGGCAGATCTGGATGCCTGGGTGCGCCATCTGACCGAAAAGGGTGTAGCAATCGAACATCAGCAGCAATGGGGGGCGGGCAGATCGATCTATTTCCGCGACCCTGCGGGCAATTCGGTCGAGGTGGCCGAGCGGGCAATCTGGGGCCTTGGCCCTGATGGCGGATGATTTGCGCCGCCGCCGGTCAGGCCGCGGCGCAAGATTTCATATTGGTCAGTCGGCGCGCGTCAATCCTGCGGCGTTGACCAAACCGGCTACCGCACCCCCGGCCAGCGGAGCCAGAATGAACACCCATAGTTGCGACAGGGCGGTGCCGCCCACGAACAAGGCCGGCCCGATCGAACGGGCAGGGTTCACCGAAACGCCGGTTACCTTGATGCCGACCAGGTGGATCGCGGTCAGCGTCAGTCCGATGGCCAGCCCGGCAAAACCCGCCGAAGATCCGGGGCCGGTCGCGCCAAGAATCACGGTGACGAACAAGAAGGTCATGACGGCCTCGAACACCAGTGCCGAGGTTAGCGAATATTCCCCCAGATAGCCCGCGCCATAGCCGTTCACGCCCAGACCGCCCGTCCAGCCTGCGCTGCCCGATGCGATCAGATACAGGATGCCCGCACCAAGGATTGCCCCGATGACCTGCGAAATGACATAACCGATGAAATCGCCTGCCGACATGCGGCCCGCCAGCAGCACACCCAGGCTGACCGCCGGGTTCAGATGGGCACCAGAGATCTGGCCAAGGCTGTAAGCCACCGCCACAATCGAGATGCCAAAGGCCAGCGCGATGCCGGTCAGGCCGATTCCGGTCGTCCCATCGGCCCCGGCAATCACGGCCGCCCCGCACCCGAACAGCACCAGGATCAAGGTTCCCAACGCCTCTGCCAAATATTTCTTGCTCATATGTCCCTCCAGACTCGTTATCAACGCGCAGCAGGTCTGCGGCCAGAACAGGGCCGCGATCATTGCTTTCGCGCTGCGGTCAGCATATCTGTTCAAGGGATTTCGGTCAGGGGGAAAATAGATTGCGCGACCTCAAGCTGCCAGACCAGCGTCACCCGGAAAAGGCGCATCGCCCCGATAACGCACAGCCGAAAAAGCCGTCGTGGATCAGGGTCAAGGCCCCGACCTCGGACGGCTACCGCAAGACCCGCGATATTTTGCGCGAGAAAAAGCTGGTCACCGTCTGTGAAGAGGCGGGTTGCCCAAATGTCGGCGAATGCTGGAGCCAGGGCCACGCCACCATGATGATCATGGGCGAGATCTGCACGCGCGGCTGCACCTTCTGCAATGTGGCCACGGGAAAACCCAACGCGCTGGATGCGTTCGAACCGGGCCGCGTGGCCCATGCCGTCAGCGAACTTGGCCTGAACCACGTTGTCATCACCAGCGTGGACCGCGACGATCTTGACGATGGCGGGGCCGAGCATTTCGCCCAGACCATCCGCGCGATCCGGCACCGCAGCCCCGGCACGACCATTGAAATCCTGACGCCGGATTTCCTGAAATGCCCACCCGAGGCGCTGGAGAAGGTGGTCGAGGCGCGGCCCGATGTGTTCAACCACAACCTTGAAACCGTACCGGGCCTGTACCACGAGGTCCGCCCCGGCGCCCGCTATTTCCACTCGCTGCGGTTGTTGCAGCGGGTTAAGGAACTGGACCCGACATTGTTTACCAAATCGGGTATAATGGTGGGCTTGGGAGAAGAGCGTCTGGGCGTGCTGCAAGTGATGGATGACATGCGTAGCGCCGATGTCGACTTCCTTACGGTGGGTCAATATCTGCAACCGACCCCCAAACACCATGCCGTTTCGCGCTTCATCACGCCTGACGAGTTTCAGGCCTATGAGGCCGCCGCCTGGGGCAAGGGGTTCCTTATGGTCTCTGCCACGCCGCTGACCCGGTCTTCGTATCATGCCGGAGAGGACTTCGCCCGGTTGCGCGCTGCAAGACTGGCAACACTTGGGCGGGCGTGATTCCTGCTCTCTTGGTTGATCTCGCCGCAGTCAGCTCATCCTCTGGCTGAAAAAAGACATAATTTCGCCTGAAAATCGTGCTGGCTCTGGAGGTTTTCCTCCGGATCCTTTATATATTGTCCGCTCAAGTATCTGGAACGAGTGATAATTTTTCTTTGTGGAGCGGAGTACCAAAATGAAAAAACTGAGCAGTGTTATTACGACGGCAGTCTTCATTCTTGCAGCAAATGTGGCAACGGCGGCCCAGGTTTCGCTGACCACGATTTCTGGAATCTGGAGTGCTGGCCAACTTACAAACAATCAATCGCCGACGGGTGTCGGAACCAGCGACATTAACTGGGGCACCTCGTGGCAGGGAAACCCGCTTAGCGGGTATTCCTTTGATGCGGCCCTCGCCCCTTCGGTGTTGGTTCAGGACCAACCCTTTGACTTTGGCCTGTTCACCCACAAGAACTTTCCGATTCTGGGGAGTACGCTGAGTTGGGCGCGTCTGGACCTGACCTTTGACCTGATGGTCGATGGTGTGTTGCGTCCGCTTTCGGCGAGCTATCTCTTCACCCATGTGGAAACACCGAACGTCGGAGGCGGCAACTGCTGTAACGACCGGGTGAACTTTGACACGCTGGCCAGCGCCTATGACTCGGTCAATATCGACGGTCTTGAGTTCACCTTCAAGCTGGACGGTTTCCTTGACGAATTGGGTAAACCGGTCTCGTTCTTCTCGACCGAGGAGAACAAGAACAACACCGCGCATCTGGTTGGCCGCTTCACCACTTTGAATGACGTGCCGCCGGTCTCGCCCGTTCCGCTGCCAGCTTCGGCTGTGTTGCTGGGGGCTGCCCTGCTGGGGCTGCGCGCCGCAGGTTTGCGCCGCAAGGCCTGATCGCCACCGGCCCGCGCGTCTTTACCTTCGAAAAGGCCCCCGCATTGCTGTCGGGGGCCTTTTCAATTCAGGCTGGCGGAATGAACGGCTGCGACAGACGGGCGAAGACCTCCAGCCCCTCGCACCTGCCATGAAGTGCTGCAAGGCGCGGGTGGCTGGCCAGACGTATCAGATCGGGATGCGCCGCCACGGCATGGGTCAGCGATGCAGTCACCGCAATATCGGCATGGGACAACCGGTCGCCGAACCAATAGCCAGATTGCGGCGCCTCGGCCTCCAGCATGGCCATGGCATCGGCAATCTGTGCCTGACTGCGCTGGATCAGCACCGGCGATGGCGCCTCATGCAGCACACGAATGTAGAACAAACCGACCGCCTTGTCAGAAATGCCAGAGGCCAGCGCCATGACGCGCAGGCAGGCCCGCCGCGCGGCACCCCTGCGGGCGATCAGCGCGGTTTCGGGCGACACAAGCTGATCAATGTGATCCAGAATGGCAGAGCTTTCGATCAGCACCTCGCCATCCTCCAGCACCAGAACTGGAACGCGGGTCAGCGGGTTCAGCGGGCGGATATTGTCGGCATCGCTGAACACCGACCAGGGCCGGTGATCATAATGCAGGCCGTATAGCGCCAGAGGAATGGCGGCGCGGCGAACAAAAGGGCTATCATACTGGCCAATCAGGATCATGGTGGCACAACGGCTGGAACAGACTTGAGGTAGGTGGCAATCGCCTTGCGGTCACTTTCCGGCAGCTTGGCCATGTTGTCCACCACATGGGCCATATGGCCGCCAACCGTGTCGAAATCGGGCGTCGTGCCGGTTGTCAGATATTCCACGATCTCATCCTCAGACCACTTCAGGGCACCGGGGGTGATATTCGGGATGGTGCCCTGACCAGACGGGTTGGGTGCCCCGCCCAGCCATCGCGCGGTATCCAGCCCGCCCAGCATATTGCGCGGCGTGTGACATTCGCCGCAATGGGCCAGCGCCTCGACCAGATAGCGGCCACGCTCCAGATCGGGGGTTGGCGCGTTGGTCAAGACCCAGTTGCGGTTCAGGAACAGGCGTTTCCAGATACCGACATTGCGCCGGATGTTGAAGGGAAAGCCCACCTCATGCGGTTTTGACGGCGTGGCAGAGGGCGGCAGCGTGCCGATATAGGCCCAAAGGTCTGCCAGATCCTGCCCGGTCATGTGCTGATATGCGCCATAGGGCAGGGCGGGGAACAAATGCTCGCCCGTGGCCGAAACGCCATCCCGCACCGCATGAGAGAACTGATCCAGCGACCACTTGCCAATGCCCGCCACCGGATCGGGAGAGATGTTGGGGGCGATGAATGTGCCAAAGGCGGAAGGAAAGGCCTGACCACCTGTCAGAACCAGCTGCGCGTCGCCCTTGGCATCGGGTGCCATGTGGCAAGACGCGCAACCTGCGGCAGTAAAAACAACCTGACCGCGAGTAGCGTCCCCCTGAACCGAAGCGATGTCTTGTGACTGTCGAACCTGAGGGGCACTGATCAGCAGGTAGGCCGCAAAGCCCACTAATGCCATGCCCACAAGGGCGTATCCAAGACGCCGCATTTTTCATCTCCCGGCCAGATTTCCGGCACAAGCTAGACAAACGCAACCAGAGGTAAAGCTGACTTTTTGGTCAGGGCTAAATGCAGCGAATTACCGCGGAAGGCGGTTTACGGTGGCCCAGCGTGGCCAACCAAACAGATGCTCTATGACATATAACACAAGGCAGGCCGCCACGACACTCAGAACAATGGCAACACGCCGTGCAGAAGGTGGATGGCGCGACCAGCGCGACATCCGCAGCAACCAGGTCAGGCTGGGTATCATGCGGGCGCGTCGGTAAACCGCACCTTGCCGATATAGGGCAGGTTGCGGTTGCGCTGTGCAAAATCAATGCCATAGCCAACGACGAACTCATCGGGAATTTCAAAGCCGGTCCAGGTGGCCTTGATCTCGACCTCGCGGCGCGTCGGTTTGTCCAACAGGGCGCAAACCTCCAGCCGCTTTGGCCCGCGCGACAAGAGCAGGTTCTTGACGTGGTGCAAGGTAAAGCCGGTGTCCACGATATCCTCGACCACCAGAACATCGCGGCCCGCAATCTCGCCGCGCAGGTCTTTCAGAATGCGCACTTCGCGGCTGGAATGCATGGCATCGCCATAGGACGAGGCTTCCAGAAAATCGACCTCGACTGGCAGATCAATCTCTCGCACCAGATCGGCGATGAAGACAAAGCTGCCGCGCAGCAGGCCCACGACGATCAGCTTGTCAGTGTCTTGATAGTAGCGGGTGATGGTGGTGGCCAGCGTCTCGACCCGGGCGGCGATGGATTTCGCGCTGATCATCTGGTCGATCACATAAGGGCGGTCGGGCATTGCTGTCTCCGTCTGGCGGCGTCAGATTTGTGCGACGAATGGCCCGGTTTGAAAAGATGAAACCTTTCGCCAATCTCTCCCCTTGAAACTTCGCCGTCCGCAGTCAAAAGGGCGGGAAAAGAGGTTGCGATGCCCCACCACGCCGAAACGAAGATTCTGCCTTATAGCGCCGACCAGATGTTTGCTCTGGTCGGCGATGTTGCGCGCTATCCAGAGTTCCTGCCCTGGACGGCGGCGGCGCGCATCCGGTCGAGAAAGCCGATTGAGGGTGGCCCCCACGAACGTGGCGAAGTGATGGAGGCGGATCTGGTGATCAGCTTCAAGGTCTTCCGCGAAAGTTTCGGCAGCCGCGTCACGCTGCTGCCCGGCGAAAACCGCATCCTGACCGAATATATCGACGGGCCGTTCAAGCATCTTAAATCGGTCTGGACCTTTGCCGACCGGGCAGATGGTGGCTGCGAGGTCAGCTTTACCGTCGATTTCGAGTTTCGCAACGCCATTCTGGGCCGCGTTATCGGCATCGTCTTCAACGAGGCGATGCAGCGCGTGGTCAAGGCATTCGAGGCGCGGGCCCGCGCTCTGTATGGCGCGACGGAAGGCGGCAAGACCGGCGTATGACTGGCAAACGGAGGGTTGCCATGCGTCTGACGGTTCTGTTGCTGCTGTTGTGGCTTCCCGTGTCTGCCCATGCGCAGCCCTTGCAAGAGGTGACGCTGCCAGATGGGCGATATTACCTCTTTGCCCGTCCCGATGGGGACGCGGCGGTGCCCTTGATCGTGGCGCTGCATGGCGGTGGGGGCAACCCGGCGCAGTTCGACCGCGTGTCGTATATCGCGCAAAGCGCTGTCGCGGCGGGTTTTGCGGTGGCGCTACCTGCGGGAACCGGCGGGCGGGCGGGCAAGCTGAAAACCTGGAACGCCGGGTATTGCTGTGCTGCCGCCCAGCGAGAGCGGGTCGATGACATCGCCTTTCTGGATGCCGTGATCGCCGATGCGCAAGAACATGGCGCCTCTGGTCCGGTCTTCCTGACCGGCATGTCGAACGGCGCGATGATGGCACAGACCTATGCTGCGCGGCGTGCGAACCGGGTGGCGGGGGTGGCAAGCGTTTCGGGCACGATGGATGCGGGCCACCTGCGCGTCGGCGGGCCGGTGCCTCTGCTGCACATTCACGGCACCGCTGATCCGATGGTGCCCTTTGGCGGCGGCCCCGGTGACAGTAGCCTGACCCAGACCGATTTCTCCCCGGTCGAGGCGGTTCTGGCCGATTTCCGCGCGCCTTTCGGGGCGATGGAAATGGGCCACAAAAGCTGGACTGCGGACGGTTATGATTTCCTTCGCACGGCTTGGAGCAAAGGCGGGCATGAAGAAGTGGTGCTGATTGCCATCGAAGGGGGCGATCACGAATGGCCGGGTGGCAGGCGGGCAGAGGATCAGGCGCTGGACGCCAGCGATACCGTGATCGCTTTTTTCAAGGCGCAGATGCGGTAGTATCGGGTGGGCTGCGCGGTTAAAGTGCCAAGGCGCCCGCCAACAGCGACAGCGCATGGTCACGCGCGGCGTGGCGCACCTTGTCACGGCCGATGGCACCAAATTCAACCGTCCCGGTCTCTGTGGCCCGGCCTTTGCGGGCAAGGCCAAAGCACACCCGGCCTTCTGGCTTGAACTCCGATCCGCCCGGCCCGGCGATGCCGGTGATCGATACGGCCAGCGTGGCAAGAGAGTGGTCGAGCGCCCCCTCGGCCATTTCACGCGCGATTTCTTCTGACACCGCGCCATGGGCGGCAAGGGATTCGGGGCGAATGCCCAGCATCGCAACCTTGGCGTCGTTGGAATAGGTGACAAAGCCTCGGTCAAACACATCGGATGAACCCGCCACATCGGTCAGCGCCACGGCCACCATTCCACCGGTGCAGCTTTCGGCGGTAGCGATGGTCTGCCCCCGCTGCCGGGCAGCCTGAAGAATCTGCGCCGGGGTCATTGCCCCCCCATCATCATGGGAACATGATAGAGCGCCGCCGCAACAATTGTGGCGATACCCGCAAACAGCCCCGCCCACAGGTCATCCAGCATCACACCGGGCGCGTCGGCCCGCGCGTCGGCACGGCCCACGATACCGGGCTTCCAGATGTCGAACAGCCTGAAGAACAAAAAGGCGAACACCGGCGCGGGCCAGGGCAGCCAGCCGTCAAAGTCGCGCCACCAAAAGGCCAGCGCCGGGAACAGAAGGGCGATCCACTGGCCCGCCACTTCATCAATGACAAACTCGGACGGGTCATCGCCGGGGCGGTCGCGCAATTCGACGCCGATGGCCCAAAAGCCCAGAGCTGTCACCAGCAGCGTCAGTGCCACCAAGACCGGCGCGCCGAAGTAGCGGCAGACGGCCCAGCCCAGCAGCACGGCGACCAGTGACCCCCAGGTGCCGGGTGCCGGGCGCAGCAGGCCCGCGCCGAAAAAGATGGCCAGCAGGCGGGTCATGCCGGCACCAGCAGGGCGGTCGCTTGCGCAGCGATGCCTTCCTCTCGTCCGGTAAAGCCAAGGCGTTCCGAGGTGGTGGCCTTGACCGAAACGCGATGCACCTCAACCCCCATGATCGTGGCCAATGCGGCGCGCATCGCCTCGGCATGCGGGCCGACCTTGGGGCGTTCGCAGACCAGCGTCACATCGCAATTGGCAAGGCGATAGCCACGGGCGGCGGCCAGTTCCACCGCATGGGCCAGGAAAATGCGGCTGTCGGCCCCTTTCCACTGCGGGTCACTGGGGGGGAAGTGGCGGCCAATGTCGCCCTCGGCCAGCGCGCCATAGATCGCATCGGTCAGGGCGTGCATGCCCACATCGGCATCGGAATGGCCCAAGAGCGCCTTGTCATGGGGCACCTTTACACCGCACAGCCAGACGTGGTCGCCGCCCGTAAAGGCGTGAACGTCATAGCCATTGCCCAGCCGCATATCCATCAGTCCCGTCCCTTCAACAGCCGCGCGGCGCGCACGAAATCGGCGGGCCATGTCAGCTTTATATTGTCTTCGTCGCCCTCGACGATGGCAACGTCAAGCCCTGCGGCGCGCGCCACCTCTACATCATCGGCAGCGCCGCCTTTATGGGCAAGGTGGGCCGCAAGAATGGCGTCATAGCGAAATCCCTGCGGGGTTTGCGCGCGGTAAAGGCCGGTGCGGTCGCGGGTGCCGGTGACAAGGCCGTTCTCGCCCGTCCACAACGCATCGCTGACCGCAACTGCGGGGGCGGCTGCGAGGTGATGGTCCAGCGCGGCCAGAACCCGCGCGATGACGGCCTGCGACACCAGTGGCCGCGCGCCGTCATGAATCAGCACGCGGGCAACCCCCATTCCCTGCAAGGCCCGCAAGCCCGCCAGAACCGAAGCATCGCGCGTCGCCCCGCCTTCAACGATCACGGCATCGCCTGCGATGGCGTTGGCCCGCGCGCGATCATCTGGATGGATCACCAGTACGCGGCGAAATGCGGCAAAGGCGGCCAGTGCATGGGCCACCACCGGCTGTCCGGCCAGCATCTGCCATTGCTTCGGCAACTCGCCTCCAGCGCGGGTGCCACGGCCTGCGGCGACGATTAGGGCAGCGGTCTGGTGCATGGCATCTCCTTCCTACCCTTGTTATTGCCGGATCGGCCCGGTGACAATCTGGCCAGGGAACAGGCATAAATGCCTAATAATTGTGCATTGCACGGATTTCGGGCATATTTTGAGGCTTGTTGCCGCACAGCCGTTACACCCTCCGGTCAGAGTAGCCTAAAGGATCATCATGACGCACGACATTTTCGCCCTTCTGCCCCGCTGCCCGGTGATTCTGGCACCGATGACGGGGATCACCGATCTGCCCTTCCGGCAGGTGGTGGCGCGCTTTGGCGCGGGGTTGGTCGTTTCGGAAATGGTGGCGTCGGAAGAGGTGCTGCATGGCCGCCCGCTGGCCCGCGCGCGGGCCGAGCTGGGGTTTGGCGAAGAGGCAACCTCGGTGCAACTGGTGGGCCGTGATCCGGCGCTGATGGCCGAGGCGGCGCGCTATGCCGAAGGGCAGGGCGCGCAGATCATCGATATCAATATGGGTTGCCCGGCCAAGCGGGTGACGCAGGCGGGTGGCAACGGCGCCTGCGGGTCGGCGCTGATGCGCGAACCGGCGCTGGCGCAGGCGCTGATTGCGGCGGTGGTCGGCGCGGTGAAGGTGCCGGTCACGCTGAAAACCCGGCTGGGCTGGGATGAAAACAGCCTGAACGCCCCCGACATCGCCCGCATGGCCGAGGGTGAGGGGGTCTGCATGATCACCATCCACGGTCGTACGCGCGTACAATTCTACAAAGGCAGCGCCGATTGGGCCGCGATTGCCCGCGTGAAACAGGCGGTGGCCATTCCGGTGATCGCCAATGGCGACATTATCGACAGCGCCACGGCCCGGTCCGCCCTTGCGCAATCGGGCGCCGATGGCGTGATGGTGGGGCGCGGCGCGCAGGGGCGCCCGTGGGCACTGGCGCAGATTGCCCATGACCTGACCGGTACGCCTGCGCCCGTGGCACCCAAAGGCGCGGCGCTGGCCGATCTGGTGATTGGGCATTATCAGGCGATGCTGTCGTTTTACGGCACCGAACTGGGCCTGAAAATCGCCCGCAAGCATCTGGGCTGGTATCTGGAAGCCGCGGGGGCCGAAACCCTGCGTCACGCCATTCAGACCGGGGATGACCCGGCGCAGGTGATCCGCCTGCTGGAACAGGCCTTCCTTGAGCCGGCAGAGGCGGCGGCATGACGGCCTATCGCACGCCCTATCCGGTGCCCGGTGTCATCTGGGCCTCGCTGCCGATCCCCACGGTGCTGATCGACGGCGCAGGCCTGATTGCCGAGGTCAATCCGGCGGGGGAAACCTTCCTCAACGCCTCGGTCCGCATGTTGCGCGGCCAGCCTGCATTCGACCGCATCCTGATCGACGCCCCGATGGACGAGGCGCTGGACCGGGCGCGCAAAAATCAGGCGACGCTGTTCATCAACGATGTCGATGTGACAACCGGCGAACGCCCGCCGGTGCAATGCAACGTGCAGGTCGCCCCCATGCACGACAACCCAGAGATGGTGATGCTGCTGCTGCATCCCCGCGATCTGGCCGACCGCATGGGTCGCGCGCTTCAGATGAAATCTGCCGCGAAATCGGCGATCGGCATGGCGGAAATGCTGGCGCATGAGATCAAGAACCCGCTGGCGGGCATTTCAGGGGCCGCGCAACTCCTTTCGATGGGCCTCACGCCCGAGGATCGCGAGCTGACCGATTTGATCGTTGAAGAAACCCGCCGCATCGTGAAGCTGCTGGAACAGGTAGAACAGTTCGGCAATGTCCGCCCGCCCGAACGCCGCGCGGTCAACGTGCATGACGCGCTGGACCGGGCGCGCAAGTCGGCCCAAATGGGCTATGCCGCGCATATGCTGATCGTCGAGGACTACGACCCCTCGCTGCCGCCCACCTGGGCCGACCCCGATCAGTTGATGCAGGTGTTCCTGAACCTGATCAAGAACGCGGCAGAGGCATCGGCGGGCCGCCAAGGCACCATTCGCCTGCGCAGCTTTTACGATCAGGCGCTGCGCCTGCGCCGCAAGGAGGGCCCGCCCGCCTTTCTGCCGCTGACCATTGAAATCATCGACGATGGCCCCGGCATTCCGCCCGACATCGCCGCCGATATCTTTGAACCCTTTGTCTCGGGCCGCGAAAACGGCACGGGCCTTGGCCTCGCGCTGGTGTCAAAGATCATCAACGACCACGAAGGCTGGATCTCGGTCGACTCGGTGCCCGGACGCACCGTGTTCCGCGTCTCATTGCCCGTCGCCCCAAAAGACACGACCCCCACGAACAGTAAGGAGAAACGCTGATGGATGGCACGATTCTGGTCGCGGATGACGACCGCACCATCCGCACCGTTCTGACCCAGGCACTGACCCGCGCGGGCTGCAAGGTGCATGCCACCAGCAGCCTAATGACGCTGATGCGCTGGGTTGAAGAGGGCAAGGGCGATCTGGTGATCTCTGACGTGATCATGCCCGACGGCAATGGCTTGCAAGCGCTGCCGCAGATTGCCCGGATGCGGCCCGGCCTGCCGGTGATCGTAATCTCGGCGCAAAACACCATCATGACCGCGATTCAGGCCGCCGAGGCCGAGGCGTTCGATTATCTGCCCAAACCCTTTGACCTGCCCGACCTGATGAAACGCTCGGCCCGCGCGCTCGAAATCAAGCGCCACGCACCCAAGGCCGATCCGGTGCCCGCCCAGCAGGCCGAAGACCTGCCGCTGGTGGGGCGCACGCCGGCGATGCAGGCGCTGTACCGCCTTGTCGCGCGGGTGATGAATGTTGACCTGCCGGTGCTGGTCACCGGCGAATCGGGCACCGGAAAATCGCTGATCGCGCGGGCAATTCACGATTTTTCCGACCGTCGCGGTCAGCCGTTTGTCGTGGCTCAGGCGGCCGACCTGGCCGGCGTGGATGGCATTTCCACCCTGCTGGCCAAGGCCAAGGGCGGCAGCCTTGTGCTGGATGAAGTGGCCGATTTCGATGATGACGCCCAGGCCCGTCTGGTGCGGATGCTGGATGTGATGGGCGAACAGGGCCCGCGCATCATGGCCACAAGTCAAGCCGATCTGGCGCAACAGATGGAGGGCGGCAAGTTCCGCAAGGATCTGTACTACCGCCTTGGCGGCGTCACCATCGCCGTTCCCCCGCTGCGTGAACGGGTCGAGGATATTCCCCTGCTTGCCGACCACATCCTGACCCGCGGAGAGCGCGAGATGGGTG
Source organism: Fuscibacter oryzae (assembly GCF_016765795.1). Classification (GTDB taxonomy): domain Bacteria; phylum Pseudomonadota; class Alphaproteobacteria; order Rhodobacterales; family Rhodobacteraceae; genus Fuscibacter; species Fuscibacter oryzae. Next base: position 373,267 of record NZ_JAESVP010000002.1, read on the forward strand.
TGACCCGGCGCCTGTCATCTGACGCGATGGCGTTGGTGCGGGCGCATCCCTGGCCCGGGAATGTGCGGCAGTTGGAAAACATGCTGCGCCGTCTGATGGTGACCGCGACGGAACCAGAGATTGCCAAGTCCGAGGTCGAGGCAGCCCTTGGTGCCGCCACCCCGGCCGCGCCCCAGCGCGGAGGGGTTGAGGGCGAGAAGCTGTCTGCCTCGGTCGGTCGCCATCTGCGCCGCTATTTCGACCTGCACGGCGGACAGTTGCCGCCAGCGGGGGTTTATGACCGCATCTTGCGCGAAATGGAGATACCGCTGATCGAGATTGCGCTGGACGCAACTGGCGGAAATCAGGCCAGATGTGCCGATTTGCTAGGGATCAACCGCAATACCTTGCGCAAGAAGATCACCGATCTGGATATCCGCGTGACACGGCGGCGCAAGTTGATGTAAAAGCGCAACATCAGCCGTGTCCTTTTTGACAGGGCAATTGGCGTTATGATGTTGCGGGCCGGGCACAGCCCCCCGCAGGTTTTGGGGGGTCTTTCTGGTGGTGTCGAGCGCCCGCAGCAGCACCTGGCTGCGTCTGACGCGCCTGCGGCGGCAGCGTCGGATTCAAACCGGGCTGACCTTTCTGCTGGTGCTTATGGGCCCGGCGCTGGCGCTGCTGACGTTTTTTGCGCTGGGTCCGGCAAATCTGGGTGCCGAGTCGAGCGCGCTGCGCTTGGTGCTGTTGGCCGACATCGTTTACGTCCTGTTGGTCGCGGCTCTTATTCTGGCGCGTGTCATGCGGATGGTGGCCGACCGGCGGCGGCAATCTGCCGGGTCGCGGTTGCACCTGCGGCTGACCGGGGTGTTTGCCTTCGTGGCGCTGGTGCCGACGATTCTGGTCGCGGTCTTTGCCGTGCTGAACCTGAACATCGGGCTGGAGGGCTGGTTTTCCGACCGGGTGCGTAACGTGGTAGGCTCTTCCCTGTCCGCCGCTCAGGCTTATGAGGGCGAACATACCGCCGCGCTGACCGAAGACGCGCAAAAGCTGGCCGCCTATCTGAACGTGGCCAAGCAATCGACCTTTTTCCTGTCAGACGGCGATGTGCGCCCGGTGCTGACCCAAGGCCAGGCATCGGTGCAGCGCGGGCTGAAAGAGGTGTTCCTGATCGACGGCGGCGGAGATCTGAAAACCCGCGGTGAACGGTCGTATCTGTTCAATTTCGATGAACCTACGCCCGACCAGATTGCCCGCGCCAAGGCGGGCGAAACCGTGATCATCGAGGATTGGGCGAATGACGAATTCCGCGCCATTGTCCATCTGGATGCATTTGCCGACCGCTATCTTTATGTCTCGCGTACGGTGGATGGCAAACTGCTGTCACTCTTGGATGACACCAAGCAGACCGTCGCGCTGTATCAACAGCTAGAAGCAGAGCGCGGCCGGGTGTTGTTCAACTTTGGCCTGCTGTATCTGGGCTTTGCGCTGATCCTTGTGCTGGCGGCCGTCTGGCTGGGCCTGTGGTTCGCGGAACGCCTGTCGCGCCCGATCGGGCGGCTGGCGGCGGCGGCGGGGCGCGTGGGGGCGGGCGATCTGGCGGTGCAGGTGGTCGAGGAAGAGGGCGATGACGAAATTGCCACCCTTGGCCGCATCTTCAACCAGATGACCCGCCAACTGGATGGCCAGCGCGAGGCGCTGATGCAGAACCACCGCCAGACCGAAGGCCAGCGGCGTCTGTTCGATTCGGTGCTGTCCAACGTCACCGCCGGGGTGATCGGCTTGAATGCCGAAGGCCGGATTGATTTTTCCAACCGGGCGGCGGCGCGGTTGCTGGATATGTCGGGCGCCACGGATCAGCCAATCGTTGAGACCGTGCCAGAGTTCGCCGATCTGTTCGAGCGCTTGCGCGAAGGGCAGGGCGCTGTGCAGGAAGAGATTCGACTGACCCGTCAGGGCAAGCTGGAAAGCCTTTTGGTCCGCATGACTCCGCGCCGGACCGAAGGCGGCCGGGTCGAAGGCTATGTGGTGGCATTCGATGATGTGACCGATCTGGTCAGCGCGCAGCGCATGGCCGCCTGGGGGGACGTGGCGCGGCGCATCGCGCATGAGATCAAGAACCCGCTGACGCCGATTCAGCTTTCGGCAGAACGCATCAAGCGCAAGTTCCGCCGCGAGGTGGCAGAGCCGGAAGAGCTGGAGCAACTTTCAGACGTCATCATACGGCAAACCAATGACTTGCGCCGCATTGTTGATGAGTTTTCCAAGTTCGCCCGTATGCCCGAACCCGACCGGAGAGAGGCCGATCTGGTCGAACTGGTCCGCGCTGCGGTCATGTTGCAGGAAAACGGCCAGCCCGGCGTGACCTTTCGCAAGGCGCTGCCAAGCCAGCCGGTCGTGCTGGAGATCGACGGCACGATGATTGGTCAGGCGTTGACAAACCTGATCAAGAACGCCGGGGAAGCCATTGAATCCTTGCAGGAAAAATCCGCCACGCCGGGTCTTGTGCCTGAAATCCGCATTGAAATGCTGACCGATGGCGATGGCGCGACAATCACCATCGCCGATAATGGCATCGGCCTGCCACCCGATCGGGCGCGGCTGTTCGAACCCTATGTGACGACGCGCGAAAAAGGCACGGGCCTTGGCCTGCCCATCGTCAAGAAGATCATCGAAGAACATGGCGGGACGCTGACTCTAGAGGATGCGCCCGCCTTTGACGGCAACGACCATCGCGGCGCGATGGCTGTAATCCGGCTGCCCCGGCTGACCCGCCGGCGCGCAGGCCGCAATGGAACCGGCGGAGGCCAGGCAGAGTCATGACCAACATCCTGATTACCGACGACGAAAAAGACATTCGCGAACTGATCGGCGATATTCTGCGGGACGAGGGCTTTGCCGTGCGTCTTGCCGCCAATTCCGACGAATGTATGGAGGCGATCAACGCCGAGCCCCCGGCGCTGATGATTCTGGATATCTGGCTTAAAGACAGCCGGATGGACGGGATCGACATCCTGAAAACCGTCAAGCGCGACAATCCCGATATTCCGATTGTCATCATCTCGGGCCACGGCAACATCGAGATTGCGGTCGCGGCGATCAAGCAGGGCGCTTATGATTTTATCGAAAAGCCGTTCAACATCGATCAATTGATGGTGGTGGTTTCCCGCGCGATGGAAGCCAGCCGTCTCCGGCGCGAGAATGCCGACCTGCGGCGGCGGGACGGGGTGACAACCGATATGCTCGGGTCGTCGCCCGCGTTCCGGGCACTGAAATCGCAGCTTGAAAAGGTCACGAAGTCGAACGGTCGCGTGATGCTGACCGGCCCGGCCGGGTCGGGCAAAGAGATGGCCGCGCGCTTCATCCACACCCATTCCAACCGCGCCTCGGGGCCGTTTGTGTCGGTTTCGTCCGCGACGGTTGAAGCTGAACGGATGGAAGAGGTTCTTTTCGGCCGCGAAACGACAGAACGCGGGGTGGAAAAGGGTCTGCTGGAGCAGGCCCATGGCGGTATCGTCTATTTTGACGAGGTGGCTGACATGCCGCCCGGCACGCAATCAAAAATCCTGCGGGTTCTTACCGAACAACAGTTCACAAGGGCGGGCGGTGCCGACAAAGTTCGGGTGGATCTGCGGGTGATTTCATCAACGACGCGCGATTTGCGCGCCGAAATTCAGGCCGGCCGCTTCCGGCAGGAACTGTACGACCGCCTGAATGTGGTGCCGATCCCGGTTCCCGCGCTGGAGGAACGGCGCGAGGATATTCCCGAACTGACCCGCTATTTCATCGAAGGGTTTCACCGCAGTCAGGGCCTGCCCCTGCGCGATCTGACGCCCGAGGCCGAGGCCATGCTGCAAACCATGTCCTGGCCCGGCAACATCCGCCAGTTGCGCAACGTGATCGAGCGCGTGCTGATCCTGGGCGAGTCCGGCGGCTTGATCGAAGCGCGCGAACTGCCCGGTCAGGAAATGGCGACCGAGACGGGCGGCAAGCTGGTGCTGGGCGGCGGCATGGCCACGCTGCCACTGCGTGAGGCGCGCGAGGTGTTTGAACGCGAATATCTGCTGACCCAGATCAACCGCTTTGGTGGCAATATCAGCCGAACGGCGGGCTTTGTCGGGATGGAACGCAGCGCGCTGCACCGCAAGCTGAAATCTTTGGGCGTTGTCACCTCGGCCAAGGGGCGCGGTGATGAGGCTGAGGATGAGGGGGATGAGGAATAGGGCGCTCGGTTGACCGGGTTGCCCTGATCTGACATGCAAGGGCCGACAGGCCGACGGGGTGTTCGATGAAGGTGATCATCTGCGGTGCGGGGCAGGTTGGCTGGCAGATTGCCCGCCACCTTTCCGGCGAAAAGAACGACGTCACGGTTATCGACCAGAACGCCGATCTTGTGCATCGGGCGACCGAAACCCTTGATGTGCAAGGGGTTCATGGCCATGCCAGCCACCCCGATGTGCTGGAACGCGCCGGTGCGCGTGATGCCGACATGATCATTGCCGCCACCCAGTCGGACGAGGTGAACATGATCGCCTGTCAGGTGGCCCATTCGGTGTTTTCGGTGCCGCGCAAGATTGCCCGCATTCGGGCGCAGTCCTATCAGGCCGATGCCTATGCCGATCTGTTTCGTCGCGAACATCTGTCGATCGACGTGATCATCAACCCAGAGCGCGAGGTGGCCGAAGCTGCGTTGCAACGTCTCGCGGCCCCGGCGGCGTTCGATACTGAAAGCTTCATGGGCGGCAAGGCGCAACTCTTGGGCATTCAACTGACCGAAGATTGCCCGGTTCTGATGACCCCTCTGCGCCATCTGAGTGAGCTGTTTTCCACCCTGCGCGCCATTGTGGTGGGCATCCGGCGGCAGGACAACCTCTATGCCCCGGAACCGCGCGACCTGCTGTTGCCGGGCGACCAGATTTACGTCTTTGTCCATTCGGCGGATGTGGAGCGCACGCTGGAGGCCTTTGGCAAGAAATCAAAACGGCAAGAGCGGGTGATTATCATCGGGGGCGGCAACGTGGGGCTGGAGGTGGCGCGCACGCTGGAACGCCGCACCGAGCGCGTCCGCGCCCGTATCATCGAGAAAGATCGCCCACGGGCCGAAGCAGCCGCCGATGGCCTTAACCGAACAATCGTTCTGTTGGGCGACGGGATGGACCTTGATCTGTTGAACGAGGCGGCGATTGACCGCGCCGATGCCGTGCTGACCGTGACCGATGACGACCGCACCAACCTGTTGGCGGCGGTGCGGGCCAAGCAGGCAGGCTGCCCGATGGCGATTGCGCTGGTCAACGACCCGACACTGGCCAGCCTGATGGCCCCGCTGGACATTGACGCCTATATCAACCCCCGCGCCGTGACGGTTTCGTCGATCCTGCGCCATATCCGCCATGGCCGGGTGCGCGCGATCTATTCCATCGGCGATGCCGAGGCCGAGGTGATCGAGGCGATGGTGCTGTCCACCTCGCCCATGGCGGGCAAGCTGATCAGGGACATCGATTTTCCCGAAGGCGTGCTGGTTGGGGGCGTGATGAAGGGCGATCAGCTTGCCAAGCCCAACGGCGATTTGCGGATTGATGCGGGCGACGTGGTGGCCCTGTTCGCCATGACCAAGGATGTGCCAGAGGTCGAGCGGCTGCTGCAAGTCTCGGTAGAGTTTTTCTAGGCGATGCAACGGCTTGGGGAACTTCCACTGCTGGTGGTTCTTATGGTCCTGACCGGGCTGGCGATGCTGGTGCCCGCCTTTCACGCCGAGGTTTTGCAGGCCCATCGCGTGGCGCGGGCCTTTGTTTATGCGGCCATCATGGTGTTTGTTCTGGCCGGGATGCTGGGCATTGTGATCCGGCCGGCGCTGCGCAGGCCCGGTGCGCGCCACCAGTTGCTGACTGTCGCGCTGCCTTATCTGGTGCTGCCGCCCTTGCTGGCCTTGCCCATGCTGCCGGAAGAGGGCGGTGGCTTGCAGTTGCGCGATGCATGGTTTGACATGCTGGCGGCCTTTACCACCACAGGCGCCACGATTTTCGGGCCGCCCGACCTTTCGCCCTCGGTCCATTTGTGGCGGGCGATGGTGGGCTGGCTGGGGGGGCTGTATATCCTTGTCGTGGCGCTGGCGGTGCTGATGCCTCTGAACCTTGGCGGGATGGAGGTGTTGTCGGGCCGCACGCCGGGGCGCGGCTCTGGTGCCGCCCAGATCACCGAGGTGGCGGGGTTTGGTGCCCGTTTGATGCGCTTTTCGCTGCGGATCGCGCCGCTTTATGCCGGGATGACGCTGGCGCTGTGGATATTGTTGCTGCTGGCAGGAGAGGACAATCTGATCGCCCTTTGCCATGCGATGTCCACGCTTTCGACCTCTGGCATCTCGCCGGTGGGCGGGCTTGCTGCGGGCCGGGCCGGGTGGCCGGGCGAGGTGCTGGTGTTCGCCTTCCTGCTGTTGGCGCTGTCACGCTGGCCGCTGACCCGTGCGCTGGGGCTGCAACGCGCGCAACCTTTGTGGCATGACCCTGAATTGCGGGCCGCTGCCTTGTTGCTGGCCGTGGTGCCGATGGTGATCGTGCTGCGCCTGTGGTGGGGCGCGGCACAGGCGGGCGCGGGCGCGGACATTGCTGCCCTGCTGCGCGCCTGGTGGAGCGAACTGTTCATGGCCCTGTCCTTCCTGACAACCACCGGGTTCGAAAGCGCGAACTGGCCGCAGGCGCTGGCTTGGGCGCATCAGCCTGCGGCGGCGGCGGCCTTTTGGGGGCTGGCGATTCTGGGTGGTGGTGTTGCCACGACGGCGGGGGGCATTCGTCTTTTACGGGTGGTCGCGCTGTTTCGCCATTCGCGTGACGAGCTGGAGCGCCTGATCCACCCGAATCTGGTAACGGGCCAATACGGTGCCGCGCGCCAGATTGCGCGCCAGGGTGTGGCCTTGGCTTGGGTGTTCTTTACCCTGTTCGGACTGTCGCTGGCCGCCACGACCGGCCTTTTGTCGTTGACCGGGCAAGGCTTTGAAAACGCGATGATTATGTCAATCGCCGCGCTGACGAACACCGCCCCCGTGGTGTCGATCTTGCCAGAGCTGGGGCAGCCATGGGCCATGGTCGATCTGCCGGGCCGCATTGTTCTGGGCGCGGCAATGGTGCTGGGACGGTTGGACATTCTGGCGGTGCTGGTGCTTTTCCTGCCCGACACATGGCGCGGCTGATGCGGCGCGGCTGCCCCACCTCTGCCTAAAGTGCTGTTTTGGGCTTGGAATTCCCCAAACGGTCGCGCAATACTGTTTCTCGGGCGCACCAGCGAGGGGGCGCGCCACGTGCGACTGACAAAAAGGGCAAGAAACCGATGGCCGCCGACAAGCAAAATTTGCAGGATGCTTTCCTTAACCACGTCCGCAAGGCAAAGATTCCTGTAACGATCTTTCTGATCAACGGGGTCAAGTTGCAGGGTGTCATCACCTGGTTTGACAATTTCTGCGTACTTTTGCGTCGAGATGGGCAATCGCAACTGGTTTACAAGCATGCGATCTCCACCATCATGCCGGGCGGGCCGGTCAACCTTTACGAAGGTGAAGACTGATTTCCGATCTTCCAGAAGACGAAGATGACTTTGATCTGCCGTTCGAACAGGACGGCGGGATTGAGGCGTATGAGACAGAAGGCGCACGCACCCGCGCCTGGATTGTTCATCCTGAACTGAAGGGCGCGCAGACCCGCCGTCTTGCCGATCATGCGCTGGCCGAAGCCGTCAGTCTGGCCGATGCCCTGCCGGGGCTGGAGGTTCTGGGGTCCGAGGTGGTGCGCCTGTCGCGGGTGCATCCGGGCACGCTGTTCGGCTCCGGCAAGGTTGAGGAGCTTGGTGCGCGGTTCAAGGCCGCCGAGGTGGGGCTGGTACTGGTGGACGGCATCGTTTCGCCCATCCAGCAGCGCAATCTGGAAAAGGAATGGGGCGTCAAGCTGCTGGATCGCACCAGCCTGATCCTTGAAATTTTCGCCGACCGCGCCCGCACCCGCGAAGGGGTGTTGCAGGTCGAACTGGCGGCCCTGTCCTATCAGCGTAGCCGTCTGGTCCGCGCCTGGACTCACCTGGAACGCCAGCGCGGCGGCTTTGGCTTCGTGGGCGGGCCGGGCGAGACGCAGAAAGAGGCTGACCGCCGCGCGATTGACGATCAGGTCATCCGGCTGAAGAAACAGTTGGAGCGTGTGGTGAAAACCCGCGAACTGCACCGCGCCGCCCGGCGCAAGGTGCCGTTTCCGGTGGTGGCGCTGGTCGGCTATACCAATGCCGGAAAGTCCACGCTTTTCAACCGCATGACCGGGGCTGATGTGCTGGCCAAGGACATGCTTTTTGCCACGCTGGACCCTACGATGCGGGCGATTGTGCTGCCTTCGGGGCGCAAGATCATCGCCTCTGATACCGTGGGGTTTATCAGCGATCTGCCGACGCAACTGGTTGCCGCCTTTCGCGCCACGCTGGAAGAGGTGCTGGAGGCCGATCTGGTGCTGCATGTCCGCGACATCAGCCACCCTGAATCGGCGGAACAGGCGGCGGATGTGGCCGACATCCTGTCCTCGCTGGGCATGGACAAGGCCGTGCCGATGTTCGAGGTCTGGAACAAACTGGATCTGGTGGACCCTGGCCAGCACGAGGCGCTGGCCGTGCAGGCCGCCAACCGAGAGGGCGTGTTCCCGATCTCGGCGTTGACGGGCGAGGGGCTGCCCGCGCTGCTCGACACGATTTCAGCGGCCTTTGACGAAGAGAAATCTGAACGCGACCTGACCCTCGGCTTTGCCGATGGCAAGCGGCGCGCCTGGCTGCATCAGGAAGGCGTGGTCACGTCCGAAGAGCAGGGCGAAGAGGGCTGGCAGATTGCCGTGCTATGGACCGCCCGGCAGGAAAAGCGCTACCGCGAGTTGTGACTGCGGCCCGGACGGGCCAGGCGCAGATAAACGCTGTCACACCATTCATCCCGCCATTGCATGGTACGTTCGGCGCGGTGGGTTTCCTGAAACCCCAATCGTGCCAGCAACCCCAGCGAGGCCGCATTGCGCGGGTCCGCCTCTGCCGTCAGGTGATGGGTGTCGTGCCATGTGAACAGGTGTTCAATAATGGCCTCCATCACTTCGCGCGCATAGCCCTTGCCCCAGTGATCGGGGTGGAGCAGAAAGCCGACCTCTGGCACCCGCCACATGCCGGCCTTGCCGATCACCCGACCCTCCAGTTCGATGACGAAATCATCGCCTCCGTTGGCGTTGTTCGCGATCATCCGGGCCAGATATTCGGCGGTGCGCTGTGGCGTTTCATGTTCCGGGTGCGCCCAATGGCGCATGGTCTGCGGCTGGCGCATGGCGTCATGCAGGTCGGCCACATCGGCCATCTGCGGCTTGCGCAGGGTCAGGCGCGCGGTAGTGATGCGGTCGGGGCGGATCATGGGGGGGCAGGTGTCAGCCAGGCGTCACCCACCGCGGCCGCACGGGCCAAGGCGGGGTCCAGGCTCATCGGAATGTATTCGCCGCGCCGCCAAAGCTCTGACTGGTCATCATAAAACCGCGACAGCGGGTGCCCCGACTGGCCGGTAGAAATGATGAAAACCGAGGAATCCGGGTCGGCAAAGTCATAGACCCCGCGATAGGCCCCGGCGTGCACGTTCAGGAACGGTTCGGCCCCATCGCCCTTGGTGCGCCCCCGCATCAGCGTGGTATCGCCGCCGCTGGTCGATTGGCGGATGTTGACGAAATAGCGCAGCACCGGCACATCGCCCAGAACCGGGTGATCATGCGCGGCCTGATGCGCATCGCCCCAGCGCCAGCTTTCGATGTTGGGGCCGTATTTCTCCGACAGGTTCAGCAGCGCCTCATCCAGCGAGCTGCGGGCAATATCGGTGCAGGTTTCCACGGGTGCGGACTGGATGACATCACACCAGACCGAAGCACCACCCTCATTTCTGAACACACGTTCAACAAACAAAGGCTCAATATGGGTGAACTTATCGGCCATCGGGCCGATTTCATCCCGAAGCAAACGGTCTTGCAGCACGCGCAACCATTCTTCGGCAATCAGCGGTTCTGGCAGATGTTCATTCATCTCGCCGTTCCATTCCGCCATCAGCTTCAGCGCGGTCTGGCGCTGGCGTTCGGGCGTGCCCTCGGGGGCGGCATCGCCGGTGAACCACAGATCGGCCCCGATCAGCGGCAAAAGATTGCGGGCGGTGGGGTCCACGGTATCAAGCTGCGCCTCGATGAAACTTTCGCGGGTATGCACCTCGCGGGTTTTCATCAGCGCCAGCCAGCGCTGGATGCGCTGGGTGTCGCCCCAGTCGAATGACACATGCAGCGGGAAGGGGCGGTCGATGATCTTGTTGTTAGTGTTGCCCAGCAATCCCGAACCGGGGTTCACAAAGCGCGGGTTGTCCTCATAGGGCAGCATCCCGGTCCAGCGGTTCTTGCCCTCCCATCCCGGCGCGGGCATCCGGCCTTGGGTGCGGTGGCCGGGGTCGCGCGCGGGCATTGCGCCGATCAGTTGCAGGGCAATGCCGTTCTGGTCGGCCAGCATCAGGTTCTGGCTGGGGGCGATGAACAGGCGGCCTGCCTCGATCGCCTCATCGACCGAGGCAGAGGTCATCAGCCGCACCGCCGCCGTCATCGAAGTGTCCTTGTCCGACAGCGCCGTCCATTCCAGCGCCGCCACATGGCCCGCAGGCGTCACCGATTGCAGGTCATAATGGCTGCCGGGCAGGATCGGACCGCTTTCGCTCCACCTTTGGGTGATGGTGACGGGGGGCGCATCTTTCACAGTGATGATGGTGCGCCGGGTAATGAAGGGCTTGGGGCCTTCGGGGGTCAAATATTCCTCGGGGTTGGCGGGATTGATCTTTTCGATCACCACATCCTGATCGTCCAGATAGCTGGAGGTCAGCCCCCAGCCCAGCTTGTCACTGCGCCCGACCAGCACGATCGGCATGCCCGGAATCGTGCCGCCAATTACCCCGCCCGTGGGCAGTTGCAGCCGCGCCAGATACCAGAAGGACGGCGCGGTCAGTTGCAGGTGCGGGTCATTGGCCAACAAGCTGCCCCCGGCGGCAGAGCGTTTCGGCACCGCCGCCCAGGCATTCGACGCGCCCGCGAAAGCTGCCGAATGAAACGGTGAGAGCGGGTCATCCAGATAGGCCAGCTTGCGCGGGTTGGCGGCGGGCATCGGCCCCGGCATCAGGCTGGCATAATCGGGCAGGGCGGCGACGGCGGGGTTCGGATCGTCCGCCAACAGGTCGCGCAAACGCTCTGGTGGCAAGATCAGCGACAGTTGCGCGCGCTGCACCTCTGATTCCAAATGGCTGGAAAGTTGCAGCGCCATCAGCTTTTGGATGGCAAGGCAGTCGGCGGGTGACCAGGCGGCGATCTCATTGGAAAAAAAGAAGAATTCTGGCGCGCCACGCCCGCGCGCACCCGAATTGACCTGTTCGATCCAGGCGTTGACCCCAGAGGAATAGGCCGCCAGCGCCGCCTTGGTGCGGTCGTCCTGCACCTCGACCGAGGTTTTGGCCAGCGTGTAAAGGTCAAGCCGCCGCATCAGCTCATCTATCTTTACCGTGCGCGTGCCGAACAGTTCCGACAGGCGGCCCTGGGCGGTGCGGCGCAGCATGGTCATCTGCCACAGCCGGTCTTGTGCATGAACAAAGCCAAGGGCGTAAAAGGCGTCCGCCTCGGTTTTGGCAAAGATATGCGGCACGTTGTTGTTGTTGCGCACGATCTCAACCGGCTGTTCAACGCCCGAGAGGGTGAAATTCTCGTTATAATCCGGCAGCGAGCGCGTCAGAATCCAATAGGCCAGCAGCAACGCCACAACCCCCAGCACAACAAGGCCGGTGAACAGGCGCAAAAGCCAGCGGAACGCGAGGACCATCGGGGGCTCCTTGACGGCAGGGACGCGATGCCTTCCTAGTCCGAAACCGGAATGGCGGCAATGCGATGGGGTTCACAGGATGGCGAAGGTGGCGTTTCTGGGTCTGGGCGTGATGGGGTTCCCGATGGCGGGCCATCTTGCGGCCAAGGGGCATCAGGTGACGGTGTGGAATCGCAGCCCGGCCAAGGCGGCGGCTTGGGTGGAAAAGCACGGCCACAGCGCCGCGCCCACCGCCCGCGAGGCGGCAGCGGGGGCCGAGTTTGTCATGGCCTGCGTCGGCAATGATGACGATCTGCGGCAGGTTTGCCTTGGCCCGGATGGCGCCTTTGCCGGTATGGCCAAGGGTGCGATCTTTGTCGATCACACCACGGTTTCAGCGGGTGTCACGCGCGAGATGGCGGCTGTCGCGGCCGGTCTTGGCCATGGCTATGTCGATGCGCCGGTCTCGGGCGGGCAGGCGGGGGCGGAAAACGGTGTCCTGTCCATCATGTGCGGCGGGGCCGACAGCGATTATGCCAAGGCAGAGCCCGTGCTGGCCGCCTATGCCCGCATTTGCCGCCGTCTGGGTGAGGTGGGGGCAGGCCAACTGGCCAAGATGATGAACCAGATCTGCATTGCCGGTCTGATGCAGGGTCTGTCAGAGGCGCTGGCTTTTGGTCAGAAGGCCGGGCTTGACTGTGCCGCCGTGGTTGAAGTGATCAGTCAGGGCGCTGCCGGGTCGTGGCAGATGCAGAACCGCCACAAGACCATGCTGGCCGATCAGTTCGATTTCGGCTTTGCGGTGGACTGGATGCGCAAGGATCTGAAAATCTGTCTGGAAACCGCCGACCAGATCGGGGCGCAACTGCCGGTGACCGCCTTGATCGATCAGTTCTACAAGGATGTGCAATTGATGGGCGGCGGGCGGAACGACACCTCCAGCCTGATCCGGCGTCTGAAGTAACCTTGGGCTTCAGCCTTCGGCCCGGAGTATCTGAAAATGTGCAAGTTATTGGTAATTCACGACATTTGCCATTCTTGAAATACTCCGGGGTCCGGGGCGGCGCCCCGGCGGCCGGGTGTCAGGGGATGATGCGGGTGTATTTCACACCGGCAACCGAAGCCCCGGCGATCAGGCCCTGTTGGCCAAAGACCAGCGCCACCACCGGGTCAAGCTCGGTCGTCTCTTTGCCCAGCGACTGGCCCATTTCGGGCGTGGCATAGCGGATGTCAGCCCCTGCGGCCCAGCCGGGAGAGCGGCGGAATTCGGCAAGTGCCGCATCAGTGGTGAAAAACAGCGCATGGGCATATTGCTGCGCGCCGATCTGCAAACCAAAGCTGGCCTTGGTGGAAGAATAGTAATCCACCGTCACATCGCGAATGCGCAGGGCACCGCGGCCATAGCTGCCGCCAAAGCCAAAACCCGCCTCGGTCACCAGCGGCATGTAGAGAACGCCCGCCGACCGCGCGGCCAGGTCTTGCGTGCCCGGATAGCGCTGGAACAGATAGTCGCGCGTCGCATTCACCCGCGCGTCGATCTGCGCCGATCCGTTCGACCCGATGCCATTGCCGCCAACGCAAGCCGACAGCGCCGCCGTGCCGCCGCCCAAAAGGACCAACCGTCTGGAAATCATGCCCGCCTCCTCGAAATAATGGGCAACTTATGTGCCCTTTGTTTCCGGCAAGTTACTTGTTTCGCGGCACCCTGTCACCGGGTTGCGCGCGCAGTGGCGAAAATGTGCAACCTAGCCCCGCAAGGCTCGTGCAACGGCGGGGGCGAAATAGGTCAGGATGCCGTCGCAGCCGGCGCGCTTGAAGGCCAGCAGGCTTTCCATCATCGCCTTTTCACCATCGATCCAGCCATTCTGCGCCGCCGCCTTGATCATCGCGTATTCACCGGACACCTGGTAGGCAAAGGTCGGCGCGCCAAAGGCGTCCTTAACCCGGCGGCAGATGTCCAGATAGGGCATGCCCGGTTTCACCATCACCATATCGGCCCCTTCGCGCAGGTCGCGTTCAACCAGACGCAGCGCCTCATCCGAATTGCCGGGGTTCATCTGATAGGTCTTCTTGTCGCCCACCAGCGCGCCGCTGGCCCCCACCGCATCGCGGAACGGGCCGTAAAAGGCGCTGGCGTATTTCGCGGCATAGGACATGATCGCCACATCCTTGTGGCCCGCCGCCTCCAGCGCCACACGGATCGCGCCGATCCGGCCATCCATCATATCGGACGGGCCAAGAATGTCTGCCCCGGATTCGGCCTGTGCCAAGGCCATCTTGACCAGCGCCTCGACCGTTTCGTCATTCAAAATCACGCCATCCACGACAAAACCGTCATGCCCAAGCGCGTTATAGGGGTCGAGCGCGATATCGGTCATCACCGCGATATCCGGCACCGCCGCCTTGATCGCGCGAATGGCGCGGTTGGTCAGGTTGTCGGGGTTCCACGCCTCTTCGCAAGTCAGGGTTTTCACCGAAGGATCGGTATAGGGAAACAGGCAAATCGCCGGAATGCCCAAGGCTGCCGCCTCTTCCGCCGCCCGCACCACATTGTCGATCGACAGCCGGTCAACCCCGGGCATCGAGGCGATCGGCTCTTGTACATTGTCACCATCGCGGATGAAAACCGGCCAGATCAGGTCGCCCACGCCCAGCGTGTGTTCTTGCACAAGGTTGCGCAGGGCAGGGGTGCGGCGCAGGCGGCGAAAGCGGTGGGCGGGGCTGGGGATCGTGTACATTGGGGGCCTCGCGCGGCGAAGGGGCTTGCGAACATGCGCCTTGCCTGCCATGGAAACCTGCGCGCCTCAAGACGCAAAAGGGCGCAGGCAAGGGGCCGGGTCGTGGGTGTTTACAAGACCGTTCTGGAACTGATCGATCTTAGGTCGTTTTCCAACCTCTGGTATTGGATCATGCTGGGGGTCATGTGGTCATCGGCCAGCCATTGGGTGCTGGGCGTTCCGTGGGACATGATCACCAAGGCGCAACGTCAGCCCGGTCAGGCGCAAACCGATGCGCTGGACCTGACGCGGATCAACATCGACCGGATGCTGGATATCATTGAAACCTCTGGCCTGTGGCTGATGGGGTTTGCGGCCTTTATGATCACCGGGCTGGGGATGCTGGCCTTTTGGTATTGGGTTGAATTTGCGCAGGCTTTGCTGTTGCTGGTGGCCCCGCTTGGCATTCTGGTGATGATGTCGGTGCGGCGTGCGCGCAAGGTGCGCCTGCTGCTGGATCAGTGGCCGGTGGTCTACATTCAGTTGCGCAACCATAGAATTCTGGTGCAACTGCTTGGGATGATTTCAATTTTCATCACCTCGATGTTCGGCATGTGGCAAAACATGATGATTGGCGCCCCGTTCTGAGATGACAGGCCCGCGCATCATTCTGGGCGGCGCGCCAGAGGGCTATGACGCCCGGCTGCTGCTGAAGGAACTGGCCAAGGGTGCGCCGGTCCTGCACATCGCGCGCGATGACAAGCGGATGGAGGCGATGCGTGCGGCCCTTGCCGTCTATGCGCCCGGAACCGTGGTGTTGGACCTGCCAGCGTGGGATTGCCTTCCTTACGACCGTGTTTCCCCCAACCCCGAGATTTCGGCCCGCCGGATGGCGACGCTGGCCACGCTGGCGGGCGGTCTGTCGGGGGCCTTCGTGCTGCTGACCACAATGACCTCGGCCACCCAGCTGCTGCCCGCGCGGGAAACGCTGCGCACTGCCAGCTTTGCCGCACGTCTTGGGGACAGGGTGGATGAGGGGCGCTTGCGCGGATTTCTGGCGCGGATGGGGTTCTCGCCGGTTTCCACCGTGGCAGAGCCGGGCGACTACGCCATTCGCGGCGGCATTGTTGACCTGTGGCCGCCGGGCACGCGTGGGCCCATTCGGCTGGATTTCTTTGGCGATCAACTGGATGGCATCCGCCGCTTTGACGCCACCACCCAGCGCACGGTCGAAAAGCTGACCGCCATCGAATTTGCGCCGATGTCAGAGGTGATTCTGGACGAGGCCGCTATCACCCGGTTTCGCCAGACCTATCGGGCAGAGTTCGGGGCAGGCGGGTCGGACGATCCGCTGTATGAGGCAGTTTCGGCGGGTCGCAAGCATCAGGGGATGGAACATTGGCTGCCCTTCTTCCATGCCCGTATGGAGACTTTGTTCGACTACCTGCCCGATGCCACCGTGATGCTGGACGATCAGGTTACGCCCGCCCGCCTGTCGCGGTGGGAGGGTATTGCTGACGCCTATGATGCCCGGCGCGAGGCAATGAACGCGCGTGGACGGATGGATTCGGTCTATAAACCCTGCCCGCCGGATCAGCTTTATCTTGACGATGCGGCGTGGGAGGATGCGCTGCGCGAGACCCGCGTCGTGCAACTGTCGCCCTTGGCGCAGGCTCCGGGGCCGGGTGTACTGGACGCAAGCGGGCGGATCGGGCGCAGTTTTGCGCCAGAGCGTCAGCAAGAGAATGTAAGCCTTTTTGGGGCTTTGGCAGACCATCTTAAAGCGTTGCTTCAAGATCGGCAGGTTGTTATCGCCTCTTGGTCCGAAGGGGCGCGCGAACGGCTGAAGGGGCTGTTGGAAGATCAGGGTCTGACCGGCACGCGTGAGGTGAAAGACTTCCGTGAAGTGCCTGATGGAAAAGGCGGATTGTTCCTGATGGTCTGGGCGCTGGAGGCGGGGTTCACCGCCCCCGGCCTTGCCGTAATCAGCGAGCAGGACGTGCTGGGCGACCGTCTGGCCGCAAAGCCCCGGAAAAAGCGCAAGGCCGAGAATTTCCTGCGCGACGCCGAAAGCCTGTCGGTCGGCGATCTGGTGGTGCATGTCGAACATGGCGTCGGGCGCTATCTGGGGCTGGAAACCATCACCGCGCTAGGTGCCCCCCATGCCTGCGTGATGCTGGAATATGCCGAGGGCGCAAAGCTTTACCTGCCGGTCGAGAATATCGAACTGCTGTCCCGATACGGGCATGAGGAAGGGCTGCTGGACAGGCTGGGCGGTGGCGCCTGGCAGGCCAAGAAGGCCAAGCTGAAAGAGCGCATCAAGGAGATTGCCGATCGTCTGATGCGGATTGCGGCTGAGCGTGCCCTGCGCCACGCGCCGATTCTGGAGGCTCCGCACAGTATTTGGGAGGCCTTTGCCGCCCGCTTTCCCTATCAGGAAACCGACGACCAGTTGGCCGCGATTGCCGATGTCGTGGCCGATCTGGAAAAGGGCAGCCCGATGGACCGCCTGATCGTCGGCGATGTCGGCTTTGGCAAAACCGAGGTGGCGATGCGCGCGGCCTTTGTCGCGGCGCTGTCAGGGATGCAGGTGGCGGTGATCTGCCCGACGACGCTGCTGGCTCGCCAGCATTACCGCAGCTTTGCCGAACGGTTCCGGGGCTTTCCAGTGACCGTGCGGCCCCTGTCGCGCTTTGTCAGTGCCAAGGACGCCAATGCCACCCGCGCCGCGATGACCGATGGCACGGTGGATATTGTGGTTGGCACCCATGCCCTGCTGGCCAAGGGGGTGAAATTCAAGAACCTTGGCCTGCTGGTGATCGACGAGGAGCAACATTTCGGCGTGACTCACAAGGAACGCCTGAAAGAGATGCGGTCGGAGATTCACGTTCTGACCCTGACCGCAACGCCGATTCCGCGCACCCTGCAACTGTCGCTGACCGGCGTGCGCGACCTGTCGATCATCGCCACCCCGCCGGTGGACCGCCTTGCGATCCGCACCTATGTTTCGGAATTCGATACAATCACGATCCGAGAGGCTTTGCTGCGCGAACATTATCGCGGCGGGCAAAGCTTTTTCGTCGTGCCACGCCTGTCCGACCTGCCGGATGTGGAAGAGTTCCTGAAGCTGCATGTGCCAGAGGTCAGCACCATCATCGCCCATGGCCAACTGGCGGCGGGTGACCTTGATCAGCGGATGAATGATTTCTACGACGGCAAGGCCGATGTGCTGCTGGCGACGACCATCGTGGAATCCGGTCTGGATATTCCCACTGCCAATACCATGGTGGTCTGGCGCGCCGACATGTTCGGCCTTGGACAGTTGTACCAGATTCGCGGCCGTGTCGGCCGGTCGAAAACCCGCGCCTATTGCTTCCTGACAACCAAGCCGCGCCTGCCTCTGACCCCGCAGGCGCAAAAACGCCTGCGCCTGCTGGGCAGCCTCGACAGCCTGGGCGCTGGCTTCAACCTAGCCAGCCACGATCTTGACCTGCGCGGGGCCGGGAACCTCTTGGGCGAGGAGCAGTCGGGCCATATCAACGAGGTCGGCTATGAGCTGTATCAGCAGATGCTGGAAGAAACGATTGCCAGGATCAAATCGGGTGAGATTGGCGGCCTGAGCGCGATTGACGATCAGTGGTCGCCGCAGATCAACTTGGGTGTGCCGGTGATGATCCCGGAAACCTATATCCCCGATCTCGATATCCGGCTTGGCCTTTATCGCCGCCTGTCGGGCCTTGCCAGCAAGGTGGAACTGGAAGGATTTGCGGCGGAGTTGATCGACCGTTTCGGCCCCATTCCAAAAGAGGTGAACACCCTGATGCTGATCGTGCGCATCAAGGCGATGTGCAAGCGGGCGGGGATCAGTCGGCTGGATGCGGGGCCGCGCGGGGCGACGGTGCAGTTTCACAATGACAAATTCGCCAACCCCGCGGGGCTGGTCGAATTCTTGCGCGATCAGGGGACCGGGGCCAAGGTGCAGGGCAACAAAATCGTGCTGACCGGAGAGATGAAACTTGAATCCGACCGGATCAAAGGCGCCTTCGCCATCGCCCGTGATTTGGCCGAAAAGGCCAAGGCGCGCTAGCGCCTGGCAAGCCGCATCAGCCCCAGCGCCAGCGTGGCAAAGATCAGCACCGCCGTCATCAGTGGTACTTGTGTCCCATTCAGCATCTGCCCGACAGGGATTGCCAGCAGCACCGCCGCCACCGTTGCTAGGGCAGAGATGACTGATGAGGCAAGGCCCGCGATATGGCCCACAGGCTCCATCGCCAGCGCGTTAAGATTTCCCATCGTCAGGCCCATCATCGCAAACAGCCCGACCGACCACAGCAGATGCGCCGGAAAGGCCATCGTTTCGGGCATTATTCCAGCCACGATCAAGGCAAGGATCACCGCCGTCAGCGCCACCACATAGCCATAGGTCGCCACCACCACCGCCCGCATCCCTACCCGCATCACGATACGCGAATTCACGAAGCTGCCGGTCATCGAGGTCAGCGCGATCCCGGCGAACCAATATGGGAAATTGTCGCCCTGACCGAAACGCTGATCAAAGATGCCTTGCATCGAGGACAGGGTGGAGAACAGCATCGCCAGCGTCAGCGTCTGGCACAGAACCGAGATCACAACGATGCGGTGGCTGAAAACCTCTGCCACTCCGCGCGTCAGGGCGTCCAATGCCAGCGGGCGGCGGCTGGCAGGAGGCAGGGTTTCGGGCTGGCGCAGGGCCAGCCAGCCAGAGCTGAAGGCGGCAAAGACCACATAGGTCAGAAAGATCGTGTGCCACCCGGCAAGCGCAACGATGCCCTGACCCATCATCGGGGCGACCGCCGGAACCAAGGTAAAGATCATCATGGCGAAAGACATGATCCGCGCCATCTCGCGTCCTGAAAACAAATCGCGCACCATTGCGATGGAAACCGCGCGCGGCCCGGCAGAGCCGAGGCCCTGAACGACGCGGGCGATCAGCAGAATCTCCAGCGAATTTGCCATCCAGCAGGCCATCGCCCCGATGGCATACAGCACCGCGCCGCCGATAATCACCGGCTTGCGACCAAAAGCGTCCGACATCGGCCCGGCGAACAGGGTGCCCAGCCCCATGCCAAAGACGAACGAGGTGATAACCAGTTGCGCACGGTTGGGCGCATCGGGCGACAGGCTGGCTGCAATTTCCGGCAATGCAGGCAGCATCGCGTCGATGGAAATCGCGATGGTGGCGAACAGAACGGCGATCAGGGCGATGAATTCGCCGTTGGAAAGGCGGGCTTGCATGTCAGTTCTTTTCGGCCAGTTCCGCGATCACCTTGGCCCAGATATCAGGCGGTTGTGCGCCCGAAACCACATATTGCTGCGCAATCAGAAAGGTGGGCACGGCGGTCACGCCCTTGTGCCGGGCATCCTGATCGCGGGCGCGCAGGTCATCGGCGTCGGCATCACTTTGCAAAAGGCGCAAGGTGGCGGCGCGGTCCATACCTGCGGCCGCGGCAATGTCGGCCAGAACCGAAGAGTTGCCGATGTCGCGTCCTTCTTTCCAATAGGCGCGGAACAGGGCGGCGACCACCGGGGTCTGCTTGCCCTCGATCCCGGCCCAGTGAATCAGGCGATGGGCGTTCAGCGTGTTGGGGATGCGCTTGGGCACATCTGGGTCAAGGTCCACGCCGTTCTGCTTGGCAATCTGGCGCAGGCGGTCGTGAATCTCATCCACCTTCGCCTCACCGCCAAAACGGGCGGCCAGATAGTCGCGCTTGTCCACGCCTTCGGGTGGCATGTCGGGATTTAGCTGGAACGGGTGCCATTCAATCCTGAACGGATGGTCGGCCGCAGCCTCCAACGCGCGGTCAAGGTTGGCCTTGCCCAGATAGCACCAGGGGCAAACCGGATCGGAAAAGATATCAAGCCGGATCATGATCGGCCTCCAACAAGGCGCGCAGGGCGCGGCGGTTCAGTTTTGCATTCGGCCCGCGCGGCAGGGCAGGCAGGCGGCGGTAAAGGCGGGGCTGTTTCCAGCGGGCCAGGGTTTCGGCGGCCAGCGTGGTCAGTTCGGCCTCAAGGGTCTGGTCCGCTACATAGGCGCAGGCGATGACATGCACACCCTCTTTCACCTGAATATCTGTGACAGCCAGTTCGGCCAGATCAGGTAGGCCCGCCAGTGCCGCCTCTACCTCGGCAGGGGAAACCCGAAAGCCGCCTGCGTTCATCATGTCATCGGCGCGGCCAAGGTAGGTCAACGCGCCATCCGGGCCACGGCGGGCGTGATCGCCGGTCAGAAACCAGTCGCCCCGGTAGCGCGCGGCGGTTTCCTGTGGCTGATCGAGGTAGCCGATCATCAGGCCGGGGTCGCTGCGGTGAATGGCAAGGATGCCGTCATCCGTGGCGGCACCGGTCTCATCCAGCAAGGCGATGCGGCGGCCGGGCTGGGGAAAGCCGGTGGTGCCGGGGGGCGCGGGGCGAGCCGGGCTGCCCGACAGATAGGTGGAACATTCCGACATGCCCAGCGCCTCGTGCAGGTCGGTGCCGGTGGCGGCCTGCCACTGGTTGCGCAAGGCGGGCGCCAGACTTTCGCCCGCGACAAGGCCATGGCGCAGGCGGGGCAGGGCGGGAAGCGGTGATTTCAACATCTGCCGCACCACGCCCGGCGCTGCGGCAAGAATGGTGGCATCGAACCGCTTCATCAACAGCGGCAGATCGGCGGGCGTCACGCCTGCGCCGGGGATCAGCGCGGTTGCGCCATTGACCCAAGGGTCCAAAAGGCCGGTGCCCAGGGTGAACGTCCAGTTGAAGGCCCCGGCGTGCAGCAGGCGGTCGGTGGGCAGCAGCCCCTCCCACCCCTGATACATCATCCCGCGCGCCCAGATCGCACGATGGGCATGGGCCACCGGCAAGGGGGTGCCCGACGTGCCAGAGGTGAAGACCACATAGGCCAGCCGGTCAGAGGTGCCCATCGCATAGGCACAAGGGGCCAGCCGCTCCATCGCCAGCACATCTGCCGCAGCGATCACCGGGGCAGGGTGGTCGGGCAAGGGCACACCGTCCTCGGCCACGATCAGGGCGGGGGCAATGCGGGCGGCCAGCTTGGTGGTTTCTGCCGCTGTCAGCGCGGCAGAGGTCGGCACCGGCACCAACCCCGCCGCAATCGCCCCCAGAAACAGCACCGGAAAGGCGGGCGAATTGCCCAGCCGCATCAACACCCGGTCGCCGGGCTGCAAGCCCCGCGCCAAAAGGCCGGTGCCACAGCCGCGCACCGCGGCCTCCAGCCGACCGTAACTCCACCGTTCGGCCCCTTGGGGGCGGATGATCTGCAAGGCGGATTTGTCGGCCAGCTCTGCCGCGCGTGACAGCGCATGAGCGGCCAGATTGAACGGCGCAGGGCAGGGGGACAGGGCGGTCATGCCGCCGTGCGTAACGGTGCTTGTCCGGGCTTGCAAGCCATCACCCTGCTGCACGGCGAGAGACGGCCACCGCCGTTGACGCACAGGTCGGCAGGGCGTTTGGCGATTGCGCGCTCGATCTGTGTCATGCCAATCAGGCAGGCTTCTTGCGCGGCTCTGCCGATCTGCTAAGGCTGGGCCATGTCTGCCGATCCCAAGCGCCTGATCAGAATTGCCCGTGAAACCGGGCTTGCCCCCTCGGTCGAACCGATGGATCTGGGTCAGCGTGTGCGCGATCTGCGCAAAGCCAAGGGCTGGACGCTGGAACAAGCGGCGGCACAGGCCGGGCTGGCGCGCTCTACCCTGTCCAAGATCGAAAACGGCCAGATGTCGCCCACCTATGACGCGCTGAAAAAGCTGGCGCAGGGCATGGAAATGTCGGTGCCGCAACTGTTCACCCAGCCGTCGCGGGCGCAGGTATCGGGGCGGATTTCGGTGACCAAATCGGGCGAGGGGCAGGGCCATGCCACCTCGACCTATGAGCATGAGCTGTTGGCGGGCGCGCTGACCAAAAAGCAGATGCTGCCCTACCGCGCGATGATCCGCGCCCGCAGCATGGACGAGTTTGACGGCTGGGTCCGCCATGATGGCGAAGAGTTTCTGTATGTGCTGACCGGCGTCGTGCGGCTTTACACCGAGTTCTACGAGCCGGTGGACCTGCGCCGCGGCGACAGCGCCTATTATGACGCCTCGATGGGGCATAATGTCATCTCGGTTTCCGATGATGACGCGACCATTCTATGGGTCACCTCGCTGGCCTGACCGGCGGGATGTGCCGGTTGGGGGACCGGTTCAGGGAGAGGGAATGCGGCTAGCCATCCTGACGGATATCCACGCCAACCGCGAGGCCTTCTCGGCGGTGCTGGCGGATATGGCAGACCGGCAGATCGACCGGATCGTCTTTCTGGGCGATTTCGTCGGCTATGGCCCCGATCCGGGCTGGTGCCTGGACAAGGCGATGGATCTTGTGGCGGCGGGCGCCATGGCGGTGCGGGGCAACCATGACCGCGCGGTGGGGCTGGCCGACGGCACGCTGAACGCCAATGCCCGCAAGGTGATTGACTGGACGGTAGACCGGCTAACCGTGCCGCAAAAGATGTTCCTGTCCGGTCTGCCGCTTGTGATCGAAGATGGCGATCTGCTGTTCACCCACGCATCGGCCAACAGCCCCGACGACTGGATTTACGTCACGAATGAACAAAAGGCGCGGCCGTCGTTTCTGGTGTCAAAGGCCCGGCTGATCGTTGTCGGCCATGTGCATCGTCCGCAGCTATACAGTTGCGACCGCTCGGGCCGGGTCGCCGGGCATCAGGTGCCGATCGGCCATCCGCTGCCGCTGCTGGGGTCGCGGCGGTGGCTGGCGGTGGTGGGGTCGGTCGGCCAGCCGCGCGACGGCAGTTCGCTGGCCGGTTATGCAATTTTGGACAAAAGTACGAATGAACTGACCTTTCGCCGCGTCGGCTATGACAGCGCCACCACCGCGCGCAAGGTGCGTGCGGCGGGCCTGCCAGAGGCGCTTGCGATGCGGTTGATCAGGGGGGAATAGATGCAGCAGGTCAAACCCCATCCCGGTCTGGAGATTGATGGTTTCACGCTGGGCCAGCAATTGCACAAGGGCGGCTTTGCCACGATCTGGGAGGTGACGCATCCCCTGTATCGCACCGCCATGGTGATGAAGGTTCCGACCATTCTGGATGGCGACGACGGCCCCACCATCGTGGGCTTCGAGGTCGAGCAAATGATCCTGCCGCGCCTGACGGGCCCCCATGTGCCGCGCGTGATGGGCGTGGGTGATTTTGATGTCATGCCCTATGTGGTGACAGAACGCATCCCGGGGCGGTCTCTGCTGCACGATTTTGCATCGGCACCGTTGCCGGTTTCGGATGTGATCGAGATGGCAGCGCGGATGGCCGCGGCGGTGCATGAC
This sequence comes from Fuscibacter oryzae, assembly GCF_016765795.1. Classification (GTDB taxonomy): domain Bacteria; phylum Pseudomonadota; class Alphaproteobacteria; order Rhodobacterales; family Rhodobacteraceae; genus Fuscibacter; species Fuscibacter oryzae. The sequence continues at coordinate 397,173 of NZ_JAESVP010000002.1, forward strand.
ATTCACCGCCAGCATGTCATTCACTTGGATCTGAAGCCCGACAATTTCCTGCAACGCGAAAGCGGCGAGATGGTTCTGGTTGACTATGGTCTGTCGCGCCACGACCAACTGCCCGACCTGCTGGCAGAGGAATTCACCATTCCGATGGGCACCTTTCCCTATATCGCGCCCGAACAATACTTGCGCCAGCGCGGCGACCTGCGGTCAGACCTTTATGCTCTGGGGGCTATGATTTACGAGTTGGCGACGGGGCGCAAACCCTTTGGCGACCCCGAAAAGCTGTCGCAGGTGCGCAAGCGGCTGTGGCAAGACCCGATGCCCCCGCGCGGCTTGCGGCCTGATGTTCCCGAATGGTTGCAAGAGATTATCCTGCGCGCGTTGGAGGTTGACCCCGCCCGCCGTTACCAGTCGGCGGCGCAGATGATCTTTGACTTGACCCATCCGCAACAGGTGCGGTTGACCGAACGGTCGCATCGGCTGAAGCCAGACGGTTTTTGGGTGGTCTGGCGGCGCAAACGGGTGATGCGCCGGGTGAAAAGCTTGGGCACGCCCATCGCCACCTCCTCACAAATCGACCGCGCGCCGATCTTGTTGGTGGCTGTTGATCTTGCACCAGAGATGGAGGCACTGTCCTCGCGGCTGTTTCAGTCGGTCAAGCGGATGCTGACCATCCAGCCGGATGCACGGGTGGCTTGTGTCAATGTGATCAAGACGGCGCGGATCGGAATTGATCAAACGATTGATGAATACGGCAACAACCTGCATGTAGTGCGCTTGGTCGCGCTGAAAGGCTGGGCCGAGGGGATAGATCTGACCGATGATCGGCTGACCTATACCATTCTGGAAAACCCGGACCCAGCCAGCGCGGTTCTGGACCATGCTTTGGCAGTGCAGGCCGATCACATCATGATGGGCGCGCGCGGCCATTCGACCACGCGGCGGTTTCTGGGCTCGGTCTCGGCAAGGGTGGTGGCCGAAGCGCATTGCTCGGTCACCGTGATCCGCCTGCCTGAACGGCCCGAAGATCAACCCTCGGCCGGTTGAGGCGAAAACAGCCAGCAGCCCACGGCCAACGCCAGAGCGGCCCCGATACTTTCGACCAACAGGAAGGCCGGAACCGAGGCCGGGACAATACTTGCAAAACTGCCCGTCAGGGCGCGGGCAAGGGCGGCGGCGGGGTTGGCGAAGCTGGTCAAGGCGGTGCACCAGTCAGCCGCCGCTATATTAGCTGGCCACCAGCGCCGTCTTTTTACCGCGGAGCGCATCATGCCGCGCGACCGATCTGAGCCCCAGCAAGGCTTGCAGCGCCTTGGGTTCCTGTGTCGCAAACGGCAAGGCAAACAGGGCGGCCGCCTTGGACGGCAACAGGTGATAGGTCAGATCAAAGGCCGCAGGCTGTTCTGCGACGGAGGCTGCGGCAGTATCCTCCACGCCCCATGGGGCGGATCTGCGTGCCCGGCCACATCGGGCAGACTTCTGCCGCCGCAGATCCGCAAACGGTGATCACCACCTCCATCCCCGGCGCGGCTGGCCCGGCAAACTCATCCCAGCTTTTCGAGCGCGGGCCTGCGGGGACATAGCCTTTGTCGGCCAAAAGCCACAGCGACTGTGGATGCACCATGCCCTTGGTTGCGATCCGGCGGAGAACGCCGTCACCTGGCCAGCGCTCTGCTGGTTCAGAATGGCTTCCAGCAGGATCTACCGGGCCGAATTGCCGGTGCAAAGAGCAAGGATATTCATGGGGCGCTGCGATTGGCGCCCCCGATTATCTATAGGGTGCAACGGTTTTGCGACGGCCGGGGCCGATACGTCAGCCGCCCAGCCAGCCTTGAACCTTGCGGGCGCCGCCCGAAACATCCTCACCCGCGCCCGCAACCGTGTTGCAGGCCGACAGCGCCAACAGCGCAAGAAGTGCCAGTTTCTTCATTCCTGATACCACCAGACATCGGGCAGAAAGCCCGGATAATCGCCGTAGATCGGCAATTTCGCCGGATAATGCAACCTGCGGTCATATGCCAGACGGGAAACCGGCGAAAAACCGAAGGGAATGACATAGCGCCCCGAGGTCAGCACCCGGTCCAGCGCCTGCACGGTCTGGGCAAAGGCCTGCGGCGTCTGCGCGGTCAGCATCGTCTGCATCAACCCGTCCACGGCGGGCGAGGCGATGCCCATCCAGTTGCGCGACCCCGCCTGATCAACCCCGGCAGAGGACCAGTAAAGCAACTGTTCGGTTCCCGGCGACAGCGACAGCGAGCGAACGTAATGCGTCATGTCAAAGTCGAAATTCGTCGTGCGTTCCTTGTATTGCACGGAATCGACGGTGGTGATCTTGGCCGCAACCCCCAGCCGCTTCAGCGCCTCGACATAGATCGAGGCGGCGGTGATCACATCGTCCTGCCCGGTTTGCAGCAGGATTTCAAAGGCAAAGGGTGTGCCCTTGGCATCAACCAGCATGCCGTCGCTGCCCACCGTCCAGCCCGCCTGTTCCATCAGCGCCATCGCTTTGCGCAGGTTCTTGCGGTTGCCCTCGCTGCCATCCGAAGGGGGCAGGGCATAGCCATCAACCGCGCCAGGCAGCAGGCTGGCCTGATAAGGTGTCAGCAGGTCCAGCACCGCGCCCTGTGCCGGGTTCGCCACATCGCCCGCCAACGCCGAATTGCCGAAGTACGAGGAAATCCGGGGCAGGGCGCCCGCGTTCAGCGTGTTGTTCACCAGCTCATAGTTAAAGGCCAGCGTCAGCGCCTCGCGCACCCGCCAATCGGCAAACAGGGGTTTGCGCAGGTTGAAGGCCAGCCCCTCGATGCCCGAGGGGCGTTGGTGCGGAATTTCAACCTTGATCACCGCGCCGCTGGCAACGGCCGGAAAATCATAGCTGTCGGCCCATTTCGCCGCGTTGGTCTCTCGATAGACCGAAATCTGCCCGGCCTTGAAGGTTTCAAACGACACCAGCCCATCGCCGAAATACTCATAGCGGATGGTGTCGAAATTCCACAGGCCGCGGTTGAACGGCAGATCCTTGCCCCACCAATCGGGATTGCGGCGGTAGGTGATGGATTTGCCTGCCTCGACCTGATCAACCACATAGGGGCCAGAGCCTGCGGGCGGAACCAGCGTTGTGGCGGTGAAATCCTTGCCCTGCCAATCGGCCTTTTGCAGAATGGGGCGCAGACCAAGGATCATCGGCAATTCGCGGTTGGTGCCGGTAAAGGTGAACCGCACGCTGCGCGGGCCGGTCTGTTCGGCCTTGGCAATCGCCTTCCAGGCGGTCTGATAGCGGGGCTGGCCAAGGGTGCCCAGGGTTTCGACCGACCAGATCACATCTTCGACAGTGACGGGCATCCCGTTCGAGAATCGGGCGTTTTCGCGCAAGGTGAATTGCACCCAGCTGCGATCTGGGTCGGTTTCCACCGATTCGGCCAGCAGACCGTAGAGCGTGAAGGGTTCGTCATAGCTGCGGCCCATCAGCGTCTCGACCGTCAGGGCACCCAGCCCTTCGGGTGCAGAACCCTTGACAATGTAGGGATTGAGCGAGTCGAAGCTGCCGTTCACCCCCAGCACGATCTGCCCGCCTTTGGGGGCATCGGGGTTGGCATAGGGCAGGGACACAAAATCGGGTGGCAGGGCCGGATCGCCATACATAGCTATGCCGTGGCGCGGTTCGGCCATGGCCGCCCCCGCCAGCCCCAGCGACAGAATCGACACGGCGATGGCGCGGCCCAACCTGCCCAAGAAAAACTGCGTTTCCATCCCTGCCGAAATCCTTCTGACGTGACTTTGTTGGCCGGCAGGTTACGGCGGCTTTCGTGGCAATTCAAACTTTTAGCTTGGATTGCCCGGAAAGGCGGCGTATATAGAACCCACTGCTCGATAGGTTTCTTGCCTGTATGAAACCTGCCTCAACGACTTAACGCCGGCCTTGTGCCGGCGTTTTTTTTGGCTGATCGCAGGGTCGTGCATTCCCTTTGCAGATGCAGCATGTAGTCTCTGCCCGACAGCAATAGGAGGCTTCCATGGCCATTCTGAAGGGCAAGATCGCCATCATCACCGGGTCCAATTCCGGCATCGGTCTGGGCGTTGCAATCGAGCTGGCGCGCGCCGGCGCCGATGTGGTGCTGAACAGTTTCACCGACCGGCCCGAGGATCATGCGCTGGCCGAAAAGATCGGCGCGGAACATGCGGTTTCCGCCCGCTATATCGCCGCCGATATGTCCAAGGGCGATGACTGCCGGGCGCTGATCGAAAAGGCGGGCGGTTGCGACATTCTGGTGAACAATGCGGGCATTCAGTTCGTGTCGCCGATTGACGAATTTCCGGTGGAAAAGTGGAATGCCATCATCGCCATCAACCTGTCATCGGCCTTTCACACCACGGCCGCCGCGCTGCCGGGCATGAAGGCCAAGGGCTGGGGGCGGGTGGTCAACATCGCCTCGGCCCACGGTCTGACCGCCAGCCCGTTCAAGGGCGCCTATGTGGCGGCCAAGCATGGTGTGGTGGGCCTGTCGAAAACCGTGGCGCTGGAGGTTGCGGGCAAGGGCATCACCTGCAACGCGGTCTGCCCCGGCTATGTGTTGACCCCGCTGGTCGAGGCGCAGATCCCCGACCAGATGAAGGTCCATAACATGGACCGCGAAACCGTGATCCGAGAGGTCATGCTGGACCGCCAGCCCAGCCGCCAGTTTGCCACGGTGGAACAGATCGGCGGCACGGTGGTGTATCTGTGTTCGCCCGCCGCCGATCAGGTGACCGGCACGACCATCAGCGTGGATGGCGGCTGGACGGCGATGTGATGCGCCGCATCTCGTTGGCGCTGCAGGGTGGGGGCGCCCATGGTGCCTTTACCTGGGGTGTGCTGGACCGGCTGCTGGAAGAGCCGGACATTGAGGTGGCGGCGATTTCCGGCACCTCTGCCGGGGCCTTGAACGCGGCGGCGCTGAAGGCCGGGCTGATCGAGGGCGGCAATGCGGGCGCGCGCGCCAGCCTTGCGCGGCTGTGGTCGGATGTGGCCGAGGTCGGAGATATGCGGCTTGTGCCGTGGATGAAGGCCTTCCTGCCCTATGCAACCGCAATGGCCGATTTCACCGCCAGCGCCTTGCCGATCTCGATTGCCGGAATCGCGGCGCAATTCGTCACCCCCTATGCCTGGGGCGCGGCCTATGAGAACCCGCTGCGTCCGGTGGTGGAGCGACTGGATTTCTCGAAGGTCTGCAACACCGACGGTCCGCAAATCGCCATAGGGGCCACCAATGTCCGCACCGGGCGCATCCGCATCTTTGCCGGGCAAGAGGTGACGCCCGAAGCCCTGCTGGCCAGCGCCTGCCTGCCCACCGTGTTTCAGGCGGTGCAGATTGGCGGAGAGCATTATTGGGACGGCGGCTTTACCGGCAACCCGGCGCTGTTTCCGCTATATGAACCCGGCCTTCCGGATGACGTGGTTCTGGTCTCGATCAACCCGTTTGACCGCAGCGGCTTGCCGATGACACCCTTGGAGATAGAGGATCGCGTCAGCGAAATCAGTTTCAACGCCGCCCTTTTGGGAGAGTTGCGCGCCATCGCCTTTGTCCGCCGCCTGATCGGGCGCGGTCAGGTCGAACCGGGGCAGATGAAGGATGTGCGGCTGCATCTGATTTCTGACGAGACGTTGATGCAGGAATTGTCGGCAGGCAGCAAGCTGATCGCCGGGCCACGGCTGATCGAAAGGCTGCATCAGGCGGGGCGGCAGGCGGCGGGGCGGTTTGTGTCGGGCCATGGCGACAAGATCGGTGTGGAAGCGTCGTTCGATGTGGAAAAACTTTTCCGGTAAAAGGGTTTACCGCGCCGCCAGCGCCGCAACCATCTGATCTTTCTGCACAGGATAGACAAGACCGGCCGAGACGACCAGCTTGACCGCATCATCGGTTTTCATGTCCAGATAGATCACCTCACGCTCTGGCACGAACACCAAGAGGCCAGAGGTCAGCGGCGTCAGTCCGATGAACACCGCCACCATGGTTTCACCCTTTGGCAGGTTTGCGGCAATCTCGCCCTTGGGCTGCGATGACACCATGCCCACCGCCCAACTGCCGGGCTTGGGGAATTCGACCAGACAGGTCCGCTCGAAACTTTTTTCCTTCTTGGCAAAGAAGGTTTCGGTGATCTGCTTCAACCCCGAATAGACAGAGCGGACCAGGGGCACCCGGTCCACGATGTTTTCGGCCTGTCGCACGAATGTACGACCCAGCAATCCGCGTGCCAGCCAGCCAATGATGGCGGTGAAGACCAGAAACACCAGCACGCCCACACCGCGCACCGGAAAATTCGCTTCGGGGCCAAAGATGCGGTGCATGACCGCCTCTGGCTGCCAGGGCGCGGGGATCAAGGGCAGAATCCAGCCATCGATATAGCCGATCACGCCCCAGACCACATAGATCGTCAGCCCCACGGGCAGAACGACCACCAGCCCCGTCAGGAACGAGGATCGCAGCGCCCCAAGCAGGGAACGACGCTGGGGTTCGGGTTCACTCATCGGCAAGCCTCCGCGCACGGGGTCAATCTAGGCATGCTGCATTGCCGCGACAATGGGTCAAGCGGCAAGTTCCCGCGCAATTGCCGCCGCAAGCCGCGCGTTGTTCAGAACAAGGGCGATGTTGGCGGTAAGAGAGCGCCCTTGGGTCATTTGGAACATCCGGTCCAGCAAAAAGGGCGTCACGGCCTTGGCGGCGATGCCTTGGGCCGCAGCCTCGGCCAGTGCCTGTTCGATGACGGGGGTGATTTCCTGTCGGGAGATCTCTGCCTCGACCGGGATCGGGTTGGCGACCAGTTGTCCCCCGGGCAAACCAAGCGCACCGCGCATCTGATGGGCGGCAGCAATCTGTGCCGCCGTGTCCATCCGCAGGGGCGCTTTCAGGCCCGAAGACCGCGACCAGAAGGCCGGAAAATCATCTTGCCCAAAGGCGATGACCGGCACACCAGAGGTTTCCAGATATTCCAGTGTCTTAGGCAGGTCGAGAATGGCCTTGGCCCCCGCAGCCACCACCGTAACCGCCGTGGCGGCCAGTTCTGGCAGATCGGCCGAAATGTCGAAACTGGTCTCCGCGCCGCGATGCACGCCGCCGATACCGCCGGTGGCGAACACCTTGATGCCGGCAAGGGCCGCGCAGATCATCGTCGCGGCCACGGTCGTCGCGCCGATGCCGCCCGTGGCAAGGCAGGCAGCAAGATCGGCGCGACTTAGCTTTGCCACCCCCTGCGCCTGACCCAGAGAGTTGAGCTCCTCGCTGGTCAGGCCAATATGAATGCGGCCCGCCATGATGGCGATGGTCGCGGGCACGCCCCCATGGGCGCGCACCTCCGCCTCGACAAGCCGGGCGGTTTCGACGTTTTGAGGAAACGGCATCCCGTGGGTGATGATGGTGGATTCCAGCGCCACGACGGGGGCACCATCGGCAAGGGCCTTGGCCACTTCGGGCGAGAAGGTCAGGGGCAGGGTCATGTTGATCTTTCACTCATGCAGGGCGCGCGGAATGGACGGGCCGCAAAGATAATCGGAAAACTGGGCCGTAAAGCCCCCGCGCTCGGGTGAGCAGGCCATCGGCCCCACCTGTGCCGGATCGCGCAGCGGCATATAGGCCAGCCGCGCCATGATCCAGCCACCGGCAGGGTCGGCCACCTGAACGCGGATCGCGCTATCGTGCCGGGTCAACCGAAGGCGGACCGGGCTGGGGGCAAAGGGCAGGGGCATAGTGGCCCAGTCTGATCGGCCATTGGTGACAACGGTGGAAAACACCGCACGCCCATCTGTCACCTCGATCCCGGCCTTGATCCAGTGCTGATCATCCAAGAGGAACATCAGGCCCGCCTGATCATAAAGCGCCTCATACTTGCCGCGCACCGTAACTTCGGCAGAGAAATCACCCGTGACATGCTGCAACAAGGCATGGCCCGAATGGCGGGTAAAACCGTAATGGGTTTCGCGCCAGAAATCGGTGTTGGCAGCGGTGGTGACCGCCAGGCCCTGTGCCGTTTCGGTGGCTGTGGCGGGCGGGTTCAGCCATGTCATGCCGGAAAATTGGCTCATGATCCGATCTCGCCGGAAACATAGATCGCTGCGGCGGTGACGGCGGCGTGCAAGGCCGCTGCGCGGCCTGCACCGTTACGTTCAGCCACCAGATGGGCCGCCATGAACGTGTCGCCCGCCCCGGTGACGCGTGCCACCATGACCGGGGGCGGGGCGTCGGTCAGGACACCTGCGCCTTGGGTGCCCTCGGCACAGGCTTTGCCACCGTTGGTCACCAGCACCCGCGCGGCACCGCGCGCCAGCATGGCCTCTGCCGCCGCTGCGGCGGTGTCGGCATGGCCCCGGGTCAGCAGGTTCGCTTCTTCAAGGTTTACATAAAGTGTCGCGCGTGGGTGGCGCATCAGCGGCAGCAGGCGCTCCGCCTTGCCAGGGCTGGCGGGAGCCACGCGCAGGTCGGCAGCGGCGAACAGGGGAGAGATAGCGATTTCCGACAGCAGGGCCTCGGTCAGATTGCCGTCCAGCGCTATGGGGCCGGGCCAAGGGGCCTCTGCCGTGCCAAGGCGACCATCGGCCAAGGGGCGCAAGATCTTGTCGCCCGCAGCTTCCAGCGAATGGGCGTCGGCCACGGCAGCGATCAGGCCGTTCGCGCCTTCGACCGCCATGTAACGGTCGGTCGGCAGGTCATCCGACCGATAGGCGTGATCGGTGATCAGGCCCATTCGGGCGCAGGCGGCGATCAGCTCATCCCCTTCGGCATCGCGACCGACGGCGGTCAGGATGGCGGGGCAGAGGCCGAACCGTGCCAGTGTCATGGCAATGTTCATCGCCACGCCGCCGGGCAGGCGGGTGATGCGGCCCGGCACATCCGCCCCCTGCCGCATGGACGAGGGCGAGCGGCCGATGATGTCCCACAGGACCGAACCTATGCACAGGATGTCTGGCGTCATCCCCCTTCATCGCCCGACGGGCACAGCGGGCGCAAGGGGCAAGCCCCAGCCAAACCCGTCGATTGTTGGCGGTTTTCGTGATAACCTTTCAAATGAACTGTCCTGTGCCAGACCCGTAGCCGAATGTGTCAGACCGGAATGCCGGGCGTGGCCCACCCGGCCCATTCCCGCGCAACCGGGCCGTGGGAGGCAAGATATGTCACGCGAAGCGACTGCGGCCTTGCTGGCCCGCATGGGCGACCGCCTGCATTTGACCGATGGCGGCCTTGAGACTGCGATGATCTTTCTCGAAGGGATGGAGCTACCGCAGTTCGCCTCTTTCACCCTGCTGGCCAACCCCGAGGGCGCGGCAGCGATGCGCCGCTATTTCACCGGCTTTCTGGATCAGGCGGCGATGCTGAATATGGGCTTTGTGCTGGATACCGCCACTTGGCGCGCCAGTGAGGGTTGGGGAGAGGTGATGGGCCTGTCGCCGATGGATATTGACCGCATCAACCGGGAAGCGGTGATCTTTGCCCAGGCGCTGCGCGACGCCCATGGCGATGGGGCGGCGATCCTGAATGGCGTGATCGGCCCGCATGGCGATGCCTATCACCCCGACAGCGTTCTTGGCCCGGATGAGGCGTTTGATTATCACCACCGGCAGGTCGGCGTTCTGGCCGATGCGGGCGTGGATATGGTCAGCGCCATGACAATCTCTTCGACCGGAGAGGCGATCGGTATTGCCGAGGCGGCGCAAGATGTGGGCGTGCCGGTGGCTTTGTCGTTCACTGTGGAAACCGATGGGCGGCTGATCGGCGGGCAGACGCTGGAAGAGGCAATCGGTGTCACCGATGCCGCGACCGGGGGCTATCCGGTCTGGTATGGCATCAACTGCGCCCATCCCGACCATTTCGCGGCCCATCTGCGCGGCGACTGGATCAGACGGGTCGGGGTGATCCGCGCCAATGCCTCACGCCAAAGCCATGCCGAACTGGACGAGGCAGCGGATCTGGATGACGGCAACCCCGAAGAGCTGGCGGTGGCTTACGCCGATCTGCGCCGCAAGCTGCCGGGTCTGCGTGTGCTGGGCGGATGTTGCGGCACCGACCTGCGTCATGTGGCGGCCATCGGCCATAAATGCCAGTAATCCGGGGGTTTCAGCTTGCGTTCCTGATCGGGCCAGAGTAAGGGGCACGCACTTCACAGGCAGGTGCGGGCTTTTGCGGGGAGAAATCCCGTAGGGTCCACCGGTTGGGGGAAACCCTGAGATCACCTGCCAAGGTTCAAACCGGAAAGGATACGAGCATGGCTCTTCCCGAGTTCTCCATGCGTCAGCTCTTGGAAGCTGGCGTTCACTACGGCCACCAGACCGCACGCTGGAACCCCCGCATGGGCGAGTATATCTATGGCGACCGCAATGGTATCCATATTCTCGACCTGACCCAGACCGTCCCGATGCTGGACGCCGCCTTGAAGGTCGTGCGTGACACCGTCGCCAAGGGCGGCCGCATCCTGTTCGTCGGCACCAAGCGTCAGGCGCAAAAGCCCGTCGCCGAAGCCGCTGAAAAATGCGCACAGTATTACATGAACCACCGTTGGCTGGGCGGCACGCTGACCAACTGGAAAACCATCTCGAACTCGATCCTGCGTCTGAAGCAGATCGACGAACAGCTGGCTTCGGGCGCCGAAGGCCTGACCAAGAAAGAGCGTCTTGGCATGGAACGCGACCAGGCAAAGCTGCAAGCTTCGCTGGGCGGCATCCGTGAAATGGGCGGCACCCCGGACCTCTTGTTCATCATCGACGTTGGCAAGGAAGACCTGGCCATCCTGGAAGCGCAAAAGCTGGGCATCCCGGTTGTGGCCGTGGTTGACACCAACTGCTCGCCCAAGGGTGTGGATTATGTGATCCCCGGCAACGACGACGCCGCCCGCGCCATCGCGCTGTATTGCGACCTCGTGGCCCGCGCCGCTCTGGATGGCATGTCGGCCCAGATGGGCGCTGCCGGCGTTGACCTGGGTGCCTTGGAAGCTGCACCCGAAGAAGAAGCCGTCGAGGCCTAAGGCCCGTCACGGGGCTGTCACCCGGCGGGGATATTCCGCCGGGCAACATCCGATTTCAGGAGTCTCACATGACCACAGTCACCGCAGCGATGGTGAAAGAACTGCGCGAATCGACCGGCGCAGGGATGATGGACGCCAAAAAGGCGCTGACCGAAAACAACGGCGACATGGACGCCGCTGTTGACTGGCTGCGCACCAAGGGCTTGGCCAAAGCCGCCAAGAAGGCCGACCGCGTTGCGGCCGAAGGTCTGGTGGGCGTTGCCGTATCGAACGGCAAGGGCGTTGCCGTCGAGATCAACTCGGAAACCGACTTTGTCGCCAAGAACGCCGATTTTCAGGCTTTGGTGCGCGAAGTTGCTAAGGTTGCGCTGGAAACCGGCGATGAGGTTGAGGTTGTCAAAGCCTCTGACCTGAACGGCAAAACGGTTGAGACCGTGATTCAGGAAGCCGTTGCCCGCATCGGCGAAAACCTGAACTTCCGCCGTCTGCACGTTCTGGAAGGCGACACCGTGGTGTCCTACGTCCACAACGCCGCGACCGAAGGCATGGGCAAGATCGGCGTGCTGGTTGCGCTGAAAGGCCCGGCTGACAAGGCCGCCGCCATCGGCAAACAGTTCGCGATGCACATCGCGGCCACCTCGCCGCTGTCGCTGTCGGAAGCCACCCTTGATCCGGTTCTGGTCGAGCGTGAGCTGGCCGTGCAGACCGCCAAGGCGCTGGAAGAAAACGCCGCCTCGGCCAAGCCGAAGCCCGATGCTGTGATCCATAACAACATCATTCCGGGCCGGATGAAGCGTTTCCTGTCGGAAAACACGCTGCTGGGCCAAGCCTTCGTGATCAACCCCGACCTGACCGTGGAAGCTGCGGCCAAGGACGCGGGCGTTGAAATCACCGGCTATGCCCGCGTCGCCGTTGGCGAAGGCATCGAGAAGAAGACCGAAGACTTTGCCGCCGAAGTGGCCAAGGCGCTTCAGGGCTGATCTACCGCAATTGCGGGGCAGGGGGCCGGTGCGCAAGCACCGGCCCATTTGCTTTGGCGCCGTGCTTTGCGTTGATTGGCCGGCATCAGGCCGAGTAGGCCGCCCGCCATAAAAAAACGGTGCGGACCTGGGGGACCGCACCGTCTGCCAGGCCCTTGGGGATGAGGGTGCCCGGCAATTTCCGACATCTCTGGCCATAATGGGCCAAGACGACCGACAGGGAGAGATCGCGGGAAGCGACCCAGACAACCGACGCACCACCATGAAAATACATGACCGATGCGCCCGCTTGTTCCTGGCCGAAGCCATCACTCACGGAACGAAGATCACTCTTCCACCGCGGGATGAAATCTGGAAGTGGGGGATTCCCTACCTTAGCGTGTCGTAACCATGACAGCACCCGGCAGCTCGGGTTGTTCGTTGAAGATCAGGTTCATCATCGCGGCCTTGGCCACAGCCTGCGCGGTGGTGTCCACGCTCAACGCCTCTCGCGCCAGTCGCAGGTGCTTTTCCACCATGGCAGGCGAAATCTGCATCAACAAAGCCACATCCTGCGTGGTCTTGCCGTCCGCCACCCATTCCAGCGCCTCGCGTTGGCGTTGGGTCAGGGCACGGCGCGCTGTGGGAAAGGGCAGGCTGGTCAGCCGCAGGTGCATCATATGGGACAGCGAGAGAATCTCTCCCTGACTTTCGGCAAAGATGCGGTCCACGGCTGGCGGGTCCAGCCCCGGATCGGCGATCAGACCCAGCCCACCCTTGGCGCGGGTCGAGTTTTCGGGAAAGCTGACCGTAACCCCGGCCACGATTCCCATGGCAAGGTTCTGGCGCACGGTATCGGCTTCTTCCGCAGTCAGCTTGCCCGCCAGAAACGCCTCGCGAACCCAAGACCAGGTGCAGGCACCGACGTTGTTCAGAGACCAGCGGAAGGCAGGCGTTTTCGAGAAGAACCCGTTGCGGAAATAGAACTGGGCATAGCTGGTGTCGCAACTGGTCAGAAACAGCGCGTCATCCGGGTCACCAACCGAGCGCGGCCCGCGATACAGGGTGAAGCCATAGTTGACCCGCGAAAACCCCAAGCCAGCAAAATGCGGAACCGCGAGGCTCCACACATCATGCACAGTGCGCGCCTCGGCGATGCGCGTCAGAAGTGACAGAATACCTGTCAACTTTGCCTCATACTTTCCATGACAACATCTGCGGATGCGTAATTGCTGCGCAGGTTGTCCTCATCCCATGGCAAGTCTATTCCTTGTCGTATCGGTCTGTCGAGGCCGTTCAACAGGGTGGCGGAAATGACGGAACGGGTTGACGTCGCGATTATTGGCGGCGCGGTGATGGGGGCCTCTTGCGCGTGGTGGCTGACGCGGATGCAGCCGGGCTTGAAGGTTGTGGTGATCGAGCGCGATCCGACCTATGCCCATTCGGCCACCGCCCTGTCGGTGGCATCGGTCCGTCAGCAGTTCAGCCACGCGACGAATGTTGAAATCTCTCGGTTCGGAGTTGATTTTATTCGGAATTTCTCAGACAGGCTGGGGCCGGACGGTGGTATTCCCTCGCTTGGACTAAAGGAAAACGGCTATTTGTTCCTGTCCCGCACGGCAGAAGGGGCGGCTTTGCTGGCCGATCTGGCGGCGATGCAGCGTGATCATGGCGCTGCGACCGAGGTCTGGAGCGCCGATCAAGTCAAGGCGCGCTATCCCTGGATGGAGGTTGGTGACGTGACCGCAGGCAGCTTTGGCCCGCGCGATGAGGGCTGGTTTGACAACATGGGCCTGTTGGCCGGGTTCCGCAACGCCGCCCGCGCCCAAGGGGTGCGGTTCATCAAGGATGAGGCGGTCGGGCTTGATATGGCGGGCGGCAAGGTCACGGCGGTGCGGCTGGCCACGGGCGAAAAGGTTGAGTGCGGTGTGGTGGTGAATGCCGCCGGAACCCGTGGCGCGACAGTGGCAGCTTGGGCCGGCCTATCGCTGCCGGTCGAGCCGCGCAAGCGCACCGTCTTTGTGATCGATGCCCCGAACGCGCGTCACCCGGATGCGCCCTTGCTGATCGACACCGGCTATTACATGCGGCCCGAACATGGCCAATGGATCATCGCCACCGTGCCAGAGGGTGATGGCCCCTGTGATCCCAATGACTTCGAGCCCGATCTTCATCTGTTTGAAGATGTGATCTGGGAGCAGGTCTATAACCGCGCACCGGGCTTTGATGCGGTCAAGGTGGTGCGCCATTGGGTGGGGCAATACGATTACAACACGCTGGACCAGAACGCGGTGCTGGGCCCGCACCCGGATGTGCCCAACTTTTTCTTCATGAACGGCTTTTCCGGCCATGGCTTGCAACAATCGCCCGCCATTGGCCGGGGCACCGCCGAACATATCCTTACCGGAGCTTGGCAAAGCCTTGATCTGTCAGAGCTGTCAATTGAGCGGGTGATTGCCGGGCGGCCATTTCTGGAACTGGCCATCGTGTGACAGGCTCAGGCCCGGTCAGGGCCTGAACTCATCGTGGTGATCAAAAATCCATTTCGCACCAAGGTCTTCCACCGCAGTCTTGCGGTAACCGCCCGTGAACAGCGCAAAGGGAATTTGCGCGTTCCGGGCGGTATCAGCATCCACCTCGCTGTCACCGACGAAAATCGCATCACCGCCGCCCGAATCGCGGATGGCCTGATGCAAGGGCAGGGGGTCTGGCTTGCGCCGGGGCAGGGTGTCGCCGCCAATGACCACCGAAAAGAAATCCGTCAGCCCGAAATGTGCCAGAACGGCGCGGGTCGGGGCTTGGGGTTTGTTGGTGCAGATGGCCAGCCGGTGGCGCCCGGACAGATCGTGCAGCATCGACATCACGCCCGGATAGAGCGATGTCAGATCAAAGCGTTGCTGATAGATGCTTTCGAAATGTTCAACCATGCGGTGATGCTGTTCGCCAGTGCCGGGCAGACCAAGCTGGACCAGAATCCGGCTGACCAAGGTTGGCAGGCCATTGCCGACGAAAGAGGTGATCAGCTCATACGAAAGCTCTGGCAAACCTTCCTGTGCCAGTACATCGCGGGCAACACCATGGATTTCTGGTGCGGAATGGATCAGCGTGCCGTCAAGGTCGAAAACCAGAACCGGATCAGCCATTTGCTGCCTGCGCAGCGGCGCGGATCGACCTGATATTATTACCGTAAGGTGCTGGATTATCGACAGAACCTCCCTTGAACACGGCGGAGCCTGCCACCAGCACATCCGCACCGGCAGCCGCAACCAAAGGCGCCGTTTCGGGCGTGACACCGCCGTCGATCTCGATATGGATCGGACGGTCGCCGATCATCGCGCGCAAGGCACGCACCTTGTCCAACTGGCTGTGAATAAACTTCTGGCCGCCAAAGCCAGGGTTCACCGTCATCACACAGATCAGGTCCACCATATCCAGCAGATAAGGAACAGCCTCCAACCCAGTACCGGGGTTCAGCGCAAGGCCAGACTTTTTCCCATAGCTGCGAATGGCTTGCATCGTGCGGTGAATATGCGGACCAGCCTCGAGATGTGCGGTGATCACGTCTGCACCAGCCTTGGCATAAGCCTCGATATAGGCATCAACCGGCGCAATCATCAGATGCACATCCATGGTGCCCTTGATATGCGGCCGGATCGCGGCACAGGTCGCCGGACCAAAGGTCAGGTTCGGCACGAAATGACCGTCCATCACATCGACATGAACCCAGTCAGCGCCTTGCGCCTCGATCGCGCGACACTCGGCGCCGAAATTGGCGAAGTCGGCGGACAGGATAGATGGAGCGATCTTGATAGAACGGTCGAACATGGCGAGTCCTCGTTTTTTGCGGTTTCTAACGCTTTTGTTCGGTTTGGGCCAGTGTTGGTTGGTATTTATATTACATAATAGTGATTATGCGAATACTATAGGCTAAGACAATCAACTCTGCTATTAGGACGAATTAAGGGGGATTGGCGCACCCAGCACGATTCGAACGTGCGACCTTTGCCTTCGGAGGGCAACGCTCTATCCAGCTGAGCTATGGGTGCCTATCGCTCCCTATAAGCGGTCATCCTCATCGCCGCAACCCCGAAGCACATTGATCAAGGCACCACTGCAACAAATCACGGACGCGTGAAAAACCCCTTCGTCGAAAGACTGCGATTGTCTAAAACATGATTCTTGTTGCGTTCCGTTCAATGCTGGATTTTGTCATGCCCCAGTCTATTCGCCCCATGGTTGTCGTTCTTGCTGTTCTGTCGCTAGGTGCCTGCAAAGGTGGTGGCTCTGCCGGTGGAACGGATCTGCCGCCGCTGACACCCGGTGGGTCTGGCACGCTGGGGTCATACTATGTGCTGGACTTCTCGCCTTGGGAAAGCATCGCATCGGGTGTGCGCAGTTCGGCACGCTATGTGCTGCAACAATCGACCTGGCACTTTTCCAGCGCCCCCAGCGTGGAATATACCAGCAACCCTCTCGCGGCCGCGCGGATCGATTATGCCCATGCGGTGGGCCTGACCGGCAAGGGGCAGACCATCGCGGTCTCGGATGGCGGTTTCAACACCCGGCATGAGGTGTTTTCAGGCAAGTCTGTAACGATCACTGGCCAGATTTCGCCGGATGATCACGGCACGATGGTGGCTTCTGTCGCGGCGGGAAACTCTGCCAAAATGACCGGCGTGGCTCCGGGGGCAGACCTAATTGTCGGGGCGTTTGATACGACCTCCCTGCTCGCCCAAACTGGTACGCGAGCGTTGCAGATGGGCGCTGTCGCCTGGAACAACTCTTGGGGCTACACCAATACGCCGGTCAACCAGACCAGCCTGTCCAACTTTTTCACCAGCCAGGCCGATCTGGCCTATCTTGCGTCCTTGCGGGCCTATGCGGCGCAAGGCGTGGTGGTTTTTGCCCTGTCAAACGACGAGACGGATACCAATTCTGACCTGATGGCCGCATTGCCGATGTTCGATGGCAGTCTGCAAGACGGCTGGCTGGCGGTGGGAAATGCGGTTCCGACCTTTGACAGCACACAAATTTTGTCGGCGACCCGTCTTTCGGCAGGCTGTTTGGAAGCGGCCGAATGGTGTCTGGTTGCGGATGGCGCCTGGACGGGCGCGCAGGCGACAAGCAACACCGCCTATGATTTTGCCACCGGCAGCTCGTTTGCAGCACCGCAAGTCTCTGGTGCGCTTGCTCTTTTGGCCGAGGCGTTTCCATCGCTTACGCCCCATCAACTGCGTATCCGGCTACTTGCTGCGGCAGATAATGGCTTCTTTGCCGCTGACGGCTCTACCGAACTGGCTCCAGGGTTTTTCCACGATTACAGCACCGAATACGGCCATGGGTTCCTGAATGTGAAGGCGGCGCTGATGCCGATCGGCGTGGCACAGCTTTCGGTGGACGGGCAGGCGATCCCCCTGCCCCAGGCAACTGTATTCAGTGGCAGCGGCGTTGGCGATGCGGTTGCCGCCAGTCTGGCAAGCCAGACCATGACAGTGGTTGACAGTCTGGCCGGTGACTTTTCTGTTCCTGCCAAGGTCTTGTCGGTTTCCGCCGCTCCGGTTGCGCTGTCGGCGCGGCTTGCCGAAAATGGTCGGCAGGCGGTCAGCGGCAATAGCGCCGTTGCTGACGCCGGGGTTGAGGGCTTTGCCACCTTCCGCGGCACCGAAGTGGCGATGGAGGCGGCAGACAGCCCGATCTCGGTCCGCGTGTTGTTGCCTGCGGGGGGCGATGGCAGCCTGGGCCTTGCCGTGACCCGGCACTTTGGCGACGGGACCAGCGGGCTTGACCTGGGGCTGAAGCTGACGCGCGATGGCGGCGAGGTGTTCGGCCTTGGCGACGGCGCGCATGGCAGTGGCACGGCAGCAGCCTCGATCACGCTGGGTCTGCGCGGGGCGCTTGGGCAGGACGGCTTTGTCCGAGTCGGTGCAGAGTTTGGCCTTGCTGCCGCAAGTGGCAGCGGTGCGCTGACCGATGTCGGACAGGTTGCGTTCAACAGCCTTGGCGTTGATCTGGGCCAAAGCAACCTGTTCTCGCAGGGCGACCGCCTGACGATTGGCATTGACACCCCCGTCACCGTGACCGCCGGTCATGGCACGACCCACCTGCCCCTGCGCAGCGTTGACGGCATCACCCGGATGTCGGCGCTGGATGTGGGTCTGGCCCCCGACAGCCGCGAGATGGACCTGAAGCTCAGCTATCAGGTACCCTTGAACGAGCGTACGAACCTGCGGCTGGATCTGGTGCGCGCCACGAACTATGGCAACCGCGCTGGGGTGACCGAGGCAGCCGGGGCACTGTCGGTGAGGATCGCGTTTTAAGCGGCTGTTCTGTCAGAAAAAAAGTTCCCGACAGAACTCCAGCGCCGAAATCAGGGCATCCACCTCTTCGGTGGTGTTATATAGTCCGAATGACGCGCGACAGGTGGCATTCACCCCGAAATGCGACATCAGAGGCATCGCGCAATGGGTTCCGGCCCGAACCGCGATACCACGCTTATCCAGCACCGTCGAAATATCATGGGCATGGGCCGGACCTTCCAGCGTGAAGGAAAAGATTGCCCCCTTCCCCGGTGCATTTCCCTGCACATTCAACCAGTTGAGACCGGAAAGGCGGCTGTGGGCATAGTCGCCGATTGCGCGTTCATGTGCGGCGATATTGGCCATGCCAAGGCCCATCAGATAGTTCAGCGCCACGCCCAGCCCGATCTGCTGCACGATGCCGGGGGTGCCTGCCTCGAACTTCATCGGCGGGTCGGCATAGATCACGGTGTCTTTCGACACCTCGCGGATCATGTCACCTCCGCCGATGAAGGGGCGCATTTCAGCCATGCGCTCTTTGCGTATATAAATGGCACCAGAACCACTTGGGCCGTAAAGTTTATGTCCGGTGATGGCATAGAAATCGCATCCCAGCGCCTGCACATCAACCGGCATATGCACCGCACCCTGACTGCCATCGACGCAAACCGGAACGCCCCGATCCCGTGCCGCGCGACAGATCGCGGCAACATCCACCACTGTTCCGGTGACGTTCGACATCTGGGTAATCGCCACCAGCCGCGTTTTTGGCCCGATGGCGTCAATCACCGCCTGCGGGTCCAGCGCGCCAGTCTGATCGCACTCGACCCATTTCAGTACCACACCCTGCCGTTCGCGCAGAAAATGCCAGGGCACGATATTGGCGTGATGCTCCATCACCGACAGCACAATCTCATCCCCCGGCTGCAAGCGCGGCGCGGCCCAGGCGTAAGACACCAGGTTCAGCCCCTCGGTTGAACCAGAGGTAAACACGATCTCTTCCGCATCACCCGCATTCAGAAACCGGGCGATAGTGCCGCGCACCGCCTCATACTTTTCGGTCGCAAGGTTGGAAAGATAGTGCAAGCCACGGTGAACATTGGCATATTCCATCGAATAGGCCTGCGTGATCGCGTCAATTACCACCTGCGGTTTTTGCGCACTGGCACCGTTGTCCAGATAGATCAGCGGCTTGCCGTTGACCTGCCGCGACAGGATCGGGAAATCGGCACGCACTTTTGCAACATCATACATTGGCAAGCCCCCCGGCACCCACCAGCGCCGCCAGAATGAAGACGACCACAACGCCCAAGGCAGCAGCGGTCAGGATGATTCCCAAAAGCACCTTCCAAAGCGTTGGAAAGCCATGCAATTCTGCGATAAAGCTGGCCATCAGCCAGAAGAACAAGATCAAGGCCAGCGGGCTGGTCGCCTCTGCCAAGGGTGGCAGGGCCAGCAACAGCAGCACCTGCGCCACCTGAACCAGAACCAGCACCCACTCGACCCAAGCCATCAGCGCGCAAGCCTGCGCAAGATTGCCGGTGCCACCGAAGAAACGGCCGACAGCCCAAGCCAGCCAAGCCGCCGCCGCCTGCACCAACACCTGTATTCCTGCCAGCAGAAACGGTCGGTCGAACACGTCGGCCATGGCAGAAGCGTTGTCTTCAGCCGTTCCCAGCAGCGCCCAGGTCGTCGCTGAAAGCAGCGCACCCAGAATGGCGGTCAGCAGCAACGCCGTCGCCGCACTGTTAAGCGGTAGGTTCATCGCCATGATCCGCCGCGCCATCATACGCGGCTGCCTGATGGTATCCCAAGCAGAAAGTGCCATATCATTCATCATGTTGCACCTTCCTCCTCACGTAGCATGGCAAGCCATAGGACAAGGAAAGCCACGGCGACCAGCGCCCCCACCAGCTCTGCCTGCGCCCCCGGCCCCAAAAGGCCAGAGGTCAACCCCTGCAACAGCATCGCCGGGCTGACGGCAGCCAGCGCCCAGAAAAGCGCGACGCGCGTGCCATACCAGTTACCCTGCCCGCCCAAGGCCCGCGCAATCAGCCGCGACAGCGCCGCCAGCCCATACCACGCCGGAATCGTCGCCATCAGCCCCAGCCCCGCCGCCAGCAAGCGCTGTGTCAGCGGCACCTCTGGGTGCAAATAACTGGCCCGTGCCGCCTGTGGCCATTGCGCGACAAAGGCGACCAGCAAAAAGACGAACAGAAAGGTAAAGGCAAAGGCCTCTGACCGCGGGCGCGCCAAATGGCGGCGAACCACCAACCGTGGGTGGCGCCAGCTTTCGACGATATCGGGAACCAGCGCCATCAGCTTTCGTGGCGGTGAAGCCATCCCTCCAGCCGGCCGCGAATATCGTCGGCGATCGCCTCATCCTCGATCTCGGCAATTGCCTCGGCCAGAAAGGCCAACACCAACAGCGACTGCGCCTGTTTCAACGGCACCCCACGCGACCGCAGATAGTAAAGCGCCGTCTCGTCAATCGCACCAGAGGTGGACCCGTGGCTGCATTTCACGTCATCGGCATAGATTTCCAGCTCTGGCTTGGCCAGAAACTGGCTGTCGTCATCCAGCAGCAGACTTTGGGAAATCTGATACCCATCCGTCTTTTGCGCGCCGGGCTTCACCAGGATCTTGCCCTGAAACACCCCGACCGCACCGTTCTTGAGTACCTTCTTGAAGACCTGACGGCTTTCACACCGCTCTGCCGCATGGGTCACGAACACCGTATCATCGTGGTGGAAACTCCGGTCCCCCATCGCGGCGCCGGCAACATGGGCCTTGGCATCATCGCCAACCAGCTCCAGCACGCAATCATTGCGAGTCATCCGACCGTTCGCGGTCAGCGTAAAGGATTTGAACAGCGCTTCTGCGCCCAGACGGGCAAAGATATGGGTCGCAGCCAGTCGCTCATGGTCACGCCCCTGCGCCCGGATGTGGTGGAAACGGGCACCGTCGCCCACCTCAACCTCCAGCACCTTGAGGAAGCGCGCCGCCGCCGGGCCGTTTTCCAGCAAGGTAAGCTCCGCCCCCGCCTCAAGCTTGATGCAATGATGCAGGATGGCATCGGAAGCATCTGATTTATGTCGATAAATCAGTGATACTGGCTTTGCCACCTTGCCCGTGACGCGGATCAGGATACCGTCGGTCGCAAAGGCAGAATTCAACGCCGCCAAAGGGCGCGGAACCGGGTTTTGCCCCCGCGTTTCCAGCACGCCATAAAGGCCCTGCGCCCAATGGATGTCGGCAGAGCCGGCCAGAGCCAGCCGCTCAATCTCGATCCCGGCCAACGCCGGGTTATCCGAGGCAGCGGCATCAAAGACACCATCGGTGAACACCAGCTTGAGCCGGTCAATCGCGTCAAACACCGGCGGCTCGTCACTGTCATCAAAGACAGCGGCGCAAGCGCCGGGAGCGGTCAGCAAGGTGGGGTCAGTATAGCGCCAGTATTCATCGCGCTTTGTCGGCAAACCCATCGCGGTCAGCCGCGCCAGCGCTTCGGAACGGGCCGCACCCAGCCAACCGCCCTGCGGCAGGTCAAGCCCGGCGATCCGCGCCGCCAGCGCGTCTTGCTTTGCTTGCGGCAGCGCCATTACTGCACCTCTGCCAGAAGGTCGGCGTAACCGTTGTTCTCAACCTCCAGCGCCAGTTCGGGACCGCCGGTCTTGATGATGCGGCCTGCGGCCATGATATGCACCACGTCAGGTTTGATATGGTCCAGAAGCCGTTGATAATGCGTGATAACAAGGAAAGACCGTTTGCCGTCGCGCAGGGCGTTCACCCCATCCGACACCAGCTTCATCGCATCGACATCAAGGCCCGAATCCGTCTCGTCCAGGATGCACATTTTCGGTTCAAGCACGGCCATTTGCAGGATCTCGTTGCGCTTTTTCTCACCGCCCGAGAAGCCCACGTTGACCGGGCGTTTCAGCATGTCGGCATCGATTTTCAGCGTTTTGGCCTTTTCACGCACCAGCTTCAGGAAATCGCCCGCAGACAGCTCTTCCTCGCCACGCGCCTTGCGCTGCGCGTTCAGCGCGGTCCGCAGGAAGGTCATGTTGCCGACGCCCGGAATTTCCACCGGATACTGGAAGGCCAGAAACAGCCCCGCCGCCGCACGCTCTTCCGGCTCCATCTCCAGCAGTTCCGCCCCCTCAAGGCTGGCGGACCCATCCGTCACTTCGTAACCGTCGCGGCCCGACAAAACATAGGACAGCGTGGATTTGCCAGACCCGTTCGGCCCCATGATGGCATGCACCTCGCCCGGCCCGATATTCAGGTTGACCCCTTTCAGGATAACCTTGTCTTCTTCTTCAAGTTTGACGTGCAGGTTATTGATATTCAGCATCATTTCCTCATGTATCCTGTGCCGTGGGCAAGCTTAGCCGACCGAGCCTTCAAGGCTGATCGCAACCAGGCTTTGCGCCTCCATGGCGAATTCCATTGGCAGGGCTTGCAGCACCTCACGGCAGAAACCGTTCACCACCAGCGCCACCGCCTCTTCCTCATCCATCCCGCGCGACCGGCAGTAGAACAGTTGATCGTCGTCCACCTTGCTGGTCGTCGCCTCATGCTCCACCCGGGAAGAGTTGTTCTTGACCTCGATGTAAGGCACCGTATGCGCGCCGCATTTATCACCGATCAGCAGGCTGTCGCATTGGGTATAGTTGCGGCTGTCGGTGGCTTTCGGGTGCATCGACACCAGCCCGCGATAGGTGTTCTGCGCCCGGCCTGCCGATATGCCCTTGGAAACAATGCGAGATTTCGTGCGCTTGCCCAAATGGATCATTTTGGTGCCAGTGTCGGCCTGCTGGGCGTTGTTGGCGATTGCGATGGAATAGAACTCGCCCTGACTGTCATTGCCGCGCAAAATGCAGGACGGATATTTCCAGGTGATCGCCGAGCCGGTTTCCACCTGCGTCCACATTACCTTGGCCCGGTCACCCCGGCAATCGGCGCGCTTGGTGACAAAGTTGTAGATGCCGCCCTTGCCGTTTTCGTCGCCCGGATACCAGTTCTGCACCGTGGAATATTTCACCTCGGCATCTTCCAGAATAACGATTTCCACCACGGCAGCGTGCAACTGATTGGTGTCACGCTTCGGCGCGGTGCAGCCCTCCAGATAGGACACATAGGCGCCCTTGTCGGCGATGATCAGGGTGCGTTCAAACTGCCCGGTGTTCTCAGCATTGATGCGGAAATAGGTCGAAAGCTCCATCGGGCATTTGGTGCCCGGCGGGATATAGACAAAGGAACCATCTGAAAACACGGCAGAATTCAGCGTGGCAAAGAAGTTGTCCGATTGCGGCACGACCGAACCCAGATATTTCTGCACCAGTTCCGGATGTTCGCGCACGGCCTCGGAGATCGAGCAGAAGATCACCCCCGCCTTGGCCAGTTCGGCCTTGAAGGTGGTGCCCACCGAAACGCTGTCAAACACCGCATCCACCGCCACGCGGCGCTCGCCTTCGGGGGCTTCAACGCCGGCCAGAAGTGCTTGTTCTTTCAGCGGAATCCCCAGCTTGGCATAGGTCGCCAGCAGCTTGGGGTCCACCTCGTCCAGCGACTTGGGTTTCACGTCCATGCTTTTGGGTTTGGCATAGTAATACTGGTCCTGATAGTCGATCTCAGGATAGTTCAGCATCGCCCAACGCGGCTCTTCCATCTTCAGCCAGCGCTCATAGGCGGCCAGACGCCAATCCAGCATCCATTGCGGCTCGCCGTTCTTTTCCGAAATCAGCCGAACGATGTCTTCCGACAGGCCCTTGGGGGCATATTCGGTCTCAATCTCGGTTTCCCAGCCGTATTTGTATTTGCCGGCCATGGCGTTGACGGTTTCAATCGTCTCACGGTCCACGCCTTCGCGGACTTCAAGCTCGGCGCTTTGCGCATCAAGGGCAGCCATGGCTTTTCCTTCCTTTTCGCGGGCTTGCGCCCGTAACTTCATGCCGCGCGCGAACGGATGCGGCGGTATTCACGGCCCCACGCTTCGGCAAAGCGCAGCACCTCATCCCTGGTCGTCTCTGGTCCGATAGAGATGCGGATGGCCTGCGCCGCCCGATCATCCTCAAACCCCATCGCCTTCAGCACCCGACTTGCCCGAACCTTGCCCGAGGAACAGGCAGACCCGGCCGAGATGGCAAAGCCCGCAAGGTCCATCGCCATGACCTGGGTTTCGCCTTTCCAGCCAGGCGCGATCAGGCACAGGGTATTGGGCAGGCGCGACGCCGATTTTCCGACTGAAATAGTCTCAAATTCTGCCGCCGACAATGCCGAGTCTAGAATATTTCTAATCTCGGCAACCTGCTCCCAGACCCCATTGGCAAGATCGCGCACGGCGGCTTGGGCGGCAGCCGCAAAGCCCGCTATGCCGATGATATTCTCGGTGCCCGCGCGGCGGCCCATTTCCTGCCCGCCACCTTTAAGCTGCGACGCAACCTCAAGTCCGCGGCGCACCACCAAAGCGCCAATTCCCTTGGGCCCACCCAGCTTATGCGCCGAAACCAGCCCCATCTCACAGCCCAGCCAGTTGAACGCCAACGGCAGCTTGCCAAAGCCTTGCGTCAGATCGCTGACGGCAATCCCCGCCGGCAGGTCCTGCACCACACCGGTTTCGGAATTGGCCAGTTGCAGCGCCGTCTGCGCCGGATCGGCCACCGCTACCCGGCCCGCCTGATCCACCGGCAAGCTGCCATCACACCAGGCGGCAACCGAATCGTGTTCCACATCCGCACTGGCAAGACCGCGACCGGCGCAAGCCAGCGCCGCCGCCTCGGTTGCGCCAGAGGTAAAGACCACATCCGCGCCCTCGGCCCCAATGGCCGCCGCGATCTGGCCGCGCGCCCGTTCGATCAGCGCCTTGGCCGCCCGCCCCTCGGCATGCACCGAGGATGGGTTGCCCACCAGATCCATCGCCGCAACCATCGCCGCCCGCGCCTCTGGGCGCAGCGGTGTGGTGGCGTTCCAGTCCAGATAGATGCGGCTCACGCTTTATGCCCTTCCTCTTGGCAAAAATACTCTGGGTGCGACCATGTTTGCGCCATTGGTTCAAGCAACCATGGTCGCGGGGGCAACGCCCCGGCGCTGTCCAAAGGCGCGCGGGCCGTCATTCATCCACCACGCGGAAGAGGGCGGGCACCGCCGGGCAGGGCTTCATCTTGTTCGAAATCACCTCGGCCAGCGTGGTCTGGTGCAGAAACACATAGACATGCGCCGAAAGCCCTTCCCACAGCCGGTTGGTCAGGCTTTGCGCCCGACTGCCCGACACGGCACCCGAAGCCCCTGCCCCGGCGTGCATGGCGTCCACGTTCTCTTCAACCGCCTCCATCACATCGGCCACCCGAATATCCTCGGGCTTGCGCGCCAGCCGATAGCCGCCGCCGGGGCCGCGCACCGCCTCGACCAGACCGGCACGGCGCAGTTTGACGAACAACTGCTCCAGATAGGGCAGCGAAATGTCCTGACGGCGTGAAATCTCGGCCAAGGATCGCAGATCATCGCCCTGCGCCAGCGCCAGATCGGCCAGCGCCACCATGGCATACCGCCCTTTGGTCGAGAGTTTCATGCGCAAACCACCCCAAAAACATTGACGCCAAAGGCCCCGGCCATTACCTGAAGTCGGCAAGCCGTCCGGGTTATCCTTGGAACGGTTCTAAGTTCTCTGAGCGATTTTGTCAACAATCGCTCACTCATGCAGGCGGAACGAATGCCAGAAGTTATCTTTGCCGGTCCCGAAGGTCGCCTTGAAGGGCGCTATCACCCCCAGAAGGACCGCGACGCCCCCATCGCCATCGTGCTGCATCCGCACCCGCAATATGGCGGCACGATGAACAACAAGGTCGTCTATAACCTGCATTACGCCTTCTACAATCTGGGCTTTACCGTGCTGCGGTTCAATTTCCGCGGCGTGGGGCGCAGCCAGGGCGAATATGACATGGGCATCGGCGAATTGTCCGATGCGGCAAGCGCGCTGGATTACCTGCAATCGATGAACCAGAATTCCAAGCATTGCTGGGTTGCCGGGTTCAGCTTTGGCGCCTGGGTGGGCATGCAGCTTTTGATGCGCCGCCCCGAAATCACCGGCTTTGTCTCGGTGGCGCCGCCCGCGAACATGTATGATTTCAGCTTTCTTGCGCCCTGCCCGTCTTCCGGCCTGATCATCAATGGCACGGCCGACAAGGTGGCCCCGCCCAAGGATACGCTGTCCCTGGTGAACAAGCTGCATGAGCAGAAGGGCATCACCATCACCCACGAACAGGTCGAAGGTGCGGACCACTTCTTCAAGGATGAAGAGGCCCACATGAAGCCGATGATCGACACGGTTTCCACCTATGTGAAACGCCGTCTAGGCGAGGTTTCGCGCTGATGGGCATTCTGCAGGATCTGGCCGAAAAGCTGGCGCAGGACGTGCTGGACGCCCAGGACGAGCTTGGCGACGAGCGGTTTTATGAAAAGGTGTCCAAGATCCTACTGGACGCCTCGCCCACCACGCAGGAAACCTATATGACCGCCTGCCGCGTCATTCTGGCGGAACGCAAGGCCCGCAAGTTCCTGGAGGCGAACCTGAAGGCCAAGCGCACCGGCGGGGCGGCTCCGCAGGCGCCACGGGATGCGATTGGTCATTGAGCGATCTTGACGCCCAGTTCGCCTTTCTGAACGAGGCGGATCGCCTGAAATCGGTCTTGCGCGCCACGACCCTGTGCGACGGGTCGCGGCGCGAAAACTCGGGCGAACATTCCTGGCATCTGGCGCTTTATGCGCTGGTGCTGGAAGGTCAGGCTGGCCCCGGCGTTGACATTAATCGAGTGATTAAAATGCTGCTGCTCCACGATCTGGTGGAGATTGACGTGGGCGATGTGCCGATCCATTCGGCGAACGGTCAGGCCCATGCCAGCGCCGAAACCCAAGCCGCCGAACAACGCGCCGCCAACCGCATCTTTGGCCTGCTGCCCGAGGGTCAGGCCACAACCTTCCGCGCCCTGTGGGATGAGTTCGAAGCGGCCGAGACGCCGGACGCCCTGTTCGCCAAAAGCCTCGACCGCGTGCAGCCCGTCATGGCCAACCTGCAATCGGGCGGCGGAACCTGGGTGACCTATGATGTGACCTATGACCAGTTGGAAGCGCGCGTTGGGGTGAAGATTGCCAAGGGCGCACCGGGGGTTTGGGAGTGGGTCAAAGGGAAGGCGCGGGTTTGGTTCGGATAAGCGGCGAAAGCCTGCGGCAAATCGGTATACCTTCGCATACCATCTTTCCCGACGCCCCCTTTTCCGCTATGCAACCCCCAGCGAATCCCCAAACCGAAAGGGCATCCTCATGACCAAGATCAAGGTAGCGAACCCCATCGTCGAGATGGACGGCGACGAGATGACCCGGATCATCTGGGACTTCATCAAGAAAAAGCTGATCCTGCCCTATCTGGACGTGGATCTGCTTTACTACGATCTGGGCATTGAAGAGCGGGATCGCACCAACGACCAGATCACAATCGACTCGGCCGAGATGACCAAAAAGGTCGGCGTGGCGGTGAAATGCGCCACCATCACCCCGGACGAACAGCGGGTTGAAGAGTTCGGCCTGAAACAGATGTGGAAATCTCCCAACGGCACCATCCGCAACATTCTGGGTGGCGTGATCTTCCGTGAGCCGATCATCTGCAAGAACGTGCCGCGTCTGGTGCCGGGCTGGACCAAGCCCATCGTCATCGGCCGTCACGCCTTTGGCGACCAGTACCGCGCGACCGATTTCCACTTTCCCGGCAAGGGCAAGCTGACGATGAAGTTTGTCGGCGACGATGGCACCGTGATCGAAAAGGACGTGTTCAACGCCCCGTCGGCGGGCGTGGCCATGGGCATGTATAATCTGGACGATTCGATCATCGATTTTGCCCGGTCGTCGATGAACTATGGCTTGCTCAAGGGCTGGCCGGTGTATCTGTCCACCAAGAACACCATCCTCAAGGCCTATGACGGGCGCTTCAAAGACCTGTTCCAAAAGGTGTTTGACGAAGAATTCGCCGATGCGTTCAAGAAGGCCGGCATCACCTATGAACACCGCCTGATCGACGACATGGTTGCATCGGCGATGAAATGGTCGGGCGGCTATGTCTGGGCCTGCAAGAACTATGACGGCGATGTGCAGTCCGACACCGTGGCGCAGGGCTTCGGTTCGCTGGGCCTGATGACCTCTGTGCTGATGACGCCCGATGGCAAGATTGTCGAGGCCGAGGCCGCCCACGGCACCGTGACCCGCCACTATCGCCAGCACCAGAAGGGCCAGGAAACCTCGACCAACTCTGTTGCGTCGATCTTTGCCTGGACCGGCGGCCTGAAGCACCGCGCCAAACTGGATGGCAACGACCAACTGGCTCGCTTTGCCAATACGCTGGAAAAGGTGTGCGTGCAGACGGTCGAAGACGGCTGGATGACCAAGGATCTGGCGCTACTGGTCGGGCCGGATCAGAAATGGCTGTCCACCATGGGCTATCTGGAAAAGGTGGACGAATATCTGAACAAGGCCCTTCAAGGCTGAATTGAGCACGATGTTAAGGAATGGGCCGGGAAGATTTCCCGGCCCATTTCATTTGCCCTATCGGGTAACAAGGCCATAACGGTCGGCATCAAATTTTCCGCGCACAACATAGCCCTGCACGGTGAAACCACCGCCTTTCAGCGCGACACAGCTCTTGTCCTGAGACTGGATTGAAACCTGGGTGATGGCCATGCCATTGCCCAGCGTGGCGCTATGAACCACGCCAACCTGATTTCCGTCACGATCCACCAGCGGATAGCCATTCAACGCAGTGGTGTTGCCGGCCTTGCTGGCGCAGGGCAACCTTTTTGGCACAACGGGCGGCGTTGCAGAGGTGGTGGATACCGCAACCGCGCCAGGCAAAACGCCCGGAGTCGTTCCGGGAGGCGTTGTGGTTGAGCAGTTGCCGACGCAGGCAGATGCCGCCGTCGAGCCACCGACACCGACGGAAACGTCGGCAATCGTGCCGCCCGAACTGCCAACGGTTGCAGAGGCACCGACGGAATCTCCGACAGACACATCCGCCGAGGCGACGCTGCCGCCGCCGCCGCCGATGGAAGCACCCGCCGAAATACCGCCAATTTCAGCGCCGATCCCCAGACCACCCCCAAGAGGACTGGCAGCAACAGGGGCCGCAAAAATGACAGTCAAAGGCAGAACCGCAGCGATAGTTTGAAAGGTGCGGGTCGTTACGTTGAAATCAAACATACTAACCTCTTTCAAATAGAGGCCGACAAAGCACATGCACCAATTTGGTGCATCCAGGCAGCAAAGCCGACCAGAGCACCCCCACTCAAAAAAAGGATAGTCTCATTCAGAAAAAAATCAAAATCATAGATAGATGTTATTTCGGCAGAGATTGGCGGACCCTTTAATAAGAATCCGCCAAAACCACCAATTTCTTAACTCTTTATTATCACAATAGTGGATCACGCGGCTGCAAGATCAGCCCGTGAGCCCCGATATCGCGCAAAAGATGCGCGTTCAGGTCGCGCAGATCTGGCGGGCGTGCTTTGCGAAACCGACCACGCAGCAGCGCAACTACCGCAGCGGCCAGAACCTTGCCCGCGCCATGCGCCGCAAGAACGGAATCGATCGAAGGAAGCGGGCGCATACCCGCCCGAGTTTCATCATAGGTCATGGAGTTTCCGGGACGTGTTACCACGAAGCCGGCCTTTGGTTTGAGGGGTGGTTCGCCGGTCGCCAGATGGCCCATGCCGAAAAAGGCATATCAGAGGCGGGTCAGGAAACCGGAAGTGTCAGGAAACGGGGCAAAGCCCCACGGCTCAGGTGCGTCGATGCGACACCAAAGTCCAGCCGGTCGCGCGGGTATAATCAGTCATGATACGCCCCCCCTGTTGTTGCGACGGATGTGGGATTGCTAGCGCACAGCGCCGCTTCGTGCCAAGCCGGGCTTGGCGTAAATGTCCGGCTTGCGGCATCCGGGCCACAGGCTTGTCATTGGCAAGGCCCGTGATAGGACTTTGCGCCATGACAATACCTTCGCGCCCCCTGCCCGATGCCGCCACAGTTAGACCGGGGCAAGTCTGGATATGGCTGGCTTGCGGCGGTTTGGGGCTAGCGTGGCTGGGCGCATTGCAGGTGCTGTGGCGCTGTTTGGCCGAGGGCGGGCAGAAATGGCTTCAGGCAGACTGGCTGATCAATCTGGCGGCAGGTCCGGTACGACGTGGGCCGTTTGGTGAGGCGCTGATCCGGCTTGCCGAACTATCTGGCCTGACCCCGCTGGCGGTGGTGGGGTTGGTGCAGGCGGTGCTGGTGTCGGCGCTGTTTCTGGCAACCTTGCGGCTGGTGGCGGTTCAGACCCGGCCAGCGATGGTTCTGGCGGTCTTGTCGCCAGGGTTCTTCGCGGTCTTGTGGAGTGCGGATGCCTTGGCCGGATTGCGCAAGGAGATGATACCACTGCTGGCCTTGGTGCTGCTGGCCCTGCCCCGGGCGGGCCTTGGGCGGCTGGTGGTGTCGGCCGGTCTGCTGGCAGCGGGGGCCTGGGGGCATGAGGTCGGGGTTCTGATGCTTCCGGCCTGGGGGATCGCGTTGCTGCTGTTTCCGCCGGACTGTTCGCGCCGCGCGCAGGGTGCTGTGGCTGCGGTCACTGCCGCCGTGGTGCTATGGGCCGCGATTTATGCGCTGCGCCATGCCGGTGTGGCCGATACAGCCCCGATCTGCGACCGGATCTTGCAGCTTGGCCCGGTGCATCCGGCCTTTTGCGATGGGGCTATCGCCTGGCTTGGGACGAGCGAGAATGGCCCCGGCACCCTGCGCCGCGCTTTGGATGCCAGCCACAACCTTCTTCTTTTACCGGTGGCAATCGGGCTGGCCGTGGCACCACTGGCTCACCTGTGCCGCCTTGCCAAACCAGACCGCCACCTGCTGGCGCTGATCTTGCTGGCCGCAGCGCCGCCCCTGCTGCTGTATCCGCTGGCGATCGACTGGGGGCGCTGGGTGTCGCTTCAGGTTTCGACCCTCGCCATCCTGCTGCTGGGGCTTGGGGCCCGGGGCAGGTTCCGGCCCGAACCCTGCCCCCGGCCCGCCCTTATGGTGCTTTGGTTGTTTCTGGCCGTGGCCGCCGGTTTGCAAGCGATGACCGAGGTGCATCCCGGCGCCCTGCTTTTCCGCCTGCTGCACGGCTTTGCGGTTTAGGGGTGTCGGGGCTTGCCGATGCAGGTTGGGGCGGATAGGGCAGCAACCATGTCTGATATCACCCGCCATACCCGGTTCGAGGATGCCCAAGGGCTGATTTTCGGCACGCTGATGTGCGCGCTGGGGTTGCAGTTCCTGCGCCATGCCGGGTTCATCACCGGGCAGACGGCGGGCCTTGCGCTGCTGATCTCTTACGCGACGGGCTGGGCCTTCGGGCCGGTGTTCTTTGTCATCAACCTGCCGTTCTATTGGCTGGGGTACAAACGGATCGGGCTGGCCTTTACGGTGAAAAGCCTGATCTCGGTCACGCTGCTGTCGGTCTTTGCCGGGGTGATGCCGCAGTATCTGGCGTTTTCCAACCTGCATCCGCTGCTGGCGGGGGTGCTGTTCGGCTTTGTCACCGGCGCGGGTCTGCTGGCGCTGTTTCGCCACGGGGCCAGCCTTGGCGGCATCGGCATTGTCGCGCTGATGGTGCAGGACCGCACCGGATTTCGGGCGGGCTGGTTGCAGATGGGGTTTGACGCCGTGCTGTTTGCCTTGGCTTTCCTGTGGGTTCCAACGGACCGCATTCTGTGGTCACTGCCCGGCATGGTCATTTTGAATGCAGTTCTGGCAATCAACCACCGGCGCGACAGGTATGCGGCGACCTGATAGGTCATAAGTATTGACATTTATTCAGCGCGGCGCATCATGGCCCCATGCCCGATACCTTGCCCCGCTATACCCGACTGGAAGATGCCCAAGGGCTGTTCGTCTCTATCGTCGGGGGCGCGTTTGGCATTTTGCTTTTGCGCACCGCCGGGCTGATGACCGGGGGCACGGCGGGGCTGGCGCTGCTGGTTTCCTATGCGACAGGCTGGGGCTTTGGCTGGGTGTTCTTCTCCGTCAACCTGCCGTTCTATCTGTTCGCATGGCGACGCAAGGGGCCGGTCTTCGCCGCCAAATCCTTGCTCGCCGTCACCGCCGTAAGCTGGCTGGCCGAGGCGTTGCCGAACTGGATCAGAATTAGCCACCTGCACCCCGCAGCCGCCGCGATTCTGTTCGGCGTCATTGCCGGTGTGGGGTTACTGGGGCTGTTTCGGCATGGCTCCAGCCTGGGCGGCGTTTCAATCGTTGCCGTCATCCTGCAAGACGCCACCGGCATCCGCGCGGGGTGGATACAACTGGGATGGGACGCCTGCCTGTTCAGCGTCGCGCTGTTCATCCTGCCACCGGATCGGGTGGCATGGTCGCTGCTCGGGGCTGCCGTTCTGAACCTTGTCATCGCGATGAATCATCGGCGCGACTGGTATCTGCCCGGCTGATTTTGCGGGGTCACTGGCCAAAGCCCGCGCAGTCGTGTATGCGCGGCACCGCAGCAATCAGGACGCCCCTCATGGAACTTCGCAATATTGCGATTATCGCGCACGTTGACCACGGCAAAACCACGCTGGTGGACGAGCTTCTGAAACAATCGGGGTCATTCCGCGACAATCAGGCCGTGTCCGAACGGGCGATGGACAGCAATGACATCGAACGCGAACGCGGCATCACCATTCTGGCGAAATGTACCAGCGTTGAGCATAACGGTGTGCGCATCAACATCGTCGATACCCCCGGCCACGCCGACTTTGGTGGCGAGGTAGAGCGTATCCTGAACATGGTTGATGGTGTGTGCCTGCTGGTGGACGCCGCCGAAGGCCCGATGCCGCAGACCAAGTTCGTGACCTCGAAGGCGCTGGCCCTTGGCCTGCGGCCCATCGTGGTTCTGAACAAGGTGGACAAACCCGATGCCGAGCCTGACCGCGCCCTGAACGAAGTGTTCGATCTGTTCGCCAACTTGGGCGCCAGCGACGAACAGCTTGATTTTCCGCATGTTTACGCCTCTGGCCGGTCCGGCTGGGCGGATATGGAACTGGACGGCCCGCGCAAGGACCTGACCGCTCTGTTCGATCTGATTGTCAAACATGTGCCCGCGCCCAAGCAGGTTGAAAAGGCGGCAGAGCCGTTCAAGATGCTGGCCACCACCCTGTCGGCCGACCCGTTCATCGGCCGCATCCTGACCGGCCGGGTCGAGGCGGGCACGCTGAAGGTGGGCGAACAGCTCAAGGCGCTGACCCGTGACGGCGACCGGATCGAGCAGTTCCGCGTCACCAAGATCCTCGCCTTCCGCGGCCTGAACCAGACCGCGATTGACGAGGCGCAGTCCGGCGACATCGTGACCATCGCGGGGATGAGCAAGGCCACCGTGGCCGATACACTCTGCGCGCTGGATGTCGATACCGCCCTGCCCGCCCAGCCGATTGACCCGCCGACCATCACCGTGACCTTCGGCATCAACGACTCGCCCCTTGCAGGCCGCGATGGCAACAAGGTGCAAAGCCGCGTCATCCGTGATCGCCTGAACAAAGAGGCCGAGGTGAACGTGGCGATCAAGATCGCCGACACCCCCGGCGGCGAAGCGTTTGAAGTGTCGGGCCGTGGCGAATTGCAGATGGGCGTGCTGATCGAAAACATGCGCCGCGAAGGGTTTGAGCTGTCGATCAGCCGCCCCCGCGTGATCATGCGCGACGAAGACGGCACCCGGATGGAACCGGTCGAGGAAGTCATCGTTGACGTGGATGATGAATACTCGGGCGCAGTGATCGACAAACTGACCGGCGAGCGCAAGGGCGATCTGGTTGAGATGAAACCGGCTGGCGTCGGCAAGACCCGCATTGTGGCGCATGTGCCGTCGCGCGGCCTGATCGGCTATCACGGTCAGTTCCTGACCGATACCCGTGGCACCGGCGTTCTGAACCGCATCTTCCACGGCTGGGTCGCCCACAAAGGCCCGATTCAGGGCCGTCGTCAGGGCGTGCTGATCAGCATGGAAAACGGCGTCTCCGTGGCCTATGCGCTGTGGAACCTGGAGGACCGGGGCCGCATGTTCATCGGCGCGCAGGAAAACGTGTATGAAGGCATGATCATCGGCGAGCATTCGCGCGACAACGATCTGGAAGTGAACCCGCTCAAGGGCAAAAAGCTGACCAACGTGCGCGCATCCGGCACCGACGAAGCCGTCCGCCTGACGCCGCATGTCAAGATGAGCCTGGAAGAAGCCATCGCCTATATCGATGACGATGAACTGGTCGAGGTCACGCCCAAGATCATCCGCCTGCGCAAGCGCGTGCTGGACCCGCATGAGCGCAAGCGCACCTCGCGCAGCCAGTAAGGCAAGAAGAGGGGCGCTGCCCCTCTGCTTCGCCTCACCCCGGAGTATTTCAAGAAGGGCAAGAGCTTGGCTGTTGCCCTTTTTCAATTTGCCCTTCTGCAAATACTCTCTGGGGGTCCGGGGGGCGAAGCGCCCCCGGCTTTCTTAGGCCAAGGGCTGCGCCCGTTCCACCAAACGCGCGAAAAAGCTTGCGCCGACCGGGGCCGCCTCATCGTTGAAGTCATAGGCGGCGTGGTGCAGGCCCGCGCCGGGGCCGGTGCCGAGGAAGAGGTAAGCGCCGGGGCGCGCCTCAAGCATATAACTGAAATCTTCCGATCCCATTTCTCGCACCGAGTCGGCATTGACCAGATCGGGGCCAGAGATTTCGCGCGCCACTTCGGCGGCAAAGGCGGCATTTTCGGCGTGGTTGATGGTGGCAGGATAGCCCCAGTCATAATCGATGCGGGCCTTGACGCCATAGGCGGCGGCATGACCTTCGACGATCTCGTAGAACCGCTTTTTCAACAGATGCCGCACATCGGGCTTGAAGCAGCGGATGGTGGCGCAGAACATCGCCTCTTCGGGGATGATGTTGCTGGCGGTGCCGGTGTGGATCTGGGTCACCGAAACCACCGCCTCATCCAGCGCATAGATGTTGCGGGGGATGATGGTCTGGATCGCCTGCACCATGCCCACCACCGCCACCACCGGATCGACGCATTCATGCGGCGTGGCGCCATGGCCGCCCTTGCCGGTCAGATAGACAAACGCCGTATCGACCGAGGCCATCAGCGCGCCGGGCGTGGTCAGGAACTGGCCAAAGGGCACATTGGGCGCATTATGGATGCCGTACACCTGTGCAATGCCAAAGCGGTCCATCACCCCTTCCTGCACCATGACCTGACCGCCGCCGCCATCCTCTTCCGCAGGCTGGAACAACAGCGCGACTTTCCCGGAAAACTTGCGGGTTTCGGCCAGATACTTGGCCGCGCCCAGCAGCATCGTCACATGGCCATCATGGCCGCAGGCGTGCATCTTGCCCGGCACCTTGGACGCATGTACAGCGCCGGTTAGCTCCTCGATCGGCAGCGCATCCATATCGGCGCGCAGGCCGATGGTCGGCCCAGGCCCGGTGCCGTTGATGATCGCCACGATCCCGGTCTTGGCGATGCCGGGGTGAATTTCATCCACACCGATCTCGGCCAGCCGCGCCTCGATCCAGGCTGCGGTATTCACGCAATCAAAGGCCAGTTCGGGATGCTGGTGCAGATGGCGCCGCCAGCCCTTCATTTCCTCGGCATAGGCTGCGATACGGTTCAAGACGGGCATGGGAGACTCCTGTTCAGCCCTTTGATCAAATCGCAAAACCGGGGGAACGGCAATGCCCACGAACGACAGCGACAGGCTGGTCCATGACGCAAACGGTGGAATGCCGCGCCTGTTGGAGATCATGCGCCGCCTGCGCGACCCGGCGACCGGCTGCCCCTGGGATATCGAGCAGACCTTTGCCACGATCGCCCCCTATACGCTGGAAGAGGCGCATGAGGTGGGCGACGCGATCGACCGGCAGGCCTGGGCTGAACTGCCCGGAGAGCTGGGCGATCTGCTGTTTCAGGTGGTGTTCCACGCCCAGATGGCGCGGGATGCGGGGCTGTTCGGCTTTGACGATGTGGTCACGGCGATTGCCGACAAGATGGTGGCGCGGCATCCCCATGTATTCGGCGACGAATCCCGCAACGAATCGCCCGATCAGCAAACCGTGGACTGGGAGCGGATCAAGGCCGCCGAACGTGGCCCCGCTCGTGTGCTGGACGGGGTCGCGCTTGGCCTGCCCGCCCTGACCCGTGCCGTCAAACTGCAAAAGCGGGCGGCGCGCGTGGGGTTTGACTGGCCTTCGACCGATGAAGTGCTGGCCAAGATGCGCGAGGAGATGGCCGAACTGGTCGAGGCGCGCGACACCCTGACCGAAGCTGAAGTGTTTGAGGAGTTTGGCGACCTGATGTTCGTGATGGCCAACCTTGCCCGCCATATGAAGATCGACCCAGAGGCAGCCCTGCGCGCCGCCAACGCCAAATTCACCCGCCGGTTTCAGCGGATCGAGGATTGGCTGGCCCAAGCAGGCAAGACCCCCGACCAGTCCGACCTTGCCGAGATGGACGACCTGTGGAACCGCGCCAAGGCCGAGGAGAAAACGAAAGCGTGATGCGACAATTTGCCGATTATTTCTGTCAGGTATTGACCGGAGTGTTTCAGTCAGGTTTACCTCGCGCATCAAACGGAGGTTCCGATGCGTGCAACGCTGCTTTCCCTGATCCTGGCCACCACCGCCCTGCCGGTGCTGGCTGATGAGGTCAACATTTACTCCCACCGCCAGCCCGAACTGATCCAGCCCCTGCTGGATGCCTTTACCAAGGAAACCGGAATCGCGGTGAATGTGGCCTTTGTTGACAAGGGCATGGCCGAACGGCTGGTGGCCGAGGGTGCGCGCTCTCCTGCCGATCTGGTGCTGACGGTCGATATTGCGCGGGTCGAAGAGGTGGTGAAGGCCGGTGTGATCCAGCCGGTCGATTCTGAGGTGCTGAAGGCCGATATTCCCGCAGCGTTCCGCGACAAGAACGACCAGTGGTTCGCCCTGACCACCCGCGCCCGCATCGTCTATGCCTCGAAGGAGCGGGTGAAGGATGGTGAGGTAACCACCTATGAAGACTTGGCAAATCCGAAATGGAAGGGCCGCATCTGCACCCGGTCTGGCCTGTCGGATTACAACGTTGCACTGACCGCCGCGATGATGGCACATCACGGTGAAGAGTATACCAAGACCTGGCTGGAGGGGCTGAAGGCCAACCTTGCCCGCAAACCCGAAGGGGCCGACCGCGATCAGGTCAAGGCGATCTGGGCCGGGCAATGCGATATCTCGCTGGGCAACACCTATTACATGGGCCAGATGCTGGCCGACCCGGAACAGAAAGAATGGGCCAATTCGGCGCGCATCATCTTTCCGGTGTTTGAAGGTGGCGGCACGCATCTGAACATCTCTGGCATCGCGATGACCAAGGCCGCGCCGAACAAGGCGGCTGCGATAAAACTGATGGAATGGCTGGCGGGCGATGAGGCGCAAAAGATCTATGCCGATACCAACAACGAATTCCCCGTGAAGCCGGGGGTTGAACGGTCGGATCTGGTGAAAAGCTGGGGTGAATTCACGCCCGACAGCCTGACGCTGGACCAGATTGCCGAGTTGCGGCCTGCGGCTGTGAAGCTGATTGAAAGCGTTGATTTCGACGGCTGACCCTAGCCAGCAGGCCAGACAAAGGGGGCGTCCTGTCACGGGGCGCCCCTTTGTTTTTGACTTGATGGACAAATCGCTTTGCATCCGCTTTGCTGCCGGGGAAGGAGACCGCCATGCCCCACAAACCGCGCAAGATCATCATTGATACCGACCCCGGCCAGGATGATGCCTTTGCCATCTTGCTGGCATTGGCCAGCCCCGAGGATGTGGAGGTGCTGGGGATCACAGCGGTCGCGGGGAATGTGCCGCTGCACTATACCGAGAAAAATACACGAATTATCTGCGAACTGGCCAAGAAACCTCATGTAAAAGTTTATGCCGGTTGCGACGGACCTTTGGCGCGCAAACTGGTGACGGCAGAGCATGTGCATGGCAAGACCGGGCTTGATGGCCCCGCCTTGCCAGAGCCGACCATGACCTTGCAGGCGCAACATGGGGTGGATTTCCTGATCGACACCCTGCGGCAAGAGGCATCTGGCACCGTGACCCTGTGCCCGCTGGGCCCGCTGACCAATATTGCCACTGCCTTTCAACGCGCGCCCGACATCATTGCCCGGGTGCAACAGATCGTGTTGATGGGCGGGGCGTATTTTGAGGTGGGCAACATCACGCCAGCGGCAGAATTCAACATCTACGTCGATCCAGAAGCCGCTGATATTGTGTTTAAATCTGGCGCTCCACTGGTGGTAATGCCGCTGGATGTTACGCACAAAGCGCTGACCACCCGTGCGCGGGTAGAGGCGTTTCGCGGTTTGGGCACCGAGGTGGGCCGGATGGCCGCCGAATGGGCCGATTTCTTTGAACGGTTCGATATGGAGAAATACGGCAGCGAGGGCGCCCCGCTGCATGACCCGACCGTGATAGCCTATCTGATCAACCCCGGCCTTTTCGCCGGTCGCCATATCAACGTCGAGATCGAAGTGCAGTCCGACCTGACACGCGGGATGACCGTGGCCGACTGGTGGCGCGTCACCGACCGCCCAGCCAATGCACTGTTCATCAAGGATATTGACGCCGACGGCTTCTTTGATCTGCTGACAGAACGTCTGGCGCGACTTTAACTTTACCTGGTAACCCTATGGCTCACTGATCTTTCCGCCGCCAACAGCGGCGGCAACACCAGTCGTGCGCGGGCAAGAGGTGGGCCAGCCACGCGCGACCCGCACCGCCAGATAGGCAAAGGCCTGCGCCTCCATCATATCGCCATCCAGCCCAACCTCTTCCACCGGGCGCACCGAGATTGCGGGCAGGCGCAGGGCAAGCTCTGCCATCAGCGTCGCATTATGCCGCCCACCGCCGCAGACCAGCAGGTCAGACACAACAGTCGGAAAGTGTTGGCTGCCCTGCGCGACAGCGGCAGCGGCAAAAGCGGTCAGCGTGCGGGCGGCATCGGCATCTGGCAGGTAAGAAACTGCCTCAAGAATGGATTGGAACGCATTGCGATCCAACGATTTTGGCGGCATCTTGAAGAAGTAGGGATGCTGCATGGCCTGTTCAAGAACTGCCCGGTCCACATGCCCACTTGCCGCCAGCGCCCCGGCCTGATCTGTCGCCAGGCCCAACCGCTGCTGCATCAGATCATTGATCGGCGCATTCGCCGGTCCGGTATCAAACGCAAGGCACGCCGCCTCGGGAGCAGCAACTGCGGGATCAACCCAGGTCACATTTCCCACGCCGCCAAGGTTCAGAAAGGCCAAGGGCACCTCTGCCCCGATCTGCCGTGCAAGGGCGTGGTGAAAGAACGGCACCAGCGGCGCGCCCTGCCCGCCCAGTTGCACATCGGTTGACCGGAAGTCCCAGACCACCGGCAGGCCAAGCGCCCCCGCCAGCAAGGCACCATTTCCGGCCTGATGCGTACCGCGCCCGCGCGGATCATGCGCCAGCGTCTGACCGTGGAATCCGATCACATCAACGCCGGAAAAGCCCGACAGCAGTTCGGCATGGGCGTTTTCCACCACCTCCGCCGCCGCGGCCACCCCCGCCTCTCCGGGCCAGCGGCCAAGGGCAGCGCGCAAGGTTGCCTGCTCTGCCTCCGAATAGGGCCGATAGGCGGTGGGCCCGAAATCCAGCACCCGCTCACCATCGGTCAGGATCATCGCCGCATCAACGCCGTCCAGCGACGTGCCAGACATCGCGCCAAGTGCCCAGACCGGACCCGCCTTCAACATCTTTCCCTTCACCCCCGTCGGGGCTATACCCCTTGGGAATTAATGCACGAGTGAGCCATGACCTACCATCCAAAATCCGACTTTCTGCGCGTGATGTTCGAGCGCGGCTTTGTAGCCGATTGCACGGATTATCAGGCGCTTGACGAGGCTTTGGTCAAGGGGGTCGTGCCCGCCTATATCGGCTATGACGCCACAGCGGCCAGCCTGCATGTCGGCCACCTGATGAACATCATGGTGCTGCGCTGGTTGCAGAAAACCGGGCACAAGCCGATCACGCTGATGGGCGGCGGCACCACCAAGGTGGGCGATCCGTCTTTCCGCAGTGAGGAACGCCCCCTGCTGACGCCGGAAAAGATTGATGAGAATATCGCGGGCCTGAAACAGGTTTTCGCGAAATACCTCGACTATTCCGATGCGCCCAATGGCGCGATCATGCTGAACAATGCCGAATGGCTGGATGCGCTGAACTACCTCGACTTCCTGCGCGACATCGGGCGGCATTTTTCGGTCAACCGGATGTTGTCGTTTGAAAGCGTGAAGTCGCGGCTGGATCGGGAACAGAGCCTGTCCTTCCTTGAATTCAACTACATGATCCTGCAAGCCTATGATTTCCTTGAGATCAACCGCCGCTATGGCTGCCTGTTGCAGATGGGCGGCAGCGACCAGTGGGGCAATATCATCAACGGCATCGACC
Source organism: Fuscibacter oryzae (assembly GCF_016765795.1). Classification (GTDB taxonomy): domain Bacteria; phylum Pseudomonadota; class Alphaproteobacteria; order Rhodobacterales; family Rhodobacteraceae; genus Fuscibacter; species Fuscibacter oryzae. Next base: position 437,928 of record NZ_JAESVP010000002.1, read on the forward strand.
TGACCCGCCGGGTGATCGACCAGGAAATCTATGGCCTGACCACGCCACTCTTGACCACCAGCGACGGGCGCAAGATGGGCAAATCGGCCAATGGTGCGGTGTGGCTGAATGGCGCGATGCTGTCTCCTTACGAATTCTGGCAGTTCTGGCGCAACACGACCGATGCCGATGTGGGCCGGTTCCTGAAGATCTTTACCGAGCTTCCGGTCGAGGAATGCGATCGTCTGGGCGCGTTGCAAGGGGCCGAGATCAATCAGGCCAAGATCACGCTGGCTAATCTGGCAACTGCCATGCTGCATGGGACCGAAGCCGCGCAGGCGGCGGAATTGACCGCGCGGCAGGTGTTCGAACAGGGCGGCGTGGGCGAGGATCTGCCCACCGTCAAGGTCAGCGCTGACGAGATGGCCGAGGGGCTGGGCATCGTGCAACTGTTCGTCAAAACCGGCCTTGCTGCATCGGGCAAGGACGCCAAGCGCCTGATCGCCGAGGGTGGCGCGCGGGTGAATGACGAGGTGGTGATGGATGCGGGCCTGCGGATCGGAGCCAGCGAGCTGGTAGAGCCGCTGAAGCTGACCGCTGGTAAAAAGCGCCACGCTTTGGTGGTGCTGGACTGAAATAAGGGCCTGCGGATCGCTCCGCAGGCCCATTTTCTTAGGCGCGGCGACGGCGCAGACCGGCCAGTGCCCCAAGGCCCGCCAGCAGCATCAGGCCAGCGGCGGGCACCGGAACCGGCGACAGCTCTTGCTTTAGATCGGCAAAGGTCACCGCGCGACGGTCGGCAAAGTTGAACATGCCCCAGTTGCGCAGGTTGATCGAGAAGTTCGATACATCGGTCTTGAAGGCCAGCGTCACCTCATCGCCCGCACCGAACACGGCCGAGATCAGGCCTTCAAAGGCCAGCGTGGCGAACTGCACCGTGTTGGTATCTTCACCGCCATCAAACCATGCGTCAAACCCGCCAATCTGGCCAAGGAAATCACCCGACAGCACCAAAAGGTCGTTGCCTGACCCAAAGGCCCCGCCACCCTTGACGAAAGAGCCGCCAAAGATCGTCAGGCTGTCGTCACCCTGCCCCAGATCAACCGCCAGCCCGTCGCGCCCCTCCAGCGTGCCCCAGTTGCGAACATGCTGCGCACCGGGGCTGTCAGGGTCAGCCAGAACGCCAATGGTGCCCGAGATCAGGCCATAATTGTCAATGAAGCCCTGATTGCTGCTGATGTCAAAATCGATGGCGGCATCATCATCGGATTTGATCACGCCGGTCGCCTCGTTCACCACGGTGCCCGAGTCAATATCGATGCCGTCTTGCGGATCGTCCTTGTCAGCCGCGCCGCGCAGCACGCTGTGGACCAGACCACGATTGACGATATAGGCATTCTCCCCCACCTGAATCGCGTCGTCTGACGCGATGATCCGACCAGTCACATCGTTCAGGACGTAAACATTGTCGCCCGATTCAAACCCTTCATCCGTATCGGATTCGATCAGGCCGGAATTCGTCAGGCTGCCGTTCTTGCCGTTCTGGTTGCGGATCGCCTTGTCATAGGCGTGGATCGTGCCGGTGTTCAGCACGGTCAGATTGTCCAGCGCCTCGGAATCGATGCCTTTGTTGGTGGCGGTGATGGTGCCATGGTTATTCACGGTCAGCCCTGCGCCGCCATCAATCCCGTCGGTGCCGTTATCGGGCAGCGCGCCGGTGCCGCTGATCGTGCCATAGTTGGTCACGGTGTTCCCGGTACCGCGAATGCGGATACCGTCGCTGGTGGCGCGGGTGACAGTGGCGCCTGCCTCAACCGTAACATTCAGGGTGTTGGTGCCGTTGTTGGTGAACCCGGTCGAGGCGCCTGAACAGGTGATCGCGGGCAAGGCGCTGACACAGGCGGCAGTTGCGGGCAGTGCCGTCAGCGTCAGGGTGCCCAGAACGGTGGGAATGAAAAAGCGCTTCATCAAAATGGTCCTCGCCATGTTTTTGCCAGATTCCGGGCGGGCTTAGCGAGGTTTCGTGACGGTTTTGTTGCGCCAGGGGTGAATGTTTTCAACTGGCAAACAAAAGCCCGCCCCGCAGCATGGCGGGGCGGGCGCTGGAAACTTGGGCAGGTTATTCCTGAACGGTAACCTTGGTCATCACGTCGGGATCGGTGGTCTCGCCATTCTGGCCTTCGCCCTTTTTGATGGCATCCACCACATCCATGCCTTTGATCACGCGGCCAAAGACCGTGTACTGGCCATTCAGGAAATCGCCCGGCGCGAACATGATGAAGAACTGGCTGTTGGCGCTGTCTGGGTCTTGCGACCGGGCCATGCCGACCACGCCGCGTTCAAACGGCACATCCGAAAACTCGGCCTTGATGTCGGGCATCGAGGAACCGCCCATTCCGGCCATCGAGGTGTCGCCACCCTTCTTGCCGTATTGCACATCGCCGGTTTGCGCCATGAAGCCGTCGATCACGCGGTGAAACACCACGCCATCATAGGCGCCAGATTTCGCCAGGGCGACGATCTGGGCCACATGGTTCGGGGCGACATCGGGCAACAGGTCAATGACAATCTCGCCCTTGGCTTGACCGTCAACCTCGATCACCAGGTTCGGGCCGGGGCCGTCGGTTGCATCTTGCGCGACGGCAGGGGTCGCCAGCAGGAATGCGGCAATAACGATTTTATTGAACATCGGCGGCCACCCGGACGGTGATCATGCGGTCGGGGTTCACCGGTGGTTCGCCCTTCACGATCTTGTCCACCGCGTCCATGCCTTTGATGACACGGCCATAAACGGTGTATTGGCCGTTCAGGAAGTGGTTGTCCTTGAAGTTGATGAAGAACTGGCTGTTCGCGGAATTCGGGTTCTGCGAACGGGCAGCGCCAAGGGTGCCCCGGTCATGCGGCAGCTTGGAAAACTCGGCCGGCAGATCGGGATAGTTCGAGCCGCCCGTGCCGGAGCGGCGCGGGTTGTAGTTGTTTTCCATGTTGGCGTGTTCGACATCGCCGGTCTGGGCCATGAAGCCGTCGATCACGCGGTGGAAGGCCACGTTGTCATAGGCCTTGTCGCGGGCCAGCTGCTTCATGCGCTCGGCATGTTTGGGGGCCACATCGGCCAACAGCTCGATCCAGACTTCGCCGTCTTTCAGCGTCAGGATGATGGTGTTTTCGGGGTCTTTGATCTCGGCCATCTGGCGTTCCTTTTGCAGATTGGCCGCGAACCTAATGTCGCAGGCGCCAAAGGGGAAGGCCCGACGGTTGACGAACGGTCACATTGCGCGGAAACAGGGTGGGCAAAGATGGAGGACACCATGGGCTGGAACACCCTTGATGACGTGGCGCTGGCAGGCAAGACCGTGCTGACGCGGGTAGACATCAACGTGCCGATGGAGGGGGATCAGGTCACCGACACCACCCGCATCGACAAGATCGTGCCCACGGTCGAGGACATTATCGCACGCGGCGGCAAGGTTGTGCTGCTTGCCCATTTCGACCGGCCCAAGGGCAAGGTCGTGCCCGAGATGAGCCTGGGCCGCCTGAAAGGCGCGCTGGAGGCGGCGTTGAAGCGCAAAGTGGTATTCGGGGCCGATTGCGTGGGTGCGTCGGCCAAGGCAGCGATTGCGGCGGCGGCACAGGGTGATGTGGTGTTGCTGGAAAACACCCGGTTCCATGCGGGTGAGGAAAAGAACGACCCTGCATTGGCGGCGGAACTGGCCGCCTTGGGCGATGTGTTCGTGAACGATGCGTTTTCCGCCGCCCACCGCGCCCATGCGTCAACCGAAGGCGTGGCAAAGCTGTTGCCCCGCGCCGCCGGGCGGCTGATGGAGGCCGAGTTGAAGGCGCTGGAGGCCGCTTTGGGCGCGCCCGTCCGCCCGGTGGTGGCGGTGGTTGGCGGGGCCAAGGTTTCGACCAAGCTGGACCTCTTGGGCAATCTGGTCAGCAAGGTCGATCATCTGGTGATCGGCGGCGGCATGGCCAACACCTTCCTTGTGGCCCAAGGGATCGAGGTCGGCAAATCGCTGGCCGAACGCGACATGGCTGGCACTGCGCGCGAGATTCTGGGCAAGGCCACGGCGGCGGGCTGCACCATTCACCTGCCGGTCGATGTGGTTGTGGCGCGCGAATTCAAGGCCGGGGCCGCGAATGAAACCGTGGCTGCCGATGCCTGCCCGGCGGATGCGATGATTCTGGATGCCGGGCCGAAAACCGTGGCGGCGCTGGAAAAGGTGTTTGCCGGGGCAAAGACGCTGATCTGGAATGGCCCCTTGGGTGCCTTTGAAATCGCGCCCTTCGATGCGGCGACCACGGCGGCGGCCCGCAGCGTTGCGGCACTGACGCGGGCAGGCAAGCTGGTGTCGGTGGCGGGTGGGGGGGATACCGTTTCGGCGCTGAACCACGCAGGTGCTGCGGGCGATTTCACCTTCATCTCCACCGCAGGCGGCGCGTTTCTGGAATGGATGGAGGGCAAAGAGCTGCCCGGCGTTGCGGCGTTGCAGGTCTAAACCCCTGTTAGCGTTACCATCCTTGCCTGACTTCGCGGCATTCCCTATGCCGCGAGGAAAGGTGTTCATTCAAAAGGGTTCGGCATGACCAAGGCACAGCAGACGGCGCAGGTAAAAAGCGGCAAGGGCTTTATCGCCGCGCTGGATCAATCAGGCGGCTCGACCCCCAAGGCGCTGAAGCAATATGGCGTCGCGGAAAATGCCTGGTCGAATGAGACCGAGATGTTCGACCTGATCCACGCGATGCGCGCCCGCATCATCAAATCACCCGCCTTTACCGGCGACAAGGTGGTGGGCGCGATCCTGTTTGAACAGACGATGGACCGCACGGTCGATGGCATTCCGACCGCCACCTATCTGTGGGAAAACCGCCATGTCGTGCCGTTCCTGAAAATCGACAAGGGGCTGGAGGCCGAGGTTGACGGTTGCCAACTGATGAAGGCAATGCCGGACCTGGACGCACTGTTGGCCAAGGCGGTCAAGGCCGGGATCTTCGGCACCAAGGAACGCTCGGTCATTTCGGCCGCCAATGCCAAGGGCATTCAGGCCGTGGTCGATCAGCAGTTCGCGGTGGGCAAGCAGGTGCTGTCGCATGGGCTGATGCCAATTCTGGAACCCGAGGTGACCATTTCCATCGCCGACAAGGCCGAGGCGGAAGACCTGCTGCAACAGGCGCTGCTCAAGGGGTTGGATGCGCTGCCCGAGGGCACGCAAGTAATGCTGAAACTGTCGCTGCCGACGGTGGCGAATTTCTATGCACCGCTGGTCGATCACCCCAAGGTGCTGAAGGTGGTGGCGCTGTCGGGCGGGCACAGCCGCGATGCGGCCAATGCCATTTTGGCGCAAAACCGGGGCATCATCGCCTCTTTCAGCCGGGCCTTGAGCGAGGGGCTGAGCGCGCAGCAGACGGATGCCGAGTTTGACAAGATGCTGGCGGGGGCGATTGCCTCGATCCATGCCGCGTCGATTGCGGGCTGACGGGATTTGGCACTTGCCGGGCGGGTTGCCCGGCGCGAAAGTTGGGCGTCCCGTCGCGGGGCGCCTTTTTCGTTGGAGAATCCTTTGCGCAAAACCCTTTGCTTCGTTCTACTTTTGCTGATCACCACCCTGCCCGGCTTTGGCCAGGTTGCGCTGGAGGAATTTGAAACCCCTCCGCCCGGCTATCCGCCCAAGATGGGAGAGATTTCGGGCACGCTGGGCGACAAGCCGGTGGCATGGGAGACGTTCGACTTTTCCATCGGCGCCTTCGACGCCTCGGCTCAGGCGCGGGCAGATTGGGAAACCAAGATCGTTCGTCTGTCCATCATGGGCATGAAACCCGGCAAACCCGATGAGGACCGCCAGCGGATCTGGATCAAGGCCGAGTTTGGCACCACCCTGCAACCCGGCCCCACGGTTGGCGGAGCAGAGGTAGTGTTGCTGCGGGGCAAGGATCTGGGCGGGCCAAAGCTGGTTTCGCAAGCCGAGACGGTGGACTTGGTGCTGGAGAGCATCGGGCCACAGGCCGCAGACAGCTATTCGCGCCGGATGACGGGCCATGTATCGGCACGACTGTGCCCGGTGGAGTGGGCGTTCAAGAAATGTCAGGATGTGGTGCTGCGATTTGACACCGATGTGCAGATTGACGGCGATTTTCCGATCAAACCCTGAAGAAAGTGCCACCGTCCCGCAGGACAGGATTCCCAAAGCGGAACGAATCTGCCAAGGTAATCCTTGCACCACCCCCGGCGAAATGAGGGGCGGGCGATGAGGCGGCAGATGACACATTCCCAGACGGCACCCGCGCTTGGCGGCGTTTTGTACATGGTCGCGGCATTCACGCTGGGCGGCTATTTCACCTTTGCCGCCGTGCAGGGCGATTATGGCGTGTTCCGGCAGGTGCAGATCAAGGCCAAGCTGGAAGAACTGACCGCCGAAAGGGCGCAGCTACAGGCGCAATTGGACGAGGTTTCGAACCTGACGCACCGCCTGTCGGATGACTATCTGGATGTTGATCTGCTGGACGAACGCGCCCGCGATGTTCTGGGTTACATGCGCCCGGATGAGCTGCTGATCCGCTAATTCCCGGCCTTATTGCTGCCCCTGCACGCACGGCTTGCGCTGCAATGCGGCATTTCACTTTGTATTTTGCGTTATTTCTCCGATGTTGTATAAATGGTTTAACGCTAAACCATTTTCACTATGGGAGGGGTGCCGTGGCGACCAAGAAAGCAGCGGAGAAATCCAACGTCTCCAAGGACGAATTGCTGAAATACTACCGCGACATGCTGCTGATCCGCCGATTCGAGGAGAAGGCCGGTCAGCTTTACGGCATGGGCCTGATCGGTGGGTTCTGCCACCTGTATATCGGGCAAGAGGCGGTCGTCGTGGGGCTGGAGGCCGCCACCAAAGAGGGCGACAAGCGCATCACCAGCTATCGTGACCACGGCCATATGCTGGCCTGCGGCATGGAAGCGCGCGGCGTGATGGCGGAACTGACCGGGCGCGCGGGCGGCTATTCCAAGGGAAAAGGCGGCTCGATGCATATGTTCTCAAAAGAGAAACATTTCTACGGTGGGCACGGGATTGTTGCGGCGCAGGTGCCGCTGGGCGCGGGGCTGGCGTTCTCCGATTGGTACAAGGGCAATGACAACGTGACCTTCACCTATTTCGGTGATGGCGCGGCGAACCAGGGCCAGGTGTACGAGACCTATAACATGGCCGAACTGTGGGGCCTGCCGGTGATTTTCGTCATTGAAAACAACCAGTACGCCATGGGCACATCGGTGAAGCGCGCGACGAAATCGACCACGCTTTATGGTCGCGGCACCGCTTATGGCATTCCGGGCGAACAGGTTGACGGCATGGATGTGCTGGCGGTGAAGGAAGCGGCTGAGAAGGCCGTGGCGCACTGCCGCGCGGGCAAGGGGCCGTATATCCTTGAAATGATGACCTATCGCTATCGCGGCCATTCCATGTCGGACCCGGCGAAATACCGGACCCGCGAAGAGGTTGAGAAGATCAAAAGCGAAAAGGACTGCATCGAGCATGTCCGCGATCTGCTGACCCAAAGTGGCCTTGCCTCGGAAGAAGAGCTGAAGGCCATCGACAAGGACATCAAGGAGATCGTCAACGACTCCGCCGAGTTCGCCAAAACCAGCCCGGAGCCGGACCATTCCGAGCTTTGGACCGACATCTACGCATAAGGGAGACAGAACATGGCAACCGAAATTCTGATGCCCGCCCTGTCGCCCACGATGGAAGAAGGCACGCTGGCCAAATGGCTGGTGAAAGAGGGCGATGTGGTCAAATCGGGCCAGATCATCGCCGAGATCGAGACCGACAAGGCTACGATGGAGTTCGAGGCGGTGGATGAGGGCACCGTCGGTAAGCTCTTGGTGGCTGAGGGCACGGCGGGCGTGAAGGTGAACACGCCGATTGCGGTGCTGGTCGAGGAAGGCGAGACGGTTTCCGACGCGCCCAAGGCGGCTGCGGTAACAGCGGCCCCTGCCCCGGTGGCGGCGGTTGCCGCGGCGCCTGTGGCGGCAGCCGCGGTCGCGGTGGTGTCGCGCGCCTCGCCAGATTGGGCCGAAGGCACACCGATGAAAACCATGACCGTGCGCGAGGCGCTGCGCGAAGCGATGGCCGAGGAAATGCGCGGCAACGCCAATGTGTTCCTGATGGGCGAAGAGGTCGGCGAATATCAGGGCGCCTACAAGATTTCTCAAGGCTTGCTGGATGAGTTCGGGCCAAAGCGCGTGATCGACACGCCGATCACCGAGATCGGCTTTGCCGGGATCGGGGTGGGCGCGGCCTGGGGCGGGCTGAACCCGATTGTCGAGTTCATGACCTTCAACTTCGCCATGCAGGCGATTGACCACATCATCAACTCTGCCGCCAAGACCAACTATATGTCGGGCGGGCAGTTGGGCTGCCCCATCGTGTTCCGTGGCCCGAACGGCGCGGCGGCGCGGGTGGGCGCGCAGCACAGCCAGGATTATTCGGCCTGGTATGCCGCCATTCCGGGCCTGCGGGTGGTGATTCCTTATTCCGCATCGGACGCGAAGGGCCTGCTGAAACAGGCGATCCGCGATCCGAACCCGGTGATCTTCCTGGAAAACGAAATCCTTTACGGCCAATCGTTTGAAGTGCCGGATGTACCAGATTTCACCATTCCCTTCGGCAAGGCGCGCATCTGGCGCGAAGGCAGCGATGTCACGATTGTCAGCTTTGGCATCGGCATGAAGCACGCGCTGGAGGCGGCGGATCAACTGGCCAAAGACGGGATTTCTGCGGAAGTGATCGACCTGCGCACCCTGCGCCCGATCGACTATGACACGGTTCTGGCCAGCGTGATGAAGACCAACCGCTGCGTGACGGTGGAAGAGGGCTTCCCGGTCGGCTCGATCGGCGATCACCTTGCCAGCACGATCATGCAGAAGGCGTTCGACTATCTGGATGCGCCGGTCATCACCTGCACGGGCAAGGATGTGCCGATGCCCTATGCCGCGAACCTTGAAAAGTTTGCGCTGATCACGGCGGCCGAGGTGGTCGCCGCCGTCAAATCCGTCTGCTACCGCTGATAGGTGCGCCATGTTTTGGAAAAAGAAACCCGCCGAGCCCGTCAAGCGCATCGAAAATCCGGCGCTGATTGCCGTTTTTGACCGCTCGAAAACCTTGACGGTCAACGTGTTTCCGACCGAGATCAAAACCCCTGCCATTGCGGGCATCATGCTGGCGGACATCGCCGTACATATGTCAAAAGCCCTGGTCGCCGCCGGACTTGCGGTCTCGGAGGCCAGTGCCTTGTCCGTTATCGTCGAAATCTTCAATGCAGAGCGCGCCAATCCGACCGACGTAGCCGTCGGCGGATTGGTCCAATAGGAGGTAACAGGAAATGGCTGTTGAAATTCTGATGCCGGCCCTGTCTCCGACGATGGAGGAAGGCACGCTGGCGAAGTGGCTGGTCAAGGAAGGCGATGTGGTCAAATCGGGCCAGATCCTTGCCGAGATCGAGACCGACAAGGCGACGATGGAGTTTGAGGCGGTGGATGAGGGCACCGTCGGCAAGATACTGATCGCCGAGGGTACGGCGGGGGTGAAGGTGAACACCCCCATCGCGGTGCTGATCGAGGAAGGCGAAAGCGCCGATGCCGTGGTGGCCAAGCCTGCTGCTGCGGCAGCGGCGACCCCCGCCCCGGTTGCGGCGGCGGCCCCGGTTGCCGCTGTGGCTGTGGCGGCGCCCAAGGCCGATGGCGCGCGGGTGTTTGCTTCGCCGCTCGCTCGGCGGATTGCCAAGGACAAGGGGCTGGACCTGACCAAGGTTGCTGGTTCCGGCCCGCATGGGCGCATTGTGCGGGCAGATGTCGAAGGGGCGACCCAGGTTGCAGCGGCTGCGGCCCCTGCCCCGGTTGCGGCGGCGGCGGCAGCACCTGCGGCCAAGGCAGCGGCCCCGGCGGGGATGTCTGCCGAGACCGTGCTGAAGATGTATGCGGATCGTCAGTTCACCGAGGTTCCGCTGGACGGGATGCGCCGCACCATCGCGGCACGCCTGACAGAGGCAAAGCAGACCATCCCGCATTTCTACCTGCGGCGCGATATTCGTCTGGATGCGCTGATGGCGTTCCGGGAGCAGTTGAACAAAGGGCTGGAGGCCCGTGGCGTCAAGCTGTCGGTCAATGACTTCATCATCAAGGCTTGCGCCTTGGCGTTGCAGGCGGTGCCGGATTCCAACGCGGTTTGGGCGGGCGACCGTATCCTGAAGTTGAAACCTTCGGATGTGGCGGTGGCTGTGGCGGTGGAGGGCGGGTTGTTCACGCCTGTGCTGCGCGATGCCGAGAAAAAGACGCTGTCGGCCCTGTCGGCAGAGATGAAAGACCTGGCCACCCGCGCGAAAACCAAAAAGCTGGCGCCGCATGAATATCAGGGTGGCAGCTTTGCGATCTCGAACCTGGGGATGATGGGGGTCGAGAATTTCGACGCCGTGATCAACCCGCCGCATGGCGCCATTCTGGCCGTGGGCGCCGGGGTGAAAAAGCCGGTTGTGCTGAAGGATGGCACGATTGGCGTGGCGACGGTGATGTCGGTCACTCTGTCGGTTGATCACCGCGTGATTGATGGGGCCTTGGGGGCAGAGTTCCTGAAGGCGCTGGTCGAGTCGCTGGAAAACCCGATCTCGATGCTGGCCTAAGCGGACGAAAACAGAAAGGCCCGAGGTAAAACCCTCGGGCCTTTTCAATTGGTTACTGGCAGTATTGTTACTGGTATTGCGCGGCCAGCAAGCTGTCACCCGCCGAGACGGCCAGTGACCGGCAAGTGATGCGGCCCAGATCGGCAATCGCTGCCCCACCCTGACGGCAGGCGGTCAGCGCCTGTTCGGTCGTCATGCCATAGGTCTGTTCGAAATTGGCAGGCAGGGCGGATTCGGTGGAAACCGCCGGGGCCGAGGCTGTGGCCAGCCCGGGCAACGCCAACCCACCAGCGGGGGCCGCTGGGGCCTGCTGGGCCGCCAGATAGGTCTTCCAGTCGCCAGTCACCTCCAGCGAGGAATCGGCCAATGCCAACAGCAGAGGCACATGGTCGTAATCCACCGTCGTGATCAGCTTGGCGCCACCGCCATCAATTGCCTCGGCTGTCCAGAGATACCAGGCGTTGGCCTGCGCCCCCGATTGTGCCGTGCCAAGGCCAAGCGCATCGCTGGCTGCAACCAGCTCGCCATAGCCCGCCCCACCGAACGAGGCCACAAGCGCGGCAAAGGCGCGAGCATCGGGCGCATTGCCCGCCGCCTGCGCGATGCCGTGGCAGATCGAGAAACTGTCGCGCATCGCGGCCAATTGCGGAGCCGCCGCACCGGGCACCAAGGCCGCCAGATCGGCCACCGCCGCCTCTGGCTCTTTGGCCAAGGCACCGTCCAGCTTGGTGCGGTTCGCCACAAGCCAATCGGCGCATTGCTTGCCCGAAACGGCGGGGTCAAAGCCCTGCACCGCCTTGGACAGCGTTACCGAGTTCTGCACGGCATAACCGACGGCGGAACAATAGCTGTCTACAATGGTTTCGGCAGGCGAAACCGCGCCCGGACCCTTTGTGGCCACTGCCGCAGGGGCCTTGCACAGATCATCCTGCGCCGGGCCAGCGGCGGGCAGAGCGACGGATTCGGTGGCGGAGACAGTCGCGGTGGCAAGCGCCGCTTCGGGCGTTGCCGGGGCCAGATCGTTGGTGCCCTGACTGCCAAGGCTGGCCAGCAGAGTGGACATCTGAGCATTGCCCGAAGCAGTGCGATTGCCCGCAAACAGACCATTGTTGGCGGTGCCCGCCGTATCGCGGGCATAGGCCGATAGCAGCGCCGTGGTCTGGGCAGAGGTCATCTCTCCGGTCGCAGGTTCGCCGATATAGGACTGATACCGCCGAATGGCAGAACGGGTGCCGGGACCAAAGACACCATCGGGGGTGCCCGCCTCGAAATTATAATAATTTAGGGCCACTTGCACTTGAGCATCGCCGCGCTTGGCGCTGCTGGCGGGCTTGCTGGCCGATTTCTTGCTGCGGCCAGAGGTGGAGGTGGCCTTCTTTTTCTGCTGGTGCTTTTGCGCGGCGGCCCCGGCAATGGCGCCCACGCCAAGGCCCACAATAAAGCCTGCAACGGCGTCATTATCGGCCCGCGCCTCTGGTGCGGGGCCGATGGCCAGCGCAAGGCTGACCAAAGCTACGCTGGAATACTTGAACATCGCCGTATCCTTCTTCATCAAAATACCCTGCGGCCTGTAAAAATTTGCGGCCTGATGGGTCAGAAGACCCAACTTGCGAAGTTAACGATTCGCGATCACGTTACAAACATATCACGACTGACGGGTTGATTCATTGCGCTTCGAATCGCTGTTCTTCAAGGTGGGAATTCCTGACGTGAGACGTCTTTTTCCGGCCACTGTGCTGGCGGTATTGCTGGTTGTGCTGGGGATGATGCTGGCCCCATCGGCATGGGCAGAAGAGGTGACGGCACGGTCGCTGGCGAAGGATTTCGACGCCGAGGCCACCACTGCAACCACCGCGCAAGGCGAGGTAGCACAGAAGGCGGCCTATGAGGCGGTGCAGATCCTGGACCGGATACGGCGCGACTTTCCCACCTCGCTGGAGGCGCGGTTGTTGCAGACCAAGGGGCGGCTGCCGAACCGGACCACCGACTTGCAGGCGATCTACAAGCTGGCCGAGGAATGGACCAGCAAGACCCCGGATGCCGAACCGATGCTGCCGGCCGAACTGGCCATCGGTCAGGGTGACGGTGCCACGGTGATCGGCGATGCGGTGGAACTGGAGCAGGCCCCAAACGCGGGCCCCAGCGTTCCGCCCCGCCCGACGGGCGATGCGGGCGTGCTGCTGCCACAGGCATCGCCGCCCCAACCCCAGGTGGACAAGACCGACCACACCGCCCTGTCGGAAAGCGAATTGCACCGGCGGTTGCGCGCATCTTCCGTGCTGTTGTTCTTTGTCGGCAACAAGAAAGACGGTGGGTTACGGGCCTTTCATGTCGGATCAGGGTCGCTTATCACGCCGGATATGGTGCTGACAAACGCTCATGTTGCCGAAGAGATGAAGGATTTTTCGGGCACCTGGCTGGTGATCAACGAGACCATCGGCATCCGGCAAGCCAAGGTTGTTTCGATCGCACGGCGGGATACGGCGTTCAAGATCGACGCAGCGCTGATGCAGTTGCAGGGCTTTCGCGCAGAGGAATTTTTGCCGCTGAACGTGTCGCCCCGGCTGGACGAGCGTATTCTGATCGCGGGGTATCCCGGCGATGCGACCCTGCTGGACCAGCGCTATGTCACCTTGCAGGGGTTATTGGAGCAGGGCCAGATTCCACAGAAGGCCCAACTGCCCACGGCCCTTTTGAATGAAGGGCGGATCAACAATTTCATTGATTACTCGGGCACCAATTCGACCGAGCTGCAATATACGATGGTGACGGCGCCGGGGAATTCCGGTTCCCCTATCGTCAATATCTGTGGGGAAATCGTGGGCCTGCATTACAGCGGCGGCGCGCGGGGGGCCGAGGTCAAGTTCAACGGTGCGGTTCACGCCCGCGATGTGCTGCAATATCTGCGGTCTGTCGGGGTGGCGGTGCAGGCCACCGAAGGGGTCTGCACCGAACGCAATTAGCGGATCAATTGATCCATGTTGACGGCGGGTTGCGGGCAACCGGCCTCTCCCACCACACGGGCGGGAACCCCGGCCACAGTGGTGCAGGGCGGCACGTCCTGCAACACCACCGAACCGGCGGCGATGCGGCTGCAATGGCCAACGTGAATGTTGCCCAGCACCTTGGCCCCTGCCCCGATCAGCACGCCATCCCCGATCTTGGGGTGACGGTCGCCATCCTCTTTGCCCGTGCCCCCCAGCGTGACGGAATGCAGCATCGAGACGTTGTCGCCGACGACGGCGGTTTCGCCGATCACGATGGAATGGGCATGGTCGATCATGATGCCGCGCCCGACGCGGGCGGCGGGGTGGATATCGACGCCAAAGGCTTCGCTGACCCGCATCTGCACGAAATAGGCCATGTCTCGGCGGCCCTGCTGCCACAGCCAATGACCGATGCGGTAAGCCTGCACGGCCTGATAGCCTTTGAAGAACAGGATGGGCTGGATATAGGTCTGGCAGGCGGGGTCACGGTCGAACACCGCCATCAGATCGGCGCGGGCGGCCTGCCCCAGTTCGGGGTCGGCGCCATAAGCCTCATCCGCCATTTCGCGCAAAAGCTGCTCGCTCATCTCGCCGCTGGCGAGTTTGAGGGAAAAGCGATAGGCCAGCGCGCGTTCCATCGTGGGGTGGTGCAGCAGGCTGGAATGGGCAAGGCCGCCCAACAGCGGCTCTGTCCGCACCATCTCATAGGCCTCGTCGCAGACGCGCGACCAGACAGGATCAATGGTTGATACACGCGGTTTGAGTTCGGCCATGATCGGCGCCTCCGGGCAGTTTGGCCTTTAACATAGGCCTGTCCGGCCGTTCTGACCAGAGGGGCAAAGCAGGCCGCGCCGACGAAAGGCCGCAAGCCGGGCTGCGGCAACCGACAAGGCGGCGAAATCGCAGATATCGCCGCCGGGATTTGCCACGGCAGGTTCAGCTAGGGCGCGCGCCAAAAGGCTGCCATCGCCCCACAGCAAATGAGGGCGGCCAAAGCGCGCCATATAGCGGTGGGCGGCATGGGCCTGATCGATCAGGCGGTCCATCACCCCTGCGCGCAGATGCGGCGGCTGGGCCGAAAGCACCCGCGCCGCCGCCAGAAGATCACCGATCAGCGCCCGCCGCATCGCCGATCAGAGCGTAAAGGTCGCCGACGCGGCCGGCCCCGGCCCAAAGCGTTGCGAAAGCTGCATCACCTCGACCGTCACCGCGCCGGGCGTAGCACCGTCCAGCACCTGCGTGGCGGCCGTCCATTGCCAAAGGGGCGTGGCAACGGTTGCCTCGTGCAGGGTCACGCTGCCTTTGCGCAAGCGCAGCAGATAGCTTTCGGTTTCCTCGCCCAGGGGCACCTCGACCGATTGCCAGCTATCGCCGTCAATCCGGGTGCGGCGGGTCCAGGCAAAGGACCAGTCTGCCCCCGTCTTGACCGCCCGCAAATGTGCAGGCCGGTAGGGGCGCAGGCCGATGCCGTCAAAGGCATCGGACCGGCTGACCACATTGGCCGCGTCATAGCCCGCCGCAGCGCGGCCAATGCGGTAGTTGCGCGCCAGCCCCCGTGCGGCAAGCGGCAGGTCGATCTGGCGCAGCGCCGGGGTGATCAGCACAACATGACTGCCCGCAGGCCATGCGGCCGGCATGGTGCCATCGGTTCCGGCCTGACCGCGCAGACGCATTGAAAGATCATAGGTAAAGGGGGCCACAAGCGTGGCGGTCGCAAATTGAAACAGCTCCCAATTGGCGGGGGTGCCGTCGCCGATGGCGGCCAGATTGGCCCCCGACAGTACGCTGTCGAAAAGGGTCGAGGATACCTCTCCCGCATCGAACCGCACGCGCAGGGCCGCACCCCTGTCCCACCGCCCGGCGGGGGCACGGGCCAGCGCAGTCTGGGTCAGGCCCACCACCATCGGGGCATCAACCACGCTGACCTCGGCAAAGCCATCCTGGCTGGCCGATGACCAGGCCGCGACAGTGCCGGGCCAAGGGCTGGAGGCGGCGCCCAGATAGGGCGCATGTTCAACCTCGGTTCCCTTGATCAAGGGCAGGTCAAGAAACAGCGGATAGACCGGACCGGGCGCGACATAGGGTGTCCAAAGCACCGGCTGCACCTCGGCCGCCGCTGTGCCCTGACGATAGATGCCGGGGTCGGTGCGGACCGCCTCGATCAGCCGCATCTCGGCCTGCTCGACCCGGTCCACCCGCCAAAGCTGGCCCGCAACCGCCAGATTGTCGCCCGCCCCGATACCGGATGACGAGGGCGGCAAGGCAAGGCGAAGGGTATCGCGGGCAAGACGCGCCTCGGCCAGCCAGCGTTCGGCGATGGTCACCGCCTCGGCCCGCGTCAGCGACATCGCCAATTCGCTGTCGCTGACACGTTCGGCCCCCGGAACCGGCAGGGCGGCCTCGGCCACGCGAACGGCAAAATCGCCCTCCGCTTCGACAAAACTCAGGCGAACACGGTCAATCGCCTCGCCCTCTGCCGCGCGGCTTAGTTCCAGCGGGCCGTCAATGTCGGGCGACCGGGCCAGACGCGCCTCATCCACCGGATGGGCGGCCAGCGCGTTGCGTGGAGCAAAGCGCAAGGTGCCCTCGCGCTCGCTGGCCTCGACCCCATGGGCCAGCAGCAGCGGCTGAATGGCCGACCGGGCTGAGGCGCTTTCGGCCAATCCATAGCCGCGCACGATTCCGTCGGCTGCTGCTGTATCGGCATCGGGCAGGCCCGCGCTTTCGCAAATCTCGCCCAGCACCGCGGCAAGGGGCTGCCCCGACGTCCGCCCGTTCAGCCAATGACCGCCGTTATAATTGACCGCATCGCCCCACAGCGCGCCATGTGCCGGAAAGGCGGGCCAGGGCCGCGCGTCCCACGCCCAGACATGGCTGCGCGCGAAATCAACCATCGCGGCACCATAGATCGGCGAGACAGGGTTCTTGGCCGGATCGGTCCAGTGCCGGTGCATCGCTTGCAAGTAGGCCAGTTGCATCAGATCATCGCGCTGGCCGTTGGAATAGCGCGGCAGGCCGGATTCCGAGGATTTCGGATCCAGAAAGCGGTTCGGCTGATTGGCACCCTTGTCGATGGCGGCACAGCCATATTCGACAAAGCGGATCGGCTTGGAATAGGGCTGCCAGGCGGTTGTCGCCGCCTGCCGAACGCCGCCAAGGCGGTCGTGGTGAGCGTTCGACCACCAGCCGACCAGATCCTTGTAGCGATAGACCCAAGGTTCGTTGTCGGCACCATCTTCAATCGGCAGGCGGCGCTGGGCCTCGATGCCGTTGGGGTCATCGTAGTACCAGTCGAACCCCTCGCCGCCCGCAATGTTGACGACCAGATAGTCGGGGTTGCGCGCGCTGCCCCAATGGGCGTCCGCGTGATCCTCACCATCGCGCCAATCGGCCAAGGGCATGTAATTGTCGATGCCGACAAAGTTGATGTTGGCATCGGCCCACAGCGGATCGAGGTGAAAGCGGTGATCGCTGCCTGACTGGTGACCGAAATACTCGGTCCAGTCGGCGGCATAGCTGATCTTGACCGCTGGCCCCAGAATGGCGCGCACCTGTGCTGCCAGCGACTGCATCGCCGCCACCGCCGGATAGGTGCCCCCCGCGCCCCGGATCTGCGTCAGGCCGCGCAGTTCAGAGCCGATGCAGAATGCCTCGACCCCGCCCGCAATCGCGCACAGCTTGGCGTAATGCAGGATAAAGCGGCGATAGCGCCATTCTGCCGGGCCTGAATAGGTGACCACCTCACCATTCTGGCCAAAATGGCTGGCGCTGGCGGTGCCGAAAAAGCTGGTAACCTCGGCCAGCGCCGCAGCGGTTCCGTCTGGTGATCCGGGCTGCCCCGCCGCCTTGCTTGTGGTGATGCGACCGCGCCATGGTAGAACCGGCTGGTCACTAGCACTGGACCACGGGTCGGCCAGACCGTTTCCGGCAAGTTGCTCCATCAGCATGAAGGGATAGAGCGTCACCCCCTGCCCCTTGGCCGTCAGCGCACGGATCGCCTCGATCACAGCGGCATCGGCGGGCGTTCCGCCATAGATCGACCTTCCGTCCTGCTGGGCCAAGACCTCGGCAGCGGCGCGGGCGACACCATTCACCTGCCACGGCATGCCAGTGCCATCGGTATCCTTTTGTTCGACCTTGGGTTTGATCAGCGTCTGCCCGCAGCGCAGATCATTGCCGAACCAACTGACCACCAGCGCCGTGGCACCGCACCCCGGCAATTCTTCGGTCAATTGCCGAAGCGAGACGATAAAGTCGGTCTCTTCGGTGATGCTGTGGACGTTGGCAGGGCGCGTCACGCCGGGGCCGGCGCTGTAATGCACCGGAGTTGTGGCAAGGGCATATTCGCCGGTTCCGGGGATCAGGCAGACGCCGGGCACGATATCCTGCATCGCCGGATGCGCCGCCGCCGCGGTGCCTTGCGCCGCGCGGATCACTTCGAATGAGAATTGCGGCACCCTGCCACCAAAGGCCGACAGATCGAGATCGTCGATCACGACATAGGCAATGCCGCGATAGGCCGGGGCATTCCCCGCGCCCTCAACCGCCTCGATCTTGGTATCGGGCCCCTGATCCTCGGCCCCGCGATGCAGCCGCAGGTTCAGCGTGGCGGGCGAAATCTCGTTTCCATCGGCCCAGATACGGCCAACACGGCGAATTTCACCTTCGCACAGCGCAATCGCAAGATTGACGCTGTAGGAATAGGTTTTGGCCTTGGGCTGCGGCGCACCCTTGCCGCCGCCAGAGGTGGTTACATTCTCCTGAAAGCGCGAGGCCCAGATCACCTGACCCGCCACCCGCACCCTGCCCCAGACCCGCGGAATTGCCGCCCCTTCCGAGGCACCCATCAGGCGGAACCGCTCGATCCGCCCGGTCTCAATGGTTTCCGATCCTGCGCCCAGAATGCGCTGGTCGATCACCCGGCCGACGGTCGCGCCAATGGCCCGCCCGATCACCAGACCCGACAGGCCCAGAACGGACCCGCCAAAGCCGGACCCCAGCGCGGCACCTGCCGCCGACAGAAGAATGGTTGCCATGTCTCAGGCCCTTTCAGGAAAACGAAAGCGCGCCGCAAGCCGCCGCGCCCAGGGTTCTGACAAGGCGGTTTCCACCACCGCATGGCCGGAATAGGCGTGAATGAACCGCGCCGCCGGGGCCGGATCGGTGGCGATGCCCAGATGCTTGGCCACCGCCCCGTCGCGCATGCGAAACAGCAGCACATCCCCCGGCTGCGCCGCATCTGCCGGAACCAGCCAGCGCATGGCCGCCTGCAACAAATCCTCGCGCCCGCCCGCCTCTGACCAGTCGGCAGTATAGGGCGGCACCGCTTCGGGCAGTTGGCCAAGCGTCTCGCGCCAGACCCCAAGGATCAGGCCAAGACAATCGGTGCCCGCCCCCCGGCACGATGCCTGATGGCGATAAGGCGTGCCCAGCCAGCCGCGCGCGGTAGAAACAATATGCTCATCTTGCATCATGACAACCTGCTTCCGCCGTTGTTGGGCGTTGTCGAGGTTGGATAGGACGCCAGCCAATCTTCGCCCGGAATGTGGGGAAAGCCGCGAAAATTGGTGAAATTGGCGAATTTCGCCTTGCAGGCGGCGGCTGTCCGGTCGCAACCAACTGTCAAGCGAACGATTGACCCGGCAACCAGCGGCACCGTCGGCTGATGCCACAGCTCAATCCGTCTCCGCCCGCCCTGCACCACATCGCGCCGGATCACCGTGGCAAGCCCAGCCCCCGCGCCCTGAACCGCCGTCAGACTGCCCCTTGCGAACCAGCCATCGGGCAGTGGCTGAATGCCGTCAAACCACAGCCCGCCCAGATCGTCCATTTCGGCAATCGCCACTTCGACCTGATGGTCCGGCAAGGCCAGATTGACACCGCAGCGCGCATCTCCCAGCACCACCGAACAGCCAGATTGAAACACCCGGCCCTGCGGCTGGTTCAGCACCTCTGGCAGGCCGCGCAGTTCAACCCGAAAGCTGCCGTTGACGCGCGTCACCTCGCCAAACTGGCCCCGGAATATCAATATCCGCTGATCGGGCACCCGCCAGTTCACCTGCCAGCACCGCACTTCGGCCCCGTCAAACCGCCCCGCCGCCAGATCTTCTTCGCGCACAGCAGCCGAAGACAGCGCGCCCACCGCCTCGCTGTTGTCAACCGCAAGCCCGGTTACCTGCTGAAACGCCTTGGCGCTCATGCCGCTGCTGGCCAGAAAATCGATGCCATCAAACGTCAGGTTGCCGTCATGGTCGGTAAAGCCCAGCTCTGCCCCATCTCTGCGCCGCACCTGCCAGCAACGGCACACCGTGGTGCCACCCGTCGCCAGATGCGCCAGAAATCCGTCCCGATCCGCTGTCACAGCCGCACCTCGATCACCGGAATTGCCGGAATTTCGCCCGCTTGAAACGAGGCCATCGAAACGTGGATGCGGTCGGTATCAAACCGCACCGGCACGTCGAATTCAAACCCGGCGCTGATTTCGGCGCCGATATCGGGCGCCACGGCAAAGGTGACCACCCCGGTCCCGGAATCGACCGTGAACTCGGCACCCTCAACCTTTGGGTCGCCGCCCACCGCCGCCAGCACCGTGCCAGCAACAGGTTTCAAGACAGGCCTGACATAGCTTTCCGTGCCCGAGACATAGGTTTTTTGCAGTTGGAACTGCGTGATCACCCCGTCGCCCACCCCAAGACGCTGGTCAAAATGAGTCAGCGCGCGTGAAGAGCCAACCGACCGCCAATCCGCCCAATCCTTCCAGCGAAAGCCATGCAACTGGCCGCGCCGCGCCTCAAAAAAGGCGATCACCGCCTCAAGGTCTTCCAGCCCGCGCAAGCCAAGACCCGCATCATAGCGGCGCAAGGAATGCTCCCAAGGGGTGTTGCGCTCTTCAAAACCATTGGCCAGCGTGACGATCTCGGTCCGCCGCTCGGGGCCGCCTGCCGCACCAAAACTCAGGTTCGCGGGAAAGCGGATTTCATGAAAGGCCATGGCTCACCTGTTCCTTTGCCCGCGTGCCAGCATCCGCTGCGCCTGCGCCGCAAGTTGGCTCTGGCTGCGCTGAAAGCCCTGCACATCGGGGGTTTGAATGTTCATCACCACCGTCACGGGTCGGGCGCCGCCACTGGCCTGCACCCCCAACCGCCCGTCGGCCCCTCGCGCCAGGGGCATGATCGCCTCTGGCCCCGCCTCGCCCATCAGGCCGGTGGCACCCCGCATCGCGAAATTTGTGGGTGCCGCCACCACGCCGCCCTTGGCAAAGGGCATCACCCGGCCTTGGGCAAACGCACCCCCCTTGGCGAAGGGCATGATGCCACCCAGCAAGCCCGCCAGACCTTGGGCAATCGCCCCGCCCGCTGCGTTCTGGATCGGCTTCATCGCGATGGAATAGACCGTGTCGATCATCGTTTTCGCCACGCCTTTCAGCGCGTCCGACAGTTTCATCCCGTCAAACACCAACCCGTCGAACGCGCCCCGCAAGCCCCGCCCGATACCGCTGGACAGGGCGCCTACCTCGCGGCCCGTGTAGACGGCACTTTCGCGCAACCGCGACAACTCGCCCTCAAATGCCCCCACCACGGATGAGGTGCCCGTCAGCGTCGCCTCCAGCGCCGCAATCTGGTCTTGCACATCTTCAATCTGCGTCATGTGTCCCTCGTTTCCCCATCAGGAAATGCCGCCGCCAGTTCCTCCAGCCGCGACCGGGTCAGCGGCGCCGACTGCGGCTCTGCGCCCAGCATCATCCGCAGTTCCACCGGGCTAAGCCGCCAGAACACGTCCGGCGTCAGCCCCAGCCGCCCCAGACCGGCCCGCATCAGCCCCGGCCAGTCGATGGCGCTCATCCCTCGTCCGGCAGGGCAAAGGCACGCGCCAGCAACTCTGCCGACACCCGCGCCGCCTCAACCGCCCCCCCGCGCACCTCTGCCTGGCCCAGATCTGCCGCCGACCCGGCCCAGCCGCCACCGCGCAACCCCGCGACCAGCACCGCCAGCACATCGCGGGTCGAAAAGCGCCGCCCCTCGAACCGTTCCACCAGATCGATCAGGCTTATCGCCCCCAGCGCCTCTTCCAACTCGGCCAGCGCGCCCAGCGTCAGCTTGGCCACATGGCGCTGGCCATCCAGCCAGACCGCCACCTCTCCTGCCCAGGGGTTCGCCATCAAAGCGCCGTAAAGGTCAGCGCCCCGGCAGATGCCAGCGTGACCTCATAGGTCGCCTCGCCATTGTGGCTGCCGGAATATTCCAGCGCGGTAATCTGGAACGGCCCTTCCACCACGCCGAAATCAGGCACAACCACCTGAAAATCGGGCATCTCGGCATCAAAGAAAATCTGCCGCGCCCGCGCATCGGTATTGGCATCGCGAAACACGCCAGAGCCCGAGATAGAGGCCGCTTTCATTCCCGCACCCGCCGCCAGCTCCCGCCAGCCGCCGGTGCTTTCCAGGCTGGTCACATCCACCGTTTCGGCGTTGAAACTCAGCCGCGTCGCGCGCAGGCCCGCCACCGTCTGAAACTGGCCGTCGCCGGTCAGGTCCACCTTGATCAGCAAATCCTTGCCGTTCTGAACTGCCATGTCACTCTCCTGATGTCAGAATTCGATGCGGGCGCGAAAGGTCAGGTCGATCCTGCGTGTCGCGCCCTCATCCAGCCGCCGCGCCACCGCGCGCTGGAACCAGATGCCAACCAGATGCCCCGCCGCCAGCGTCAGGCTTGCGCCCACCAGCGCCTGCGAAACCTCGGCCGCCGCCGTCTTGGCCGACAGAAAGCCCGTATCGGTGGAGATCACCGCCACCTCGAACCGATGCTCTGCCCCCGCGCCGGTTTTGTCGGATTGATCCACCACCGCTTCGGGGCCGATCAGTACAAATGTCTCAGGCGCTGTTCCGGTTGGCATCGCATCCACCACCGCCACGCCCGCGAACCCGGGCCAGCCCGAAAGCCGCCCATAAACTGCCACCTGCAAGGCTGTCGCCGCCGCATAGCTCATGCCGCCACCTCCTCGCGTGCATGGCAGGTCAGGAACCGGCCCTCGGCATCGGCCTCGAACACCGCCAGAATGCTGAACAGCCGCGTGCCCTCGCGAAACCGCTGCCCCGGCTTGGGCCGTTGGTCGCTGCCCACCGGCGCACCCCGCACCACGATGCGGCAGGTGGTGCGCGCCATCACCACTTCCTCACCCGCCGCCTGATTGCCTGCACCCGGCCGCACCTCGGCCCACAGCGTGCCCAGCACGACCCAGGCCTTGTGCCGCCCGCCCGCGCCGTCGCCGGTCTCTTGCGGCGCCTCAAGCAGTAGCGCCCGGTTCAATTGGCGCGCGCTCATCTTGCGCCTCCGCCCAGAACCCGCACCGTGCGCCAGCGTTCAATCAGCGCCAGAACCGCATGGGGCAGGCCAGCCACCCGGTCTGTCTCATGCCGGTTTTCATAGTATTCCGCTGCCAGCATCAGAACCGCCTGAGCCAGATCGGCAGGCACCGCCGCCCAGTCGCCAAAGCCTGCGTCGAACACGATCTCCAACCTGCCATCCTCGGGCACCGCCGGAAACAGCACGCCATGCGCCACCAGCTTGGGCCGCGCCACATCCGCCACCAGCCGCCAACGCGCCACATCCAACACCGTCGCCACGCCATAGGCGTCAAACACCGTGACCGATGCCACCGCACCCACCGGCGCGACCGGCAGCGGCTGTTCGTCTGCTTGCCGCCAATCTTCCAGCACTAACTTGTACTGACGTGCAAGAATGGCCTTCGCCGTCCGCCCCTCAATCACCGCCATTGCGGCGCGCAAATGGCCCTCCAGCAGGCCATCCTGCAAGCCGTCGGCACCAAAACCCGACCCCAGCCGCAGATGGTCTTTCAGCGCCTGCACCGGCAGCGCCGCACTTGCCACCCCGGTCACTTCCGTCAACATCATCGCAATATCCCTTCTCCGCCATGGACGCGCACCCCGCACCGCTCGGACGGAGGGGAGCTGCTGGACGGCGCGGTATTCCGGCGCGCGCCCACTGCCCGGCCCGTGATCGGGCCGGGCGATCACGGCGCCTTACGACACCGCGATTTTCAGCAGTTTGATGGCCGCAAAGTCGGTCACATCACCGCCCACACGCTTGTTGGCATAGAACAGAACGTGCGGTTTGGCCGAGAACGGGTCACGCAAGATGCGCAGATCCGGGCGTTCGGCCACCGTGTAACCGGCACGGAAATCGCCAAAGGCAATCGGGAAGGTATTGGCCGCCACATCCGGCATATCCTCGCAGATCAGCACCGGATAGCCCATCAGCCGCGCCGGTTCCGCCGCCGCCAGACCGTCCGACCACAAAAAGCGGCCATCGGCATCCTTCATCTTGCGCACCGCGCCGGCGGTCTTGGAGTTCATCACAAAGGTCGCATTGGCGCGGTAATCCGCCCCCAGCGCATAGACCAGGCTGACAATGCAATCGACCGCATTGGTCGTCGCAAAATCCGCCGCAGCGCCCGAGGGGATGTAGCCAAGGCTGCCCCAGGTCCAGAAAGCGTTCGCCACCTTGGTCGGCAGCAGAATTCCCTTGGGCTTGTCCACCCCATCGCCATTGATAAAGGCCGAGGCTTCGGCGCGGATGAAGCGGGTGGCGATTTTGCCGGCCAGCCAGCCTTCCACGTCGAATGCGCTGTCATCCAGCAGGCGCTGGCTGGCCTTCGGCATCGCCGACAGCTCGTTCAGCTTGATCGAGATGCGATCCACTTGAGGGCTGGTGGTTTCCGCCGCCGCCACCGCTTCGGTCGCCCAGCCCGACCCCACTTCGCTGCGGTCGATCAGCACGTCAAACGACGTCGCTTCCACCTGAACAACATTCGCCACCGCCCGCAGCGAAGAGGTCGAAACCAGCATCGAGCGGATGGTATCCGCCGTCTGCGGGTCGATCAGATAGCCGCCATCCGCCGCCACCGTGGTGGACATGGCCTTGCCTTCCAGCACCAGCCCCCGCAGGCCATCATCATCGCCCGACCGCAGATAGGCGCCAAAGGCCTTCTTGTGGGGCACGTCACGATCCGCCGCCGCCGACAGAGGGGTGCGGGCATAAGTTTTGGTGTTCAGCATGGTCAGTCGCTCTTCCTGATGTTGCAGCGATTTCTTCACTTCGGCCTGAAAGCCACTGAAGGCGTTCAGAAACCCGGACATGGCGGATTTGGTCTCCGCCCCCGGATCAAGGGCCAAGGCTTCCCCGGCCCGAGAGGTCATCTCGGTCATCATCTTCCCCTTTTCGATTGAACTCAGGCCCGGCCGGGCAGCGCCCAGCTTTGCCGCGCCTCTTCGAACACTTGCGCAAGTTCGCGCCAGATATCGGCCTCGCCTCGGCCAGACTTGGCCGCCACCCGCGCTTCGGCCAGCATCGGAAAAGTCACCAGTGACACCTCCCACAGCTCCAGCTCTTGCAACAGGCGCTGGCCCTTGGCGTCGCGCTCGGCCCGCAAGGTGCGATAGCCGATCGACAATCCGTCAATCGCCCCCGCCACCAGCAGCGCCGCCGCCTCGCGCCCCTTGTCCACTTCGGTCAAAAGGCGCCCCTTGACCCACAGGCCCGTGGCATCCTCTCGCACCTCATCCCAGATGCCGATGGGTTGCGCAGGGTCATGCTGCCACAGCATCTTCACCGCCGCCCCCCGCGCCGCCAGCCGCTTCAGGCTGGCCGCATAGGCCCCCGGCATCACCACATCGCCGCCCTGATCGCGGGCGCCGAACAGGCTCGCATAGCCCTCAACCCGCGTGCCATCCACCACCCGCAGCCCGGCCTCGGGCTGATGAAACTTGCGCTCGGGCGCGCCGCCATTCCAGTTCATCTCTCACCTCATCGCCGTGCGGATCACTGCTTCGGCCCCTTGCGCCAGCAGAAACGCCGCCACCCCGTAAACGCCCACCCAGATGCGCTTTTCCAAACGCTCCAGCACTGCATCGATCTGGCCCAGCCGAAACTCCAGCGCCGACCAGCGCTCTTCGGCCACCCGTTCGTTAGCTTCGATCCGCGCCGACGCCGCGTCGAAACTGTCGTAAAGAAAACGCGATCCCTCGCCCGGCCGCCGAATGGTCATTCCCCCTCCGCAAGCCGTGGCAGACCAAGGATCATCCGTTTTTCGGCGGGCGTCAGGAAATCGGCCGCCCCCACCCGCGCCCATTGCTGATCCCGCTCTGCCGCCAGCGCCGGAATCTGGTCCAGATCGGGCCGCAGCTCCACCGCCTCGCCGGTAAACACCGACAGCCAGTGCGATACCGCCGCCGTCACCCGCGCCACCAAAGGCAGCACGGTCAGCCGGTAAAACGCCCGGTTCGCCTCCTGATAATTCGCATAAGTCGCATCCCCCGGAATCCCCATCAGCATCGGCGGCACCCCAAAGGCGATGGCAATCTCGCGCGCCGCCGCCTCTTTGGTCTGCTGAAACTCCATGTCGCTGGGCGAAAACCCCATCGGTTTCCAGTCGAGGCCGCCTTCCAGCAGCATCGGCCGCCCGGCATTGCGCGCGCCCTGATGATGCGCCTCCATCTCGTTTACCAGCCGGTCGTACTGGTCAGGCGTCAACTGCCCCTGCCCGTCCAACCCCTTGTAAACAATGGCCCCTGATGGCCGCGCCGCATTGTCCAACAGCGCCTTTGACCAGGCCGATGCGCTGGAATGCACGTCAATCGCCGTCGCCGCCGCCTGCAAGGGCGAAAAGCCGTAATGGTCATCCTGCGGATGAAACGTCCGCACATGGCAAATCGGGGGTACCTCGCCCGTCATGTCAAACCGATGCGCCCGACCGCCCACCGAATAATCATACGCAATCGGCCATCCATCCGCCCCCGGCACCAACGCCATGCGGTCGGGGCGCAGCACATGCAGCTCTCCCGGCAGGCGTCCAGCACCGGGGACGGCCTCCAGATAGGCATTCCCCGACAAGAGCAGGTAGCCGTAAACCGCCTCGAACAACTCCGCCCGCCCCTGCGCTCCGTTCGGACGGCGGATCAGGTCCAGCACCGGATGCTGCTCATAGCGCCGCTCATGGTCCTGCAAGATCAGCGGCAAGGCGGCGGCGGCCTCAGAGATCAGCTTGACCACACGAAACCCGATCGGGTTGCCCTGAAACCCCGCCCGCGCCAGCGACACCGCATCGCGCGGGCTCCACGCCACCCGCCCCGACGTGCCCCATGCCACCACCCGCCCCGTGGCCGAGGCCTTCATTTCCGGCGCCTTCACCTCGGCACGCTTCAGGAAGTCGAACATCCGTCTCTCTCCATCCTTCAGGGGCAAGCCCCGCCCAGCCCGGACAAGTGGTTCGCCCACCCGGTCACTCGGCTTTCTGTCTCGATTGAAGCCACCCTAGCGGGCCAATCCTTAAACCCGCTTAACCAAGCGCGCGGTGGCCCTTGGGCCACGCAACGCGCGCGCTTTCATACTGGTTCAAATATCCTGGGGGCCGGGGGCTAGCCCCCGGCCTTGGCAAGGTCAAAGCCCCCGCACCTGCGGTGCCCGCCAGTTCCGCGAAGGATCAATCATCAGTTCGGTCAGCGCCCAGACCAGCGCATCCACCCGGTCCGGGCTGCCCCCGCCCTGATAGCCGCGCAGGGTCATCCGGCACATCTGTTCCTCCAGCGCATGCAACCCCCGCACATGGGACACGCGGCCCTGTTCATACAGCGCCGCCACCGGCTCGGCCCGTGCGACCTTGCCGACACTGGCATGCACCATGCGCAAGGGCACCAGCGCATCCTTGCTGCGCAGCACCGCCTCAACCAACTGCCCGCCCTGATTTACCTCGGCCACCACGCGCTGCGCCTTGTGGCGATCCATCGCCGCCAGAACCGCCCGCGCCCAGACCTCGGGCGAGGCTCCTTTGACCGTGGCATCCTCGATCACCACCGCCCGCCAATCCTGTGGCGGCCCCTTGGTTATCGCGCCCACCACCACAATCCCGCATTCGTCCCCGGTATCCTTGCCGCTGACCGAAGGGTCCACCGCCACCACCACCCGGTCGAAAGCGGGCAAAGCCTCCACCCGCCCGGCCTCCAGCATCGCTGTCGTCCACAGCGCCCCTTCGGAATCCTCCAGCAGCACCCCCTCCAGTTCCTGCCGCCCCAGCCGCGTGCCGCCAAACCGCGCCTGAACCTCCTCAAGGAAGCTCGCCGCCAGATTGGCCTTGTTCGCCTCGGTCGGCGCATGGGTCATCACGGTTGACGGGTTCTTCAAAACCGCCTTCAGCACCGCCACATTGGCGGGCGTCGTCGTCACCACCTGCCGCGGGTTTTCCCCCAGCCGCAGCGCGAATTGCAACTGGTCCCAGGCCTCCTGCGCTTTCGGCCATTTCGCCAGCTCGTCCACCCAAGCCGCATCAAACTGCGGCCCACGCAAACTGGCCGGGTCATGCGCCGAAAACACCTGTGCCACGGCACCATTGGGCCAGACCAGCCGCCGCCGCGTCGCCTCCCACTGGGGCCGCCGGTCGGGAGGCGAACAGGCCAAGATCCCGCTCTCCCCCATCACCATCACCTCGCGCACCTGATCAATGGTTTCCCCCACCAGCGCCACGCGACGTGACCGGCCCGGCGCCTCGGGCTTTGCCCCCTCCACCTCGGCCCGCACCCATTCCGATCCGGCGCGCGTTTTCCCCGCGCCCCGCCCCCCCAGGATCACCCAGGTTTTCCACGCCCCCTCGGGCGGCAACTGATGCGGCAGCGCCCAGAACTCGAACATCCAGGGCAGCGCCAGCAGCGCGTTGTCACTCAAGCCCCCCAGAAAGCTCTCCACCTGGTCCTGCGTCGCGGAGGCGAGCCAGACGGCGCCCGATTTCATCGCGCGCGGCGTCAAAGTCGAGACCGGAGGCTCCGACAGCCCCGGCAACCTGCTTGCGAAGTTTTTCAACGCGATTCCTTTCATCTATGAACAGCTCCAGCGCGGCCCTCAGGTCTCGAACGTGCTTTTCCGCCGTCTTGACCTCGGCAAAGCCACCGGCCCGCACGGCCTGCACCGTGCGGGCGATGTCTTCCGCCGCCTGTCTGATCCAATCTTCTGCCACCGCCAGAACTGCGTCCGGCGTCTCTTCTCCAACGGAGAACTTCAACGTCATGCCTGCTTTGCCCGCCGCTCGTGTCTGCCCCCGCACGAGTGAAAATGAAAAAACGGCCAAGGCTTGCGCCAGGCCGTTACCCATCTCTTCCAGCATGCAGAAACACTGCCTTAAGGCGTGCGCAAAGTCAATCCGTTGCAGCCCTAGGGCGTGACCGGCCTCGGCGTTAACCCTATGATAACAGTAGGACATCCCGGCGGCATGATCACCCCGCCCTTCACCGTCGGCGCCGTCACATAGGCCGCAGGCAGCCCCCCGATCAGCACCACAGGAGACCCCATCAGAATAGGGTCGGGCACTGGCACGGGGGAAATCGGGCTGGCGACACAGGCGCACATATCGGTCTGCCGCGCCGCCGGCATCCCGCCGATCAGCACATTGATCTGCCCTGGCGCCACAATCGGCATCGGTGCCCCGGCACAGGCGGCGCAGACGTGCATATCCATCAGACGGGCGGCGGGAAACATCGGCAAACCTTTCACCAATGACAAAAAGCTACGCCCGCCCACCCCGATACGTCAAGGAATGGAAAACCTGCCCCCGGAAGGCTCATTTCCCAGGACGCTCAGTTCCCCTGAACACCGCCCTGATCCTGCC
The DNA here is from genome assembly GCF_016765795.1 of Fuscibacter oryzae. Taxonomy (GTDB): domain Bacteria; phylum Pseudomonadota; class Alphaproteobacteria; order Rhodobacterales; family Rhodobacteraceae; genus Fuscibacter; species Fuscibacter oryzae. Next base: position 467,231 of record NZ_JAESVP010000002.1, read on the forward strand.
CGCCTTGCGTCGCCTCGATCTCGCGCCATTTGGCGACATTCTTGTTATGCTCTTCCAGCGTCGTGGCGAAGGCATGGCCACCCGTGCCATCGGCCACAAAATACAGGTAATCGGTGGCCGCCGGATGCAGCGCCGCCTCGATTGACAGGCGACCGGGGTTGGCGATCGGGGTCGGCGGCATGCCGTCGATGACATAGGTGTTATAGGGCGTCTCGCGGCGCAATTCGCTTTGCCGCAAGCCCCGGCCCAAGGGCGCCTGCCCCTTGGTCACCCCATAAATCACCGTCGGGTCGGTTTGCAGCTTCATCCCCTTGGCCAGACGGTTCAGGAACACGCTGGCCACCTGTGGCCGCTCTTCGGCCACCCCGGTTTCCTTTTCCACGATAGAGGCCATGATCATCGCCTCTTCCGGCGTCTTGTAGGGCAGCCCTTCGGCCTTGCCCGCCCACAATTCGGCCAAGGTCGCGGCCTGACGCGCCTCCATCTCGGCAACCAAAGCCTTCAGGTCCGCGCCCTTTTCCACCTCATAGCTGTCGGGCGAAAGGCTGCCCTCGGGGGGAATATCCTCAACATCGCCTGACAGGAAATCAGCCGCCCGCAGCTCCTGAATGACCGCCCAGCTCGTCACGCCCTCGGCCAGCGTGATCCGCCAGCGCAGGTCTGCCGACTTCGCTGCCTCCACATATTCAGGCGGTTTCACTGCCGCCGCCGGGTCAAAGCGCACCACCTCAACATAACGGTTCGCCGCCGGGTCCAGCTCTCGCAAGATCACCTCGGCCGTCGCCACCCCGATGCGGAAATTCACCTCGCGCCCGCAGGTCGATTGCCCGCCCGCCGTCAGCGCCCCTGCCACATCCGCCATCGAGGCCGCGGGTTCGATCAGATAAGACCCGAATTTCAGTTTGGCCGATTTCTCGGAATATTCGGTGCCGATGCGAAAAATCCGCGCATCGCGCACGACGCCCTGATCTTCCAGCGCCCGGCTCACCTGTGACAGGCTCGCGCCCTTTTCCACCTTGAAACACACCGCCTGCGCCAAGGGGCCGGGGCCGTCATAGGTCCGCCGCCCCCAGGCCAGAATGCCCGCCACCACGACCAAGGCCACGATGAACAGCGTCAGCGCATTCGAGGCGATGGCCCGCCACATCAGCCGCGCACCCCATCCTTGACACGGCCCAGCACAAGGCTGGCATTGGTGCCACCAAAACCAAAACTGTTCGACAGGGCCACATCGATCTTGCGCTTGACCGCCTTGTTCGGCGCAAGGTCCAGCTTGGGCTGAACCGCCGGGTTATCAAGGTTGATCGTCGGCGGTGCCACCTGATCGCGGATCGCCAGCACGCAGAAAATCGCCTCAACCGCACCCGCAGCGCCCAACAGATGGCCGATGCTCGATTTGGTCGAAGACATCGTGGCCCCCGCCGCCGCATCGCCCATCAGCCGTTCAACCGCGCCCAGCTCAATGGTGTCGGCCATCGTGCTGGTGCCATGGGCGTTGATATAATCCACATCCGCAGGCGTCAGCCCCGCGCGCTTCAGCGCCGCACTCATGCTGCGGAACCCGCCATCGCCATCCTCGCTGGGGGCGGTGATGTGATAGGCATCACCCGACAGGCCATAGCCCAGCACCTCGGCGTAAATCTTGGCCCCGCGCGCCAATGCGTGCTCGTATTCTTCCAACACCACTACGCCTGCACCTTCGCCCATCACGAACCCGTCACGGTCGGCGTCATAGGGGCGGCTGGCCTTGGCCGGCTCATCGGCGCGCTTGGTGGACAAGGCCTTGCAGGCGTTGAACCCGGCAATGCCAATTTCCGAAATCGGCGCCTCGGCCCCACCCGCCACCATCACATCGGCATCGCCAAAGGCAATCAGCCGCGCCGCATCGCCAATCGCATGGGCGCCGGTGGAACAGGCGGTCACCACCGCATGGTTCGGTCCCTTGAAGCCAAACCGGATGGAAACCTGACCCGAGATCAGGTTGATCAGGCTGCCCGGAATGAAGAAGGGCGAAACCCGTTTCGGCCCCTTTTCCTTGATCAGCACAGCGGTCTCGGCAATCGTCGTCAGCCCGCCGATGCCCGACCCGATCATCACACCCGTGCGCTGACGGCTTTCCTCGTCCTGCGGCTCCCAACCGGAATCCCGCACCGCCTGCGTGGCCGCCGCCATCCCGTAAAGGATAAAGTCATCCACCTTGCGGCGGTCTTTCGGCTCCATCCAGTCGTCGGGGTTGAAGGTGCCCTCGCTGCCATCACCATAAGGCACTTCGCAGGCATATTGCGTGACCACATTCGCGGCATCGAACCGCGTGATCGGGCCTGCGCCCGATTGCCCCTGCAACAGGCGGCTCCAGGTTTCCTCGACCCCGCAAGCCAGCGGCGTCACCATTCCCAGACCCGTCACCACGACACGACGCATATTGCCTCCCAAGGCTGGTCCATTCGCTCTTGGGGCGTGATACACCGCGCTCTGGCCCCACGCAACCGGCGGGCCGGGCCATAGGCGGTGTCTGCCACGGCAATCCGACCCATATGTGTACCCGGTCCACTCAGCAGGCTTGACTAAGCTAACGGTGAAGATCAAATACGCCGAGTGAATGAATGTTCATTCTTGCCCTGACTTGACCTGATCGGACCACGATGACCACCGCACGGCACGAATTCCACCCCGCCGACCAGCGCAGCTCTGCCATCCTGCAAAGTGTCCGGTCCGCTTTTGCCGAAAAAGGCTTTGACGGGGCATCGATGCAGGATCTGGCGCGCGCGGCGGGGATGAGTGCGGCTAACTTCTATCGCTACTTTCCCTCCAAGGCCGCCATCGTCGATGCCCTGATCAGCCACGATCTGATGGTGATTCAGCAAGATTTTGGCCAGATCATCACCGCTCCCCACCCGGTTCAGGCCCTGCGCTCCCTGCTCGGCCGCCGCATCCCCGAACACCAAAGCTGCGAGGATGGCGCCCTTTGGGCCGAAATCACCGCCGCGGCACAGCGCAAGCCCGACATCTGGGCCAGTGCCGGGCGGATGGAATCGCAGATCCGCGACTATATGCTGGGGGTTTTTGTCGCCGAAACCGGCTGGCCGCGCGAAAAAGTGGCCGAGGTGTTTTCCGCCCATGCCGCGTTCATTATTGTTCTCTTCAAATCCGCCTCGATGGCGGCCACCATGCCCGCCGAAATCCGTGGGGCGATGACCGATATGATCCTTGCCACGATTGACCGGACGCTGGGCGAAGTTTCCAGCGCCAGATTGAAAGCTTAATCCATGCGTTTTTCCCGTCTTTCGCTGATTGCCCTGCTGACCGCTTCGGTTAACCCTCTCGTCTGGCCCTTGACCGCCCGCGCAGAGGCCGCAACCGAAGCCACCGCCACTCCCGAAAAATCGGCAGAGGTTCTGCCCGCCATAACCGTATCTACCGTCTCCACCCGTGAACTGACGGATATTGTCCTTGCCTCCGGCCTGATCTCCGCAGTGGAAGAGGTGCAGGTCGCCCCCCTGATCGAAGGCCAGCAGATAGAGGCGGTTCTGGTCGATGTTGGCGACAAGGTGACCGCGGGGCAGGTTCTGGCCCGTCTGTCACCCTCTTCGCTGGAATTGCAGCAAAGCCAGCTTGAGGCGCAGGTTGCCTCTGCCAAGGCGCAAGTGGCCCAAGCCGAAGCCTCTCTGGTCGAGGCGCAATCCACCGCAGACGAGGCGAACCGCGTGAATGAACGCGCCAAGGCCCTGCGCGCCCAAGGCACCGCCAGCCAGGCCGCCGCCGATCAGGCCGCCGCCGCTGCCACTTCGGCCAATGCGGGCGTTCTGGTTGCCAGGCAGCAACTGGAAAGCGCCAAGGCCAACCAGACCCTTGCCGAAGCGCAGCGGTCGAACATCGAACTGCAACTGGCGCGGGCCGAGGTGAAAGCCCCGGTCTCGGGCGAGATCACCGCCCGCAATGCCAAAATCGGCGCCATCGCCTCTGCCGCGGGTGATCCGATGTTCACCATCATCCGCGATGGCGCGCTAGAACTGCGCGCCGATGTCGCCGAACGTGATGTCATGCGCCTGCAACCCGGCCAGACCGCCACGCTTACGCTGTCCGGTTCGGCCGAAGGGCTTGTAGGCACCGTCCGTCTGGTGGAACCCGTGATCGACCCGCTGTCCCGTCTGGGCCGCGCCCGCATCGGCCTGCCCGTCGGCAGCGCTGTCCGCTCGGGCATGTTCGCCGAAGCAAGCATCGTGATCGCCCGGCGCAGCGTGGTCGCCGTACCAGTCACCGCCGTCGGTTCTGCCGAGGGTGAAACCACAGTCATGCGGGTGCGCGATGGTGCGGTTGATCGGGTCAAGATCACCACCGGCATTCGCGATGCGGGCTGGGTAGAGGTTTTGACCGGCCTCGCATCCGGGGATACAATCGTTACCAAAGCGGGCGCCTTCGTGCGCCCCGGTGACCGCATCAACCCCATTCCGGCCGACGCCGGTACGAACTGAGTCCAGCCCATGAACTTTTCAGCCTGGTCCATCCGAAACCCCGTCGCGCCGCTTCTGGCCTTTGTCATGTTGATGTTCCTTGGCTGGAGCAGCTTCAACAAACTGCCGATCACCCGGTTTCCCAATATCGACGTGCCTGTCGTCCTGATCTCGGTCTCGCAGCCCGGTGCCGCGCCTGCCGAAATGGAAACTCAGGTGACACGAGAGGTCGAAGATGCCGTCTCGGGGATTGAGGGGGTGAAGAACATCACCTCCACCATCACCGATGGCGTGTCGAACACCGCCGTCGAGTTCCTGATGTCCGTGCCCACCGACAAGGCGGTGCAGGACACCAAGGACGCCATCGACAAGATCATTTCCGACCTGCCCGCCGATGTTGAAAGCCCGAATGTCTCGCGGCTGGATGTCGAGGGTCAGGCCATCATGACCTTTGCCGTCAAAGCCCCGGCGATGACCTTTGAAGAGCTGTCATGGTTCGTCGATGACACGATCAAGCGCGGATTGCAGGGCAAGGCGGGCATCGGCAAGGTTGAACGCTATGGCGGGGCCGACCGCGAAATTCAGGTGCTGCTAGATCCGGTCAAGCTGGAAAGCCATGGCATCACGGCACAGGCCCTCAGCGCACAGCTTCGGATGACCAATGCCAACATCGGCTCTGGTCGGTCCGAACTCGGCTCTGGCGAACAGATCATCCGCACCCTTGGCGACGCAAACGAGGCCGCGCGCCTGTCGAACACCACCATCTCATTGCCCTCGGGCCGGTTCGTCAAACTGACCGAACTGGGTCAGGTGGTGGATGGGTATGAGGAGTTGCGCAGCTTTTCGCGCCTGAACTTCCAGCAGGTCGTTACCTTCGCCGTCTTCCGCGCCAAGGGGGCCTCTGAAGTTCTGGTCTCGGAAACGGTAGACAAGGTTCTGGGCGATATCCGCGTCAAAAACCCCGGCGTGACCATCGAAAGCGTCGATGAAACCGTGTCCTACACGGTCGGAAACTATGATGCCGCCCTGGATACGCTGATCGAAGGCGCGCTTCTGGCGGTGCTGGTGGTGTTCGCCTTCCTGCGCAACTGGCGTGCCACGCTGATTTCTGCTGTGGCGCTGCCGCTGTCGGCAATTCCGACCTTTTGGGCCATGGACATGCTGGGGTTCTCGCTGAACCTTGTGTCCTTCCTTGCGCTGACGCTGGCGACCGGCATTCTTGTCGATGATGCCATCGTGGAAATCGAGAACATCGCCCGCCACATCCGCATGGGCAAAACCCCCTACCGCGCTGCAATCGAGGCCGCGGATGAAATTGGTCTGGCCGTCATCGCAACCACCTTCACCATCATCGCAGTCTTTGTTCCGGTCAGCTTCATGCCAGGCGTGCCGGGGCAATATTTCCGACAGTTCGGCCTGACCGTGGCGATTGCCGTGGCCTTCTCGCTGCTGGTGGCGCGGCTGATCACGCCGATGATGGCCGCCTACTTCATGCGCACCAAGGATGCCGCCGGGCATGGCGACCACAAGGACGGTGCCTTCATGCGCGGCTATATGGCCTTCGTGCGGGCCACGACCGGCACTTGGCATCTGCCTTGGGGCGTGAACTTCGGGCGCTATTACGTCACGCTGGCGGCGGCTATCGGGGTTCTGATCATCTCAGTCTATTTCATGCTTCAGGTACCCGGCAGCTTCATTCCGCCCGAAGACGTCAGTCGTATCTCGATCTCGGTCGAACTGCCGCCCGGCTCTCGGCTGGAAGAAACCGACGCCACAACCCAACGCATGGCCGACCTGATCAAAGAGGTGCCCTTTGTCGATAACGTCTTTGTCCTTGGCGGCACCTCGCCCACTGGCGACCTTGATACCCGCCGCGCCGCGATTACCGTGTCGCTGGTCAAACTCGATCACCGACTGACGCTGAAACTGTCGCAACTTGGCCGCCGGATTCCGATCCTTGGTTATCTGGTGCCCAAGGTCACAAATCACGGCCGCGACATTCCGCAGAATGAAATCGAGGCGATGATCTTCGACAAGCTCGCGGTCATCCCCGACATTCGGGCGTTCAAGCTGAACGACCGGGGAGAGCGTGACATTTCCTATTCGATCCTCGCCTCGAACGAGCAGGATCTGAATCAGGCCGTCGCCCTGCTGGAAGAGGGGCTGCGCAAGGAACCCACCCTTGCCAACGTCGCGTCCGAAGGTGCCCTGCCACGCCCTGAAATCCACATCACGCCCCGGATGGACGAGGCCGCACGCCTTGGCATCACCACGGCCCAAATCGCCTCAGTCGTACGCGTTGCCACCATCGGCGATCTGGATGCACAGCTTGCCAAGGTGTCCATCGACAACCGGCTGATCCCGGTTCGCGTCCGGCTGGATGATACCAGCCGCGAGAACCTTGACCGTATCGCCAACCTCAAGTTGACCACCGCAGCCGGCGCACAAGTGCCCCTGTCCACCGTGGCCGATGTGTCGCTGGGCGAAGGCCCCTCGACCGTGAAACGCCTGAACAAGGAACGTATGGCCAAGATCGGGGCAAACCTGCCGGTCGGCGTGGCGCTGGGCACCGCGACCGAACGGTTCAGCGCGGTGGCCGCCGGTGTGAAACTGCCGCCCACGGCGCGGTTGCAGGAATCGGGCGACGCCGAAATTCAGGCCGAGATGCAGCAAAGCTTTGGCAATGCCATGCTGATGGGCCTGCTGTTGGTTCTGACGGTGCTGATCCTGCTGTTCCGCTCGGTCTTGCAGCCCTTTACCATCCTCTTCTCCTTGCCGCTTGCCATCGGCGGGGTGGCGGGCGCACTGATCCTGACCAATTCGGCGCTGTCGATGCCGGTTCTGATCGGGATTCTGATGCTGATGGGCATTGTCACCAAGAACGCCATCCTGCTGGTCGATTTCGCCATCGAGATGCGCGCCCGTGGCATGGACCGCATCGCCTCGGTGATCGAGGCCGGTCACAAACGGGCGCAACCCATCGTGATGACCTCTATCGCCATGTCGGCGGGCATGTTGCCCTCGGCGCTGGGCGTGGGCGAAGGCGGCGCGTTCCGCGCGCCCATGGCCACCGCCGTGATCGGGGGGATCATCGTCTCGACCGTGCTGTCCTTGGTCATCGTGCCGTCGTTCTACCTGATCATGGACGATCTTTCCTGGCTTTTGGGCAAGATATTCAGCCGCATGATCGGCGAGAAAGAGCCGGAGCCTGAAGCCCCGGCCCCAGAGGTTCTGGCCGAACGCATCGCCCTTCTGGCCGCCGATCAGGCCGATTTGCGTGACAGGTTAACCCGAACCGAGGGCCCTCTTGGTGGGCCCGGCAACCTGCGTGCGGCTGAATAACCTTGCCGCGCAGGCATGACTCCACCGCCCCGGAGCGTTTCCGGGGCGGATTTTTTGACCGGAACGCCCCATGATCTCGCTGACCGCCGCCCAAGCCCATGCCAACACCGGGCGCGGCATTCTGCTGATGCTGCTGGGCGTCGGCCTGTTCACGCTGATGGACGCCACCGCCAAAGGGCTGGTGGCAACCTATCCGCCCAGTCAGGTGATCTGCGCCCGCTTTGCCGGGCAGGCGCTGGCGGTTGCGCTGTATCTTGGCGGCAGCGGCACGGCGGCGGCCCTGCGCACCGCCCACCCCTGGCTGCACATGGTGCGGTCTGCCTGCCAGATGGGGGCGACCGGGTTCTTTTTCTTTTCGCTGGCCCATATCGGTCTGGCCGAGGCGACGGCCCTGACCGACATCAACCCCGTGCTGATCACCCTTGGGGCGGCGCTGTTTCTGGGCGAAAAGCTGGGTTTGCGCCGCATTATGGGGGTGATTGCCGCCATGATCGGCGCGCTGATCGTGGTGCGCCCCGGTGCGGGCGTGTTCAGCCCCGCCGCCCTGCTGCCGCTGGCCTGCGCCGTCTGCTACGCTGCCAATGCCCTGCTGACGCGTCACATCGGCCAGAAAGAGGGGCCGTGGACCTCGCTCATCCACGCGGCCCTGTTCGGCACGCTGATGATGGGGCTGACGCTGCCCTTTGTCTGGCAACCCATCGCCCTGCCCGACCTGCCGTTTTTCGTCATTCTGGGCTTTATCGGTGCCGCGGCGCAATTCTGCGTCATCCGCGCCTTTTCGCTGGCCGAGGCGTCGGTAGTGGCCCCCTTCGGATATGTCGGACTGATCTTTGCCACCTTTTGGGGTTTTGCCTTTTACGGCGAACTGCCCGATCGCTGGACGGTCGTCGGCGCGCTTGTGATCGTGTCGGCGGGCCTTTATGTCTGGCACCGAGAAATGCAGGTCGCCCGACGCGCCCTGAAATGAACCCGAGGCCGATGAGCGACAAGCCCCCTTTTCGTCTGGCAGACTGGGCGCAGAACCTTGTTCTGCGCGGCCTGATCAACGGGCTTTTGCTGCTGCCTTACCGGATGCGGGTGCCCCTGTGCGGCTGGGTCATGTCGCGGGTCATCGCGCCGGTGGCGGGTTATCGCAAACGGGTGCGCAACAACCTTGCGATGATCATGCCTGACCTGCCCAAGTCCGAGGTCGAGCGGATCGCGCGCGAGGTGCCCGACAACGTCGGCCGCACCCTGATCGAGATTTATTCCGGCCCCGAATTCGTCGCCCGCGCCGCCAGCCTGCCGCTGAAAGGCCCCGGCGTTGCGGCGCTGGATCAGGCGCATCACGAAGGCCGCCCGGTGCTGCTGATCACTGGTCATTTTGGCAATTACGATGCCAGCCGCGCCGCCCTGATCGCGCGAGGCTACCGGGTCGGCGCGCTTTATAACCCCATGAAAAATGGGTATTTCAACGATCATTACGTCCGCGCCATTTCACAGATCGGCACCCCCCTGTTTCAGCGTGGGCGCCGGGGCATGGCCGATATGGTGCGCCATCTGCGGTCGGGCGGGATGCTGGGCCTTTTGATCGATCAGCATATGAGCCACGGGGCAGAGCTGACCTTTTTCGGTCACCGCGCGCTGACGGCCCTGTCTGCCGCCGAGCTGGCGCTGAAGTATAACGCGCTGGTGGTGCCGACCTATGGCATCCGTCAACCCGACGGCCTGTCATTCGAGGTGGTGGTCGAAGCGCCCATTCCCCATGGCCCGCCCGAACAGATGACCCAGGCCCTGAACGACAGTCTGGAACATCTGGTCCGACAGAACCTTGGCCAGTGGCTGTGGATTCACCGGCGCTGGAAATAGGCCGCCCATCGGCCTGCTGTTGCGCATGCCCTTTCTGGCCCTTCACACACACCCTTCACTACCCTAGGCTTCCCGCAACCTGAAGGGGAGGTTCAGTTATGACCGACAGACCGCTTGGCTTTGACACGCTTGCCATTCATGCGGGCACCGCGCCCGACCCGGCCACCGGCGCGCGGCAGGTGCCGATTTACCAGACCACGGCCTACGTCTTCAAAGACGCCGAACACGCCGCGCGTTTGTTCAACCTGCAAGAGGTTGGCTATATCTATTCCCGGCTGACCAACCCCACCGTCTCTGCTCTTGCCAATCGTGTGGCAGCACTTGAGGGCGGCGCGGGTGCCATCGCCTGCTCGTCCGGTCACGCGGCGCAGATCATGGCGCTGTTTCCGCTGATGGGGCCGGGCAAGAATGTCGTCGCCTCGACCCGGCTTTACGGCGGCACGATCACCCAGTTTTCGCAAACCATCAAACGCTTTGGCTGGTCGGCAAAATTCGTCGATACTGACGATCTGAACGCGGTAGAGGCGGCGATTGACGACAACACCCGCGCGCTCTTTTGCGAAACCATCGCCAACCCCGGCGGCTATATCACCGATATTCCGGCACTGGCCCGCATCGCCACCCTCAAGGGCATTCCGCTGATCGTTGACAACACCACCGCCACCCCGTGGCTCTGCAAACCGATTGAGATGGGGGCCACGTTGGTGGTCCATTCCGCCACCAAATACCTGACCGGCAATGGCACGGTGACGGGCGGCATCGTGGTGGATTCGGGGCAGTTCGACTGGTCGGCATCCGACAAATTCCCCAGCCTGTCGCAGCCCGAACCCGCCTATCACGGCCTGACCTTCCACCCCACGCTTGGCGGCATGGCGTTCACCTTCCACTCCATCGCCGTGGGCCTGCGCGATCTGGGCATGACGATGAACCCCCAAGGCGCGCATTACACGCTGATGGGCATTGAAACGCTGGCCCTGCGCATGGCCCGTCATGTTGAAAACGCCCAGATCGTGGCCGAATGGCTGGAACAGGATTCGCGGATTGAGGCGGTCACCTATGCGGGCCTCAAATCCTCTCCCTGGCACAAGCGCGCCGAATCCATCGTGCCGAAAGGGGCCGGGGCGCTGTTCACCTTTGCCGTAAAGGGCGGGTATCAGGCCTGTGTGAAGCTGGTCGATAGCCTACAGCTTTTCAGCCATGTCGCGAACCTTGGCGATACCCGCAGCCTGATCATCCACCCCGCCTCGACCACCCACCGCCAGTTGGAAGAGGATGCGCAAATCCGCGCCGGGGCAGCACCCAATGTGGTGCGTGTGTCGATTGGTATCGAGGATGTGCGCGACATCATCGCCGATCTGGATCAGGCGCTGACCAAGGCCACCGCCTGACCAAAGGAAAGGGGCGGCCCGCGCAGGGCCGCTCCGACCGCTTACTGCGCAATCTCATAGGTGATGCTGACCGACGCCATCATGCCCACCTGCCCCGCCTGCACCGGCACGGCAGCGGCAGCCTTGGCATCGTACATAACCGGCATCCCGCCGCCATAACCCTGCGACTCGCTGATCGAAAGCACGCGGCCCAGTTTCACCCCGGCCGCCGCCGCCAGCAATTCGGCCCGCGCATGGGCATCCAGCGTGGCGGCCTTGCGCGCCTCATCCTGCGCCGGGCGCGGCTGCGACAGATCAAAGCTCAACCCGTTCAAGGTGTTGGCCCCGTCGCCCACCGCCGCATCCAGCACACCGCCCAACCCGGCCAAATCACGCACCCGGACCGACAGGATATTGGCGGCGGAATAGCCGGTGATGGTCTGCGCGCCACTGGAACTCAACCCCTCGCTCGACCAGACCGGGTTCAGGCTCAGGTTCTGGGTCTGCAAATCCTTGTCATCGATGCCCGCGCCCTTCAGCCGCTCGATCACCTTGGTCAGCGCCTCTGTGTTGGCCTTCATCGCCTCGGCCCCGGTGGCACCTTGGGTCGTGACACCCAGCGAGATGGTTGCCATGTCGGGCGTCGCCTGCACCGTTGCCTCTCCGGTTACGGTAATGGTCGGCGTGGGCGCATCGGCCAGGGCGGCAAAGGGCGAAACAAGGGCCGTGGAAAGAACGATCATCTTAAGAATGCGCATGAAAACCTCCTTATAGGTCTGGCGCGATCAAGCTGTGATCTTAAGACGCAAGCCGCAAGGCGATCCTTGGTGTGAAGACGGGCCTTTTTCTTCCCTTCGGCGGAAAGCTGCTGTAAGGGGTATTCACCCGACCGGGGCGCGTTCCCGCGCCTCTGGCCAACGTGCTAGACCCCTTGGAATGAAACCAGCCTTCGCACTTGACTTACGGGACGATGCCATCGGCCTTCTGCATCGCAGCGGCCCAACCTGGCAACAGGTGGGCGGTGTGGCCATGGATGAACCCGACCTGACCGGCGCGCTGTCTTATCTGCGCGCAACGGCCCTGGGCCTGTCGCCTCGTGGCATCACCACCAAGCTGGTGATCCCGAACGACCAGATCCTGTATACCACCGTTTCGGCCCCTGGGCCGGATGACGAAAGTCGGCGCAGCCAGATCAGGGCCGCCCTCGACGGGCGCACCCCCTATGCGCCCGAAGATCTGGTGTTCGACTGGTCGGGCACCGGGGATGAGGTGCAGGTCGCCGTCGTCGCGCGCGAGACGCTTGACGAGGCAGAGGGCTTTGCCGCCCGCCACCGCTTCAACCCAATCGCCTTCGTCGCCGTCCCCGAGGCGGATGACTTTGCAGGAGAGCCGTGGTTCGGCCCCAGCGCGTTGTCGGTCTCGCTGCTGTCCGGCATCGAAAAGGTCGAGCGTGACAACCTGCCCGTCCTCGACATCCGCCGAAACTTCGAACCCGAACTTGAAGCTGAAGATGACGCGCAGGTCGCACCGCTGCTGATCCAGCCCGAATATGCGCCATCGGATGATGTTGATGCGGTCGCAACCCCGGCTTTGCAAGAAGCAGTCTCGGCAACCGCTGAGGGCGACCCAGAGGCAGAGCCAGACTTCGATCCGGCCCCGATGGAAGACCCGTCCCTTCCTGACGAGGTTGCCCCCCTCCCGGAAGAAGCCCCGCAGCAGCCAGAACCAGAGGTCCCTCCTCCGGCAGATCCGGTCCAACCACCGGCACAGAAATCTTTGCCAGCGGAAACCTTGTCGCAAGCGATCCGTCCGTTGCTTCCGCCCATCGTGGAAGAGGCACCGATGGCGCTGGATGTCATGCCAGAGGAAGAGGGCCCTGCCCGCCCCTCGGTCATCAATCCGGCGATCCCCGATGACGTACCTCCGATGCCGGGGCTGGCAGCGGCCATGGCCTTCTCCAGCCGCCGTGCGCCCGATGTGGCGGCGGCAACAAGTGGTCGGATTGTGCGGCCCACCGTTACCAAGCCTGCGGTGGCAAAACCGCTGGCCGCCAGCAAAGGCTTTGCGGCAGAGCCGGGTCCGGCACAGCGACCCGCCGTTTCTGCGGCCCCAGCCACGGCTGCTGCGCGCAACGGGCGGGTAGCCCCTGCCAAAAACGGTCTCTCATCGCTCGATTCGTCCGCCGCAAAAGGCAAGAAATCCCCGACAGAAGAGCTGTCCGCCGCCAGCACCGCAGGCGCATCCGCTGTGGTCCGGCCAACGCAGGCCAAACCTGTAACCGGCCTGTCGGGCCGTGCAGTCGCTCCGCCCCGCAAGTCGCGGCATATGGGGCTGATCCTCACCGGCATCTTGCTGCTGTTTCTGGCGCTGGTTGCGGCGTGGTCGTCAATCTTCCTCGCCTCTTCCGACGATCCGTCCCAGCCAGAGGCGGTACAAACCGCCTCTGCCACGCCGGATGTGCAACCGACGACCGATCCTGCCGACGCCACGCCCCCCGACCAATCCACCGACCTGCCCACGGCAGAGGATGAAGCGCTGGCCGATCTGCAAGATCCGGCATCTGGCACCGATCAGGCCACCCCAGCCGTCACCGAACCCGCCCCGCTCGATCCGGCCCCCGCTGCCGCCCAGTCGGCCGATGCTGCGCCAACAGCGACCGCCCCGACAGGCGAGCAGGCTCAGGATGAGATTTTCCTGGCAACGATGGATGCCGCGCCCAAAACGCCCGATCCCTCTGCTTTGCCCGACCCCGAAGCGCGCGGCGACAGCCTGCCTCTCTCGCAGGCTGCCCCCCCGCCCTTTGGCACCACCTATCAGTTCGACGCCGCAGGTCTCATCAAGCCCACGCCGGACGGGATCATCACCCCCGAAGGGATCACGCTGGTTGCAGGCAAACCGCCGCTGCTGCCCAAGCCGCGTCCGGCTGCGTTGGCCGCTGCCGCCCTTGCTGTCGCTGCCGCACCTGCTGTGGAAGCGGCAGTCGCCGCAGTTGCCGCCGAAACGCCGTTCCCATCAGACCCCGCGCTGGCAGGGGCCAAGCCCCGGTCACGACCCGCATCGCTGGCCCTGCCCCCGGCCGTAACGCCAGATCCCGCAACCGCGCCCAAGCCGGATGACGGGGCCGCGCTTGCTCCGGCGGCAGATGTGCCGCCCGGCCCACGCCCGCTTGCGCGCCCCGCAGCACTCGCCGCAGCCGTTCCCCCCGCAACCGATGCCTCCGCCGCTTCGCTTGCAGCAAATATCGACGCGGATTCGATCAGCCCGCTGGCCATCGCAATTTCCCGTCGCCCTGCCGCGCGCCCCTCTGGTCTGAACAGCGCGGTCGAGGCTGCGGTCGCCGAAGCCAACCGCCCCGAAGCGCGCCCTGAAACACCTGCCCCGGAACCAGAGGTCAAGCTGGCCGCCGCGCCGGTTGCTGCCCCCGAATCGAATGTCCGCCTCGCCACGCCAGAGGCCGATTCAGAACCAGAGGCCGCCTCCGCCGCGCCTTCCATCCCGACCCGCGCCTCGGTGGCAAAACAGGCCACGCTGAAAAACGCCTTCGATCTGGGCAAGACCAATTTGATCGGGGTCTATGGCACGCCGTCGAAACGCTACGCGCTGGTCCGCACCTCGTCTGGCAGTTTCAAAAAGGTCAAACCGGGTGACCGGATCGATGGCGGCAAGGTTGTCTCGATCGGAGATGACAGTTTGCGCGTTCAAAAAGGCGGCCGTACGGTCGTGCTGGCCCTGCCCAAGACCTGACGACCCGAAAACCAGACTGCCCAAATCCTGACCGGCCAATACGACACCGGCTGTTTTCAGAACACGAAAGATTTCGTATCCGCCCCTGATTGTTTCAACTCGCCGAGAGGTGGGTTGCGCTGCCACATTCATCCGGCACAAGAAGACGCCATGGAAGATTTCCTGCTCCTCGCCTCGATTTATCTGGGTGCCGCTGTGCTGGTGGTGCCGCTTTCCGTGCGTGCCGGTCTTGGCTCTGTCATCGGCTATCTGGGCGCGGGCATTCTGATGGGGCCGATCCTTGGCCTTGCCGGGGCTGAAACCGCGAACCTTCAGCATTTTGCCGAATTCGGCGTGGTGCTTATGCTGTTCCTGATCGGGCTGGAGCTGGACCCGGCGGCCCTGTGGGAAATGCGGCACAAGCTGGTGGGCTTGGGCGGGGCGCAGGTGGTGCTGACCTCGGCGGCCATTGCCACGGGGCTTTTGCTGTTGGGCCAAAGCCCCGGCGTGGCGGTGACCTGCGGCATGCTCGCCTCGCTGTCCTCGACCGCCATCGTGCTGCAAACCATGACGGAAAAGAACCTGATGCGCACCCAAGGCGGTCGCAGCGCCTTTTCGGTGCTGCTGACGCAAGACATCGCCGTCATTCCGATGCTGGCGCTGATTCCGCTGATTCCGCTGCCGCAAACCAATATCACGCTTGATGCGTCGCGCTTCGGCATCATCAACCCGCCGACCGAGGTGGAAAGCCACGCTGCTGGCACCGCCGCCGAACCCTTGGTCACGCTGGTGCAATCCTTGCCCGGCTGGGGGGCGGCGCTGCTGACGCTGGCGATCGTTGCTGGCATCGTGCTGGCGGGCCATTACCTCAGCCGCCCGGTCTTCCGCTTTGTCCACGCCGCCCGCCTGCGAGAGATGTCCACCTTCATCTCGCTGCTTCTGGTGCTGGGCATTGCTTTCCTGATGACACTGGTCGGCCTGTCGCCCGCGCTTGGCACCTTTCTGGCCGGGATGGTTCTGGCCAACTCGGAATTCCGCCATCAGCTAGAGGCGGATCTGGAGCCGTTCAAGGGCCTGCTGCTGGGTCTGTTCTTCATGACCGTGGGCGTTGGCGTCAATTTTCAGATGCTGGCGCGCAGCCCCTTTGTCGTTCTGGGCCTGACGCTGGGGCTGATGGCGCTGAAGCTGGGCATCCTTTATGGCCTGTCGCTGGTGTTCAAACTGCGCGGCAAGGACCGCTGGCTGTTTTCGCTGTCACTGGCGCAGGGCGGCGAGTTCGGCTTTCTGATCGTCAGCTTTGCCCGCAGCGAAGGCGTACTGCCCCTTGCCGCCGGGCAAATGTCGCTGCTGGTGATCAGCCTGTCGATGCTGCTGACGCCCTTGCTGTTCATCGCCTATGACCGGCTGGCGCTGCGGCTGAAAGCGCGGGTGCCAGACCGCGCACCCGATGCGATTGACGAAAAAGGCCCGGTCATCATTGCCGGGATCGGGCGCTTTGGTCAGGTCGTCAACCGGCTGGTGCGGCATTCTGGCATTCCGACCGTCGTCCTCGATGCCGATCATTCCACCATCGAAACCCTGCGGCGGTTCGGGGTGAAAAGCTTCTACGGCGACCCCTCTCGCCCCGATCTTTTGCAGGCGGCGGGTCTGGCCGAGGCGCAGGTTCTGGTGGTCGCGGTTGATGATACGCAGGTGGCCAACCGCATCGTGCGCTATGCCAAATCGGTCCGCCCCGATCTGCATGTTGTCGCCCGCGCCCGCGACCGGGTGCATGTGTATGAGATGTATCAGGCCGGGGCCGATGACATCATCCGCGAAACCTTTGACAGTTCAATTCGCGCTGGCCGTTATGTCCTAGAAAACATGGGGTTCTCAGAATACGAGGCCGCGAAACTGTCGCGCACCTTCTATCATATGGACCGTGCGGCAGTGCGCGATCTGGCCCGGTTGTGGAAACCGGGGCAACCGGCCCATCTGAACGAACCCTATGTTGCCCGCGCCAAGCAGCTTGACCGCGATCTGGAAACCGCGCTGATCGATACACTGCACGAAACCCAGGCTATGCCCGGAGAGATTGACCTGTCCGAAGCCATCCTGCTGTTTGACGAGCCGCCCGCAACGCCGGTGGCCGACAATCTGCCGGTCACCGCCGAAATTGCGCTTCAGCCGCCCGAAACGCCTGCTTCGGCAAAGGTTGCCATCCCCGACTGACAGACCACCGCCGCGCGGATCACACCCAAGGCAACCGCCGCACCTGACCCTTCGCCCAAGCGCAGGCCCAGCGACAGCAGTGGTTGCTTGCCCAGTTTCTCCAGCAGCCGCGCATGGGCACCCTCGGCCGACAGATGCCCCGCCACCGCATGATCCAGCGCCCCCGGCGTGGCACAATGAAGCACCGCCGCCGCCGCGCAGGCGATAAACCCGTCCAGCACCACCGGCACCCGTTCGACCCGTGCCCGCGCCATGGCCCCGGCCATCGCCGCCACCTCGCGCCCGCCAAGCGCGGCCAGCACCTGCAAGGGGCCTGTCACATCCGCATGACGCGCCAGCCCGGCATCCACCGCCTTCGCCTTGCGCGTCAGGCCCGCATCATCCACCCCGGTGCCGCGACCCACCCAATCCATGCCGGTGCCACCGAACAGCTTGGCGGCAAGGGCGGCAGCCACCGTGGTATTGCCAATCCCCATCTCGCCCACCACCAGAATGTCGGCCTTTGGGCTCACCGCATTCCAACCGGCTTGCAGGGCCGCCACCGTCTCGGCCTCGGTCATCGCGGGGCCTTGGGTAAAGTCTGCCGTGGGCCGGTCAAGTTCCAGCGCCACCACTTCTACCTCGGCGCCATGCAGCCGCGCCAACTGGTTGATCGCTGCGCCACCATGGCGAAAATTCGCCACCATTTGCACTGTCACTTCGGACGGAAAGGCCGAAACGCCTTGCGCCGTCACGCCGTGGTTACCAGCGAAAATCACCACCTGAGGGTGATCAATCTGCGGCTGCGCCCGGCCTTGCCAACCGCCGATCCAGATCCCCACCTCCTCCAGCCGCCCCAGCGCGCCGGGGGGTTTGGTCAACTGGCCATTGCGCTGGGCAGCGGCGGCAAGGGCCGAGGCATCGGCGGCGGGGCTTGCCGCCAGCAGGGCGGCGAATTCGGGCAAAGAGGTGAAGGCGGTCATGGCAAATCCGTTGTATTCCGGTTCTCCCTTGGCTAGCCAAGGCCAAGCCGAATGAACAGCCCGGAAAGGACCGTTCGATGCAATTGCGCGACCTGCGCCACGATCTCTTTGCCGCCTTCGGCCTGTTGACGCGGCTGCCCATGCCCGACACCGGCGCACCAGACCCGCGCGCCGCCTGGGCCTGGCCTCTGGCGGGGCTGGCGGTGGGCGGGCTGGCGGTTCTGGCGGGCATGGGCTCTGCCGCGCTGGGGATTGTGCCCGGTGTTACCGCCGCGCTGATGCTGGGCGTTGCTGCGGCGCTGACTGGGGGCCTGCACGAAGACGGGCTTGCCGATTGCGCCGATGGCTTTTGGGGCGGGCGCGACAAGGCCCGGCGGCTGGAGATCATGAAAGACAGCCGCGTCGGCAGCTATGGCGTGCTGGCGCTTGGCATCGTGCTGCTGGCGCGCTGGTCGGCGCTGACGGCGCTGGTTGGCGCGGGCCATTGGGGGCCGGTGCTGGCGGCAGAGGCGCTGTCGCGCGCCGTGATGCCTGCCGTGATGGCCGCCTTGCCCAACGCGCGCGGCAGCGGCCTGTCGGCCAGCCATGGTGCGCCGGGCTGGGGCACGGCGATGCAAGCGGCGGCCCTTGCCGCCCTGCTGGCACTGTCACTTGCAGGGTGGCAGGCCGTGCCGATGATCCTTGCCGCCATGCTGGGCACCGGGGCCGTCGCCCTGACCGCCCGCGCCAAGATTGGCGGGCAGACCGGCGATGTTCTGGGGGCCAGCCAGCAGATCGCCCTGACTGCCGCGCTGGCGCTGGCAGCGTAAAGCAAAACGGCGGCCCGACGGCCGCCGTTTCATTCATTCCCACAAAGATCAGGCCGCGCGGCTGGTCAGCACATCGCCAACCTTGCGCTGCGCGCCCGCTTCGTCATCGCCCGAAACGGCGGCGACTTCGCGGGTCAGACGCTCCAGCGCCGCTTCGTAAAGCTGACGCTCGGAATAGCTTTGCTCGCGCTGATCATCGGCGCGGTGCAGGTCGCGCACCACTTCGGCAATCGCCATCAGGTCGCCCGAGTTGATCTTTTGCTCATACTCTTGCGCGCGGCGCGACCACATCGCCCGCTTGACCCGTGCCTTACCCTTCAGCGTATCCAGCGCCTTCGACACCACTTCAGGCGAGGAAAGCTGGCGCATCCCGATATCAATCGCCTTGTTGGTCGGAACCCGCAGCGTCATCTTGTCCTTTTCGAACGAGATCACGAATAGTTCCAGCTTCAGCCCGGCAATCTCTTGCTCTTCGATCGAGACGATCTTGCCCACGCCATGGGCGGGGTATACCACGAATTCGTCAGGGCGAAATTCGGGCTTCTTGGCTTTGGTCATGTTTGTCAGAGTCCTCGGCGTTCACCCATTTTCCGGCGCAAACTGCCACAGCACGGGAAATCCCGCCCTGCGGTCACATCAGTGTCGGAAAAGCGTCCCAGACGAGCAGTCCTGAGGCGCAGTCAGGTATATTTGTTTTGCGTCAGAAATATGTAGCACAAAAATCACGCGATTCCAACCGCCGCAATAGCAGCATCAGGCCAATCACGCCCGGTAATCTCGAGTATTTTACCAGTTAGTCAGCCAAACTGACCCAAACTGACGATTCGAAACCGAATCAGCCGCCTTCGCCAGGGGCTTCCGAGAAATACTTCTCAAGCTTGCCGGTCTCGCCATCGCGTTCCTCATAGCCGGGCAGCGGGTCGCGCTTGGTGGTGATCACCGGCCACAGCAGGGCGTATTTGCGGTTGAACGTCACCCATTTGTCCATATCCGGCTCGGTATCCGGGCGGATCGCATCGGCGGGGCATTCAGGTTCGCAGACGCCACAGTCGATACATTCATCCGGGTGGATGACCAGCGTGTTCTCGCCCTCATAGAAACAATCGACCGGGCAAACCTCTACACAGTCGGTGTATTTGCAGGCGATGCAGTTGTCGGTCACCACATAGGTCATCGGCGGGCCTCATAGCGTTCACGGCGCATCCCTACCCGCTTGGGCAGGATCATTCAAGCGGCTCTGCCATGGCATCCTGCCCCGGCGGGTCCAGATCTTCGTAAAGGGCCACAGCCTCGGTTGCGGGGCCGCGCCGGTCAGACAGCGACAAGACCCGGATCAGGCGGATGCGCCGGCCTTGCGGAAAGGTCAGCACATCGCCCACCGCCAGCCCATGCGCCGGTTTCAGGCAGCGCTGCGCATTGATGCGCAGATGCCCGCCCTCGGCCACCTCGGCGGCCAGTTCGCGCGATTTGAAGAACCGGGCGTGAAACAGCCATTTGTCCAGCCGCAGCTTCGGCTGGGCCAAATGGGTCTGCTTGCCGCCCGGTCCCGCCATACCGGCCTTAGACCTTGCCCTTCAGCGCCAGCAGGGCGGCAAAGGGGTTATCGGGGTCAATCGGCTTTTCGGGGCGCGGAGGACGCGCCTCGAACGATTTCGGCTTGTTGTCGCGGTCGCGGTTGCGGTCAAACTTGCCGCCACCCTTGCGGTCGCCGCCACGATCCGCCCGGTCGCCCTGCGGCTTGCCGCCTTCGGGTTTCGGGCCGCGACGCTCGCCCTCGGGGCGGGGGCCACGGTCGCCTTCGCGCTTTTCGCGCGGGGGCCGGTCACCACGCGGAGCGTCACCACGGGGCGCATCCGCGCGCGGGGCATCCCCCTCTTTGCGGGGCGCGCGTTCGGGGCGCGGGCCGCGCTCGGGGCGCTGGAACCGGGGCTTTGGCGCCCAGGTGAAGGTGTAGAACACCTCCATCTCGGGCGGCGCTTCGGCAGCCGCCTCTTCCGCCGGGGCCTCTTCGGGCGCAGGCGCAAGGATGGATACCTCTTCAGGGATCGGGTTGATCACCGCTTCGGGGTCAACCACGACCTCGACCGGCGCGGCGGCAACGGCCTTCACCTTGGCGCGTTCGGCTTTCTCGCCCTTATAGCCCAAACCGCCCATCAGGTCGTTGAACTGTTCCAGCGTCATCCCGGTGATCGACAGCATGTCCGGCGTGGCTTCAAACCCCGCGCGGCTGTCTTTCTGGCGCAGGATGTCGGCCAGACGTTCCAGCATATCAATGCGGATCGCGCGGGCGCCCGACGGGTGATAGCCCGACAGCGTGTAATGCGTCTTCGGCACCTCGGCGATGTTCGGTATGGTCACAAGGCCGGGCGGCGGGCTTTCGGGGAATTCCGACAGACCGTTCCACAGCGACCACAGCACCAGCCGCAGCCGTGTGGGCGCGGGTTTCAGCAGCGCGGGCAGGAACACGGTATATTGCCCGAACCGCACGCCATGCTTGCGCAGGGCACCGCGGGCATCCTGATCCAGTTCCTTGACCTCGGCCGCCACCGCCTCGCGCGAGATCACGCCCAGACCCTCAGCCAGCCGATAGGCAAAGCCACGCGCCAGCCCTTGCAGAGTTTCGTCGCGCGCCATCGCCAGCAGCGGTTCATACTGCGCGGCCACCTTGCGGTCGATGAAATGCTGCAACCGGCGGCGCAGCTTTTCGGCAACCTCGGGTCCGGCCTCTTCATCGACAAAGGCCTCGACCGCCGGTTTCAGCGGCTCGGTCCCCTTGATGAGCTTGCCCACCGCAGAATTGCCCCACATCAGGCCACCCTGCTCGGTAAAGTCCATCTCGGTATCGGGCGCGTTGTAAAAACGGTCCGCCCGCAGGCTGAATTCGGGCTTCAGCGCCTGATAGGCCGCCTGCCGCAGCGTCTTCGCCTCATCCGTCGAAGCGGAAGCATCCTGCTGAAAGCGGAAGCCTTCCAGACGGCCGACGAATTCGCCTTCAACCGTCACTTCACCCTTGTCATTCACCTCGGCCACGAGGGTCTCCTTCTGTTTCAACCGGCGAAGCAGAACGCTTGTCCGCCGGTCTACAAATCTTTGGGTCAGGGCTGCATGCAACGCATCTGACAGGCGGTCTTCTACCGCGCGCGTCTCGCCCCGCCAATGGCTTTCGTCTTCGACCCAGTTTTTCCGCTGCGCAATGTAGGTCCAGGTGCGGATATAGGCCAATCGCTTGGAAATCGTGTCAATGTCGCCACCCGGCTTGTCAATGCGCGCCACGGCCTTGGCCAGCCAGTCCGAAGGCACCCTGCCCCCGCCAAGGCCGCGCCCGACCAGAAAGTCGAAAATGCGGGCCAGCAGGGCGGCATGGTCCGCCTCTGACACGCTGCGAAAATCGGGGATTCGGCACACGTCCCACAACAATTGCACCCGCTTTGGGCCGGTCAGCCTGTCACGCACCTCTGGCATGGCCGACAGCGCCTTCAGCGCCACCACATCATCAGCATCGCGCGCCCGGGTCAGCCATTCGTCGTTTGTGTGGCGCTCAAGGCTCGCTATCAGGCGCTCGGCGGTGCCAAATTCCAGATCATGGTTGCGCCAGTGCAGCTTGCGCACCGGCGGAAAGCGGTGGTTTTCAATCGCCTCGACGGTTTCCTCATCAAAGGGCCGCGCCTCGCCGGTCACGCCAAAGGTGCCGTCTTCGGTATGCCGCCCTGCCCGGCCCGCGATCTGGGCCAGTTCTTGCGGGAACAGCCCGCGCATCCGCCGCCCGTCAAACTTGGCTGTCGCCGAAAAGGCCACATGCTTGATATCCAGGTTCAGCCCCATGCCGATGGCATCGGTCGCCACCAGATAATCGACATCGCCATTCTGATAGAGGTCCACCTGCGCATTGCGCGTGCGGGGCGACAGCGCCCCCATCACCACCGCGCAGCCCCCCTTGGTGCGGCGGATCAGCTCGGCGATCGCATAGACGTTTTCCACCGAAAACCCGACAATCGCTGACCGGGGCGGCATCCGGCTGATCTTTTTCGACCCTGAATACGTCAGCGTCGAAAACCGCTCGCGTTTCAGGAACTGCACGCCGGGCACCAGATTCGCGATGGCCTGCCGCATGGATTCGGCGCCCAGAAACAGCGTTTCGTGCCAACCCCGCGCCCGCAGCAACCGGTCGGTGAACACATGGCCGCGGTCCGGGTCGGCGCAAAGCTGAATTTCATCCACCGCGACGAAATCGGCCCCAATGTCCAGGGGCATCGCCTCGACCGTACAGACCCAATAGGCGGCGCGTTCGGGCACGATCCGCTCTTCGCCCGTCACCAGCGCCACGACCGACGGGCCGCGCAGCGCGACGATGCGGTCATAAACCTCGCGCGCCAGCAGCCGCAGCGGCAGGCCGATCACCCCGGTGCGGTGCCCCAGCATCCGTTCGATCGCGTAATGAGTCTTGCCGGTATTGGTCGGCCCAAGAACGGCCGTGACCCGCGCATTGGCGTCCATGGGGTGGCGTCCTTACAGGTCCTGGCCTTGAATTTCGGCGGTCAGCCGGGTGATCGCATCGGGCACGCCCTCGGCATGGGGATCAATCTCCAGCACCTTGCGATAGACTTCCAGCGCCTTTTCGGGGCGCTTCAACTCCTCAAAAATCATCGCCAGACCCGACAGCGCGCCAAAATGCCGGGGGTTCAGTTCCAGCGTACGGCCGATGTCATGGATCGACGGGCCCAGCAGACCCGCGTTGTAATAGGCCGTCGCCCGCGCGTTCCAGCCTTCGGCAAAGTCGGGCGCGTGATCGACCAGCGCCGTCAGATGGGCAATCGCCCCCTCGGTATCGCCCGCCTCCAGTGCGTCACGCCCGCGTTGCAGCAACAGATCCATCGCAGGAGAGCCGGATTTCGACCATTCGATCCAGATTTCTCGCTCTATCTGGCGGGCATCGGCATCATTCGAGGCGCGCAACCGCTCGAACAAACTGTCCAGCCGCGACGGATCGGCCATGGCAGGAAGGGCCGCAGCCGTCATGGCCAGCAAGATCGGCAAAACTGCCGCAACGATATGATTGTGTAACCGAACCCGGAACCGCATAACTTGAAAGTAACGCATTGGGCGAGAAATTCCAGCCCGGCACTTTCACGATGGAGAGACAGATGAGCGAAGTGATCAATACCGCAGTTGCGGCCCTGCAACGCAAGATGCCCGCGGGCTTTGGCGGCGGTATTGCCAAATTTGTCATTCCCGGCGAAGGCAGCATTATTGCCGATAGCGCCGGCGTACGCGCCGAAGATGGCGACTCCGATGTGACCCTGACCGCCACCGGCGAAGTGTTTCGCGCGATTCTGGAAGGCGAGATGAACCCGACAATGGCCTTCATGACCGGCAAACTCTCGGTCGATGGCAACATGGGCCTTGCCATGCAGCTTGGCGCGGCGATGGGTTGACCTTGAACACCCCATCGCCCGCGCCGCTGTTCGAAGATGTGGCCGACGGTCCCGCCGGGGGGCGCGCGGACTGGATTGTCACCTATGACGGCGCGCGCATTCGCGTCGGCTGGTGGGCGTGCGATGGGGCGAAGGGCACAGTCATCCTGCTGCCCGGCCGCACCGAGTATATCGAAAAATATGGCCGCGCCGCAACCGATCTGGCCGCGCGCGGCTATGCCATGCTGACCATCGACTGGCGCGGACAAGGGTTGGCCGACCGCCCCATGCCTGACCGGTTGGTTGGCCATGTCGAACATTTCGACGAATATCAGCGTGATCTGGATGCGACCTTGGCTCATGCCCGCGCCGTGGGCCTGCCCGAACCGTTTTACATGATCGCGCATTCGATGGGCGGCTGCATCGGTCTGCGGGCCTTGCTGCGCGGTCTGCCGTTCAAGGCGGCTGCCTTCTCTGCCCCGATGTGGGGCATCCTTATGGCCGCATGGATGCGGCCCGTGGCGCTGACCGTTTCAACCTTGTCACGGTTTGTCGGCGCAGGCGGGCGCTATACGCCCGGCACGGGCGAGGCGTCATATGTACTTGCAGCCCCCTTCGCCGGCAACACTCTGACCACCGATTCCGCGATGTGGGGTTATATGGTGACCCAAGGCAAGGCGCATCCAGACCTGACGCTGGGCGGACCCAGCCTTGGCTGGCTGCGGGCGGCGCTGGTCGAATGCCTGTCGCTGGGGCGTAGCGCCTCGCCCGCCGTTCCGGCACTTTGTGCGCTGGGTTTGCAGGAAAAGATCGTCGATGCCGGGCCGATCCACGCCCGCATGGCGGCCTGGCCGTCAGGGCGGCTCGATCTTTATCCGGCTTGCGAGCATGAGGTGATGATGGAAACCCCCACCACCCGCGCCCGGTTCTTCGATGCCGCCTGCGCTTTGTTCGACGCCAACCGCTGACCGCCACACCTGCGCGCGCAAAAGCCCCCCCTATTTCTCCCGTAGACGCCCGCGCTCTCGCTGCAACCACAGCGCGGTCAGGATCAGCGGCGCATTACCCACCTCTCCCGAACCCACCAGCGCCATCAGATCGTCAAATCCGATCAGGTGGCCGCGAATATCCTCTGCCTCGCCTGCCACGCCGAACACCCCGGCGCTGCCATCGGGCAGATCACACAGCGCAACATAGGAATACAGAAACTCGGCACAGATGCCGGGGCTGGGGTAATAGCCCGCCACCGTCTCCAGCGCGCCCAGTGTCAGGCCCGCCTCCTCCACTGCCTCGCGCCGGGCGGCCTGTTCGGGCGTTTCTCCGGGGTCGATGCGGCCGGCAATCGCCTCTAGCTGCCAGGGGTTGGCATCACCGCGCCCGAAAGGGCCGCTGCGGAACTGTTCAACCAGCAGCACGCGGTCTCGTACCGGATCATAGGGCAGAACCGTCACTGCATCGCCCGACAGAAACACCGCCCGCGTCACAACCGGGCTGGCTTGGCCGCCAAACTGGCGGAACGACAGGTCGTATTCCTCAACGGCAAAGAACCGGGCATAGGGCTCGCTGCGGGCCGAAACCTGCACATCCTGCGGCTGGCGCGGGCTGCGCAGCGCCGCTGGCGCGCCCACTACCGCCCGCGCCCGCGCGGCACCGCGAACCTTTACCATCCCCAGCCGCGCCGCAACCTCGGCAGCGGGTTTCAAGCCGTATAGCGCCATCACATCCAGCGCCGTCGCCGCCAGCTCTGCCACCGGCAGATCATCGGCCCCGCCTGTGACCGCCAGATAAAACTGCACGCGCGCCAGATCGTCAGCGCCCTCACGCCCAAGCACAGCGCGCAAAACCGCCTCGTGGCGCAGCGCGCCTTGCCGCCAGTCAGCCTTCATCGGTCAACCCAGCCGCTTATAGGCAATCTCGGTCAGCCATCCTGCAATGATCCCGCCGACGATCAGCGCGACCGGCGTCGCCGGCGCCGCAAGATTGTGGCCATAATCATACATGATCGTCAGCACACCCAGCAGCGCATCCGTCGGACCATCGTAAAGCTGCCGCATGGAGCGATGGATCATCAGATAGATCGAGAACAGCAGCATCACCCAGAACAGCATCACGACCGATGTCACGATGCCAGAACCCGCCGCCTCTCCCATACCCTTGCCCACGCGGCGCCCCATGGTCCGCCATCCCCAGACCACCCCCACCAGCGCTGAAACCTCACGCAAATACCCCGGAGGCGTGCCTTCGGGCAGGGTCGGCAGGAACAGATGGGCGGCAATCGCCCCGACGATGGCAAAAAGAATGGCGGCAACCAATTTCGAGGCGGTGGGCATAAAGGCTCCTCAGGGCCGGGTCATGGTAATTTGTGTCACATCACAGTTGCCCCCACCAAAGGCCCCGGCGCAAGAGGTCAGATAGAAATTCCACATCCGGCGAAAACGGTCATCAAACCCCAGCCGTGCAATCTCATCCCACCGGCTGTTGAAAGTATCGTGCCAGCGCCGCAGCGTCTGGCTATAGCTCTGGCCAAATTCGACATGGCTTTTCAACCGCAGCCCGGCCCGCGCAATCTCGGCCCGCAGCGCGGCGGGAGAGGGCAGCATCCCCCCCGGAAAGATGTATTTCTGGATGAAATCAACCTGCTTGCGATAGGTCTGGAACCGCTGGTCTGAAATGGTGATGATCTGAAGCGTCGCATTGCGGCCCGGTCGCAGCCGGTCATGCAGCGTGTCGAAATAGGCGGGCCAGTATTTTTCGCCGACCGCCTCGAACATCTCGATGCTGGCGATCCCGTCATAGCTGCCGGTCTCGTCGCGGTAATCTTGCAGCTTGATCTGAACCCGGTCCGACAGCCCCGCCCGCGCCATCCGCGCCACGGCAAAATCGTGCTGGGCTTGGCTGATGGTCAGGCCCGTCACCCGCAGCCCACGCTCTTTCGCGGCATATTCGGCAAAACCGCCCCAGCCGCAGCCGATCTCCAGCACATGGTCGCCGGGCCGCGCGCCCATCTGATCAACCATCGCGGCGTATTTCTGCACCTGCGCCCGCTCTAGGCTTTCCTGCCCGGTCACAAAACGCGCGCTGGAATAGGTCATCGTTTCATCCAGCCACAGCCGGTAGAATTCGTTCCCCAGATCATAGTGATAGGCGATGTTCTTCTTTGCCTGCCGCTTGCTGTTCGATTGCAACCAGAACCGCATTCTTTCGTACATGCGTACCAGACCCAGACCGGGAAAGCCGTCATAAACGCTTTCATTGCCCTGCTGGATCAGATCCAGAAAGGCCTGAAGGTCGGGGCTGGACCATTCGCCTTCAACATAGGCTTCGCTGAACCCCAGATCCCCTTCGCGGATCAGGCGGGCAAAGACATCGGGCGCATGCGCGACAATCTCTGCCGCCCCTCCGGCATTGCGCCCTTCGGCGCGAAAGCGGCGGCCATCGGGCAGCACGAAATCCAGCCGCCCACGGTTCAGACCCTTTGCAATCTCGAACACCGCAGCAAAGTAACGTGGCAGGCCGGTCTGGCCCTTTGTCGTTGTGAACACGGTCATCGCACCCCCCCAAGGCGTGATCACCGCAGGATTCCAGAGTTTCCCGCGCTTCTCAAGATTTTCCTTGCTTCAGCGCCTCCAGCGCGCGTTCGCGCCCTGCCGCCAGATCGATCAGGGGCATCGGATAGGGGGCCGCCGGGTCCATCCCCCAGCTTTTGGGAACCGCATCGAAATAAGACAGTGCCTCGGCACCGGGGTTGCGCGTCATTTCGGCAATCCAGCGGCGGCGATAGCGGCCCTCGGGGTCAAACTTCTCGGCCTGCGTCGCAGGGTTGAAAATGCGGAAATAGGGCGAGGCATCGGGGCCTGAGCCCGCAACCCATTGCCACCCCATCGCATTCGCCGCCGGGTCCCAATCGGTCAGGCATTCGGCAAACCAGTCAAGGCCCACGCGCCAATCGGTCAGCAGATGCTTGGTCAGATAACTGGCCGCGATCATCCGCGCGCGGTTGTGCATGCGCCCCGTGACGAACATCTCGCGCATCGCGGCATCAACCAAAGGCTCGCCGGTCAGACCACGCCGCCACTTTTCCGCATCGGCATTGTCACCGCGCCAGGGAAAGGCGTTCCAGTCGGCCTTCCAGTTGTCCTGCCCCAGTTCCGGATAATGATACATCAGGTGCCAGGCAAACTCGCGCCAGACCAGCTCCTTCAAGAAGGTCTCGGCCCCCGGATTGCCCTCTTCCATCGCGCGCCTGCCCCGGTGCCACAGCGTGCGGGGCGAAATCTCGCCATAGGTCAAATGTTCCGACAGGCCAGAGGTTGCGTCTTCGGCCACGAAATCGCGCCGCGCCGCATAGGCGGCCATGCGGTCTTCGGCAAACCCGGCCAGCCGGTCCAAGGCCGCGCCCTCTCCGGACGACTGCCAACGCGCCAGAACCACCGCGCCGCGCTGCATGTCGCAGGTCATGTTCCAGTCCGCCAAAGCCGCGCTGTCGGGCCAGCGCTCCGGCCCCGGCAGATGCACCGGCGCAGGCAGTTCTGGCGCAACCGGCAAGGCCCGCACCGCCCGCCAATAGGGGGTGAACACCCGATAGGGCCCGCCCTGCCCGGTTTCCACCGTCCACGGCTCGTGCAGCACAAAGCCCGCATGGCTTTCGGCCAACAGCCCCCGCGCCTTCAGCGCCGCCTTCACCACCTGATCGCGGACGCGAGAGGTCGCGTCATAAGCGCGGCTCCACATCACGCCTGCTGCCCCGGTCTCCTCCACCAGCCGTTCCAGCACCTCCAGCGCCGGACCGCGCCGCAGGATCAACCGGCTGCCCACCCCCTGCAAGGCCGCCGCAAACGCCGCCAGCGCCATCTGCAACCGCTGCTTTGCCGCCGCCCCCAGCGCCTCGGTTTCCGGGTCCAGCACGAACACCGGCACCACGGGCCGCCCCGTCGCCAGCGCTGCCGCCAACACCGGATTGTCACCCAGCCGCAAATCGCGCCGGAACCACAGGATCAGGGGTTCAGCCATCCTTTCCTCCTTTTTCCCATGATACGCAATGCCTTGCCCCCCGGATCATTTGCACCTTTCCAAATACTCCGGGGGTGAGGGCCGCAAGGCCCGAGGGAGGCAGCGCCCCCTTACCTTACAGCACCCGATCCAGCGCCCCGATCAGCCGCTGCACATCCTCGCCACTGGTGTAATGCGTCAGGCTCATCCGCAGCACACCCTTTTGCAGATCAACCCCCATCGCCTCCAACGGGCGCACGGCATAGAAATCGCCGCCCCAGCAGGCAATGCCTTCGCGCCCAAGCGCTTCGGACACTGGCTCTGCCGCGCCGTGCAGCGCCACGGCAACGGTCGGCGCACGGGCCGCCGCGTCGCGTGGCCCGATCAGCCGCAGGTCATTGCGGCCCGCCAGATAGTCCAGCAAGGGGGCCACCGCCTCGACCTCTGCCGCGCGCATCAGGTCATGCACGCGGGCATTGCGCTCGCCCGCCGGGGCGTCGCCCGCGAAGTGGTGGCCGTAAAGCGCGTCGATGTAATCAGCCATCCCGGCGCAGGCGGCGATCTGGGCATGGTCCGGCCCGGCGGGGGTGAATTTCTTGTAAAGCGTGCCCGCATTGAACCAATGGCCCTGAACAGGCAGTTCCGCCCCGAACGCTTCCCCGATCAGCATGATGCCCTGATGCGGCCCATAGGTTTTATAGGCCGAGAACAGATACACATCCGCGCCAAGTCCCGCAAAATCCGGCAACCCGTGCGGTGCATAGCTGACCCCGTCCACCACCGTCCGCGCGCCCGCAGCACGGGCCATGGCGCAAATCTCATCCACCGGATTGATCTCGGCTACCACGTTGGAACAATGCGGGAAACAGACCAGCCGCACCTTGCCATCGGCCAACAGCGCCTTCAGCCCGGCCAGGTCCAGATGCCCGGTGGCCGGGTCAATCTGCCATTCCCGAACCTCGATCCCTTCATCCGCCAGCCGCCGCCACGGGCCGCTGTTCGCCTCGTGGTCCTGATTGGTCACCACGATTGCCGCATTCTGGCCCCGCAGCCAGACCCGCACCGCATTGGCCAGCACAAAGGTATTCGCCGTGGTCGAGGGGCCGAACGACACCTCCTCGCGTTTGGCGCTCATCAGCGCGGCCAGACGGGTCCGCGCCTCATCCATCTCTGCCCCGCCCTCTTGCGCGCCGGGATAGGGCGCATAGGGCTGCACCTTGCGGTCGGTATAAAAGCGGTGCAGCCGCTCTACCACCTGCTTGCAGGGATAGCTGCCGCCCGCATTCTCAAAGAACGCATGGCCGGACAGAACACGGGAGGAAAAGGCCGGGAACTGCGCCCGGACAAAATTCAGATCAAGCATGGCCATGGGCCTCCTTACATCAGTGCCTGTAAGGGATGACGACCCCACGAAGGGATCGGTCCCGTCGCGGCAGGTCTTCCAGCCAGCCACCTCGGCTTTTTCTTGCGCCGGGCGACAGTTGTCGGGGCTAGCCCGATCAACATGCTATGCCTAGCCAGCACCGCAGCGGCTGTAAACCCCCAGATGCCTGTGCCCTCAAATACGGCACGCCCGGCGCAACAACCCGACGTCAGGCACAAATTTGATCACGATTTTCAAGACTTCCCCTTGCATCGCTCCGCGCCATCGGCATTCTTCGCTCGTGCAATCGGCGACCGATGCCAAGTCGGTGCCACCCCGGCCCGGTCGTGGGGATTCGACCCGGCCTCCACCAACAGGAGAGCTCATGACCCGTTCCGCCCTACTTTTTGCCACCGCCGCAACGCTTGTGCTGGCCCCCCTTGCCGCCCGCGCGGCAGATGCCGAACTTACGGTGTTCGACTGGGCCGGTTTCGGCCTTCAAGAACTGATCGAACCCTATGCCGCCAAATACGGCGACATTCCCACCTATTCCTTTTTCGCCGATGATGACGAGGCGTTCCAGAAGGTCTCGACCGGGTTCAAGACCGATGTGACGCACCCCTGCTCTCAGATGGTATCGAAATACCGTGATGCCGGCCTGATAGAGCCGTGGGATGTGTCCAAGATCCCGGAATTCGCCAATATCAACCCGCGCTTCCTGAATTCGTCGATCTTCAAGGATGATGGCGGCGTCTGGTACATTCCGACCGACTACGCCTATACCGCCATTGCCTATAACACCACGGATGTCCCGGCCGAGGATGTCGCATCGCTTGACGTGTTCAAGAACCCGAAATATTCGCAGCGCATCGCTTTGCCCGACAACACCGATGACGTCTGGTCGCTGGCCCTTTTGGCCACCGGCGTCACCGATTGGACCAACGTGACGGATGAGCAGTTCAAGGCCGCCGCCGCCTGGCTGCGTGAAGTGCATCCGAACGTACGCCTGTACTGGACCGACCCGGCAGAGCTGTCGGCCGTCATGGCCACGGGCGAGGTGCAGGTGGCCTGGTCGTGGAACGATGCCGTGGCGCTGCTCAAGGCAGAAAACTTCCCTGTGGGCTTTCAGCGTTCGCCCAAGGAAGGCGTTGCCACCTGGTTCTGCGGCTATGTCAACATGAAGGACGGCCCCGGCAAGGAAGAAAAGGCCTATGATTACATCAACGCCTTCATCGATCAGTCTTCCGCACCGCAACTGCTGGCCAATATCGGCTATGCGTCCACCAATGACGCCGCCATGGCCAAGATTCCGCTGGAAGATCTGAAGAAGGCAGAGGTTGATCCGATCTCGACCACCCTTCTGGCCCAGACCCCGATTGACCACGCGATGCGCCAGAAAATGCTGGAAGAGTTCGAGCTGATCAAATCCGGCTTCTGATCGCAACCTTTCGCGGTCGCCGCAGCCGCGCTCCCCGATAGGGCGATTGCGGTCACATTACAGATCAGGCCAGACGCCCGGATGCCAGCCATCCGGGCGTTTGCATTTCCCTCCGCCCTCTTGCGATTCGTGCCCCCATCGCTTACGCGGGCGCATGACCCAGCATCAGCGCCTTCTCATCATCGACTTCGGTTCCCAGGTCACGCAACTGATCGCGCGTCGCCTGCGGGAACTGAACATTTATTGCGAAATCCACCCCTATAACCGTGTGGATGACGCCTTTCTTGCCAGCTTTGCACCGCAGGCGGTGATCCTGTCGGGCGGCCCCGACAGCGTGACCCGCCCCGGTTCTCCCCGCGCGCCAGAGGCATTGTGGAGCTTCGGCGTCCCGGTTCTGGGCATCTGCTATGGCCAGCAGACCATGATGCAGCAACTGGGCGGGCTGGTCGAAAGCGGCCATGGCACCGCCGAGTTTGGCCGCGCCTTCGTCACCCCCGGTGCAGACAAGCTGTCGATTCTGGATGGCTGGTTCACCGACGGCAACGAACAGGTCTGGATGAGCCACGGCGACCATGTGTCCCGAATTGCGCCGGGCTTTCAAGTCTACGGCACCTCACCCAATGCGCCCTTTGCCATCACGGCGGATGTGTCGCGCAACTTCTATGCCGTGCAGTTCCACCCGGAGGTGCATCACACCCCCAAGGGCGCGAAACTGTATGAGAATTTCGTGCGTCTGGCGGGCTTTACCGGCGACTGGACCATGGCGGGCTATCGTGAGCAGGCCATAGCGCAAATCCGCGCGCAGGTGGGCGACAAACAGGTGATCTGCGGATTGTCGGGCGGGGTTGATTCTTCGGTCGCGGCGATTCTGATCCATGAGGCCATCGGCGACCAACTCACCTGCGTCTTCGTTGACCATGGCCTGCTGCGCAAGGATGAGGCGGCGCAGGTCGTCGCCATGTTCCGCGACAATTACAATATCAAGCTGATTGCGGCGGATGAATCCGATCTGTTCCTGGGCGAGTTGGAAGGCATTTCCGACCCCGAGGTCAAGCGCAAGACCATCGGGCGCCTGTTCATCGACGTGTTCCAGAAATACGCCAACCAGATCGAAGGCGCGGAATTCCTGGCCCAAGGCACACTGTACCCCGATGTGATCGAATCGGTGTCGTTCAGCGGCGGCCCTTCGGTCACCATCAAATCGCACCACAACGTCGGCGGCCTGCCGGAAAAGATGGGGCTGAAGCTGGTCGAGCCGCTGCGCGAGCTGTTCAAGGATGAGGTCCGCGCCCTTGGCCGCGAGCTTGGCCTGCCCCAATCCTTCATCGGCCGCCACCCCTTCCCCGGCCCCGGCCTTGCCATCCGCTGCCCCGGAGAGATCACCCGCGAAAAGCTGGAAATCCTGCGCAACGCCGATGCGGTCTATATCGACCAGATCCGTAAGCATGGCCTGTATGACGACATCTGGCAGGCGTTCGCCGCGATCTTGCCGATGCGCACCGTGGGCGTCATGGGCGACGGGCGCACCTATGATTACGCGCTTGCCTTGCGCGCGGTGACCAGCGTGGATGGCATGACGGCGGATTACTATCCCTACACCCATGAATTCCTTGGCGAAACCGCCACGCGGATCATCAATGAGGTCAAGGGCGTGAACCGCGTCTTTTACGACTGCACGTCCAAACCCCCCGGCACCATCGAACTGGAATAAGGGCCAGCACCATGACCACCAACACCCGTGTTGCGCTGTCCAGCGACCATGCCGGAATAGAGATGCGTCAGGCCATCGCCAAGCACATCGCCGCCCAAGGCTGGGTGCCGGTGGACATCGGGCCGACCACGCCCGAAAGCACCCATTATCCCAAACATGGCGAGGCGGCGGCGCGGCTGGTCGCCTCGGGTGATTGCCGGTTCGGCATCATCCTGTGCGGCACGGGGCAAGGCATCATGATGGCCGCGAACAAGGTCAAGGGCATCCGCTGCGGCGTCTGCTCCGAAACCTTCTCGGCCAAAATGATCCGCCAGCACAATGACGCCAACATGCTGTCTTTGGGCGTGCGGGTCATCGGCGAAGGGCTGGCGCTGGAGATTGTCGATGCCTTTCTGTCCACCCAGTTCGAGGGCGGCCGCCACGCCACGCGGGTTGACATGATCACCGCGCTGGAAGGCCAAGGATGATCCGCCTGCGGGGTCAATTGCGCTGCATGACCGCCGATGAACGCGCGGCGGTCATCGCCCATATTGCCGACCACATCCGCCTGAGCCGGGCCGAACCGGCCTGTCTGTCGTTCGACATTGCCGAAACCGACGATCCGATGGTGTTCGAGGTGATGGAAAGCTTCCGCGACCGCGCGGGGTTTGAGGCGCATCAGGCCCGCACCCGCGACAGCGCGTGGTTCGCTGCGACCCGGCAGATTCTGCGCGATTTCCGGGTCGAGGAGGTGGGCGACTAACCCCGCCCCCACCCTAAACGGGAAAGGCCCCGCGCGCCGCGATGGCGGACAGGGCTTTGCGCTGACTGGGCACTTCGCGATTGCGCAGATCTTCGGGCAGGCTGGCAGGGTCACCGGGATGGCCAATGGCAATAACCGCGTGCAGGCCATGGCCTTGCGGCACATTCAGCGCCCCCGACAGCTTATCCTTGTCGAATCCGCCCATGCCGTGGGTCACAAACCCCGAAAGATGCGCCTGAAATGCCAGGCTGGCCCAGGCCGCCCCGGTGTCAAAGGCATGGGTCGGGTTGGGGACTTCCTCGCCCGAACTGGTGGTACGCGTGCTTTTTGACCCCACCGCCACCAAGGCCGCAGCCTTGCCCGCCCAAACCTGATTGCCGGCGCTCAGGCTGTCAAAGATCGTGGCAAAGCCTGCATCGCCGCGCAGCCCCCAGACCAGACGCCACGGCTGAATATTGCTGGCCGAGGGCGCCCAGCGGGCCGCCTCCAGCAGGCTTAACATCTGCGCTTCGCTTATCGGCGCATCTGAAAAGGCGCGGGGCGACCATCTGGCCGGAAACATCTCATCCACAGGATAGGCAGGGTGGCGGTTGGCCGGGATGGCGGACATCGACAGGTCTCCTTGCTGCTCAACAGTGACTTAGGCCGATTTGCCACCCGTGCAAATGCCAAAGCGCAGAATGTAACCGATACAATCTTGCGGTGGCGCGATACAATCGAAGGCGATACGTCTTATCCATGCGCACCAATTTCCTGTTCCGCCACCGCGATTTCGGCCTGTTCTGGCTGGGAATGCTGCTTGTCAACATCGCCGTGCAGATCGAGGCGATCACCATCGGCTGGCAGATATATGGTCTGGGCCGGGCGACGATGAGCATCGAGGAATCGGCGTTCCTTGTGGGCATGGTCGGCCTTGCGCAGTTTTTGCCGCTGTTCTGCCTGACGCTGTGGGCTGGCACGCTGGCAGACCGCCATTCCCGCCGCACCATCGTGATGATCAGCCTTGCGGTTGAAACGGTCTGCGTGCTGCTGCTGGTTGGCGTCGCACTGGAACCGCAACCCGACTATCGCCACATCTTTGCCGTGGCCGCGATCTTTGGGGCCGCGCGGGCCTTTCTGTCGCCCGCCGCCTCGGCTTTGGTGCCCATGCTGGTGCCGGTCGAAGAGATGCCGCAGGCCATCTCGCTCAAATCCTTGTCCTGGCAGGGCGCTGTGATTGTCGGGCCCTGGGTCGGCGGATTACTGTGCGCCGTATCGACCGCGCTGGCCTATGGTGTGGCGGCGGCGCTTTATACAGGCGGCATCGTATTCTGCCTGTTCCTGCGCGCCAATACCACGCCCGTCCGGCAGCCCGGCCATGCGCTGGAACTGATCCGCGAGGGACTGACCTATGTCTGGCGGCAAAAGATCATCTTTGGCGCGATCAGCCTTGATCTGTTCGCGGTTCTGCTGGGCGGGGCCACCGCCCTGCTGCCCGCCTTTGCCGCCGACATCCTGAAGGTCGGGCCAGAAGGGTTCGGCATCCTGCGCTCTGGCCCTGCCGTCGGCGCGGTGATCATGGCGCTGGTTCTGGCGCGCTGGCCGCTGAAACGGCGGGCCGGGGTGCGGATGTTCTGGGCGGTTGCGGCCTTTGGCGCGGCGACGGTTGTCTTTGGCCTGTCCAAGAACATGTGGCTGTCGGTCGCCGCCTTGGCCGTGCTGGGTGCGGCAGACATGGTGTCGGTCTATGTCCGCCAGACTCTGGTGCAGATTGTGACGCCCGATCACATGAGGGGCCGGGTGTCTTCGGTCTCTGGCCTGTTCATCTCTGGCTCCAACGAGTTGGGGGAGTTTGAATCGGGCGTCGTCTCGCGGTTTCTGGGGCCGGTGGGGGCGGCCATCTTTGGCGGCATCGGAACGCTTGGCGTCACCGGGCTTTGGGCGTGGATGTTCCCTGCTCTGCGCAAGGCCGACCGGCTGGACGCCGTGCCGGACGAGGCGGTCGAGACGATGCGCACCCATTCGGTCACCAGCCCGGCCACCCCGGTCTAAAACGGTCGGGGGCCTCTGGCCTCTGCCGCCCTAAGCTGTCCCCTCTGCCGCTGCTCCGCGCGCCCAGGATTTGCTTTCCCAGATCGCCACCAGGAACAGCACCACAGCCGCCAGCGCATTCACTTGCCACAATACCAGCCAAGGCGACACCGCCGCCAGCGCCGCGCAGAACCCCAGCCCTATCATGTGCGACAGCGGGAAATTGGGCGCCGAAACCCATTTGAAAAACCCGTTCCCGGCAAGAAAGATCGCCACGCCGCCGACGATCGCGACAATCTCGGGCAAACCGGAATGGCCATCGGGGTGTGCAATCGCAAGCTCGCTGCCCACAGCCGACAAGACGACGCCCGCCACGATGGGCAGGGGCAGATAGGTGAACGCCAGCCGCGCCAACCGCCCCGGATCGGCGGCATGTTCGATCTGGTGGGTGCTGCGACGATGGCCGATGTGGAAATAGACCCACCACATCCCAACCGTCCCGGCCACCGCCCCCAAAAAGGCCAGTGTCGGCGGCAGGGTCCAGTCCATCTCGCTAAAGGTGGCGCCAGAGACCAGCAGCGTCTCGCCCAGACAGATGATCACGAACAGGCCCGACCGTTCGGCCATATGCCCGCCGCGCACCTCCCAGTTGGTCGAAACTTCACGCCCGCCAAAGGGTGTCCAGTATCCGGCGGCGGGGCCGGTGTATTCGATGGCCAAGGCGATCGCCCAGAACACAAGGCGCGCGCCGTGATCGGCCAGCCCGCCCATGATCCAGAACACGGCCGACATCAGAAACCACACCAGAATGCGCAGATAGGTGCGTTGCAGCACGGCCTGTCCCTGCGCCGCGCGCCATACGAACAGCGTGCGCCCGATCTGCATGCCGCAATAGGCCAGCGCAAAGACCAGCCCGCGCCCGGCAAAGGCCTGCGGTACGGCCATGGACATGAACAGCCCCGCCGCCATCAGCCCGAACAGCAACAGGCGCACCGGCGTCTGATCGGGGTCGAGCCGGTTGGTGACCCATGTGGTATAAATCCAGACCCACCAGACCGCCAGAAACAGCAACAGCGTCTCGACCGCGCCCAACAGCGTGAAATGATGCAGCAGCAGATGGCTGATTTGCGTGATGGCATAGACAAAGACAAGGTCGAAGAACAACTCGACAAAGCCAACACGCTCATCGGCGCTGCGTAAGATGTTGTGCTGCATGTCGCGGTCCTTCCTGTTTCGCATCCAAAGGCTATCCTGCTCTGGACATTCCGGGCAAGCAACGCAACAGCTTCGCCATGGAAAGTCGCGCCAATCACCTGAAAGCCGCAGCCTGGATGACCGGCTCTATCGCCGCCTTCACGGTCATGGCCGTGGCCGGGCGGGCGCTGGCAGGGCGTCACGACGTGTTCGAGATTCTGACCTGGCGCTCTGCTGTCGGCTTTGTGCTGGTGGTTCTGGCGGGGGCGGCAACCGGGCAGTTGCGCACGGTTTCGACCCGTCGGCTGGGCGGGCATCTGTTGCGCAATTCGCTGCATTTCGCGGGGCAGAATCTTTGGTTCTGGGCACTGACCGTCATTCCGCTGGCCCAGCTTTTCGCGCTGGAATTCACCTCGCCGCTCTGGATCATCCTGCTCGCCCCGGTGTTTTTGGGCGAACGACTGACGGCCTCACGCGCCCTTTCGGTGGCCTTGGGTCTGGTGGGAGTGCTGATCATCACCCGGCCGGGCGCTGTGCCGCCAAGCTGGGGGCTGGCGGCGGCGGCGGGGTCTGCGGTGTTCTTTGCGCTGACATCTATCCTGACCAAGCGCCTGTCGTATGATGTCAGCGTGACGGGCATCCTGTTCTGGCTGACCGGAATGCAGTTCGTGCTGGGGCTGGCCTGCGCCGCACTGGATGGCCACGTCAAACTGCCCGATTCGGGCACCGCCCCCCTGCTGGCCCTGATCGGTCTATGTGGCGTGGTGGCGCATCTGTCGCTGACCTCTGCCTTGCGGCTGGCCCCGGCCAGCTTTGTCATGCCGATCGACTTTCTGCGCCTGCCGATTGCTGCCATATTGGCCGCCGTGATTTACGGCGAACCCTTGGAACCCTTTGTGTTAATTGGCGGCGCTGTCGTTCTTTTGGGCATTTGGGTCAACTTGCGGACCCAATTCGGCCAAAAACCCACGGTATGATGTTCACAATTCCCTGACGCGGCGTCATGGATTGATCGGTGAACAAAGTGTTCATAGCCTTGATCTACAGGAGAGAGCTGCCGGACCACCTGGGGAGATGGGACGGAGCATGGGAGGTTACATGAAATACACGAGTTCGCTGGCGCTGGTTGCAGGGCTGGTTGCGGGAACCGCGAATGCGGGCGGCATTGACCGCAGCGTTTTGGGCATATCGACCCTGTTCGACAAAGGGCGCGTTCTGACGTTTGGGGCCTCGGCGGTCTCGCCGGATGTGTCTGGCGTTTTCACCCATCCGCTGGCCGGACCGATCCCGACCGGCGACATGGCCAAGGGCTATCCGACGTTTTCGTTCAGCTTCAAGGACGACATCAACGACAAGCTGTCCTATGCCATCATCCTCAACCAACCCTATGGCGCGGATGCCTTTTACAGTCAGGGCATCTATACCGGGTTGGAGGCGCACTGGTCGTCAAAACAGCTTGCCGGCCTTCTTAAATACAAGCTGACCGACCGGGTTTCGGCCTATGGTGGTCTGCTTTATGTGCGGTCCTCGGCAGAGATCAGCATTCCGACCCAGATGCTTGGGGGCGCCGGTCAATATGTGGCCAATGCCGACAGCGATGGGCAGTTCGGCTATATTGTGGGTGCGGCTTACGAGATCCCGGACATCGCGCTGCGCGCCTCGCTGACCTATCAGTCAGAGATCACGCATGACTTTACCGCGCATGAAAGCTTTGCCAACCTGAACGGCGGCGCCACGCTGACCAGCCAGACAGAGATTACCTTGCCACAAAGCATCGCGCTTGATTTCCAAAGCGGTATTGCCAAGGACACGCTGCTGTTCGGCTCGGTCCGCTGGTCGGAATGGTCGGCCTGGCATGTGCGCCCCAGCTATTATGATGGGGTTGTGGGCGATGAAGTCACGGGCTTTGCCAACGATGTCATCAGCTATCAACTGGGCGTCGGACGGCGGATCAACGACAATCTGTCGGTCTTTGCGCGTGTCGGATACGAGGCGGGCGATGGCGAAGTTGCCTCGCGTCTGTCGCCGACCGACGGGCGCAAAAGCTTTGGCCTTGGCGCGATCTGGACCAAGGACAGCATGAAGGTAACCGGCGGCGTTGAATATGTGCAGTTGGGCGATGCGGTTGATGCCTCGGGCACCCGGTTCGAGGGCAACAAGGCTGTGGGCTTCGGCCTTCAGGTTGCATATTCCTTCTAAACGCTGGTTTCAGACCATAACCCCGCGCCCCAAAGCGCGGGGTTTTTCTATGCCGTGCGGTGATGGCTTTCATCACAAGAAACGGGTCGCCTTGGCGATGTGATCCGCCTAGCTTGCGCTCATGGCACAAAGCACACCCTCGCTCCGCATCCCCCCTGTCGGCTGGCTTTTGATGGCAGGTCTGGCCCTGATTTGGGGCGGATCATTCGTCGCCAATCGTCAGGCGCTGACCGGATTGCCGGTCTTGACCATCGTGGCGCTGCGGGTTGCGGGCGGGGCAACTGCGCTGTGGCTTTGGGTGCTGATCAAGGGGCTGCCGGTGCCAAAGGGCGGCAAGTGGCTGGTCACCTGCGCGGTGCTGGGCCTGTTGAACAACGTGGTGCCGTTCTGCCTGATCGTCTGGGGGCAAACGCAGATCCCCTCTGGTCTGGCGGGTATTCTGAA
Organism: Fuscibacter oryzae; assembly: GCF_016765795.1. GTDB lineage: Bacteria > Pseudomonadota > Alphaproteobacteria > Rhodobacterales > Rhodobacteraceae > Fuscibacter > Fuscibacter oryzae. Next base: position 507,445 of record NZ_JAESVP010000002.1, read on the forward strand.
TGCGTCAACCGCCGTTTTCGCTGTGCTGGTCGCGGCGGCAGTTTTCCCTGATGAACGGCTAACCCCGGCGCGCGCCTTAGGTGTGGCACTAGGGTTGGCGGGGGTGATTGTGGCGGTTGGCCCCAAGGCATTGGCCGCGTTTGATCTGCGTTCAACCGCGCAACTGGCCTGCCTTGGCGCAGCCGTTTCCTATGCCGTGGCGGGGGCCTTTGCGCGCAATGCGTTGAAGGGTATCCGGCCAGAGGTAGGTGCGGCGGGAATGCTGACGGCTGCCGCCGTCGTGCTGTTGCCCGCAGCCTTGCTGAATGACGGGCTGCCACCGGCCCTGCCCGCCCTGCCGGTTCTGGCATCGCTGGCCTATCTGTCGCTGGTGGCTTCGGCGCTGGCCTACATTCTGTTTTACGCCGTGCTGCGCTTGGCGGGGGCGGGAAATCTGGGCCTTGTGACGCTGCTGGTCGCCCCTGTCGCCATCGTGCTGGGCGTGCTGATCTTTGGCGAGCGGCTTTCCCCCGGCGCCTTGGCGGGCTTTGGTCTGATCGCGCTGGGCCTTCTGGTGATGGATGGGCGCATCCCCCTGCCCGGCCGTCGATTTTCTGCGTGAAATCCGCCGCCCAAGCCGCTACACCCCGGCAGACAACAGGGGACAGCGATGATCTATACCTCGGGCAGCGATTATCTGGCGGCCCCGCGCAAGCGGGTGCTGCTGTTTGGCATGTCGGGTCTGGGCAAGACCTATCTGGCCAATATGCTGCGCGGCGCGGGCGGGTGGTTTCACTACTCGGTCGATTATCGCATCGGCACGCGGTACATGGGCGAATATATCGCCGACAATTTCAAGCGAGAGGCGATGAAGGTTCCGCTGCTGCGCGAACTCCTCATGTCGGACAGCGTGTTCATCGCGTCGAACATCACCTTTGACAATCTGGCCCCGCTGTCCACCTATCTGGGCAAACCGGGCGATGCGGCCAAGGGCGGCCTGCCCTTTGCCGAATATTGCCGCCGTCAGGATCAGCACCGCTTGGCCGAAGTGGCCGCGATGATGGACACGACACCCTTCATCGACCGGGCGCATGACCTTTATGGCTATCCGAACTTCCTGTGCGACACCTCGGGGTCTATCTGCGAGGTGGTCGATGCCGAAAACCCCGCCGATCCGGTGATGCGAGAGATTTCGCAGCACCTGCTGCTGGTCTGGATCAAGGGGTCCGACGCGCATAAGGACGAACTTTGCCGCCGCTTTGATCGCGCGCCAAAGCCGATGTATTACCGCCCCGAATTCCTGTTGCAGGTCTGGCACGAATACCTTGCCACCACCGGCCTGACCGAAGCCAAGGCCGACCCCGACGCCTTCCTGCGCTTTGGCTATGCCCGCCTGCTGGACAGCCGCCAGCCGCGCTATGCCGCCATGGCGCGCTGGGGTGTGACCGTCACGGCAGAAGAGGTTGCGCAGGTTCGCGATGTGGCAGGTTTTGAAACCCTGATCGCCGGGGCGATTGACCGGTCAGGTGCCTGACTGGCACCGCCCTTCGGCCTGTCCGATGGCGGTGGGCGCGTTCAGCATGGTGAACCGGCCCAACAGCTTGCCGGCGCTGTCGGTAAATTCAACCTCTGGCCCGGCGGCGATGTGGATGAACAGGGGCGCTGCAAAGCCGACGGGGGCATAGCCGACCCCGTTTTCCACCTGCAACTGAACCTCCTTGGCGCGGCCCTGCACGGTGGCCACCACCTTGCCATCGCCCGTATAGGGCGCCAGTGCCAGCAGCGATTGCACCCCATGCCCGCATAGCCAGTTCAGGCTGCTGCCAAGGGCGGCATCTTTGGTTCCGGCATAATGCCCCTTGCCATCTGACGTATCGCCCATGACCCAGCCTTGCGCCGCATCGGGTGCCACGGCCAGCCCCGGCAAGGCAGGGGCCGCCGGGCGCTTCATCGGCGGCTTGGCGGTTGTGGGTTTCTTTGACGCAGGGGCCGGTTCGGCGGGGGCGGGCACAGGTTCGGCGGGCGCAACCTCTGCCCCGATGTCTTCGCAGTATTGCTTGACGCAGGCGTTATATTCGGGGCTGTCATTGCCCGGCGAATTGGCAAGGCACGACCAGACGCAACGCTGCTGCTCCATCTCTGGGCTTTCGTCCTGCGCGGCGACGGGTGCGGCGATGGCCAGCACAAGGGCAACGGCGGTCAGGGTGCAGCGGGTCATTTCGGCCTCTCCATCGGACGGGCAAGCATCCTACACGCCCCCCATCCGGTCAACGCCCGTCCGGCGCCCGATATCTCCGGCGCTTGATATCAAGGCGAAAACCCATTACCTCCGGTGCCTCTGCCAGAGGATCATCATGCCCATCACCCTGCCCGAAACCCTTCCCGCCTATGACGTTCTGCGGAACGAGGGCGTGATGGTCATGTCGCCCGAACGTGCGGCACGGCAGGACATTCGGCCGCTGAAAATCGCGCTGCTGAATCTGATGCCGAAAAAGATCCAGACCGAAAACCAGTTTGCCCGGCTGATCGGCGCCACGCCGTTGCAGATCGACCTGCATCTGATCCGCATGACCGAGCATCAGACCAAGAATACCGCTGCCGCGCATATGGAAACCTTCTACAGCTCTTTCGCCGAGGTCGAGGCCAGCGGAGAGCGGTTTGACGGGCTGATCATCACCGGCGCGCCGATTGAACATCTGCCGTTCGAACAGGTGACCTATTGGGACGAATTGTGCCGGGTGATGGACTGGACGCAGACTCATGTCTTTTCTACCTTTGGCGTGTGCTGGGGTGGCATGGCAATGATCAACCATTTCCATGGCGTGCAGAAACACATGCTGAACGCCAAGGCCTTTGGCTGTTTTCCGCAGCAGAACCTTGCACCCACATCGCCCTATCTGCGCGGGTTTTCGGATGAATTCGTCATCCCCGTCAGCCGCTGGACCGAAATGCGCGAGGATGAGATTGCCGCAGCCCCCGGCCTGCGCACGCTGATCGGCAGCCCCGACACCGGGCCTTGTCTGGTGGAAGATGCGGGCCACCGCGCGCTGTATATCTTCAACCACTTTGAGTATGAGAGCGATACGCTCAAGCAGGAATACGATCGCGACGTGGCGGCTGGCACGCCGATCAACGTGCCGATGAATTACTATCCCAAGGACGATCCGTCGCGCCCGCCGCTGAACCGCTGGCGCAGCCACGCCCATCTGCTTTACGGCAACTGGATCAATGAGATCTATCAGGGCACACCCTTCGATCTGGCCGATATCGGCCGGTAATCTGGTGGTCCGGTTCGCCGGACCACTGGTTGCGCTGGCCCATGGTTCCACCCTATTCTGCCGAAAACCGGAGGACTGCCATGGACCTGCCTTTCGACGGCGCAATCAGCCGCTATTTCCGCGAAGGCGCGCCGAAAGAGGTGCGCAAGGCCATTGAAAAGGCGGGCAAGGATGACATCCTGACCGCCAGCTATCCCTATCGCGAAGAGATCAAGGGCAAGGATTACGACGCGCAAATGGCCGCGTTGCAGATTGAACTGGTCAAGATGCAGGCCGACATCAAGGCCACCGGCAAACGCGTAATCGTGGTGTTCGAAGGCCGCGACGCATCGGGCAAGGGCGGCACCATCGGTGCGCTGCACATGAACCTGAACCCCCGCGTTGCCAATGTCGTCGCCCTGTCGAAACCAACCGAGCGCGAGGCAGCGCAATGGTATTTCCAGCGTTATATCGACTGGTTCCCCGCGCTTGGCGAAATGGCGATCTTTGACCGCAGTTGGTACAACCGTGCCATGATCGAAAAGGTCATGGGCTTTTGCAAAGACGATGCCCGCACCAAGTTTTTCCGCCAACTGCCAGAGTTTGAACAGATGATCGCCGAAGAGGGCATGGTCTTCGTCAAAATCTGGCTGGAGGTTGGCCGGGCCGAACAGTTGCGCCGCTTTCTGGACCGCGAACAGGATCTGCTGAAACAATGGAAACTAAGCCAGATCGACATCGACGGTCTGGGCAAGTGGGATGACTACACCGCCGTCATCGACGAGACGATGAAGAAATCCGATTTCAAGCACGCGCCCTGGACGGTCATTCTGTCCGACGACAAAAAGCGCGCGCGGATTGCGGCCATCCAGACGGTGCTGAACGCGGTCGATTACAAGGGCCGCGACAAGACGGCCATCGGCAAGATCGATGCTAAAATCTGCGGCGGCCCAAAGCTGAGGCCCAAGGGGTGAAAACCGGCTATCACCACGGAAACCTGCGGCAAGCCCTGGTCGAGGCGGCGCTGACACTGATCCCCGGTCAGGGGCCGCTGGGCTTTACCCTGTCAGAGGCGGCAAAGGCGGCAGGCGTTACCCCCGCCGCCGTCTATCGCCATTTTGCTGGCCGCGACGATCTGGTGGCAGAGGTCGCGCGGCAGGGCTTCGACATTTTCGCCGCCCTGATGGATTATGCCTGGAACGAAGGAAAGCCGACCCCCTTGGCCGGGTTCGAGGCGACGGGCCGCGCCTATCTGGCCTTTGCCCGCAAATACCCCGGCCATTACATGGCGATGTTCGAAAGTGGGCTGTCCTTTGATGGCCACCCCGACATTGCTGCGCTGGCCCAGAGGGCGAATGGCGTCATTGAACGGGCGGCAACCGTTCTGTCGCAAAATCTGCCCGCCGGTCGCCGCCCACCTGCCACAATGGTCGCCGCACATATCCGCGCGATGAGCCATGGCGTGGTGGAGCTTTCAATGCGGGGCGCGCCTGCGTCGCGCGGTCCCTACACGCCCGAAGATTTGCTGGAGGCCGGTATTGGCATCTATCTGCGCGGTTTGGGGTTTTTGCCGCCCGATAACTGACGGAAAAGGCCGCCCATGGGGCGGCCCTGTTTTTTAGTCTGTCTGCGACACCCTAGCGGAACAGCACCATCGCCCCGGCAGACCATGCAACGCGGGTCGGCGCGCCGATATCCAGCACCGGCCGCCCGGGCGTGTTGCGCATCGACAGACGCAGCGGCGTATCGCTGCCCGCCAGCTTGACGTCGTAATAGGTCATGTCGCCGTAATAGACGACCTCCGACACGGTGGCTGTGCTTTCGCGGTCGCTGGCGGTCTGGCCGTCAAACAGCAGGGTCAGCGTTTCGGGCCGGAACCCGACCGAAGGCCCATCGCCCGGATTGGCCTTAGAGACCTGCGTCGCATTGATCTCAATCCGGCCAAACCCTTCGGCATCAACGGTGATCTTGCCGGTATCTTCCGAAACGATGCTGGCGGGCAAAAAGTTCATCGTGCCGATGAACTCTGCCACCTTGCGGTTCGCGGGCTTGCGATATAGGGTTTCAGGGTCGGCCAGTTGCGCAATCTCGCCTTCAAACATCACGGCGATGCGGTCAGACATGACCAGCGCCTCTTCCTGATCATGGGTGACCAGAACGAAGGTGATGCCCACCTCGCGTTGCAGCTTGATCAGCTCCATCTGCATCTGTTCGCGGATTTTCTTGTCCAGCGCCGACAAGGGTTCATCCAGCAGCAGCACCTTGGGCTTCAAAATCAGCGCACGGGCCAGCGCCACGCGCTGCCGCTGACCACCCGAAAGCGCATGGGCGGCGCGCTTGCCATACCCCTTCAGGCCCACCATCCCCAAAGCCTCATCCACGGCCTTTTGCTTTTCGGCAACCGACCGCGGGTCTTTGCGCAGGCCAAAGCCCACGTTCTGTTCCACCGTCAGATGGGGAAAGATCGCATAGGACTGAAACACCATATTCGTGGGCCGCAGGTTCGGTGGCACCTCTGCCATCGACTTGCCGTCGATCAGCACAGCGCCCGACGAAATCCCTTCAAACCCGGCAATGGTGCGCAACAGCGTGGTCTTGCCGCAGCCAGAGGGGCCCAGCAGCGAAAAGAACTCTCCGGCCTTGATGGTGGCGGTGATCCCGCGCAAGGCGTGGTAATCGCCATAGTATTTCTGAACGTCCTTGAACTCGATCATCGTCGGTTTTTCGGGCATAGTTGGTTTTTCGGCGGAAACGGTCACAGGAAGCCTCCGGTATCTTTGGCGCCGGTCTTCGCGATGCCGCGACGGCGGAAATATTCGGCGATGGTCAGAAGGGCAATCGACAGGGCGACAAGAATGGTTCCCAGCGCCAGCATGGCCGGCACCTTGGCCGGAAAGCGGAACTGGCCGAAGATATAGACAGACAGCACCGTCTGATTGCCGCCCAGAAAGCTGGCAATCACATATTCGTCGATCGAAATGGTAAAGCAGATCAGCAGCGACGACACGATGCCCGGCATCACCAGCGGCAGGATCACCAGCCGAAAGGTAGAAAGCGGCGTCTCACCCAGATCATAGGCCGCCTCTTCCAGCGAGTTATCAAGGCTTTGAAACGCCGAGGTCAGGATCGCCACCGAGAAAGGCGTGCAGATCAGCACATGGCCCAGAATGACCGTCAGCAGCGACAGGTTCACCCCCATCGCCAGCAGCACCACCAGCAGCGACATCGCCACGATGATATCGGGCAGGATCATCGGCAGCATGATCAGCCCCATCACCCCGCCCTTGCCCGGAAAGCGGAACCGGGTAGAGGCGCGGGCCGCCAGAACGCCAAGACAGGTTGCAAGGATCGAAGAGGATACCGCGATGATCAGCGTTGCCTTGGCGGCGCGGAACAACAGGTCATCATTCAGCATCTCGGCAAACCAGCGGGTGCTGAACCCAGCCAGCGGAAAGGCAATGACCTTTGACGAGTTGAAGGCAAAGACCGGCAACAACGCGATGGGGGCGTAAAGGAAGATCAGATACAGGACCGTGTAAACGCGAAGGACCGGAAACTTCATTTCTGCGCCCCCAGAAAACGACGGTTGATGAACAGGAACACCAGACAGATGACGCACACGATCAGCATGGCCGATACCGCGATGGCAGACCCCAGCGCCATGCGGTGCTGTTTCAGCATCTCGACCTGAATCTGGTTGGCGATCATGTTGACCTTGCCGCCCCCGATCAGCGTAGGCGTCACATAGTCGCCGACAGTCGGGATAAAGACGATCATCACCGCCGCAATCACCCCTGCCATCGACAAGGGAAGCGTAACGCGCAGGAAGGTCAGGAAACGGCTTTCGCCAAGGTCAAGGCCCGCTTCCAGCAGGCTGCGGTCAATCTTTTCCAGACTGACAAAGATCGGCAGAATGGCAAAGGGCGCATAGGCGTGGGCCAGCGTGATGATGATGGCGCCGACGTTGTAATTGATGGCCTGCAATGGCTCTGACGTCAGGCCGACGCCCATCAGCACCTGATTGATCACCCCGTTATAGCCCAGGATGATACCCTTCCAGATGAAGACGCGGATGACATAGCTGGTCCAGAACGGGATGGTAATCAGGAACAGCCAAAGCGATTTTTTTGAGGCGGGCACATTGAAGCTGACGAAATAGGCGACCGGATAGGCCAGAAGAACCGTCACTGCCGTCACCGCGAACGAAACCAGCAGCGACCGCAGCATGACTGCGCGATAGATCGGTTCGGTCCAGACCTTGGCGTAATTCTCACCGTTCAGTTGCCAGATCACGCCGACAGACGGGCCGTCGGTCATCACCGAATAGATCAGAACCGTCGCCAGTGGTGCCGCAAGCAGCAGGATCGCATAAAGCGCCGTCGGCGAAATCAGCGCGATCCCGCTCGCCGCCTCGGATCGTCGAACGCGGTCGAAAAGTGAGGTAGTCGCCATCATGCCCCCCGTTTGGCACTGGAGAAGTTTTGATCAAATTTGTCAGCACTTCCCAATCCACGCAAGCAAAATTGCGCGAGGATGGCATGAAAGGCAAGCAACTGCCTGAATAAAGGGCAGTATTTATCCGGCGACGCGCTCAATGGCGATAGCGCGCTTTTTCAGCTCGTCATACAGCGTCGGCACCACCCGCACCGATCCCACCGCGACGCGCAGCGCATCCGACAGGCGCAGTTCGTTCGGGCTGCCACCGGCCACACGCCAGATCATGCGGCGGGTCACGCCATCGTCATAGACGATCTCGGTCGCACCGCTGCGCGCCTTGCGCCATCCAAGAAAATCCGCGCCACCGTGGGGCGCGTGAAAGGTTGCCTGTTGTCCCATTTTTTCGGGCCTTTTGTTCTGCTCTGGCACGATCCTGCCCCGATTGTGCGCAGGCGACAATTCAGGAAAACCCTACCATTGTCACAAACATGTGCGGGCCGCCGCCAGCGCCTGACTTTGCGGCACCTCCGCAACAGCCCCGCAAGCCTCGCCGCACCATGCCCACATTATCGCCACATTACCGCCACAATCCGGCAGATCAGACCGCCATATCCATTGGCGGACGCGGCAGCATATGCGCCAGACTGGCCAGCCCGGCCTCATATTGTTGCCGGGGAATGTTGCCAGCCACCGCCAGCCGCACCGCATTTGGCGCGCGGCCATGGATCAGGGCGTATTGATCGGCAGAGCGCACCAGCACCCCCTCATCCTCGGCCATCCGCGTAAAGGTTGACGCACGCCACCCCATCGGCAGGCGCAGCCAGGCAAAAGGCATCCCCGATTGCCACGACAGATCGAACGCACCCAGACGGTTCACCATCATGGTCAGCCGGTCGCCCATTTCGCGCTGCACGCCCTGTCGGATCTCATCCGCCTGCCCCGACAGCAGCAGATCCTGGCACAGGCTGCACACCGCTTTTGACAGCGCAAAGAACCCGTGTTGCGCCGTCAGCCGCCCTGCCTCTCCCATGCCCGTCGGGCAGACCACAAAGCCAAACCGCAGCGCAGCCGAGACAGATTTGGAAAAGCTGCCGACATACCACACCCGTTCCGGCGCAAGCGCCCGCAAGGCGGGCTGATCGTTAATGAAGGGCGCATAGCATTCATCCTCGATCACTTGCAGGTCAAAGTTGCGGGCGATCGCGATGATCTGCATCCGCCGCTCCAGCCCCATACGGGCCGTGGTCGGGTTTTGGGTGTCGGGCGTCAGGAACAGAACCTGCGGCCCGTGGCGGCGACAGGCCGCCTCCAGCGCATCCGGGCGCATCCCCTCTTCATCCATTTCGACGCCTACCACCTCGGCACGCGCCAGCCGCGCGGCATAGCGAAAGCCGGGGTAAGACAGGTCTTCGGTCAGCACCACCGGCCGGTCGCCGCGCAGGCAGATCGCCAGCACCAGATTGATCGCGTTCTGCCCGCCATGGGTCAGCGTCACATCCTCGGCCGAAGCAGGCCCGATGATCCGCGCCTCCAGCCAGCGGCAGACCGCCTCGCGCAGGGGCTTACCGTCACGCTGGCTGGGATAATCCAGCCAATCCGGCCCGATCTGATCGGCAATCCGATGCAGGGCCTGCGAGAAGGCCACCGATTGGCCGACATCGGGCAGTTGCGGCGACCGCAGGTCAACCCGGCCCTGCGCCACGCCGGGATCACGCTCCAGAAACAGGGGTTGGGTCGGACCAAGACGGGGCGCGCGGGCAGCAACATAGGTGCCGCGGCCAACGGTCGCCTCCAGCAGCCCCTCTTGCGTGACGATCTGATAGGCGCGGCTGACGGTGCCGGGCGTCACATCCAGTCGCCATGCCAGATCACGCACCGTCGGCAGCCGGCTGCCCTCGGGCAATTCGCCCGCGCGGATCGCCTCGCGCAGCGCCCGAGACAGGGCCAGATACTTCGGACCTGCGTCATTGGCCAGAGAGGGCGTCCAAGTTGTATCCATGACAATGTTCCTCTGGCGCGAACAACTGCGCGATTGTATAGTTTATCTACAGAACATCGGTTCTTGTATCAATACAATTAGGTGCCACCATGCAGTCGAGCCTTCTGATCGCCGAACGTCCCCTGCCGCCCCTGTCGCGGATCGCCTTTAGTGTTGCGATGACCGTTCTTGCCTGGGAAAATCGCCGCCATACCCGCGCCGCCCTGAAACGGCTTGACCCGCATGTGCTGCGCGACATCGGGCTTGACCCTGTCGCCGCCGTGGATGAGGCCGAAAAGCCCTTCTGGCGGGCCTGACCCTTCCGCTTTTTGCTTCCCTATCCCCAACTTCGGCCGGGTTCGCCCCGGCCGTTTTTTATTCCGCCCCGCCGCGTGGCATCCGCGCCATCCGATCAGACAGCGCGCCCCGCCCCTGATCCTCGAATCGCTCTTTGACCGCATCGAAATCGGCATCGGCGCGATTCTGGCTCAGTTTGGTCTTGGCCAGAACCTGCTCCACCTGCACCTCAAAGCCGACAATGGCCGCCAGCATCCCATCCAGATAATCGCGCGGGGCATCGCCCATCTTCCAGCCCGCCGCCCCCTCCATCTTGCGGGTTAGCAGTGCCACCGCGCGGCGCTTGAACTTGTCACTGTCGTCCCAGCGAATCCGGCCAAGCATATGCACCACCTGATAATTCCAGGTCGGCACCACCTTGTGCGTCTCGGCCTTGGATGGATACCAGTTGGGCGACACATAGCCATCCTGTCCGCGAAAGATCAGCAACACCTCTTGCCCGTCCGCGACCAGCTCATGCAGCCGGTTGGCGCGGGCGACATGGCCGATGATCCGATCCCCCTCGGACAGAACCGGCAGATGGTTCGCCACCAGCCCCTCGGCCGTCTGGGCGACCATTGAGGCCAGCGGATAGGCGTCGATCAGGCGGGCAACCTCGGCCGGATCGGCTTCGGCGAAATGGGGCGGGATGTACATGGCGGCCTCCTTGCGGGCAGCTTGCAGCCCCTGCCGCAAAAAGAAAAGGCGCCCCGCAGGGCGCCTTTCCGAAACCAGATGCGAAACGGCTTAGCGTTTCGAGAACTGGAAGCTCTTGCGGGCCTTGGCCTTGCCGTACTTCTTGCGTTCCACGACGCGGCTGTCACGGGTCAGGAAGCCGGCAGCCTTCAGCGCGCCGCGCAGGGCGGGCTCATAAAGTTGCAGCGCCTTGGAAATCCCGTGCTTCACAGCGCCAGCCTGGCCCGACAGACCACCACCGGCAACGGTGGCGTAAACGTCAAACTGGCCTTCAACATTGGCGATGGTGAAGGGCTGCTTCAGGATCATTTGCAGAACCGGACGCGCGAAATAGGCGTTGATGTCCTTGCCGTTGACCACAACCTTGCCCGAACCGGGTTTCACCCAGACGCGGGCAACCGCGTTCTTGCGCTTGCCGGTCGCATAAGAGCGGCCCAGTTTGTCACGCACGGCAACACGGATCGGCGCCGCTTCGGCCACCGGGGCCACAGCGCCCACGGCCGATTTCAGATCGTCAAGAGATTTGATGTCGGACATGATTTACGCGCTCCGGGTGTTCTTGGGGTTCAGCGGCTTCACGTCCAGAACGGTCGGCTGCTGAGCTTCATGCGGATGGGCCGCACCGGAATAGACGCGCAGGTTCGACATCTGCTGACGGCCCAGACGGTTGCGGGTGATCATCCGCTCGACAGCCTTTTCCACCACGCGCTCGGGGTGGTTGCCTTCCAGCACCTGACGGGCGGTGCGGAACTTGATGCCGCCGGGGTGGCCGGTGTGCCAGTAGTAACGCTTGTCGTCGCGCTTCTTGCCGGTCATCTGCACCAGACCCGCATTGATCACGATGACATTGTCACCCATGTCCATGTGGGGGGTGAAGGTCGGCTTGTTCTTGCCGCGCAGGATGTTGGCGACGATCGTGGCAAGGCGGCCCAGAACAACGCCCTCGGCGTCGATCAGGATCCACTTTTTCTCGATGTCCGCCGGGGTAGCGGTAAAGGTTTTCATCGGTTCATTTCCATGAAGAGCGGCGGGGGTTGCCCCCCGGAATCTCGGATGGGGGCTTATCGCCGAACTGGCCCAAAGCGTCAAGCGCGCAAAACAACATAATATCGCACAATATCAGTATGTTAAAATATGCGGTATCAAAATACCCCATCCAATTTCACATTGGCCCAAATATCCCACGGGGGTCCGGGGGTGTGAAACCCCCGGCGCTTACCGCAGGCGCGGCGGTCTCAAAGGGTCGCTGCCCGGCGGGGGCGGCGCCAGCGGCTCTGGCGGTGCCTCGGGCAGCGGCACGTCGAACATCAGCCCCGCCCGCACCAGCGCCGGCACCGCAGGGGCATCCGAGGACAGGAAGGTCACATCCAGTTCCGCTGCATCCACGCCGGAAAAGGCCAGCGCTTCGGACATGGCGCGGGCCAGCGGCTCTTCTGCTTCGGGAACCGCATCAAGGATCGCCAGCACATGGCCGCGCCGCCCGCCCTGATAGCGCACCCCCGCCAGCACGGCGGCCCGCGCCAGCCCCGCCGCCCCCGACAGGGTAAAACGCAAGGCATCGTCCAGCGCGGGCGGCAGGCCCTGCGGCGGCACAAAGGCCTCGACCTGCGCCTCCAACTCTTGCGGGGCAGCTCCCAGCCGCTCGGTCAGAAAACTCAGCGCCTCGGGCGGCAGCATCACCTCGCTGGCGGCCGCTGTACCAAGGTTCAGCCCCAGGCTGATCCCCTGCCCCGCCAGATGCTGCGCGATGATCCGGCCCGGAAGTGCGGCATAGGGCAAGGGCGTATCGCCCAAGGCCGCCAGCCGCTCTTCGGTATCAAACACAAGGACCACCGGGCCATCGGCCAGATCAAAGATACGGGGCTGAATGCGCTCGCCTTCTGCCTCACGTTCCAGCAGCAGGAACAGGGTTGCATCGGCCAGCAGACGATAAAACGCCAAAGCGGCGGCCTCATCACCCGCAACCATCGCGGCATGGGCGGTATCAAGCGGGGTCTGCATCGGCCATCACCTTTCGGATTGCATCCCGTAGTGCGGGAACAAGCTGGTCCGCGAACCATGGGTTGCGTTTCAACCACCCGGTATTGCGCCACGAGGGATGCGGCAAGGGAAAGATGCCACGCGGCGCAAAGGCACGCCAGTCGGCCACGGCAGAGGTGACATCGCGCGCACCAAGATGCCAGCGGATCGCATGGCCGCCGACCAGAACCGTCAGGCGCACATCTGGCAGCGCCGCCATCACCTCTGCCCGCCATGTGCGCGCGCAAATGGCGGGTGGCGGCAGATCGGCCCCCTTGGCATCATAGCCGGGAAAGCAAAATGCCATCGGCACAATGGCCACGCGCGCCCGGTCATAGAACTCTGCCTCGCTCAGCCCGGTCCAGTCGCGCAGGCGGTCACCCGAGGGGTCGGTGAAGGGCCTGCCAGAGGCGTGAACCCGCGCGCCGGGGGCCTGACCGGCGATCAACAGCCGCGCACCGGGCTGAAACCACACCACCGGGCGCGGCTGATGGGCGGTGTGGGTGGCCGCAAAGCGCGGGGCGCAGAGGCGGCAGGCCCGGATCTGATCGGCAAACTCCATGGCACCAGCTTCCCCCGCGCCGGAGACTGACGCAAGAGGTGGCGGAACGAACATGGGGGGCGCCACCGCGCGGCTTGTCCAGTCATCTAGCCAAAGTGGCAAGTGCCCGGCAGTTGCGGACTTCGGACGAGCCAACTGCAAGCGCGCCGTCGCGGATTCCCGACGCGACCGGACGACCCTAAGATACGCCCTTTGCTGAGCGAAACAAGATGAACAGGGTCTGGTTCCATGTGAACGCTTTCATCCGCCCCCCACCACGCCCCGCGGCGGGCGCTTCGGCAACACCCCGCGCCCCGGCCACGCCCTTGCCGCGCCCCGCCCCTTGCGTGCCGGTGACGGCCTGTTATGCGAAAGAAAACCGGAGTCCGCCCATGTACCGCGTGTCGCCCTTTGTCCGCCATTTCGGCCTTGCGCTCCTGTCAGGCGTGGGGATGGCGACGCTATGGGTCAATCTGGATCACGGGGGGTATTATGATGCCATCGAATACCGGCTTGCCGACCTGCCGTTGCCAGCGTGGATCGCGCCGGAAGGCATAAGCCTGACGCCCCTTTCGGTGGTATCCGACGGGCTGATGGCGCTGTTCACCGCCTTTGTCGCCAAAGAGCTGTGGGAGGCGCTGCGGCTGGAACGGGGTGCCCTTTCGGGCCGTACCGCGCGTCTGCCCCTTGCGGCGGTTGTTGGCGGAACCCTTGGGGCGATTCTGGTGTGGTTGGTGCTGGGCACCCTTTTTGAAACCGCCGCCGAGGCGACCTTTGCCGCTGGCTGGCAAGTGCCCGTCGGCTCTGATGTGGTCATCAGCTATCTGGTCGGGCGGCGCATCTTTGGCCAGGGCCACCCTGCCCTGCACCTGTTGTTGCTGACCGCCATCGGCTTTGACATTCTGGGGCTTGTGCTGCTGGGGCTGACCGATCCGACCGGATCATGGTTGCGGCTAATCTGGCTGCTAGTGCCCCTTGTGGCAAGTTTCGGCGTCTGGCTGACTTATGGCCGCGCCGCCGTTCCCGGCGCAAGCGAGCGTGACCGGCAGCGCGCGATGCAGCTTTGGCCCTATGTGCTGGCCGGGCTGGCCAGTTGGCTGGGGGTTGCCGCCTCTGGCCTGCCTCCCGCGCTGGGGCTGTTGCCGATCATTCCGGCCATTCCCCATGCCGACCGCGCCTTTGGCCTGTTCGCCGAGGCAGAGGAGTTTCTGCACGACCCGTTGAACCGGCTGGCACATCTGCTGGTGCGCCCCTTGGCGGTTGTGCTGTTCCTGTTCGGGCTGGTGCGCGGCGGGATCGACCTGCAAGCCTGTGCACCGACCACGCTGACAGTGCTTGCAGCCCTTTGGGTCGGCAAGCCGCTTGGCATAATGGCGGGGTTCGTCGTGGCCCTGGCGGCGCTGCGCACGGCCATGCCGCAGGGCATCGCCGGGCGCGACCTGCTGCTGGTCGCGCTGACGCTGGGCATGGGGTTTACCGTTCCCGTGGTGGCGCTGGATGTCGCCCTGCCCGGCGGCGGCATGACCGAGGCGGCCCGCCTTGGCCTTGCCCTGTCTCTGCTGGCGGGGCCTTTGGTCATGCTGCTCGCACGCTTGTTTCGCCGCTGACAATCCCGTGAGTTGCCAGGGATTGTTTACGATGTGGCAATGGCGACATATTGCTGCCCGAAACATCGCCTAGATGCCGGTGCCAGAGACAGGCGCAAACCGGGCGTTAATAACACTGCGGTAACCGGCAGATAGACCGGTATCAGAGGCAAGGGATGATCGCGTTCGAGAATGTCAGCAAGTCCTTCTGGACCGGCCGGGATCGCAAGGTGATTCTGGATCAGGTCTCGTTCAAGGTCGAGTTGGGCAATTCCCTTGGCGTTCTGGCCCGCAATGGCACCGGCAAGACCACGCTGATCAACATGATGGCCGGGCTGGAAAAGCCGGATGAGGGCAAGATCACCCGCACCTCGCGCATTTCGTTTCCGCTGGGGTTCATGGGGGGCATCACCTCGAAACACTCGGCAACCGAAAATGCCCGCTATATCGCCCGCCTCTATGGGCTGGACCCCGATTATGTCGAAAGCTTTTGCCGCTGGCTGACGGGGATCGACCATTATTTCGACCAGCCGGTCGGCACCTATTCATCGGGGATGCGGTCGCGCTTTTCGTTTTCGCTAATGCTGGCACTGGAATTTGACATCTATCTGATCGACGAGGGGATGCCCTCCAGCACCGATGTGGAATTCAACCGCAAGGCGGGCATGGTGCTGCGCCAGCGGTTGAAGAACGCCACCGTCATCGTCGTCTCGCACCAGCCCCGCACGCTGGAAAAATTCTGCCGGTCGGCTGCGGTGATGCGCAACGGCAGGATATACATGTTCGACTCTCTGGAAGAGGCCAAGCGGCTTTATGACTATGAAACTCACAGTTAAGCGCTTTCGTACCCGCAGGCCCGATGGCTCGGTGGCAGAACCCCTGTCCCCCGCCTCTGAACCACAAGCTGCCGCGCGGCCCCAACAGGTCGTGCCCGACAATCCCTTTATGCCGTCAGAAGAAGATGACGGTTTCGGCAATGCCAGCTTTCCCACCGCGCGCGGCGAAACGCGGGTTGCAGCCCCGGTGCCCGGCACCCCGGATGCCGCCCCGGTCGAGATTGACTCGATCCGGCGCGAAGGGCTGACGGGTCGCCAGTTGCGCATCGCGCGGCGTCTGGCGCAAAAGCACGGGTTGCCCGCCACCTCTGATTTCGATGCCGTGCGGCTGTTGCGCAGCCGGGGCATTGACCCGTTTCAGGCCAACGCCGCGCTGGAGGTGGTCAGCGGCGGCCTGCCGCCCGAACCGCCCATCGGCTCGCGTGCCCTGACTTTAACGCCAGGCGATATGCCTCGCCTTCCCCAGACCATCCGCCCGCCGGGGCTGCCCAGCCCTGAATTGCAGGCCGAACAGGCCCATATCGCCGAGGTGATGAAGATCCAGCGCGACATTGCGCGCCGCCGCCGCCGCAAATCGGCGATGCTGCTGGCGCGGCTGTCGGTGTTTGTCTTTTTGCCGACGCTGCTGGCGGCGATGTATTACTATGTCATCGCCTCGCCGATCTATGCGACCACCACGCAATTCGTGATCCAACAGGCCGAACCGGCGGCGGCGGCGGGGATGAGCAGCCTGCTGCGCGGCACGCAATTCGCCACCTCGCAGGATTCGATTGCGGTTCAGGGTTATCTGCAAAGCCAGGGCGCCATGCAGCGACTGGAAGCGGACAAGGGCTTTCGCGATCACTTTTCGGCCCCCGGCATCGACGCCCTGCTGCGGCTGCCCGCCGGGGCCTCAGAGGCAGAGGTGTTCAAGCTCTATCAAAAGATGGTCAAGGTTTCCTATGACCCGTCCGAAGGCCTGATCAAGATGGAGGTGCGCGCCGCGGACCCTGACAAATCGGTCGAATTTTCGCAGGCCCTGATCAGCTATGCCGAAGATCAGGTGGACAAGCTGACCCAGCGCCTGCGCGCCGACCAGATGAAGGGTGCCTTGGAAGCCTATGAAGATGCCGAGAAAAAATTGCAGGATGCCAATCAGAAGGTTGTGGACCTGCAAGAGCAGTTCAAGGTTCTGAACTCTGAGGTCGAGGCGACGCTGGTCACCAGCCAGATCGCCACACTGGAAAGCCAGATGACGCAGGACCGCCTGTCGCTGGCGCAGATGGAGTCGAACGCCAGCCCCAATCAGGCGCGGATGGAACCGCTAAAGCGCCGCATCGCCACCATTGAATCGCAGATTGCAGAACTGCGCGCCAAGCTGACCGAAGACAGCGCCTCTGGCCTGTCCATCGCCAAGGTTCAAAGCCAGCTTCTGGTCGCCTCCTCCGATGTGCAGACCCGGCAGTTGATGATGGCCGCCGCCTTGCAGGCGATGGAAACGGCCAGGCTGGAAGCCAACCGCCAGACGCGCTATCTGTCTATCGCGGTCAGCCCGGTGCGTCCCGATGAGGCAGCCTACCCGCGTGCGTTTGAAAACACGCTCGTGTCGCTGCTGATCTTTACGGGGATTTACCTGATGATCTCGATGACAGTTGCAATCCTGCGAGAGCAGGTCACCGCGTGAGGCAGGCATGAAAACGGTTCAAATCGGCAATCTTTCCGTCAGCAATGACCAGCCGCTTCTGGTGATTGCCGGGCCTTGCCAGTTGGAAACTCTGGATCACGCCCAGATGATCGCGGGCACTCTGGCCGAGGCCTGCGCCAAGGCGGGCGCGCAATATGTGTTCAAGGCCAGCTATGACAAGGCCAACCGCACCAGCCTGAAGGGCAAGCGCGGGTTGGGGATGGATGAGGGGCTGAAGATTCTGTCTGCCATCAAGGCGATGGGGATGCCGGTGTTGACCGATTTCCACGAGCCGGAGCAGGCGGCCGTGGTGGCCTCGGTCGTCGATGTGCTACAAATTCCGGCGCTGCTCTGCCGTCAGACCGACCTGCTGCTGGCCGCAGGCCGGACGGGGGCGGCAGTCAATGTGAAAAAGGGCCAGTTTCTCGACCCCTACGGCATGGCCAATGTGGCCGAAAAGATCGCCTCGACCGGGAATGAGCGGATTCTGCTGACCGAACGCGGCACCACCTTTGGCTATAACGGGCTGGTGGCCGACATGCGCAGCCTGCCGATCATGGGGCGCACCGGCTATCCGGTGATCATGGATGCAACCCATGCCGTCGCTTTTCCCGGCGGTTTGGGCGACAGTTCCGGTGGCCAGCGCGAATTTGCGCCGGTGCTGGCGCGGGCGGCCGTATCGCTGGGCATCGCCGGTGTGTTTCTGGAAACCCATCAAGACCCCGACAAGGCGCCGTCAGACGGGCCGAACATGATCTATCTGCGTGACATGCCCGCATTGATCGACAACCTGATGGCGTTCGACCGTCTTGCCAAGGCTAACCCGCTGCGCGTGTGACACGCGTTGCAGTGGGGGTTCCCCCCCCACACACCCCGTGGGATATTTGGGCCAATGTGAAAGCGGTTGCGCTTTCGGTTGACGCCGCCCGCGCCGCCCCTTACCTCGGCGGCCATGGCACGCGCACCCCTTCTTCAGCTTTCAGACATCTCGCTGACCTTCGGCGGCAATCCGGTTTTTGACGGCCTTGGCCTTGTGGTCCAGCCCGGTGATCGCGTGGCGCTTGTGGGGCGCAATGGGTCCGGCAAATCAACCTTGATGAAGGTGATGGCCGGGCTGGTCGAACCTGATCGCGGTATCCGCGTGGTGCCCCCCGGCGTGACCGTGGGCTATATGGAGCAAGACCCCGACCTGTCTGGCTTTGCCACGCTGGGCGATTACGCCGCCAGCGGATTGCCCGATGACATGGGCTGGCGCGTGGCAGCGGTGGCCGAGGGGCTGAAATTCAATCCAGACACCCCGATTTCCAGCGCCAGCGGTGGCGAACGCCGCCGCGCCGCCCTTGCCAAGCTGATGGCCGAGGCGCCCGAGCTGATGCTGTTGGACGAGCCGACCAACCACCTCGATATCGAAGCGATTGAATGGCTGGAGCGGGAATTGTCGCAGACCCGCGCCGCCTTTGTGCTGATTTCCCACGACCGCGCCTTTTTGCGCGCGCTGACCAAGGCGACACTCTGGATCGACCGGGGCGAGGTGCGTCGGCGCGAATCCGGTTTTGACGGGTTCGAGGAATGGCGCGAGGGCGTCTGGGCCGAAGAGGATGAGGCCCGCCACAAGCTGGACCGCAAGATCAAGGCCGAGGCGAAATGGGCGGTCGAGGGCATTTCGGCCCGCCGCAAGCGCAACATGGGCCGGGTGCGGGCCTTGCAAGATCTGCGCGCCGAACGCGCCAGCCAGATACGACGTCAGGGCACCGCCGCCATGGTGCTGGAAGCCGCCCCATCAAGCGGCGCGCGCGTGGTCGAGGCCAAAGAGATTTCAAAGGCCTATGGCGACAAGGTGCTGATCAAATCGCTAAACCTGCGGGTGACGCGCGGCGACCGGGTGGCTTTTGTCGGCCCGAATGGCGTGGGCAAGACCACGCTGCTGAAAATTCTGCTGGGCCAGATAGAGCCTGATTCCGGCACGGTCAAACTAGGCACCAATATCGAAACCGCCGTGTTCGATCAGACCCGCGCCCAACTGGACCCCGAGGCGAGCCTGTGGGAAAATCTGACCGGCGATCCGTTGATGAGCGTTTCCGGCGCCTCTGATCAGGTGCTGGTGCGCGGGCAGCCACGCCATGTGGTGGCCTATCTCAAGGATTTTCTGTTCGATGACAGCCAGGCGCGCGCGCCGGTGAAAAGCCTGTCGGGCGGCGAAAAGGCGCGGCTTTTGCTGGCAAAGCTGATGGCCAAGCCTGCGAACCTGCTGATCCTTGACGAACCGACCAACGATCTGGATGTGGAAACGCTGGACCTGTTGCAGGATATTCTGGGAGAGTTTGACGGCACTGTCCTGCTGGTCAGCCATGATCGCGATTTCATCGACCGCATCGCCACCCAGACCGTCGCCATGGAACCGGGCGGCAAGGCCACGGTTTATCCCGGCGGCTGGTCGGATTATGCGGCGCAGCGGCCAGAGGCCATGGCGGAAACCGCTGCAAAATCAGGTGGTTCCACACCGCAATCAAAGCCTGATGTGAAGAAGCCCGATGGCCTGACCTTCACCGAGAAAAAGCGGCTAGATGCCCTGCCCGGCGTGATGGAGCGGCTGGAGGCCGAGATTGCGAAACTGGCAGGGTTCATGGAGCAGCCCGACCTTTATGAAAAAGAGCCGGTCAAGTTCCGCAAAGCGTCGGAAGCGATGGCAGAACGGCAGCAGGCGCTGGCCGAAGCCGAAGAGGAATGGCTGGCGCTGGCCGAAAAGGACGGCGCCTAGGCGCGCCCTCTCGCTTTGTCCGCGTCAAAATCTCTTGGCGAGGCAAGGAAATTGCGCTAATCCGCAGCCCATGACGACCTATGGCATCATTGGCATTTGCTGCATTACCGGCTGACCTTGGGTCAAGCGGGGCGCGTTCGTCATCCTTCCTGGAAAAGATGAGATCGGCCAGCCCCGCGGGCGGTGGCATTTGCCTTTTCGGGGACGAGACATGACGATCCGGCTGCACAATTCGAAGACGCGGAAGAAAGAGGCGTTTACCCCCCTCGATCCGAAAAATGTGCGCATGTATGTCTGCGGCCCGACGGTCTACGACCGCGCCCATATTGGTAACGCGCGGCCCGTGGTGGTATTCGACACGCTGTTCCGCCTGCTGCGCCATGTCTATGGGCCGGATCATGTGACCTATGTGCGCAATTTCACCGACGTGGATGACAAGATCAACGCCAAGGCGGCAGAGACTGGCCGCCCGATCCGCGACATCACCGATGAAACGATTGCCTGGTATCATGCCGACATGGACGCGCTGGGTGCCCTGCGCCCGACGCATGAGCCACGGGCGACGGAATATATCGGGCCGATGGTGGCGATGATCCAGACCCTGATCGACGGCGGCCATGCCTATGCCAAAGAGGGCCATGTGCTGTTCCGTGTACGGTCGTACAAGGACTATGGCGCGCTGTCGGGCCGCTCGGTCGATGACATGATCGCGGGCGCGCGGGTTGAGGTTGCGCCCTTCAAGGAAGACCCGATGGACTTCGTGCTGTGGAAGCCGTCGGATGCGGTGACGCCGGGATGGGACAGCCCTTGGGGCTATGGCCGGCCCGGCTGGCATATCGAATGCAGCGCGATGAGCCATGAACTGCTGGGCGCCAGTTTCGACATCCACGGCGGAGGGCTGGACCTGCAATTCCCCCACCATGAGAATGAGATTGCGCAATCCTGCTGCGCCCACCCCGAGGCGGGGTTTGCGAATGTGTGGATGCACAATGAGATGTTGCAGGTCGAGGGGAAGAAGATGTCCAAGAGCTTGGGCAATTTCTTTACCGTGCGGGATTTGCTGGATCGGGGCTATCCGGGCTTTTTGATCAGAATGGTCTTCTTGATGACCCACTACAGCAAGCCGATGGATTGGACCGAGGCTAAGTTCAGGCAGGCACAGAACGAGCTACATAAGTGGTCTTACTGGGTGTCGAACTTCAGTGAAACGACTTTGCCTCCCTCCTTTGAGTTGATCGCGGCTCTGGCCGACGACCTGAACACGCCCGAAGCACTAACGATTATGCGGACAGAATTCCGCGAATGTCGCTATGAGCAACTGGCTGCTGACCTAAAGTTCCTCGCTATCTGGGACGGCCAGTCGCCGGATCAGATTAGTCTGTTGCACGTCCATAATTCGGATGATCGGCGCGAGTTCACTTGGAAGATTGATGATTTGCTCCGCCGACTGGAAATGGCTCGTAATGAGAAAAACTACTTCGAGGCTGATCGGATTAAGAGCGGCCTCGCTGCGGCCGGCGTGTCGGTACAGATAGGCAAGCTTTCGACATCTTACGAGATGACGGCTGCATTCGACCCCGCGAAACTGGCGGAACTGGAATAAGCCGGAGTTTTCAAAAACTCCGGGCAACTTTCTTCGAAGAAAATTGCAAATTCCTTCGAAGGAATTTGCCAGGGGCCAGCGATGAGCGAGCGACTTTACCTTTTCGACACCACCCTGCGCGATGGTCAGCAAACCCAGGGCGTGCAATTCTCGGCCGGTGATAAACGCCAGATCGCGCTGGCGCTGGATGCTTTGGGCGTTGACTATATCGAGGGCGGCTGGCCCGGTGCCAACCCGACCGACAGCGAGTTTTTCGCAGCCGCGCCGCAGACCCGCGCCACGATGACCGCCTTTGGCATGACCAAACGCGCGGGCCGCAGTGCGGAGAATGACGATGTGCTGGCGGCGGTCCTCAACGCTGAAACCCCGGCGGTCTGTCTGGTGGGCAAGACGCATGAGTTTCATGTGACGACCGCGCTTGGCATCAGCCTTGACGAAAACCTTGAAAACATCCGCGCCAGCATCGCTCATGTCGTGGCCAAGGGGCGCGAGGCGATGCTCGATGCCGAGCATTTCTTTGACGGCTATCGCGCCAATCCGGCCTATGCCCTGTCCTGCCTGACGGCGGCTCGCGATGCCGGGGCGCGCTGGATCGTGCTGTGCGATACCAACGGCGGCACCCTGCCTGCCGAGGTGGGCCGCGTGGTGGCCGAGGTGATCGCGGCGGGCATTCCCGGCGACCGTTTGGGCATTCATTGCCACGACGATACCGGCAATGCGGTGGCCAACAGCCTTGCCGCCGTGCTGGCGGGCGCGCGGCAGGTTCAGGGCACGCTGAACGGCCTTGGCGAACGCTGCGGCAATGCCAATCTGGTGACGCTGATCCCGACCTTGCTGCTGAAAGAACCCTTTGCCAGCACGCTGGAAACCGGCGTCTCGCGGCAGGCTTTGGCGGGATTGGTGCGCACCAGCCGGATGTTGGATGACATTCTGAACCGGGTTCCGCTGCGGTCGGCGCCCTATGTCGGGGCCAGTGCGTTCGCCCACAAGGCGGGCCTGCATGCAAGCGCCATTCTGAAAGACCCCACCACCTACGAACACATCCCGCCCGAAACGGTGGGCAACGCGCGCCTGATCCCGATGAGCAATCAGGCCGGGCAATCGAACCTGCGCGCCCAGCTTGCGCAGGCCGGGATCGAGGTGGCCCCCAAAGACCCGCGCCTTGGCCGGATTCTGGAGATCATCAAAGAGCGTGAGGATCAGGGCTATGCCTATGACGGCGCGCAGGCCAGTTTTGAACTGCTGGCGCGGCGGGAACTGGGCCTTTGCCCCAGCTTTTTCGAGGTAAAGCGCTATCGCGTGACGGTCGAGCGGCGAAAGAACAAATATGACCGCATGATCAGCCTGTCCGAAGCCGTGGTGGTGGTGAAGGTCGGCGAGCAAAAGATGATGTCGGTCAGCGACAGCATGGATGAAGATGGCAGCGACCGTGGCCCGGTGAACGCGCTGTCCAAGGCGCTGGCCAAGGATCTTGGCCCCTATCAGGCGTGCATCGACGATATGAAGCTGGTCGATTTCAAGGTGCGGATCACCCAAGGCGGCACCGAGGCCGTGACGCGTGTCATCATCGACAGCGAGGATGGTCAGGGCCACCGCTGGTCCACTGTCGGCGTCAGCCCGAACATCGTGGATGCCAGCTTTGAGGCGCTCTTGGATGCGATCAACTGGAAGCTGGTTCGCGACATGGGCGCGGCATGACTTTGGACGCCTGTGCAGAATTGCTGCGGCGCGGCGACGCCGACCGCTTTGCCGCAGCAATGGCTGCCCCGGCGCAGCATCGTGCCCGTCTTTTGCCGCTTTACGCCTTCAATCTGGAGGTGGCGCGCGCACCGTGGGTTTCCAAGGAGCCGATGATTGCCGAAATGCGCCTGCAATGGTGGCGTGATGTGGTGGCCGAACCGCAGCCGCGCGCGCATGAAGTGGCCGGGCCGTTTCATACGGTGATCCGGCAGGCCGCCCTGCCCTTGGCGGTGATCGACCGGCTGATCGCTGCGCGCCTGCACGATGCCTGGGGCGAGCCTTTCGCCGATATGGCCGCGTTTGACGCCTATCTGAACGATACCGCTGGCGGGCTGATGTGGCTAGCCTCAACCGCCTGCGGCGGTACGGATGAGGTGGCGGCGCGGCATCTGGGCTGGGCGCAGGGCGTGGCCAACTATCTGCGGGCTGTACCAGAGCTGGAGGCGCGCGGCCGCTTTCCACTGCCTGATGGCAGACCAGAGGCTCTGCGGAAACTGGCGGAACACGGCCTTGAAAGGCTGCGTCAGGCCCGCACGGGAAAGGTTGCGCCCGCTGCGGCCTTGGCGGCATGGCAGACGGCGAGGCTGCTGAAACTGGCGGCCCGCGATCCGGCAGCGGTGGCCGAAGGGCGGTTGGAGCTTTCGGAATTTGCCAAGCGTGGCGGTCTATTGTGGCAGGCGATGACGGGGCGCTACTGACCCCCTCCCCATTTCAGGGAGTGGGCGCGATCAGCGCGTTTCCTTTGGCCGCAGCATCAGCCAGATCAGCGCTGCACCCGCCAGCACCAGAAACGGCGTCATCGCCAGGTTGACCGCCTGCCAGCCCGATTGCGGCGAACCACCCGAGCAGTTCATCAACCCGCCCGAAGACAGGCTGGCCAGCGTCACGCCACCGAAGACCACAAAGTCATTCAACCCCTGCAACCGCCCCCGCTCTGACGGGGCTTGCGCTGCGGTCAGCATGCTGGTTGCACCGATGAACCCAAAGTTCCAGCCGACGCCCAGCAGGATCAGCGCCAGGAAAAAGTTTTCCAGATGCACGCCAGACAGGGCAACTGCCCCTGCCCCGGCCAATATCACCAAGCCTATGGCCACCACCTTTTGCGCGCCGATCCGGGCAATGACATGGCCCGTAAAGAACGAGGGCAGATACATCGCCAGCACATGCGACGACACCACATTGGCGGCATCATTGGTGTGATAGCCGCAGCCGACGATGGCCAGCGGCGACGAGGTCATCACCAGATTCATCAGCGCATAAGAAACCGTGGCACAGATCATCGCCACCGCGATGACGGGCGTTCTGATCAACTCGCCCTTGGTGCGGCCCAGCGGCGCACCGGCGACCGGGGCGGCGGGTTTCGGAATCTTCAGCCCGGCAAACAGGAACACCCCCACAAGGTTCAGCGCGATCACCGCCAGATAGCTGCCAAGGAAGGGTACGATAAAGGCCTCTGTCGTTGCCTTCACCAGTTGCGGGCCAAAGACGGCAGAGAACAGGCCCCCCGCCATCACCCAGGAAATCGCCTTGGGGCGGAAGGCCTCTGAGGCGGTATCGGCGGCGGCAAAGCGGTAAAAGCCTTGCGCGCTCATGTAAACGCCAGTGAACAGTCCACCCAGCACGAACAGCCAGAAGCTGCCCCACAAAAGACCCAGCGCACCAAGGGCCGCGCCCAATGCACCGCCCATCGCGCCGACGACAAAGCCCGCGCGTCGCCCGTGCCGCGCCATGAAGGCGGAAATCGGCGTCGCGGTCAGCATCGAACCCAGTACGGCGGCGGTAATCGGCAGTGTGGCCCAGCATTTGTTGGGCGCCAGCCCTTGCCCTGCCAGCCCGGCGATGGTGAAGATAACGGGCATCTGTGCCCCCAGCACGGCCTGCGCCGCGACAAGGACCAGAACATTGCGGCGGGCCAGACTGTCATTGGGTTCATGCATGATTGCAAAGGCGTATCTGTCGCCCAAACCTTGGGCAAGAGTGAAACGGAGAGGCCATGATCGGTCGCATCATCATATCTGACGCCTGCGTGGCCGAAGGGGCCGCGTGGCTGGCCCAAGCAGAGCCGCGCTTTGCTTATGCGCTGACGCTGACCGGCCCGCTGCCCCTGCGACGGCGCGAGGACGGGTTTGCGGCGCTGCTCTCAGCGATTGTCAGCCAGCAGGTTTCCGTGGCTTCTGCCAATGCGATTTGGGCGCGGCTGGCGGCGGCGGGGTTGACCGACCGGGCAGCGATGGCAGCGGCGACGGACGAAGAGCTGCGCGCTGTAGGACTGTCGCGGCAAAAGGCGCGCTATGGCCGGGCGCTGGCACAATCGGGCGTCAATTTCGATGCCCTGCGCACAGCCCCCCCCGATCAGGTTGTGGCGCAACTGACGGCGGTTCCCGGTATCGGCATCTGGACGGCAGAGATTTACGCCATGTTCGCCCTTGGCCATGCCGATGTGTTCGCCCCCGGCGATCTGGCGCTGCAAGAAGGGGCGAGACTGCTGTTCAACCTGCCCGAACGTCCGAAAGACCGGGCTCTGCGCGAGATGGCTGCGGCCTGGTCGCCCTGGCGCTCGGTTGCGGCGCGGGTGCTTTGGGCCTACTACCATGTTGAAAAGAACCGAGAGGGCATCCGATGACACGAGAGTTGCAGTTTCAGCGCAAAGCCGCCCGCTCTGGCAAGGCAAGAAGCCTGCTGGTGTTCCTGCATGGCTATGGCGCCGACGGCGCCGATCTGCTGGGTCTTGCCCAGCCGCTGGCGCCCCATCTGCCCAATACCGTCTTTGTGTCGCCCAACGCGCCGGAACCCTGCCAGGGCAACCCCTTCGGCTTTCAGTGGTTCGGCATTCCCCGCTTTGACGGCAGCTCCGAGGCGGATGCCAAGGCCGGGGTCGCCCGCTCGATGGATGATCTGAACGCGTTCCTTGATGCCCGGCTGGCCGAAGAGGGGCTGGGACCAGAGGCGCTGGCGCTGTTCGGTTTTTCCCAAGGTGCCATGATGAGCCTTGCGGTCGCCCCCTTCCGGGATGCGGCAATTGCGGGCGTGGTTGCCTGTTCAGGCCGCCTGCTGGCACCCGAGATGGCCAGCAAGGCCAAGGTGAAACCGGCTATCCTGCTGATGCATGGCGATCAGGACCCTGTGGTACCTTACCATGAGATGGAACGCGCGGCAGAGGCGCTGGCCCCCGCCGGGTTCGATTTGTACACCCATACAATGAAGGGCACGCCCCACGGCATCGCGCCTGACGGGCTGAGTGTGGCGATGCAGTTCCTGCGCGAACGCCTGCCCGCCTGACGCCCCGGCCCGCCGGATCACCCCGCCAACGCCCGCAGCGCGCGGGCGCGGGCGGCAGGAACGCGGGCCACCTCGACTGCGGTGAAGACGTGCAGCGTATCCAGATCGCGGTCAATCACCGCATGGTCACTGACCCAGCCCCCCATGCCCAGATAGGTCCGCAGAATCGCGGGTAAGCCCGCAAGCGCTGCGCGCGGATCTTGCGGCGGCGGCAGATCACATAGGGCCAGCGTTTCGGGGGCACGGCGCTGCGGCCCCTGTCCCGGCATCGCGACATGCGGGCGCAACGCGGCCAGTGCGAGGCTGTGGCGATCCGGGTCTGCGCTGGGAAAAGAGGTGCAGCCGAACATCGCCGCAAACCCTTCGTCATCAACAATGCGTGTCAAGGCAACCCAGGCCAGCCGCAGAATGTCGGGGTCCGTCTGACCGGGGGCGATACAGAATCGCCCGATCTCTATCGCCGGAACCGACAGGCCGGACAGGGTGCCAAGATCATAGAATTGCGCGGCATAGCTGGTTGTCAGGGCGGCGCGGGTTGGAATTTCCAGCAGACGGAAACAGGATAGCAGGTGGTCCCCATCACGCTCTTCAATCAGCACATGGCGGCAGCGCGGGTCAAAGCCATCGGCATCCAGCCCCCCCCCCTTGCGGAAGCACAGGTGCCGCAGGGCCTGCGCGCGGGCGACATCTTCCGGCCCCTCGGCCAGCCGCGCCCGTAACCGCCCCTTTTCCAGCACCTGCATCACCCCTCCGCCACCTTGGCCAAGGCCGGTTTACACCCTATTTGTGTCGGGAACCTGCAAGGCGCGCAAGGCGTCGCAGGAACCGGAGGCCCCATGGACAAGATCAAGAAGACCGATGCTGAATGGAAGGAACAGCTTTCCGACCTTGCCTATCATGTCATGCGCGAACATGGCACCGAGCGGCCCTTTACCAATGACGACTTTCCCGACGCGCCCGGCACCTATCGTTGCGCCGGTTGCGGGGCAGAGCTGTTTGATGCGGCCGAGAAATTTGACGCCGGTTGCGGCTGGCCTTCGTTCACCGCCCCCGCCAATGGCCAGATCGTCGGCGAAAGCAACGATGCCCGCTATGGGATGCGGCGAACCGAGGTGCATTGCAACAAGTGCGAGGCGCATCTGGGCCATGTTTTCCCTGATGGCCCGGCCCCGACCGGTCTGCGCTATTGCATCAACGGCGTGGCGTTGGATTTCGAAGAGCGGAAATGAAGAAAGGGGCGGCACTGGCCGCCCCCTTCCAATCCTGATCCATCGACTCAGTTGTTCAGCAACTGCCCCGCCGATACCCGGCCCAGGCTGCTGAAAAGCTGCCGCAGGAAGCTGACGCCCTTGATGTTCGATTCCGTCACCCGACGAGAGATCGGAACGATGCGCCCATGGTCCAGCCCGAAGCGTTCGACGTTTTCAACAACACCCTTGTCGTCGAAGGTGATCGAAACCACCTGCCGGTCTACCTCTTTCGGCGCATAGGCCCCGACACGGCGGTAGGTGCTTTGGACATAGAACCAGCCCACGTCGTTCAAAAGGCCCGAGGCAGCGGGCTTGCCCACCGTTGCGGCCACCACTTCGCGGGTGTCCTTGCCAACCTCTACCAAGGCCAGCTCTTCGTCAGACGGCACGAAGCCGTGGTTTTCATACACCGGCGTGCAGGCCATCAGCCCCAGCGATACCATCGCCACCAGCACAGCCCTCCGCGAGCGGAGCCGAGAATCGCTGTTTCTTGCCATGCCTGTCCCCGTACACCCCTCCGACAACCAGTCGCCCTTGCCATGGCCGTTTTGCGGCACTATCGCAAAAAGGCAGGCCGACCAGCCCGGTCTTTCCCCAAGGGCTTACAGAAGGTCGCCGTCCTGTTCAAGAATACTGTGCTGTGGCCAGGCAGGTTGTGCCGACAGGTCACAGGAAAGTTGAGCGATCGGAGGTCAGAATGACAGACAGCACCGCTTTTCCCCGGATGCCGCTGCGTGTGGCCACACTGCCCACACGCAAGCCGACGCGCTTTGCCTTCCGGCCCAACGAGGGCGAACGCAAGGCCATGGCAAATGCGCTGGGGTTGCTTGACCTGCCCGGCTTCAGCTTTGTCGGGCAGTTGCAGCCCGAAGGCCGCCACGATTTTCGCCTGACGGCAGAGATGACGGCCCAGGTGGTGCAGCCTTGCGTCATCACCCTTGCGCCGGTTCCAGCCAACTTGCGGGACGAATCGACGCGCCATTATCTGGCCGATTACACCGACCCCGAAGAGGTCGAGGCCGAAATTCCCGAAGAAGACACCGAGCGTCTGCCCGAAGAGATCGACATCGTGCAGGTCGCACTAGAGGCGCTGACCCTTGCGCTGCCGCCCTTTCCCCGCGCGGCGGGTGCCGAACTGGGCGAGGCGGTCTATGGCCCGCCCGGACAGGAACCGCTGCGGCAGGCCGATCTGAACCCCTTTGCCGGGCTTGCAAGTCTGGCAGAAAAGCTGAAACAAAAGGACGAATAGGGGCTGGCCAGAAAAGGGCTTGCACCTGCGGGGAATCTGAGTATGTTCCGCGCCTCATCCGGGGCCTTCCGCCGCGCTGTTGCGCTTGTGCGAATGTCTTGGAAACAAACGAAAATCAGGGGCCTGCCCCTCAAAACCCCGAGGTCGAGACATGGCTGTCCCTCAGAACCGAGTCACCCGTTCGCGTCGCAACATGCGTCGTGCGCATGACGCGCTGGTTGCTGGCAACCCGCAAGATTGCTCCAACTGTGGCGAGTTGAAGCGCCCGCACCACGTTTGCCCGTCGTGCGGCCATTACGATGCGCGCGAAGTCGTGGCCACGAAGGCTGTCGATACGGACGAGGACGCGGCGTAAGCCGCTCCTGACGCTTTCGCGCCCCGATGACGACCGGACAGGACACTGAACGGGCTGAAAACGGCGGGCGCACCGTCATTTCCGTTGATGCGATGGGTGGAGATCGCGGGCCGGCGGCAGTTGTCGCCGGTTTGATGATTTGTGCCGAACGACTGCCCGATGCGCAGTTTCTGCTGCATGGCAACGAATCTGAATTGAAACGGCTTTTGGCCCGGCAGCCCACATTGGCTGGCCGGGTTGAACTGCGTCATGCCGACCGGGTCGTGACCATGCACGACAAGCCCAGCCAGATCATGCGGTCGGGCAACGGCACCTCGATGTGGTCCACCATCGACAGCGTGAAGAACGGCGAGGCCGGGGCTGCGGTGTCCTGCGGCAATACCGGCGCGCTGATGGCGGTTTCGATGCTGCGGCTGCGCAAGCTGCCCGGCGTGAACCGGCCCGCGATTGCCTGCTATTGGCCCTCGCGCAACCCTTCCGGCTTCAATGTGATGCTGGACGTGGGGGCCGACATCAAGGCCGAGGCGGCGGATTTGCTGCAATATGCCGCCATGGGGGCATCCTACGCCAAGAACGGCATGCAGACCGCGCGGCCCCGCGTCGGCCTGCTGAACGTCGGCACCGAGGAACACAAGGGCCGGGCCGAGCTGCATGAGGCGCATCACCTGTTGGGCGCTGCGGCAGAGGTTTCGGGCTATGATTTCGTTGGCTTTGTCGAAGGTGGCGATATTCCGTCCGACCGCGTGGATGTGATCGTGACCGATGGTTTCACCGGCAATATCGCGCTGAAAACCGGCGAAGGCACTGCCAAGCTGATCTCCGACTTCATGAAAGAGGCGTTCAACGCTGGCTGGATGTCGCGCTTTGCCGCGCTGATCGCCATGAATTCCCTGAAACGTCTGGCACGGCGGATCGACCCGCGCCTTGCCAATGGAGGGGTGTTTCTGGGGCTGAACGGCACGGTGGTGAAGTCGCACGGCTCGTCCGATGCCACCGGCGTCGCGGCGGCGGTGGAACTGGCGCACCGGCTGGCAAAAGCGGGCTTTACTCAATCGCTTGCGGCGCGGGTTGCATCCGCCGAACGCGCGGGGCAGGATGCCCCCGCGAGTGCCGGGGAGGCTGGGTCCGAAGAATGACGATACGCGCCGTGGTTAAGGGCGTCGGGCATTACCTGCCCGAGCGTGTGGTGCCCAACAGCAAATTCGAAGCGATTGTCGAGACTTCGGACGAATGGATTCGCAGCCGCTCTGGCATCGAACGCCGCCATTTTGTGGCCGAAGGCCAGACCACATCCGATCTGGGCACCCGTGCAGCACAAGCAGCGCTTGCCGATGCGGGCCTGACGGCGGATGACATTGACGCGGTCATCGTCGCCACCTCGACCGCCGATCTGACCTTTCCTTCTGCCGCAACGATGGTTCAGGCCCAGTTGGGTATGACCCACGGCTTTGCGTTCGACGTGCAGGCGGTTTGCGCCGGGTTTGTCTTTGCCCTGACCAACGCCAATGCGCTGATCATCTCTGGCGCGGCGCGGCGGGTTCTGGTGATCGGGGCTGAAACCTTCAGCCGGTTGATGGACTGGACCGACCGGGGCACCTGCGTGCTGTTCGGCGATGGCGCGGGCGCGCTGGTGCTGGAGGCTGCGACGGGCGACGGCACCAATGCCGACCGGGGCATTCTGGCGACCGACCTGCACAGCGACGGGCGCCACAAGGACATTCTTTACGTTGATGGTGGCGTGTCCACCGGCACGACCGGCCATCTGCGGATGGAAGGCAAGGAAGTGTTCCGCCATGCGGTGGAAAAGCTGGCCGAAACCGCCCATGCCTCCTTGGCCAAACTTGGCATGTCGGGCGAGGATGTGGACTGGATCGTCCCCCATCAAGCCAATATCCGCATCATCGAAGCCACCGCCAAACGCATGCAGGTGCCGATGGACCGCGTGGTGGTGACCGTACAAGATCACGGCAACACCTCTGCCGCCTCGATTCCCCTTGCGCTGTCGGTTGGCAAGGCGCGCGGGCAGATCAAGCCCGGCGATCTGGTGGTGACAGAGGCGATTGGCGGCGGCCTTGCCTGGGGATCGGTCGTTCTTCGCTGGTAAGGTGCTTGAACGCCCTGCCCCAAGTGATTGATATTGACTCGCAATTCGCTAGCCCCCATCCTGCCGGTATAACCCGGGGGGGATATGATGAGCGAAAAAACTCTGACACGGATGGACCTTTCCGAAGCCGTGTTCCACGAAGTCGGCCTGAGCCGCAATGAATCGGCCCAACTGGTCGAGGCAGTTCTTGGACATATGTCCGACGCGCTGGCCAGTGGCGAGACAGTGAAAATCTCGTCCTTCGGCACGTTTTCGGTGCGTGACAAGACGGCCCGTGTCGGCCGCAACCCCAAGACCGGGGATGAGGTGCCAATCAGCCCGCGTCGCGTGCTGACTTTCCGGCCCTCGCATCTGATGAAAGACCGCGTTGCTGCGGGCAAGAAAAAGTAACGGGACTGCACGGGCATGGACAAGTCGCCAGAAGCCTTCCGCACCATCAGCGAGGTGGCGGACCTTTTGGAAACCCCGGCCCATGTGCTGCGGTTCTGGGAAAGCCGTTTTCCCCAGATCAGGCCGGTCAAGCGCGCGGGCGGGCGTCGGTATTACCGCCCGGCGGATGTGGCTCTGCTGTCCGGCATCAAACGATTGCTGCATGAAGAGGGAATGACGATTCGCGGCGTGCAGAAAATGCTGCGCGAACAGGGCGTGCGGCATGTTGCCGAAATCGGCGGCGATGCCCATGCGGTGGAAGAAGATGCCGAGGCCGCGCTGGAAGCTGCGTTGACCGCGAACTTTCCCAAGGAAACCGCCCCTGCCCCGGCTGACGAGCCGGAAACCGCGCAGATCGTGGCATTGGAAACCGCCTTGAAGAAAGACCCTGTTCGCCCGCGCAAACCCGAACAGCCAAACTTGTTCCGCGGCCTGTTCGACGATCTGGCCCCCCCCGCCGCTGCACCGGAGGAACCTCTGTTCGAACAGGTGACCGAGGCGCTGGCCGTGGTCTCGGCCGAACCTCCGGTTGCCGAACAGGTGCCCGAAGCGCCGATGATGATCGACGCTGATGATGACGACCTGCAAGACCGCATCGTTGCGCTGACCAGAATGGCCACAGAGTCCGAAGTGCATGATTCGAAACCGGAAAGCCCTGCCAAGTACTTTCCCGCTCCGGTGCCGGTGCTGGCCGCTGACGCAAGCCTTGCGGCGCGGATTTCCGCTGCCCCCCGCGCATTGCTGGCTGCTCACCGCGAAACCCTGCGCGCGTTGCGTGACAGGCTGATCGTGCTGGAGGACCGCATGATCGGCCCGCGCTACTAAGCGGAAAAATCATGCACTTTCCCGCTTGCCCCTGCCACGAAACTCGTTATGTAACCCCCACATCGTCGGGCCGTAGCGCAGCCTGGTTTAGCGCGTCCGTCTGGGGGGCGGGAGGTCGTGAGTTCGAATCTCACCGGCCCGACCATGTGAAAACGCCCGCTTGCCACTTGGCAGGCGGGCGTTCTCATTTAAGGAAATAGACCCAGCCGCGAAAGGCTTGCAGATGATCCAGTCCGGCGTTTTGCCAGCCCAGACCCTGCGCGCCCTGATCGAACAGGGCGCCATTGCTGCCGATCCGGCGATCATCCCGGCGCAGGTGCAGCCCGCCAGCCTTGATCTGCGCCTTGGCACCGTGGCCTACCGCGTCCGCGCCTCTTTCCTGGCCGGGCATGGCGCGAAGGTGGCCGACCGAATTGCCGAGTTCGAGATGCACCGCGTCGATCTGACCGAAGGTGCGGTGCTGGAAAAGGGCTGCGTCTATGTGATTCCGCTGATGGAGCGGCTGGCCCTGCCCGCCGGCATCACGGCGGTGGCAAATGCCAAAAGCTCGACCGGGCGGCTGGACCTGCTGACCCGCACCATCACCGATGGCGGGGCCGAATTTGACCGCATCCCCGAAGGTTACACCGGCCCTCTATATGCCGAGGTGTGCCCGCGCAGCTTTTCGGTGCTGGTGCGCGCCGGGCAAAGGCTGAACCAGATCCGCTTTCGCGCAGGGCAAGCCGTGCTGTCGGATGAGGCGCTGAAAACCCTGCATGCCGCCGATCCGCTGGTTTCGGGCGAGGCGGTGATTTCCGAGGGTCTGGGCTTTTCGGTCGATCTGTCGCCCGGCAAGGAGGATCTGGTCGGTTACCGCGCCAAACCCCATACCGGCGTGGTGGACCTTGACCGCATCGGACACTATCCCGCCCGCGATTTCTGGGAAGAGCTGCGCACCACCGAAGGCCGCATCATTCTTGATCCCGGTGCCTTCTACATACTCGTTTCCCGCGAGGCGGTGACTATTCCCCCCGATTACGCCGCCGAAATGGCCCCCTATCTGGCGATGGTGGGCGAGTTCCGCGTGCATTACGCGGGCTTTTTCGACCCCGGCTTTGGCCATGCCAGCGCAGGCGGTATGGGCAGCCGCGGTGTGCTGGAGGTGCGCTGCCACGAGGCCCCCTTTGTGCTGGAACATGGTCAGGTGGTGGGCCGTCTGGTTTATGAACGCATGTCGGAACGACCCGAAACGCTCTATGGCGCGGGGTTGCAATCCAACTATCAGGGACAGGGACTAAAGCTGGCAAAGCAGTTCCGCACCGCGTCACAAATTCCTTCGAAGAAGATTACGGCCACCCCGCCGCAACCTGTTCGCAACAGGACGCAAACAGACAATGCCGCTGCCACGCTGCCCCCTAGAAAGAAAGGGTGAGCGGGAAAGGAAGACCGTGGCTGAAGCCATCTCTGCCGATGCTGATCTTTTGCCGGACGCGCGTTGGGATGACCCCACGCGCGGTACCATCCGCTTCCGCACCCTGATCTCGACCCCCACCACGCCGACCGACAGCATCGTCTGCGGTGTCGCGATAATGGCTGAAGGGGAAACCTTTGCCCTGCATTCACACCCGCAGGCAGAGGTTTACTTCGGGTTGGAGGGCGAAGGCGAGGTACTGGTCGACGGCACCCCTCACCGCCTCGCACCCGGCGTTGCCCTGTTCATTCCGGGTGGCGTGGTACACGGGGTTCCCATGGCGCGCGCACCGTTGAAATGGTTCTACACCTTCGCCGCCGATTCCTTTGACGACATCAAATACCGCTTCGTCCACGAAGCTGGAGAAAAGACATGACCGAAGACGCCCTTGTCATCTTTACCCCCTCGGGCAAGCGGGGCCGCTTTGCCCTTGGCACCCCGGTTCTGACTGCCGCCCGGCAGTTGGGCGTCGATCTCGATTCGGTTTGCGGCGGGCGCGGCATCTGTTCCAAATGCCAGATCAGCCCCGGCTATGGCGAATTTCCCAAGCATGGCGTGCATGTCGATGATGATGCGCTGACTCCGTGGAACTCGGTGGAGGAGCGCTATAAGTCCAAGCGTGGCATGGCTCCGGGCCGCCGCCTTGGCTGTCAGGCGCAGGTGATGGGCGATGTGGTCATCGACGTGCCGCCCGAAAGCCAGGTGCACAAGCAGGTCATCCGCAAATCCGCCACCCAGCGCGACATCGTGATGGATCCGGCCACCCGCGCCCTGTTCGTCGAGGTGACAGAGCCGGATATGCACAACCCCTCGGGCGACTTTGAACGCTTGAAAGAGGCGCTGGCCGCGCAATGGGGCGTCACGGATGTCATTGCCGATCTGGCACTGCTGTCGCGCCTGCAACCTGTGCTGCGCAAGGGTGAATGGAAGGTGACGGTGGTTCTGCACAAGGGCAACCACGACACCCGCACCCGACTGCTGGAGGTTTATCCGGGGTTCCATGACGGCGCATTGTACGGGTTGGCCATCGACCTTGGATCGACCACCATCGCGGCGCATCTGTGCAATCTGACGGATGGGGCGGTTCTGGCCTCCAACGGTCTGATGAATCCGCAGATCCGCTTTGGCGAAGACCTGATGAGCCGGGTTTCCTATGCGATGATGAACCCCGGCGGCGATGTGGAGATGACCCGCGCCGTGCGCGAGGCGATCAACGCACTGGCCAAGTCGATTGCCGAAGAGGCCAAGATCGACCCGCGCGCCATTTTTGAGGTGGTGTTCGTGATGAACCCGGTCATGCACCATCTGCTGATGGGGATTGATCCGGTCGAACTGGGTCAGGCCCCCTTTGCGCTGGCAACCTCTGGCAGCCTGTCGCTGGACGGGCGCGATCTGGAATTGACGAACATCCACCGCGCCGCGCGGGTCTATGTGCTGCCCTGCATCGCGGGCCATGTGGGGGCCGATTGCGCCGCCGTGGCCCTGTCGGAAGAGCCGGGCAAGTCGGATGACATGGTGCTGATCGTCGATGTCGGCACCAATGCCGAGATTTTGTTGGGCAACAAAAGCCGTGTGCTGGCTTGTTCCAGCCCCACCGGCCCGGCGTTTGAAGGCGCGCAAATCTCCAGCGGCCAGCGCGCGGCCCCCGGCGCGATTGAGCGGGTCGAGATTGATCCTGTCAGCAAAGAGCCGCGTTTCCGGGTGATCGGTTCGGACCTGTGGTCCACCGATCCCGGCTTTGCCGAGGCGACCAAGGGCAGCGGCATCACCGGCATCTGCGGGTCAGGCATCATCGAGGCGGTGGCAGAGATGCGACTGGCCGGTATTCTGGACCAGACCGGCCTGATCGGCAGCGCCGAACAGGTGGGCACCGAACGCTGCGTGACCTTCGGGCGCACGCAATCCTATCTGCTGCACGATGCCAGCGCCGAGGGTGGGCCAAAGATCTGGGTGACCCAAGGCGACATTCGCGCGATCCAGCTTGCCAAATCGGCGCTTTATGCCGGGGCGCGGCTGCTGATGGATGAGATGGGCATCGAGAAAGTGGAAAAGGTCATCCTCGCCGGGGCCTTTGGCGCCCATATCAGCCCCAAGCACGCGATGGTGCTGGGCATGATTCCCGATGTGCCGCTGGACAAGGTGATTTCGGCCGGCAACGCCGCAGGCACCGGGGCGCGGATTGCGCTGTGCAATGTCGGCTCTCGCAACGCCATCGAGGCGACGGTGCATGAGATTCACAAGGTGGAAACCGCGATCGAACCGAAGTTTCAGGAGCATTTCGTCAATGCCTCGGCCATTCCGAATGCGGTGGAACCGTTCCCGGAGCTGCTGAAAATCGTCACCTTGCCGGATGTCAGCTATAATCCGGCTTCGGGCGGGGGCGAGGGCGGGCGGCGTCGGCGGCGTTGATCCGTTGCGGCGGGGGTTTCACACCCCCGCACCCCCGTGGGATATTTTCAGAAGGGGAAGATAAAAGAGGCCGCTCTGTTGTTTTTCACTCAGAACTGAGCCGGTTTTTTCACCGCGAAGTGAGCCACCTCTGATTATGGATTTCGGTTCATGCTGGGGTCAAGGTCGGGCTTGTCTCCTTCTTTTTCCGGGCTGCAGCGGCGGAGCTTGCCTTGAACCGGAAGCTGTCGTTACCGGTTTCCAAGATGTGACAGCGGTGGGTCAGGCGGTCGAGCAAGGCCGTGGTCATCTTGGCATCCCCAAAGACCGTGGCCCATTCGCTGAAGCTCAGGTTGGTGGTGATGACGACGCTGGTGCGCTCGTAGAGCTTGCTCAGGAGGTGGAATAGGAGGGCCCCGCCGGATGCGCTGAAGGGCAGGTATCCCAATTCATCCAGGATCACGAGGTCGAGCTTGGTCAGGCCTTCCGCGATCTGCCCGGCCTTGCCCTTGGCCTTTTCCTGTTCGAGGGCGTTGACCAGTTCGATGGTGGAGAAGAAGCGGACCTTGCGGCGGTGATGTTCTATGGCCTGAATGCCGAGGGCGGTGGCAACATGTGTTTTGCCGGTTCCCGGACCGCCGATCAGGACCACGTTCTGGGCGCCGTACATGAACTCGCAGCGGTGCAATATCCTGACAGTGGCCTCGTTGATCTCGCTGGCGGCGAAGTCGAAGCCCGAGAGGTCCTTGTAGGCCGGGAACCGCGCGGACTTCATGTGATAGGCGATGGAGCGCACTTCGCGTTCGGCCAGTTCAGCCTTCAGCAGTTGGGAGAGCATCGGGATTGCAGCTTCAAAGGCGGGCGCGCCTTGTTCGATCAGGTCGGTCACGGCTTGGGCCATGCCATACATCTTCAGGCTGCGGAGCATGATGACGATGGCACCAGCGGCT
>NZ_JAESVP010000020.1 GCF_016765795.1 Fuscibacter oryzae
GCGCCCCTGCTTTGGGCGCCCGTGATCATTTGCGTTAGTGTGCGTGCTGTGCGCGCACCACCCTTTACAGCTTCGCAGGCCTTACAGCTTTGCGGTGAGTTCCGGGACCAGTGTGAACAGATCGCCCACCAGGCCATAGTCGGCCACCTGGAAGATCGGGGCTTCGTCGTCCTTGTTGATGGCGACGATGATCTTGCTGTCCTTCATGCCGGCAAGGTGCTGGATCGCGCCAGAGATCCCCACCGCGACATAGAGGTTCGGCGCAACCACCTTGCCCGTCTGGCCAACCTGCCAGTCGTTCGGGGCATAGCCCGAATCCACCGCAGCACGGGACGCACCAACCGCAGCGCCCAGCTTGTCGGCCAGCGCCTCGATGATGGCAAAGCTGTCTTTCGACCCCACGCCACGCCCGCCCGACACCACGATCTTGGCGCTGGTCAGCTCTGGCCGGTCAGAAGCCGCAACCTTGTCTTCCACCCAAGCCGACAGCCCCGGATCGGCCACGTCCGCCGCCGCAACCACCGGCGCCGCACCGCCCGAACCCGCCGCCGCAAAGGCCGCCGTCCGCACCGTGAACACCTTGACCGCATCGCCGGACGTCACCGTCTGGATCGCGTTCCCGGCATAGATTGGCCGCTCAAAGGTGACCGAATCGATAACCGCCGTCACATCCGACAGCACCATCACATCCAAAAGCGCGGCAACCCGTGGCAGGATGTTCTTGTTGAACGCCGTCGCAGCCCCCGCAATGTGGCTGTAGCCCCCCGCCAGCGACACCACCAGCGCCGCCAGAGGTTCGGCCAGCCCATGGCCCGCATCGCTCGCGTGCAGCACCTTCGCCGCCCCCGCCAGACCCGCCGCCTCTGCCGCAGCCGAGGCCGGACCCGGCACCAGCAGATGCACCTCGCCCAGACCGGCAACCGCCGTTAACGCCTTGGCAACCTGATCCGTGGCAAGCTGCCCGTCATTCACATCGGCAATCAGGAGAACAGCCATCAGATCACCCCCGCTTCGTCTTTCAGTTTCGCAATCAGCTCGTCCACCGAACCCACCTTGACGCCCGCCTTGCGGCCCGCAGGTTCCGTGGTCTTGACCACCGTCAGCCGCGGCGCCACGTCCACGCCGTAATCGGCCGGGGTCTTGGTCGCCAGCGGCTTGGCCTTGGCCTTCATGATGTTCGGCAACGAGGCATAGCGCGGCTCGTTCAGCCGCAGATCCACCGTGATGATGGCTGGCATCTTCACCGTGATCGTCTGCAAGCCGCCGTCAACCTCGCGCGTCACCGTCGCGGTGTCGCCCGCAATGGTCAGCTCGCTGGCAAAGGTGCCCTGCGACCAGCCCAGCAGCGCCGACAGCATCTGCCCGGTCGCGTTCATGTCATTGTCGATCGCCTGCTTGCCCGCCAGAACCAGACCAGGGGCCTCTTCCCTGACCACGCCAGCCAGCAGTTTCGCCACCGCCAAAGGCTCAATGTCGGTATGCACATCCGACGCCGCCTCGATCAGGATCGCTCGGTCCGCCCCCATCGCCAAAGCCGTCCGCAGCGTCTCCTGCGACTGCTTCACGCCAATGGAAACCACAACAACCTCCGTCGCGATCCCCTTCTCCTTCAAACGGATCGCCTCTTCCACGGCAATCTCGTCAAACGGGTTCATCGACATCTTCACGTTCGCAAGATCAACCCCGCTCCCGTCCGCCTTCACGCGAACCTTAACGTTGTAGTCAATCACTCGCTTCACAGGCACCAAGACCTTCATGCGCGCA
>NZ_JAESVP010000021.1 GCF_016765795.1 Fuscibacter oryzae
TGACCTGCCCCCCGGTCGTCCCTCGTTCATAACGAGAGTCCTTGGGGTTGATAGTGGTCGGTTTCGGGTTGGGCAAGCGCGCCGGGCGCGGAGCCCTCAGATTGCTCAAGCGCCCGGCGCGCGTCGGACGGAGTCTTGTTGCCCAGCGAGGAATGGGGCCGGACGTGGTTGTAGTCGTAGCGCCAGAGGGCCAGTTTGCGGCGGGCATCGGCCAGGCTATCGAAGATTTCCTCGTTCAGGCATTCGTCCCGCAGGCTGCCGTTGAAGCTTTCGATGTAGCCGTTCTGCTGCGGCTTGCCCGGATCGATGTAGTGCCATTCGACGCCGTTCTCGTTAGCCCATTTCAGGATCGCCTTGCTGGTGAACTCGGTCCCGTTGTCGCTGACGATGCAAGCGGGCTTGCCGTAAATCCTGACCAGGGCATCCAGTTCTCGCGCCACCCGAGCCCCAGAGATGCTGGTGTCGGCGATCAGCGCCAGGTTCTCGCGGCAGCAATCGTCGTTGACGGCCAGGATGCGGAACTTGCGGCAGGCCCCGAAGGTGTCGGACAGAAAGTCCAGCGACCAGCGCTGGTTCGGCCGCAGCGGCACCGGCATCGGGGTTCGGCTGCCGCGCGCCCGTTTGCGGCCACGTCTGCGTCGCACTGACAGCCCCTCTTCGCGGTAAATCCGGTAGAGCTTCTTCTCGTTCATGACCATGCCCTTGCGCTCCAGCAGGATGCCCACGCGCCGATACCCGAACCGGCGGCGCTTCTCGGCGATCTTGCGCATCTCCTCACGGATTTCCGAGTTGTCGGGCGGCCTGTCACGCCGCACCGTCTTCGGATCGACACCGATCAGGACGCAGGCCCGGCGCTGAGAGATCGGATGATCCTTCATCGCCCGCAGCACCGCGTCCCGCCGCGCCATCGG
The DNA here is from genome assembly GCF_016765795.1 of Fuscibacter oryzae. Lineage (GTDB taxonomy): Bacteria > Pseudomonadota > Alphaproteobacteria > Rhodobacterales > Rhodobacteraceae > Fuscibacter > Fuscibacter oryzae. The sequence continues at coordinate 912 of NZ_JAESVP010000021.1, forward strand.
TGTCGTCAGGGTTTTCCCAGCAAGTCTTTCAGAACCACATTGTCGAGCATGGCATCCGCCAGCAGGCGCTTGAGCTTCGCATTCTCGTCTTCGAGTTGCTTCAGCCGCTTGGCGTCGGACAGATCCATCCCGCCATACTTGGCCTTCAGCTTGTAGAACGTTGCTGGGCTCAGCCCGTGCTTCCGGCAAAGCTCGGAGGTCGGCAAACCGGCCTCCTGTTCCCTGATCATCCCGATAATCTGCGCCTCGGTGAAACGGCTTTTCCTCATGTCGTCTGCTCCTTCTCAGGTTGGGCAGACTCTACATCACAGCGAGGGAACTTCCGGGGGGCAGGTCA